>JAWKNA010000004.1:0-409015 GCA_041391925.1 Gelidibacter sp. | reverse complement strand
AAAAAACAAAGCTTCTATTTGTTCGGACTTGGTTTGTATTTTTCTTAGAATGGAAAACTCAAACGAATTAGCCATGCTCAAAAAAGCTTCACCATTCACTTTAAGTCCAAAATTCTTCGCCAACAATTTAAACAAGACCGCTTCCCAATCATTTTTTGAGAACAGCAACATCGTTTCAATCGTTTTTGCTTTGCGTTCCAAACGTTCAAAATAGAGATTTTCAAGCCAATGGCTGAGCACAAAATCATCAACCATTGCAAAATCGTTTTCGCAGTTGATCCATTTGTCTGTTTTGGAAAACAATACTTGGTAATTGAGAAGCAATTCGTTACTAATATAGTTTTTGAGCTCCAACGTTGGAATGACAGAATTGTCTTTTCTGAAAATATCGGTATCATGTTCGTAAACCACGTGAAGAATCACATTGTCATATGCTGTATCGGTTTCATGATTGTGCACATACCAGTCACTTGACTTTACATGGACTTCCACATTGCCTGCCCAAAGTTGCCCACTGATTCCCAACTGTGCGTTAAAAAAATCAGGTCCCGAATGATGATTATGCTGTCCGACTTTAACCAAAGTCACAAGTTCTCCATCCGTCGTCAGCAGGCTTGGTGTGGTAAACTTTTTATGTTTCCAAACGTAATGTAGAAAGTCTTCTTGCATGGTTTAAATGTAAGAAATTCCAAATAACGTTTAACGAAAGCAAGTGATATTCTTTCATAAACAAAAAACCTGAATTTACATTCAGGTTTCAATTTTATTTAAAAAGGGATCTCTTAATCAATATATCCCATTTTCTTCATCCAATCATTGTTGAACATCTTTCCAACATAACGGCTGCCGTGGTCATGGAAAAGCACAACGACAACATCATCTTTAGTGAAATTGTCCTTGAGTTGCAACAAACCTTTTATGGCAGCACCTGCACTGTTGCCTAAAAACATCCCTTCTTTTTGCGCCAATAATTGCGTATAGATTGCGGCATCTTTATCGGTGACTTTTTCGAAGCCATCGATAATATCAAAATTGACATTTTTTGGTAGGATGTCTTCACCGATTCCTTCAGTAACGTAAGGGTAGATTTCATTTTTATCAAAAATACCTGTTTCGTGGTATTTTTTAAAGACACTTCCATAGGTGTCAATTCCCCAGATTTTAATGTTAGGATTTTGTTCCTTTAGATATTTTCCAACACCTGAAATGGTTCCTCCAGTTCCAACACCCACCACAAAATGAGTTACTTTTCCCTCTGTTTGCTTCCAGATTTCGGGACCAGTACTTTGGTAATGTGCCTTGGTATTGCTCAAATTGTCATATTGGTTGACATACCATGAGTTGGGGATTTCTTCACTCATGCGCTTTGAAACAGAATAATAACTCCGAGGGTCTGTAGGTTCAACATCGGTTGGGCATACAACTACTTCCGCTCCTACAGCACGTAAAATATCCATTTTCTCTTTCGATTGCTTGTCACTCATCACAAAAATACATTTGTAACCTTTTACGATTGCTGCCAAAGCCAAACCCATCCCTGTATTGCCTGAGGTCCCTTCAATGATAGTGCCACCAGGTTTTAACCGTCCATCGGCTTCAGCATCTTCAATCATGGTCAATGCCATCCGATCTTTTACGGAATTACCAGGGTTGAAAGTTTCATATTTTGCCAAAACCAAACAAGGTAAGTCTTTTGTCAGTTCATTTATTTTAACCAAAGGTGTGTTACCAATGGTTTCCAAGATGTTTTTTGCGTACTCCATTTTCATTATTTTGCGGTGCAAAGTTAAGTTTTTGGCACAAATAGACGAATATTTTTTTGCTCGGGACCAATTGTCCGTGATAAAGCGAAGCATATCAAGAATTTTAAAACCCTTTTGGATAGAGATACTTAACCTTTAATTTATTTCCTAATCAAATCTGATGGCTTTGACAGGTAAAATTTTTGTAATGATTACGGAAGGTATCAAGAGCATTAACATACAGACCAAAAATGTACTTAAATTAAGAAGCAAGATATAATCAAAACTTATATACACAGGTGCTTCTGTGACATAGTAAACGCTTGGGTCTAATGGAATTATTTTGAGATATTTCTGAGCCAAGAGCAATCCAATACCGATGCTATTTCCCCAAAACAATCCAAGTCCAATCAAATAGGTGGCATTGTAGAGAAATACTTTACGGATGCTCCAATTGCTACTTCCCAAGGCTTTAAGGATACCAATCATTTGCGTTCTTTCAAGAATCAATACCAACAAAGCAGTTATCATGTTGATGCCTGCAACAAGAATCATGATGCCAATAATGCCATACGTATTGCTGTCAAAAATATTAATCCATTCAAAAATTGAGTAATATTTCTGCACCACAGTTTCAGAATTTAAAGTGGACGGGATAGTTTGATAAATTTCAATGCCCTTTTCTTCAATTTTTGAGAAATCGTCGATAAAGACTTCAAAACTACCAACTTGGTCTGTTTGCCATTTGTTCATACGCTGTATATGACGAAGGTCACCTAGCACAAATTTTTCATCCAATTCCTGAAATCCGGAATTGTAAATCCCTACTATTTTAAACGTTCTGATGAAAGGCACTTGATTGATATCTTCTTTTCCGAATACAGTTTGAAAAGTATCGCCAACTTTAAATTGAAGCCTGTTGGCAAAGTATTGTGAAACCAATACATCATTGTTTTCGTCCTTTGAAAAATCGGGTAAGTGTCCTTCGACCAAAAATTCCTGAAAATAATGCCAATCATAATCACCTCCTACACCTTTTAAGACGATGCCTTCAAAATCAGTCTCAGTCCGCACCACGCCAAATTTTGTTGCCACTCCCTGAATGTGTGTGACTCCGTCAACACTTGTAAACTTTGGATAAAAATCTTGTTTGACACTGATTGGAATTTCTGATTCATCAGAAGTATTCGAATCAAAATTGGTAATGATGACATGACCATTAAAGGCCACTACCTTATCCCTTATTTTTTGTTGTAGCCCAATCCCTGTGGCAATAGCTATGAGCATCACTATAATTCCGATAGCGATGGCCGCAATACCAATTTTTATAATCGGAGCCGATACACTACTTTTATACGTTTTATTGCCAATAATGCGTTTAGCTATAAAAAATTCGTAATTCAAATTAAATAGATGGATTTAATGATGTTCAAAAATACAGTTTTATTATTTGTTTTGATAGTGATTTCTTGTGGAAGTGGAACAAAGTCATATGAACAAAATGAGAAGCCAGAAGAAAGCAAACCCAATACTGAAGTCTTGAACCCACAAACTATCATTGTTGGTGCTAATCAAATCGAACTCTACATGCCATTGTTGAAAGGTAAAAAAGTGGGAGTCGTCGCAAACCAAACGAGTGTCATTTTTAAAAAATCAAATCATTTTACCCATCTTGTCGATACTCTTGTTTCACTTCATCTAGATATCAAAAGAGTTTTTGCTCCCGAACATGGTTTTAGAGGTACTGCAGATGCTGGTGAATTGATTAAGGATGGCAAAGACCCCAAGACCGGATTGCCCATCATTTCGTTGTATGGCGATAACAAAAAACCAAAACCTGAACAATTACATAGTATTGATGTCATGGTTTTTGACATTCAGGATGTCGGAGCCCGTTTTTATACCTATATTTCAACACTACATTATGTGATGGAAGCCTGTGCAGAGGCCAATATCCCATTATTGGTCTTAGATAGACCAAATCCTAATGGCCAGTATGTGGATGGGCCTGTTCTTGAAAAAGAATACAAAAGTTTTGTAGGGATGCATCCTGTTCCTATAGTGCATGGCATGACGATTGGCGAATATGCAAAGATGATCAATGGCGAAAAATGGCTGAAAAATGGTGAGCAATGTCAATTGACCGTTATTCCGGTTAGAAACTACATACATCAAACAGCTTACAGTTTACCAATCAAACCTTCACCAAACTTACCCAATGATACCGCCATCAATCTCTATCCAAGTTTGTGCTTGTTTGAAGGCACCAATGTTTCTGTAGGCAGAGGCACCAACAAACAATTTCAAGTGTTTGGCAGTCCATCTTTGGACAAAAACTATTATAATTTCAGCTTTACACCACAACCCAACGAAGGTGCCAAAAGTCCACCATTGCAAGGCAAGGTTTGCTATGGGAAGGATTTGAGCACTACGAAACCTTTAAATATATTGGATTTAAAATGGCTGATAGAAGCCTACAACCATACTGCGGACAAACAATCATATTTTAATGACTTCTTCAGCAAATTGGCAGGAACCAAAAAACTCCGTCAACAAATTGAAGAAGGATTGACCGAAGATGAAATTAAAGCGACATGGCAAAAGGACTTAGGGGCTTTCAAATCCATCAGAAAAAAATATTTGATTTACGATTAGTTTCCGCTTGTAGTTACTTTGTTGTTTGTCACCATGGCCAATTTGGTTTTTTCATCCAACACTCGCACTACAAATACAATTTGCATACGAGAACTGCCCACCACAAATACATGTTTGCCTTTGCTTAATTGATTCAGTGGAATTTTTAAGGAGTTGGTATTATTGTAAAAATCAATTTCACGTTTGTAGTCACGGTTGATTGCG
Source organism: Gelidibacter sp. (assembly GCA_041391925.1). Taxonomy (GTDB): domain Bacteria; phylum Bacteroidota; class Bacteroidia; order Flavobacteriales; family Flavobacteriaceae; genus JBPOFM01. The sequence goes on along the minus strand of JAWKNA010000004.1, from coordinate 404,414 downwards.
TATACGTAATCAATAATTTTTGGGCTATTCAGAATGAGTGTGTCTTTGGAAGCATTTAACTCATGTGAAAGGTCTTTTGCCCTAACATTATGGTTTTTTTCAAGTAAAGCGAATTCTTTTTGTGCCTGAAGTTTTTGAAAGGTAAGTCCAATGACAGATGCTAAGACGAGTCTTCTGTATTTGCCCATATTTGCTGATAGTTGGTTGGTTTAACATGATGTTAGTACAACAGCAAATAATAATCCCTATTGACGAATCTAAATCAAATCCATTTGCGAAATGACAAATTATCCTTTAAAAGTCAAATAATCCGACAAAAAGCGTTTTATCCCTAAATTGAAGGATTAATTTAATTGATTTCTAATGAATGTTTATTCTTGAAAATCCGTTAGTAATAAGGTTTACCATTGGGCCTTACATTGTGTCTTCTGTATTCTTCCCTAGATTGCATGCCATCCCTATTTAAATCAGAGAGATTGTAAGGTTTAGGCTCATTCGAGAAAATTGGTTCTCCAACATTTACTGGAGAATCATTAACAGCTACTTTAATATCGTTGAGTTCAAATTCAAAATTATCTTCCGTATTGATTTCATTCATAGCGAAATCCGTCGTTGCCAATTCTATAGGAGGTATTTTGGAAATTGGGATTTCAGCAATAGGAAAATCTTCTTTTACCTTGATGTCTTTACTAGCAATCAATTCCGATGGCTTTTCGATTTCCAACAAACGAGAAATATGAAAAACAATGATACGATCCTTTTTATAGACCAAAACCGTATAATCACCAACAATAATGTCGTGCAATGGGATTTTGCCTTCCAGGACAGGAGGATTGAATTGATAGACTTTGCGGTCGAGACTATTTAAAAAAGTTACCTTGTAGAAAATGGATTCACTTTTCAAATAAAGACTGTCTCCTTGTGGCGATAGGTCATGATAAAGGCTTCGCGCTTCAGGATTGATGTTCTTTGAAATAGTGGTATATTCTTTTTGCGCATGAGAACGATGCGAGATCATCGTCATTACAATCAAGAGTATGACTGAAAAATAAAACTTAGTGCTTGTCTTGTTCAATAAGTGCATGTCTGGGGTCAATTTGGTTAAAACTAATCGTTGAGGGAATCAGGATTAATTCTATACCAAAGGTAAATGGGAAGATAACGACGCCGTAAAGATTTAGTTGAAGAAAAGAAAAGAGACGATGAATTGTGCAAATTTTCAAAAATAATCGTTGAATTGCATAAATCTCTTAAAATTATGAATAAAGAAGAGACTTTAATGTCAATGATTACCAGTAGTTTATCGATTTAAACTACACTTTTGTCGTCGTGGGTTTTCGGTATTTATGAAAAGGCTGTTTCAAAAGGTCTTTGATATTGCTATTGGTCTTCTCATCAGGAAAAGTATCCACTCCATAAATGATTTTTTCCCTATCGAGAGACATGAAAGTTCCAAACAATCGATCCCAAATGGAAAAAATATTCCCATAATTGGAATCGGTATAAGGCAATACATTATGATGGTGTACTTTATGCATATCTGGGGAAACTATCACATAACTCAAAGTCTTATCAAACTTACGGTTCATCTTGATATTGGCATGACCAAACTGGGTAGCAATCAATGAAAGGGATTGATATAAAAATACCAGGGCAATCGGTGTGCCAACAATGAAAACCCCAAAAAGTGTAAAAACAAAGCGAATGACACTTTCAATCGGATGGTGTCTATTGGCAGTGGTTGTATCGACTTTATGATCTGTATGATGTACCAAATGCACCATCCAAAGCGGTTTGACTTTATGTTCCACCAAATGTGCCAAATAGGCCCCAAAAAAATCCAAAAACAATACCCCTAAAAAAGCGTAGAGCCATAAGGGCATTTCTGGCAACCAGTTGATAATTCCAAAATCGTTTGCCTTGACCCAATCGGCAGTTTTTAGCAGAAGAACTGCTAATCCAAAATTGATAAGAATGGTGGTAAAGGTGAAAAAGAAATTAGGCAATGCATGTGTCCATTTTTTATATTCAAAATTAAACAATGGCAAAAAGCCTTCAAGCAGCCAAAAGAAAGTGATACCTCCAACCAGAATAATTGTCCTGTGTAGTGAAGGAATGGTCTCAAAATAATTAATTATAGTTTCCATGTTTCAAGATATTCAAAATCATCTCTGCTTTCCTCAAATCTAATGAAGAAATTTTACTTTTCCACAATTCAGCATTGGTTTCATCATTCCGCAATTGGTGAATGGTATATTGAAGAAATCCATATAGACGCTCATTGATTGGGTCAATCTCATCTGCCTCTATCCTATTTAATTGTCGGCGTGCTTTTCCGGTCCGTTCCAAAATCAGAGATTCCTCAATACGGATGAGTTCAATTTTTTGCTTAACTGCTCTAACAGTTGCAAGGTCAGATTTGGCTGCCAATGTTTCTGATTCTGATAAATAAATATTAGCCAAGTCTATGATATCCGATCGTGTTTCTTTTGTGGCATAGATGGCATACTCAATGTATTTTTCTCCCAAAAGATAGGATGTCAGATAGGATTTATCCTTGTCATAATTTCTCAATTCCATATTGATGAATGCGGTATTGAGAGCATATTTGTCAATCAATTCCGTAAAGTTGGTAAGGACTTCCGTGGACATGTCAACATTCAAAATGTTTCCATTGATGTCCATGATTTTTATACTGTTATCCAATAATTTGTTGACATAATTGTAGCTTCTACCGTCAGCTGCTTTGATAAACGCTTCATAATTTGCCTCTTGTAACCTCACTGGCACAAAATATTCTTTAATGACAGTATCCCAACTCGTATCTTTTGCCAAATCGATTACTATGGTAGTTCCAGAATCAGATTTAACCATTAGTGGAATTGAACCACTAAAAGATTCCTCCCAAAGCACAAACAGCATTTTGTTTTGCACCAACGCCAAATGCTTGGCGACATCAAACGAGGTAAACCATTCTTGCGCAATACAGCATCCTGTAATCATACTAAATGCCGTTATGAGAAGTAACTTTTTCATATTATAATTTTATTCTGCGTTTCATCTCTTCAACGATGTTGTATGCAGCTGGACAAATTTCTACATTCTTTAAGGTCAAATTAGAAATCTGCTGAAACTTTTTTCTGTCAGTATGCGGAAACTCACGACAGGCTTTTGGACGAACCTCATAAATGGAGCAATAATTATCACTTCCCAAAAACGTACAAGGAACACTTTGCAACACATAATCATTGTCTTCATCAAGCCTCAAAAATTGTTCCACGAACTTTTGCGGTTTCATTTTAAAATGTTTTGCAATACGCTCAATATCCTTATCTGTAAATAAAGGTCCTGTGGTCTTGCAGCAATTGGCACAATTCAAACAGTCCGTTCGTTTGAATTCCTCTTCATGCAATTCCTGCATCAAGTAATCCAATTGTTTGGGTGGCTTTTTTTTGAGCTTGGCAAAGAAGGTTTTGTTTTCCTTATGTTTATCTTTGGCAAGCTCACTGAGGTTTTCTATGCTGGGTTCAAGATTCAAGGTTTGAGGTTTGAGGTTCACATGAAAACAAAATTATAAAATTCACCTTAACTTTGAATCTTAATCATTGAACATTGAATTTAAAAGACGTATTTGGAAAAGCACTGCTCGATTATCAAAACGGAAAGTATTCCGAAAACCTCATCACCTCAACCAACATTTCGGATGAAGATGAACTGCCACTTCCCTATTTATTTCGAAGTTTTGATGGAATGCCCAAACTGGAGCAAAAAGCCTTAAAACTATCAAAAGGCAAAATACTCGATGTGGGCTGTGGTTCCGGAAGTCATAGTTTATATCTACAAAACAAAGGCTTCCACGTGAAAGCGATTGATGTATCTAAAGGCGCCGTGGAAGTTGCCAAATTACGTGGTATTACGAATGTTGAATTAAAAAACATTCTTGAAGAGACTTCAACATTCGATACAATTCTCTTGCTTATGAATGGGACGGGAATTTTTCAGGAAATGTCGCAAGTTTCAAAATACCTGAAGCACTTAAAATCACTCTTGAATCCAAACGGACAGATTTTAATCGATTCTTCCGACATCAAATACATGTATGAAGATGAAGATGGTGGCTTTTGGCAGGATATGAATGCCAATTATTACGGAGAACTCGATTATTTCCTGAGTTACAAAGGAGAACAAGAAACATCAATGAAATGGCTCTATCTGGATTTTGAAACTTTAAAAATGGCCTGTGAAACGGTCGGATTGTACTGTGAACTTGTTCAAGAAGGGGAGCATTTTGATTATTTGGCAAAACTATCACCCAAAGACTAATTTTATTCCTTCTCTGTAGTGGTTTTCGTTTCCTCAACCTTTGGCATTTCATATTGGATAACACCATTCACAAAAGTCTTGACTACATTCACTTTTGGAATTTCTTTGTTGTCAATGACCATAATGTTCTTGTCCAAAATGATAAAATCGGCGAATTTGCCCACTTCAATGCTTCCCTTTTCGTTTTCTTCAAAATTGGCATAGGCGGCCCAAATGGTCATTCCTTGCAAGGTTTCCTCTCTGCTCAACGCATTTTCCATCTGAAAACCTTCCAATGGATAATCTTCCAAATCCTGTCTCGCAACCGCAGAATGGAACGTCAAAAACGGGCTGACTTGCTCAACGGGAAAATCGGTTCCAAGAGCTACTTTTCCATTTGCTTTCAACAATTTTTGATAGGCATAAGCCCCTTTGATACGGTCTTCACCCAAACGTTCCTCAGCCCAATACATATCACTTGTAGCGTGCGTAGGTTGTACCGAAGGTATCACATTTTTAAACTTGTCAAAATCCTTTGGCGAAATCACTTGGGCATGTTCTATTCTCCAGCGCCTGTCTGTTTTGTCATTTAAAACCTTATTGTAAATGTTCAACAACGCATGGTTGGCGGAATCGCCTATGGCGTGGGTATTCATCTGGAATTTTGAATTGGCAATACGATGTGCGATACTGTCCATTTTTGAAATGCTCGTGGTGGCGAGTCCAAAATGATTTGGAAGGTCGCTATAAGGCTTGCGCAACAAAGCACCTCGCGAACCCAAAGCGCCATCGGCATAGACTTTGAACGAACGGACATTCAATTTGTCGGTTTTATAAATGCCTTTATTAAGATAATAATCCAAGTTGTCATCTGTGGCAGAAACCATGGCATAAATCCTGATTTTGAGAATGTCAGCTTTCTGCAAACTATCCATAATTTCTATCACTTCCCTTTCCAAGCCTGCATCGTCCACCGTGGTCAACCCATTTTCAAAACATATGTTTTGGGCTTTTATAAGTGCATTTGCAATTTTTTCATGAGATTGCTTTGGCCAAAAATCCATGACCAAAGATTCTGCATTGTCAATGAGAAGTCCTGTGGGCTTTCCATCTTTCAATACCACTTCGCCGCCATCAATGTTACTGTCTTTGGTAACTTTCCCCATATTCAATGCTGCTTGATTGCAAATCACCGCATGACCATCTATCCTCGTTAAGACGACAGGTATATTTGGAAATTTGGCATCCAGCATTTCTTTGGTAGGAAATTCTTTCTCCAACCAATCGTTTTGATCCCAACCTCGACCAGTGATATATTTTGAATTTGTCCGCTTTTGAAATGCTACAACACTGTCCACAACTTCTTCAAAACTCTTGGTACCTACCAAGTTCACACTTTGCTGAGTGAGACCCAAACCCAAAAAGTGACAATGGGCATCGATAAAACCAGGCACAATGGTTTTCCCGTCCGCATCTATCAAATTATGGGTTTCGTATTTATCCTGAATGTCACTATTGCGGCCTATTTCTAAAAATTTCCCATCTTTTATGGCAAACGCCTGTGCTTTATCAAAGGTGGAATTGACAGTATAAATATTTCCGTTGATGACAATCGTGTCCACTTGGATTTTTTCTGCTTTTTTGCAGGAGAAAAAAGATATGACAATAAAAAATGTGAGGAGTTTTTTCATGTTAACTTATTGCGAAAGCAGGAATCTTTTTTATTAAACTAAATATAATCAACAAGGTCCTCGATACATCTCGCAAAAAAAGCGCGACACTCGAGCCGATGATTTTCGACATTGTAAAAATAAGAAAAGCATTCCGAATGGAATGCTTTTTTGAATTTATGATTGATGCAAATCATCGATGTTTTAGAAATCAAACTGATAGGTTGCGCCAACCAAAAACTGAATGCCCTGTACTTTATAATTTAACCAGCGTTGGTAATCTTGGTTGAAGATGTTATTGACTTTTGCAAACGCTGAAATCTGGTCTGTGATTCGATAACCAACATGTGCATTGGCATCAAAATAACTGTCCAATGTGATGGTGGAAACAATTGGAGGCAATAAAGTACCTTCCTCAAAAAATAAATCCTTGCGCTCGCCTACATAAAATAGATTGGCTCCTGTAAACCAATGCTCATCAATCTGGTAATCCATAAACAATGATCCTTTCACATCCGGCAAATTCCATGGCTCGGCTTCGTCTTTGGTAGTATAAGAGAGGAATTCTCCTTTGAGACCTAATTTAAAATTACGGTTCACATCCACATTTAACTCTCCAGAAAAAGAAAGGGTTTTGAGATCATCGTACACGACGTTTTGGGAATTTCCGAATTGATAATCTTCAATGGCCGCACCATAGACACTGTTTGAGTGAAAGAGTGCCTTGCTTCTATCGGCAATATAGCGAGCGTTGACATTATAACTCATACTATTGGAGAGTTTGCCCTTGATGCCTGCGTGGAGATTATATAGTTGGTCTGTTGGGGTGATGAACAAGGTTGGAGAGACGAATGGATTTTCCTGTGCAAAGTTTTCATAGGAATTCTGAATCAATCCTCCTGTCAATCCTCCGTAGGCAATCAATAATTCATCTACCAAACGGTAACTGGCAGTGATGTTTGGATAGATGTAGAACTTGTTCCGTCCTGCTTCGGTGTCGTTCAGGTACACCAAATTGACGCCTAGATTTAAGGTCAAATCGTCTTGCGTCAATTGGTATTGTGGTGCGATTCCGAAGTTGATGTTGCCATATTTCAATTCATCATCGGTGTAAAAATTTCTATCGAAAGAACCTCCCAAATAGTCCAGCGTCACTTTGGTTGAAAATACTTCGTCGTTGATGGGCACATCAACATCACCTTTAAGGATGAATCTGTTTTCGGAAGAACCGTCTTTGTCCCCAAAATGGCGAAATCGAACGGTAGCCTGTTTGAAATAGCTATCCTCAAATTTCAGCTTTCCTCCTATGTTGGCACCAATAAAAGAGTGGCCTACATTTAAGGAATCAATAGCTTCTTGGGTGAAATAATCTTCTGGCACTCCATACCAATTGTACTTTTGATACATTCCACCACCATCAATCGACCAGGAATAATCTCGCAACTTCTTGGCATAATTGATATTGACATTGGAATTCCAAAAAGCGTCATCCAACTCCACATCCTTGATGCCGCCTCCCGAAGAATGATGGCTTAAATAGCCGCCTACGGTTTCACCCCTGCCCAATTCGTGATTTAGATAGACTTCTCCCAAAATAGTGGTATAGTTTCCGACACCTAACGAGGCATAATTGTCATAAAGTTTCTCTTGTTTGGCTCTATCTACCGTTGCTGCCTTTCCTTTAGCAGGTGTAAAGGTCGATGCCACGGGAATGGAAAAGATATTGTACTTCACTTCCTTCTTGGTCGTTGTGGTAGCGTCGTCCAAGGTGGGTGTTTCCTTGATTTTAAACGCATCGGAAATCGTTGGGGTGTATGGTTTTACCACATTGACTACTTCGGGATCTAAGGTGTCCTTGGTGCGTTCTTGAGAAAATAAACTGCTGCTTGCCAAAAGCATCAGGATGAGGGTATATTTGATTTGATTCTGCATAATTCTATTTAAAATTCAAAGATGTAAGATGATCTCTCGACTCCGCTCGAGGGGACAGTCCTTTTAGTCTTCCGTGGTGATTGATGAATTCGTTTTGGCTTCTTCTGTTTTGATGTTGTTCAGTTCGGTTCTGGCTTCTGCGACTACGTCCTCAAACTCTGCAAAGTTGTTGATGACGGATTCCAAAATATACGTGGCCTGGAAAGCATCTTTCAAAGCATAGAAATTCTTCGCCATCACCACGAGACCTTTCGCTGAATAATATTTATAGCTGCTATAGTCCTTGGCAAGGCGTTGTATGACCGTGTTACTGGCTTCATACTGCCCGTCCTTGTTTTTAAAGTATCCGTTATAGTATAAAGCTTCCGCTGCCAAGGCGCCTGTGGCAATTTTCTCCACATCGGCATAAGCGGTTTTGGCTTTCGCCTCATTGCCTGTCTTGATGGCAGAACGCGCGATGATAATTTTCGCATCGCTCTTCACTTTATTGTCCAATTTCGAACTCGCCAGCACCTTTTCGGCATACGCTTCGGCATCGCGATAGTTATCCAACTGGTAGTATGCATTCATCAGGTTGGATTGTGCGTAGGTGATGTTCTGTGGATAATCGGCTTCGGTCTCGAGACGCTTCAAGATTGGTAAGGCTTTATTCCATTGGGACGCGTTCAAATAGGTTTCAGACAATTTCACCAAAGACTGCTCCGTGTACTCGCCTTTCGGACGGTTGACCACATATTCGTAATGCGGTTGCGCGTTTTCCGGAAGATTTTTCTTCGTGTATAATTCAGCGAGATAGAAATGCGCTTTCAAGGCACTCATTCCGTTAGGGAAGTCATTCAAATAACGGTTGAATTGCTTAATCGCATTGTCGGTGTTGCCATCCAAATACTGCTTTTCCGCTGCCAAATAACTCGTGTTGTCCAATTCGGCATCGGTGACATTCACATAATCCAATGTTTTTACCCAAGCCGCATATTCGTCCACACGTCCCAAATCGATGTAAATCAATCTGGCGGTGCTGACGGCCTGAATCGCCTCTTCGGAACTTGGATAGTCCTTCGCGACTTTCTTGAATTTGGTCAAGGCGTCATTGTTTCTGCTGGCGTTATAATGTACCAAGCCTTGTCGCAACAAAGCTTTTGGTACGAACACGCTGGTCTTGTACTCGTTGTTCATTCGGTCGTACATCGCCATCGCTTTGTCGGTTTGGTTGGCCTTTACGTAAGAGTTTGCCAACTCATACATCGCATCGTCTCGCAACGGCGACTTCGAGTAGCGGTCTATAAAACTGTTGAGTTCCTGCATTTTGGTACTGCCCTGCCCTATGTAGCCGTAGCTCATCGCTTTTTGAAAGGCGGCATAGTCGGTTTCGATTTCGTTCAGCGCCATCGCTTTGTCGTAAGCAGCAATCGCCTCTTGGTAATTGCTCGACACAAAATAGCCATCGCCCAATCGCAAATAGGCATCATTCAAACGGAGCTTGTCATCCTTATGATTGGCAATAAACTCCTTAAACAAGCCTGTGGCCTGACTGTAATTCTTCTGTTTAAAATAGGTGTAGGCCAAGTTATAGTCCAGATTGGTCCATTCTGGCGTGTTTTTGGCCTCGGCCTGTTGTTGGAACTGCTTGAAACCAATCAAGGCATCGGCAAAATTCCCACTATTATAATCGCTTTCCGCTTTCCAGAAGGTGGCACGTGCCGTAAACTTCGCGTCGCGCGGTTCCTTGAGTGATTTTTCAAATAAACTCTTCGCTTCGGCGTAATTGCCTTCGTTGTACACTTCAATCCCTCTATAGAAGGTCACTTTTTGATAGGCGACCTTGTTCTCAAAGCTGCTTTTGCCTTCCAGCAACTTTAAGGCTTCCTTATAATTCTTTGAGGTGATGTAACTGTCTATCAAGAGCGTCTCAATCTCCTCGCGCATCGCAGTTTTCGGATATTGGTTCAAATAGCTTGTGAGCACTTGCGGCACCGACTGGTATGGGTTCCCGATTTCGTAACTTATTTTCGCATAGTTATACCAAGCATCTTCCTGAATCTTGAGGTCGTAATCCATCTGCGAGGCATTGCGAAAGGCATTCAGTGCCTCTTGCTTCTTGTCGAGATTGATGTAGCTTTCGCCCAAATGATAGTATGCATTCTGCGCCACGCTGTTATTTCCACCTACAATCTTGTTAAACTCCGAAATGGCCGCTTCAAAGTTATTTTGCTTATAGTAAGCATAGCCCAACTGATAGTAATCGGTGTTGTTCCACTTGCCGCCCTTACCCTTGTACTCTTTCAGGTATGGGATGGCCTCGTCGTAGCGTTTTAGGTTGAAGAGACTCTCGCCAATAATCTTGTTCAGCTCTGATTTTTCTGCGGGACTGCTTTTCGGCATCTGTTCTTTGGCCATGGTGATGGCTTTCTCAAAATTGCCGAGCTTGAAGTTTAAATCTGCCTGGTAGTACGAGAGTTTTTCAGCATATTTTTCGTTGTCACTGACCTGTTCAAAGTATTCATTGGCTTTGTTATAATCATCACCTTCATAGGCCATAAAACCTATGTAGTATTTGGCCTGCGAGCCATACTCTTTGCTGTTCACCACACGGTTAAGATACTTTTGCGCACCCGCTTCATCCTTTGTGGAGTAGAGCGCATAGCCATAATTGAAGGAGAACTTGTCGCGCTCGGTGCGGGAGATGCTGCCTTCATCTACCTTCTCATACCATTTGCGTGCGTAGGCATATTTTCCGTTGTCGAAATAGTAATCTGCCACATCGAGATACGCCGTGTTCTTCTTGGTAGAGGTTGGATAGGTCTCCACAAAGTCCTCAATGAGGCTGTCGGCGTTGAGCTGGTTGAGGCGCACGGCACAATTGGCGTAGTAATAGACACAATCGCTTTTGAGCTGCTCGTCCTCAGTGGCGTCGATGATTTTGTCGAACATGGACTGTGCCGCCTGATACTGCTTATTGTTGTAAAGCGTGAGGGCCTTTTGATACTCGACCGTGTCGCTGGTGTAGGTAGCGGACATCTGGCCGAAGGTGTTGAGGGTAAGCAACAGAAGGGTTGCAAACACAAGGGTTTTTTTATGAAACATAAGTCTCGTTTTTTGTTTGATGCTTCAAAGATATGTGAATCTTAAAGGTTATAACGGTGGAAATGTTTTTTAATTATTCACAGGGTTATTAAAAAGGAGTTTTCAGTCGCTGTCGCAGTGGTCAGTGGGCGGTGGTCAGTAGGTAGGGTGAGGTGGTTGAAAGGATAGGGAAACCCTTATGGGGACTGGGTTTTTAAGATTTGGGTTATGGTTTTTTGAGTGCGAGACATTGCGTGGTATAACCGAGACATTGCATGGTGGACGCGAGACATTGCGTGGTATAACCGATACTCTGCTTGGTATAACTGATACTTTGCATGGTATAACCGATACTTTGCGTGGTATAACCGATACTCTGCTTGGTATAACCGATACTTTGCGTGGTATAACTGATACTTTTCGTGGAGGACGCGAGACATTGGATGGTGTGGGTGGGAAACATGGATAGCAAATCCACGCTGTTGTGTATTTCGTTTGAAATAATGATGTATATTCGATATACTAAAGGATTATTCGCTGATATGAAAGATTTTTTGACAGAACTAATTCCCAAAATCGAACAATTTTCAGAGAAATTAAATAATACCGCCCTGCTTACAAGACAGCATTGGATTTTATTAGACACTGATAACAGCACCTACAAAAAATACATATTCAAAAATAATGGAGAGCTTTTAATATCTATAGACGGAAAGGTAAGCAAAGGCAAATGGGAATACCTCAATCATCAATGCATCCTAATAGAACACCAAAGTGACACCTTATTATTTAATCATGGATTCTTTGAAAAAGATATTCTTGCTTTAAAATTGGATGGGGTACAAGATTTTTTTTTACTTGTTGATGAAAATCGTTTCAATTATGATTTGAAAACAATTAAAAGTGTAGCCGAGTTTTTGAAAAATAAATATCTAGATCACAAGAAAATATCCTCGGATAAATATGAAATTTTTAGAGAATTCAAAGGAAGCTCATTAATAACGGGTAAATTTATTGAATATGAGTTTAGATTTGAAGGTCAAACTGGTAGTGTGCTATTTATAATCAAAAAGAATCAGTATAGCTATTCAACATACGATCAAACACTATATTTTAATAATTTGGATACTTGCATCCTTTCGTATATTGACTATAAGCTTTCAAAATGAAATTTCGATAGCGATGAGAAATTAGATTGAGATAAGCTAGTATCAACATTAAGGCATTTTCAGGAACAAGCACTAGAACAGAAATTTGTAGGCCTAAAGCTTTTTTTCTATGCATTTCTAAATTTTAAATTTTTTTACTAATTGACATGAATAGTGTTATTGTGATTGGAACTGGTCATTCAGAAGGGGGAGCTTGCAATTCTGAAGAATTGTTTAAAATTATCGATAAGATTTCTCCTGAAGTAGTTTTTTGTGAAGTTTCACCTAAAAAATTTCCTCTTCACATAAAGAGAATTGATGTTAAAACCCCAGAAATGGAGGTTATAAAAAAAATAATTAATGAGAATTTTGTAAAATTAGTTCCTATTGATGTAGAACACGATCCTTTTGATAGGCGACTTGAAGATATGTTTGCCTTATTTAAACAGAAGATGAAATTTTATCTTAATGCACATAATATGTTGTTGAATGAAACATATTTGAAAGGATTTCCTTTTTTAAATAGTGAGGATAGTGATAAGATATTTAGAGACATGGAATCTATGGGGAGGCATTATTTAGAGATGGTAAAGTATCAAGCATTATCAGATTATTATGCAGATTGGATAGAATGGAATGACAAACGCGAAAACCAATGGATTGATTTAATTCATAATTATTTTGAAATTCATAAACCTAAAAAGGCTGTGTTTTTAGTTGGTGCGGGACACAGATTTCGGTTGATGGATAAAATTCAAAATATTCGAGAAAAGAACGAGTTAATCTGTAATTGGAATTTTTTTTCTTGAAACTTAATTTTCGAGAGGTTACACAGAGCACCTATAGTTGAAACACTTCGTTATTTGAAAGAATAATTGAAAATCAGCGCTATTGCGTTATATAAGGAAGTTAGAGGGATTGATAGTGCGAACCATTGCCGCGAGGCCAGGAGATTTCACAGAGCTGGGTTATCGGGGTTGAGTTGGGGTTTAGGGATTTTAGTGACTGGGTTTGGTAGAATTATACCAATCGACAAAACAATCAACCTGTTTTGTAAAATTTAATTCATCAAATTTACTTGAGTCAAAGAAACTTTTTCTTTCAAAATACATTTTTTTTAATGAATCAGAGTTATCTAATTTAATACCTTTATCCAAAGACTTTATCCAGGATAATGACTTTATGCTAGCCGGTGGAATTAAAATTGATAAGAATTGATTTTGAGGACACAAAACCCAACCGGCTCCTTCTTCATTTAAACAAACCCTACTTTTTACATAGTCTTCGGAGATGAACTGGATGAAAAAACCATTTTTATTTATTAGAAAATCCTTTAAATCTTGTGGAATGCTAATTCCTCCTTTCACTCCAGTTATATCCGAACTAGTAAACTTAATATGATTTATATTATAACCTAAACCCTGGATTAAAATCAAATCCCTAAATTTTTCCACAACAACTCGATCTTTCGAGGAATGACTTAAAAAAATACCTTCTTTTAAAGTTTTATCTTTAACTCTAGCCTTTGGGTATAGCTCATCTTTTTTAAACGTCTTTATACGTCCAAGTCTAATATCAGCTTCAAAATCATTATATTGTCTTACGATAATTTTTCCAACACTTTCTTTTTTAAGCGCATTTTCTGCGTCATCTCCACCTGATGATATATAATAGACATCAGGAATGTTGAATTTCTGCTCTATTTTAGAATTTTTGAAAAGATAATAGCCCTCTTTTAGATTACCGAAATTCACATGACAACAAAAAACCAAATTTTCATCAGGTTGTGTATCATTTAATTTATTCACAAATTCTTTCTCAGATTGAAATTGCTTAACATCATTGTAAATATTTGACTCTCCATTGTAGAAACCCCAGTTAGTCATAAATTCATTAAAATTTTGTAAACTATCCCAAAGTAAAACGGTCACATTTTCTACTTCCATCTTTTTAAGTTATTTCAAACGTTAGTTCTTGAATGAATAATTCATTTGATTCCTCCAATATGTTATTTTTATATGAAACAAACTGATTTGGATAATTATTTAACTTGTTTATCATTCTAATACCGTTACCTCCAATCTTATTAACAGTTTGTTTTTTGTGGTTTTCAATTTTTATACTTAAAACTTTCTCCTTTAGACATAAATCAAAATTAACTATTTGTTTTACATCTCGATGCTCTAAATTATTAATTAATTCTTTTAAAATTACACTTTTAAAATATACGTACGGAAAATCTATAATCAACATTTCGTTAAAATTTGTATTTAACTTATACAATATTTCGTCACTTTCTTGAATTAGACCATTTTGACAACCTAAATTATGATCACTTATTGCAGAATGAATTAAACTTACAATATCAGGAGTAGTAATTTGCGTAAAAATGTTGTAAAACCTATCTTCCACCTCTTCTTTAAGCTCATTTTTATCTAAAAAGAATTTCTTAAACCATTCCAGCTTCCTCTCTATTTCCGAAATATTTGTTTCAATACTGATATTCTTAACATTTTCAAAAATGTCAAGGCTAAGTCCTTTCAGTGAATCTTGTTTTTTATTTTCAATTCTGTCCTGATGAATAATAAAAAATGTTGGGTATGTTGAATGTAATTGCAAAATATCATTTATGAAACTTGATATACTTTCCCAGTCATAAAAAAGTTCATCAGCTAATTCTTCATAAAATTTATTTTTAAGAATTTTCAATTTCATTCTGAATTTATCATAGAGTGCTTTAATTGCATGTGAATGTTCCTTATCGTCTTTCAATTTGCCATAATTCCCAGCAACTTTCGACAGTAGAGACTTGAACTTTTTATCACATGGCAAAGTCGAAAGGAACGACTTAAAATATTTAATTTCTCTCAAAATGATTTGACTAAAATCAATTGAGCTTTCTTGGATTGCTGTATCCAAAATATGCTTTATATCGCCAGAGAATATTTTAGTTGTAATTTCAGATTTTTCAATTGGAGCATATTTCAAAAGTTTGTAGAAAATATAGTTTAAGGTCATAATTCTATTATTGCCACTAAACTGAATGATTTTCTTAAAATTATTTAAAAGCCCTATTTTTTTAAACAGTTCCTTATCATTAAAAACTATAAAAACTAAATGAACAATATCTTTTCTATCCCAGTTGTAATAAAGTGTTTTGGAGTAATTAATTTCATTTTCAGGGAATATGATATAATCAATCAAGCCTTCGATTAATGCCACAATATCTGGTAAGATTTTTTTAAAAGGAGTGTATAAAAAAGGTTCATATAAAAATACAGAAATTAGTTCTTCAATTTTTTTCGTATAAGAAGGATTTGAATAATCTTTTTCAACAATTATTAGACTATTGAAATAGTTGAAGTTTTCTCTGTAAAATCTGTGTCCAAGAATTTTACCTACCTCATTTCTTGTTTCTGCTAGTGTTTTTTTTGATATTTTAGTTTCTCCATTCCAAGGGAGATATTTATAGTCGTTCTCGTAATTATCAATGGGTATAGTCGAAATCTCTTTTAAAATTTTTTCAGATATGTTAACTATTGCTGTAGGTGCATTATAAATTGTTTTTATTTGTTTTAACCAATTTATTTCCAAATTGTTTGGGTTTTTGTCTGCATCATAAGTAGGAATATTTATGTGATAACCGTACAGAATTGATATTTTAATTTGACTTTTATTCCCTTTTAGACTTTTAATTCTAGATAAAAACTCTAACTTCTCATCTGATATTCTACTTAGTAAAACCAATACCACAATTTCCTTTACATCAAAAAAGATTATCTCATCAATTAATTGCTGTATGGAATTCCCACTATTAGAACTATCATCGATGATTAGAATTTTTTGTTGAATACATAAATCTTTGTAAAAAGATGATAAATGAGGAAATTTATACCCGTCACTGGTTTCGAATCTTTCCAATTCAAAATGAGGAATTTTATGATTTAATAGTATTTTATCAGTCAAATAATCAAAATCGATGAAAGCAGCAGCAGAATTTTTTGGATAAAAAATTATATTTATGTCTTTTTTTATTTCCTCCCTAATATTCTCGAATATTCTTTCAATTAATGAATTGCCTTTTTTTAAGATTATTTCTTGAAGATCAAAAAAATAAGATTGTATCGAACCGTAATAGTCTACATAACGTATTTTCAACATATTCTCCTCCAATTCTTTGAAAAAATCTTCCGTTTGGAGAATTATTGAATCCGAAATATTTGTTTTTTTTATGGATTTATGTACTGGTTGATTTGTAAACGGATTTATTCTAACAATATCTTTTTTTATTTCAAGTTCACCCAATTTTTTGATACTATGTTTATCTATTTCATCCCTCTTCAAGTATATAATTTTTCCTTTTAAATCGTCAACTAATAAATCCATTTCTCCAAGCCCTAAAGTATTTATATAAACCCCAACAAATTCGAGAGAAGAATTATATTCCGTTTTTAATTCATGGTATATTTTATTTGTTAAAGATCCTGTTGCAATTAGTTCGCATATTAAAATATATTTACTATTGTGCTCAAGCGGTTGCTGATTTTTGTATTCTTTCAGCTTGTAATGATAGTTTTCTAAAAAGATAGTTCGATTCTTATGAACTAAATTTTGATCTACCATTGATTTAAGAATTTTGGTATTCATGGATGTGACGCTTATAAATATATAATCATCAATATTTCCAACTACTCTTCTAATTCTATTAAACAACAATCTAGAGAAATTTCTATTTCTAAAATCATTTAAAATAATCTTATCAAAAGTGATATACTTTTCAGTATAGTAATTACCTGAACAAATATAAAAGCAATTCTTTTCTCCATAGTTAATAGAATTGCTCATAGTCATCTCAATATTTTCATCTTCAAGCTTTATAAAAGCTTCTTTGTAAAAAGTTAGAAATCTATCTTGATCAGGCATATTAGTTTTTACATTCCCAAAGCGATCAAGAAAAATTACGTTTCCTGTGACATTTTCAGGTTGCAAAAAATCGTCTTTTCTCAAGTCAGGTATTTCCAAAAGAATTTTATTTAATGTATTATTATCTTCTTCCTGAAAAATACCAGTCCAATAAATCGATAAACTATCATCTACGGAATCAAAATATATAAATGGTAATGGATGTGTTTGAAAAGAGACCAAATTATCCAGCAAATCGGCTAGTTCGACATTGATATTAGCCAAAAATTCTTTTTCTGGAGGGTTAATAATTGTTATTGATTTTTCGTAATTTATGTCATAAGTAGTAGTTAAATAAAAAATAAATATCTTTGATAATCTTCGATCAAATTCCCACCCTTGAAAATCAAAGAAAATGAAATCACTTCTCTTCCTATTAAGCTGTTTATCCAATTCTTCAATTCCTTTTGAATAAAATTCAGATTTAGAAAAATTTTTAGAAGTTATATTGTCTAGTAGCTCAAATAAGCTTAAGTAGCTTTCTTTTGATTTAAAATTTTTCCTGATATTATAGGATGGTTTTATTGTAGAATAATTAAATTCCTTAAAGGCATAAACAGGAGGAATATAAATTGTTATAAAATTTCCAAAAAAAATATCTTCCTTATTTCCAAAAACTTCCACCGATTCGTCTATATTTTTTTCTGAATCAGAAAAGTCATAATATATTTTACCTCCTCCACTTCTAACAATTATCAATCCGTTATATCTTTTAACTATTGACAAAATATCAAATAATCCGCGTGGAATTACTTTCTCAATATTAGAGAATTTATGGGAAATAGGATGTCTGGAACTATTATGCTTAAATGCAAATTTTAAAATTTCTGATGGATCATGTTCAAATGAATCTATAAGATTATTTTTATTAAGATATTCATCTCTTATCGTATCAACAATACTGCGACCATAATCAATAAATGAAAATTGAATTAATGGTTGGTTTTTAAATTTCCCGTTGACATTCTTGAAAAAATTAATTGTTTCAGGAAGCTCTTCTTCTTTAAAATTTAATTCAAGACGATCATTGTCATAGTTGATTAGTTGTTTTTTTAAGGAAAGACTTAAAAAAGCCCAATTCTGGTCACCTTGAAACAAATTATCTTGATAATGATCTAGAAAATTTTCGTAAAGTTCTCGAGTAATAATAGCGCTTAATGTATTATGTAAGAAAGGATGTTCACAATCGTTATCTTTTAGTATACTATATATCACTTCGTTCAGCAAATAAATTGGTTCTATCTCCTGCTTTAGTAATTTAAAGTCACTAAAATTTTCAATCTTATTTAGAGTAATTAATGGGGTAATACCATATCTATCAAAGAAATCATTTTTCAGTTTTATTTTGTGGTCCTTTTTAAGATTTTCAATACTATGATTAGTATTTATATCGAAATATTCCTTAAGAGAACTATTTGATGGTAATATTTGGTAAATTTTCCATATCTCCCATAATTGCAAAATTATTAGTGCCTCCTTATAATTTATGTCACTAAAATTATCTTTAAAAAGTTTTACTTTAAAATCAATATTTGTTTCTATAAAATACTTCCACAAACTTGATAGAAAAAGTAAGTTTTGATTAGCGATCCATTGCACATTGGACAAATCAAAAATAAATTTTCTTCCTTTATTATGCTGAACAGCGTCAAAGACTTTTGTCGCAAACTCATCTATCTGTTTTTCAGAGAATTTTTTAGGTATATTAAATTCATTCATAAAAGTTTATGTAAAGGTCTCAAAGAATTAAAGATAGTTTTTTTAAATTAATTTAGTAAGTAGATATCATAACATAAAAACCACGAATTCTATTCTGAATTTGTGGTTTTTGTAAAGTGACGCCAAACTTTCGAAATTCCCACTTGCGAGGTCCCCGTTTTCGAGATCCCCACTTGCGTGAGGATGAAACAAAAAAAATCCCCGTTTTCACAGGGATTCTTTGGTTTAAGCTATCTTTCGGTTTTTGAACTTAATGTGCCTTACCTGGTTGTACTCTGGGCTTTTGTATCCGAATACTGCTTTTACATACTCTTTAACCGCCTTTGCAATATCAACCAACCCAGTGCCTGGGGTGTACAGAAGCCTGTTACGGTCTGTACGAGCATTAGTGAGTTTAGTTTGTGCCGTTGCCGCTGCGGAGTTGGCCGCTCTCATCTCTGCCAAATAGGCTTTTAATGAGGCAATCTTCAATGCCGCTTCGGAAGGGTTGTACAATGGTTCTAGGTCGCATACGCCGATGAGACCATCAAAATTAAGAGCTCGGTTTGCAAAAGAGGTGTGACTAGCGCTAATGACTTTATCTGAAGATGTAGGGTCAATCTTTTTAGCACGCCTGCCTTCGAGTGCACGTTTATAAGTTTCTGCCTTTGCAATTGTAGCTTTAGTGGCACCACAAGACCTTAACTCACCCATGACACGGGTTGCCAACGTGAGCATGCCTTCATAAAGTGCATGACGCACATCTAAAGCACGCTTGAGGGCGTTGAATTCATCATTAACTCTTGAAAGTGATAGCTGTGCATCTGCAAACAGGGTTTGCATGTAGAGCACCTGCAATAAAGGTGAACTCGGGTTATACCTTGTGTCGAAACCGATGACTGCTGCGATGAGCAGTTCGAAATTAAACGTGATAGTAGCATTACCAGTTTCATAGATACGTACCGCTTTTTCGGCTTTTTCAGAAGTGTTTTTCTTCAGCTCTGGGCGAAGATCTACTTGCTGTTTAGAAGGTTTGGACTCTGACTGAAAGTTGCGGTCTTGTGCCTGCTGGTTCAATACTTGTTTTACATTCTGTTTGCGCCTTGCCAATCTTGCGGCTCTGGCGCCGTTTTTTTTGTAGGTTTTCATTTTATTTGTTGTTTGGGGCCATGGTGTCATGCACGACCATAGCTGTTTATATTACTTGTGCATGTTTTGTTTTTTGTGCCACTGACTGAACAGTGATACAGCAACGGGACAAATCTATTGTGGAGAAATGTTAAAAACAATACGTACTTCTACGTATTTTTTGGGTTAAATTGTTAAATTTTTAGGTATTTTGTCGGTAATCATACAATTTGATACATATATGCTTTGTATTTTGAAAAATAATCGATGAAATGACAATGGGTGGTTTTGGGTTATGCATGGGTTAGGTTAGTTGCTTCTCGATACATTTTTCTTCATTACATTCCGAAAAACACTCGAAGTGACGAGGACTTCTAGATACGCTACGCTACTCGAAGTGACGGGGGATTTTTTTTTATGTGATGTGCTGCTTGCTTCTCGATACATTTCAATGGATGCCTTTCTGCATCCATTTAAACACTCGAAGTGACGAGGTTCCAAACTTCAAACCCGTTTAAAGTGACAAAGAGATTATAAATTCCTTGTCATTTTAAACTATGGCATTTATGAATACTTTGCATTTAGCTATGCTGAATCTTCGATTTAAATTCGTTGAACCTAAAGGTTTGACTACGTCGAATCTTCGATTTGTCTTCGTACTACGTTTTCACAATGATGCATAAACAACATTTTTCGTATCTTTATGCTATCGTATATGAAACTTAAATCTTATACATGGTTGCTTTGTTTGTGTCTGTTGGTACTGCCAATGGGTGCTGCGTGGGCGTGTGGCAATGCTTCCAAAAAGGATGCCATGGAAAAAATGTCCTGTAGTAAAGAAGATAGCAGCCAAAAAGCAGCATCTTGCTGCGCTTCAGGTGACAAGGACACTAAAGGTTGTGATGGTAATTGTGGCCACGCTTCTTGCCATTGCCCTGTTTCGGTGCATACCACTGTGGCTTTTTACGTGCCTAGCTGGTATGTATCCTATAGCCAAACGTATGTGCAACGCGAGTGGAACTATGTTTCAAACGTTCCAAAATCCATCTACTTTTCTATTTGGCAACCGCCAAAGATAGGCTAAACCTACATTGATGACAGCCATAGGTCTGTCTTGTTGATACCTCACTGTGGGTATCTGTTATTATTATCGAATCATTATATATTTAAAATTATGAAACCATTATCATACATTATAATGGCATGTTTGCTTATATCTAGCATGGCATGTCAATCTCAAATCAAAAATCAAACCACTGAAACCGTAAAAATCTATGGGAATTGTGGTATGTGCGAAAGCACCATTGAAAAAGCAGGAACCATTAAAAATGAAGCTAGTGTGGACTGGGATAAGGATACCAAAATGGCTACCCTTACTTATGACGCCAATAAGACCTCTCAAAAGGACATTTTGAAGCGCATTGCCTTGGCTGGTTATGACAATGACCTGTTTTTGGCACCAGATGACACCTATGCCAATTTGCCTGGATGTTGCCAGTATGAGCGCGCCAAAACAACATCTCATGACAAAGATATGTCTAAAAACCATGCGATGCATGAGGGACACGATATGGCTGCACAGAATAAACATCCGCTTGATGCCGTTTTCAGTAGCTACTTTGAAGTGAAAGCTGCCCTTGTTGGTTCGGATGGTAATTTGGCGTCCAGCAACGCAAAAACTCTTGTTTCTGCCATAGATGCCGTACCAATGGAGGCCTTACAACATGATGTGCATATGGCATGGATGACGATATTGGAACCTATGAAGGAAGCTACTCAACATATTGTGGACACGAAAGATATTAGTCATCAACGTGACCATTTTATTACGTTGTCCAGTAATATGTATGAGGTTTTGAAACTTACCGAACAAGAAACGCCTACCTATTATCAGTTTTGTCCTATGGCAAATGATGGCAAGGGGGCACACTGGTTAAGCAAGGATAAAAACATTATGAATCCGTACTATGGCTCAAAGATGCTGACCTGTGGTAAGACGGTGGAAACTATGGAAACCAAAAATTAAAATTTATGGAACATTCAAATCAACAACATAAAGGAAGTTACAAAACATTTTTTATCATGCTCGGCTGTTCGTTCGTGGCAATGTACATTACGATGTACCTCAACACTTACAGCATCGACCATGTGTATTTCAGTTTGACACGCTTTTACATGACCTGCCTTGGCATCTCGACCATGGCAGTGATTATGTGGTTTTTTATGCGCAAGATGTATCAGGATAAAAAGAAGAACATCGCCATTCTGCTAGGGAGTCTAATCCTATTCGTAGGCGCCTTTACACTTGTAAGGATACAAAAACCCATCATTGGCGATGTGCTGTGGATGAAAGCGATGATACCGCACCACTCTATCGCCATTCTTACTAGTGAGCGTGCCGACATCCAAGACCCAGAAGTAAAGGAGTTGGCAGAAAGTATTATCGAAGCGCAACGCAAGGAGATTGAAGAGATGAAAGCCATGATAAAAAGACTCGAAAATGAGAAGTAAAGCACTTTATATATTGGCACTATTTGGGAGCATTGGTGCGACATGTTTTGCTCAAAATGTAGTTCGTTATGACTTAACGGTGACTGATACCATCGTCAACTATTCAGGAAAAGAGAAACGCGCCATTGCCGTGAACGGACAGTTGCCGATGCCAACGCTGACTTTTACAGAAGGTGACATTGCAGAAATTGTGGTACACAATAAGACCAAAGAAAGTACTTCTTTGCACTGGCATGGCGTTTTTCTGCCGAATAAAGAAGATGGTGTACCATTTTTGACGCAGATGCCCATTATACCCGGTGAAACATTTACCTATAGCTTCCCTGTGATACAAAGCGGCACGCATTGGTATCATAGCCATAGCGGACTACAGGAACAGATAGGAATGTATGGTTCGCTTATCTTAAAGAAGAAAAAAGACGACCCTACCTTTCGGAAAGGTATTGACGATTTGCCAGAAGTGCCAGTCATTTTGAGTGAATGGACAGACATCAAACCAGAGAACGTGCAACGGATGTTGCGCAATGCCAACGACTGGGCCGCCATCAAAAAAGGTACTACCCAAAGCTATACGGAAGCCATTAAGGAAGGCCATTTTAAAACCAAACTCACCAATGAATGGAAGCGTATGCTTGCTATGGATGTGAGTGACGTGTATTATGATGCCTTTCTCATTAATGGGCAGAAAGAAAGTCAGTTGAAACAGTTTAAAGCGGGTGACAAAGTACGCTTACGCGTCGCCAATGGTGGGGCATCCTCTTATTTTTGGTTGTACTATGCAGGAGGGAAAATGACTGTAGTTGCCAACGACGGCAATGATGTGGAACCTGTGGACGTAGACCGATTGATTATTGGTGTGTCTGAAACGTATGATGTGGTGGTGACCATTCCTGAAGAAGATACCTCCTATGAATTCTTGGCAACACCTGAAGACCGAACAGGTTCAGCATCTTTGTATTTGGGCGATGGAAAAATTCAATTAAAAAGTAGAATGCCAAGACTTCAATACTTTGAAGGCATGAAGATGATGAATGATATGATGACCATGGGCGGTAACATGGATGATATGGGCATGGATATGTCTTATCAGCAGATGGATATGAATACTGTGATGTATCCAGAAGTTTCAGGTGCTACACACAATATGGATGGTGAGATGAACCACGACATGAAGATGGACGGCGATATGGACCATTCTATGCACCAGATGAATCAGCAAGGTGAGTTGGTAACCCTCAATTATGGGATGCTCAAAGCACCTCAACCCACCACCCTACCAGAGGATGCTCCTGCAAGAGAACTGCGATTTGAGTTGACTGGGAATATGAATCGGTATGTTTGGAGTATGGATAATAGGGTGCTTGCCGAAAGCGACAAAATACTTATCAAAAAAGGAGAGAATGTTCGTATCACCTTATACAATAATAGTATGATGCGCCACCCGATGCATTTGCATGGACATGATTTTAGAATATTGAATGGACAAGGTGCGTATGCTCCGCTTATGAATGTATTGGACATTATGCCAATGGAGACCGACACTATCGAATTTGCCGCCAATATGGAAGGTGATTGGTTTTTTCATTGCCACATACTCTATCATATGATGGCGGGGATGAACCGCGTGTTTTCTTATGAAAATCAGGCACCCAATCCGTATTTACCCGACAAAAAATGGGCCTATAATAAATTGCAAGCCGAGAGCAACCATTTTCATTTTATGTTTGAAAATGATTTTGCCACCAATGGCAACGATGGGATGGCTATGTTACAGAATACACGTTGGCGAATCGGTACTGAATGGCGTTTGGGCTATTCGGATATGCATGGGTACGAAACCGAAACACACATAGGTAGATATATCGGCAAGAACCAGTGGTTTATGCCTTATATAGGTTTTGATTGGCGCTATAGGGAACATGATGGTGAGGTTGAAACGAATTTGTTTGGGCAGGCAAGTACCAAAGACTGTCGTGCAGTATTGAGTGTCGGTGCTGAATATACCTTGCCGTTGCTGGTGATTCTTCAAGGGGAAGTGTTTACCGATGGTAAAGTGCGTTTTCAATTGATGCGTGAAGATATTCCAGTTTCTCCACGGCTTCGATGGGCGTTTATGGTGAACACCGATAAGGAATATATGACTGGCTTTAAATATATCTTGACACGGCATTTGGGACTTTCTACCCATTATGACAGTGATATGGGTATTGGTTTTGGGGCTACTTTTACTTATTAATTTACGGTTTGCTGTTTTACGGTTTACAGTAAATGAGATGCTGACCCTGAAACGACCCTGATAGTTCCCGATAGCTATCGGGACACTCGAAGTGACGGGGTTTTCTCGATAGGCTACGCTACTCGAAGTGACGGGGGATTTTCTTTATGAAATGTGCTACTTGCTTCTCGATACATTTTTTCCATTGCATTTCGAAAAACACTCGAAGTGACGCATTTCGAGAGGCTCGATGTGACAAGATGCTGAAACAATCTTGAAACAAAAAAAAACCACCGCCCTCCCTCAAGAGCAATGGTTTTTTATTTCAGGGTCAATTTTAGTGTCTTAGTCCTTTACAAGCCGTTTGGTAAGGATGCCCTCTCTGCTTATAATCCTTACAACATAAACGGCGGATTGAAGTTCATTTACCGGAATGGATTGTTCCGTTCCCAACCCTTCAAGATTTGTTGTTTGTACCCTTCTGCCATTTAAGTCGTAAATCACCAGTCGGTTTAACTGAAGGTTTTGTGGATTTCTGATATTCAAAACGTTTTTGGTAGGAATGGGATATAGGGTTATGGTATTTAGGTTTGGGGTTAGGTCTGCCAGACCCAGTGTGCTTGTCACCGTCAACTGAAAATCGCAGGTATCTGTGTTGCCCGAAGCATCCATGGCGGTTAGGGTAACTGTATAATTGCCCTCCTCAAGCGCGGCTCCTACTTCTGGTGTTTGGGAGCGCGTGATGGTTGTGGCTGAACAATTATCTGTAACCGTAGCCATCCCCGTGTCAAAGAAATCTGGCACCATATACGTATCATTGCCCGAGTCGGCATCCACATTTTGGTCTGAAGGACAAGACAGTTGTGGTGCCATGGTATCTTCTACTGTGATGGTAGCAGTGCAGGTGTCTATATTTCCAGTTTCATCTTCCACAGTGAGCGTCACCATAGTATCCCCAAGAGTGTCACAATCAAAAGTGTCGATGTCAATGCTTAACGTAAGGTTCGTTTCGGCATCCGTAGAGCCACCATTCACATCTTCGGGCGTGATGGTCACGAGGCCATTGGCATCGAGTTGTGCGGTGTAGTTGGTGCATACGGCTGTTGGCATGGTATCGGCAGCTTCGTAGGCACCCATATCAATGGAGGTCAAAACAAGGCGTGGATTGCCGGCAAGGTCCAAATCATTCGCCAAGTCACCACCGCCATTGGTATAAGCAGTATTGCTCCCTCTATTTACGGTCGGACTATTGCTTTTTAGGCTGAAGTCGCCATTTGCCGAATCCTTGAAGATGTCCGTAGAGGTATAGAGCGTGCCATCAATATTTCCGTTGGAAGTGGAACTGTCTAATTGTATGAGGCTATTCTGTGCACTGTAGGTAGCACCGCTGAGTACATTTAGGGCATCCCATAAAATGGTATTTGATAGGGTAACGTCTGTATTGGTCCATCGAATGCCTGAACTTGAATTGCCCCCAGACGTTACATTTAAGAAGGTGAGATCGGTATTATTGATATAGATGGAAGCACCTATAGGAGAGGTGTTTTCAAACAGTCCTACATTTATTAAGGTCATCGGCCCAGTAGATGCAGACGAAATGGCGCCTCCATAGCCTGAAGCCATATTCCCTTGAAATTTGACATGGTCCAATACCACTGATGACGTACTAAAGAAATTAAGGATGCCACCTCCCAGATTGGCGGTATTGTCAATGATGAAGGAATGGCTAATGGTAGGTCCTGACGTTCGAATGTAAAAGCCGCCTCCAGAATTGGTGGCTTCGTTGTTTGTTACGACCAAGTTGGCATAGCTGGTATTGGCGTCCTCAAAATTGTAAATACCGCCACCGTAATCCTTAACGGTTGATTCACCGTTGACGTCCAAAAATTGTCCATAGCCATCGGCATACCCGTTCATCACTGTAAAGCCATCCAATCGGGCAACACCCACATCGCCTACCGCCATCACCACGTGAAATGTATTATCGGTTTGTGTGCCGACCACGCCAAGATTGCCATCCAAGATACTGCCAGTATTTGCGGATTCATCGAGCACAATGCGGTCATCAGACAAGTTTACAATACCGTTGGCAGGGTCAAAGCCACCGTAGAGTTGCACGTTATTAACCATTAAAAAACTGTTGTTGCGTCCGCCATTGTTGCCGAAATTAGCCGTTGCAGGCGTGTACATCGGTTGATAGGTTCCTACCGCAACATAGAGTTTAAGGGGATTGCCAGCCGTATAATTGTCTTGCTGCTTGGCATACTTAAGGGCATCTGCGAGCTCGGGGATGGCATTCGCCCAAGAATTTCCAGAGCCAGTGCCGCCGCTCACACTTTTATTGACATACAAAATGTTACCACTGCCAGGAGTTATTTGGGCCTGTAAACTTAAAAACGTGATACAACAAACAATAGGGAAGAGTAAAGTTCTTTTCATAGGATTTGGGTTTTGGATGAAAATAGGTTTCCATCTCAAACTTAATGGCTTTGATAATACCGAACAAATGCAGCGGATTATTGACCAAAATGTGTGAAATAACCGCCTTTTTTTGTGAAGTAATCCATAAAATGTGCACTTTCAGCACCTGCAATCACTTTTAACTAACTGTCAGAAATAACGGTCCATCTAATTTTTAGTAACTTGGCATAGTGGTTTTGGTATTGTACCATTCCCAGTTTGTCAAATCCTAAATCTAGAATAATGTGCCCTACAGCATGGGTCCCAAAGTCTATCCTCGTTTTCTTTTTTCTTTTGGCATTCCATCCGCTATGCAAAGGTCAAGAGTTAGAACAAAAAGTGAGTGCCCTCAACCCCATTGAAACCACACAAGGGTTTGAAAAACTTCGATTGTACATACACCAATTGAACACGTCCAGAACCCATGATGTGCTTTGGGACACGTCCTTTTTGGCAACGCTGCAGAGTGCCAAGGCATGGGCGGACATGGATGGTGATGCGACCCAACATCTGCTCGCCGATTATTTCTTGCTGATGTATGATGACAACCATTTGAACAATGATTTGGTCATTGAGCGAGGCGAACCGTTGATCAAGCAGCCTGCATTTATGGAATTGCCAGAAAGCATCTTTGCGCTCTTTGCGCTTAATTCCAGCTATCGGCGCAAGGGCTACCACATACAGCAAATAGGTATCATCAATAAGCTCATCGAACAAAACCAACGCTTTGGCAACCTAGCCAGACCCGGCACCTATGGCTATTATAACGAGTTGGCACTCGTCTATTACAATCTTGGCCAGTATGAACTGGCACGGCAAAACTTTAAAAAGCAAGCCGAACTCTTTGAGCAGGCCCACGATGTGTTCCGCACCAGCAGCATGCTCAACAATGTTGGGCTCACCTTTGCCAAAGTGCAAGAAACCGATAGTGCCCGCCATTATTACAAAAAGGCCATTGCCCTTTTGGAGCAACCCATCGACGATGCCTATTTTACCAGTGACTATATCCGCCATTTCAAGAATGTGGTCAGCTCAAATTTGGCGAAGCTCGACCTTGATACAGGTGATTTCCATCTCATAGAGACTGCTTTTAAAAATGAGTTGCTCTCCAGCAAAGCCGTCAAAGAACCCAGAACCACCGCACAGGTGTACCAAAATCTCGCCACACTCTATTACAATCATGGTGAATTTGAATTGGCAAAACATTACAATGACAGCACCATGCATTTTACAAAACAATTTCCCAATCCTGTCAACCGAAAGGAGGCCTATCTTTTAAAGGCAAAAATAGCCTTGGCGGAGCAACAAAATGATACGGCCTTGTATTATTTTGAGCGTAGCATCGCCATGGGCGATTCCCTCAACAGGGCCAATGAAGCAAAAAACTATTCCGAAGCTACCGCCAAATACAATTTTGTAAAAACCGGTGAGGCATTGGAGAAAAACCAAAAACTGCTGCAGGAGAAGGAAGACGCCAATTTGATACAGCTTGTGTTTTTGTGCATTGTCGCTTTCTTGAGTGTCATCATTGGCTATATGCTTTTTAAATCAAACACCTCAAAAAAGCTCATTGCCACCCAAAAAGACAAACTTCAAAAAGGCTTGAAAGAAAAAGAAGTGATGCTGGATGAAATCCACCACCGTACCAAGAACACCCTGCAAGTGGTATCGGGAATTCTAGAGTTGCAGCGCAGTAAAATCGATTCTGAAACGCATGCCAAAATCTATGAAGAATCGCAGAACTATCTCCAAAGCATGTCCCTGATTCATAAACTGCTGTATGCACAAGAAGATGTCTCCACCATTAACATGGAAGACTATCTTCAGAAGCTCGGCCAATTGCTCATTGATCATTATCCCAATATCTCCGTTGCCTATCAGGTGGTAGCGCATACAGTGCAATTGGATTATAAAAAAGCCAATCCGCTGGCATTGATTGTATGCGAGCTGATTACCAATTCACTCAAGCATGCGTTTCAACACAGCGGCTCCATCCGCATACAGCTTTCAAAACATCAAGAAGGCTATCGCCTCTCCTATGCAGATAACGGCAAGGGATTTGAAGCTGTGGGAGATACTACCGCATACAATACGGGGCTTCATCTCATCACGATGCTGGCTGAAGACCTCGATGGAGAGGTTCAATTTTTCAATAAGAACGGTTTTCACTGCACCCTAAATTTTAAGGATTGATATGGAAAATGCCAAGATATACATCGTAGAAGACATGGGCGTCACCAGAGCAGCACTCATTTCTGTATTGACCAGAGCGGGCTATGTGTATGCAGGAAGTGCCGCGTCCGCAGAAAAAGCTTGGCTGGAACTACCGCAAAAAGAAGTGGATGTCGTCATTATTGATGTCAATCTCAAAGGCGCTAAAGATGGGATTTGGCTTGCCACCAAACTCAAGGAATCGATGGATTGTGCCATCATTTTTTTGACAGCTTATGGCAGCCCTGCCATGTTGGACAACATCCATCACACAGAGCCCGATGGCTATATCATGAAACCCTTCAACAACCCCACCTTGCTTTCGGCCATCCGTATGGCATGTCGCAATCGTGAACGGCTCAAAACCGACACCCTTAAAGAGCAAGCATCCATTGCTCATATCAAAACACGTAAGGGCATTGTCACCATCGACACAAAGCAGATCATCTACCTCATGTCTCAAGGCAATTATGTGCATATCAAGACTACCGACTCCACTCATGAAGTGCGTGGTAAATTACAGGATATCCTTGACCAGTTACCTCATATGTCTCTCTATCGCATCCATAGGCGTTATGCGGTGAATAAGCAGTACATCAAATCCATGGATAGGGGTTCGATAGTGTTATCTACCGAGGAGGTATTGCCGATTTCCAAAACTTTTGATTATGATGCACTGTTGGAGGGGCTTGGGTTGTAAACGAGCACCAGTGGGAAGACACTTGTTACTCCTGATAGCTATTGGGGCGTGGGCTAGCGAGGGAGGTGGAAACACTCTCCCGTTATGGAGACTCGTGCACTAAGATGTCTCCCATCTTTCAGATAGCACGAGTTTACTACAATCAACAATCACTCAAAATATTGTAACAAATCCCCAATTCCCACGTCCTATCATTAGAACCAAAACACAATAACCATGCGTACATCCGTAAAAAAACTAAAGCAAAAATTCCTTCGCTTTTACCAATGTGAAGTAAAGACTTTTCATCGCATCTTGGGCATCAAATAGATAGCTTTCCAAGCTTCCCAATGGCGAAGTGCCCTTGGGATAGGGGCTTGATAGGTCTTTAGTCATTACATTTTTGCTATGCTTTACCTATTTCATTTGTCATTCAAGATGTCTTCAAACCCTTCTTCGTTTGATGACTATACAGCACCATCATAGCCAATAACGCTATACATACAAGTGTGGCAGGGAGCGTTCCTAAATCCAATCCACCTTCAGCTTTGGTTTTGGTCAGCAAATCACCAAAGGTGGCACCAAACGGCCTTGTGAAGACAAAAGCAATCCAAAATAGGACCAATTGATTGATGCCTTTTATATAATGCAAGGCCACCACCAGCACAATGACCCCAGCGGTAATCAATGCACTTTGCACATATCCCAAGCCAGCACTATCGCTTAGATAATCGCCAAATGCCGTGCCAAGACTGTTGCTAATTAAAATGGCAAGCCAGTAAAACAATTCGGTCTTTCTACGAGTAATGGGATATACCACAATAGCACCCTGGCTGTTTTTCCATAACCAAAACGTATTCACGAGTAGGGTTATCAATATCAATGAGCCAGCTAAATAACCCAACCGCAAGGTTCGGTCCATAAAGTCTGATAGTTCGGTGCCAAAGGTGGTGGTGCCTACAATGACCAGCCAATAGAGTGCAGGCACATACCATTTGGCATTCAATTGTAAGAGCAAGACGAAAATGAAACACACACCTGTCAACAAAATCCCCATGGTATAACCAAGATGCCAGGTATGAGCCAACAAATCGCCAAGGGTTTCTCCTAGGGTCGTGGCAATGATTTTCATCACCCAAAACAGAAGGGTGATTTTAGCTACTTTGTTCATTGATGTAGAAGATATTGCCCCAGCAGTCTTCATCATTTAAGAATTAACCGTTCTTTTTCGACGTCGTTCTGACTTTTTAAGATACCGCGTGGTAAGATAGAATGTAAGCAATAGTGCCAGTGTAATGACTGGCCCAACTAGATGGCGTTCAAATGTAAAATCCGTTGCAAACCAATAAGTGTTATAGACAAACAAAAGTGTTGCGCCGAGAGTCCATAAAAAGGTGGTGCCATATTCCTTAAACATTACTTTTTTAATGGAAAAATTGCTGTTACGAAACGTTTGAGAGATGCCATTCAAATGAGGCATCCATCTGTTTACATTCGCACAATAGGTGTCAAACCCAGCTCCAAATTTATCTCGCAAGAAAGCTTCTTCCGCCCTCACAATGGCTTGATAGATAAAGATAAAAAATGGAATCATTACTATCACGGCCATAATATTGTTGGACAGAATGCTCATGCCTATCACCAACATAATATTGCCCACATACATGGGATTACGGCAATGGGAAAACATACCATCCGTTACCAATCCATCGGCATAAATACGTCTATTTTTTCCCCCACGCACTATGTATTCCATCCCAATGGTGACCATCCGTATCAATTGCCCTACAATGGCTATACATAGACCAGGGATAAAAACCTTCATATAATGCTCGGCAATCCTCGGAAGTGGGAGAAACAAGAACAGATAAAATATAGGAAATAAAAAATTTCGGGTCTTAAAGAAAAAATTGCCAATCGCTACCATACCATCATTTTATGGCGATGAATGCCGTGAAGTTATACCATTTAAAAAACGTTTCCATATACCTAAAACCAGCATTCTTCAGCAATTCTTCATTTTCAGAAAGCTTGTAGGGCACCAGCACATTCTCTAACGCTTCTCGTTTTTTAGCAATCTCGGTATCATTATAACCATTGCGACGTTTAAATTCGTAATAATGCTCAATGAAGAGACGATTGCAAATGGAATTTTCAGTCAATATTTTTTCGACCAAAACAATCGCACCATTTTCCGGTAAGCTCTCGTAAATACGCTTGATGATGCGCTCTCGATGCAAAGGCCGCAAAAACTGAAGTGTCAAACATAAAATGACCACAGAAGGGTTGTCAAATTCCATTGCAGCACCCAGATCCTGATTACTATAAGCTACCTTGCGTTTTAGACCAGCATTTTTTAGATTGACCTCACATTTTTTAAGCATCTCATCAGAATTGTCAACCCCCACAAAGCTGATGGTGGGTGGCAATACTTTATCGAGATACAGCATTGTGGTACCTGTAGAGCAACCCAAATCATACACATTGGTGTTGGGAATGGCAAAATCCTTTGCCATTTCTGCTACCATACGCTGTATTTCCTCATAGAATGGCACAGAGCGCACCACCATATCGTCAAAAACCTTTACGACGGTTTCGTTGAATTTAAAATCCGCAGCAGGTGCTTTGGCATCTTTAAAAATCGAATCTTTAGACATATAAAAAAGTAATTAGATTTAAACTAGTGAACCAAAATACAGTACAAAAAGAAGGCGATGCACCATTGGGTCACAACAAATAAACTTAATTATACGGGACAGAGGAATAAGAGTAAGTGCAAACTACTTTATCTGCACCTATTGACCTTTTAAAAGAAGTTGTTTTTTGTATTCAGTTGGGGTTACTCCCTTGAATTTCTTAAAGGTAGCATTGAAGGACGACTTGGAATTAAAGCCCACATCCATTGCAATTGCCAAGAGTGTAAAATGGTCATTCTGGTCATTTTTTAATCTGTTGATGAATTCTTCCACTCGGTATGCATTCACAAAATCCTGAAAATTGGTCTCCATGTGTAAATTGAGAACTTCTGAAATATATTGGCGTGGAATGTTCAATTGCTCAGACACATCGTGGATGGACAATTTGCCATTGAGATATAATTTTTTGTCCTCCATGGCTTCTATGAGTGCCATTTTATGATGCAGGATAAGTGAATCGTTGAGGTTGGAATTTTTATACTTTTCAGAATCTATTTTAGGAAGAATAGACTTTTGTCTATCCATTAAATTATAGGCAATGAAATAAAACAAAAATGCGACCACAAGCAGCAAATAGGTATTAAAGTTTTCATCATTAAAGAAAGCAAACTCCTTAACATCAAAAAGTCTCAAGATATCGTTCAATGAAGAAAAACCATGCAATACCGCTGCCATTATGGCAAAATAAAGTATCCAATGTTTCTTTTCACTGGTATAAATATTGTAAACTATCCACACCAGATATATAAAAAAGGTCAATTGGGTAGGGATTTCAAAAATTTCAACAAAAAAGACCTCACGTTGTAATACCAGTTCTATAATTTCGATGATGAAGTAAATGAGATTTGGCAAGAAAAACACTAAATCCCAGATAACAAACGTAGTGCGACCATTTTTATAATACCGAAAGAACAAAAACAAAAAGGTGACAAAGAGAGAGCTATCGAATAAAAACCAATCTTCCCCAGGTGCAAATAGATTGTTTTGGTCATCTCCAATAATATAGAGCGTTACCGAAACCAAACTCCCAAATAGCAACCAAAAGGTCGCTTTTTTATAACTTTTTCGGTTGATAAAAAGTACCGTAAGTACAAAAATACCTTGTATGAGTGCAATAATCTGAAGAGTCTTAAGCATGTAAACCAATTACAAACACGAAAGTTATAAAAATTTGGGATTTCAGATGACGCTTTGCCTGTTTTTTCATTTTAAGGGAATGGTTTATTTTTTTTTGGGGAATTGTTTTGATTCAGATATATTCTTGATACATTTTTTAATTCATTTTTAAATAAGGATTAAAAAAACACTCGAAGTGATAAGGGAGGGTTGATTTTTGTAATTTAAAGCAATACATTTACATTCTCATAAAACTCACAAAAAAAATGTCCGAAACGGTTTTAGAATTAAAGAATGTAGCCATTTACCAAGGTGATGGTATGGTGCTGAAAGATGTGAATTTTGAAATGCAGAAAGGCGATTTTGTGTATTTGATTGGCAAGACTGGAAGTGGGAAAAGTAGTTTTATGAAAACCCTTTATGGAGATTTGGAGCTCACCGAAGGACAAGGCCATATTGTGGATTTTGATTTGCGCACCTTGCAGGAAAAGGACATTCCTTTTTTGAGGCGAAAACTCGGCATTGTGTTTCAGGATTTTAAGTTATTGCCCGATAGAACCGTTAATAGTAACCTGGAGTTTGTGCTGAAAGCAACAGGCTGGACGGACAAGGACAAAATAAAGGAGCGCATTGAAAAAGTGTTGGATAAGGTTGCCATGAAGACAAAAGGCTTTAAGTTTCCCCATGAATTGTCCGGTGGTGAGCAGCAACGTATTGCAATCGCCAGAGCGTTATTGAATGACCCTGAACTGATACTTGCGGATGAGCCAACCGGAAATCTAGATCCTCAAACGAGTATTGAAGTGATGGAAGTGCTACAAGAAATCAATAAAAACGGTAATACAATTTTGATGGCCACCCATGATTATGCACTTTTGCTTCGCTATCCAAGCAAAACCCTCAAATGTGATGAAGGAAAAGTGTTTGAAGTGGTGCAGCGGAAAGCCAATTGAGCATGTATGCATTTCTTAAAAAGCTGACGAAGACTTTAGTGCCAAAAAAGTTGCTGCTGAAGCATGAATTGACCTTCAGAAAAATTTTCTCCTTAAGCTATTACGGAAACAAGCATCTCTGCCAAGTTTGTGATGCAACACTAAAAGCCTTTATACAACTACCATCCACTGATTTGCTTTGTCCTTACTGTGGCAGTCTGAGCAGAACCAGGCGATTGAATTCGCTTCTTAAAGAGGACCATGCCTTGCATGGGACTGTGCTCCATTTTTCGCCTTCCAGAAGTCTTTATAGAAAATTCAAAAAACTGGATTCCATCAACTATTACAGTAGTGATTTTGCGGATGAATTTCTTGCGGAGTATTATTTTGATATTACAAATATTGCTATGAAAGCAGATTTTTTTGACACCATCATCTGTTACCACATTTTGGAACATATTGAAGATGACCTTCAAGCCATGAGGGAATTATTTCGAGTTTTAAAGCCAAATGGTAAATGTTACATCCAGACACCTTATAAAGATGGTGACCTGTATGAAGATAACAGCATTGTCACCAAAGAAGGAAGGCTTAAAGCTTTTGGACAGGACGATCACGTAAGAATCTATTCTGTTGAGGGTTTAAAAAAGCGTCTCGAGACGATTGGGTTTAAGGTCATGGTCACTACTTTTGAGTCCCAAACCGATGATTTTTATTTTGGTTTACAATCGCCTGAAACGGTAGTAGTTGTCACAAAATGACGGTCAGAACCCCAACCATTTGAGGAATTTTGAAAATCCGCTTAACTCTTCCGTAGACGATGTTTTAAGGGACTCAAATTCGATTATAAAAACTCCAAAGTTGGATGGTGTTTTTAGGTATCGGTCGTTGTGCAATGGCATTTTGAGTTTCGTTAGTGCCATTGGCACTTTGATGGTCTTGGTTTCATCTACTATTCCTGATGTCAAAACTTCATTTCTGTTCTCAACATCATAGATTTTATAGGAGGTTCCTTTGGAAATGGGATATTGTGAAAAATCTACTTCTACATCATTACCTAGCTTACTCAAAAGTGCCACATTAAAAGTATTTTGTTTTTGAGAATGCTGTGCAATGGATAAAACTGGCTCTATGTCAAATTCTCTAGTTTTTTTCCATTGACTGTTTTTGTCCAATTTAAATTCTGTATCCCAAATTTCCTTATCATAATCTTTTGAAGTTGATACTCTAAATGGTTGTTCTTTTTCGGTATAATAAATATTATTTTTAAAATTCCAGCTTTTTGAGTTTTCCAGTTGAGAGGAATTAATTTGAAGAAATTTTGAAAATACCGTGTTATCTTGAAATATCAAAGATTTAATGTAAAACAGTCTTAAAGCATCGTCTCTTGAGATAATGATGTTATTTTTGACAACCACGTTTTCCACCGGTGCATTTATATGAAATCCAAGTGTTAATGATGGAGAATCTCCATTTATTTTTTCTGCATTCACATCGGTATTGTGATACAATACATTATCTAAAATTTGTATGTTTTGGGCAATGTTACGACCATTTCGATCATTTGAAGCCACAATGACATTGTCTTTAACCCTTTTTGAAGGCAGTCCACTATTAAATATCAAATTCCCGTAGAGAGCAATGTTCTTTACAAAACTATAGTCATTACGTTTTGATGCCGACCATACTTCAATGCCTTTGTAATAATTAGCAAAGATGATATTGTTTCTTATAATTCTCATCGTTTCACCAGCATTCTGTACATATATCCCTTCACCCCTTCCTTGACCATCTTTAGACATGTGACCATTATAATAAATTAGGCAATTCTCAATGATAGTACCTCCAGTTTGTTTCCATGATCCAAATCCCAATCCTGGATTGTCGTGAATAATGAGATTGTAAAATCTACAATCCTGACCAGACGTATGATTAACACCACCACCAACACGAAAATCTTTATCATTTTCATCCCTAGAGAATATGCCTAACCAAGTCACTTCAAAATCCATAAAAATAACTTGTTTCCCTTTTACAGTCAATACGGGTCCACTACCCAATGCAACATTTCCATTGAGGGTGACTTTGGCACTTTGGTAGGGTGCCACAGTAATAAACGTATTATTCGTGGTACTTTTGATGGTGGATATAAACCTTCCGTTGTAAATGCCTTCATGCAGCCAAATGGTGTCACCACCATTTACAACATCTGGTTTTTGACTCAATGCTGTCTGCAAATCCCAAGGATTTTGGAGACTTCCGTTACCGGTGGATTTGCCATCTGTGGTGACATGGAATTCTTTTTGGGCTTGTACCAAAAGACTTAGCAAAAGGAAAGTGATATGTAGTATAAGGTGTTTCATGTGTAGAGCTAGACAATTAACGTGCCATTCTAAAACAATAAATAAAATGTAATAGGATTCAAATCTAAATTATTGATTAGTTTTGGGTAAATTTAGAACTTTAAATGGGTTACTTACTAAAACGTTTATCGGAAAAAAGAATATGGAGAAAACTCTATAAAGAACGCCTTTCGGA
This sequence comes from Gelidibacter sp., assembly GCA_041391925.1. Classification (GTDB taxonomy): domain Bacteria; phylum Bacteroidota; class Bacteroidia; order Flavobacteriales; family Flavobacteriaceae; genus JBPOFM01. Next base: position 367,153 of record JAWKNA010000004.1, on the reverse strand, counting down.
ACCCCTCCACCTTAACTTCATTGCATTATTCGTCTTCCTTTTTGGGTCTTTTAGAAAAAAAGTGGCCTATGATTTAGTATTGCGTCCACAACATGCCTTTGGAATTCTAGAAGCGGCCGACCAAGCAAAGAGACTTGGTTTAAAACGACTATCCATTATTGAGTTTGGTGTGGCCAATGGTGCTGGACTCATGAACATGGTCGCAATCGCGGAAAAAGTCACTAAAATTACCGACATAGTTATTGACATTTATGGATTTGACACTGGCGAAGGGATGCCATCTCCCATTGACTATCGCGATCATCCTGAATATTACAATGTGGGCGATTTCCCGATGAACAAAGAGCTTTTATTGGAAAAAACAAAGGGAAAGGCCACGGTAATTTTTGGTCCCATCAAAGAACGCCTGACTGCATTTATTGAAGACCTATCCCCTGAATCCCCCATAGGTTTTGTATCAATTGATGTAGATTATTACAGCTCCACCAAAGAGGTGCTCGAACTGTTGACAGCCGATGCCAATATTTTTTTACCGCTTACCTATCTGTATTTTGATGATATTTCGCATCCGCATCACAATGACAAATGTGGCGAACTCTTGGCCATCAAGGAATTCAACGACAGCAATCCACTCCGCAACATCGCATACAACACATTTTTCAGCAATGAGCGTCTCTTTAAAAATGCCATGTGGGTAAAGCAGTTGTATTACCTGCATGTGTTAGACCACCCGTATCGGCATGAAACCAAAAGAGATCGCAAAGCGTACGTTTTGGACAATCCTTATCTGAAATTTGAAGGCAACAAAAAACAGTTTGATTAGTCTTTCTTATAGATGTGAGGGTTTTTTCGAATTCCTTTTTTGAAAATTTTACGTATGAACATCCGCAAATTGGCATCAAGATCAAGGATGATATTTGTAAAGGTGTCTTCTGGTCTGCCCCGAAATTTGGTGACATGGAATCGGTCGGTATTTTTTAATGGCTCATCACTAAAATAATAATTGGATATACAACACCTGCTGCCATCCACCGTGACTTGGTTAACGGAATGCCAAGAGCGGTCATGGGTTGCCATCACTACCAATCGATTGAATTTGCTCTCAATGAGCACTGGGTCTTTTTTGGGTCCATTGGGCCAAAGTTCCAAATGGCCACCATTTTCTTTTTTCCAATCTGGAGTGACATAGTACAAGAGATTCAACACGCGCCAACGCTCTCGTTCGGCATCATGCGAATTGTCCAGATGCGGATTTAGAAAGTTGTCCTTTGCCATCAATGACAGACCGCCTGCGTAGAGTGATCCATCTGCATATAATGAGTTTATCCCACAGATGTCCCCTATCAGTTCCACTATTTTTGGAGCCTGAAAGGCGTAAATAACTGCTTCCAAAAATGGATGGTGTTTGTTCATTTGGGCGGAGACATGTTTGTATTCTCGCATACTTTTTAGACAGCGCATCTCACTTTTGTCAGGAAACAGCTCATAGCATTTTTGAGCCAAGGTTTCCGGCAATAGATCATCGATATAAAAGTAGCCAATCTGTGGTTCAGATTGGTTGTACATCTCAGTCAAAACGGCTTGTTTAGCCTTGATTTCCTCGTATATCAGTTCCGAAATCTCTATGGATTCAGCATCCTTCATTGTGTTTGTGTTTGAATGGTTGCAATTTAAATCTTTTATAAGGAAGACTGAATTAAAGCACTAAAAAAATGTATTTTTAAAGCCTAATTCCCAATAATGGTTTCGGTATTGATCCCTACATATAATTATGATGTGACCAATTTGGTCAAAGTCATCCATTCTCAGGCATCCAATTCCGGTATTTTATATGAAGTTCTCGTGTATGATGATGGGTCAAAATCGAAGTTGAACGAACAAAACAAGACCATCAATTCCCTTGAGCACTGCACATTTAAGGAACTTGACAAGAACATTGGGCGCAGTGCCATCCGAAACCAATTGGGAGCTGATGCCAAGTATGATTATCTGCTTTTTTTGGATGCGGACGTAAAAATTTTTACTGATGATTTTCTCTCCAAGTATTTGGATGCCATCCAACCGGAAACACAAATTATATATGGTGGCATCTGCTATCAAAAGGAAACCCCCAACAAAGAGGCATTTTTGAGATGGATCTATGGCAACAAAAGAGAAGCATTGTCTGTGCAAAAACGAATGGAAAATCCTCACCTGAGTTTTTTGACCTTGAATTTTGTCATCAAAAAATCGGTTTTTTCAACTATGAGATTTGATGAAACCATCCCGAATTTTAGAAACGAAGATTTGCTGTTTGCCATCGCTGCCAGGGAAAAAAACATCCGCATACAACATATAGACAATACTGTAGAACATTTAGGAATAGAGAGCAGCCAAAAATTCTTGGAAAAGACACACGAAACCGTTCAATCGTTTGACTATATCACCTCCAAGGGTTTGATGAACCCTAATGATGCTGCCCTAACGCGTGTTGGTTTTAAACTAGATACATGGAAATTGTCTTATCTGTATAAAGCTTTTTACAGAATTTCAAAATCTGTCTTAAAGAGAAACCTTTTGTCAAAACATCCATCACTGTTCCTATTTGATTTGTACAGATTGGGTTATTTTTTGGAAATAAAATCAAAGCCATGAAGCCGTTTTTTTCTGTCATCATTCCGCTTTACAATAAAGAAAGGCATATCAAAAATACCTTGGAAAGTGTGCTTGCACAGACGTTTCAGGATTTTGAAGTGCTTGTGGTCAATGACGGTTCGACAGATCATAGTGAAAGCGAAGCAAATGCCGTAACAGATGACCGCATCCAATTGTTCACTATAGAAAATCATGGAGTTTCGTTTGCGAGGAATCATGGTGTGAGCAAATCCAATTCGGACTTTATTGTTTTGTTGGATGCCGATGACTATTGGCATCCGCATCATTTGGAAAATTTGAAGAATCTCTATTCAAACTTCCCAAATTGTGGCATGTATGGCACTGCCTATAACTATCAATTCAATAGGAAAACGGTCGCTTCCGTTTACAATCAGATACCAACACAAGCCCATTGGCAAGGAGTTGTCAATGATTTTTTTGTAAATAGTACTATCAATTGTATTGCGTCTGCGTCTACAGTTATGATACCCAAAAGGATTTATGAGTCTTTAGGTGGTTTCAATACCCATTATGATTCTGGAGAAGATATCGACTTCTGGATTCGGATTGCCCTTCAACATGATGTTGCATTTACCAATGCGGTAAGTGCCACCATCAACATGAATGTTGAAAACCAAGCATCACAAAAAAATATCAATAACAAAAAACTCATCGATTTTGATGTGTTTAAGGAAGAAATTACCAACCGAAGCTTACAAACCTATCTCGATTTGAATCGTTTCTCAATTGCCATTCAGCATATAATTGCTGGTAATACCAAAAAGGCAAAAGACCTTATTAAAAAAATTGACAAAAATAATTTGAACGCTCAACAGCGATTTTTACTTCAGATGAACGCTCCTGTGTTGAAATTATTGATGAGAACCAAGAATTTACTTCGTAACAACGGCATTGGCTTAAGTCCGTTTCGATGATTTGAACGTTCTAAAATTCCGTATGTAATCAGTTTCGTCATATTCATCTGAAGCCAAGACTAAACATACTGCTCCTGAAGAGAAATTTTCGAGCTCACGCCAAATGCCAGTGGGTATCAACAAACCTTGGTCTGGTCTGTTGAGCATCATTTTCTGCTTGTTTTTGCCATCTGTGAGCACGACTTCAAAGCTACCGCTCAAAGCAATCAGAAACTCCAATTGGTCTTTATGGGCGTGTCCTCCTCTGTAGGCGCCACTTGGCACATCGTACAGATAATAGACACGTTTAATGGCAAAGGGAATACACTCTTTCTCGATGACCGATAGATTGCCCCGTCGGTCTTCTATTTTTGGGATGTTTATTAGCTTGATGTCTTGCAAACTGATGCTCACTCTATTGAATGTTTAGCTGTTTATATGTTTTAATGGCAGAATGTGCCACTCTAAATTTAGGTCCAATTTCATCAAATTTTATCAATTTCTTTCTTAAAAGATAAAAAATAAGTTTCAATACATAGATATAAACAGCGTTTCCATACAATTTATAATATAATGCACTTCTCGCAAACATAAACCTATCAGAAACAATGTCGCCACTTGAACTGAAAGGCTTGTGTATAACAATGAATTCTGGCGCAAAAAAAAGATTGATTTTTTTTAATTTCATTAAGTCAGTCAAAAAAATATAATTTTCACTATCCTGAAAGGTTGCACCAAGACCAAAATGTTCATTAAAGCGAATTGAACTCTTAACTATGGATTCCCTTTTAAACGTTATCTCAATTGACAGCACCATCTTACTAAACCCTTTCAATTTTAAAGTTTGCTTAGGGTAATTGCTGTAAGGCCTGCTTTCGGTTGTCAACGTCTGGAAAGTGATGACATCAGCATTATCAAGCTTTGAATAACTTTCAAGAATTGGTTTTTCGAAACCTTTTATATATACGATATCATCATCAGCAAGCAAGCAAATATGTCCAATGGCGTTCTCAATGGCTAGATTTCTGCTCTTGCTCAGTCCCTTTTCATATGAATTGATAATCCTGATATTTGAATCGTTGGAATGCAGTGTGCAATCTTCAGATGTTTGATTGATAACGAGGATTTGGTAATCAGAAATCGTATTGTTCTGAAACATCACCTCCAAAAAATCCAAAGAATTTCTATTGAGCGTTGAAACCAATATTTCCAACTGAATTGGTGACGTTTCTGTTTTGTACATTTAAACAATTATCTTTGAAAACAAAAGTATTAAATTAAGGATGAAAATACTCCTTGTTGGTGAGTTTAGTCGGTTGCACAATTCCTTAAAAGAAGGATTGGTTGACCTTGGTCATGAGGTTCTTTTGGTTGGCAGCGGTGACCAATTCAAAAAATATCCCGTTGATTTGAACATTGGCATTCAATTCTTCAATGCTTCAATTCCCTTATGGGTACGAAAAGTCATTTTAAAACTGACAAATAAAGACATTGCTGATTTAGAAATTGCCTATCGCTTCCGAAAAATTTTATCAAAGTTAAAAGGTTACGATGTGGTGCAACTCATCAATGAAGACGCTCTTGGTATCCATCCAAAACTTCAGATTGGATTACTGACAAAGCTTAAAAATCAAAACAAAGATTTATTTTTATTATGCTGTGGTGATGATTATTTGACCATCAACTACTTCTTGGGCAATAGTGATAAGTATTCAATTTTAACACCCTATCTGCAAGACAAAACACTAAAGAAACAATTCAAATATTCCTTAAAATATATCACTAAACCCTACAAAAAACTGCATGACGCCATTAATAAATTAAACAGAGGTGTTATTGCTTCCGATATGGATTACCATCTTCCTATGCGTGGTCATTCTAACTATCTTGGGATGATTCCAAATCCAATCAATGTAGAAAAATTAAGCCATTTGGATTTGAAAATTGAAGATAAAATCATCATTTTTCATGGTGTGAATACGCATAACTATATCAAGAAAGGCAATGGTATTTTTGATGAAGCGCTAGACATCATCCAAGAAAAATTTAATGATAAAGTTGATATCATCAGAACTGAAAGCCTGCCTTATGCGGATTATATAAAAACCTACGATGCTTGCCATATTCTTTTGGACCAAGTCTATGCCTATGACCAAGGTTACAATGCCTTGGAGGCCATGGCCAAAGGGAAAGTGGTGTTTACAGGTGCCGAACAGGAATGGTTGGAGTATTATAAATTAAAAGAAGATACGGTGGCCATTAACGCCTTACCCAATGCTGAAAAAATTGCTGACAAACTTGAATGGTTGATTCTGAACCCAAAAAAAATACTGGAGATTTCAAGAAATGCCAGAGCGTTTATTGAGCGCGAGCATCATTATGTAAGGATTGCGGAGAGGTATCTTAAGGTTTGGTCATCTAATTTGTAACGGATTCATCATGATCCAATGTTCCGAACAGTGATTTCCAGAAAATCAACAGCATCAACATGAGATAGAAAGCATAATCTACAAAATGTCCAATGGTAGCCCCTTTAGCACCATACAAATCTATAAAATAAATACTTGAAAAATATAATACCAAGATAGACATGGCTTCAGTAATGATATAATACCAAAACATCCGTTTTGCCAAGAATTGATAGGCAATGACAATAGAAAGGACCTTGATAAAATCTCCCAATAGCTGCCAAAAGAACAGACTCTCAACGTCAGTAAATTCAGAGGTAAATACAAGTTTGATGATAAAAGTCCTCAAAAAATAGATAGCAATCAATCCCACACCAAAAATGGGAATGATGGTTTTATAAAAACCAAAGACTTCTTTTCTGAATTCTCTTTTTGTTTCAATTTCTGCAAAACGTGGCAGTAAATAGAGTGTCAATAAGGTGCTTACAAACATAAGGTAATACCCTGAAATACGATTCATGGCTTCCCAAAGTCCAGCATCATGCAAACTTTGAGTTTTTATGATGTAATTACGTATGGCAACTCTGACCAAAGGCAACGTAAGCGCAGTAAACAGTGCCATAATGGAATAAGCTCCCAACTTTTTAATGCTATCAAAATTTAGGTTATTCCAATTTAAGAATTTTAGGATGTGCTTTTGGTTGTAAGCACCAATGACAGTTACCAAAATGATAATCGATTCCACGGTCGCAACAGCTATCAAGGCGCCTTTGAGATGATGTTGCCAAATCAAATACAATGTTATCAATACTCCCAATACCTGTGCAAAAATATTGATGTAGAGCAACTTTTTGAACTGTGACAGACCATTGAGAATAGACATCAGTATCGAATTTAAGGCATACAAAGGAAGCGCAATTGCCAAAATCTTGATGATGTATGTATAATCCTTATTTGGTGTAAAAAGAAGTTCATTCAGATGTTTTGCGTCGAGATAACAATACATCGACACTAAGAACGCAGCAAATAACCCAAGATAAACCGAAGTGGAAATTATTTTTGAGAGTTCAATGGTTTTGTTTTTGAATTCGGAAACATATTTCACAATTCCATTTGAAAAACCAAGCGTAGAAAATGATTGTGCCGAACTTAAAAAATCCCTTAAATTTCCAATAAGCGCCATACCTTCGGCACCTACAAAAATTGCAATCGCTTTAGAAGTCAAAAAACCAGAAACGATACGAACCAAAATAGCCACTGAATTGATAGAGGCAATTTTGATCAAGATATTATTTCTGATATTATCAATAAAATTTTTCAAACAGGAACCATTTATAAATCAAAAGTAATGCATACATCTATCCTTCTTCTTTCTCATCCGGAAGCACACCAAATAACGAGCTGCCAAACAACAACAGTACCACACCATAGAACAGCACATAGCTCACAAAATGACCTATTACAGCACCTTTGGCACCATACGAATCAATGAGATATACACTGGTGAGATACAGCATACACACCAAGAAAATTTCGATGATGATAAAATGCCAGAACATACGTTTTGCCAAAAATTGATAGACAATCACTCCGGATATGACCTTCACGAAATCGCCCAACAATTGCCAAGCAAATAAGTCTTCGGTCGGTTGGAAGTCATCGGAAAAAATCAAAGGTACTATCAATGATCTTAAAAGATAAATAACCAGCAAGGCTCCAGCAAAATATGGTATAACAGACTTGTAAAAATTAAAAACTTCTTTTCTAAACTCTGTTTTAGTTTCTATTTCGCTAAATCTTGGTAGAAAATACAAACTCATCAGAGACATCATGAACATCAAATAATAATCGGAAATGCGGTTCATGGCTTCCCAATAGCCTGCTTCTTTAATACCAACAAAATCAATGATATAATTCCTTATGACTATGGAGACCAACGGTACTGCAATGGCAGAGACCAAAGCCATGATGGCGAATGGACCAAATTTTTTGAGCACATTCAGATGGACATTGGATATTTTAATGGAGGATGTCAAACTTCTTTGGTTCATAATTGCCACTAAAGTCATCAACACCAACAACGAAGGGGTAATGACTGCAGAGACTAAGGCACCATCAATATTGCTTTGATAAATCAACAATAAGGTAATGCCCAAACCCAATAGTTGTCCAATAATATTAATGACCAACAACATGCGGTATTTTGAAAAGCCATTCATAATGGCAAAACAGAACATGTTCAAGGAATAAAACGGAAGGGCCACGGCCAAAACCCGTATCACATAAGCATAGTTATAATTCTTTGAAAATAAAAAATCATTGATAAAATCGGCATTATAATAACTCACAAAAGCCACCAGGATGGTCGATACAAAACCAAGATAAAATGCTGTGGAGATGGTCTTGCTCAATTCAATCGCATTCTCTTTAACCTCCGAAATGTATTTGACCAACCCATTATAAAATCCTAAAATCGCTGATGCATGCACTGCGCTCAAAAAATTCCGTAAGTTTCCTATGAGAGCCATTCCTTCAACACCTATCAACACGGCAATGGCCTTGGACGTCAAAATACCAGCAATAATACGCGTCAATACAGTAGCGGTGTTCAGATGTGCTACTTTGAACAGGACATTATTATTGATGTATTTTTGAAATTTTCCCAATTAATATCGGTTTAAAACATTGATTACAGTTGTCACCTCTTCATTAGTCATCACAGGGCTCATTGGTATACTTACAACCGATTGATGAATCGCTTCGGTACTAGGAAATGATAAGTGGTTGTAATCGGACAATGCCCTCTGCTGATGCGGAGGAATCGGATAATGGATCAACCAACCAATAGCATTGGTATCTAAATACTTGGTAAATGCTGCTCTATCCTTGACCCTTACCACAAAGGCATGAAACACATGGTTTTTGGAGCCGTTATAAAATGGAAGTGCAATTTTTTTATTATCAATCTCAGAACAGTAACGTTTGGCAATATTTTGACGTATTTGGTTATCTGCATCCAACATCTGCAATTTAATATTCAAAAAAGCTGCTTGCAATTCATCCAAACGACTGTTAAAACCAATCCTGTCATTGACATACTTTTTTGAGCTTCCATAGTTCCGCAGTTTTCTTATGATATCTGCCAACTCCGTATCATTTGTAGTCACGGCACCGCCATCTCCCAAGCAACCTAAGTTCTTACTAGGATAAAAACTGAAAGCTGCAGCATCACTCAAATTTCCGGCTTTTTTGCCATTTGATGAAAGTGCTCCATGGGCCTGAGCTGCATCCTCAATGACCAAAAGATTTTTGTCTTTGGCAATTTTATTAATAGCCTCCATGTCTGCCAATTGACCATACAGGTGAACCGCCAAAATTGCTTTGGTTTTTGGTGTGATGTGCTTTTCGATTTCTTTAGGCCACATATTGAAAGTGTGCTCATCGGGTTCTACCAACACAGGTTTTAAACCTGCATGAAGAATGGACAACATACTTGCGATGTAGGTGTTGGCAGGAACAATTACCTCGTCTCCTATCTGAATTCTTCTCTGCTCAATATAAGCCTTAAAAATAAGGATAAGCGCATCCAATCCGTTGGCGACTCCAATGCAATGTTGAGTGCCACAATACTTGGAAAAATTTGTTTCAAAAGTCTTCAGTTCTTTGCCTAGAATATAATGTCCAGAATTTAGAAAATACTGAAACTTGTCTTGAAACTCAGGTTCAAATCTTACATTGACTTTATGTAAATCCAAAAATTTGATCATTTCAATACGCCATTCAAAAGTTGGTAGTTAGAGGTCTCAATGCTATAAAAGTCATGTATGATAGGTTTTGCGCCGAAAGATTCTTTCCAGGATAATAGCCCTAAATTGACATTTCTTCCTTGGTTTTCATTCGAAATTCCAAAATCGAAATAGGTTTTATGCTTAAAAACTTCATTGATTAAGTGGTCAAAAACAAAATCAAGACTTCCCAATTCTTGCCTTTCATGATTTGCAGAAATATATTGAGCATGTGCGACGGTGTCCGTTTCAAAAATGGTGACTCCAGCTACTATATGGGAGTCTTTATAAACGTTGAACTGTCTGATTTGTTTTGGGAATTTTGATTTTAAAAATGAGATATCTTCCAAAGAATGTACTGGCGTTGTTTGATGCTGAAGTTGTAAATTAGGAATTAAAATCTCTTTCCAGAAATCATCAAAGCTTTCCCTCTCTTTAACAATTAAACCGTTTTTAACACCTTTTTTTAAACCTCTGACACGATTGGATGATGCGATTTTAGTCTTTTTTGCTATCTCAATTGTTTCGCTTAAATCCCTTCTCGATATTTGTGCATTGACAAGAAATAAGAGATAGTCTATTTCGTCGCTTGGCAACCAATGGTAAATTTTTGGAAGGAGCTTTATATGCAATGTTTGTATTGATTTTTCATCCAAAAATTCCAGTATAACTTTAAAACTTGCCAAAACATCTTCAAAAACAATATCATTTTGTAAGATGAAACCTCCATAACTCAAGCCTTGATGTGAATGTAACTCATCATTCACTTCATTTGCTGGTAAAAGTGCTATAAGTTTATCATCCTTAAAAACCATCAACGAAAAGTCTTCGAAACGGTCTTGGTGGTACTCCATAAAATCTCTTTGGAACAAAAAGGTAGCGTTTTTGGAAGTAGCTACAAAATCGTTCCAAATGGTCGCAAATTTTGGTTGGTATTTTTCAACTGAAAAAGTATCCAAAAGCAGGTTGGTTTAAATAAAATACGTTGATTAATCGGCATCCAAAATACAATATTTTTTAGTCTTCATCCCGAATTTGCAACTAATTATTCTATATTTATCTATTAAATCATGCAACTTGAAAATAAGAAAACAAACACTTGAAACTTATATTTTATGCGCCATCCATACATTTGTTTTCTTCCTTTTTATTTGTCGCAAACCAATATTTTCTCCTGATTCCTACGGTTATTTAAAAGCAATGCCTGAAAGAACCCCGGGTTATGTGTTTTTTGTAAAATCCTTTGAATTTATTTTTCCCAATACTTATGCACCAATTGTAGTTGCTGCTCAACTTGTTTTGGGTTTGTTTGCTGTCCATTTTTTCTATAATCGAATTGCTTGGATGCTTTCCCTAAATTATTTAATAAAAATTATAGTGTTGGTATTGTTGATAGCTCCATTTTTTCCTCCACTGCTCGTAGCCAATAATATCTGTTCGGAAGGATTAAGCTATCCTTTTTACCTTTTTTTTCTTTCGTTTGGATTTGAATTTCTGAACACTGAAAAAAAACGAACATTTTTCCTGTTTTTTATTTCCTATTTACTTCTGGTACTGACAAGAGGGCAATTTCTCATCACATCAGCCATATTTGCATTGGTGTATTTTTTTAAGCATCGTTCTGGCAGTTTTAAAAGAAGGCATTTCATACGATTTGCACTGATTTGCATCTTTCCATTGTTTGTGATTTTTACAGATAGAAGTTATCATAAACTTAAAGATGGCGTATTCAAATCCACTCCTTACACTTATGTAAATATATCAGCCTCTGCATTCTATGTCTCAAATGAAAGTGATGCTGAATTTATAGAAAATGAGGAATACAGAGAGTTGTTCAGAAGATGTCATCAAACTCTTTCGAGAAAAAACCTGCTACTTTCGAGTAAAAAAAGGAAAGGCTATGAGGAGTATTATCAACATTTTCACAATCATGTCCCCCAGATTTGCAACCAAACAGTTCATGATATCAGCAGGGATTATTTTTTTAAAAAATACCTGAATACGAACACCGATTTAAAAAAAGCTTCGGTTTATTCATTATGGCAATCGGAATTGTTTTGCAAAAATGTATTTTTTGTCTTGATAAAACATAATTTTGCATCTTGGCTGCACCTATATTGTAGCAACATTGTTCATGGTTTTAAGTCAATATTCCTGTTGCTTTTTGTAGTATTGATATTTTTAATCAGCACGTTTAAAGTGTTTTTAGGGAATCATAAAAACTATTCACTTTTGTTTGTAATGTCTGCCCTTACCTTGTCCAACGCAATGATTGTCAGTTTGGCAAGTCACTCCATTATACGTTATCTTTTCTATAATTATGTTCTGATTTTATTAATGTTAGTTATTCTATTTAAACTTTTCTCTAATGCAAAACGCCATTGAACTTTCCATTGTAATGCCTTGTCTCAATGAATCGGAAACGTTGGCAATTTGTATTCATAAAGCGCAACTTTTTTTAAAGACTAATGATGTCTCAGGCGAAATTATTATTGCTGACAATGGAAGTACGGATGGCTCACAATACATTACAGAACAGAACGGAGCACATCTTGTCAAAGTTTTAGAAAAAGGTTATGGAAATGCTTTAAAAGGAGGAATTGACACAGCTTTAGGCACATATATCATTATGGCAGATGCAGATGACAGTTATGATTTTGAAGCATTGATGCCTTTTTTAATTAAATTGAGGGAAGGCTATGACCTTGTGATGGGAAACCGGTTTAAAGGTGGCATAAAATCTGGAGCGATGCCTTTTTTACACCAATATCTTGGCAATCCTGTGCTATCCTTTTTGGGCCGCATATTTTTCAATATCAAGATTGGAGATTTCCATTGTGGTTTGAGAGGTTTTTCTAAAGAAGCATATCATCGGATGGATTTAAAAACTACAGGGATGGAATTTGCCTCGGAAATGATTGTGAAATCAAAATTGAATGGTTTGAAAATTACCGAAGTTCCCACCATTTTATATCCAGATGGAAGGACTCGAAAACCCCATTTGAAAACCTGGAGCGATGGTTGGCGCCACTTACGCTTTTTGACACTTTATAGTCCTAATTGGTTGTTTCTATATCCTGCCATTGTAATGATGATTATAGGTTTGTTTACTTCCGCTTTGTTAATCATTGAACCTGTAATTGTTGATGGGGTTATTTTTGATATTCATACTTTAATGTATTCATCAAGTCTGGTTTTGATTGGATTTCAATTTTTGGTTTTTTATGCTTTGACCAAAATTTTTGCGGTCGAAAATGGATTGTTGCCAAAAAGCAAACGCTATAAAAAATTGTTCAAATTTATCAATCTGGAAAAAGGTTTGATTATTGGAACTGTTTTAATCATTGTCGGATTTATTTTGAGTTACAAAGGATTATCACTTTGGAAAACCTCTGATTTTGGTGCATTGCAACCAAGCAGTACATTAAGGTTGATAATCCCCGCAGTGTTTACAATTTTAATGGGAGTGCAGATGATTCTTTTCAGCCTTTTTTTTAGTATTCTTGGTTTAAAAAATAACGATTAGAAATAATATTAATAAAAAAGAACCCTTTTCAGGATTCTTTTAATCAAATATTTTAAAAAAGTACTAAATCGCCTTCCCTCGCTTACGCTCGACCTCTGTCAAAAGGATTTTACGCAAACGTAGGTGGTTTGGAGTCACCTCTACATACTCATCTTTTTGAATGTATTCCAACGCTTCTTCCAATGAAAACTTGATAGCAGGAACAATTCGTGCCTTGTCATCGGCTCCAGAAGAACGAACGTTGCTCAATTTTTTGGTTTTGGTCACATTGACCACCATATCATCGCCACGTGAGTTTTCACCAATCACCTGACCTTCGTAAATGTCTTCTCCTGGGTCGATAAAGAATTTTCCTCTTTCTTGTAATTTATCAATGGAATATGGAATGGCCTGTCCTTTTTCCATAGATACCAACGACCCATTTTGTCTTTCAGGAATACCACCTTTCATAGGTTGGTACTCTTTAAAACGATGGGTCATAATGGCTTCACCAGCAGTCGCCGTCAATAAATTGTTTCTCAAACCGATAATGCCTCGAGAAGGAATGATGAATTTACAAACCATTCTGTCTCCTTTAGCTTCCATACTTGTCATTTCACCTTTACGAATGGAAACCATTTCAATAGCTTTACCTGACACATCTTCTGGCAAATCGATGGTCATTTCTTCGACTGGCTCACATTTTACACCATCAATGTCCTTGATGATGACTTGAGGTTGCCCTATTTGAAGCTCATACCCTTCACGACGCATGGTTTCTATTAAAACTGACAAGTGCAACACGCCACGTCCAAACACCATAAACTTATCGGCACTGTCCGTTTCCTGCATACGCAACGCCAAGTTTTTCTCAAGCTCTTTTGTCAAACGTTCCTTGATATGGCGAGAGGTCACAAATTTTCCATCCTTTCCAAAGAAAGGTGAATCGTTAATGGTAAATAACATACTCATCGTTGGCTCATCGATGGCAATGGTTTTCAGACCTTGCGGATTTTCGTAATCGGCAATGGTATCACCGATGTCAAAACCTTCCAAACCAACCAAGGCACAAATATCACCAGCTTCTACCAAATCAACCTTTTTGCGTCCAAGACCTTCAAACACAAACAATTCCTTGATTTTTGATTTCACGATTCTGCCATCACGCTTTACCAAAGACACATTCATACCTGATTTCAAAATGCCACGTTGCAATCGGCCAATCGCAATACGACCAGTAAACGAAGAAAAATCCAAAGAAGTAATCAACATTTGGGTGGTGCCTTGCTCAACCTTTGGAGCAGGAATATGTTCTACGACCATATCAAGCAATGGTTCGATGTTTTCAGTTTTTTGTTCCCAATCGTTGCTCATCCAGTTTTGTTTGGCAGAACCATAAACCGTTGGGAAATCCAATTGCCATTCTTCCGCGCCCAATTCAAACATCAAATCAAAAACTGCTTCATGCACCTCTTCAGGTGTACAGTTTTCTTTATCCACTTTATTGATAACCACACAAGGCTTCAATCCTAAATCAATGGCTTTTCCCAACACAAAACGTGTTTGTGGCATTGGTCCTTCAAATGCATCCACCAATAACAACACGCCATCGGCCATATTCAATACGCGCTCAACTTCACCACCAAAATCCGCGTGACCTGGTGTATCGATGATGTTGATTTTTGTGTCCTTGTAAACTACAGAAACGTTTTTGGAAGTGATGGTGATACCTCGTTCACGTTCCAAGTCATTGTTATCAAGAATTAAATCTCCAGTGTTTTCGTTCTCACGGAACAATTGACAATGATACATGATTTTGTCAACCAACGTGGTCTTTCCGTGGTCAACGTGTGCAATGATTGCGATGTTTCTGATATTAGCCATAATGACGCCTTATTTTAAGCGTGCAAAGGTACGTCAAAATACTTTGTAAATAAGCAACTTATCACACTTTTATTTATGTGGAAAATAGATGTGGATTAAATTGCAAAATTTCATTTTAAAAAATTGAATATCAACAAAATAAGATATTGAAGATTCATAACCATATAGTTAATTATATGTTATAATTATATGAATATATACTTTCTCGAAGTAACTTTCGTTTTAATATTTGATTAATAGTAAATAGCCACTTCCCTACCGACCTTCCTAACTAATTGGCGATTTTACATTTGTAACATTAAAATTATTACAGATGCAAACAATTGGAAAGTATTCAAAATTTATCCCTTACCTCTATTTTTTGGTAGTGATTATTTATTGGTTCACTGATGTGAATAGAAGCAATGGAATTACAGCCTATCCTATATTATTATTTGGAATCCCTTTTTTATGGCAACTGATTAAACCGAATGAAAAACTTAATTTCTCTTTGGGAATCATCTTTGTATGTCTTTCGTCTTACATGATTTTGGCATATTTATCGGATGTGCTGAACATTGTGAATATATCTTATGAAACCAAACGCTACCTTATCTTGGGCGGATTTTTTGTCATTGGCAACTTTGTGATGGCACTTTGGATGATTCGGAATAGTATTAAAAAAGCATTCTAAATTGCGTATCTTTGTGGCTTAAATTTTTAAGCTGATGACACTGAACGACGTTCCAAAACTGAAACATACCAATTCCGATAATTTCTTTTTATTGGCTGGTCCGTGTGCCATTGAAGGAGAAGAAATGGCACTTCGAATTGCAGAGAAAGTGTTAAAAATCACTGATAATCTAGAAATTCCTTATGTTTTTAAAGGAAGTTTCAAAAAGGCAAACAGAAGTCGGATAGATAGCTTTACAGGCATTGGCGATGAAAAAGCTTTAAAAATTCTTCAGAAGGTTTCTCAAACATTTGACATTCCAACAGTTACCGACATTCACGAAATTTCAGATGCCACAATGGCCGCGGAATACGTAGATGTGTTGCAAATCCCAGCGTTTTTGGTACGCCAGACCGATTTGGTCATTGCTGCCGCAGAAACAGGAAAAGTGGTCAATTTGAAAAAAGGGCAATTTATGAGCCCGGAAGCTATGAAACACGCCGTGCAAAAAGTGAAAGATGCCGGAAACAATAAAGCTTGGATTACGGATAGAGGCACAATGTTTGGCTATCAAGATATGATTGTGGATTTTAGAGGCATTCCAACGATGCGCCAATACGCGCCAACTGTTTTGGACGTTACACATTCACTTCAACAACCCAATCAAAGTTCTGGCGTAACAGGCGGACGACCAGATATGATTGAAACCATCGCAAGAGCTGGTGTGGTCAACAATGTAGACGGCTTGTTTATCGAAACGCATTTTGACCCAGCAAATGCCAAAAGTGATGGTGCCAATATGCTTCATCTGGACTATTTGGAAAAATTAATGACCAATTTGGTTGCGATACGCAAAACCATCAACGGCTTACAATAAACAGTTACAGTCGGACTTTTCAGTTTCAAGTTTAATTTCGATTTCAATTTCAATGGATTTAAATATTCGACAGGCTACTTTAGAAGATATTCCATACATCACCTCCATTTTCAGAGATACCATCATTCATATCAATTCGCGAGATTACTCCGATAAACAAGTGAATGTTTGGGCTACTGGAGCGAATGATGTTGAGAAATGGACCGAAAGAATTAAAAATGCTTATTTCATTGTCGCGGAACATAAAGATGACATTGTGGGTTTTGCCTATCTCACGAAAGGCTATTATTTCGACGGATTGTTTATCCATAAGGATTTTCAACGACGCGGTATCGATACCCATTTGATGCGCATCATCGAATCACAAGTGATTGATAATGGTTATGAAGTCATCAAATCTGATGTGAGCATTACTGCGCTTCCCTTTTTTGAAAATCAATATTATGATGTTGAAAAGAAGCAAATTAAGAATATAAAAGGTATCAACTTCGAGAATTATTTGGTGTCGAAGCAGCTGTAATCACTTTAAAAAAGAAGTGTTTTTAATGGATTCAACATCTCTTATAACACTGATGAAAACGGCATCATCAATGTCCTCTACACTTCTATATCTCAACGATTTTATTTTCTTCCTATTTTCAGAAACCAATTGCTCTGCGTGCTTGACCACGTGTGAAGCGTGCAAAATGCCACGTCCACATAATCTTTACTTTGATTAAGAAAGCAGATTGGCCGATTATCCAAATAAAAACAAGGTATTCTCCATTTATATTTCATCACCATCTTCGGAAAGGTATGCTCAATCAATAGCTGCGAATGAAGCATTATCGATTTATAAGGTTCGGGTTGATTGAAAATATATTCTTCTGCGGGATTCAATATTCAGAGTTTAAAGTTCGTAGTCTTCAGTTGACAGTCGCAGGCGCTGTCTTCAGTCTTCAGTCATCCGTCATTCGTCATCTAGCATCACAAATTTAACAAACTTTTATCTTGCTTACATCAACAAAATAGTTTTACTTTGTATTTCAAAGTACTTTACTATGGAATCAAAAGACTATTTAAAAGATATCAGCGAAATCAAAAATATGATGAATAAATCCTCCCGATTTATTTCATTGAGCGGATTGTCTGGTGTTCTGGCGGGCATTTACGCGTTGATAGGTGCAGCTTATGCCTATTGGTTGGTGTCCAATTCCGGAAGGGATTATCTTATTACAGACGGTACGGTCTTTAATTTGATTCTTCTTGATTTGTTCTTGATTGCTTTTTTGAGTGCCGTTACAGGTATCATAATGACCACGCAAAAAGCAAAAAAGCACGGCGCAAAAATTTGGGATGCTACTTCACGGCGTTTAGTCATTAATTTCTTGATTCCCTTGGTTGCTGGTGGTATTTATATCCTGATTTTGCTCAACCAACAAAAGTACGGCCATACAGGTGCACTGATGCTGATTTTTTATGGATTGGCGCTCATCAATGCTTCAAAATATAGTATTGGCGACATTCAGTATCTTGGGTTTGTTGAAATTGCTTTAGGTCTAGGAGCCGCTTTGTTACCAGGACTTGGGTTTTGGTTTTGGGTGGTAGGTTTTGGAATTATGCACATTATTTATGGCACTTGGATGCATTTTAAATATGACGTTAAAAAACAGTGAGCAGTGTTCAGTGGCAGTCAGCAGCGATTTTTTATTTGTATATGAACATTTGAAAACACTGAAACCACACAAACTTTAAAGCAAAGAAGTGAGTATCATCAATAATATAAATAAAGTATTTGACCACCGAATTCGATTGGGCATTATGTCTGTGCTGATGGTTAACGAATATGCTGATTTTAATACGCTCAAGGAGCTTTTGGATGTGACCGATGGCAACTTGGCAAGCCATACCAAGGCTTTAGAACAGGCTGAATATATCAATGTTGAAAAACAATTCATCGGACGGAAACCAAACACTCGGTATAGCACCACAAAACTGGGTGAGACCGAATTCAAAAAGCACATTGATGCCCTTGAAAAATTGATTAATAGAGACCAATAAACTATGGATTACTTTGTAGACAAAAATTCAATTGTTAGGGAAATTTGGGGCAATAGCGACACCATCCTTTTGGTATTTGCTGGTGCATCTTCCGAATTTGCACTTAACAAGGCAGTCGATTGGTTGTACTTTACCAAGAAACTTCCGAACGACCCATTGGGACGATTGTTCTCAACGGTTACTTATGCTCGAAGGATTGTATTTGCGGAAAAACAAGAGGCGTTTCAAGCCATCGAGATGATTAATTCGATTCATTCTGGTGTGGAGAAAAAGCGTGGTCAATCGATACCAGATTTGGCATACAAAGATGTATTGTTTATGCTGATTGATTACTCGATTAGGTCCTATGAGATTTTGGAGCGACCATTAAAGCCTTACGAAAAACAGGAAGTTTTGAATGTTTTTAATGAAGTTGGTTCTAGAATGCACATCAAAGACTTGCCGAAAACCTACGAAGCATTTGAAGAGACAAGACAAACTCATCTTCAACAAAACCTTTATAACGGAGACTTTACCAAAGATTTGTACAAACAATATCGAAAACATTTGGGATTTGTTAGATACAAATTATTGATCGAATCGCAGATTCTTATTGTACCCAAAACCGTCAACCAATTGATGAATTTTAGAAAATTCTCATTGTTGAAACCCTTGGTTTTTGGATACAAATTGAGCAGACTCGTCCATATCGATACTGTGGTAAAAGCCTTGCTCCTGCCATCAGCATATAAAAAAGATATCCTCGCTTTAAATCAGACATAACCAGTGCAACAATTTGAACCACATATTTTTTTATCAATCAACTTTGAAATACAAAGTACTTTAAATCATTTATTATGAAGATTATCATCACCACCATCGCCTCTATGCTATTCAGCACACTGTTTTATGACCAACATATTGGGCTAAACCTCACTGTTTTCAGTTTGGTTACCCTCGTTGTTCTAGGCATCTCAAACCCATCAAAATTGCGGATGAAAGAAACACTCACTGTTATGGGACTTTACCTATTAACAGCCATTTTGGTCTTTTTCAATCATTCGTCGCTTTCTATAATTGCAAATTGCGCTGTATTTTTCACATTGGTTGGCTCATTTTCTGAATCCACATCTTCTGTTTATGTCAAATGGTTGAATGGCATTTACTCTAGTATTGCTGGCACTTTCCATAGAAATTTTGAAAATAAATCAGAAAACAAAAAACCTTGGAATGAAGATGTTGATGTTTTGCATTTGGTAAAAATCATTGTGATTCCATTGGTTGTGGTCATTCTGTTTGTGTTGTTGTACAAAGATGGCAATCCATTTTTTGATTCGATTGTATCTGCCATCAACTTTGATTTTATCAATTTTCAGTGGGTGTTGTTCTGCTTGCTAGGTTACTATTTGTTCAGCAATATCATTGTTCCTGTAAAGGTGCAGCCTGCCACAGATTCTGATTTGGCAACCGAAAACCAACTGAAACCGTTTGAGCCTCTGAATGAAGACAAGCTTAAAAAGGAAAAACAATTGGGCACTGTGTTGTTGGCGTTGTTGAATACGCTCATTGTGCTTTACATCATTTCAGACATTGCCTTTCTGCTTTCCAATACCAATTTTGCTGCCTCCGTATTATCCAACCAGGTGCATAACGGCATCAATGCGCTTATTGCTTCCATCATTTTTGCTATCATCATCATTCTGTATTTTTTCAGGGGAAATCTCAATTTCTTTGATGACAACAAAACCCTTAAAAACCTTTCCTACTTATGGATTTTCCTCAATGCCTTTTTGGTGCTGCTCATCATTGTCAAAAACGCACAATACATTGATGCTTTTGGACTGACCTATAAACGTATTGGTGTGTATGTCTATCTCTTTATGACCTTTATCGGGTTGACAACAACGTTTTTGAAAGTCTATCAAATCAAAAATCTATGGTTTTTGTTCCGTAGAAATGTGAGTGTTGCATTTATGCTATTGGTGCTTTGCAGCGTGGTCAATTGGGATGCGTTCATCACCAATTACAACATCAAAAATGCCGATTCGCTTGACGTGAACTATTTGATTGAATTATCAAACAACAATGCCTTTATTCTTCATCAGAAGAAAGACCGAATGGTTTTGAAATCCAATCAAGGTGCGCGGATTGACCTTAAATACAGCAACTATGTATCTGCTTTGGAACAAAGTAATTGGCAAGAATGGAGTTATGACAATTTAAAAATAAAAACAGACATCAAGAGCTATGAAGATACCAAGTAATTTAGCAAAATCATCATTATTGGCAACAGGCATCTTTTGGGTGATTGGTTTGACAGAAGGTTTTGAAAGCGCAATGCTTCCTTTGATGTTCATCTCATACATTCCTGTTTTTGTGTGTTGCACCGGCACAATCCTATTGACCATTTGTCCTTTTTACTTTTTTGGAGAAACTAAACATTTCAGTAAAAGACAGGTCTTTCAGCGCTTTTATCCGTACTACAGTATTGTCTGTTTTGCTCTTTGTGCCTATGGCATTTATGAGAATACCAATGAAACCTTTTTGATAGGATTTTTTGTCGCCGTTTTTTTCACTACGATGCAATCCTGGATTTGGTTTGCAAAAGAACCTGCCGATGAAACCGTATAGAAAACAACTCATCGGATGGCTTTTTGACAAATCTCAAAAAGTGTACACCAATATGTTCAAGAATCACGAGGCTTGGGGTGTCACCACCAATGAACTCCTCACCTACCCAACCGATACCTTGGGACGGCATTTGGGTGAATTTTTGCACAAGAATGGCTTTGAACTCATCCCGAAGGTAGAGCGACACGATGCCTATCATACTTTGACGGGTTACGGAACGAATGTGGAGGATGAAATTGCCCTGCAATGCCTCTGTTTTGGCAATGGCAAACGCAGTCTGTACCTCTATGGCGCAATGATTTTGGGCATCCTTATTTTGCCTGACTATTGGCGCTATTATTATCGTTCCTATCAGATTGGGAAGAATGCCCATCCGTTTCATCATTTTGATTACAAAAAATTGTTAAATGTGAATATACACGACTTTAGAAGTGCTATATTTTCATCAGCGCAAAGGCATGTTCTAGATATAAAATTGATATGAAATGAGCCACCTCAAATTCTTTAAGTCCTAAAACAGATTAATTGGCGAATTGCATTTGTCCCAAAAAAAAAATAAATATTATCAAATGAAATATATAAAAATAATAACGCTCATCTTGGTGTTTTTGACCATTTCAACCGTCATTACCAGTAAATGGATTGCACACAAGGCAAAGGGGAAAACCTTTGATACCACAGAACAGATACCAAAAAACAAGGTTGGCTTGGTGTTGGGAACCATCAAATCTTTGAGCAACGGACAGGTGAATCTGTATTATGCTTATCGCATCAATGCTGCTGTGGCCTTGTACGAAGCAGGCAAGATTGATTTTGTGCTCATCAGTGGCGAAAATGGTTCCAAAAGTTATGATGAACCTTCCGATTTTAAGAATGACCTCATCGAAAGAGGCATTCCCGAAGAGAAAATTTTTCTTGATTATGCGGGATTCAGGACCTTGGATTCAGTCATTCGAGCCAAGGAGATTTTCGGGCAGAATTCCATTACCATTATCTCGCAAAAGTTTCATAACGAACGTGCTATTTACCTGGCAGAGCACTATGGCATCGACGCCGTGGCTTTTAATGCCAAGGACGTGCCAGGCGCTTATGGACTTAAAACCCAATTGAGGGAATATTTGGCGCGTGCCAATGCTTCCATAGATGTCGTTATCAATACCAAGCCAAAGTTTTTGGGCGAAAAAATAATCATCGATTAATGAAATTCAATAAAAACTATTTTATCTTTTTTGTGTTGCTTCTTATTACCGAAGCGCTCATTGCCATTTACCTAAAAGATGGTTTTATCAGACATACGTTTGGCGACTTTTTGGTAGTCATTTTGATGTATTGTTTTGTCAAAAGCTTTTTTGATTTGAAGCCGATGGTGGTTGCCATTGGAGTTTTGATTTTTTCATTCGCTATTGAATTTTTGCAGCTTACCAACTTCCTGAAGTATTTCAATCTTGAGAACAATCACATTGCTAAAATCATCCTTGGAAGCACCTTTCATATCTCGGATTTGGTAGCCTATACCTTGGGAATCCTTTTTGTATTACTTGTTGAATTTATCTTTAAAAACTATGGAACACATTAAAAATATCATACTTACACGCTACAAACTCCTGTCGATGCTAATGCTGTCGATGACCTTGAGTCTTGTTTTACTTGCCATCAGAATGAAACTGAACCAATCGTTCTTCTTTCTGTTTCTGGTGTGGAATCTGTTTCTGGCAGTCATTCCATTCGTTATCACCACCTATTTAAGAGAGAAGGAGCATCTCAACAAATTTGTTTTGATGGCGTGGTTTGGACTATGGTTGTTGTTCCTACCGAATGCACCATATATCGTGACCGACCTTTTGCATTTGCGTTCCAGTGAGCATTATTTGATGTGGCTGGATGTTTTGGTTGTGACCTCATTCGCTTTCAACGGATTGATAGTATTCTTTCAATCGTTGATGGATATGGAGCAGATTTTAAAAAATTATGTTTCCAAAAGATGGTTGTTCGTTGTGATGTGCTTTGTCATCTTTTTGACAGGCTTTGGAATGTATTTAGGCAGATTTCTTCGGTACAATTCGTGGGAAATCATTCAGCATCCATCCCAATTATTTACTGATACCATAGACATTGCCATTCACCCAACACAGCATATGCAGGCTTGGGTATTTACCCTGACCTTTGGTGCATTTTTGTACGTTGGGTTTGGGATGATAAAATCGTTAAGGACCAATATATCGTAACTTTCCTAAAAGAAAAAGCCGAGCATTTTGCTCGGCTTTTGTATTGGTTTATCATCAATTTATTTAGTCATCATTGAATCTTTGGCAACCATCAAATGATTCCAAAGGCCACCAAAATCGGCATACATTTGGGCATAGTTGATTTTGCCATTTTCATCAAAATCATAGGAGGCATAGGCTTTGACATCAGCAGAACGCTCCGATGTCGAATCGGAAGCAGGACGGGTTATTCTCCACGTACCATAGTATCTTACCGAACCATCAGGTTTTTTGGTCTCTGAATTGACACCTGGCAACATTACAGGGTCTGTGAGCAATTTAAAATCCCACAACTCAAGGATACGCTTATCACTGTCCATCATTTCTTGTAGGTTAGTTGAATCTTTTTCAGCTCCATACATGGTTTCAAGAGCCACAAAGTCATCGGCATAAAGGGAATAATCGGGTTTCTCACTTTCCCAATTACGAATGTCCTTCATAACCGTTTCCGAATTTTTTTGAAACAATGAATCAGCTCTTGCCATATCATCGGCATCGGCTGAGTCCATTTTTTTGTTGTCGTTACAACTCATAAAGATTAGGGCAATCAAAAATAATACATAATTGAATCTCATAATAATTGATTGTTAAATGGTTATACCTTCTAAAGGTAGTTTATTTTGATGAGAATTTTAACTTTTATGGGTATAAAGTGTTTAGAATCAACTGTAAACCAACTCAAATTATTATAATTAATGTGTAGAATCGTGTTCTATTTTCCTTCTACGTAATTCTGTAAATATTTAAAGCGTTCGGTGAGTTTGCCGTTTTGAGTGATGTTAGCTCGTTTCAAAATACCACGTTCATCATTGTTGAAGAAGGCAGGAATGACGTGTTCCAAAAACATCTCACCAAAACCTTCACTGGCATCTTTTGGTAATTCGCAAGGGAGATTATCCACAGCCATGACTGTAATAGCATTGGGTGCATCAAAAGCCACTTCGGTTTCGGTTTTTGGGTCATAGCCGTAAAAAGGTTCTGCAATGGTTGAGGCCCGCAAGGTCGAAGCCACTGGCCCATCCACATCACAACTAATGTCTGCCACCAAATTAATGTTAAAGTCTTTCGACTTGGCGTCCTTTCTTGTGAACAGATATGGCGCATTGTTGCCGTAAAAATGTCCTGCAATGAACATATCAGAAACCTTGGCATACGGCATAAAATTGCTCTCGTAACCCGAGGGGTCTTTATAAAATTCATATTTGTCACCCACTTTGCCATTTTTACGTTTGTTATATTCCATGACATCCACCATGCAATACACAGGCTCGGTAAAGTTGGCAGTCAGAAACAGGGCATCACTGACTTCCTTAATCTTCATGTGGTCGAGGATTTCCTTGGCACCATTGGCGACTTTACCGGTTCCTGACAACAGAATTTTGATATTTGGCAGTGTTATTTTATCAAGCTCGGCCTTGGCTTCTTTTAAATCCTTTAGGGTTTCAACTTTCGGAAGATTATAGAGTCCATCTCTTAAACCCAATGCCCTAAAACCATTGTATGCACCTACCAAACCAGCATAAAAACCAAAACCAATAAGGCGTGCACCGCTTTTTTTGACGATGGTTTCATGGTCAAACAATTCAATGTTTTTTTCCAGAATGGCCTGTAGCAGTTTGCGGTTGTAAGGTTGTTTTTTGATGGTGTGCGAAAAGAAAAAATATTTCTTATTCGGTATCAAAGCATCCACAGGAACTTCCTTCACACCTATCATCACATCGGCATCAGATACGTCATCAGTGACGGTAAAACCAAATTTTCGGTAGGCATCGTCGGGGAACACGCGTATGTCGCTACGTTCGACCACAAATTCGGCTTGTGGAAACTGCTTTCTGGCTTCTGCCAATTTTTCTGGTGAGAAGACCACGCGACGGTCGGGCGGATTTTTGCGTTCTTTGATGATGGCGAACTTCATTGAAAATTTATTTTTCATTTCCGCGAAGGCGGAAATCTTTTGATTATACCTACTATGTTCTTTTAGCCACAACTGTACAACTGTTTTTTAAACCTGTTATAGTGGTTTGTGGAATAATTTGGTACGAAAATAAGGGGATTTGGAGACTTCGCCAAACTTTGCGGTTACGAGTTAACGCGTCTCACTTCAGATTCACTTTTAAGGACGTGGTCGCCATCGGTTTGTTTGATGTAGAGTGCCTCGTCTTTTTTATCACCGTTGCGGGTTATCTTAGAGCCTTTGATGGTTTTGGTGACTTTTGTGGTGTAGGTTTCTACCACTTTGCCTTCGGCTGTGCCGTTTGCACAGTTCCATTGTACTTTTGTGCCTTTCCGTATCATAGTGTTTAGTTATGGTGTTTGGTTGATGGTCTTGGAATGGTTTTTGCTTTAAAGTTAAAAGGATTTGCAGGGTTAAACAAACATTTTCTTAACTTTGCAGTCTCTTTACCATCATGGGGTCGACTGGTTTTGACAGCGAGATTTATTGAATGGTAAGCACGTCGTGTAATGGTTTTGAGACACGTAAAAGGCTAGACCAAATTTTAAACGGCGAGAATAACTACGCTTTAGCTGCTTAATCTGAATCATAGTAAGATTGCGCTTATCTCTACAAGGTAGAGAGGCTAAATGTCCCTTGAAAGCCCTGGTCAGCGGCGGTCAGCATAGGGGCATCGTAAAAGTTGACATAGGGAGTGAGGCGCTTTGACTTGCTCTTGAAACTAAAGAAGATAAGGTGTAAGTGGGTTGTCTTTAACCAGCTTGCACTCGAAAAAACAAGAAAAGAATAAACGTGTAGAAAGCCCTTTGATGACTTGTTTGGACGAGAGTTCGATTCTCTCCGGCTCCACAGAAAACCCTTGTAAGCATTGATTTTATAAGGGTTTTTAATTTTGGTTGACAAGAATGACCTAGATTTAATTGTGTTAGGCATAATTGCATACTTTCAGCATCTTGAATTAATGAGGAAGTTTATCCTTTAGGAGACCATACAGAAATGTTCCTAGCAATGCTCCAAAAATTACGATTATCATTGAATAATAGCCGGAACCAGCCAATACATACATTGGACCAGGACACGCGCCAGCCAACGCCCAACCAAGACCGAATATAATACCGCCGAATAAATATCTTGAGATGCTTTTGTCTTTTGGATTTAAGCTCATTTTACTTCCATCCAACGGTTTGAGGTCTTTTTTCTTTATAATTTGGACTCCAATGATACCCAGTACAAGTGCCGAACCTATAATGCCGTACATATGAAAACTATCAAACTGGAACATCTCATAGATACGGAACCAAGAGGCTGCCTCTGACTTAAACATTACTATTCCAAAGAATATTCCAATAACCAGATATATAAAATATTTCATAATGCTAAAAAATTAAGGGGTAAATAAAATGTATCATCACTAAACCTCCAATAAAAAAGCCGATGACGGCAATAAGTGAAGGCACTTGCAAATTGCTTAAACCTGATATTGCGTGGCCAGAAGTACATCCGCCAGCATAACGAGCTCCGAAACCAACCAATAAGCCTCCAATTAGAAGGATGCCAATATTCAATGGGTTTGACAATGCATCGATGGAGAATATCTCTGGAGGTAGGTACGCTTCACCAGCACTTGTAATATTATAATCTATAGCTAACTGTTCTGCGGTTTCTGGGTTAATATCTACACTATTATCGCTTAAATAATTTGAGGCAATAAATCCACCAATCATAGCGCCTAGGACAACCATTAAATTCCATCGTTCTGCTTTCCAATCAAATCTAAAAAAATCGGATGCCTTACCAGCTCCAACAGCCGCGCAGGCAGTGCGCAAATTTGAAGACATTCCAAATTGTTTACCTACAAACAATAGAATGAACATTATCAATGCAATCAATGGGCCAGAAACATACCAAGGCCAAGGTTCATAAATCCAATTCATATCATAAATTTTTACAAAGTTGCAGATACTTTGCAATGATTATGGTAACAAGTGTTACACTAGGTTAAATCAATAGCTATGGTCATCCAATTTTACTTTACCAGCAAAGGTTTTATAGACAAAGAAGGTATAGCCTAAAACAAGTGGTGCACCAATGACTACCATCGTCAAACTTATGCCCAAGGACTTGTCTGATGAAGCAGCGTTGTAGATAGTAATATTATTATCAGGATTAATCGATGAGTATAACAAGGTTGGATATAATTCAATTGCCACAAGTATCATTAATAATGATATTGTAAGTGCTGAAAAGAAAAAAGCCTCTTTAAATTTCCTTTTACTAGCCAATCTAGGAATATTTGCGATACTTAAGAATGTCAATACTGGTATTATAAAAAGTATGGGGTCAGCCTTGAAGTCGTCACTCAAGTGAGGTATGTATATAAGTGTGTAAAGGGTCGTTATCGCAAAAAACACAATAAACAGTATAATTCCTTTTTTTAATAATCCCACCAATTTATCAAACAACTTGCCTTCAGTTTTTAGCAAAAGATAAATGGCACCGTGCGTCATAAAGAGAAAAAGTGTCGTTAACCCTGTGAGGAGTGCGTAAGGATTTAAAAACCCTAATAATGGGCTGCCGTCATATTCTAAATCGGGCCCAATAGGAATACCCAAAAGTACATTTCCCAACACTACACCAAGTAGGAAGGCGAGCATTATACTGCTCACACTATATGCAATATCCCACATTTTGCGCCACCAGAGCATTTCTTCTTTACTTCTAAATTCTATAGCAATTGCCCTAAAGATTATGAAAACCAAGAACAGCATAAATGGCACATACATACCAGAGAAAAATGTTCCGTACATCACTGGAAAACCAGCAAAAAGTGCACCGCCACCAATAACAAGCCAAACCTCATTACCGTCCCATACTGGACCAACTGCATTTAAGGCAATTCTTCTGCTTAATTCCTTTTTAAAAAACAAGTGCCAAGCGCCAGCTCCAAAATCAAAACCATCTAGAATGGCATATCCGGAAAACAACCCGCCTACAACCAAAAACCACCAAGTTGGATAATCAATACCTAAAAAAGTTTCCATAATTATGAGTTTAAAGTTTTAGCGACTTCTTCAGAGATTTCGCGTGTTAATGTTCGTTCCTCCATATCAATATCATTTTCATCATAAGGGCCGTGTTTAATTTTTTTGTTCAATAAGTATAAAAATAAGAAGAGCAACAATGCATAAACCACAAAGAAAAGAATCAAAGAAAATACAATTTGATTAGCAGAAACTGCTTGTGAAAATGCTTCTGACGTTTTTAAATGACCATAGACTACCCAAGGTTGCCTTCCCATTTCAGCAGCAAACCATCCTACTTGATTTCCAATCTGGGCAAGTATCACTGAAAAGGCAAATATTTTCAATAACCATCTTTTCTCAAAAAGTTTCTTTCTCCACCATAAATAACTTGCATAGAGGGTCAATGCTATAAAAAACATACCAATAGCTATCATAATATGGTAGAATTGAAACACAGCGTTTACTTGACCAGGTCTATCTTCTTTAGGAAATGCATTTAAGCCAGTGACCGGTGCATCAAAATCTTGGTCTATAAGAAATGAAAGCCCACCAGGTATTTTAATGCCTGTTACTTTTTGCGTTTCATCATCTACCCAACCAAATAGGTACATATCCGCAGGGCCATTGGCATCATAATGTCCTTCCATTGCTGCTAGTTTGGCCGGTTGATTTTCTGCCACACCATCAGCAGAGCTATGTCCTGTAACTAGCTGCATCAATGAAAAAACAGTAGCTACACCCAAAGCTATTTTAAAGGCCATTTTTGAGATTTCCACATAGCGCCCCTTAAGTAAATAGTAGGCGTGCACACTCAACACCAAAAAAGCGCCTGCCAAAAATGCTGCGAACCACGTATGTGTTAATCTGTCTACGCTTGATGGATTGAAAACCATAGCCCAAAAATCCGTGATTTCTGCCCTAGCCGACATACCTTCACCTACAATATGATATCCTGCAGGAGTTTGCTGCCAACTGTTGGCCACAACAATCCACACTGCTGAAAACATAGACCCTAAAAACACACCAATCGTTGATACCAAATGAACCCAAGGCTTCACGCGGTTCCAACCGAAGAGTAAAATTCCTAAAAAACCACTCTCAAGCGCAAATGCAAAAATACCTTCGGCTGCCAACGCACTACCAAAAATGTCACCTACGTATCTTGAATAAGTAGCCCAATTAGTACCAAACTCAAACTCCATCACGATACCCGTTACTACACCTATACCAAAGGTCAATGCAAAAATTTTGGTCCAGAACTTGGCCAATATGTGATATTTTTCATTTTTTGTACGTATCCAAAGACTTTCCATAATCACCATAATGAGACCGAGACCGATACTCAATGGTGGATAGATGTAATGAAAGGCTATAGTGAATGCAAATTGAATACGAGCAAGAATTTCAGTATCCATAATGATTTATTGGTCTAACAAAGATATAAATCGCCATCCGTATTATCTTTGAATTGACATGTTTTATTTTATAATATTATGTCGTGTTAATCTTGAAACTGTTTTACATCATCACTCAAATCATAAACAATGGCGTCTTTAAGCTCTTTTTGAATGATACTGCTACCAGCAGCACTTCTATAACCACCTGCACAATGCACTACAATAGGTTTATCTGAAGGAATTTCGTCTGCAGTGTGACGTAAATCATTTAAGGGATGTGATAATGCTTTATCGAAAATCTTACCTTCTTCAACTTCACTTTCATTTCTTATATCGACTATCGTGTAGTTATCGGGATTTTTTTTGAAATCGGCTAAATCCAACTTCTCGGTTTTCTCAAGATTGGCATCAGGGATTGTAATGACTTTTTCAAGAAGTTTCTCGTAGCCAATTTTCGCAACCCGATTTAAAATAGCTTGTTTATTTTCCTTCTTGTCAATGACTAAAGTAAACTTTTCTTCAGGTTCAATTATTGAGCCCAACCAAGTTTCAAACTTTGAGTTTTCTGAAACAGCTTGAATATTGATACTGTTTTTTAAATGTCCTTTTTTGAAATCAGTTTCATTGCGCATATCCACAATTAGTCCTACAGCTGTTGTATTTTCAGCAAATCTTACTTTTTCAATAGACGGTTTTAAATCTTCAGCGCCCGCTTTATTGATATCAACATCATACCCAAAATAGGATGGAATGAACGGCTGCCCGTCCAATAAGGTATCCATAAATTGTTTTTTACTTTGCTCTTTGAATGCCCAATTGCCAATACGCTCATTGCCCAATGTGCTGCTAGCAGCATCACTCAAATTCTTACCACATAATGAACCTGCCCCGTGAGCTGGATACACCACAGCATCATCTGGCAAATCATTAAATTTTGTTGTGATAGTGTCATACATCATTTCAGCAAGTTCTTCTCTCTTGGCCTTCATATTTCCTGCTTTCTCCCGCAAATCTGGCCGTCCTACATCACCGATAAAAAGTGTATCGCCTGTAAATAATGCGGTTTTATTATCTTCTGTTGCCACAACCGTAATACTGTCTGGCGAATGACCAGGAGTATTTATAGCCTTAAGAGTTGTATTCCCAATGGTTATTGTATTGCCATCATCAAAAGTTTTATGAGGATATTCAGCTCCAAGTTTCTCACTATTATAAATTGTTGCTCCTGTTTTCTTATGAATTTCGAGATGTGAGCTCACAAAATCGGCGTGCGGATGTGTTTCAATCACAGCTATTATTTCGGCATTGTTTTGCTTTGCATAAGCATAATATTGCTCTGGGTCTCTTTCCGGGTCAATTATGGCCATTTTACCTTCGCTTACCACAGCATATGAATAATGTGCCAATGGTTTGTATTCAAATTGTTTAATCTGCATATCTTTCAAATTTTATATAAAAATAAAAAAGGTTACAATCATTTGCTGTAACCTTTGATACATAAATCAATCATTTTTTGTCTTCTACCTTCTCGGGCACGTATTGATTCCTAACAAGGTGTAAAGAGGGCAAAAACTTATGAAGCTTGTCAATACAAAAACTCCAGCCAGTACCAATAGTATATATCCCAAAGTTCCTGCAATGATTCCCTTATAAAAAAGGAATGCCACTACTAATGCAATAATCACTCTAATAATACGGTCTGCACCGCCCATATTTTTTTTCATAATTTATCTGTTTAAATTAATACTCCTTGACCTACACATCGATCCCTTTGAGCATTTTATTCCAATAGAGATATGGCAACATATATTTTTTAAGCATCCACAAACGCCAATGCTCTTTAGAACTATCTTTAATAAGCAATTGTTTCAATTTTGGGTCTGGGATAAACTTCCCATCATAGTCAAATTCAGCCAGGACCATTTTACCATAGTCTGTCACCAACGGACAAGAGGAATACCCATTGTAAGACTTGTTGCCAATTCTATCTCTTTTAATTAACAATGCTAAATTGTCAACTACAATTGGAACTTGTTTTCGTATAGCAGCACCTGTTTTTGCAGTTGGCAATCCGGCGACATCTCCCAAACCAAAAATGTTTGCATATTTCTTATGCTGCATCGTATGAATATCTACATCAAGCCAACCTGCATCATTTACCAAATTGGATTCTTGAATAAATTTCGGCGCTACTGAAGGTGGTGCCGTATGTAACATATCATAGTGTATGCCATATCTTCCGTTTTTTACGGTCACTTTTACATCCTTATAATTGTATTGAAAAGTCTCATCCAAGTACTTACCATCATCATCTCCTGACATTACCACACATCCACCTGATGAAACATCCTTGGTCAATTCATACCAAGCTATTTGATTTTTTCCATCGACTTCAACCAATTTATGATTGAATCTTAAATTGATATCTTTTCTGTCAACAACTTTCATTAATGTTTCTGCGATTTCCTTGGTGCCAAAAATCACTGTTCCAGCAGTTGCAAATACCACATCAGTATTGGTACGAACTCCATTTTTTGCCCAATAATTTTCAGCTAAATACATTATCTTTTGAGGAGCTCCTCCACATTTAATAGGCGTTGCAGGCTGCGTAAATAGTGCCGTACCTCCTTTAAAATTCTTGACGACATTCCACGTATGATTTGGGTCTGTATAATTGCTACAAACAACACCTTTGTCCATCGCATCTCCTAATCCCGGTACCAGGCTAAAATCATAGGCCAGTCCTGGTGCCACCACAAGATATTCATATGTAACATCCTCACCTTTAGAGGTAAAAACTTTATTATTTTCTTCGTCAAATCCTGCGGCTTTATCCTTAATCCAAGTAACTCCATCAGGCATTACAGAAGCCATAGGCCTAGCGGTTTTAGAATAGTCATAGGCTCCTGCTCCTACTAACGTCCAAGCAGGTTGATAATAATGTGTTTCGGCAGGTTCAATTATAGCCACACTTTTAGAGATATTTTGTTTTAAAAGTTGTGCTGCTGTCATAATTCCAGCTGTGCCTCCTCCGATAATCAAGATTTCGAAATGTTTTGCCATCGTATAAATGTTTAAGGTCTAAAACTAAATATTGAAAACTTAAAAAAGTGTAACCAATGTTACACTAAACACATTTTTACAAAGTAAACATTTCGATATTCATAAAATATAGACTAAAGAAGTCTCGAAAATGTGATTTAAAATTGAACTGTTCTGTTTAAAAACTTGAATATAGTGATAGCCGCTTGTGATGTTGAAATGAGCATTGTCTTTAAAACGAAAGCCCGCAAAAATCCAGTTTTGGTCGATAATATGGGGTCTTAAATCCTGTTCGAAATTCAAAAACAGTTCATCATATAGAATTGCTGATATATTATGATTTTTGATTATGGGTTTATCTAAAATGAATCGATAACGCAGTCTTGTAGTGTAAGTAGTTCCATCGGTATAAGGATTGCCATTATTTTTTATTATATTCTCCCTAAATCTTTCTTCCAGTCGGATGCGATGAGATACATTTAAACCTTTTAATTGCTGTTTTATTAAAGCTTGCTCCCAAACATTATTTTCAGTATTGTCCATAGGTGTTGCGTATGAAGCAAACGAATAGTTTTTAATGTTTGAGTAGCCAATAGCGCCTGTGAAATTAGGCCTGAACTTGTATTGGACGAAAGGCCTTAAAATAAACTGCTCCCAATCATCGGCAAAATTCGTTCTTCGAAAATTTACTTCAGTCGATAAAGCCAGTCTGAATTTAGCTTTTTAGTGAATGTAATTTTATTCCATACGCTTACGTGTTCATAATGTTCGTTTTGAGCTTTGATCAAAGAACTCGTTGCGAGAATCAATACTATAAATAGACTTTTCATCTGTTGTCAAATTTGAAACAAAATTATTTACATCAACTTTGGTAATCAGTAACCGAGGTTACATTAAAAAGAAAAAAGCAGACAATTGCTGCCTACTTTTTTCAAATTATCGGGGGATTATATGTTGTCACCAATTGAAGAAAGTTGGCTAATAAGACCAACCCATATAACCATCTTTCAAATCATATATTTCCTTAAAGCCCATGGCTTCAAGTTTTACAGCGGCTTGATGGCTTCTATTTCCACTTCGGCAATATAGATACACAGGTTTGCTTTTATCAAGCTTTTCAAACTCACTATTAAAAGTAGCTTGATTGAAAAAGTCGATATTTATAGCATTCTTTATATTGCCTTCGTTAAATTCCTTTTCAGTTCTAACATCAACCAACTGTACATCCTTGTTATCGATGGCGCTATGAAATTCAGCAGCTGAAAGGATTTTGATAGAATCTGATTGCTGCGCTCTCCCACCAAAAAAATTATTTAATATTGTCATAACTAAAATTATATTTTTCATTATTGTTACTTTTATAACTGTAAAATTAATGCAGTGAAATTAACTTTCACGTAACCAATGTTACATAAGCATAAAAAAGAGAAACCGATAGAAACTATCGGTCTCTCCAAACTCTAATTAAAACTCAATCAATCATTATAATGCCTTTTTGGCAAGATAAAAATCTATTTTTTCACAGCTCGAATCTTGTATGCGTGCATTCATCTCATCAAGTGTTTTAGGTGGTGGAACAATGACTTTATCCCCTTTCTTCCAATCCAATGGCATGGCTACTTTGTGTACGTCAGATGTTTGCAATGCTTCCAAAGCTCTCAAGATTTCATCCATATTTCTTCCAACATTCAACGGATAATACATTATTAACCTAATTTTCTTTTTAGGGTCGATAAAGAATACTGCTCTTACCGCTGCAGTTTCACTTTCGTTTGGTTGAAGCATTCCATAAAGTTTTGATACTTTCATATCAATATCTGCAATGATGGGAAAATCAAAATAGACACCTGTTTTTTCCCTGACATTATTCACCCATGCGAGATGAGAGTGAATGCTGTCTATGCTCAACCCTATCAATTCCGTATTCAAGGCATCAAATTCACTTTTTCTAGTAGCAAAACCACTCATTTCGGTAGTACACACCGGTGTAAAATCGGCTGGATGTGAAAACATTACAATCCATTTATCTTTTGCAAATTCAGAAAATTGAATATCACCTTTTGTAGTTTTTGCCTTAAAGTCTGGCGCATTATCGCCAATACGAGGCATAGAAGTCATTTCTTCATTAATTATATTTTCCATAGTACTTGTTATTAAATTTATAATGTAAAATTAGGCTTGATCTAGCTCAAATACAGTAACAATGGTTACAGATGTCCAACTATTTTTAAAAGATATGTAATGCTTGAAATTAACGCCATAAAAAAGGGAATTGCGCACTCGCAATTCCCTATCTAAATGGGTAAAAAATTAAGACTGATGTTCTAATTTAAAGTAGAAGGACAAACATAGTCTGTCGTTTCGACTCCTACCTCTTTTATACTCTTAAAACCACCTTGGATATCCACAAAATTATGAATACCTCGACTTTTAAGAATAGATGATGCTATCATACTACGATAACCGCCAGCACAATGAACATAAAAAGTTTCATGGTCTGGAAATTCGGCCAAGTAATCATTCAGACTTGAAAGCGGTGTACTTTCTGCATTCACCACGTGTTCAGAAATAAACTCGCTAGTTCTTCGAACATCGAATATTGGCGAATCTTGATTATCATTTAATATCTGTTTGAACTCTTTTGCAGGTACAGATGTAACGGTATCATACTCCTTCCCTTTTTGTTTCCACATTTCAAAACCGCCTTTTAAATAACCCAATGTATTATCGAAACCTACTCTTGAAAGACGCGTAATGGTTTCTTCTAAACGCACTTGATCTGCAACCAATAATAAAGGCTGTTTTACATCCTTAATCAAATCACCAACCCATGGTGCAAAATCACCATCTATGCCAATGAATATAGACCCTGGAATATGTCCTTTCGCAAACTCGCTTTGATGTCTTACATCGAGAATTACCGCTCCAGTTTCGTTTGCCACAGCCTCAAACTCGTTAGGCTCAAAAGCACTTTGCCCCCTTTCCAATACCTCTTCAATATTTTCGTAACCTTCTTTATTCATCTTAACGTTCATCGGAAAATATGCTGGAGGCGGTAAAAGCCCATCAGTTACTTCTTCTATAAATTCTTCCTTTGTCATATCAGCCCTCAAAGCATAATTAACCGCTTTTTGATGGCCCAATGTGTCAACTGTTTCCTTCATCATATTTTTACCGCATGCAGAACCTGCACCATGAGCTGGATACACTATAACCTCATCAGCCAAAGGCATAATTTTAGTTCTTAAACTATCATACAATGTTGCGGCCAATTCCTCTTGTGTCATGTGTGCTGCCTTTTGTGCCAAATCTGGTCTTCCCACATCGCCAAGAAAGAGCGTATCTCCTGTAAATAAGGCATAATCTCTTCCGTTTTTGTCTTTCAGAAGATAGGTCGTGCTCTCCATCGTATGACCTGGCGTATGCAAGACCACAAATGTTAAGTCTCCAAGTATGAACTCTTGACCATCAACTGCTGTAATAGCATCAAAATTAGGGTTGGCATTAGGACCATAGATTATGGGAGCTCCCGTTTTTTGAGATAGTGTTACGTGCCCGGAAACAAAATCGGCATGGAAATGTGTTTCGAAGATAAATTTGATTTTGGCACCATTAGCCTCGGCTTTGTCAATGTATGGTTGCACCTCACGTAACGGGTCTATGATTACTACTTCACCATTACTTTCAATATAATATGCTCCTTGAGCTAAACATCCGGTATAAATTTGTTCGATTTTCATAATTAGTATGTTTTAAATATTATTTAGAGATTATTTATAGTATTGTTTTGTTATTGGATTTATAATGCAACTTCTTTATAGATGATGTAAATGCCCATTATCAGCACAAACCATCCAAAAGCTTTCTTAAGTTTTTTGCCATCAATAAATTTGTTAAGCCAGATACCAATAAAAATTCCAACAACGGCAATGGCCGTAAAAGTTAGAAGAAATGGCCAATTAATATTCATGTTTGTAAGATCTCCAGTAAAACCAATCAGCGAATTTATGGCAATGATGAAGAGTGAAGTTGCCACTGCTTTTTTCATAGGAAGCCCGGCAAGAATAACAAGTGCCGGGATTATTAAAAATCCGCCCCCTGCACCTACCATTCCAGTAACAAAACCAATAATAATTCCCTGAAGCATCAATAAAGAATAATTTGTTTTCTTTACTTCAGCTTCTTCCGGCCTTTTGTTGCGAATCATTGTTATGGATGCCAACAACATGATGATGGCGAAAAAAATCATGATGGCAAGATTTTTTGTCACTAAAAAATTACCGATATAAAAAAGAGTTTCAGGAATGGCGGGAATTATAAACTTTCGGGTTATAAATACCATTATAAAAGCGGGTCCAGCAAATATGAGCGCGGTTTTGAAAACTACACGTTTTTTTTGCATATTCCGAAAAGCTCCAACAAGCGCAGAACTTCCTACAACAAACAGCGAGTAGGCTGTAGCCGTGACGGGATTCAAATAAAAGAAATAGACCAAGATAGGAACCGTCAGGATTGAACCGCCACCACCAATAAGACCAAGAACAACCCCTACAAGAAGGGCGCCGATATAACCAAAAATTTCTGTAATGCTCATGATTTTATTTATGGTGCGAATATATTGGGTATAAAACCAATAGTTTGTAATATTGGTTACAGAACTTCAATAAAACTTCGGTGAAGCTTAATTTTTTTGTCATTCTCCATTTTTTTAAGGAGTCTAGATACGACCACACGGCTTGTATGAAGGTCAGAAGCAATGTCTTTGTGTGTAGTGTATATATGCTTGCTATTGATAAGTTCTATTTTATTCAGTAGATAATTTTCCAATCTTTCATCCATGTTATTAAAAGCAATATTGTCAATACTTTCAAGCATCTCCATCATTCTTAAATGATAACTATTAAAAACAAAGTTTCTCCAAGATTTAAATTTTGAAGACCATTCTTCCATCTTACCAATTGGAATCATCAATAACTTTGAAGGCGTTTCGGAAACTGCATGAATCTCGCTTTTAGTATTTCCCATACAGCATGAAAGTGTCATTGCGCACGTATCACCAGCTTCCAAGTGGTATAGTAACAATTCTTCACCTTCCGTATCAGGTCTTAAAATCTTGACACTTCCTGAAAGCAACAATGGCATCGATTTGATATACTGTCCTGGTTTCATTAAATCTTGCCCTTCAGGAACCTCAACAAATGTTGCTACATTATTAATTTCATCTATTAACAATGGTTCGAATTGAGCGCCAAAACGGTCTTTAAGTTCTTGAATCATTTTTTATTTTTTTAGCTATTTCAGGATTATATTTTAAAAAGAAATGTGCCCATAATGATTTAGAGACTGCACCAATATATGGCATCAAGACAATCAGTGATACGACAATTAAACCTAATATGCCAGCAGGTCCCAAATGCATTTGAAAAATAAGAGACAGGATGTAAGCTGCAACGGCCACGGCTACTCCTACCGCATAAGACACGTACATAGAACCCGTATAAAAACTAGGTTCAATATGAAAATTCAATTCGCATTTTTCGCACTTGTCTTTAACTTTGTTCATGCCAAAACTGCGATAAGGATGCGACTCCAGTAAATCACCTTGCCGACATTGAGGGCATTTTAAGAAGAGAATGCTGTATAATTTGGACCTTCTAAACATGGTTTCCTTTTATGACAAAAATAATTAGACTCAATTTTGTTTTTGGTAACTGATGTTACATACTTCCATAAATTTAAGAAACTCATTAATACGTTCAATTGAAAAATAATATCCTATAGTGATTATTACGGTGTGCTTGTGTTGTGCAATCAAATTATTGCTACATAAGGCGTCATACTGGAAGGATAGGTAACAACATTCTCAAGATATGTGTTGAGAGATGTTAAGACTTCTATCATTGTTATTAAACTAATCATTCAGCTTTCATTGTATAATTCATAAAATCTGTAAGCTAAAATTCACAATCTTTTTACGTATAGCTTTTTTCTATGGCAAGGCAAGGAAAAAACAATGATGTGTATTTGATTTTACAGCAACAATGACTAATTTAGTGCTATGCTAAAACAAAGAAATTTTAAGATGTGTTACTGTTCTACTTTTCATATTGAAAGGGAATAGCGCTATCTATATATATAAAGAACCAAGCCCTTTCAATAGTTTTTGAAAGGGTTTTTTAATTCAAAATGATATGACATTAATCAAAAAGATAGAGGCGTTCGACACTGGATTGAAAATCAATCTGCCTGCGATACAATCTGTAGAGAATTTTGGGGATGCGACCATTAATTTTCTGTTTCCTGTGAGAATCAATCAGGATGGTACCGTAAAAACGCTTTCCAAACGTCAGGAAGATTTGAAAGCTGATTTTTTGAAGCTGCTGGATGCCTTGCAGTTTTGTTCATCTGATGACAAAGCAACACTTACCGAAGACTTTTTTACATCGCTTGAGGTGGTGTTTGACAAGCTTGTGCTCGATGCGAAGGCTGTTTTGGACTTTGACCCAGCTGCCAAATCGGTTGAGGAAATCATCAACGCCTACCCAGGGTTTTATGCGACGGCCATTTATCGTATTTCGCATGAAATGAACCGATTGAAGATTCCTTTTATCCCACGAATTTTATCAGAATATGCCCATAAGAAAACCGGTATTGACATTCACCCTGGGGCGAGCATTGGCAATTCGTTTTTTATTGACCATGGTACAGGTATTGTCATTGGCGAAACTGCCATCATCGGCAATAATGTGAAGATTTATCAAGGTGTGACGCTTGGTTCGCTTCAGGTTTCGAAGAAGGATGCCAATACCAAACGCCATCCAACGGTAAAAGATAATGTTATCATTTATGCTGGTGCCACGGTGCTGGGCGGCACAACCACTATTGGCAAAAACTCGGTGATAGGTGGTAATGTATGGTTGACGAAGAGTGTTCCCTCCTATTCGGTGGTGGTGTCGACGTTTGAAATTAGCATTAAAAACAGTAAAGAATTTAATAATCCTATAGATTTTATCATTTAAAAACAAATAACCATGAAAGCAAACAACATTTTGGGAGTGATAGGAAACACTCCTCACGTAAAAATAAATCGTCTTTTTCCAAGTGACTATGAAGTGTACATTAAACTCGAACGTCAGAATCCTGGGGCATCGATTAAGGACCGTATTGCCTTGGCTATGATTGAAGATGCCGAGAAGAAAGGCATTTTAAAACCCGATTCGGTGATTATTGAGCCTACTTCGGGGAACACAGGTATTGGGCTGGCAATGGTGGCCGCTGTGAAAGGCTATAAAATTGTTTTGGTGATGCCAGAATCGATGAGTGTGGAGCGTCGTCGACTGATGGCTTCGTTTGGGGCGGAGTTTAAGTTGACCCCTCGCGAACAGGGCATGAAAGGTGCTATTGAAGGTGCGAATGAGTTGGCGAAGAACACACCCAACTCTTGGATACCGCAGCAATTCTCCAATGAAGCCAATGCTGAAATCCATAGGACGACGACTGCGAAGGAGATTCTTGCCGATTTCCCAGAGGGGTTTGATTATTTAATCACAGGTGTGGGTACTGGTGGCCATATTACTGGTGTTTCGGAAGTGTTGAAACAATCCTTTCCGAAGATGAAAACCTTGGCGGTGGAGCCCGAATTATCACCTGTGATTAGTGGTGGTGCGCCTGGAGGACACCCGTTGCAAGGGATCGGTGCTGGGTTTATTCCTGATGTGTTGAACACCGAGACGCTGGATGGTACCGTGCAAGTGAGCAAGGAGGAAGCTTTTGAATACGCGCAGGAATTCGCGAAGAAAGAAGGGATATTGGTTGGGATTTCTACTGGTGCCTCTTTAGCTGCAGTGGCGAAGACCTTGCCGGAGCTTCCAAAAGGTAGCCGTATCTTGACGTTTGCTTATGATACTGGTGAGCGCTATTTGAGTGTGGAGGGCTTGTATTAAGGCACTTTTAGATTGATTTTGGTATGCGAGTGATTGCTCAAGGATACCGAGTGATTGTTCGGAGTTAACAATGGCGAGGTTTTTTCAACAAGCAGTAAAGGTATATAACTATAGCTCTCGAGTGGAAGTGGGAAACACTCCTTTCGGAATGGAAAATATTCATTTCAGAACGGAAAACATTCATATCAGAACGAGAAACACTCGTTTACAATAGAAACACAATCGCATGGTATCCATATTAAGTAAGTATGGCACATATCACCACACCTCATCACACTACATGCCAATATAAAAATGACGCCAATAAGAGGACAATTCGGGCATTAAAAGCGTGTTAAAACACGACCTCTCCACGTTAAAGTCTCTTAAAGAAAGGGTTTGCGTTAAAACACAAGGTATTCAAGTCAATCCCTTACCAACGCTTTACATACTTTTAACTGATAACATTAAAATAAACAAAATATGAAAACTCTTAAAACTATAATTGCAGTTTGCGTCTTGGTATGCACCCTTAGCGCAACGGCTCAAAATGACAAACACAAAGAACTCATGGCAGATGCTGACAAGGCCAAAGCAACCTTGTTGCAAAAAGACCCAGGCCTTCAAACCTATTTTGACAATGCTTCAGGCTACGTCATCTTTCCCAACGTGGGAAAAGGCGGCTTAATCATCGGCGGAGCCAGTGGTAATGGCATCGTATATGATGATGGTACAGCAGTAGGCATGGCCAACTTAAAAAAACTGAATATTGGGTTACAAGCAGGCGGTCAGGCCATCATCGAAGTCATTTTCTTTGAAACAGACGAAGCCTTATCCAAGTTCAAACAAGGTAATTTTGCCTTTTCAGCCGAAGCCTCTGCCGTTGTAGCAGATGAAGGCGCTTCAAAAGATGTCAATTACAATGATGGTGTCATGGTATTCGCCTTGCCAAAAGCAGGCTTAATGGCTGATGCATCCGTGGGTGGTCAAAAATTTGGCTACACACCCTTCGCCCAATAATAGAAGCACACAAAAATAAAAAGCTGGCTCTTAAAGCCAGCTTTTTTTTAGGGTAAGGTCTTTACCTCGTGCCCATCATATTTCCATTGCGTGATGCCACCTTTCAAATCATAGATTTTTACAAATCCGGCCTTCAGCAATTTTTCACCGCATTTTGAACTTCTCCCGCCCGATTTGCAGTACAGGATTACAGGTTTGGTCTTGTCCAATTTACTAATGTCTTCATCAAAAGTCGGCGAATTAAAATCGATATTTTGCGAATGTTCTATATAGCCTTCTTTTCGTTCCTCAGGTGTTCTTACATCCACCACCTGTACGTCTTTCTGCTCCACTAAAGTCTGCATTTCATCAGGCGTGACCAATTTGACTTCGCCTTGGCTGTCATCTTTGCAACCGCTGGTCAATACCAACAGTGCAATACAAAAAGTAGCTGCTATATGTTTCATGGGTTCATAATTTTTAGTATTCAATTGCGCCAGTCCATTGGCTAAAACCACCCAAAAGGTTATAAGTGGTTTCAAAACCTAACTGATTCATAATGGCACAGGCTTGGGCACTCCTTGCACCGGCTTTGCAGTACACATAATAGGCTTTGGAAGGATTGAGTTGTTTAACCTCGTCAATAAAACCTTGACCTTTATAAATGTCAATATGTAATGCTCCCGGAATTTTTCCCTCGTCCACTTCTTCTTGTGTCCGCACGTCAAGCACAACGGCGTCAGCATCATTCATCAATTGTGAAGCCCATTCCTGTTGTTTTAAATTTGGCATAGAAATATATCAATAACCATGCAAATTTAACGTTTCTTTATGATAATGACGAAAAAAAATCCGAAGTGTTACACTCCGGATTGTTAAATTTTTGAGGGTTGCTGTCCTGTAGCTTAAAATATAAGGCATACAGCCGAAAGCCTATACCTTTATAGAGCACCCAATAGCTCTGGTTTCCTTTTCTTGCACTTCTTTTCCAGCTAATAAGGCATCCACAGCATTTTCAACATACTTTGTTTTCACAGCTGCAGCATCTTGATAGTTGTCATCAATGGCACCAATGTACTTCACTTGATTTCCTTTGAAGGTTTTTTGTAGAACATACACATGAGGCGTTTTGGTCGCACCATATTGTGGATAGATTTTTTGGCCTTCATCCATCAGATAAGGAAAGGTAAAACCTTTTGCTTTTGCCCTAGCCTGCATGGATTCCATATTGTCGCCCGGTTTCACGTCGGTATTGTTTGGCATAATGGCAATCACCGGGTAGCCTTTGGAAGCATATCTTTTGTTCAAGGCTTCTATCCTGTCTTCATAAGCCACCGCATACGGACAGGTATTGCAGGTGAAAATAACGATGAATCCTTTGGCATTTTTAAAATTGGATAAGGATACCATGCTTCCATCAATGTTCTTCAAGCTAAAGTCGGTCGCAATGTCTCCAACCTTATAGCCTGTACCAGGAGCTGTAACTACCGAACTCACCATTATGGCAATTACGGCAATGAATGTTTTGAATGTGTACATAATTTTTATTTTAGGAATTGTTTGACTTCGGTTTCTAATTCGTCATACGTAAACGATTGTTCATAAAACTGTCGTTTATCTTTGTTATAGATGAGGGTAGCAGGAATGGCCCCTGACCATGTTTCACTGATTTGAGGAATCCAAGAATTGGAATCAGGATCATTCAGTGCCACTACTTTACACCTTAGCTTGTGGTCTTTGATAAATGGCTTGAGGTTTGAATCATATTTATTTGGAAAGTCCAAACTCACCAAAATCACCTCCACATGCTTATCAGTATAATTGGCATTCAATTGTTCAAAATAAGG
Organism: Gelidibacter sp.; assembly: GCA_041391925.1. Lineage (GTDB taxonomy): Bacteria > Bacteroidota > Bacteroidia > Flavobacteriales > Flavobacteriaceae > JBPOFM01. The sequence continues at coordinate 323,396 of JAWKNA010000004.1, read as the reverse complement.
AAGCTCTTTGACACATGGGGCACACCACGTGGCCCAAAAATTCACAACATAGGTGGTTTCAGAATCTGTACTTAAAAACTTCTTCAATCCTTCGTAATCGTAAACTTCCAGTGATGGTTCTTTTTGGGTGGTTTCTTTTGTAGATGCAACCGATACCTCTGTCTTGGATTCATCTTTACAAGACATTAATACTAAAGCAATTATAAGCACGGTCATTCTCATGTCATAAAGTTATTAATCAGCAGCACTCCTTTTTATTATTTAACAAAAAATTATAGAAACAATAACATATAGGAATGACAAAAGTATGTACATTTGTATATACAATTGTTGTATATGGAAGAATTGGAAAAAATCCTTAAAACAAATACAGAATTGCCTTTATCCAAAAAGACCATTTTGAATATTTTAATCACAAACACGGTTTTTAAGGAGGAAATACAATCCGTATTAAAGCCTTTCGATTTGTCCTTGGAACAATTTAATGTCTTGAGAATTTTAAGAGGTCAGAAGGGCAGCCCTTTAAATCTTCAGGATATCCAAGATCGGATGGTGAGCAAAATGAGCAATACCACCCGATTGGTGGATAAACTTATTTTAAAAGAATATGTTGAACGCTTTACTTGCGAAAAAAACCGTAGAAAAGTGGAGATATTCATTACAAAAAAAGGATTGAAGGCCCTAAAGGAATTGGACACCATCATTGATGATAGTGAAAACCTCTTAACTTCCAATTTATCCAAAGCAGAATTAGAACAATTAAATCAATTATTAAATAAATTAAGAACACAAACCTAAAAACAAACAAGTATGAAAAGTGCAATAATTTTAGCGGTTGCCATGGCAACAGGAACAGTATCTGTAGACAAAAAAGTAGATGTTGTAAACAGTACAATCAAATGGACAGGTCATAAAGTAACTGGACAACACGAAGGAACCATTCAATTGAAAGAAGGTGTTTTGAATTTTGATGACAAAAATCAACTCACTGGTGGAACTTTCACAATCGATATGGGTACGTTAACAGTTACAGATTTAGAAGGTGAAATGAATGGTAAATTGACAGGCCATTTAAAATCTGAAGACTTTTTTGGTGTTGAAAAACACACGACTTCAACTTTTGTAATCACAAATGTCGTTGGAAAAGACGGAAAATATAAAGTCACTGGCGATTTGACCATTAAAGGCATCACCAACCCAATCACTTTTGACATGATGGTTAAAGACAACAACACTGCGACTGCAAACTTAAAAGTGGACAGAACCAAATACGATATTAAATACGGTTCTGCGAGTTTCTTTGATGGATTGAAAGACAAAGCCATCTATGACGAATTTGACCTAAATGTAAATTTAAAGTTCTAACCCTATAGAATTGGATTAATAGCAACATTTAGTGAATTGATTCCCGCTTCGGCGGGAATCTTTTTTTAATTTTTTCCCAAATAATTTGAAAACCAGATTATCATTTCTATATTTGACACAAATAAACACATGAACGCAATTTTAAACAATACTTGGTGGTGGAACGCTCGAAACGCAAACTTCGTGAACTAAACCTATAGTATTATTTAATCAAAATACAAAAGAGGCCTGTCATTCACGACAGGCTTTTTTTATGAAACATCTATGAAGACATTCAGCCTTTACACCCATCACAAAAAAATCCTCGCAGATACCATTACGCCTGTGAGCATCTATCTTAAAATTCGCGATAAATTTCCAAATAGCATCCTTTTGGAAAGTAGTGACTATCATGCCAACGATAATAGTTTTTCCTACATCTGCTGCAACCCCATTGCGTCCTTTAAAGTGCAGCATGAAAAAATCCTGGAAAAATTTCCCGATGGTAGCCAGTTGGTTCATCTCATACACCCAGATACCAATGTCACGGAGCATATTCACAAGTTTACACAGCGCTTCAAATTGCAATCCGATGCACAATTTAAGTTTATCAACAACGGTATTTTTGGCTATATCGCTTATGATGCCGTTCGATATTTTGAAGACATACATCTCTCAAAAAAAGAGGGACATTTAAACATTCCAGATATTTATTATGCTGTCTATCAGAACATCATTGCCATCAATCACTTTAAAAACGAAGCGTACGTCTTTGCGCATTGCTTTGATACCGAAAACAATATTGATGAAGTTTTACAATTGATACAATCAAAAAATTATGCCTCTTTCAATTTTTCTACAGAAGGAAATACACGTTCCAACCTAACTGATGAAGACTATAAACACCATGTTGATTTGGCTAAAAAACACTGTGCGCGTGGTGATGTGTTTCAGCTAGTGCTTTCCAAAAAGTTCTCACAGCAATTTAAAGGAGATGAATTTAATGTGTATCGCGCCTTGAGAAGCATCAACCCATCCCCTTACCTGTTCTATTTTGATTATGGCGATTTTAAGATTTTTGGAAGCTCCCCTGAAGCGCAACTCATTGTCAATAAAGGCAAGGCCGAAATACATCCCATCGCAGGTACCTTCAAGCGAACAGGAACTGATGAAAAAGATGCCGAGCTCGCTAAACAATTGTCGGTAGATGACAAGGAAAATGCCGAGCACGTCATGTTGGTCGATTTGGCTAGAAACGATTTAAGCCGTCATGGAAGCCATGTAAAAGTGGAACACTATCGGGAAGTGCAGTTCTTTTCGCACGTCATTCATTTGGTGAGCAAGGTCACAGGGAGCAAAAATGAAGATACCACAACCATGCAGATGGTCGCCGATACCTTTCCTGCTGGCACCTTAAGTGGTGCACCCAAACACAAAGCCATGCAACTCATAGAAAAATATGAAACCACAAGTCGTGATTTTTATGGAGGTGCCATCGGTTTTATGGATTTTGAGGGTAACTTTAACCATGCCATTATGATACGAACCTTCTTGAGCAAAAACCATCAATTGCATTGGCAGGCAGGCGCAGGATTGGTTTCCAAATCCAATCCAGAGAATGAATTGCAAGAAGTATATAATAAATTGGGTGCTTTGACAAAAGCGATTGAATTAGCAAAAGTTATTTAGTAAGCGGTATTCAGTCGCAGTTGCCAGAAGATAGATATAAAAATTCAAGTATAACTAAAAATAGATTCCCACTTTCGTGGGAAGTACCATGAAAAAAGTATTAGTCATAGATAATTACGACAGTTTTACCTATAATCTCGTTCATTATTTGGGAGATTTGGGTTGCGAGGTCACGGTCAGACGGAACGACCAACTCTTTTTGGAAGAATTGGACGCATTCGAAAAAATAGTCCTTTCGCCAGGTCCAGGCATTCCCGATGAAGCGGGATTGCTTAAATCCATTATCCAAAGATATGCACCAACAAAAAGCATGTTAGGTGTGTGCCTCGGACAGCAAGCCATAGGCGAAGTTTTTGGCGGCAAACTTGTCAATTTGGATACGGTGTTTCATGGTGTCGCCACAAAAGTGACGATTTGTGTTGACAACGAACCCTTATTTGACGGTTTGGAGAAAACTATTGAAGTAGGTCGTTACCATTCTTGGGTCGTAGATGCCAATTTACCGGAAATGCTGGAAGCCACTTCATTGGATGAACATGGGCAAGTCATGTCCCTTCGCCATAAACTATATGATGTCAAAGGCGTACAATTCCACCCAGAATCCGTCTTGACACCCAATGGAAAACAGATATTGAAAAATTGGATACATCAGTAAACAGATTTCAGTCATAGTTAACAGTAAAAAACAACTGAAGACTGCGACTGCGACTGAAAACTAGAACTATGAAACACATACTAAACAGACTCATCAACCAAGAAAGCATCTCAACCGACGAAGCCAAACAGGTCTTGGTGAACATCTCCAAAGGTGATTACAATCAAAGCCAAATTGCCTCCTTTTTGACCGTTTACATGATGCGAAGTATTACCATTGAAGAATTGCAAGGGTTTCGGGATGCACTTTTGGAACTCTGCATCCGTGTGAATTTGGATGCGTATAATGGCATTGATTTATGCGGCACGGGTGGCGATGGAAAAGACACCTTCAACATCTCCACCTTGGCATCGTTTGTCACTGCTGGAGCAGGTGTCAACGTCACCAAACATGGTAATTATGGGGTGTCATCTGTAAGTGGGTCTTCCAATGTGTTGGAATATTTGGGTATCAAATTCACCTCTGATATTGATTTTTTAAAGCAAAGTTTGGAACAAGCGGGTATTTGCATTTTACATGCACCATTGTTCCATCCCGCGATGAAGAATGTGGCGCCTATTCGTAAGGATTTGGGTGTCAAAACTTTTTTCAATATGCTGGGACCGATGGTAAATCCTGCATTTCCAAAGAATCAAATGGTGGGCGTGTTCAGTTTGGAATTGGTACGCATGTATGGCTATCTCTATCAAAATACGGACAAGAATTACACAATCGTACATGCCTTGGATGGTTATGACGAAATTACATTGACAGGCCAAGCGAAAATCATTCGAAATTCCTCGGAATTTATGATTGGTCCAGAACACTTCGGTATAGAACAGTTGCATCAAGACGCCATTCACGGAGGAGAAACCATAGAATCTGCCGCTAAAATATTCACCCATATCTTGAATGGACACGGTACAGAAGCACAAAACAATGTCGTCTGCGCCAATGCTGCCCTTGCCATTGATACGGTAAAAAATATTGGAATCCACGAAAGTTTTGAACTAGCAAAGGAATCATTATTCAGCGGAAAAGCAAAAGAGAAGTTTGATAGATTAGTAAATTTAAGTAAATAACGTCATGCTGAACGTGTTTCAGCATCATAAAAATTAATGAGAACCTGAAACAAGTTCAGGTTGACGCAGATGAATATTTTAGACCAAATAGTTATAGACAAACGCAAGGAAGTTGAGTTGAAAAAATCCATCATTCCAGTAGAATCTTTTGAGATGATTTCTTTTTTTGAGAGGAACACCATTTCCTTATCTAAAAAACTAAAAGAAAGCCACACAGGAATCATTGCTGAATTCAAACGGCGCTCACCATCCAAATCACTTATAAATGATACAGCTTTGGTTGATGACGTGGCAATTGACTATGAGCAAGCTGGCGTTTGTGGAATGTCCATTTTGACTGACGAAATCTATTTTGGAGGCACGTTGGATGACTTAATCACCGTTAGACAAAGCTGCAAATTACCCCTATTAAGAAAGGAATTCATCATCGACGAGTACCAAATCGTCGAAGCAAAGGCGTTTGGCGCTGATGTCATTTTATTGATTGCCGCGATTCTGACAAAAGCAGAAATCAAGCAGTATTCAGAGTTGGCAAAAAGTCTAAATCTAGAAGTTTTGTTGGAAGTTCATAACAATGAAGAACTGCAAAAATCCATCATGCCAAGTCTTGATATGATTGGCGTAAACAATCGTAATTTAAAAACCTTCGACGTCAGTTTGGACAATAGCAAACAGTTAAGTCAATTGATTCCAAACGATTTTGTGAAAGTATCTGAAAGCGGTATTAGTTCCATTGAAGCCATTAAAGAATTGCAGCCTTTTGGTTACAAAGGATTTTTGATTGGTGAAAATTTTATGAAAACAGAGAATCCTGGCGAAAGTGCCAAACAATTCATTAAAGGATTGACATCATGAGGCTCAAAATCTGTGGCATGAAATATCTAGAGAACATCTTTGAAGTTGCCGAGCTTCAGCCAGATTACCTTGGATTTATTTTTTATGAAGAATCAGCGAGATTTTTTGAGGGAACTATCCCTAAAATTTCAGACAGCATTAAAAAAGTGGGTGTTTTTGTTGATGCCAAAGTCGAATTTATGTCTGCGCAGATAGAAAAGCATCAATTATCGGCAATTCAATTGCATGGATGCGAGTCTCCTGAAACATGCCGACTTCTTAAAACAACAGGAACCACTGTCATCAAAGTATTTTCAATGAAAGACACCTTTGACTTTTCGGTGCTGGCACCTTATGAAGATGTTTGCGATTATTATTTGTTTGACACTAAAGGGAAACTGCCTGGAGGCAACGGCTACACCTTTAATTGGGAAGTTTTGAAGAATTATCCATCCACAAAACCTTATTTTTTAAGCGGTGGCATAGGATTACACAACATCGAAACCATTAAAGAGTTTGTTCAAAAACCAGAATCTCAATATTGCCATGCGATAGATGTTAACAGCCAATTTGAAATCGAACCAGGATTGAAAGACGTGGAAACATTGAAACGATTTAAAGTAGAACTTGAAAGCTTATTACGAACTTAAAAACATGAGATTCCCGCCTTTGCGGGAAAAGGATTATGAATTACAACATCAACGAAAAAGGCTATTACGGAGACTTCGGTGGCGCATACATTCCTGAAATGCTCTACCCAAACGTAGAGGAATTGCGCCAAAACTACCTTAAAGTCATGGCAGAACCCGTCTTCCAAAAAGAATTCAACGCCATGCTTAAAGATTATGTGGGCCGTCCTTCCCCACTCTATTTTGCCAAGCGGTTAAGTGAAACGTACCACACAAAAATCTACCTAAAGCGTGAAGACCTCAACCACACAGGAGCACACAAAATCAATAACACAATTGGACAGATTTTGATAGCAAAACGTTTAGGCAAACATCGTATCATCGCCGAAACTGGCGCAGGACAACATGGGGTTGCCACTGCTACGGTTTGCGCCTTGATGGGCTTGGAATGCATCGTCTATATGGGTGAAATCGACATTGCACGACAAGCACCGAACGTAGCCAGAATGAAGATGTTGGGAGCAACGGTCGTACCCGCCAAATCCGGAAGCCGCACCTTGAAAGATGCTACCAACGAAGCCATTCGCGATTGGATTAACAATCCTGTGGACACGCATTATATTATAGGAAGTGTCGTCGGACCGCATCCTTATCCAGATATGGTGGCGCGGTTTCAGGCAGTTGTTTCCGAAGAAATACAATGGCAATTGAAGGAACAGGAAAATACCACAAAACCCGATTATGTGGTGGCCTGTGTGGGTGGTGGCAGCAATGCGGCTGGTGCTTATTATCATTTTTTGGAAGATACAGATGTCAAATTGATTGCCGTGGAAGCCGCTGGTCATGGTGTGGATTCTGGCGAAAGTGCCGCGACTTCAGTTTTGGGAAAAGAAGGCATCATTCATGGAAGCAAAACCTTATTGATGCAAACCCAAGATGGCCAAATCACGGAGCCTTACAGTATTTCGGCAGGATTGGATTATCCTGGTATCGGCCCGATGCATGCACATTTGCATAAATCTGGACGGGCAGAATTCATCGCCATTACGGATGACGACGCCATGAAAGCGGGTTTGAAACTTTGCAAATTGGAAGGTATCATCCCTGCCATTGAAAGTTCACATGCGCTGGCCATTTTCGAACAAAAGACCTTCAAGCCTTCGGATATTGTCGTAGTCAGTCTTTCTGGGCGTGGCGATAAGGATTTGGATACCTACATAAAATATTTCGATTTATGATGAACAGAATTAACAAAAAACTTCAAGAAGATAAAAAACTCCTCTCCATCTACTTCACCGCTGGATACCCAGACCTTGACGATACGGTTTCCATCATCCAAGACTTGGAAAAAAGCGGTGTGGACATGATAGAAATCGGTCTCCCATTTAGTGACCCTTTGGCAGACGGCCCAACCATTCAAGCCAGCTCCACGCAAGCGTTAAAAAATGGAATGACCACGGAAGTCCTTTTCAATCAATTGAAAGACATCCGGAAAACTGTCAAGATTCCATTGATTGTTATGGGCTATTTTAACCCGATTTTGCAATTTGGCGTGGAAGCCTTCTGTAAAACATACGCAGACATTGGCATCGATGGATTGATAATTCCCGATTTGCCCGTGGATGTATATAACGAAGAATATAAACCGATTTTTGAAGCGCATGGATTAATCAATGTGTTTCTCATCACACCTCAAACATCCGTGGAGCGCATCCGCTTTATTGATTCCATTTCCAATGGATTTATCTATATGGTGAGCAGCGCAAGTGTTACTGGAAGTTCTTCTGGATTTGGGAACGAACAAACAAAGTATTTCAAACGGATAGCAGACCTGAACCTCAACAATCCACAAATCGTCGGTTTTGGAATATCCGATAACAAAACGTTTACGACTGCTACCAAATATGCCAAAGGCGCTATTATTGGAAGTGCCTTTATCAAACATCTTTCGGAAAGTGGCATCTCTGCCATAGCGGATTTTGTGCATACCATCCGTTAAAGAACATTATCCGCAAACGCTGTAGTGTTAAAATTATGTAAAAAAACAAATTAAACAAACGTTTAATTTAAACAATTGTTTAATTTTGTCCCCTAATTATAAATCTCAAATTGGGATGGAATTAAACGATAAACAAATACAGATACTGGAAGCCACCGAAAAACTGTTTGCAGAAAATGGTTTTGATGGAACTTCGGTGCGCCAAATTTCAAAAGCCGCCGACATCAACATCGCCATGATTTCCTATTATTTTGGCTCTAAAGAAAAGTTGTTGGAAGCGCTTCTCACCTACCGCATGTCAGATTTTAGGATGCAACTGGAATCGGCCATTTCCAAAAGCAATGATTATTTTGAAGTGTTGGATGATATCGTTTCTCTCATTGTCAAACGCATCCATCGCAATCGACGCACGCACAAAATCATCAATTTTGAATACTCGAACGGCTGTCGGAACATTGATTTTGATAGTTATGTAGAAAATAAAAAAGAGAATCTCAAGGTCATTGAAAACTTTGTCAATCGAGGTCAAAAAGAAAAGATATTTATACAGAATGTTCAGATAGAATTGCTCATGGCCACCATCTTGGGCACCTACTTTCATTTTTATTACAACAAAAAATTTTATCAGGCCTTATTGAATCTGACAGATGAGGCAGCCATAGAACGTTACGTCCACGCTACCTTGACGCAACATATTCAACAAACCATCAAAGCTTTACTTACCAATGCAGTTTAGAACAACACTATTTATTCTGGGTCTATTAGTCGCGACCGTAAAAAGTCAAGCCCAAAACATACGTCCCATTTCGCTACAGGAAGCGGTGGAATTGGCACTTACCAATGCGGATGCCTCCAAATTGGCCGATGCCAAACTGAACACCGCCGAAAGTGAATTGAACGTCACCAAAAACCTTCAATATCCTGACGTAAAACTTTCTGGTCAATACCTGCGTCTCACCAATGCAGATGTCAATTTAAAATTTGCCTCTGGCTCCAGTGCTTCCGAAGAAGGAACTGACCAAGAAAGCAGTTCACCAAACGTCAATCAATTAGTACTTGGCCAAGCGAATGTATCCATGCCACTGTTTTCAGGTTTTAAGTTGAAAAACATTGTAAAAGCGGGCGAAAATCAATTGGAGGCTGCCAAATTCACCAACGCCAATGACAAGGAACAATTGGCAATGCAGACCATCAGCAACTTTTTGAATCTCTACAAAGCAACTCAAACCATTGCCTTGATTCAGGAAAATCTCAAAACCGCACAGCAGCGTGAAAAAGATTTTTCGGCCATGGAACAAAATGGATTGCTCGCACGCAACGATTTATTGAAATCACAATTGCAAGTGTCCAATACTGAAATTTCTTTGGAGGAAGCAAAAAAAGCACAGTACATTCTCAATTATCAATTGGCAGTCCTTTTGAAACTTCCTGAAGACACGGTGTTCGACACTCAACTTCCCGAAGATGCTTTGTTGACGCCAACCACCTCCATGATGGCCAATTCAAGAAGTGATTTGCAAGCGCTACAAGCCAATGAAAAAGCAGCAGAACATCAAATCAAAGTGGCACAAAGCAACTACTACCCTTCTCTGTCCATAGTTGGTGGTTACATTGCGCTCGATGTCCATAATGCGATTTCGGTTACCAATGCCATGAACATCGGTGTAGGTGTCAGTTATAATCTGGCTGATATTTTTAAAACCAAAAGCGATGTAAAACTCGCCAAAAGCAAAGTGGAGGAATTGAAATATACCATCGACAAGTATTCCAGTAACATTAAAGTGGAAATTGAAAATGCCAAACGCACCTATGAATTGGCGTTGAAAACATCTGAAGTGTACAGCCAATCTGAACTTCAGGCCACCGAAAATTACCGTATTGTCAAAGACAAATATGACAATGGTCTGGAAGACACCAATGATTTATTGGAAGCCGACGTCGAACAACTTCAGGCAAAAATAAATCTTGCCAATTCTAAAGCGGACAGTACCTTAAAATATTACGAATTGCTAACCTCACAAGGACAACTAATCAACTCATTACAAAACTAGTTTTATCAACAGATATGGAACCAAAGAAAAAAACAAACAAGAAATTTATTATCATCATTGCTGCCTTGGTGCTCGTTGGTGGCTCGTACGGCATCTATAAATACCTTCATTCGCTGGCGCATGAAGAAACAGATGATGCCCAGATACAGGCAAACATGAATCCCATCATTCCGCATGTAGGCGGTTACATCGAAAAGGTCTATGTGTCCGACAATCAAAATGTGAAAAAAGGCGATACCCTGTTCGTCATTGAAAACCAAGATTATTTGGTAAAAGTGGAACAAGCCGAAGCCAATCTGGCAGCGGCAGAAAGCGGCGTGGTGGTTTCAAAGGCCAATAGTGGTTCCTACCAAGCCAATACCGCAGTAGCGAGTCAGCAAATAGTTTCTGCAACGGGCAATATCGAAACCGCCAAAACCCAATTATGGCGAGCCACACAGGACTTCAAGCGTTATGAAAACCTGTACCAAAACCATTCCATCACGGCTCAACAGTATGAGAAAGCTTTGGCAGCCAAATTGGAAGCCGAGCAACAGGTGCATATTTTGGAAAGCCAGCAAAAAACGGCACAAAACCAACGCAACGCAGCGGCTCAACAAGCCAGCAGTTCCGAAAAACAAGTGTCGGTTGCCGAGGCCAATGTAAAAAGTGCCAAAGCACAATTGGATGCTGCTAAACTCAACCTGTCCTACACAGTGGTCACTGCACCAATCGATGGACAATTATCAAATGTCTCCATTCAGAAAGGGCAATTTGTACAACCGGGACAATCGTTGTTTTATTTAGTGAACACCCAAGAAAAATGGGTGATTGCCAACTTTAAGGAAACACAATTGGAAAAAATGGAGCTGGGGCAAAAAGTCACCATCAAAGTGGATGCTTATCCCGATATTGATTTTGAAGGAACGGTCACGACCTTTTCTCCTGCCACTGGCGCACGCTTTTCCTTATTACCACCTGACAATGCCACGGGTAACTTTGTAAAAACCATCCAACGTTTACCAGTGAAAATTGATTTCACTAAAGACAACAATTCAGAAAAACTTCAAAAATTACGCTCTGGAATGAACGTAACAGTGGATGTTCACTTAAAGTAAAATGGCACAACCAGAACAAGATAGCCTCGTCGAATACGGTTTTAGGAGGACCATCATTACCATCACCGCCATTCTGTGTGCGTTGTTGGAAATTGTCGATACCACCATCGTCAATGTGGCATTAAATGATATGCGAGGTAGCTTGGGTGCGTCCTTAACGGATATTGCCTGGGTGATTACCGCCTACGCGATTGCCAATGTGATTATCATTCCGATGACGAGTTGGCTGTCCAAACAATTTGGGCGACGCAATTATTTTGCAACGTCCATTATCATTTTTACGGCCGCATCCTTTTTGTGTGGAAACGCCACAACTCTATGGGAAATCATTCTCTTTCGATTCATTCAAGGTCTTGGCGGCGGTGCCTTATTGGTAACCGCTCAAACCATCATCACCGAAAGTTATCCCATTGCCAAACGTGGCATGGCTCAAGCCATTTATGGTATGGGGGTGATTGTCGGCCCTACATTGGGACCTCCTCTGGGCGGTTATATTGTGGATAATTATTCATGGCCATTTATTTTCTACATCAACATTCCTATTGGGATTATTGCCACCATTTTGACCCTGATGTATGTACGAAGCCCAAAATATGGCGAGAAGCTGAAAGTCAATCAAGTGGATTGGATAGGCATTGTGCTACTTGCCACTTTTATTGGGTCCCTTCAGTTTGTACTCGAACATGGACAACAGGACGACTGGTTTGCAAACTCGCTCATTGTATCGTTAAGCGTGACCTCCTTGTTTGCCTTTATTTTCTTTTTGTGGCGCGAATTGACCTATGAGCATCCCATTGTCAATTTAAGAGTCCTTCGGGATGGCAATTTAAGGGTCGGAACGATTATGACCTTTATCATGGGCTTTGGCCTCTATGGTTCCACCTTCATCATTCCCATTTATACACAATCCATTTTGGGCTATACAGCCACAGATGCCGGACTCATTCTCGTGCCCAGCTCTATCATGACAGGGATTATGATGCCCTTCATTGGCAAAATGCTGCAAAAAGGAGTACCCCAAAAGTATCTGGTCACCTTGGGTTTTGCAACCTTCTTCCTGTATAGCTTGTGGATGTACAATGTAATGACACCAGACACAGGCACGGAGCATTTCTTTTGGCCATTGGTGGTAAGAGGTATTGGATTAGGGCTTTTGTTCGTTCCTATTACCACTCTGTCATTGTCCACCTTAATGGGAAAAGATATTGGTGATGGTGCCGCTTTTACGGGTATGACGCGCCAATTGGGAGGGTCTTTTGGGATTGCCATCATCACGACCGTTTTGGCACGTTTCAACCAACAACATCGGGTGGATTTGATTCCCAATCTGAATGCTTCTACTGTGAATGTCCAAAATCGTCTGCACGGTTTACAACAGATGTTCATCAGTAAAGGGTTTTCGGCCAACGAAGCCATGGACAAAGCCTACAAAGCCTTGGATTTGGCAGTCACCAAGCAAGCTGCGGTACTGTCCTACATGGATGTATTTATATACCTTGGCGTCCTGTTCCTCATTTGCATTCCCTTTGTAATGTTCATCAAAAAAGGGGCTGGCAAGGTAGACATGGGTGCGGCACATTAACAAACATTGGCGATACTTTAAGATAGATTTAATAGAACACCAGCCAATGTTTCGTAACTTGTAGTATAGAAATTTAAATGAAAGAGACTATGGGAACAATCAAAGAAAATAAAAAGTTCGAAAGAACTACGGAACAAAAGAATCCAACCAATCCGACAGGAAACACAAATATCAAAACCAACAAATTTGATATTGATAAAAAAACGATTAAAAACCAGCAATCTAAAAAATAGAATGTTATGGTTTTGATAACGACCTATCTTTATACAGTTAAAGGTAGGTCGTTTTTTAGTTGGTATTGGGAACCATCTGTCACCTTCATCTTAAATTGTACACAAATCCATCTTTAAACTTTTAAATAGCTTTAGATTTAGTTATCTTACCGCCTATGGACGATATTGAAAACATCGAATTAAAATACCTCAACCTCGAAGATTATCAGGAACTGCAAGCGGCCATGCGAGCCGCCTACACCACCATGCCAGATTCCATCTGGAAGGAAGCTCAAATCAAGACCTTGATTGATAACTTTCAGGAAGGACAAGTGGTGATCAAAATTAATGGCCAGATTGCAGGCTGTGCGCTGTCCATCATTGTGGAGTATGATGCCTTTGATGAATACCACACCTACAAGGACATCACCGGCAATTACACCTTTAGCACCCATCATTCAGATGGCGATGTGCTCTATGGCATTGATGTGTTTATCAAACCGGAGTTTAGGGGACTGCGCTTAGGACGGCGCCTTTACGATTATAGAAAGGAACTCTGTGAACGCCTCAACTTAAGAGGCGTGGCCTTTGGCGGACGTATCCCCAACTATTCCAAATATGCCGAGGAACTGACACCCAAACAGTACATCGATAAGGTGCGTCGTAAGGAAATCCACGATCCTGTCTTGAATTTTCAAATTTCGAACGACTTCCATCCCACACGCATCCTAAAGAATTATCTCGAAGGCGACAAAGCCTCCAAAGACTATGCAGTCTTGTTGGAATGGGACAATGTCTATTATGAAAAACCTGCCAAAAAAGCCGCGACCATCAAAAAAGTGGTCCGCTTGGGCTTGGTACAATGGCAAATGCGCCCTTATAAGGATTTGGATGAAGTGATGCAACAAGCGGAATTCTTCATCGATGCCGTATCGGGCTATCGCAGCGATTTTGCCTTGTTCCCTGAGTTTTTCAATGCACCACTCATGGCAGAAAACAATCACCTTTCCACACCCGAAGCCATCCGAGAGCTGGCAAAACATACCAAGGAAATGGTGCAGCGCTTCTCCAAATTGGCCATCTCCTATAACATCAACATCATCACGGGCAGCATGCCCGAAATGGTAGGCGAGCATTTGCACAACGTGGGCTATTTGTGCCGACGCGATGGCACCATGGAGCGTTATGAAAAGCTCCACGTCACACCCGATGAAGCCAAGGTTTGGGGCATGGTGGGCGGCAACCAACTCAAAGCGTTTGATACCGATTGCGGCAAAATAGGCATCCTTATCTGTTACGACTCCGAATTCCCGGAATTGAGCAGGCTCCTGGCGGACGAAGGTATGGACATCCTTTTTGTACCCTTCTTGACCGACACCCAAAACGGCTACTCCCGTGTGCGCCACTGTGCGCAGGCGCGTGCCATTGAAAACGAATGTTATGTGGCCATTGCCGGAAGTGTGGGCAACTTGCCAAAAGTACATAACATGGACATTCAGTTTGCGCAGTCCATGGTATTTACCCCCTGCGATTTTGCATTCCCTACCGATGGCGTCAAAGCTGCCGCCACTCAGAATACCGAAATGATTCTCATTGCGGATGTGGACATCGATTTGCTTCGCGAATTGAACCAATTCGGAAGCGTCCGAAATTTAAAGGACAGACGCAAGGATGTGTTTGAACTCAAGAAAAAGTAACCACCAATCGGTAGTAGGTCATTTGTCTTAATATCCATCATCATTCGTCAGCACGCAATGATGACAATTCTCTCCCTGTTCGATGTGCCATAACAAGCATATCGACTATTATGAAAACACTAAAAAACATCTTGGTGGCAGTAGCCCTAGTGGCTTCACTGGCACTTCAGGCTCAGAATGGAGTTTATGACCCAACATTTGGCGGTGGCACCGGTTTTGCCGGGCGCGTCAACCAACTCGCCATTCAAACGGACGGTAAGGTCATTGCCGTGGGGGAACTGGCCGCCTACAATGACGGCAATGTGCCAAATATTGTAAGGCTCAACGCCAATGGCTCTTTGGACGCAACCTTCAACACGGGCGCTGGCCCTGACTATACCGTCAATGCAGTCGTCCTGCAGCCCGATGGCAAAATCATCATGGGTGGACGGTTTTCAGAATTCAATGGCACCGACAGCAATTACATAGCTCGCCTGAATGCCAACGGCACCCTCGATACAAGTTTTCAGATAGGCTCAGGCCCTGATGATTATGTAGAGACCATGGCCCTGCAGCCCGATGGCAAGGTCATCATCGGCGGTTATTTCGAAAATGTCAATGGCGTTTCCAGAAAAGGGGTGGCACGCCTGAATGCCAACGGAAGCCTCGACACGAGCTTTAACCCAGGGAGTGGCACCAATGCCGAGTTGTACGACCTTCTGCTACAGCCCGACGGCAAAATCTTGATGGCAGGGTACTTTACAACTTTTAATGGGAATACACAAAACCGTCTGGCACGTCTCAATGCCGATGGCAGTCTCGATGCCTCCTTCAATATAGGCTCGGGCGCCAGTGGCGAAGTCTATACCCTAGCCTTACAATCCGATGGCAAAATTCTTTTGGCTGGCTTCTTCAGCAGCTTCAATGGTACCCCCGCAGTAAGCATGGTGCGCCTGCAGGCCAATGGGGCTATCGATACCAGCTTTAATCCAGGTACTGGAGCGCCCGGCACGGTCTATGACCTTGTTGCGCAGTCCGATGGCAAAATCCTAGCGGCAGGGGCTTTCAGCAGCTTCAATGGAACCACACGCAGTGGCATTGCCAGACTGAATGCCGATGGGAGCGTCGATACGCAATTCAACCCCGGCACAGGCATCTTCGGAGGCTTTCAGGTGGGGATTTCATTGGCACTACAAGCGGATGGGAAAATCGTGTTGGGTGGCGAATTTGATTCCTATGATGGCCATACCGCTGGCGGCATTGTACGCATTACAAATACGATTCTGGGCATAGACGAATCGACAAAGCCTCAGGTGGCTATCTATCCAAACCCAGTTCACAACGATGTGACCCTGCAGTGCACCGATGCGACCATCAGGAGCGTACGACTTACTGACAGCCACGGAAGCAATGTGTTAAAGACCAACTATTGGACGGCATCCTCACCAACCCGTATCGACCTATCATCGTTGAGTAGCGGTGTGTACGTCCTGACCGTAGAGACCGATAAGGGCTGGCAAACCATCAAAATCATCAAAGACTAGCAAGAAAATCCATCGTATCCAACTCTAGTAAGGCTATAAATGAAGGGATTGATTTTGGCGCTGGGCAAGCGTCTTTGGTCCTCGAGTTCATGTCCTCAAACCGTGGCTTTCCTACACCACGGTTCGTTGGACATGCATCTATGAAAACACAAGCAAAAAATCTAAATGTTCGCTAAAATACATATTATTTCGATAATATGCAAGTATTTTTTTAATTTTCTTACACAAATTTTCCTCAAAATAACCGATTAGCGTTGGCAACATAGTTCCCCATGGTCAGCAAGAAGGCTACAAATAGCAATTTCGGCAATTATCATATTCTCTATAGATAACCTTTTTAATCAATTTTTTATACATAAAATAGACCTTACAGCATCATATTTATAATTTTATACCCTAATTATTATTTTTTTTTCATTGATAGATTTCTGAGCAAGGACGCGGATTTCAACAAGTTTGCACCTACGTAGATAAAATTATTTGTATGCATTTCGTCGAATATATTTGCACATTAACGAAATTCGTTTATATATTTGTCTCAAAGTCAATTGACCTATAGCTGCTAATCTCGAGTAGCTGTCTAAAAAGCCGAACGACTCTAAGCGCTTTTTTTTACAACGTTTCATAACGATTATTTTTTTCATGCAGTTGATGGTGCCATCGTGGCACCACACCGCATGACCCACAACGCACAGTTTAAAAACACGTAGCAGTGCTCGTGCGTTACCGTGGGCAACCCAAAGCTACCGTGGACCAAAAACATTATGGAAACATACCATAATAATGGTTTTGCGTCGTACCAATTAAACGATCATGATTCCCCAGCCCTGGGACATGAGGCCAATGATGGCCTGCAGCAAAACAACCTTCTTATGAAAGAAGTGCTACAGGGTGAGGAGCAAAAGGCTCCGACTGCTAAGATGGAAAGTCCGGAAGCAGAATCTAAAGCAAAAGCTCTTACCAAGCGCGTCACCAAAGCCCAAGCTGGCTCTGCTGACTTAAAGGCTGTTAAGGAGAAAAAGAAACCAGCACGCTATCGTGAAACGGGTCATTCCATTAACGTACAGCACTTCGCCATGCTGAAGCAAATCATCATAGGTTTTGGGAGCGACTACGTGTCACCCAATCCCTTATATGCCTTGTCTAACTTAGAACTTCTTTACACTACAGCCAATGCTTCAGTTGAGACAGTGACCAATAAATTGTCACTTTACCAACAGGACATTGATGCGCAGACTGTTGCTTTTAGTAAACTTAAAAAAGACGCTACACGTACCAAAAATGTGTTTGCTATTTGTGGAGCACCTGTTGAAGCCGTAAAACGCTGCGAAAGCATCAACAGTCTCATTCAAGGTGAGCGTATAATCAAGCTAAAAACCACTGACAACAAAGACCACGTCAGTGCCAGCCACCAGTCGCACACCAATCAGATTAAGCATGTAGATTCACTTATTGAGCTTTTGTCGGCATACCCAGAATACGTCGCACCAGCAGACCTTACAGTCGCTGCATGGACTACCAGACGGGATGCCATGTACAATACGCTTCAAGCAGTAACCGTTACATCAGTAGACCTTAAGATGGCACGCTTAGATCGCAACATTACAATCTATGCGCCAATCAATGGTTTGGTAGAGGTAGCCTATGGAGTTAAAAAGGTAGTATTGGGTTTCTTCGGAGCTCGTAGCCCACAGTACCGTATGGTCAGTGGCATCGAGTTCAAAAGGATAAAAGACTATAAAAATCTATAGTCCTCAATGTATACCAGCCATTGGAGGTGGTCTCTCTTTGGCATCAAAACCACAACTCTTTACAAAGGGCTGTGGTTTTTTTTTGTGCCCAAAATTTTTCTTTCACTCCACCTCTGTCATTCTTTCCCGATAACTATCGGGATTGTTTCAGATTTTAATAACATTAAGCCGCCACCTCTTTGTCATTGCCCGGAATCACGCTACCAGCAATATAATAAGCAACAAAATTCCTCATATCCATTAATTTAATGGAATAATGTATATGTATACATCTATCAAAATTGTTCATAAACTTAAAAACAGCCACAGATTTATCACATTGGGTTTTCCGATACAAAAGCTAAATCTGAAAACAAAAAAAACTGTTTTTTCCACCACTCGAAAAATGTTGAAAACTTTTTGGACTTTTATTGTCCAATTTATAAAACACTTTGTATTTTTGGACAAAATATGACCAATGGCGGATTTGAAAAAATATACAACATTCGGAGAGCATCTAAGAATTCTTAGAGAAAATGGAAATTTTACCTTAAAAGAAGTTGCAACTAATATTGAAATTGATATTTCATTACTCGCAAAAATTGAACGTAACGAAAGGCAACCCAATAAACCATTAATCAAAAAGATTTCAGATTTTTTTATGGTTGATGAAAAGGAGTTACTAAATGAATTTTTAAGTGACCAAATCGCTTACAAAATATTGGATGAAGATGCTGATTTGAATATTTTAAAAGTTGCAGAAAATAAAATTAAATACGGAATTACAAAACATAAATAATATGCCAGAATTATTATCAATAAAAGAAGCAAGCCAATGGGCAACTGAACATTTGGACAAAAATATTACTCCTTCAAATATTTCATATTTAATACAATATGGCAGAGTAAAAAAATTAGGTGATAATGGTAATACACAAGTTTTAAAAGAAGACTTAATTGAGTATTACAAAGAACAAAACAAATCAAGACAAGATGATTGGAAAGAGCAACTTGGTGATGACTTAAATTGGGCTTTGTCATTTGAAGAATATAAAGAAGCAGAAACTACAAAACACGTTCATAGATTACATCCTTATAAAGGTAAATTCATACCGCAATTGGTTGAATACTTTTTGGATGACCATGTAGATAAATTCAAAAAAGAAGTCTATTTTAAGACAGGCGACATTGTTTTAGACCCATTTTCAGGAAGTGGAACCACAATGGTTCAAGCCTGTGAATTAGGGATACACGCAATCGGAGTTGACGTGTCTGCTTTTAATACAATGATAGGAAACTGCAAAGTTGAAAAATACAACCTAATAGATGTTCAAACTGAAATAAGCAAAATCTCAAAAGCATTAAATAAGTTTATAGCAGATGCAAACGCAGTGGATTTTGAACAGAAGCTATTACAAAAACTTTATGTTTTCAATAACAAATATTTCCCTGTTCCCGAATACAAATACAAAGTCAAACAAAAAGAGATTGACGAAAAAGCTTTTGGTGCTGAAAAAGAAAAAGAATTTTTACCAGTATATAACAAACTTGTCGAACAGTATAAAATTAAACTTCGTCAAGAAAATGAAAATTCATTCCTTGACAAGTGGTACACCCAACATATTAGAGAAGAAATAGAGTTTGTTCATAACGAAATTAAAAAAGTTCAAAATCCAGAAACTAAAAAAATTCTTTGTGTAATACTAAGTAGAACAATTAGAAGTTGCAGAGCAACAACTCACGCAGATTTAGCAACGTTATTAGAACCAGTTACAACTACTTACTATTGTAGTAAACACGGCAAAATGTGTAAGCCGTTATTTTCAATTATGAAATGGTGGAACACCTATTCAAAAGATACAGTAAAAAGACTTGGTCAATATGATAGGTTGAGAAAAAATACTTTTCACAATTGTTTAACAGGAGACAGTAGAAATATTGATATTTTTGAACAACTTAATAATTCAAATCCAGAATTCGCCAAGTTAATTCAAAAACAAAAAATTAAAGGTATATTCTCTTCTCCTCCTTATGTTGGCTTAATAGATTATCACGAGCAACACGCTTATGCTTATGATTTATTTGAACTCAAAAGACAAGATGAATTAGAGATTGGATCACTATACAAAGGGAAAGGGAAAGCTGCTCGGGAAAGCTACATCAAAGGTATAAGTGATGTTTTAAATAACTCCAAAAGATTTTTAGTTGATGATTACGATATTTTCTTAGTAGCAAATGACAAGTTCAATATGTACCCAACTATTGCAGAAAATGCCGGAATGAAAATAGTAAATCAATACAAACGACCAGTTTTAAACAGAACTGAGAAAGATAAAGGGGCATATTCTGAAATAATCTTCCATCTTAAAACTAAGTAATGAACGAATTCTTTGATAAAACGGAGCAATCAATCAAACACCTCAAGGCTCTACATGATTTTTTCAATAATCCAGCAAATTATGTCATTCCTTTAGAGCAAACTGATTTAGATATTTACCAATCAAATTTGGACGAATTAATAAATTCTTTTTCAGAAATAAATGCGTTTGAACAACTATACAACAAAAATGATAGACAACTAATATTAGCGGATTTATTTGAATATTTCCTTTTGGGTAGAGCGTTTTATTCAATGGGAACAACAAGAACAACTTTTGATAAAAAAGAACATTTTACGAAAGGAATTTTACATTTCGTAAACCTCTTAATGTGCTTTGAATCAATTACCGTTAATGTTCAAAGACGTAATAGATTTTTAGATTACCTAATCACGCAAATTCCACTTATTGAACATGAAGACAATTTTCAACCCTTAAGAGATTATGCGGCAGAAGTAGGATTGCCCGGTTCAGTAGAAGGCAAAACAATAAGTAAATATTTTGACAAACTTCTCCCAAAGACTGCTGGTGGGCTTTGGCATGAATTATTGGTTTACATCTTTGTTATTAGAAATGATTTGGGTTACATACTACCATTATTACTTCATCAAAAAATTTATAGTAAATCAGACCATTTAGTTCCACCTGATTTTTTAATCATTACAAAAGATAAACGTACGTTTGGAATAGAAGTAGGAATAAAAAAAGAAATTCAATCAGGTTCATTTTCACTTAAAACAGCAATACCAACAGCAACCATTGATACAATTAATTCCAGGAACTCTGATAGATGTCCAAGCTGTAAAAAATGGATAAATTTTTGCCCATTTGTAATTGCAAACTATTCGAACTTTGATTATGATATTGATAGAACAGAAATTAAATGTTTAACGAATTGCAATATTTTCACAAGAGAACAAATTTTGAATGGTGATTGTAAATATTCTAAATATTCCAGAGGAAGGGCGGCAACTCTAACTCATACACATCATGATTTTGCTGATGGTAAACATTACCACTATCACTGTGTTTTGGAAAATGTGACTCCAGCAAAAAGAAATGAAATAATAGCTGCAGAAGACACTCCAGCTATTAAAACACATTACCCTTATTATTCAGGATTAGAAGAATTATTTTAATATGGCACTTACAAAAGAACAAATTATTCAAGTGGAAAAAGTTTTAAAAACTGGACTTAGAAACAAGTTTCAAAATTACAACCCAGAACCTGCGGTTATGCCCTTTCATACTCGATTACTTGGAAAAGACAGGATGGCACTTTTTTCTTTTATTCATTCCCTTAACACAAATTTTGGAACTAGTATTTTTGAACCAGTTGCTATAGCTTTAGCAGCATCAAAATTTAAAGAAGCAAAATCTCAAGCGACAGTTGGCTTAAATATAAGTGAATCTGCTCAAAGAGTTATTCAAGACATTATGGATGACTTAACTGCTGCCACAAAAAAACCTTTAAAAGATGAAGAAATTGAATCTATTAGAAAGGTTAGCAATATTGGTAAAATGAAAACAGTTAAACCAACAAAAGTAGATGTTTGGTTAAAAGCCAAAGATGATGAGCTTTTTCTTTTTGACATTAAAACTGCAAAACCAAATAAAGGTGGCTTCAAAGAATTTAAAAGAACATTATTGGAATGGACAGCTTGTGTTCTTGCAGATAATCCTTTAGCAAAAGTAAATACATTAATTGCGATACCTTACAATCCGTATGAACCTAAACCATATTCTAGGTGGACAATGGCAGGAATGTTAGATTTGGATAACGAATTGAAAGTAGCACAAGAATTTTGGGATTTTTTAGGTGGCACTGGTGCATATCATAATTTGCTGGATATTTTTGAAAAAATAGGTGTGGAGCTCAGACTTGAAATTGATGAATATTTTGATAAATACAATAAAAAATAGCGATTTTGGAGCTTTGACAAAAGAATAATAAAATATAAGGTCAGTTATAAACCGAAAAGTTCGTGGGATTTATCCGCTACTTTTCATATACAAGACCTTTGCCAGTAATTTGATTTCATCAAACTAAAAATGAACGAAGAAAAAATTATTAGAGAAGAAGCAAGAGAATTTTATGAAGAAAGCTCACTTTCAAATCCAAATATAGAATCATCTGAAAAATTGAGTGAATTAAAATATCGATTATCTGACTTCTATTCACCTGAATTTAAGGCAATATTTTTGGACGAAATACAAAATACTGTAACCGAACAATTAATAGAACATCGAAACAGGTCACACGGAGGAAATCCAAGTCCTACTTGCCATTACGAAATTTCGGCTGAAAGACTAATTTTCTACCTAATTCAAGAATTAGGGAATTTACCGAAAATTGTCCATCAGAAATATGAAATTCAAGACAAAAGCATACGAGAAAAAGTTTTTGTTAGTTATAGTCATTTAGATAAAGAATATTTAAGTGATATTCAAAGACACTTTAAACCTTTTAAAAGTCAAATCTACTTTTGGGATGATTCAAGAATACAGCCTGGACAAAAATGGAAAGATGAAATCCGAAAAGCTATTTTGGAAACTAAAGTTGCAATTCTGTTGGTGAGTACTGATTTTTTAGGTTCAGATTTCATTTCTTCAGATGAACTTCCACCTTTATTAGAAGCAGCAGAAAAGGAAGGTGCTGTTATTTTAATTGTTATTTTAAAACCTTGTCTTTTTGAGGAATTTGACGATTTAAATCAATTCCAAGCAATGAATCCACCGAACAGGCCTGTGAGCAAAATGGATGAAAATGAAAAAGAAGAATTATTTGTAAACCTTGTGAGACAAACAAGAAAAGTATTGAACGAAAAATAAAAACCTACTGGCAACATTGGCTATAAGTAATTGCCTGTTCTCATCTACTTACGACACTAACACGAAGTGTGAACTGGCTAGGCAATTTTTTTTAAAAGCTAGTTTATATTTAATGAGGTTAGTTAAGAGATACCTCTCAATTGGTAGGCATTTACACTTGTTGCGTATATCACGAATTATATAAAGAAGTCTAGGAAAGAAATGACAATAGAAAAAGCAATAAAAAAGAATCAAGAATATTATAAAAATATGCAAGAACAAATTGTACTTGAAAATCAATATAATGGAAAAAGCCTATTAAATAAAGAAGTGGATAAACTTTACAAGCAAAATAAATATGTGAAAGGTCAAACTCATTTTGAAGAGATAATTGTAAAATCCGCAGTTATTATTGAGAAAATGAAAGAGCAAAAGAAAGTTTGGTCAAATCTTGAACTAATTAATCACCTAAAGGACGGAATTGATTATTACTTAAAAGGATTTGATAATACAATTAGTGAATTTTATAGAAAACCCCCAAAGAAAATTTCACCAGATGGACATATTGTTAGATCTAATTCAGAATTAATTATTGATTTATGGCTAAATTATCATTCAATAATACACGAATATGAACCTTTAATTTATAAAAACAAAAAAGTAGTAATTGTTTCTGATTTTTATCTTCCAGAATACGATTGTTATATTGAATATTGGGGACTTGAAGGAGATTCTGAATATGAAAAAAGAAAACTAGAAAAAATTAAAATTTATAAGGATTTAAAGTTAAAATTAATTTCAATATATAATAAAGACTTAAATAATCTTGATCAGTTATTAACTAAAATTAAGAACCTCCACTAACATAAGTCATGGGTTTAGCTAGCCTGTTAAACTTCAGATTGTCTTCCAAACGTGTTCCCACATTTAAACTCGCTTACTCACACTCCAAACTCGCTTCCTCACACTCCGAACACCCTTCCTCACACTCCGAACACGCTTCCGCACACTCCGAACACCCTTCCTCACACTCCAAACACGCTTCCGCACACTCCAAACACGCTTCCTCACACTCCAAACACGTCTCCTCACACTCCGAACACGCTTACTCACACTCCGAACACGCTTCCTCACACTCCAAACTCGCTTCCTCACACTCCAAACACGTCTCCTCACACTCCATACACGCTTACGCACACTCCGAACACCCTGCCTCACACTCCGAAGACATGTATGAAAAGTGAAAACACAAAAGCAAGCACCCCCTCAAAAGTAGAAAACGACAGATTTACTGCTGTATATACAGCTGTGTAGATATAAACCCCTTACCCCAATTATAATTATCGCCACTGCTGGCCCACATGTTAAACCGATAGTTCACTTGCGTGGCAGAATAGGCCTGCTCTATATAGCCCTTTAGGGCATAAGTGATGGTCAGGGGCGAATTATTGGCAGTGTTGTCTATGGTTTCTAGAAAGGTGGTGCCCACGGTGACCATATCCACCACTTCGTAAAAGTTGTTGCTTCCGTTGCGATAGGTATTGGGCATCGAAAATTTACGACTCCCTGCAGGGGCCTCCACTCCGTTTCTCAAAAACCGGATGCCAATATACCCATTCACTTGATAGGTTCTAAAGGTGTTGCCCATCGGCACCGAGTAGTTCACAATAAGCGTAGCTTTCACACGGGCAGGAATGACCACCACATTGTCCAGGTTCAGGTTGATGTTATCGTTCGTAAACTGCCCCGTGGTGTTCACAAAATAGTTGACGGGGCCTGTGGCTTCCTTAAAATAGATGTCCTTAAGGAGTTTTGCATTGGTTATTTTGCCCACATTGCCATTGGCATCGCTCGTTAGCAAATTCAAAGACGTATTCATGGTCGGTAAGGTGCGCACACGGAGTTCCCCATTAATGTCCAACGTTTTGGTGGGAGCCGTCGTGCCTATGCCCACTTGGGCTGAAAGCACTTGGATTCCCATAAAGAAACCTACTAAAAGTGTTTTCATGACCGCTAAGGTTTAAATTGTGGTTGCTCAAAGGAAGATAATGCCTTCACATAAAGAGGCCTTCCAAAAAGACATCGGAAAAAAATAAAAAACGTCATCAAAAAAAAATTTCGACCGTACCGAAACGTTTGTAGATTCCAAACTCCCTTCCCAACACCATCCACCAAAGCATGCAACCAAGAAACAAATTCCGTACATTAGCAGCATCAAAAGAAGCCCTATGCCATCACCCACATGCCTCAATTGTAACCATGCCTTGGTAGGACCCTATTGCTCCAACTGTGGTCAAAAAGCAGACACACGGCGCATCACGTTCAAAAATTTCCTGTTCAATGATATTCTCCACGGCACCTTCAGCATCGAAAGAGGCATGCTCTATACCGCCAAGCAATCCTTGCGGCGTCCAGGAACCGCTGCCCTCGATTATATTGCAGGAAAACGGAAACCGTATTACAACCTGTTCCTGTTATCCCTCTTCCTTTTCGGATTGATTTTGTTCTTGCGCCATTTTTATGAGGTCTTGGCCACGGCGCAGGGCAGTCCCCTCAGCACAACGCCCTACAAGGATGAAGCCAGCATACGACTGAACACCCTTATTGCAGACCAAAGCAAGCTGGTGGTGTTTTTGTTTGTGCCCTTGGCAGCAGTGTCCAGCTGTATCCTCTTCCGAAGACGGCAATTGAACTTGAGCGAGCATTTTATACTCTCTGGGATGGTGCTCTTGGGCATTTTGCTGATTTCAGCCATCGGTCATCTTCTGTTTTATTTGAATCTGTTAACGGATGCCGATGTGGTGTCCTCCATCATTAACATTGGGACGCCTTTGGCAGCCATACTCTATGTGGGCTATGGCTATGTGGAGGCCTTTGGCACGCTATATTCCCGTTGGGGCATGGTCTATCGGATTGCTTTGTTTTTTATACTGCTGATGGTGCAAGTGTACCTCTTGCTTTTAATCCTCATCGGATTCGTCACCAACTGGAAGTTTGGAACGGTGACCCTATCGCCCTTTGGGTAACAGACTCACTAGGGAGGTTTCCATTAAGTGTTTGACGTTTTCCCTTCGAACTTAGGATGCCAGTATCAAACACCCTCAAGGATGACAAACTTAGCGTCTATTTTCCAACATCTTCACATACATCGCCTCCACCTTGGTACGTGCCCAAGGCGTCTTGCGTAAGAATTTTAAACTCGATGCGATGGAGGGATTGTCCGTAAAGCAGCGAATGCGAATCATCTCGCCCATATATTCCCAACCATAGTGCGCCTGCAATTCCGTGACGATACGCTCTAGGGTAATGCCATGAAGGGGGTTGTTGGGTTGCATGGGAGTCTGGTTTTAAGCGTTAAGCTCTAAGTTTTAGGTTAATCGTTAGTGCCATTGCGGCGATTGCGGTTACGATGGCGATTGCGGTTTCGGTTGTTGCGCCGAGGGCTAGTGCCATCGCCCTGAGGCCTGCTCCTCTGTTGATGATGGTGTCTCGGTGGCCTCTCCTCGGCTGGGGTCTCTTGTACACTTGGCTCAAAACCTTCGAGAACAGCTTTTGGGATGCGGTTATCGGTGAGTTTTTCAATATCCCTCAAAAAACCACGTTCTTCACCACTTACCAAGGAGATGGCTTCGCCACTGGCACCTGCCCTTCCCGTCCTACCAATCCGATGGACATAATCTTCGGGGATGTTGGGCAACTCAAAGTTGACCACATGGGGCAACAAAGGGATGTCGAGACCACGTGCCGCAATATCTGTGGCGACCAATACCCGAATCTCATTCTTCTTAAACCCATCGAGGGCCTTGGTGCGGGCCCCTTGGCTTTTATTGCCGTGGATGGCAAGGGCCGCAATGTTACTGCTGATGAGTTTTTTGGTAAGCTTATTGGCACCATGCTTGGTACGGGTAAAGACCAGCACCTGCTCCCAGTTGCCATCGTGGATGAGTTTTACCAACACGTTGGGCTTGTCGCCCTTCTCTACAAAATAGACCTTTTGGGCGATGGCATCCACGGTGGAGTTTTCCGGTGTGGCTTCCACCAATACGGGATGGTGCAGAATGTCATTGGCCAAGGATTTGATGTCTTTGGAAAAGGTTGCCGAGAACAATAGATTCTGACGTTTTGCAGGCATGAGTGCCATGATTTTTTTGATATCGCGAAGGAATCCCATGTCCAGCATCCTATCAGCCTCATCCAGAACGAGGATTTCGATGCTGTTGAGGGACAAAAAGCGTTGGTTGTGCAGATCGAGCAAACGTCCTGGAGTAGCAATCAAAATATCCACCCCCTGACGCAGCGTTGCCACCTGCGGATTTTGGTTGACACCACCAAAGATGACCGTACTGCGGATGTCCAAAAAGGCGCTGTAGCTTTTGACATTGTCATGCACCTGTGCGGCAAGCTCGCGCGTGGGCGTGAGCACCAAAGCACGAATAGGACGGTTGTGAAGCCGCTTCCCCTCCGAAAGAATCTGGAGCATGGGCAGGGTAAACCCGGCTGTTTTGCCCGTACCTGTCTGTGCGGAGGCCAGGACATCCTTGCGTTCTAATATGAGTGGAATGGCTTTTTGTTGAATGGGTGAAGGCGTGGTGTAGCCTTGTTTGCTGATGGCTTTGAGCAAAGCCTCAGATAATCCTAATGAATTGAATGACATAGTTAATGTTAGGCGAATGACCTTCTATTAGCGAGCGTCATCCCGTATTAAGGTGCAAAGATACGTCTTATTGTTTGATTGTGCATGCTGTACTTGAAAGATTACTGGAAAGGTTATTGGAAAGGTTACCAACGAACCCATTTATACCTTCATCTATGTTAAAAACACTGTTTTTTCAAAAATACTAATCAAAACATTTGCGAAACCGAATAGTTGCACTTATATTTGCAGCCAAACAGTTTCATAAAAACCTGAGACCACTATGAGAAGAGATATCTTTCAAGCCATTGCCGACCCCACCCGACGGGCCATCATTGCCCTCATAGCCGTACAGGCAATGACCCCAAACGCCATTGCCGAAAACTTCAACACCACCCGACAAGCGGTTTCCAAACACCTGCGTATTCTTTCGGAATGCGAATTGGTCCATCAGGAACAACAGGGCAGGGAAATCTACTATTCTCTTGAACTCGAAAAATTGAAAGAAATAGATAGTTGGCTGGAACAGTACCGAAATATGTGGGAAAACCAATTCAACAAACTCGACACTCTATTATCAACCCTTAAAAAACAGAACCCATGAACCACTCCTTAGCATTTGATTTTACCGTTGACAAAGGAGCAAAAACAGTTACCATCCAAAGAGAATTTGCCGCCGAACTTCCACTGGTATGGGATGCCTTTACCAAACCCGAACTCCTAGACCAATGGAACGCACCCACACCCTTCACCGCCAAAACAAAATATATGAATTTTGAAGTGGGCGGCAAACGGTTTTATGCCATGGTCAGCCCTGATGGACACGAAGGTTGGATACTTCAGGAATATACCTCCATCAGCCCAAAAACCAATTTTAAGTTGCACAATGCCTTTGCCGATAAGGATGAAAACCCACAATTGCCAGGTTCGGAATGGGACTATACCTTCAGCGAACAGAATGGAATCACCAACGTGCATATCACTATCTTTAATGAATCGCGTGAGCGCATGGAGAAAATGATTGAAATGGGCTTCAAGGAAGGATTTACTGCGACATTGAAACAATTGGAAGCCGTCTTGGCACGCCTATCAAAAAAATGATAGCTATTTTTAAAACCTATTTGAAATTTAAAACGCAGATACCGAAGCTCACACTTCATTTTGACAATCTCCTGACACAAGGCACATGGAACTTTGACCCTGAAGACTGCGATACTATTGTGCGCAGCTATAGCGAAGAACCCGTAGCCTTGAAAGTCACCACGATACTCAAAAGCCATAACTTCAACTGTGAAACATTGGAATGATATGAACGTACACGAACACATCCAAGCCTATATCAGCAGCCAACCGGAGCCTAAACGCAGTGACCTACAAGTCTTGCACAGTACCTTACTGCAAGTGATGCCTGCCTGTAAATTATGGTTCTTGGATGGAAAGGACGCCACAGGAAAAGTGTTCTCCAACCCCAATATTGGCTACGGAAGCTACACCATCCCCTACGCCAATGGGACGAGCAGGGAATTTTATCAAATAGGGATGAGTGCAAATACCACAGGTATCTCCATCTATATCCTTGGCATCGAGGATAAGACCTACTTGAAACGCACCTATAGAACCACATTAGGCAAGGCCAGCGTGACGGGCTATTGCATCAAGTTCAAAGCACTCCAAGATATCCATCTCGACATTCTTGAAGCCGCCATACGCGATGGCATCAAACACTCGAATGACAAAAGATAAGCTGGATGCATTTACATGGCTAAAAGATACCATCCCAAAAGGAGAAATAGTTAAAGACTTTTTAGGGCATTATGGACAAATCCGTAAAAAATATACTTAAAAAAATGCTAACTTTAGTCCATGAATTTTACCAACCTCGTCCCTAGTATATTTTATGCAGATGCCAAAGATGGGCTGAAACTCTTTGTGGAGTGTCTCGAATTTAACATCCAACATAACGACCTGTCTTCAAACAATCCTTTTTGTGTTCTAGAAAAGGATGGGCTACAACTCATGCTCTTTGAAAATGCCGAATTGGCAAAAGAACACAGCCCAGAATTAAGGCTCGTTACCAAAGACATTGAAGGCGTTTACAAAAAAGTAGCCGCCTCTCATCCTGAGTTTCTGCATCCCAACCTCAAGAAAGTGACCCTGCGCCCTTGGGGAGCCAAGGAATTTGCCTTGATGGACTCACAGCTGGGGATTCGAATTCAACAATGGGACTAACCATTCAATACAAAAACCATGGCCACAAAAAAGCAATTATCATCAGATCAAACAGCCGAATTGTTTAAAATCCTCAAAGCCCGTTTTGAAAAGAACAGGCATCGACATAAAGGGATTAATTGGGAAGATGTGCAAGCCAGACTCGAAGCCAAGCCCGACAAGGTTTGGTCCCTCGACCTAATGGAAGAGACTGGTGGCGAGCCCGACGTGGTAGGCACGGACAAAAAAACAGGTGAGTATCTATTTTATGATTGCGTTGCCGAAAGCCCAAAAGGCCGTCGAAGTATTTGCTATGACCATGAAGCCTTGGAAGCCAGAAAAGAGCACAAACCAAAAGACAGCGCCATGAACATGGCAGAAAGCATGGGCATTGACATGCTCGATGAAGCACAATACAGGGAGTTGCAAGCCTTGGGAGCTGTTGACACCAAAACCTCCTCTTGGTTAAAAACCCCTGGCACTATCCGTAAGCTGGGAGGTGGCATCTTTGGGGACTTTCGATACGATACCATTTTCATCTATCACAATGGTGCCGAATCCTATTATGCTGCCAGAGGGTTTAGAGGCGTATTAAAGGTTTAGATTTCAAATAAATTCGCGATACTGCATCACTCTAAAATCGAAAGTGGAAAATTCTGGATTGCGATCTTTGAGTTGCTGGTACAAAGGCATGCTCCCAATGGCTCTATTGGCAGACCCCGAAGCAGAGGTCAGGGAGACTGTTTTTATGGTCCGAATGCCCTCTTTAAAAGGGAATTCAAATTCGTGAATACGTGGAACTTCATTTGAGATCAGTTTCAGTTTT
This sequence comes from Gelidibacter sp., assembly GCA_041391925.1. Lineage (GTDB taxonomy): Bacteria > Bacteroidota > Bacteroidia > Flavobacteriales > Flavobacteriaceae > JBPOFM01. The sequence continues at coordinate 292,437 of JAWKNA010000004.1, read as the reverse complement.
AATCCATACGCCTTCAACTGTTTCCTGAAGAAATATTCAGGGCCATTTTTACTGTTGCCACCAGTGAACAAGAGCGTAACAATGTTTGGAAACTGTTTTAAATAACCTATCAAATCCCTCAATACCACATTGTTCATTCCCAAATCTGACGCATCAATTTTGTCGCGTTCTGCAGATTCTACAATATCACAAACACCTATTTTTTGTTTGATAAGGAATTGTTTGCGCTCATCTATCGCTTCTTGGGAATTGTCAAAGCGGAGATTGAGGTTATGGATTTTGTCAATGTACAACCACAACGAATTGTAATAACTCCCATAACAAAAATCGACGTCCTTTTCCAATAACTCTCCCGTAGAAAACCGTGGCGGCGGCAAAGTACCCACAATTAACTTTGTCGTATCATCATGGATAAATGGTGGGTATGGATGTTGGTGGAGGAACATTCGTATACTTGTTAATTTAAATTAAATTTTGTATTTTATTTATTACAAAATTACTGTTTAATTAAAAGATTCCTGCCTTTGCACCTTTGCAGGAATGTTTCCCTTCTTCAAGGGAATGAAAAAGCTAATTTTCAATGGGAAAAGGAGATAAAAAATCAAGACGCGGAAAAATACACCGAGGGACGTATGGGGTTCGAAGAAAAAAAATCAAAAAACGCCCATCGACTCTGGAAAAAATAAGTGTGGATAAAAAGCCCAAAGCTTAATCATCGGATGAATACCAATTCAGTATCCGTAGACATGGATTCACTAAAGCCATAGCCTTCATAATTAAAGCCTTTGACGTCATCCAAGGTAGTGGCATCGGTATCAATGATGTATCTGGTCATATACCCTCTGGCGAGTTTGGCAAAGGTCATGATGGTTTTGTATTCGCCATTTTTTAAATCCTTAAAGTTGGCAGTCACCACAGGTACTTTTAAAGCTTTGGTGTCTATGGCCTTGAAATACTCATTACTTGCCAAATTCAACAGCAATTCGTCTTTTTTCAATTCAGAATTCAAGGCTTTGGCAATATCTTTCTTCCAGAACTCATAGAGGTTTTTATGTTTTCCGACCGGAAATTTTGTTCCCATTTCCAAGCGGTAAGGCTGGATTAAATCCAAGGGTTTTAACAATCCATACAATCCAGAAATAATTCTAATCTTATCTTGCACCTGCTCTATCTTATCTTTCGGAATCGTGTAAGCATCCAAACCTCGATAGACATCACCACTAAACGCATAGATGGCCTGACGTGCGTTGTCTTTGGTAAACGGCAATGACCACTCTTGGTTGCGCTCATAATTCAAGCGCCCCAAAGCATCCGAAATGCTCATCAGTTTTGATAAACTTTTAGCCGATTTCTTTTTGAGCAATTTATTCAATCGCTCTGAAGAAGAAAGGAATTGCGCTTCCGACGTGTTTGTTGTTGGCAATTTACTTTCAAAATCCAAAGATTTTGCAGGAGATAACAGGAGTTTCATAAGTTGAATTTTCTATTCAAAGTTACGATTACCTACGATAAAATTCAAGGTAAGGGTTTTTAATTTTCAATGACGGTATAACGAATGCTTATTTCAACAAATCCTGTCCGAATTGAAGCAGATAGCCGTTGTTGTCGTAGATGGCAAATTCGCGCATGTTCCAATCGAAAGTCTCCACAGGATAACAAACCTTAACCTTATCTTTTAAAACGTTCCAAAGTGTCTCCACATCATCTACTTTAATATAAAATGAACCTGAAAAAACAGGCTTTTCAAAGGGTGTGTGTGCATTGGGTTTGGCGAGCATAAACTCAACCTCATCTCTATGCATCGCGGCCCAACCCCACTCATCGTTTTTGTCTCCACAAGTAAATCCTAAATGGGTGGTATAGAAGTTAATGGTTTCTTCAATTTGCTCGGTGTAGAGCATGGGAGTGAGCGATTTGAATTTCATAATGGTGTAGTTAGTGATACTAAAATACTAAAATTATCAATCCATTTCCATATCCTGATGCTTGGCATAGTGTCGCCATTTCTCAATGCAAAGCTGCATGTCTTCAGGAATCTCGGAATCAAAACTCATCTGTTGTCCCGTTTTAGGATGTTTGAATCCCAAGGTTTTGGCATGAAGCGCCTGCCTGGGAAGAATTTTAAAACAGTTCTCAACAAATTGTTTGTATTTGGTAAAGGTCGTTCCTTTAAGGATTTTTTCGCCACCATACCGCTCGTCATTAAAAAGCGTATGGCCAATGTGTTTCATGTGCACTCGTATTTGGTGCGTACGACCTGTTTCGAGCGTACAACTAACCAAGGTGACATATCCCAAACGTTCTATCACTTTATAATGGGTGACGGCGGGTTTGCCCTTATCTTCATCATCACCTTCAAAGACCGTATTCTGTAAACGATTTTTTGGATGACGGCCGATGTTGCCTTCTACAGTTCCTTCATCATGTTCCATATTGCCCCAAACAATGGCCACATACTCACGTTCACTGGTTTTGTTGAAGAACTGTTTGGCCAAATGCGTCATGGCCTCTTCTGTTTTGGCAATGACCAACAAACCACTGGTGTCTTTGTCAATGCGATGTACCAAGCCTGGACGATTGCTGGAGTTATTGGGAAGATTTTCAAAATGGTAGGTCAAAGCATTGATTAAAGTTCCTGAATAATTGCCATGACCAGGGTGCACGACCATACCTGCAGGTTTATTGACTACGAGCAATTCCTCATCTTCATAGACAATATCCAAAGGAATATTTTCGGGAACCAACAAGTATTCATACGGAGGATGCGCAAACAGTACTCTGATTTTGTCAAAAGGCTTGACCTTGTAGTTTTGTTTTACCTGAACATCATTTACATAAATGCTGCCATTTTTGGCAGCAATCTGTATTTTGTTTCGTGTGGCATTCTCCACACGGTTCATCAGGTATTTATCGATGCGAAGAGGTGCTTGACCTTTATCTACAATAAAGGCATGATGTTCGTATAAATCATCATCTTCGTTGTCCTCGCTGACGTTGGTGTCTTCAATCATGGCTCTTCGGAAGTTCGATTGCCATTGCCCAAAACCAAATCAATTTTAGAAGTGATGGGAAGCAAATCGCCTTTGGCAATTTTTTCTCCCTTAAAGCTTGCAGAAAGCACTTCATCCTTTCCAATATCGTCAACGTAAGTGATGTTTCCAACTTCAAAACCCAAAGCCTCGAGCGTAGGTTTGGCTTGGCGAAAGGTTCGGCGAACAATATTAGGCACCTCAACTTTTCTATAACCGGAAGGGTTCAATGTCAGATAAATTTTTCGGTCTTCCTTTACCTGAGTCCCAGCCAAAGGATATTGTTCGATGACAGAATATTTTGGGTATTTGGGATTAAAATTGGCCGAATCCTGAATCTCCATTTGCAACCCCTTATCATCCAATTCTATTTGAACCGTCGAAATTGATTTCCCTGTCAGGTCAGGCACTTCAACAAAACTTCCATGATTGGTGGTGATGTTCAACCATTTTAAGATAAGAAAACAGATGACCACAATTGCCAAAATAGCCAATGCCACTTGTTTTAAAAATACTTTACTGGTCAAAAATTTTGTTAGGCTCATGAAGTTTTTTCTAAAGGACAAATATATAAAATCCAAAGCGTTTTTTCTTTTGGTTTTTAAGTGATATTTTAGCTTAACGATTATTTCGGTCGTTTGTTTTGACTATGAAGAAAAATATTGCCATCATTATGGGAGGTTATTCGAGTGAATATGAAATTTCCCTAAAAAGTGGTCAAGTGGTTTTTGAGACACTTGATGCCGCTAAGTATAATGCTTTTCGCATCCACATTTTTAAAAATAAATGGGTGTATGTAGATACGGATGGTAAAGAATTTCCAATCGACAAAAATGATTTTTCTGTAACAATTGATGGTTCAAAAACCAGGTTTGATTGTGTGTTCAATGCCATACATGGGACACCTGGCGAAGATGGCTACATGCAAGGTTATCTGGAGTTGTTGAATATTCCGCATACCAGTTGCGGCATGTATCAAGCGGCTTTAACCTTCAACAAACGAGATTGCATCAGTACACTCAAACCCTACGGCGTTAAGACAGCAACCTCCTACTATGTGAATCTTGGTGATACCATCAACGAGCAAGCGATTGTAGAGAAGATTGGCTTACCCTGTTTTGTAAAAGCCAACAAAGCCGGAAGCAGTTTTGGCATCACCAAAGTCTATAAAAAAGAAGATTTGCAAACTGCCCTGGACATTGCCTTTAAGGAAGATGACGAAGTGATTATTGAATCCTATTTAGATGGCACGGAAGTGTCCGTGGGTGTGATTACCTATAAAGGCGAAGTTAAAGTATTGCCAATTACGGAAATCGTTAGTGACAATGATTTTTTTGATTACAAGGCAAAATATTTGGGAGAATCACAGGAAATAACGCCAGCAAGACTTACCAAAGAGCAAGAGGAGAAAGTGAATAGCATGGCAAAAAAAGTCTATGAAGTTCTGAAAATGAAAGGCTTCAGTCGTAGTGAGTACATTTTTAAGGATGGTGAACCTCATTTGTTGGAAGTCAACACTGTTCCAGGTCTTACCAAAGCGAGTATTTTACCTCAACAGGCTGCAGCTGCCGGAATAAGTTTATTGGAGTTGTTTAGCAATGCCATTGAGGAAGCTTTAAAAAGCCTCCCTTAATCCCTCCAAAGGAGGGAAACTGTGGCAATGAAAGAAATCTATTGTATATTTGGTTAAATTTCTCCCTTTTGGGGAGATGAAGAGGGGCTTTTGTATGAAACGAGCACTATTTCCTGGGTCGTTTGACCCAATCACATTAGGTCATTATGATATCATCAAAAGAGGCATCCATCTTTTTGATGAAGTAGTCGTGGCCATTGGTATCAATGCGGAAAAAAATTATATGTTTTCATTGGAAGAACGTCAACGTTTTATTGAAGAAGCATTTAAAGACGATCCAAAAGTAAAAGTAGTCACTTATGAAGGGCTGACCATTGATTTCTGTAAAAAAATTGATGCCCAATTCATTCTTCGTGGGCTTCGTAATCCAGCAGATTTTGAATTTGAAAAAGCCATTGCGCATACCAACAGAAAACTTTCTAAAATTGAGACCGTGTTTTTATTGACCGCTGCACGTACTTCCTATATCTCATCTTCCATCGTTCGTGATGTCATCAGAAATAATGGGGATTATACCGTTCTGGTGCCTTCCAGCGTTAAAGTGACCTAAATAATTTTATCAGTCTTCAATAAGTGATGACATGTTCCACACATTCCGATGGTAGTATAAACTTAAATACTGATCATCATGAAAACTATTACCCGCTTATTTTTATTATTTCCAATAATTCTCTTCTCCCAAGGCAATCCAGCTATGTTGGAAGCAAATGTGGATGACGTGTACACACAATTCAACCTTTCAGGTAATGGTGTCATTTATGCCATGTTGGACAGAGGCGTCGACTATACACATCCAGCATATTTAAATCCAGATGGAACGACGAGAATCAAATATATTTTTGACATGATCAATCCGGCAGGTGCTGCAACAAATGGCTATGGTTATGGGACAATTTTTACCGAAGACCAGATTAATGCTTCATTGGCCGCTGGCGGTACTCCTCTTTCAACCGATAGAGGTGGTCATGGCACCGCAACCACAGGTATCGCTTCTGGAAATGGTGGAGGCACGGTCAACAGAGAATTTAAAGGAGTTGCTTACGAAGCTTCACTTATTATTGTAAAGATGGTACAAGATGCATTTCCTGCCTTTGACGGACAGCCTGGGCAAGGCTCTGTTTACAATCCATCCTATATACCAGTGGCCCTTCAGTTTGTCCATGATAAAGTAACCGAACTGGGAATGCCCAGTGTGACATTGATGAATATTGGTTCTGTGGGTGGTCCAACAGATGGTACAAGTACGATTTGTCGAGCTATTGATGATTTCATTTCACAAGGACATATTTTTGTTTGCGGTGTGGGAGATGATGGAGGCAATGATAACCACGCAGCAGGAACTATTGCTCAAGGGGAAACGGTCGAGCTTTTAATCAATAAAAATGTCGCAGGCAATCTCCGTATGGACCTGTGGTACAGTGAGAATGACAGATTTAGTGTTGCGGTTGAGCTTCCTAACGGAACCGTTTACGGGCCTTATGCAGCGCCTTCAGGTCCTAATGTAAGTGCAGATGTCTCCCAAAGCGCTTTTTTTATGGCCCATAAAGGTGCAAATCTAGAATATTTTGGAGCAACCAGTAATAGGCGTGAACTTTTGATTGATTTTTACAACACCACTGGCACATACAAAATACGTTTAACAGGAACTACAGTAGTAGACGGCGGGTTTCATGCCACTTTAAATCCTGCCAACTTTTCGTATAATAACAAATTTGCTTCCTATGTAGTAGAAGGCTCAAGTATCAATGATTTTTCTTCGGCTATGAACGTCATTTCTCCGGGTGATTATGTGATTCAAAGAACTTGGACCGACATCAATGGCATTCCAAGAAGTCGTCCGATAGCAGAAGGCCTTCCGGGTGAAATCTGGTTAGGAAGCAGCAAAGGTCCCACACAGGATGGGCGTTTGGGTATTGATTTTGTGGCTCCTGGTGAAATTATTTTTGCACCGTATAGCCCAAATAGTTATTACAGTAGTTTTTCATTCAATCAGGTACAAGGAGGCAATGGGCTTTATGGCATACAAACTGCCGTAAGTGCCGCAGCTCCATTAAGCACTGGTGTAATTGCGCTGATGTTGCAATTAGATCCGACATTGACCAATGATGAAGTCAAAACCATTCTGCAACAATCAGCTCGTGAAGATAGTTTTACAGGTACGGTTCCCAATATCACATTCGGTTATGGCAAACTTGATGCATTGGCTGCAGTACAAATGGTAAATGAGCAATTATCGGTCGAAGAGCAATCTATTGGAACAGCAATCAAAGTGTTTCCCAATCCTGTAACAAATAGGCTGAACATTCACTCCCGGATACCTATTGAAACCATCTCGATGTTGTCGATTGAAGGTAAAGAAGTATTGAAACAAAAAGGGCCAGTAGAATCTATCGATATGTCTTCGTTACAAAGTGGTATCTATATTTTGCGAATCTATAATGCGCAGTCAACGGAGGTTATGAAGGTTGTAAAATCAAATTAAATTATTTTTTTTAGCTTTTTGAACGGCTTCAAGTTTGTTATGGACTTGAAGCTTTTTGTATATATTTTCAATGTGTTTTCTGACAGTTCCTGACGAGAGAATCAGGTTATCGGCAATTTTGTTATAATTCAATCCTTTGCTCAATTGTTCCAGCACATCTGTTTCTCGTTGGGTCAATTGAATATCTTCTTGGTCTTTTTTGTTCTCAATGGAAATAGGATTTCGAAGCAGTTTTAATGTTTTTAATGCAATGGATGGGTTCATGGCCGCTCCACCATTGAGGGTTTCCATGATGCCGTCATGCAAATCCTTTGCATTGATTTCCTTTAACAGATATCCATCTGCACCAGCCCGAATGGCGTTGAAAATATTTTCATCATTATCAAAAACCGTTAGCATAATTATCTTGATGTGAGGATATTTTTGCTTAACGATTTCTGTGGTTTCAATGCCATTGAGAACAGGCATTTCGATGTCCATCAATATCAAATCGAGATTGGAAGTATCCTCCAACTTGGTCAAAAGTTCAGAACCGTTCATAGCTGAAAATTTTACATTCAAATCTTCAAAGAATGACAGTTTTTCCTTGACAGCATTTATTAAAAATGTATTGTCATCCACGATGGCTATTTTGATGTTCATCATAAAAGGTTGCGTTAAAGGACTAAATTACCGATTTTGAAATAAACTTGGCATACGGCAAATGTCGTATATTTTTTAGAAGGGTATATTTAGAGTGATGGCCGTTCCTTTTTCAAGCTTGGATTGAATTTGGATTACGGCATTAAGCTCAAGTGCACGTTTCTTCATATTGAGAATGCCATTGCCATATGCCACGGTAGTATCATCAAAGCCTTTTCCATCATCAGCAATGACAATTTGAAGTTCTTCCCCAACTTCCTTTAAAGTAACCTGGATATTTTTTGCTTCTGCATATTTCAATGCATTATTAATGGCCTCCTGGATGATTCTGTAAATATTCATTCCCGTAACGGATGAAAACTTCAAATTCTTTGGTAAATTTTCATCTGTGTCAAATCGGAAATTTACTGTTTCAGTGGCGTGATTTGCCTTTTCTATAAAATTTGTAATTCGTGTCTGTAAATCTTCAAGTGAGATTTCATTTTTGTTCATTGCCCAAATGGTATCACGCAGTTCGTATATGGTGGTGGTTGTAAAATCACTGATGTTTTTAAGTTTAGTGCCCAATTTTTCTGGTAACTGAAATCCATATTTTAGGTTGTCCAAGGAAGAGATGATAAAGGTTAGCTGGGCACCAATATTATCATGCAAATCGCGACTGATACGCAGTCGTTGTTCCTGTAATCGGTTTTGGGTTTCTATTTTTATCAAGGCATCTTTGAGTTCGTTCTCTTTTTGAAGTTGTCGATTTTTAAGTTTTTGTTGACTATATATCAAAAATCCTAATAATGAAAGTACTATGGCGAGTGCAATCAATCCTAAAATATAATAGTTCTTTTTGCTTAAATCCAATTCCTTTTCGGCTAAGTCTGCCCGTTGTGAGAGTATTTCTTTTTCCTTTTTTTCGGTTTGGTATTCAATCTCAAGTTTGGCAACTTTTGCATTGGTGTCCAAATTCAAAATGCTATCCTTGAATGTGGAATAATCCTTAAAATATTTCAAAGCAGTCTTTGTGTCATTCTTTGCTTCGTAATATTGTGAATACATATGCAATGCCGTTTCAATATCCACGGCAGTTTTAGATTGTTGTGCATAATAATAGGCACTATCGATAAACATTTTTGAGTCATCCTCTTTTTGGTTTTCAATCAAAACTTGGGCAATGTTGTTATAGCTGGAGCTAACGCCAGCCATATTGCCAATGGACCTTTCTATGGCTGCAGATTGTTTAAAGTACATCAAGGCCGAATCAATCTTCTGCATATAATAATAGACCGCTCCCACATTATTGGCAGATTCGGCAATCCCTTTTTTATCATCCAATGTTTTCTCAATGTCCAAGGAGTATTTGAAATTTTTTAACGCTCTTTCCAATTCGCCATCATTGGCATATATAATGGCAATGTTATTATAGGCTTGAGACATTCCTTTTTGGTTATTTTCTTTTTCAAAAACGTCTATGGCTTTTTGATGGTATGCTACCGCTTTATCATTCATCTCCAAATAGCTATAGACCATTCCGATATTATTATTTACCGTAGCCTGCTCTGTAAGGACATTTTTGGATTCATATATTTTTAATGCTTTAAGATAGGCTGACAAAGCCTCCTCGTACTTGCCCAAACTTCTATTGGAGGCTCCTATATTATTGTATGCCGAAGCCATCGCGAATGAATCCAATGGGTGTTGGAGTGATGTTTCTGATAGTTGTTTAGCCTTTTCAAACTGGCCCAAATCCCGATAGACAATGCCCAGATTATTTTCAGAATAGCTGACAAGTTGTGGTTCGTTTTTGCCTTTGGAGATGGCGTCTTCAAGAATAGAAATGGCTTTTTGTGGGTTTTGTTTGTACACTGCCATGGCTGAATCATTGAGTTTTTGGACAGATTGGGAAAATCCAAAGTTGAACCAGCAAAAAAGACATATCAAAAAGATAAATTTATTCATTGAAGGACTGGATTGAATGAATATGCAATCAAAATACTTATTTTTTTTTGATTTAAACTATCACAATGAAACAACCACTTGTGTTCCTTCGTTTTCTTTAGAGACAATTTTTAAAATGCCACCAATATCATGCGCACGTTTTTGCATATTGTTCAGCCCATTTCCTCTTTCCACTGAAGCAACATCAAACCCATTGCCATTATCGGCAACCTGAAATTCAATGGTAGCGCCATGCTGCTCCACATCCACACGAATTTGTGTTGGCTTGGCATGTTTCAAGCTATTATGGATGGCTTCCTGAATGATTCTATGGATGTTCATACCTTCCACCGAAGAAAATTTTCTATTCAAATCCACAGTGTCGTCAATATTGAAAGAAAAATTGATTTTATCGTCAAACACATGTGCTTTGTCAATATAGTTTGAAATCCTGGACTGGAGGTCGTCAAAAGTAATTTCACTTTTGTTCATGGCCCAAATGGTATCGCGCAATTCGTAGATGGTGGAAGTTGTAAAATCGCTGATGCTTTCCAATTTTTTGTTTAATTGTCCATCTTGAATGTCAAATCCATATTTGAGATTGTCTATGGATGAAATGATGAAGGTAAGCTGTGCACCAATAGTATCATGCAAATCGCGACTGATGCGAAGGCGTTGTTCCTGGAGCTTGTTCTGTGTTTCGATTTTTATCAAGGCATCTTTGAGTTCGTTCTCTTTGATCAGTTGCCTGTTTTTCAATTTTTGTTGATTGTAAAACAAATAACCAATGATTCCTAAAATCAAGGCCAACCCAATGAGCCCAAAGACTTGGTAGTTTTGTTTTTGGATGGTCAGATTTTTTTCGGCCAATTCGGCTCGTTGGATGAGAATTTGCTTTTCCTTTTTTTCGGTATCGTATTTGATTTCCAAATCGGCAACTGCCTGTGCATTCTTATCAGAAAAGATAGAATCCTTGATGGTAATGAATTTTTGGGTCAATTCCCTAGCCTTTGCAAAATCATTGAGCATGTAATAGCTTTCGGCAGCGTTCAAATACAGTTCACTGGCACTATTTTCTATGTGCGGATATTTTTTGATGATGTCAAATCCCTTATTGGCATAGAACACTCCTTTTTGTGGGTCATTCAATTTATTATAAAGGGAAGCCAGGTTGGCATAGGTATTAATTCCTGCTTTTTCGTCAGCCTCAAAATCCTTTGGTTTGTCCAAGACCATAAGATAGGTTTCGATGGCTTTGTTTATGTCATTATTCCCTTGGTAAGCATTGGCCAAATTGTCTAAAATTCTATAGTACTCTACCAGGTTGTTTGTCTCTTGGGCTACTTTAGTACCTTTAATAAAAGTAGAGATTGCTTCATCGATCTTACCCAAACTTTTCAGGTCAATACCAATGTTATTGAGAGATACAGCCTGTTCATCCTTCAAATTATAGTTTTCTCTAATATCAAAAGATTTTTGATGGTATTCCAATGCCTTTTCAAACAGATTCATTTCTTGATAAATCAGGCCTATATTATTTAGATACACCGCACTTTGCTTTTCAGATCCATTTTGATCATTCATTCGAAGCGCTTCAAAGAAATAGTTTAATGCTTCATCAAAACGGCTTCTGTTCCAATTGAACATTCCCAGATTATTGACACACATGACTTCAATATTTTTGAAGTTGTGCTGCCTGCTCATCTCTAAAGCTTTTGTGAAATAATAATTGGCAGAATCTGATTTTCCTATGACATCCATATAGATGCCATGGGTGTTGACCAATTCGTTCAAACCAAAATGGAAGTTTTTTTCCTTGGCAAGCTTTTCTCCCTCATTGATGAGTTGCAGTGCTTTTCTGGTATCTCGAAAGATATAAGCAGATCCTACACGGTTATACATTCGTATGATGATTGAGTCATTCTTGGACTTTTTTGCAGCAATCAAGAGACTATCTAAATTTTGCGAAAAAGAAGCTGTAAGAGAAAAAAGCAAAGCTATAAGAAAGGTAATCTTTTTCATTTTGGAGCATAAAAAAAGCACCAGTATCAATCTGTTGTTAGGAACAGAAAAAATAACTGACGCTTTTTTAAAAAAATTGATTAATAGCATTACGAATATAACTCTAAATGAATTTTCTACAGGATTTTTTTCGATAAGAGGCAATTAAAAAAGATTAAGCGCAAACGATTAAGTATTACGCTTAATCTCCATCTCAAAACAAGATTTATTTAGTAAGATTATAAGCGTAGATAGTCTTGTCATTCGCTTTGTAATACAAGACGCCTGCAATTTCATCTACTTGATATTCAGGTTTTTTATCTTTCAATACAATCTCTTTTTCTTTAACTCCGGTATCCTTGTTTACTTTTACAAGACCCACACCATCATCAAGTTTTGTCAAAATAAACTGGTTGTTTTCAGTAGCTGCAGTTGCTTTGAAACGTCTTAACATTTCAGCGACTGAGGCACCAGAGGCAGCTGCCATACCATCGCCCAAATCTGCATAGCGTTGACCTCTGTCAGTATAATTGCCCAACTTATTTCTGTTTTGGTTGGCAGCATTATAAGCAGCAGCAGCTGTGGCAGCTGTGGCAACAGCAGTAACGCCAGCTAAGATAGCCCCAAAGGCGCTTTTCCCAGGAGAACGATAATACTCGTGCCATTGCTGATTACCATCCAATCCTAACATCATCATATTCTGATCGCTTGTCAATAAAATTTTATCGCCTCGCACCTCAACATGATTTGGGTCTTCCTTTTCTTCAAATTTTGATTCTGCCAGTACAGAAACATCACCAGAGGTAGCATCTACAGCATACAGTGTTTCGTCTGCACTAATCAAATACCTCGATTTGTTTTTGTCATAAGTTGAACTAACGGCATTGGCTTTTTTATATTTCAAAGGTTTGTTCCATACTTGGTCACCAGTATTTAAATTGACGATATTGGCATCTTCACCTGTGATATAAATTAAACCCTGAGGGGTCTCTGCCATGGTCAAAATATTTTCACCTGTTTTCAGAGGTTTTTTAAATAATGTTTTACCATCATAGGAAATTTTATTGATACCACCTTCATAGATTCCAAACAGAATACCATCATCCATAATGTAGAAATGCTGAACATAACCTTTTGTCTTTGGAGCTTTTTCCCAAAGATCTTCCCCTGTAGAAGCACTAAGCATTGCAATTTCAGATTCGTTCTTTTGGGCAAAAATACTATTGCTTCCGCCGTCGCTCTTAGCACTAACCACAGCCAAGCCTTGTGGCAAAATTTCAAAATTTGTGACCTGACCTTTTACTTTTTGGGCATCTTTCCAAAGCTCTGCGCCACTTGCATTCAACTTATATATTTCTGTATTTGTACCAGTAGGGTTGGTTTCAAAAGCATAAATTTCTTTTTCTGAGGCATCGGCCACGAGCCAATTCACGTTTTTGATTTTATTTTCCCAGAGTACATCACCTGTTTGTGCCTTTTTAGCAATAATTCCTTGTGATGTTGGGATAACCAATTGATCTTTCAACATTGCTGGACGACCAGTTACGGCATACACTTTGGCAATGCCTACCCTTCCTGGATCATCCAAGTTAAAACGGTAATCTTCTTTGCCAGTATTTAGATCATAAACAGCAACTTGTTGTGCATACTTTTCTTTGGATGTTCTTTGACCAGCAACAAAAAGTTTGTTTTGAGGCATAAAAACTTCTACTGTACTTGCAATTTTCCAACCATTTCCTTCTGTGCTGAACAGTGTTTTTCCAGACATATAGTCGATAACTGTCTTTTTAGCAGTTAAATTGGCAAATCCACCTTGTGAAACTATTACGTAAGGTGCCATCGGTATGAATGTCAACTCTTCGGGTTTAACTCTACCATATTCTGTGAAATTAAAAAGCAATTCATTGGTGCCTGGCTTAATCCCGACCAGTCCATCATTGGTGGCTACTACCAAGGTACCTCCTTCAGTCAACGTCATTTCGTTAATACTGGCTCCCAAACTGTAATTGTTGTCCGGTTGCTCAGCTTTTTGGGCAAATGTTGAGCTTACACCAAGAAACAGTGCAAGCATCAACATAATTTTAAATTGAATTAATAGCGTTTTCATTATTACATTTTTTCAATGTTAAACGAACCTTCGGTGATGTTTCTCATCGATTGGTCTCCGTTGACATCTTTTGCCTGAAAACTAAAAGTCCCTTTTATATGGGTTTCTGTTTCTTCGGAGATATTAATCTCACCAGCCACAGTGTCATCAAAAGGTGCTGACCAAGTTTGCACCTCGGGAGCGGTTGGATTGTTCACATCCACTTCTGTCTCAATGTACGATGCTACATTAAAGACATTGGCACCTCCTCCTAAAGGATATGACCCTTCTCCATCATAACCGATGATGGTAAAGGCGAAGGCCTTGCTGGATGTGCCACCAGTATTCCCTTGTATAGACAAGGTTCCACTCGCTACGTTGGCAAAAGTTACCATGTCTAAAGTTGTAACAGAAGTTCCATTCACTTTGGCTACAATAGTGCCTTCACCAGCTGCCCCATTTCCGCCTCCGTCGTCATCTTTGCTACATGACACCATGGAAACTGCAGAAACAGCAATAACTAATAACATAAATTTTCTTAAATTTTTCATTGTAAAAATATTTTCGGGTTAATAATGAAGCAAAGTTGTCCCAAAAAGCGAAGTGAAACAATACGACGAATTACGTATATTTTGAAAAATGGACTTAAGATGTTACAAAATAGAGCTCATCTTTGTGCCGAAGACGGTTTTCTAAAATTTAATATAGGGAAATTGCGATTGAACACCTTGTTTTTTGAGTTCCAATTGCTGTAGAAAGTGTTGATGGCTTTCCGAATTCGGATGAAAAGGCTTGTGTTTTAGTCCCTTTTGAATCTCATCAATCGTGTTCATCAGTTTTTGAGCCTCTGATACAATCCAAGCATGTTGAAATTTCTCCCAAATATAGCGAATCGCCATTGGGTTTGGATGCAGCATATCCTCGGTATAAAATCGATAATCCCTAAGTTCGTCTAGCATGATTTCATACGATGGGAAATAGAAGCATTGAGACGCCGCGCGAGGTGTCAAAAATTGGTGGATGGCAGTAATCAAATGCGCTTTGCTTTGTGTATTTTCAATAAAACCATCTTTAATGTGTCTTACAGGTGACACGGTAAAAATAATGGTCGCTTTTGGATTTACTTGACGAATTTGATTCACCATCAATGTTATGGAATTGACAATGTCATCCACCGAGAGCAATTGTTTGACAAATTCTCTTTGGGAAACCTTATGGCAATTGGCTACAGGCAAATTTGACTTAAAATGATTATAAACCCAAGCCGTACCAAAGGTCAAAATGATGTGGGTAGCGTCGTGAAGTTGCTTCGCTGTGACATTAAGTTGTGTGTTGAGCGTTTTGAGCAATTCATCTTTTGACGTAGTGTTTAATTTAGAGTGTGCATCATAACAATGCCATTGTTCATTGTGAAAGAAAGCATCTGAATCTTCATATGCTTTCCCGTGGATGGCATTGGAAACCAACGTTTCGATGGCTTTGGGATGAAACAAAATTCCAAACGGATTTTGAAGGTGCTGAAACTTGTAATAATCAAACTGTTCGCCTATATATTCAGCAAAACAAGACCCCAAAAGAAGCATATTAGAATGATAGTCTATAAGTTGATGAGACTGTTTTTCTAATGGTATTTGGGTTTGGAGTTTCATGCTAATGTCTAACTAACAAGGCGGAGATACTAGTTTTAGTGAAGTTTTTTTTGTACTTTTTTCTTTTCCTTATATTTTATGTTTAATAGTTCAACTGTTATTCTCCTCAAACCAAAATAACATGTTACTCCATTATTTTTATTGAACAAAGCTATTTGTTTACCAGTTTGCTCATCAATAACTCCTGTTTCATCTATATCATAACCCAAAAACTTTAATCTATATTGAATTTTTCCAATTAGGCGATGGGATGGATTTCTGATTACATCAATCTTTTCTGTTTTTTTTATTAAAATACCATCTTCATTCACACATTGAACATATGTAACATCAAAATCCCTGCTGTTAGAAAGCTTAATGGATTGTGCGTTTAGTTCAAAACAGGTAAATCCAATTAGAAATATAAGGTATGCTTTCATTAATGAATTATTTAGTAATATAATTTTTAGCTTCATTTAAAGCATCCTCAATCCCAGCAGGATGTTTACCACCTGCTGTCGCAAAAAACGGCTGTCCACCTCCACCACCTTGAATGTGTTTACCAAGTTCGCGGACAATCGTCCCAGCATTCAAACCTTTGCTCTCGACCAATTCCTTGGAGATGTAGCAAGACAACAATGCTTTTCCATCGTTTTCAGCACCAAACAACAAGAAGAGGTTATCATATTGCTGACCCAATTCAAATGACAAATCCTTGATTCCAGAGGCATCCAAATCCAGTTTTTTAGCTAGAAATTGTACACCGTTTACATCTGTCAATTCATTTTTTAATTCTCCTTTGATGTTCTTGGCTTTGTCTTTTAAAAGTGCTTCAATTTGCTTTTTTAAATCAGCGTTTTCAGCCTGAAGATGTTGTAATGCCTTTACAGGATCTTGGGCATTGTTGAGCAACTGTTTTAGTTCATGAAACGATGTGTCATGTTCTTGATAATAGTCCTTTACGGCATCATTGGTGATGGCCTCGATGCGACGTATGCCCGCAGCAACAGCACCTTCGGACACAATTTTGAAATGCCAGATATCCGCAGTGTTTTTGACATGGGTGCCGCCACACAATTCAATCGATTTTCCAAAACGAATTGCCCTTACAGTATCACCATATTTCTCACCAAACAGAGCCATGGCACCTTCATCTATCGCCTTTTGCATGGGAATGTTTCGTTGTTCCTCTAAAGCCAATTTACCTTCAATACGTGCGTTGACGAAATTCTCCACATCCTGTAATTCTTCAGCAGTCAGTTTAGAAAAATGTGAAAAATCAAAACGCAAATATTTGGAATGGACAGCGCTACCTTTTTGCTCCACATGGGTCCCTAAAATCTCGCGCAGTGCTTGATGCAACAGATGGGTTGCGGTATGGTTGCATTCGGTTCTATAGCGTTGCTTGGAATCTACAACAGCTTTAAAGGTTTCATGGATGTGATTTGGAATATTTTTTGCAAAATGTATAATGACATTGTTTTCCTTTTTGGTGTCCAAAATATAAACGACATCACCATGGATATCTTCTAGATAGCCTTTATCGCCAACCTGTCCACCACCTTCTGGATAAAAAGGTGTTAAATTGAAGACCAATTGGTACAGCTCGCCATCTTTTTTAGAAACAACTTTTCTGTATCGAGTGAGTTTTACATTGGCTTCCAACAAATCATAACCCACAAATTCTTCCTCTGCATCATCATCGAGAATGGTCCAGTCATCGGTAGACATTTCACTGGCAGCTCGTGAACGGTCTTTTTGTTCTTTCAGTTTGGTATCGAATTCCTTTTCATCATAGCTTAATCCTTTTTCACGAAGAATGAGCGCCGTCAAATCCTTTGGAAAACCAAAGGTATCATAGAGTTCAAAGGCTTTTTCCCCAGAAACCACATCCGATTTGGATTCTTCAATGATTCGATTCAATAAAATCAACCCTTGGTCCAAAGTCCTCAAAAAGGATTGTTCTTCCTCTTTGATGACATTTTCAATCAGTTGCTTTTGGGATTTCAATTCTGGGAATGCGTCGCCCATTTTTTGGCTCAATACATCCACCAAACGATAGATGAAGGGTTCCTTTTGCTCTAAAAATGTAAAGCTATAACGAATGGCACGTCTCAAAATTCTTCGAATCACATATCCAGCACCTGTATTGCTTGGCAATTGTCCATCAGCAATAGAAAAAGCGACTGCTCTAACGTGGTCACTGATGACGCGGATGGCCACATCAACCTTTTCGTCAGTACCGTATTCTTTATCAGCGATAGTTTCAATCTCCCTGATGATGGGCGTAA
This sequence comes from Gelidibacter sp., assembly GCA_041391925.1. Taxonomy (GTDB): domain Bacteria; phylum Bacteroidota; class Bacteroidia; order Flavobacteriales; family Flavobacteriaceae; genus JBPOFM01. Next base: position 274,719 of record JAWKNA010000004.1, on the reverse strand, counting down.
ACACATCGGTATCATAATTGGATTGGACACCTTGCAATACCATACACAAGCGCTCAAAACCCATTCCTGTATCGATATGCTTGTCTGGCAATGCCTCCAAGGAACCATTGGCTTTTCGGTTGTATTGCATAAAGACGAGATTCCAAATCTCCACCACTTGCGGATGGTCGGCATTGACCAATATTTTACCATCTACTTTTGCCTTTTCTTCAGCCGAACGAATATCGACATGGATTTCGCTGCAAGGACCACAAGGGCCTTGATCGCCCATTTCCCAGAAGTTGTCCTTTTTGTTTCCCATCAAGATGCGGTCCTCCGAAATAAAGGATTTCCATAAATCATAGGCTTCGGTATCCATCGGAAGTTTATCCTCTTCACTTCCTTCAAAAACTGTTACATATAATATATCCTTATCAATTCCATAGACCTCAGTCAAGAGTTCCCAAGCCCAAGCAATGGCTTCTTTTTTAAAATAATCGCCAAAACTCCAGTTGCCAAGCATTTCAAATAAGGTATGATGGTACGTATCATAACCTACTTCTTCCAAATCATTATGCTTTCCAGAGACGCGTAAGCATTTTTGTGTATCTGCAATTCGTTTGTGCTTTGGGATAGCATTTCCCAAAAAATATTCCTTAAAAGGGGCCATCCCAGAGTTGACAAACATCAAGGTTGGGTCATCCTTTAATACCATGGGCGCAGAAGGAACAATGCTATGCTGCTTGTCCTTGAAAAAGTTTAAAAATTGTGAACGTATCTCTTGCGACTTCATATGTTAAATTGACTGTCCTAGTTCTTATAAAATGCTGTTAAAAACAAACCTCAACGGAGGCAAAACCATAAAACTATTGCTAATTTTGCCCAAATGACACTACTTTCAAATTTTGTCATTTAGTTTTACTAAATTTACGATTCAAATATTTTGAAAATTTGTTCGTTTACCTTAACAGCTTATGACATTCATTGTCATTGTAAAGTGCAAAAATAGTATAATTTAACCAATGAGTAAGGTAAAATATTATTACGATTCCGATTCGTTATCCTATAGAAAAATAGAGAAGAAAAAAGGGAGAACCTTTAAATATGCCTTCACGTTTCTATTGGCTGCAGCGCTCTTTGGATTCTTATTTGTATTCTTGGCAAGCCAATATGTACAATCTCCAAAAGAACGCGCCTTGGCAAGGGAGTTGCAACACATGCAATTGCAATACCAACTCCTCAACAAAAAAATGGACGAAGCCCAAGCGGTGCTCGCCAATGTGGAAGAACGTGACAACGCCATTTACAGACTTTATTTTGAAGCCAATCCCATACCGGAAGAACAACGCAAGGCAGGTTTTGGCGGTATCAATCGGTATAAGGATTTGGAAGGTTTTGACAATTCAAAATTGATCATCGAAACCAATAAACGTATGGACATCCTTCAAAAGCAGATTGTGGTCCAATCGCGTTCATTGGATGAAATTGCGGTGCTGGCAGAAAACAAAGAAAAGTTCTTGGCCTGCATTCCTGCCATTCAACCGGTCAATACTGAAGATTTGACACGTATGGCTTCAGGATATGGTTATCGTACCGACCCTTTTACAAAAGTGCGTAAATTCCATTATGGGATGGATTTTACCGCACCCAGAGGCACGCCTGTGTATGCCACTGGAGATGGTGTGGTCATTAGGGCCGATAATACGTCTACGGGATACGGTAACCACATTCGTATAGACCATGGCTACGGCTATGTGTCCCTCTACGGACATTTATATAAGTACAATGTACGCGCCAACCAGAAAGTAAAACGTGGCGATTTGATTGGATTTGTGGGCAGTACCGGCCGTTCGGAGGCACCCCATCTCCATTATGAAGTGTTTAAGGATGACGAACGCATCAACCCCATGAATTTTTATTATGGCAATCTGTCTGCTGAAGAATATGGTAGATTGTTGGAGCGTGCTTCTTTGGAAAACCAATCATTAGATTAAGCCGATGCATATAGACCTTCCTGAAAAACGATATTATGGCATTGGCGAGGTCGCCAAGGCATTTGATGTCAATACCTCATTGATTCGTTTTTGGGAAAAGGAATTTGATGTCCTAAAACCCAAGAAGAATGCCAAGGGCAATCGGAAATTCACTCCGGAAGACATTACCAATTTAAAATTCATCTACCATTTGGTAAAAGAAAGAGGGTTCACACTCGAAGGCGCCAAAACACATTTAAAGGAAGAAAAGCAAAAATCCCTGGACACTTTTGAAATTATTGCTAAATTGGAAGATGTGAAGGCACAACTTATGAAAATCAAGGACCAACTGTAACATTTTTGTTCGTATGTCAACTAATTAACGTAAGCATCAACGTAAACACTAACACTTAAAAATCAACTATCATGAAAAAATGGCTCATTCCTGTTATCATTATTGCTGTATTGGCAATTGCCCTGTATTCTTGGGGAAAAGGATTCAATAACACCGCTGTGGAGCTTAAAGAAACCGCGACCAAATCGTGGGGCGATGTGGAAAGTTCTTACCAACGTCGCAATGACCTTATCGGCAATTTGGTAAAAACCGTACAAGGTGCCGCCGACTTTGAACGTACCACGCTTCGTGAAGTCATCGAAGCAAGGGCAAAGGCAACCTCTACCACCATAGATGCCAGTAACCTTACCGAAGAAAACATGGCACAATACCAAGCCGCCCAAAGTGGTTTGAGCGGTGCGCTTTCCAGATTATTGGTGTCCGTGGAGCGCTATCCAGAACTGAAAGCCAACCAGAATTTCCTCGAATTGCAATCGCAGTTGGAAGGCACAGAAAACAGGATCAATGTGGCAAGGGACCGCTTTAACGAAAAGGTAGAGCCCTACAACAAGCATATCAAAACATTTCCAAATTCGTTATTGGCAGGTCTGTTTAACTTTCAGCCCATGAGCTATTACAAAGCAGATGCTGGTGCCGAAAATGCACCCGACGTGGATTTTGATTTCAAATAGGTGTTTTTAGAGTAAAGAAAAGAGAGGAGAGAGAAGAGAGAAGAGAGGAGAGAAAAGAGACCATCAAAACTTCAATACATGTCCAAAATAGAAGAATTCCTTACGGCCGACGAGGAGAAACAAATCATTGACGCCATCCGTACCGCAGAGAAAAATACCTCTGGAGAGATTCGGGTGCATATCGAGAAGACCTCCAAGATTGATGTGTATGAACGTGCACTGGAAGTATTTCACATGCTCAAAATGGACAATACCAAATTGCAGAATGGCGTGTTGATCTATGTGGCGGTAGAAGACCGAAACTTTGTCATATTCGGTGATGAGGGCATCAACAATGTGGTAGAAGAGGATTTTTGGGACCGCACCAAAGATATCATCCAAGGGCATTTTAAGCGAGGGCATTTTAAGCAAGGCTTGGTTGATGGCATTTTGCGCGCCGGGAAAGAACTGGAAACCTATTTCCCTTGGGAAACGGGCGACAAGAATGAACTTCCGGATGATATTTCAAAAGGATAAATTCTAGTGAGCAGTATGCAGTATTCAGTAGGCAGTAACAGTAAGAAAATAGTTAAAAGAGGCGTTTTTCAACGCTTTCTTTTTATGGTCTTGCTGACGGTGGGGTGTGCCCAACTGGGGTTTTCCCAATATAAGATTCCTGAAAAGCCGTCCAATGTGACCGAGCAGACCAGTGTGTATGACTATTACCATTTGCTTTCGGAGACGGAAAAAAACAACCTCGAGCAAAAGCTGATTAAATATTCTGATACCACGTCCACCCAAATCGTGGTGGCCATTATCTCTTCTACGCAAGGTGAAAATATCAATTACCTCGGGGCTCAATGGGGGCAGAAATGGGGCATTGGGCAGGCGGACAAGGACAATGGTATCTTGATCCTTTTGGCGCGCGACGATCGGCGTATTGCCATCAATACGGGCTATGGTGTGGAGCATTTGCTCACCGATGCCATGTCTAGACGCATCATTGAAGAGGATATCATCCCCTATTTTAAGCAGAACGATTATTATGGCGGGCTCAACCGTGGTGCGGATGCCATTTTTGAGGTGATGACCGGGGAATACCAAGGCACACGCCAATCGAATTCCAAAAACGACTTCCCATTTGGGGCCATCTTTTTCTTTATCATCATTTTTATCATTGTGGTCATCTCCATATCCAACAGCCGACGCGGAGGCGGTGGCAGTGGCGGACGCAAATCGGGCGGCGGTGTCAGCCTTCTGGATGCCATTATCTTGAGCAATTTGGGCCGTGGCAGTTTTGGTGGCGGCTCGGGTGGCTTTGGGGGCAGCTCCGGTGGTGGTTTTGGCGGCGGTGGCGGCTTTGGCGGAGGCTTTGGCGGCGGCGGCTTTGGTGGTGGTGGCGCCTCTGGGGGCTGGTAGCGAAGTTTACAGTTGACGGTTTACAGTTTACGGTTGACGGTTCACAGTTGACAGTAGGTATTCTTGCGGGATGGTGTTCTTCTTTATTTTTGTGCTATTATATACGTAGAACTGCCTTGGCGGTTGCAATATACACTCTATACGAAGCACCCTGAGCCCTATACGATGTACTCCGAGCCCTATACGATGCATCCTGAGCCCTATACGACGCACTCCGAGCCCTATACGATGCACCCTGAGCCCTATACGATGCACTCCGAGCCCTATACGATGCACTCTGAGCCCTATACGATGCACTCCGAGCCCTATACGACGCACCCTGAGCCCTATACGATGCATTCCGAGCCCTAGGATATGATGGTTGTTGTTTGATAGTTTATATTTGTAAGAATACAGATTTTCTTAGTATATTTAACTTCTCCCTAGTAAATTAATTAGCACCTTAACAGAAGCTAAACTAAATGACCGTACATCAATATCTCGATAACATCAACAAACGTTATCAGCTTGGCAATGCTACAGAACATACCTTTCGTGGCGATTTGCAACAACTCATTGAATCCATTGTGCCAGAGGTGCGCGCCACAAATGAACCAAAACGACAATCCTGCGGTGCACCCGATTATATCCTAACTAAAAAAGACGTACCCGTTGGTTTTATAGAAGCCAAAGACATAGGCGATAAAGATTTGGAAGGCAAAAAGAAAACGGGCAACAAAGAACAGTTCGACCGTTATAAGGCATCGCTCAATAATCTCATCTTTACAGACTATCTCGATTTTCATCTCTATCGCGATGGGCATTTCGTCACCAGCATTGCCATTGCACAGGTTGTTGATAACAGCATTCAGCCGATAACGGAAAACTTCGTTGCTTTTGAAAATCTTATAAAGGAGTTTACGGTGCATATCAGCCAGACCATCAAAAGCCCAAAACGCTTGGCAGAGATGATGGCAGGTAAGGCAAGGCTCTTATCAGATGTGATTGGCAAAGCACTGACCAGTGATGAGACGCATCAGGAAGATAGCACCCTCAAGGAGCAGATGCATGCCTTCAAGGACATTTTGATACACGACATCACCCCCAAGGGCTTCGCCGATGTCTATGCACAAACCATTGCGTATGGTATGTTTGCTGCGCGATTGCACGACCCTACACTTGGCACATTTAGCCGTCAGGAAGCGGCAGAACTGATACCCAAAAGCAATCCGTTTTTGAGAAAACTCTTTGGCTATATCGCGGGGCCAGATATTGACGACCGCATCAAATGGATTGTGGATAATCTTACTGAGATTTTCCTGGCTTGCAACGTAGAGGACATTTTGAAAAACTACGGCAAGGCCACCAAGATGGAAGACCCCATCATCCATTTCTACGAAACCTTTTTGAGCGAGTACGACCCAAAACTCCGCAAGGCACGTGGCGTTTGGTACACACCTGCACCTGTGGTCAACTTCATCGTGCGTGCCGTAGATGATATTTTAAAGAGTGAGTTTGGACTGCCGCAAGGTTTGGCAGACACCTCAAAGACCACCGTAAAAATGAACACCCAAATACCCGATAAGACGTTTAAGTCGGGCTACAAGCAGTATGACCAAGAAGTTCACAAGGTACAGATACTCGACCCTGCCACGGGTACGGGCACCTTTCTTGCCGAAGTGATTAAGCATATTCACAAAAAGTTCAAAGGGCAAGAGGGCATCTGGTCGGGCTATGTGGAAAACCAACTGCTGCCACGCCTCAATGGCTTTGAGTTGCTCATGGCTAGCTACGCCATGGCACACCTTCAAATTGATTTATTGTTAAAGGACACTGGGTACAAGCCTGTCATTGCGAGCGCAGCGCGGCAATCTCGCACACGCATCTACCTCACCAACTCCCTCGAAGAATACCACCCAGACACAGGTACCCTCTTTGCCAATTGGTTAAGCAGCGAGGCCAATGAAGCCAACCAAATCAAACGCGATACACCTGTGATGTGTGTCATAGGGAATCCGCCCTATAGTGGCGAGAGTGCCAATAAAGGCGAGTGGATTATGAACCTGATGGAAGATTATAAAAAAGAGCCTGGAGGTAAGGAAAAATTAAAGGAGAAAAATTCAAAATCAATTAATGCCGATGAATACAAATTCATAAGATATGCTCAACACTTTATAGATAAGAATGATAAAGGCGTTATAGCTTTCATAAATCCTCATACTTATTTAGATGCTCCACTTTTTAGGGGAATGAGGTGGAATTTATTAAAGTCTTTTGATAAAATTTATACGATTGATTTACATGGTAACAGTACTAAAAAGGAGGTTGCTCCCGATGGAGGGGCAGATGACAATGTCTTCGATATTAGGCAAGGGGTATCTATTAATATTTTGGTAAAAACCGGACAGAAAAATACAGATGAACTTGGACAGGTGTACCATTACGATTTATATGGTAAGAGAGATAAAAAGTATAATTTCTTATATGAGAATACCATTAAAAGTATCAAGTTCGAAAATGTCAAAATAGAAAGTCCACACTATTATTTTAAACCACAAGATTTGGATAAGAAAGAAGATTATTTGAAAGGGTTTGAAGTGGTAAAATTAATGCCGTTTAAAACAAGTGGTATTAAAACACATGACGATAAAAATTTAGTTGCAAATGACATATTAAATCTTGAACAGAATATAGAGATGCTCGGAAAAGACTTTATTTTCTCCAAAGTTTATAAATATTCTTATCGCCCTTTCGACAACGGATATATTTATTACGATACTACCTTACTTGGCAGGGCAAGAGAAAAAACTATTTATCATTTAAAACACAATAATATTGGCTTAATATTAGTTTCACAGCCCCAAGCAGCAAATATTAATTATTTTGATTGTCTATATGTTACTAGTTGTTTGACAGATACAAATATGTACAGAAGAGGAGGGCCTTCAACATTTCCTCTATATCTATACCCAGAATCCACAGACCAACAAAGCCTAGAAACACAACTCGAGCACGTACCCAACTTTGATATGAAGATTATTAAGGAGTTTGAAAAACAAACTGGCTTACACTTCCGTGGCGAAGACACAGACCCGAATGTTACTGTAGAAGCCAATACCTTCTCACCCGAAGAACTGCTGCATTACATCTATGCCGTATTGCACAGCCCCACGTATAGAGAGACCTATAAGGAGTTTTTGAAAATAGACTTCCCACGCGTACCCTATCCCAAAGACCCCAAAACCTTCTACGACCTTGCCCACCTCGGCAGCCAACTCACAGCACTCCACTTACTGGAGTCACCCACAGTAGAAGATTACATCACCACCTACCCAATAGATGGCAACAATATAGTTGAAAAACCCCACTTCGTCACTTCGAGTGATTTTGCGTCAGCAAAATTGTATCGAGAAGCGAGCGCAGTCGATAAGTCAGCAATTGGGGCTGTATACATCAACGAAACCCAATATTTCGACAACGTCCCCAAAACAGCATGGGAGTTCTACATAGGCGGTTACCAGCCAGCCCAAAAGTGGCTCAAAGACCGCAAAGAACGCACCTTAAGTTATGAAGACATCTTCCATTACCAAAAAATAATCGTAGCCCTCACCGAAACTGCTCGGATTATGGGGGAGATAGATAAAATTGAAATTTAAATTTTAAAGAGTGGTAAGATGCTGGTAGAATGGTAGATTTTGAAACACATCAACAAACAAGAAATAAATAAAACACTGGTATGAATGTAATAACATTAGAATCATTGCTCCACGATTCAAAGCATATTATAGATCAAGACATACAAGATAGAAAAGCAAGAGGTGAAGATTTCAATATCTTTTCGGTGCTTGGGATGGAAACCAATGAAACCCGAACCCATTCAAAAATGCTAGTAGCACTCTTGAACCCGAAAGAGAACCATTATTTTGAAGATACATTTCTAAAATTGTTTTTGGATAAAATAGGATATGATTACGAAGACGAAGACTTAAAACGTGCTACCGTACAGGCAGAATATCATTTAGGAAGAATTGATAAAGCCTATGACACAGGTGGTTTCATTGATATTTTAGTTCTATTTAGTTCTGGCAAAACCATAGCGATAGAGAATAAAATTTATGCAGGCGACCAGCGGAAGCAAATGTATAGATACAGCCTTCATAATAAGGGGCAAACTACCTTATATTATCTTAATCTGTATGGCGAACCGCCATCACCCCAAAGTATTGATGGACTTGAACTTGAAGATTTTCGAGTAATTTCATATACAGATGAGATTTTGAAATGGCTAGATAAGTGTTTAAACTTAAAAGAGATGAATTCTAGTTCAATCATATACAATTCAATAAAACAATATCAAATACTTTTAAAAAGATTGACGCACACTATGGAAGACACGCTAGAAAAGGAATTAAAGGATGCTATTTTAAATAATTTGGAAGCGGCTAAATTTGTGAATTTCCATTATCAGAAAGTGGTAGATGAGGTGAGAGAAAAATTTAGAAAAGCTGTTTATGAAAAATTCACTACGCTCCATTTGGGATTGGATGTCCACCTTGGACTAGACAGTAGTAATCAAAATTCGCAAATATGGATAGACACTTTGGAATTCCGTAAAAGGGATATACGATTTGGCATTGAATCATTTTCTGGAAAAGGCAATAATGATGGTCGATTGTTTGTGGGGATATTCAACAAACAAAAAATATGCGATAATATATTGAGTGGAGACCGTCGTTTAAATATATACTGGCCTGTCATCAGAGAAATTAAAACAACTAAAAACAACTATTTGAATCTGTCAAGTTCAAAGATATTGGAAGATTTAAATAAAGAAGCTGACTATTTTATCGAGATGGTAGATACAGTAGTTGAGCAGGTTGTTGTGTTCTTAAATGATTACGAAGCAGAATATTTAAGAAGTTAATCGAATTAGCTCTATGCAAATAAATGTGAAATAAACTTTAAATAATTGATCTATGCTTGATGCGAAAATCCAAAATGCATTAAAATCCTTTTTCTTGTCCACCGATATGCTAATTGATAAAGAAATAATACGAAGTTCAAAATATACCGCCGACATAGCAGAATATTTATCAGAAAAAATATATGGATTGACGCTATGTGATAGTCAAAGAGAACCTGGCTATGAAGGATGGGATATAGACAATAAAAAATATCAGATTAAAATAAATAACAGTAAAAAGAAAACAAATCAAGATATTGGTAATCCTGAATTATATGATTTTTTAATTCTGTTAATCACGTCGAACAGTAAATTATACAACCGCCAAGAATCAAATCATTTTATAGTAGTATACAAAATTAGCAGTTCGGCTCTAAAAGACCAAAAATACATTGCAAAGAAAGATATTTTACAACTCGTGCCTGATTATTTTATAAGCCTTAACTTCGATATTATCAAGAATAAAACAAACACATTAAAATCAAAATAAACCTAATCGCAAAACATTTATACTATGAAAACAAACCTTTACATCCTTGCATTGGTAGCTTCTTTAACCTTCAATTGCGAAGGTCAAACCCCAAAACCATCATTGGATAAAGAAATTGAAAAATGGAAGAAAGAACTGGTACTGACACATCAGTTGGGCGGACCCTGTGAAGATGATTACCAAAAATGGAAAGAGAAATACCCAAATTTAAACAACGGAATTTCAGAGGATCTTACCATCACAAAAAAAGATTTTAATGATGATGGTATGGTAGATGCTGTTGTGGTGATGCACCTAGGCGACCCTTGCAATGGAGGGAATGCGATAGAGACAAATCCCGTTGTATACATTTTTTCTCATGAAGGAGAGTATTATAAAGATGTAAGGCTATCAGACCGTATAGAGCAACTTATAAAGATTCAGTTAATGGATGCACCTTTTGAATTACAGAAAGTCATGTCTGGCTTCACAGTCTCTGGTGACAACCTTGTAGGGAACGTTACCATCTGGGCAGATGAAGATGCTAATTGCTGTCCATCCTATAGTGGGAACTATACCTATGATTTGCTCACTACCGACCTGGCGCTAGAGTATAAAAAAGATAGTAAGGATTGAAAAAAAATTTAAACATCCGAAGGAGTATAGACTACAACCTTTGATACGAAGACATATTCTATAAGCAAAAATAATTGTAGCCTTACCGAAATGGTCTGGATAATGGAGGAGATAGATAAAATAGAAATAATTAAAAAATAAAATAATGTCAAAAGAGAAGAATAGAAAACAGATTATAATTCACTACGACGATAATGATAATCTCGTAGAAATGCCAACATTAGAATGGGCAAAAAAAAACAAAGACTATTTTAATGGTGATATACCCTCAACACCTTTTGCCATTGCACAACATCTAGTTTATCGTCACGGTTTTACACTCATTGCGAATGATACTAAAGTTATTTGTTATAAACTGTTTTGAATGAGATTGATCCAATAATCTAGTGTCTAAAGGCTTTAGTATCAAAAACGGCAAAATATCTACTCGATTAAATAAGAATAGTTAAAAATATAATTATAAGTTTATGAAAAAGTACCGCTTAACCATTTTGATAGTGTTGTTGATATCCAAATTGGGATTCACACAAGAATATGAGATTATTCGTGAAACAAAAACGATAATTGAAACAAGAGACATGTATTTGAATGGAGGTGCCAATGCGTCTCTCGGAGGCAAATCGCGAACCTATATTAAAATAGATTTACCCCCTAATACGGTACAGTGGTATTACAGTTTTAATACAACACCAGGACAAAGCGGTTCTAGCAATTTGAATTTAGCATTGCAGTTGTCAGCACGCATTGCAGACCCTACATTTCTCACGTCTGGATTAAGTTCTGGCATAAAAGTTCCAGAGGGAGTGGCGAAGGCAGATGTTTACCTACTGAATTTTGATAATTTGAATTTATTTATTCAAAAGGCAGACTTAAATGGTCAAAGATTCCGTCATTATCCAGAAGGACTTGCAGAAAACACAAAACAAGCGGTAGTGAAAATCGATGACATCAAAACAGGAACTTGGTATTTGGGCATAAAAAACCCTAGTACTTTCAGTGGTATTAACCTGAACATAGAAGTCGTTGCAATTACCGAAACACGGGTTTTAAAAAAAATGACGGCAGAAGAAGAAAAAGCTGCACTTTATACGAATCTCGGATGGACGAAATTCGAAAGTGGTGATTATGAAAAATGTATTGAGTATTGCGATAAGGCAAATGAAATCTCCCAAATAGGCATCGCCTATGCAAATAAAGGTCTAGCTCAATTAATGCTTGGTGAGGAATCAGAAGCTATGGAAACATATATTCAAGCTATTCTAGTTATAAAAAAACAACCCAATTCAGCACAATATTTAAGTTCAGCCATACAAGACATTGATGATGCTTTGGTAATAAAGCCAGATTTATCAGGGGCGCAAGAAATTAGACAAGTGCTAGTGAGTTCAAAATGAGTTCTATTTAAAAATGTAAAATTGTGTGAAAAATCGAGTACACATATCATTAGTATTAATTGTAACATTGATTGTTTCATTTTTCGCATATCGAAGTTTTAGGCAAATAGAAAATGAAAATTATAGCTATCAAATCGAACGTGAAAAGCAGCAAGAAATAATTAGAAGTAAGGAAAATTATAACCGGGATGTCTCAAATGAGTTTCCAGTTTTTAAATTTTCAAGTACTGATAATGATTTAGAAAAAGGAGCAAAAATTATAAAAACAAATGTAGAATTAAGCTATCATACATTTGATTTTGGAAATCAATTAATTTCACTTAAAACCAAACACGCTAATGGCTATTGGGAAATTTCAAAATTAAAATTGAAGAAATCAAAAATCATAGAGAGTATCTCTGGATTGCGAGGTATGGAATTTGAGGTTGAAAGCGCATATTGTTATCAAGTCTGGGTTAGCTCAATTGGCAATATTGGGTATGAGTATTATGATGGAACGACAAGAGTATTTTATGGGATAATTGAGATTAGCAATTAATTATAATTATTTGAATCATATAAATATAAAACTTAAATATGGCAGAAATACCCAGAAATAATACAGGTTTGTCTGGAGAATATTTTGTGGCTGCTGAACTTTATAGAAGAGGGTGGTCAGTAGGCATCACCCTAGGAAATGCCAAAGCAGTTGATTTGTTTGCCGAGAAAGGAAATCACAGGCTTGCAGTTCAAGTCAAATCAATTTATAACGCAAAGAATTCTGGATGGCCTTTGATGGAAAGTAATATTAAAGATAACTGCATATACATATTCGTAAATATCAAAGGTGACACAATGGAACTTCCTGATTATTATATATGCACATCACAAGAAGTCAAAACAAAAATAAAGCAATATCAAACTAGAGGAATTGTGACTTTGAGTAATCTTAACAATGAGCAATTCAAGAATAAATGGTCAAAATTAGAAACATCAAAAACTCATGGCAACACTCTTTAAAGACGTTAAATACAATTTAAATACACTCATTCAAAACATAGATTTGGGAATCATCGGCCTTCCAGATATTCAAAGACCTTTTGTTTGGAAAGACACCAAAGTTCGCGACCTGTTTGATAGTCTTTATAAAGGATACCCTGTTGGATACTTTCTTTTTTGGGAGAGTGCCAATGCAGAGGGCGTAAAAGGTATTGGTACTGATAAAAAACAAAAACACGCAGATTTACTAATTGTTGATGGTCAACAAAGATTGACATCCATGTATGCGGTACTAAAAGGACAAGAAGTAATCAGGGAGAATTATGAAAAAGCTACTATCATTATTGCCTTCAACCCTTTAGATGAAAAATTTGAGGTTCCTGATGCGGCCATTGCAAAGAACCCTCGCTACTTTCAAAATATATCAAAAATTTGGGCTCAAGATGCTGATATTTTTGATATAACGGATGCCTTTGTCGAAAACCTTAAAAAGTATAAAGAACTTACAACAGAAGAAATTAAAACAATTCGCAAAAACTTTAATAATCTAAAGAATTTAGAAAATTATCCTTTTTCAGTATTAGAGCTATCTAGAGAAATTGATGAGGAACAAGTAGCAGATGTATTTGTTCGCATTAATTCACAAGGTAAAACGCTCAATCAAGCAGACTTCATTCTTACCTTAATGAGTGTGTTCTGGGATGAAGGCAGAACAAACATTGAAAATTTCTGCCGTGATGCGCGTATGCCCTCAAAAACAGAAGCGACACCTTTTAATTATATAATAGTTCCTAAACCAGACCAAATGTTAAGGGTCGCAGTTGGTTTGGCATTCCGTCGTGCGAGACTCCAATATATCTACAGTATTTTGAGAGGTAAAGATTTAGATTCCGGTCTTTTTAGTGAGGGACGTAGAGCGGAACAATTCGAGAAGTTAAAAATTGCTCAAAGTCATGCACTGAATATCCAACATTGGCATGAGTTTTTAAAAGCCATTCAGCAGTCAGGTTATAAAAATGAGAGCTTTATTTCATCAAATAACAATATCCTTTATTCTTACATTATCTTTTTATTGGGTAGAGTAGATTATCAGGTAGATTTATTTATGCTAAAGAAAACTGTTGCTCGTTGGTTTTATATGTGTTCTATCACTGGTAGATACACTGGCTCACCAGAAACTGCAATGGAAATGGATTTTGCGAAGTTTAGAACCGTAGAAAATGCTGAAGAATTTATCAAAACATTAAATGAAATAATAGATTCTCAACTAACAAAAGATTTTTGGGAGGTAACATTGCCAATGGATTTGGCAACATCTTCTTTTAGGTCACCTTCCTTGTTCGCATATTATGCATCTTTAAATATCCATGATGCTTTGGGCTTGTTTTCAAAACTTAAAGTGAATGAATTGCTTCAGTCAGGCCTAAAAGCAAATAAATCACCTTTAGAAAGACACCACCTTTTTCCTAAAGCTTGGTTAATGCGAAATGGATTTTCAGAGACAAGAGAGTTCAATCAGATTGCCAATTTTGCGTTGGTTGAATGGAGCGACAATATCGCAATTAGTGATAAAGAACCAAAAATATATTTGCCATTTTACGAGCAACGATTCACCAGTGAAGAATTGGAGCAAATGAGATATTGGCATGCATTGCCTAATTCTTGGGAACAACTACCATATCAGGAATTTTTAATCAGTAGAAGAAAATTAATTGCTAAAGTAATAGAGGATGCTTATAGCAAATTATAAAAATAACAAGAAGAATTCTGTTAGTCATCGAGTTGAAGATATAACAACGTAACCTATTAAAAAGTCAAAAATTACATTTCAAAATCTATTATTAATGAACTTCAAAACAAGCATCTTTCTATTGCTTATAGCTTTTAGCTTATCGGTAAACAGTCAATTATTCGCTCAAAATTATATTAACGTTAGTCAGGTTTCAGTTCGGCAAAATATTAATGTTAGCAATTATGGTCTTTACTCGGTTGCTAATAGCGTGGATGCATTTAGAAATGCTTGGCAAGATGAAAAAAAGAGAGATAGAGAAATAGAGAAAGCCCAATCTCAATTGGCGATTGTGAAAAATTTATTTTCAGAAAAAACTACTTTACCCGAAATAATTGTAGATGGTTGGCACAACGTAAAAGTGAGTGATAATTTTAATTATTGTTCTGACGCAAAAGCGCTTGTAGAGAACAATGCTATTAAAACAATTGTTATGGACAATTATGCGGAATTACCGTTAACTTTTGATACAATATCTCACTTAAAAAATGCACAGAGCACGATTAATTTAAAATTGCCAAATGGAAATTCAGATACTGCTGTGGTCTATTTTTTATATGATTTAGATAGCCCTACAACAACCACTAAACCTTTGGCTGCTGGTTATGTAACCTTTTGGTCTGCTTTGGGCAATGCTAAAACTATTGAAATTTTAATAAACGAACAGAAACAAGGAAATTTAGGATATGACATAGAGTCTGCCGACTGTTTTTCTCAAGGCGCATTTACTTTAAAATTGAAGCCTGGAACCTATGATTTCAGGGCAGAAGCTAATGGTTCCAAAAGTTGGAGTGGCACCATTTTAATTAAAGAAGGTGAATGTTTTACTTATGAACTGAATAAAAAAAATAAAGAATAACTAATGTAGGAATACAAATGCCAATCTTTTCGTAATAATTTCCAAACCACCCATCCCACCAATCACTATTTTTTATACATTTACGTCTACTTCAACTCCCGGCCTGGGACGTTGGTAGTTCAATTGACACCGCCAAAGTAGCTAGTCACTGCTTTGGCTTTTTAATTACATTGCACAGGTCATCATCCGCCTAACTGACGCACATCCAGTCCCGTCCCGATAGCTATCGCGATGTGCGGTAGCGGGATATATTTCAATAGATTGCTTTATCTCGACTTACTATGTAAGCTAGCTTCGATACAAATATATTTTGTTTCTCGATAATGCTCGATACTGGCTTTCGGCCTTGCGATGACGGTTACGGTAGGCTTCTCGATACATTTTTCTTCATTGCATTTCGAAAAACACTCGAAGTGACGAGGGAGAACATTCGCTTCTCAATACGATTTTGCTTTGGGAACATCACTCGAAGTGACGAGAATTAATTTGCTTCTCGATACATTTCAATGGATGCCTTTCTGCATCCATTATCCCGATGGGTATCGGGACACTCGAAGTGAAGAGGGAAAACACTCGCTTCTCGATACGATTTTGCTTGGGCAACATCACTCGAAGTGAAGAGTGAAAACACTCGCTTCTCGATACGATTTTGCTTGGGCAACATCACTCGAAGTGACGAGGGAAAAGACTCGCTTCTCGATACATTTTTCTTCATTGCATTTCGAAAAACACTCGAAGTGACGCAATGCTTTTGTGGGCATAAAAAAACCATGGAGTCCTAAGAATCCATGGTTTTTACTCTTAATGGTACTACCTATCTACTTCTTTATGAAATTTTTGAAGGATAGATGGTTGACCATCTTGAACAGCTCGCTTTTGTAACCAAAGAGTGCCTTGATGTAGGCTTTGACATCCAGTGCCACTGGCACCAAGCCTGTTACTGCTTTGTAAAACACTTCGTCGCGATGGATGCGAGCCATTTTAATGTCGGTAAAGGCCTTCTGAAAGTCAGCGTTGGAGTTGACCAATGCATCTTTAACATCCGTAAGGGCTGCGACGGTAAGGGCTGGGTCGTTACTTTCGTAATCGTCGAAGCCTGCACAGATGGTGACAATACCGTTCCATGACCAGATGCGGTTTGCGAAGGATTTATGACTGGCGCTGACGTGTTTATCGTTTGAGTCCGGGTCTATGTCCTTAGCTCGCTTCCCGTTGAGGAGGTTGGCATAGTTACGGAAATCTGCGAGGAGCTTGTCATCTGCACCACAGGCGACGAGCTGACCGAACACCTGTGCGGCGAGTGGTGACACTGTATCGAACATGGCTTGACGCTCATTGATAGCTGTCTGGAAGACTTCCTTTTTGGTCTGCACCTTTTGTAATGCCAAGTCTGCCTGAGCGTACAACGCCTCTAACTGCGCAAGGGGCAGCCTCGTGCCCGGAGGACTGTAAGGCGGGGTACCGATACCGAAGACAAACTGGATGAGCTGACCAAAATGGTCATAGTTGACGCCATGACCTGATTCGGGTTGATACCTTCTCTTTTTTGCGGCCTTTTCCTTGGCTTTTTTCTTTGACTTTTTCTTTGGCTCAGCCACTGCTTCCTCAGACCTCTCAGCCTGCGCTTGCGGTGCTTGCTCTTCTGGCGTGAAGTTGCCGTCTTGAGCCTCATTGGACAATACTTGTTTTACAAGTTCATTTGCTTTTTTTTGGAGGGTAGCCTTATGGGCTACTTTGGCTCCGTTTTTTACTGTTTTTCTCATTTTAAAATAGGTTTAATTTAATTTGGAGCTATGGGGAGTGCACGACCATAACAGTTAGTTCTCAATGTGCACTTTTGGTGTTTTGTACACCTTAAGGGACAGGTGTACATCAACGGAGCAAATGTCTGTGAGTAAAATGAGAAAAACAATACGTACTTCTACGTATTTTTCAATAAAAATGGTCTTTTTTGATGCATTTCATCGAAAATATTGCTATTCTTTATTAATATATAATCATTTAGATGTCATTGTCGAGGATATGATAATGGGTGCTTTTGGGTTATAATCATGTTTTCTTACTCGCTTCTCGATACATTTTTCTCCATTGCATTCCGAAAAACACTCGAAGTGACGCGATGCTTTCGTGGGAATAAAAAAACCAGGGAAGTTTTCTCCCCTGGTTGTGATAAGTTGTTTGAAATCCACTCAAACGTTGAATATTAGCGCTTGGCTATTTGCATCGTGTTGCTGGTGCCATCCTGAAAATAAGCTCTAAACACGTAGGTGCCTGTTGCCAGGTTGGCAGTATCTACCGTTGCACTCAGCGAGTTGATGGTTTGAACTTTTAAGTTCTGACCCAACATGTTGTAGATAGCTACTTGAGCCATCGGTTTTGGTGAGCTGATATGCAATACCTCATTCACAGGATTTGGATGATAGCTAAACGCACCCACTTGTGCCTCATCCACGCTCAATGGGAAGGTGACTGTATATGTACCAATAAGTGCTGGTGGCGTTGTGGCCGTAAGGTCATCTACCGTATCGGCTGGAAAATAGAGGTTGCCGTTGGCAGGTGCCGTTAAAAATGCGGCATACTCAGCTGCCGATAGGGTCCATGTCCCTTGGCCTGTAAAAGCTTGCTCTCCTGCCGTAAATGGCGAATTGGATTCAGTGGCATAACTCCACATATTGAGTCCAGGGTCAGTGCCAGAACCTCGGAATATACTTGGGCTACCATCTGACGTTGTGGTGGGAGTGGTAATATTACCCGATACCAGCACATTGGTCAAGGTTTGCGTCCCAGCATTTGAAAAGAAATTTTCAAAATAAACTCCAGTGGCATCCGGGCCAGTCACCGTGGCAGCAGAAGTACCCGTAGTCGCTGTAATAGTGACTTGGTTTTCGGTCGACAGATCAATGATCAGTAGTTCTTGGGAATAACTGAATGATACTGTTAAAAAGAATAAAAAAAGTAGTTTTTGTTTCATACATACATTGTTTAAGGGTTAATAATAATCTGGTATGTAGTGGTTTACATAAAACTAATGTAACTATTTTAACATTCATTTCCAAGTGTTTTTTTAAGTCATCGTCGTAGGGCCTGTGTCATGACCGCTGTTTTTTCTCATAATTCTGGACGTGGTTAGTGGGTTAACGACAATATTCATCAACAGAACCCCATCAGGTATTCAACCCATTGGCATACATTTCTTTAGGAGAAATTGTTGATTTTAATTTTTTGAAATAGCATATAAAGCCTGTAAAATTTGCCTAATTTTATTTGAAATTAGTCCATCCATGGCTCCTACTGTATCTGCCGATTGGCTGCACCAGCATTTAAACGACCCTGACCTCATCATTTTGGATGCCAGCATAGAAGCTAGTGCCGATGGGACACAGACCTCCGAAAGACATGAAGTCATTCCAAGCGCTCGATGGTTTGACATCAAAAATGCATTTTCTGATACGTCGAGTCCATTTCCAAACACAGTCCCTACTGCAGCACAATTTGAACAGGAATGTCAAAAGTTGGGTATCAACAGTCAGCATCGCATTGTGGTGTATGACCATTTTGGGGTGTATTCGAGCCCAAGGGCTTGGTGGCTTTTTAAAGTCATGGGGCACGACCATGTTGCGGTGTTGGATGGTGGACTGCCAGAATGGAAGGCCAAAGGGTTTAAGACAGTGCCAATGACAGACCCCAACTATGGGAAAGGCAACTTTAAAGCCAACTTTCAACCCGAATTAGTAATTAGGTATGATACCGTCAAAGAAAATGTAATTAACCCAAAATTTTTAATGGTGGATGCGCGCGCTTCGGGGCGTTTTAATGGCACTGCCCCAGAGCCAAGGGCCCATTTAAAAAGCGGACATATTCCGCACTCGGTAAACATTCCTTACCAAGACGTTTTGGAGGGGCACCGTTTTAAAAGTGACACAATCTTAAAAGCACTTTTCGATAGCAAATGCCAAGGTGAACACAACTTGGTCTTCAGCTGTGGTTCTGGTCTCACCGCTTGCATCCTCATGCTGGCGAGCAACCTGAGCTATTCTAACAGTAAAAAAGTATATGATGGTTCTTGGACGGAATGGGCGGATAATGATTCATTTATTTGATGGATGGATGGCTGTTCCTAGAACAAACCATAAATCCACCAATCATGAATTTATTTCTTCCTCATATACACACTAATGGGCACGCCATGAAAGTCGAACTGTTCCCTTAGTTTATTTTCCAAAAAGCGTTTATAAGGCTCTTTGACATACTGCGGCAAATTACAGAAAAATGCAAACTGCGGTTGCGGTGTAGGCAACTGCATGATGTACTTGATTTTGACGAACTTCCCTTTCAACGCCGGCGGCGGATTGTTTTCGATGATGGGCAATAAGACCTCATTCAGTTTACTCGTCTTTATCTTTTTGGAACGGTTGTTATAGACTTCCACAGCCGTTTCGATGGCTTTGAAGATACGCTGCTTGTTCAACACCGACATAAACACAATGGGCACATCCGTAAATGGCTCAATCTCTTTACGGATTTTCTTTTCAAAATCGCGGGCGGAGTTGGTGTCTTTTTCAATCAAATCCCACTTGTTGACCAAAATGACAATCCCTTTCCGGTTGCGTTCAGCCAACCAAAAGATATTCTGCACCTGTCCGTCAAAACCCCTGTCGGCATCAGCCACAATCAAACAGACATCGCAATGCTCGATGGCGCGAATGCTTCGCATGACGGAATAGAATTCCAGGTCTTCTTTTACCTTTGATTTACGACGGATTCCGGCTGTGTCCACCAAATTGAATTCAAACCCGAATTGGTTGTACTTCGTATCAATGGCATCCCTAGTGGTTCCTGCAATATCGGTAACAATGTATCTATCCTCACCAATCAAGGCATTGATGAAGGAAGATTTCCCAGCATTTGGACGACCTACGACAGCAAATCGAGGCAGTTCGGAGGCTACTTCTGGTTCGTATGGTGGCAAGGCTTTCACGACAGCATCCAACAAATCACCTGTACCGCTTCCGTTAGTGCTGGCAATGTTGAAGTATTCGCCCAAGCCCAAGGCGTAGAATTCCACCGAGTCTTCGGCTCTTTTGTTATTATCAACTTTATTGACCGCCAAAAAAACGGGTTTGTCCACTTTACGGAGCAAGTTTGCAACATCCTCATCCATTCCAGTGACGCCCGTTTCGACATCGACCATAAAGACAATGACATCTGCCTCATCAATGGCCAACTCTACTTGCTTATCAATTTCGGCTTCAAAAATATCATCACTTCCCACAACGTAACCACCCGTATCGATGACCGTAAATTCGCGACCGTTCCATTCAGTCTTGCCATAATGTCTATCTCTTGTGACACCACTCACGGCATCCACAATGGCTTCCCTACGTTTGATCAATCGGTTGAAAAAGGTTGACTTTCCTACATTTGGTCGCCCTACGATGGCTACTATATTACTCATGGTTCTTGATTTAATCTGCTGTACATCTCCTGTAAGCGGGTGCAAAGATAACTTTTAGTTTTCAGTCGCGGTCACAGTCTTTAGTTTTTTTGACTGTCAAGTAATTGCAAACTGACACTGAACACTGCATCCTATTTTTGGTTATATCCAAAACGCTTCAATTGCTTTTGGTCGCTTCGCCAGTTTTTGTTGACCTTGACATACAGTTCCAAATGCACTTGCTTGCCGAAGAATTTTTCCAAATCTTGCCGTGCTTCCACGCCTACTCGCTTTAGAGCAGCACCCTTATGACCAATGATGATTCCTTTTTGGGTATCACGTTCTACCATGATTACCGAACGCATCCTTATGATGTTCTCCTCTTCAAAAAACTCTTCGGTGTCAATCTCAACAGCATACGGGATTTCCTTTTTGTAGTGCATCAAGATTTTCTCACGGATGGTTTCATTCACAAAAAAGCGTTCCGGCTTGTCGGTCAGTTGGTCTTTGGGATAATATGGTGGCGACTCTGGCAACAAATCGATGATTCTGTCGAAAATTTCTTTGACATTGAACCCTTTTAATGCCGAGATTGGATAGATTTCAGCATTTGGCACTTTTGCTGTCCATAACTGTACTTGGTTTTCCAATTGTTCTTGATTGGAGGTATCAATTTTGTTGAGCAACAACAGCACTGGAATTTTAGAATCCGTGATTTTCTTAAAAAACGCTTCATCCTTTAGTTCTTGTTCCCCAATTTCGACCATGTAAATGAGGACATCGGCATCATCGAACGCCGACTTTACAAAATCCATCATGGATTCTTGCAATTCGTAAGCTGGTTTAATGATGCCAGGTGTGTCTGACAAAATCATCTGGAAATCGTCACCATTGACAATGCCCAAAATACGATGTCTGGTCGTCTGTGCCTTGGAAGTGATGATGGACAATTTTTCGCCCACAAAGGCATTCATCAAGGTCGATTTTCCCACGTTGGGGTTTCCGATGATATTCACAAAACCTGCTTTGTGCATATTGTTCTAATTTTGACTGCAAAGATAGGGTTTCATTCGCAGTTGTCAGTAGGCAGCAGACAGTTTTTTGCTGAACATGTGAAACGTGGCTAAGCGGTTTCACTTCCCGATTCTTTTTCCATTTTGTCCAATAGCTTGTTCATTTCGGTATGGGAATCATGACCATATCTTTTGGAATAGACACGCGTAAATTCTGCTCCGAAGAAAAAAATCAAACACGAATAGGATACCCACAAAAGCACCAACACAATGCTCCCTGCAGCGCCATAGGTAGACCCTGGTTTGGATTTGCCGAAATAAAGGCTCAGTAAAAATTCGCCCAAGACAAACAGCACTGCGGTAATGATGGCTCCCGTCCAAACGGTTTTCCAACGAATCTTGGTGTCTGGCATGTAGCGGAACATCAAAGCAAACAAGGTGGAAATAATTGCTATGGAAAGGATGAAATTAAGACCGTATATGAGGTATAGGACTATATCAGGAAATGCTCTTTGAATGTAATCGGTCAATGCCGAAATGACCGTAGTCACCACAAAACTGATCAGCAACAAAAAACCAATGACCAAAATGAAGGCGAAGCTTTTTGCCCTGTCTGTCACTATTTTGATAAAGCTGAAGCTGGAGATTTCTTCAACCTTCCATATTTTATTGAGGGAAATCTGCAGTTGATAGAACACACCAGTGGCACCAAACAAAATACTAGCAATGCCGATGATGGTAGAAATGGTGCTTTCTTTTGCATTCTGGGTATCGGAAATCATTTCGAGAATGGATTTTGCTGCATCTGAACCCAAAACTGACGACAGTTGCGAATTCAATTGGCCAGTGACGATTTCATCGCCCCAAATACTTCCAACAAGATTTATGATGATGACCAATAATCCGGGCAAGGACAGCACAGCATAATAAGCGACGACGGCACTTAAACGCCATGGGTCATCCTTGTCCCACGCTTTGTAGGTATCTATGACAAGTTTTGGAAGGTGTTTAAATTTGAATGTTTCTTTTGTTTGGGGTTCCATACACAATTATATCGCACTACATATCAATAAATTTACGATATAAATGTTCTGGCAGTCAAAAAAAATTAAAAAAATAGTCTCAAGAGCACATTCGGTGTGAAGCCCAACGAGCTTTGTTCAATCTTTTGGCTTTGGGTGTCCATGACCCTATAGGTGGCGTTGATGACATTCTTGGTGTTGAGTACATTCCATACCGAAACCCCAAAGGTTCCCTTAATGTTTTTGGCAACGTGGCAGTCGTACAATGCCGAGATGTCAACCCTTAAATAGTCCTCCAATCGACTGCTGTTGGCGGGTTCATAATTGATTTCGTCATTGATGACTTCGTCAGTCTCCACAGGAATGGTGGTGGGTTTCCCTGAATGCCAATTGAGACCTGAGGCAATCTTGAGATGGTTTGTATTGTAAGTGAGACCCAACGTGATGAAGTGTTCAATGTCAAAATTACTAGGGAATTCCATTTCGGGAAGTCCCTTAAAAGTATAATTATTATCCATAAACGAATAGCTGAGCCATGTATTGAAATCTCCCAAGCGTTTACGCAACAACACATCCAAACCTTTTACTTCATAACTTCCGTTAGTTCTTGTAAAGCCATATTGGTTTTGAAATCCTTGGCTCTGTGTGGTAATTCCATCCACTTTTTTAAAATAGCCTTCTGCATTCAACAGCCAGCCATAATGATTATAGGTAAGGCCAGTAGAGATTTGTTTACTTTCAATCACAGGAATATCCTCATCATTGGACAGTTGCCATCGTCGTTTTTCAATTCCCAAAAAATCATTTTGAAAATTGATGACCTGTGAGGTGTTTTGGTGTTTGAATTCCCCCAAAACTTCAAATGTGACATATTCCCAAAAGCGTTGGTTAAAGCTCAGTCGAGGTTCCAAAATGCTTTTCTTAAACTTGTCGATGTAATTATAGCGCACACCCATTGAGAAATTGGTTTTCCTATTGACCGCTGCAAAATTGACCTGCGAATACGCGGCATAAGTTCTTATGACTTCCGAAACCAAAGAATGAAACAATGGATTATCAACGTCATCCAAATTGGTAACTTTGGTTTCAACCACTTGATGGCCACCCAAGAGTTGAAAACGTTGATTGATCCGGAAATACGTGTTCAATTTCAAGCTGGTTTCAGAGACTTTATTTTCTTGAAGAAATCGTTGAGAAGCCAAGATGTTTGCATTGATAGCTTCCAATTCATAATCGGTTTCATAAGCAGAAAAAATACTTTGCCAACGGTCGTCCCAAGTTCTTTTATATTGAAATCCGCCTGCAATGCTGTTTTGTGTCACCTTGCTTTGCCGTGATTCCGTGATGTCATTCACATTGGCATTCTCGTCGAACACCAATTCATCAGCCACATTTATGAAATTGACACGTACCTCATCTTTGGGGCTTATCTTATAAATCCAACGCAAGGAGGTGTCATAAAAATCAAAAGCCTCGTCGGAATTTATAATATTGTCCGCATTGTCTTCTATTTCGGTGTTTTGGGAAATCCGTTCAAAGAACGCTTTATAGGTGGGGGTTTCCACAAACTCGCTGATGGATTTTCGAGCGGCCACTTGGAGGGATGATTTTTTACCAATGGGTATGTCCACAAATCCATTGGCATCAATAAAATTGGCACCAAGGCTTCCGTTGAGTTTTGAATTGATTTGCTCATCCGTTTTCATGGCAATCGTTCCCGAAATTCCATCGGTAAAAGTTACATCTGTACCATTTTTTAATAAGGAAACTTTTTCGGTTATCTGTGGATTAAACATGGAAATCAAACCAAAAAAATGACCCGATTGATACATTTTGATATCGTCCCAAAGAATCAAATTTTGGTCATGAGTGCCACCTCTAATATTGATATTGGAGACTGTTTCGTTTTCACTTTGAATGCCCGGAAAAGCCTGTACCGATTGCAACACATCTGCTTCAATCAACCCTGGCAAAATATCAAAATCTGAAAAATCAATTTCGTAAGCCCCATTGTTCAATTTATTGATACCACTGACGATATAATCAGATATGACAATTTCTGAAAGGGATTGTAATTGCGATTCCATAAAGATATCCCCACACGTATTCTGTTTGAAGTCATTAAACGATTTTGAAATCGTCCTGTATCCCAAATATCGAATACTGATGGTCTGGTTTGGATTTTGGACGGTCAACTGAAAAAAGCCATTTTCATCCGTTACCGTCGCGTTTTTCTCAGATTGAACGGTGGCCGCCATAAGGCCCAGTTGCGTATCTTTTGATTTTAAATACCCGCAAACGGTCCAACCTTCCTTTATTTTTATGGAAACAAACTGATCATTCAATACCGTAAACTGAAGTCCCGTTTGAGTTCGTAAATACTCTAAAACCTCTGTGAAAGTCAAATCGGCGTTGGGAGGAACCAAGGAGATGCCTGTAATGGTTTCTTCAGCATAATTAAAGTTGTAATCGTAACGTGCCTGCAACTGAGTTAGAATTTCCGCAAGTGGTTGCTTTTCGTTGGTGTTTTGTGCCATTACAGAAAATGAGAGAAAACAGACGAAAACAAATAAAAAATAGATTCTATTTTTTATGGCCATATATGATAACTTCCTTTGACGAAACTATTTTATAGGTTAAATTTAAAGGTTGCGTAATAGACATCAAAGCGTTATCTAACTTATCATGCACAAACCCACCCGTAAATAATGGATTTTGCGTGATGTTCTGTATATCTACAGTCACATCATATTGTCTTTCCAGTTCGGCAATGACTTCTTTAAAAGGAACGGCCTCAAAACTGCTGATGTTGTCCATCCATTGTGGTTGTTTGGAGGTGGTTTTGTTTTGTGATAATTTGCCATCCAAGATGCGATAGGTTTCTCCAACGGTAAGCGTATCTGAAATGGAATTTGAAGTTACCTTTACAATGCCTTCGTAGCACTTGACCTCAAAATAATTATCACGCTGTTTAACGCTGAATTGTGTTCCCACTACCGTCACCCGCCCATCGGAAGTAATGACATCAAATGTTTTTCCTTTTTGGACTTTAAAAAAAGCTTCGCCTTTCAGATTGACCTGACGCTTTTTATCCCAAGTGTTTTTATTGAATGCAACTTCCGATAAAGTATTTAAGGTCACCTGCGAGGCATCTGGAAGCGCGATGGTTGTTTTTTGATGCGCCACTGTTGTTATGTGAGTTGTTGGATTGTAAAACAAGGTGAAATACAGCCCAAGGGCTATAATGATAACACTTGCTACACGCAATAAGGGATTTGTCCAAAGCGGTTTTGCAACTTCGGCCTTTTTGGCGTTCAATTTTTTATGGAAAGTTTCAAAATCATCCACCTTTGAGATATCGGAAGCCTTAAAGTTTTTGGCGTTTTCAACAATACCAACATAGAATTGATAGTCATCCAAATTTTTAAAAACCTCATGCTCTTCAGGCGTTAACTCGCCATTCAACCATTTCTCTATCAAGTATTCTTTTTCCATATTCATGTATATAACAACTTGAGCTTCGTTTCTCCTGATTATTTTTTCAAAAATACTTCCAGTTCATTTTTAAGACTGTCAAAAGCGGTGTAAATTCGATATTCAACAACCTTTCTTGTGACGCCCAACATGTCGGCAATTTCCTGATGTTTTTTTCCCTCCACCTTGTTCAACATAAAAGCGACACGCTGTTCTTCCGTAAGACGGCTCAAGGCTTTTTGGTAGGTTTCAAAATATTGTTCCTTTTCAAATAAAAATTCAGGAGTTTCATTGGTATAATCCTTGGGCTTCACTTTTTGATGGTTCAAAACCACTTTCTGATGCTTGATATCGTTGAGCACCATATTATTGGCAACCGTAAACAAAAAGGATTTTGCTTTGTCTATGGATACATCTTTACAATTCTCCCAAAGTTTGATGAATGCTTCTTGAGCTTTATCATTCGGATTGAACTGTTCTCCATATTTATAATAAAGGAAATCATGCAAGTCTTGGGCATATTTTTTATAAATGCTTGAGAAAATCCGTTCCTGACAAATGGTTTCGTTTAAGTTTTTTGGCAAAGGGTTTTGATTTAGAATTTAAAAATAATTAAAATAAATCGAAAAAAATTCAGGAGTTTTTTAAGTAAAGTTGTTTTAATGGTATAAAGTCAAACTTATACAAATTGAAAACTCTTAGATACCTATTTTTAATCCTTCTGTCATTGGCTTTTATCGTCAATAGTTCTTGCAGAAAAGAAGAAATTGAGTTTGAACAAGCGCCTCCTGACGAGACCTTAACACCCAATAGCCAAGTTGCCAATTTGATGCAACGCACTGCCATGAACGATGGCTCCATCGACAATATTATCGATTACGCCAATTGTTTCACTGTTCAATTGCCAGTGACGGTTGTGGTTAACGGAATGTCATTAGAGGTGACATCCAGTTTAGGCTATGACACCATTGAAGCTATCTTTGATGAATATGACGATGATGCGGACACTATTCAAATCGAGTTTCCCATTACCATCATTCTGAATGATTTTTCGCAGGTGGCGATAAACTCCATGAGCGAACTTTACAATTATTCCAGCAATTGTAATGGTGAAAACGAAATCGATGATGATATTGAGTGCCTTGACTTTCAATATCCTATCACCGCCTCCATATTCAATACCAATAACGAAATTATTTCTACTGTTACAATCACTACAGATGAACAGATGTACACTTTCATTGATGGCATTGATGATAGCGATATCGTCAGTATCGATTTTCCCATATCGATTGTAATTTCTGATGGCACAAGCCTAAGCATTTCTAATTTGAATGATCTACAAAATGCCATCGAAAATTATAGTGACGATTGTGATGAAGATGATGATTATGATTACAATGATGATGACTGTAATGGATGCTCTCCTGTACAATTGAGAGACCTATTGACCAACTGTTCCGATTGGACAGTGGATAAATTGGAGCGCAATGATACAGATTATGATGATGTGTATGACGGGTATCTGTTTAATTTCTTCACCAATGGAACCGTTACTGTTTATTGGGACTCAACGACAGCTTATGGAACTTGGTCCACTAGCGGTTCAGGAAACGATATTATGGTGGACATCAACATCCCAGGTTTAAGCTATTGTAATCTCAACTGGAATCTGCATGAAATAGAAGACCATCCTGGAGAAAAAAAAGTGGATTTACGTGTTGGTGACGACAATAGAATGCGATATGAAAGCAATTGCAACTAAAACATATTTGAAAAAGAAAATTGAACAACAAACTTTAAAACCCTAAAAATTTTAATTATGAAAAAAGGAATTTTTTATAGCATGCTCTTAATGATGGGCTTTTCACTAATGTCGTCCACTTGTTCGTCATCTGATGATGATGGTTCAAATCCTAATGACAATACCGTAGTGATTGCTGAAGTAATGGCCACTGTTCAAACCGGAACTTGGAGAATTACTAGTTATATCGATTCTGGCAATGATGAAACCAACCACTTCAATGGTTATGATTTCACATTTAATAGCAATGGGTCTTTGGTTGCAGATAATGGTAGCACAACTGTTACAGGAGCTTGGTCCATTACCGATGATGACAACAGCAATGACGACAGCAATAGCAGTGATGATATTGACTTTAATATATCCTTTTCGTCTCCAAATGATTTTGCGGATCTAACAGAAGATTGGCATATTGCGTCGCGAACAGCCACCAAAATAAGTTTGATACACGTAAGCGGTGGCAATGGTGGCACTGATACTTTAACTTTTGAAATGAATTAGAAAAATAGATTGTTTTATCCTCCCCCAAATTTTAATGTAGGTAAACTGCTTCAGCCCTATCTCTGGAGCAGTTTATCAAAAAAATGTGCAAATGAAAAAATGGCTGGTCATCATATTGCTGATACTGATAGTTGTCATTGGTTACAATTATGTGTTCCAAGACCATAGAAATATCAGTGCCGAAATGCCCAAATTCTCATTGACTGCAGATGCTATACAGAAAGATTTTATAACAGATATCTCAATAAGTGAAAAAAAATATCTCAATAAAACCGTTGCCATTACAGGAACCATTTCTGAAGGCGATGTCACCGAACTCACTCTAAATTCACATGTATTTTGCCAACTTATGGACAGTCTGGAAACACCTATTAAAAAAGAGTCAAAAGTAAAGATTAAAGGACGCGTTATAGGCTATGATGATTTGCTGGAACAAGTCAAAATGGACCAATGTACATTAATTAAATAACCCTTCAAAAACCAATCAAAATGAAAAACAATTACACACAAAAACTATTTTTTACAATGATGATCACCCTAGGTTCTATCATTGTAGCACATTCACAAGTAAGAATAAAACTTGTAAACCCAGCCACAGGATCTGTAACGTTACATAATTATGGTGGAAGCACCGTAAACGTAGGAACTTATTGGCTTTGTAATTTCCCAAACTACAATCAATTGAGTACGATAACTGTTACTCAAGGTTCTCTTAATTTAGCCGCTGGGGCAGAAGTTACCGTAACTACCAATATTAGTTTATCGGTTTCGAGTTCAGAGTTAGGATTTTACAATTCAAGTTCCTTTGGCTCTTCCACAGCGATGCAAGATTATGTGGAATGGGGTTCAGCAGGTCACCAACGGGAAGTGGTTGCCGTAAACAAAGGTATTTGGACAGCTGGCACCTTTGTAGCTGCAGCTCCTCCATTGGAATATATGGGCAATGGCAGTCAAAATGGGGCTCAGTTTTGGGGAACTGCCTTGGGCATTGAAGAATTTGAAAATGCCAGCAATTTTAAGATTGTTCAAAATCCTGTTGAAAATTTTCTTGATTTGGAATTTTCTCAGGCTCTTGATAAAGGCGAGATCAAAATCCACAACCTCCTTGGCCATCTTATAATGACTGATAATTTAAACAATGAATCCCTAACAAGAATTGATGTTTCGGGACTTTCACAAGGAATTTACCTTATCACGGTTCATTCCAATGAAGCCTCACAAACCAAGCGATTCATAAAACAATGAGATAGATTCTAGACTGTCTTTTGGGATTAAAAACTGTAACGGTGGAGCAAAATAAATTCTAATCAGAATTAAACAATTTTTTTCAATTAATTTAAAAACCATTTATTATGAAATCAAAATTACATTTATTAATCATATTCTTTGGAATATTAAATGCAAGTGCACAGACCACATATAACCTGGATTGGTTTATGGGAATTGGAACTAACGCCGACCTTACCATTGAAACTGGCGACACAGTAACTTGGACATGGACAAGCCCAAATCATACTGTAGAAAATGTGGTTGGGAATTCCGTAGAAACTTTCAACAGCGGTTTCCTTGGCCCTGTGGGTTCAACTTTCTCTTATACATTTACTGTTGTAGGTTCTAATGATTATTTCTGTGGAATACACGGTGCAGCAAGTATGTCTGGGACGATTACTGTTGAGGATAATTTAGGGATTGACGAGGAAGCCCAAATTAATTTTAATATACAGGCAAATCCTGCCCATAGCAAGTTGATTATTGACTTACCTCAAAACATACCATCAGGACAAATACTCATTACTGATATGTTAGGAAAAAAAGTAAAATCCAAAGCATTTAATCAAAATGAAAATTTACAAATAGATATTTCCGCTTTAAAACAAGGTTTATACTTTGTGACATTACAATCCGAAGGTAGTAAAACTACTAAACGATTTATCAAAAATTAAAAATGAAGTATTTCATCTACATCTTTTTCTGCATGCCCTCTCTGCTCTTTTCACAAGATGATTTGCTTGCAGAAATTGATGTAGATTCTACTCAAAATGAGTATGCAATTGCAGCCTTCAAGGGTTTGAAGATTGTCAATTTTGAATCTACAAAATTGGTTGCCAAAAAAGAATTGACCTTTGTGGTATCCCATCGATTTGGAAGTATTGAAAATGGGCTAGACACCTTTTTTGGGTTGGATGACGCCGTCACGCGATTGAACTCTGTTTATGGCCTTTCCGATGGATTTAATATAAGTGTTTCCAGAAGTTCCTTTCAAAAAATTTATGAATCTTCCATCAAATATCGAATAGCACGACAAGCGGATAACGGTTTTCCTTTTACGATTGTTGGATATCATTCCTTATTGGTCAATACCGCTCTGGAAAAAGACAATTTGCCCAAATTAAAATTCAAACATCGTTTAGGGTACACAACACAATTACTGATTTCAAGAAAATTGAATACCAATTGGACGTTAGAGCTTGCGCCTACCTATTTTCATGACAATTATGTTGCCATTGACAGTCAGGACAACTCACAATTTGCGATGGGATTTGGAGGGCGATACAAATTGGGAAAACGCTGGTCATTAAATGCCGATTATGGCTGGCATTGGAACAGGTCTAAAGATTCTCCTTTTAAAAACCCTTTATCCTTTGGGATAGATTTGGAAACTGGTGGTCATGTTTTCCAAATGCATTTTACAAATGCTCAAGCCATGAACACTAATGGATTTTTAGGTCAGGCGTCGGGAGATTGGAGTGATGGCAACATCTATTTTGGATTTAATTTGAGCCGTGTTTTTTAACAAAATTGCTATGAAGAAGAAAAACATACGTCCTATTTATGCCCTTTTGATAGTTCTGTTTGGCTGTACGAGTGCCAGTGAAAGCGACTTGATAGACCAAACAGAGCTGCCAGAAGTGGTCACTTTTGTAAACGATGTTCAACCCATCATCAACAACAACTGCATTATCTGCCATACAGATCCTCCTGAAAACGATGCTCCAATGCCATTGCTTACTTATGAGAATGTGAAAGAAGCCATTCAAAACAGAGGGTTATTGGATCGGATTTCTTCTCAAGATTTAAGCTTTTTGATGCCATTTGGTGGACCAAGATTACCTCAAAATCTTATTGATACCATTATTCAATGGGAAGAAAATGGATTATTGGAAGAATAATAAAAATAGAGACATCATGAAAACATTCCTCATTACCATACTTTTTTTAAGCTCCAATTGTTTTGCCCAGACCAAATACATCACCAAATCGGGGACTGTAAATTTTGAAGCATCTGTTCCTTCGTTTGAAGAAGTAGCAGCGAACAACAATTCCGTCACAGCTATTATCAATACTGAAAATGGCGAGTTTGCCGCCTTGGCGCTTGTGAAAGCTTTTCGATTTAAAAATGCTTTGATGGAAGAGCACTTCAATGAGAATTATGCCGAATCAAGCAAATTTCCCAAAGCCACTTTTAAGGGAACAATTGAAAAATTTTCTACAGAAAAACTGTCTGTTTCAAAAAACACTTTCAATATCACAGGGCAGCTTACATTTCATGGTGTAACAAAGGATTTTAAGTGTAAAACACTCATATCCAAAATAGAAAATCGTATTTCAATGGAAGGAAATTTTAAAGTATTGGCCTCCGATTTTGGAATTGAAATTCCAAGTATAGTTAGAAATAAAATATCAGAGGATATTATGGTACACTTTGATTTTGAACTCAGCCATTAAACTTTTGAGCCTTTCTGGCTTTACTACTAAACAACAAAAAAGCCTCAAGTAATCTTGAAGCTTCATCAGTAGCGGGAACTGGACTCGAACCAGTGTCCGCCGCGGCGGATATGAGCCTATCCTATAATAACATTCTTTGAAATCCATTCACGCCCAGCACCTGTCTTGAAGAATGCCTCCCTCTTTTGGGCCATGCCCTTACTTTTGTATACTTCCACATGGACAACCTGCCAAGGCCTATACTTATGGGACCATCCTTTCTTTCCCAATTCGTTGTGATCTTTAAAACGAGCAATTAAATTTGACGTATATCCTTTATAAATCAGGTTATGTGTTTTGGAATATAAAATATAGACAACAAATTCATTCATGATTGTACAAAAAAAAGCCTCAAGTAAACTTGAAGCTTCATCAGTAGCGGGAACTGGACTCGAACCAGTGACCTTCGGGTTATGAGCCCGACGAGCTACCTACTGCTCTATCCCGCGATTTAGACTGCAAATATAATAGCTTTTTCTTGATAAAAAAAATAACTCTTTGCAAATAAACGCAAAGAGTTAAACCCAAATCATACGGACAACAAGGTCACAATATATTAATCTTCTGAATCTAAAGTAGCTATCGCGCTCCTTTCTCTAGTATTGACAAAGTCAAACTGTGTGAGGTTAGGAAATTGTTTTTCAAGATTTACCAATTCACCTTTAAAATCATTGTTGCCAATCATCAAAACCTTTAAATTGGTAAGGTTTGCCATTTCAGTAGGCAAATCACCATAAAAGGCATTGTTCGCAATAACCAATTCTTTTAAATTGGTCAACTCTCCGATAGATGACGGCAAGGTTCCGAACAAGTTATTGTCAAAAGCACTTAATACTTCCAATTGTTTGAAATTTGAAATTTTAGAAGGCAATTTTCCTGATAATTGGTTACTGCTAACCAATAACTCTTTTAGATTTTTTAATTGGGTAATAGAATTAGGAATAACACCTGACAACTGATTGTTGTACAATTCCAATTGTTGCAAATGCTCCAAATTACCAATGGTGGATGGAATTTCTCCTTGCAAACGGTTCATAAAAAGCTGTAATGATTCCAATGATTCCAATTCTGTAATGGAGTTAGGGATGCTACCTTCCAACTTGTTGAAAGCAATGTTCAAATTTTTTAAAGCTTTTAAATTTCCTATTGAATTTGGAATTGCTCCTGAAATATCATTTCTAAAAAAATCGATTTTTTGCAAATTCAATAAATCTCCAATTTCATTTGGCAGACTGCCTTGCAAATTATTGAAAGGCAAATTCAATTCCACCACTTTATTGTCCTCAATCACAACTCCATACCATGTAGTTTCTGATGAGGTCAAATCCCAAGAATTAGTCCAAGAAGTACCTTCTGTAGAATTATAGAGAGCAATCAAAGCGTTCTTTTCCTTTGGGGAAATGTTACCAAAAGAAATTAGGGTAACAAGACAAAACAGCAGAGTAATTTTTAAAGTCTTCATAATGATAGATTTAGTGAGGGAGCACATTTATAGAACGAATATAGACTACGTTCGATTAACTACCAATTATTTTCGACGAAATGCACATGCATTATAACGAAAATTATGTAAAATGTTGATTTTTAGTAAATTAAAAACAGTTATTGTTCAATATTTCCTGCCTGAAATCTTGCAATTTCATTATTTTTAATACTAATGGTGAGCTGAATGGGATTGCAGCAGATTTCACAATCTTCGATA
The DNA here is from genome assembly GCA_041391925.1 of Gelidibacter sp. Classification (GTDB taxonomy): domain Bacteria; phylum Bacteroidota; class Bacteroidia; order Flavobacteriales; family Flavobacteriaceae; genus JBPOFM01. The sequence continues at coordinate 240,561 of JAWKNA010000004.1, read as the reverse complement.
TAGGTTTGTTGAGGAATAGAAAAATCAATCAACATAGAAATTTCTTCCCAACAATAAGGACATTGAAAATAATGTTCTTCCATTTATGCCAAGGCTTCTAGTTCCAATTGTATGTCTTCCCAATCTTTCATAAGTTTTGATAAATTCTTCTTTTTTGCCTCATATTTATCAAAGAATTTGGGGTCGGAAACGGTTTGGTCGTAATTGGTTGCCAGTTCAACATCCATAGTTTTGATGTCCTTTTCGAGTTGATTGATTTGAGCTTCAATATTACTCAATCGATTGTTCAAGGATTTGAATTTTTTTTGATCCTCGTAGGATTGTTTATTGTTTTCTTTAGGCTGCTCAATGACCACATCCCGTTTTTCGATTTCACGCAGACTTTCAACATTTCTCTGTTCCAAATAAAAATCGATATCGCCTAAATATTCCTTGATTTTTTGGTTTTTGAATTCATACACTTTATTGGTCAAACCTTGAAGAAAGTCCCTATCATGAGATACCAAAACCAAAGTGCCTTCAAATCGTTTAAGAGCTTCTTTTAAAACATTTTTTGATTTGATGTCCAAGTGGTTCGTAGGCTCATCCATGACCAGCACATTAAACGGCTGCAACAATAATTTTGCCAGAGCCAATCGGTTGCGTTCACCACCAGAAAGTACTCTAACATACTTATCAACCTCCTCGCCCCTGAATAAAAAAGAACCCAAAATATCTCGAACTTTGCTCCTGTTTTTTTCATTGGCTGAATCAATCATCGTATCCAGGACCGTTTTGTTTCCATCGAGATATTCTGCTTGGTTTTGGGCAAAATAGCCTATCTGCACATTGTGGCCAAGCTTCAGTTTTCCCTCATGCTTCAATTCACCAACAATAATCTTCGCAAGAGTTGATTTTCCTTGACCATTTTGGCCGACAAATGCAGTTTTGCTATCGCGTTCGATAATCAAATCAATATCTCTCAAAACTTCAAGGTCATTATATTTCTTTCCAATATGATGTGCCTCTATCACTACTTTTCCAGGAACGATGGAGATGGGAAAATTTAAAGTCATCACGCTGTTATCGTCCTCATCGACTTCAATTCGGTCTATCCTATCCAGTTTTTTGATTAGAGATTGTGCCATTGTAGCCTTGGATGCTTTAGCCCTGAATTTCTCAATCAGCTTTTCCGTTTGCTCAATCTGTTTTTGTTGATTTTTTTGGGATGCCAATTGTTGCTCCTTGATTTCATTGCGAAGCACCAAATATTGGCTGTAGGGCTTTTTGTAATCGTATATTCTTCCAAGTGAAATTTCTATGGTTCTATTGGTGACATTATCAAGAAACATTTTGTCGTGCGAGACAATGACCACTGCGCCAATATAATTTTTCAAAAACCCTTCCAACCAAATAATCGATTCGATATCCAAGTGGTTGGTTGGCTCATCAAGCAACAAGATGTCATTGTTCTGAAGCAAAAGTTTTGCCAATTCAATTCGCATGCGCCATCCACCGGAAAATGTGTCGGTCAATTTATTGAAGTCCTCACGTTTGAATCCGAGTCCTTGAAGGATTTTTTCAGTTTCCCCTTGATAATTGTAACCACCGATAATTTCATATTGATGTTGAATCTCATTCAAATCTACCATCAACTGATGGTAACCCTCACTTTCATAATCGGTTCGCTCCACCAACTGATGATTTATATTATCTATTTTGGCTTCCAGTGCTTTAATTTCTTTGAATGCTTCATACGATTCTTCCAAAACAGTGCGCCCAAAAACAAAATCGATATCTTGCTTTAGGAAACCGATGCTCAAATTTTTGTCAGCAGCTATCTGTCCCGAATCAGGCTCCATTTCCTTTGAAAGGATTTTGAGCATAGTAGATTTGCCAGCTCCATTTTTTCCAATCAATCCAATTCTGTCTCCATTGCCTAAACGAAAAGTGATATCCTCAAAAAGATATTCACCTTGAAACGATATGGAAAGATTGTGTATGTTAAGCATTATTGTGACCTATATTACTAAAGACTAATTAAATAATCTTAATTTTGTGTTTGATTTTGAAACCGCAAAAGTACACATTCTTTATGATAAAAAAAGGAAACAAATTGCATAGCATTTTATATGGTAGTTGCCCAAAATGTCACGAAGAATCCATGTACATTGTCAAAAATCCATATGTGCTTTCCGATACGTTGAAAATGCATGAGCGTTGCTCTCATTGCAATTTAAAATATCGCATTGAGCCCTCTTTTTTTTATGGTTCTATGTATGTGAGCTATGCCGTGGGAATCGCATTTGCCGTAGCTGCTTTTGTGATAAGTTATGTGTTTTTGGAAACAAATCTTCTAACCTCTTTTATTGCAATTGTAGGTACACTCGTGGTTTTTGGTCCCATAATCATGAGATTGTCAAGAAATATTTGGATCAATCTATTTATCCATTATGACAAATCAGTCATAAAAAAATCATAGATTATTTATCAAATCTTTTAATATCGATTTCTTTATCTAAAGGATTTCCAAATTCAATATGCTCAAACAATTGTTTTGCTACATAAGGAGCTACCATAACACCTCTAGTGCCCAATCCGTTTAAGATAGCAACGTTTTTATAGATGGGATGCAAACCAACCAATGGCCTTCTATCTTTGACTGTCGGACGTATTCCCGCGCGTTGATCTACAATTTCAAAATTACAAGTTATCAACTCTTTTAATTGAAATACCAATTCATTTTTTGCTTCCTCGGTAGTTTGATGTGTTTTATCTTTCCAATTATATGTAGCTCCAACAGAATATAAATCATTTCCTTCAGGAATGACAAATATGGAGGATTTAAGCACATAATCAATTTTTAAATCTGGAGCTTTAATGGTGATGACTTCCCCTTTGGCCACATTGAGCGGCAAATCATTGAAGATTGGATTATGCACCATACCAAAACCTTCAGCAAAAACAATATGATTTGCTTTGATGTCTTTGTATTCTAGCACAGTATCCCCAATTTTCAAATATGCATATTCAAAAGTTTCATAGACATAGCGTTTTTCTAATTTTAATTTGTTCTTGTAACTTTTTGTCAAAAGTTTTGTATCAATTCGGCCTGTTTGTAGCACTTCACCAAATCCCAAAGGTGCAACAACGGAAGAATTATCATTTTTGACTAATATTGAGGATAAGTAAGGTGCTAAATTTGGTTTATCGGAAGCGATGAACCAATCATTTTGTTCTTCAATGGATGCAAACCTTCTAAAGACAGGAAGTGGATGATTTAATTTTACTTTTAGTTTCGTCTCTAACTTATGATAATAAGGCAACGCCAATGCCAATTGTTGTTTGGCTTTCCAAACTTCTGTAAAACGTTTTAAAACAACGGGATTGTACAATCCAGCGGCAACTGCGGAGGATTGTTGGGATTTATCATCGAATACCAAATAGGTTTTTCCATTTGAATCCAATTGCTCACAAAAGGCAATTCCAGCCAAACCACAACCCACAATGATATAATCCACTTCATTCATGAAGCAAAAATATTGAAGATTATTTAAGAGATATGATTAATTGAATAAAAAAAACGCTCACCAAAAAGTGAGCGCTTCTAATTTTTATAAGTAAGCTTACCAATTAATAAGACCACATATCTTGTTCGAAATCGCGGATTTTATCTTTGATACGGTCCGATTCCAACAATTGCATCAAGGCATTGTCTGCGACGTAATCTTTAACTTCCCTATCACCATATACGTTTTCTTCCTTATACATATATCCATTAAAACGTCTAGAGTTCAATAAATGGTCAAAAGACAATGGCATAGAGCTATTCTTATTGTTGAAAGCCTTGGCTTCATGCAATACCTGTCTTACTTCTGGATAGAAAACCCAAAACAAGGCAATCGGTTCTTTATTGGCTTCATCATCCGAATCAATAAAGTTGACGTCTGGTGCAGCAGGTGCCAAACCTAGGATACGATATTTCAACTCACCTTGGCGTTTATCAAAATACCAAAGACCTTTAATCAAATATGCACTGATATCATAGGATTGAATATCTCTTCTGGTGATGTACTCAGGATCCACTTTACCTTCAGCATTGTACTGTTGGTAACCAATATCCAAAGTATCAATTTTATGCAATGCAGATTCGATATCCTTTAAGGTACGTTTTGCGGTAAAATATGAATCATCATAAAGATTTTCTATAGTACCATCTTGGACATTCTTTACAAGAACATCATAAAGAGAACGTCTGTCTTTTCCAATGTTATTGGTGTCCACAGGAAAATACAATGGAAAATTGACACGCTCATCCAAAACAACTTTTTCCCAAGTCATTTTTGAAAACAAGATATCTCTATCATCCACATAACCATATTCTAAAGGTTTATCATTATCCATCGCCAATTGGGCTTCGGATTTCTGACCTATTTCTTGAGGAGTCTTGGCGTTCAACAAGTTGGTTTGTGCAAACGAACTAGTTGCGATGCTCACACCTACAACGGTTAATAAAAAATTTTTAATATTCATAATTCTTTGTGTTATTTGGGACCTTAGTCTTAACATCTATTCAACGTTAAAACGCTACCTAAATTATAATTAATTTGATATTTCAACAAATACTGGTGATACAGTTGGCAATTTGTAAGTTGAATTGCCAATAATTTGAGCTTTAATATCGAATATTTGAACACCATCACCACGCGATGCTTTACGCAACGCATTTTTTGCTTGGTCACTCATTTTGTTTCCTGTGACATTCACTGAAGGTTGGCCAGGAACTTTTATCTTAAATGAGGTAACACCTATTGGTAATTCAAAATCAAAATCATTCAATACTGCACCTACTGTGGCAATTTCCACATTGGCACGAGGCAAGCTCACATTGTCTTGTTGTCCAGCAATAGTACCAGATGGTTTTGGAATATCCTTAATACGGAATGTCGCTCTGTCAGATACTTTGGTTCCATCAGGAAGTGTACCGGTAACGTTGATGACTACTTCTTTACCACCGCCTGGGCTCATATTATATTTACCTGTTCCAGATCCTTTAGATAGACCTGGCGCACTTGCAGACACATTGTTGTCAGAAACACCAGCAAAAGAAATGGTCATTGGATTGACAACACCACGATATACCACGTTCATTTTATCAGCTGAGATAGTCGCTGAGTTAGGTTTAGGTACTACTGCATAGCTACTCTTCACAGGAATACTGATAATAGAATCACCTTCTTTGAACTGAAATTCTCCAACAATTTCTCTTTCGCCCACTGCTCCAGCAGGGAATTTTAAGATTGTTTGACCTTGTTGCATGGCATCAGCCGGCAATTCTTTACCATTGATGATTACTTTATTTGCCCTTAAGGTTTTATCGTTTTTACCTAAAATGATTCTTCCTGAAAATTCCTCACCAGAGAAAAAGGCAGTTTTGTCTGGCACAACGATGGCGTCAAAATTTGTTAAAGAAGCTTCAACTTTTAATTTACCGGCCAACATGGATGATAATACTTCAGATTCTGTAGTCTTAACATCAGCTTGCAATTGCGTCATCTTGGTTAATGATGCTACCAATGGGAAACCTTTATAATGATAATCTAACCATTCTATAGTATTTCCGTCTCTATTTTTAACAGGATCAGTACTAAATTTTGCTTGCACATCTTTTGCAATTCCAGCCATGTCAGGGTTTGTGTTCAACACAGCAACCACACCATCTCTAAATTTTGCAATTTGGTCTAAAAATTCCTTACCTTCTGGTTTTAGTTGATCTCCTTTAAACCAAGCATTGTCAAGATAATCACCTTTATCCATGACTTCATAGTCTTTAGGGTCTTCCAGCTTTGCTGTCATCTGACTTTTTAGATTTGCCAAATATCCATTAAAATCATTTGCTAATGCAGAGATTTGATCTGCTTGGGCTTTTAAAGGTTGATATTTAGCTGGTTGTTCTTCTACTTTTTCAGCCAGACCAGACATAAACGCCTCGTTACGAACCGTAGCCGCTTCGTTAGATTCGGTCAACTTTTCATTCATTAATCCAAATGCCGAGAGCACTTCTTTTGACATATTCAAAGCTAACATCGCGATGAAGATCAAATACATCAAGTTAATCATTTTCTGCCTTGCAGATAGTTTTCCACTTGCCATCTTTAATTAGTTTTAGTTTTGTTAATCAATAAATTGTTTAGACGTACTACGACTAATTAATTGTTTCTATTCATAGCAGAAAGCATTCCACCATACACACCATTCAATGATGAAAGGTTAGATGCCAATGATTGCATTTGTTCTTTTAATTTTTGAGCGTTCTCTACTGCTTCTTCGTTGATAGATGCTTGACGACTTGCAGCATCCATTTGTACTTTGTAAAGACTGTTCAAAGACTCCATTTGAGCAGCTGCCAATGATAATTCTTCGCCATATTTTTTAGTGGCAGCAATAGAATCAACAGTTGGGCTAATTCCTTTAGCAGCACCTTCGAAGTTTTTGATACTATTACCTAAACTTGACATTAATTCTGCATCAATTTTTGCGTCTTTTAATAATTCATCTAATTTTTTAGACAATAAGCCCTCAGCGTCTTTAGGCTGATCTTTTTTCTTGTTTGCACTTTGTCCTCCAGCCAATTCTGGATATACCAATGACCAATCCAAATCGTCGTCAACTGGTTCGAAAGCTGAAATTGCAAAAATAACCGCTTCAGTAATTAAACCGATAGCTAACATGACGTTACCAGTTAACGGTCCTATTTCAAAGTGAGTGATTTTAAAAAGTGCACCGATAATTACTACTGATGCTCCTAGTCCGTAAGCCATGTTCATAAACTTCTTACTTGCTCTTGATTGTGCCATAATTTTGTTGTTTTAGTTAAGTTGATTACTTAAGTAGATTAATATTAATTTAGTTTGTTGTTGTTTATTGTTGTTTGTTTTATGCTATTTATTTGTGCCATTTCCGGCATTTTTGGTCACATCTGTTCCCATGTAATCTTGAACGGTTCTAAACCCTATATAACTTCTTGCAGAATCTGCGTATTCATAATCACGTGAACTCACTTGCAAGAAATATGCAACATCTTTCCAAGAACCACCACGCACAACTTTACGTTGATTATCGGCATCGTTAACATTTGGATTAATGGTTGACATATATTCATAAGATGCAGGATCGTAAGAACCATTAACCCATTCTGATACATTGCCTGCCATATTATATAGGTTGTAATCGTTCGGGTCATAAGATTTTGCTTCTACAGTATATAGTGCTTGATCTGCAGCATAATCACCACGCAATGGTTTGAAGTTTGCCATAAAGCAACCTCTATCATTTTTGGCGTATGGACCTCCCCAAGGATAGGTAGCTCCTTGCAGACCGCCTCTGGCAGCATATTCCCACTCAGCTTCTGAAGGAAGTCTGAATCTATTAACAGGTTGTGCTCCTTTTTTCTTTTGATAACCATTCTTATACAATGTTCTCCACTGGCAGAATGCGTTTGCTTGTTTCCATGAAACACCAACTACTGGATATTCTCCATAAGCCTCATGCCAGAAATAATCATTGTGCATTGGTTCATTATAAGAATATGCAAAATCCCTTATCCAAGCAGTAGTATCTGGATATACCATGACTTCTTCTTGCCTGATAAACTCAGAACGCTTTTGGTTCTTGTTTTTGGCTGCTTTAGCAATATCCATAAAGGTATACTGGAATTTGAATTTTGTCACATCCCAAGTGCGTTGACCATTATAGGATTCTTCCATTGGCAAATACATCGTATCCATAACTTCAGCGTAGTACTCATCAGGGTAATCGGCAGTATCGAAAATCAAATCCACCTCGTGGTTCAATTTTCTGCCTTCATAACCGGTTGGTCCAAGTCCACTATAGTTATCATACATATACTTTTCGTAAACAGACATATTGTTTGGATCTGCATCTTTAAATGCAAACTCACCAATACCTCCTGTGCCAGGAGTTTGTCCAACTTCATCAGCCAAAATGGCCAATTTAGTTCTTAGGATGGAGTCTCTTACCCAATACACGAACTGACGATATTCACTATTAGTGATTTCGGTTTCGTCCATGTAAAAGGCACTTACAGTAGCGGTTTTGGTTGGCGCATCTTGCACTCCAGCCAAATCATCATCCGATTTACCCATGATAAAAGCTCCACCAGGAACAAGTGTCATACCATAAGGCTTTTCAGGATGCCAATTTTTTCCTTTAACTCCTACTAGTTCTCCTCTGTCCCCAGAGCCACAACTAGCCAAAAGAGCTAAAACAGCGGTTAATAAAGCAAACTTCTTCATATTCATATAAACTCGAGGTTAAAATATTAGTTTTAAATTTGGTCTTAAAAAATTTGAGGCAGTAAACATATCTATATATTTTCAAATAAACAATTTTTTTTTAATCTTTTTTGCACTTTATCCTAAAAAAGGTGCATTTCATCGATTAATAAACTGTTAAATCTTTCAATACAAATGTAATCAAAAACTGTTCTTTTTGTACGCCTTATACCATCTTTCTGGTATTTTACCGTGGCTTGCCTCCACATAATCCTCATGCATGCATGGTAATAACGTGTGCTTTTTTAATTTATTATTAACATTTGGTAAAAAAGGAATTTCAATCCACCAACGTCCAGTTTTTACACTTTTGTAGAAAATTAGCTCCTCATCTTCTACCAAGACATTATATTTTTGATAATTGTCTTCTATATTAAAATCGTCGTCTTTGACCCTACAATTGACACCTTCAATAAAATACCATAGAATTTGGGCAACAAGCATCGCTGTACTATGGTCATCTTTTGAAGGGCGATATTCATAAACGCCGAAGGACGAAACTTTATTGCTTATACCTGCATATCGAGAAATGGCACAAATCTCTTTCCCGTCAAAACCATTTGGAGAATATTTTTGTTTGGTAGAAACTTCGGATGCTTTTATGCATTTCAAATCCATACTCACAATATGGGCATCTCTCATAACTGGCTCGACCAAATGTATTGATTTTGAAATCTCACCAAGGCGATAGGCTTCAAAATATAATTTATCCATCAAATCAATTTCTTCCTGCGAATTGAAATAAGTCTGATATCCAATTGTTGAATAGTTGAACAGGTTATAGGGTTTGTCTAAAATGATTTTTCCTAAATAACTATTGTTTTTAATCGATTCCGACGAATCGCCCAAATCAAAATTAGAATCCACATTTACAATGTTCACCATTGGTGAAAAGGTATCATAGGCTCTGTAATTTGGGTAGGTCAAATCTTGACTGCCTCCCAATATAATAGGTATGATTTTTTTTTCAAGTAAAACTGATAGCGTAGTTTTTAACGCAAAGTACGTATCTTCAACCGATTCCCCTTTTTGGATGTCTCCCAGATCTGCAATCACAGTATGCCAATTTCCAGGAAATAGACCATACAAATTAATCCGTAAGGTTTCAAAACTGAAATCTTCTCCTATATAATTAACATCATTACGATTTTCTAAAACTCCAAGTATCGCAATCTCAACATTCTCCAAATCTGGAACACCCATCTGTTTGGAGTGAATCTTGATTTTTTTTCCAAGTGCCTGTTCTGGTAATAATTCATTATGTGCCAAAATTGAATCAGAAACTGGCGAGAGAAAATTAAAGTTCATGCTTGAATGTTAAGTCGTCCGTCGTAAAGATATTTAGTTGATTATTTGAGAGTTTTTTTGTTGTTCGTCAAATGTAAGAAAAACTATTTTTTGTTGGTTTTTTTCTTAATAACTTTTTTGGGTGCGGTTTTCTTTGCTGTCGTTTTTTTAGTTGTAGATTTCTTTTTTGGTGCTTTACCAGCAATCAATTCTTTTGCTGCATCCAACGTCATTTTTGAAACGTCCACAGATTTGTCCAATTCAATTTTGGTTTTTCCTTTGCTAATCGTATGTCTACCCCAACGTGCTTTCTCAACTTTAATCCCTTCTTCTTTCCATTCGTAGACCAATTTGTCTTTTTCTTTTTGAAGTTTATCCTCAATCAATTCTTCAATATCATTGTCAGATAAATTGTCCCAATCATATTTTTTATTAACATTGATAAACATATTGTTCCATTTGATGAAGGGACCAAAACGGCCCTTTCCTTTTACAACCGGCAAATTTTTATACCTATATATAGGAGCGTCTGCTTTTTGCTTTTGTTGGATGAAGGAAATGGCGTCATCAAGCTCTACACTCATTGGGTCGGTTCCGTTAGGAAGGGAAACGAAAGCATCACCAAATTTTACATAAGGCCCAAAACGTCCATTATTGACTTCAATAGACTTTCCTTCATAGGTACCTAAATTTTTCGGCAACTTGAAAAGATTCATTGCTTCTTCATAGGTAATGGAGTTCAATTGCTGGTCTGGCAATAAACTGGCAAATTGTGGTTTTTCTTCTTCATCAGGTGTTCCAATCTGAACCATTGGTCCAAATTTTCCCAAACGCACCAAAACTGTTCTCCCTGTTTTAGGGTCTTTGCCCAAAATGCGTTCACCAGATTCGCGCTCTGCGTTTTCCTGAACATCTTCCACTTGAGGATGAAAATCTTTATAGAAGCTTTTCATCATTTTGGTCCAATCTTCTTTTCCTTCAGCAATATTATCGAAATCCTCTTCCATTTTGGCAGTAAAGTTGTAATCCAAAATGCTTTCAAAATGATTCACTAAAAAATCGGTTACAATCATTCCCACATCAGTAGGGACCAATTTCCCTTTATCAGAACCTACTTTTTCCGTCAATTCCTTTTCTTTTATAGTTCCAGACTTAAAAGTCAATTGCGAATAAGTTCGTTCTGTGCCATCCACATTCCCCTTTTCTACATAGTTGCGGTTCTGTATGGTGGAAATGGTTGGTGCATAGGTAGATGGACGGCCAATACCTAATTCTTCCAATTGCTTTACCAAGGAAGCTTCCGTGTATCTATAAGGTGGTCTTGTATAGCGTTCGGTTGCTGCGATGTAGTTATTAAGTAATCTTTCATCGGTATTCATTGCAGGCAGCATGCCATCCTGTTCTGTATCTTCATCATCTGTACCTTCCAAATAGACTTTCAAAAATCCATCAAATGTGATGACTTCTCCATTGGCCGTGAACTGTTCGTGGTGAGTGGTAGCACTTATTTTTACATTGGTACGTTCCAATTCTGCTTCACTCATTTGCGATGCGATGGCGCGTTTCCAAATCAAATCGTAAAGTCGAGCTTGATCTCTATCAATAGTTACAGAATGAACCGAAAAATCGGTTGGACGAATGGCCTCATGTGCTTCTTGCGCTCCTTTGCTCTTTCCTTTATAGTTTCTAGGTTTACTGTATTTAGAACCATACGCACTTTCTATCTCTGCTTTTGCTCCGTTTCTTGCCTCGTCAGATAAGTTCACGCTATCTGTTCTCATGTAAGTTATCAAACCTGCTTCATATAATCGTTGCGCCATCGTCATGGTTTTGCTCACAGAAAAATATAATTTGCGTGAAGCTTCCTGTTGTAGTGTTGAGGTAGTGAATGGTGCAGCTGGCGATTTTTTTGCTGGTTTTTTTTCTAAATCAGCAACCTTAAAGTTGGCGCCTGAGTTTGATTCTAAAAATTTATAGGCTTCTTCTTTAGTTGCAAATGTTTTCGGCAACTTGGCTTTGAATGTTTGACCTTCTTCATTGGAAAATTCTGCATCAATCCTATAGGTTGCTTCAGGCACAAACTCTTGAATTTCGCGTTCTCTTTCAACAATCAACCGAACTGAAACGGATTGGACACGTCCTGCTGACAATCCTCCCTTTACTTTTTTCCATAACACAGGTGACAATTCATATCCTACAATTCTGTCCAAGACACGACGTGCTTGTTGTGCATCAACTAAATGATAATCGATGGATCGTGGATTTTCTATTGCTTTTAGGATGGCATTTTCTGTAATCTCATGAAAAACGATGCGTTTTGTTTTGGCCTTATCGAGTTTTAAGGTTTCAGCCAAATGCCAAGCAATCGCCTCTCCTTCTCGGTCCTCATCACTTGCTAGCCAAACCATTTCTGCTTTGCCAGCTAAGTCCTTTAATTTTTTGACAATGTCCTTTTTGTCTTTCGACACTTGATATTTTGGTTTGAAATCACCTTCAACATTCACGCCCAATTCCTTGGAAGGTAAATCGGCAATATGCCCAAAACTAGATTCTACCTTATATTCTTTTCCAAGAAATTTTTCAATGGTTTTTGCTTTTGCAGGTGACTCAACGATTACTAAATTCTTCGCCATATTCAAATTTTTATGGCTACAAATGTATATGAAAAAAAAGTATTCAACCTAATTTATAATTTTATGGATACTTATGAAGTACTATTTTATCCGATGAACACCATTAAAAAAGCCTGACGAATCAGGCCTGAAATTTTAAGATTTTATATAGACGATTTATAATTGTAAGGTACTCAAAAGTGTCACAGAATTATTACTGTATTCGTACTGATACAATACGTTGTCTCCAATCATCAATAGAGAATTTTCCAGAGGAATCACATCGGTTGCATGCACATTACTGAATGTTTCAACCCATTGTATATCCAAAGGATTGGTTTTGTCAAAGACTTTTAAACCTGAATCACCATCACATACAAACAAGACATTTTGGTTGATTCCCAAACCATATGGATTGTCCAAACTGTAAGTGGCTGTCAGTGTCGGATAAGTTTTATTACTGATATCTATGACTTCCAAGACACTCTCCTGTTGCCCGCAATTATTGCCACCTCTTAATGTCAAATAAGCGTAATTGCCGTCCACAACCACTGGGTCACAGCCTGTCCAGTGGACAAACTCAGATATAAATTGTGGATTGACTGCATTTTCCAAACTATAAATATACATGCCATCTGTGCTCCCTAAGTACAGGTATCCATCGGCCTGAAATAGCGTTTCTACATTATTACCTGAATAAAAAGTGTTAGCCAAAGATGGTTGGGACAAATTGGAAATATTGAAAATTGTCATCTCATGCGACCCTACAGTATATAAATACTCATTCACAATCTGAAAACGAGCCAACGAACCTCCTGTTCCCACAGAATTATGTCCTCCAGAATCATTGGATGCGGCATCAATGGTTTCAAAACCACCATGACTTCCAACTTCTCGTTCCTCTTCCACTATTGTCCAGCCAACAATTACTTCTGAATCAGAATCGTAATCACCAAAATCAACATAATCAAAACCTTCCGGAAATTGAAAATCATAAACTGAAAACACATCTTCCAAACGTTCTATGGGCTCTATATTATGGATATCTGAAATATCAAATACCACCAAATCGATTGAACTATCAGCATACAGATAATTATTCTTTATGGAAATATCTTCATTACCAGGTATTTTTATGTATGCGATTGCTTGAGGTGTAGAAGGATTTGTATTATCAATAACATGGACACCTTCAAATTTATCATTGATAAAAATATAATCACCGTAGGAATAAATTTTTCCAGCATGGTGAATGGGCTGTGCAGTTTCTACAACTACTGAGGTTCTAAATTCAGCTTTACTGATGGTGATGGCTTTGGCCACATTGACAATTTCATAATGTGAATCATCTGATTTGCATGACCAGATAATAACTACTAGGAGAAGGATAATTTTTTTCATAACGGGTTGGTTTTATTTGTAGATGCAAAAATGCCAAAAAGGTTGCGTCATCAGTCTAAAATCTTACCTATTTGACTCACTTCACTTTCATTATCAAATCCAATAACCTCTTTATAGATAAAATAAAATGGATGGTAAACGAAAGGAGCTGTAACTAGAGTGCCAATACCACACATTAAAAAGCCAAGTATAGATGCTAACAACGTCGAAACAAATAAAAGTCCGAACCCAATAAGCCATTTTTTCGTCCCAAGTTTAAAACTTGCGCTCACAATATCACCAATGCTTAAATCTGGATTAAATGCAAAAAATATAACGAAAAATGACAATGGAACCATAGCATAAATTAACGGAACATAGCATAACAAAGCTGCAGGAATAGCGATTAGCATGGATACCAACATTAAAAGTATCATCTTGCCAAAGTATTTTCCTTTGAAAAAATAAAACAAATCCGCAGTTTTAACTTGTCTATTGGCATCCAAATCCCTTAAAACCCTGAACAATCCTGCTTGCAAAGTCACAGAAATTGAACTCAATAATATAATCACTACAAAAAACACGAATAAATATATTACAGAAAATCCTGCTAAAAATTCACTAAAGACATTTGGGTCCACTTCTCCATTTTCTGATTGCGAAATTACCATCATGATAAATGGAATGTACATTACCAAAATAACGGGCAGCATAATAATGATGACAAACAGTTGCATCAAAAACCCTTGAAGCCAACTTTTTTTGAACAATTCAATGGATTGATTGAAAATAGTTCCGAAGTCCAATTCTCTGGCATTGGAGATTTTAGTTTGTATTTCTGGAAGTGTCATTTTTTTAAAAAAATTTTAGTTGATTAGTTTCCCAAAGAAACGAATTGTATTTCAAATCTTCAAACAAAATTAACAACTGTCACTTTGTCACTATTGGCAAATAATTCTATCTTTGCAAACTGAATTGATTTGAAAGTAATTTCTTTTAAAAAATGGAGAAAATCATTGACGAAACCAAACAAGGCCAAACCCTTGTTCTAGAACAAAAAAAAGGCAACACTCGCAAACTGTTTATTGAGAGTTATGGCTGTGCCATGAACTTTAGCGACAGCGAAATAGTGGCCTCTATTTTGGCAAATGAAGGTTTCAATACCACCAACACATTGGAAGATGCCGATTTAGTGTTGGTCAACACATGCTCCATTAGAGATAAAGCAGAACAAACTGTCCGTAAACGTTTGGAAAAATACAATGCGGTCAAAAAAATCAACCCAAAGATGAAGGTTGGCGTTTTGGGCTGTATGGCAGAACGTTTGAAAAGCAAATTTCTTGAGGAAGAAAAAATTGTGGACTTGGTCGTTGGGCCAGATGCATACAAAGATTTACCCAATCTTATCGAAGAAGTTGAAGATGGTCGTGATGCCATCAATGTAATTCTTTCAAAAGATGAAACTTATGGAGATATTTCACCTGTAAGACTAAATTCCAATGGCGTTACAGCTTTTGTTTCCATCACTCGTGGTTGTGATAATATGTGCACATTTTGTGTTGTTCCATTTACACGTGGTCGCGAAAGGTCTCGAGATCCTCAAAGTATCATAGAAGAAGTCAACGATTTGTGGAGCAAAGGGTATAAAGAAATAACCCTATTGGGCCAAAATGTGGACAGCTACCTATGGTATGGCGGAGGTCTCAAAAAAGATTTTGACAAGGCCAGCGAAATGCAAAAGGCAACTTCGGTGAATTTTTCACAATTATTGGAATTGTGTGCCACAGCACAACCAAAAATGCGTATTCGTTTTTCGACCTCCAATCCTCAAGACATGACATTGGATGTGGTAAGGACCATGGCAAAATTTGAGAACATTTGCAATTATATCCATTTACCTGTGCAAAGTGGTAGCAACCGCATTTTGAAAGCCATGAACCGTCAGCACACACGTGAAGAATATTTTAAACTCATCGATGACATTCGCGAAATCCTTCCAGATTGTGCCATAAGTCAAGACATGATTACCGGTTTTCCTACAGAAACAGAAGAAGACCATCAAGACACGATGGATTTGATGGAATATGTAAAGTATGATTATGGCTACATGTTTGCTTATTCAGAACGTCCCGGGACGTTGGCAGAACGAAAATTGGAAGATGATGTGCCAGAAGATATCAAAAAAAGACGCTTGCAAGAAATCGTCGATTTGCAACAGGCACACAGCCATTACAGGACCAAACAGTTTCTAGGAAAAACGGTAGAAGTTTTGATTGAGAAATCTTCCAAAAAATCTGATGAGCATTGGTCTGGAAGAACACCACAAAGTACGGTTGTGGTGTTTCCAAAAGAACACTACAACATTGGTGATTTTGTCAACGTAAAAATTAACGAATGTACCACTGCCACTCTGATTGGTGAGGCAGTTGGGTATTCAATCAATAATTAAATCCTGAACATGAGAAAACTTCTTTTAATTTTACTTTCCATTACCTTGCTTACTGCTTGCGATAATGAATCACTTGATAGAGATCTTTTAAATAATATGGATGATGATGGAGGAAATACAAGCGATGACCCTTTGGCCTTGAATGCGTATTCTTTCGATGTCAACTCTACCGTTCCAATATTTGGAACTGTTATAGTCAATACTGATTTCTCATTCAACAGCAATAACAAAGAAAGTAACTCGGTGATAGCCTCAACATTTTTTGGGCAGACCGTTACAGAAAATGCAGTTATCAACCGAGATAATTTAAGCCGAGTTACTGGATATGTCAGTTCTTCATCAGGTATCACCACTAATGAGGCTACGGTTAGTTATAATGGGAATGATGTGTCTCAAATAGTTTATGATTATGTTGGAGATGATGAAGATGATTATACTTATAATTTCACCTACTCTGGAAACATGATTACCAGGACTGAAGTTGGTTCGACTATTTCAACGGTATTCACCTTAAATAGTCTCAATCAACTTTTGAGAAAAGAATCATTTGACGGAACAACGTCCATAAAAACGGAAGTGCTCGACTATGATGGATTGGGCAATTGCATATCCTCTATCATCACAGGTGAAGATGCCACATCCTCATCTTTTACGTTCGATACCAAAGATAACCCATTGAAAGATGCTTTTAGTGACCAATATTTATTGTCGTTTTTGAATGATGATTATTCCGACGAAGTTGGAAGCTCGATGGCACAGTTTTCAAGTCCTAACAATTGGATAGGTATCACGACGCCGGAAGGCACAGTAAATTTTACAGTTCAGTACGATGCTGAAGATAGAATCACTAGCAGAAATGGAACTTATGACTTGGGTGATGGAGTATTGATACAGCAAGCTGAAACCTTTCAATTTGTAAATTAATAAAGAGATTTCTGTCTTAGCAGGTATTTATAATGGAATCAGTACAAGCCATAAAACAACGTTTTGGAATTATTGGGAATGACCCAAAACTCAATCGTGCCATAGAGAAAGCCATCCAAGTGGCTCCAACGGATATTTCTGTATTGGTGACTGGTGAAAGTGGAGTGGGAAAAGAAAGCATTCCAAAAATCATACACCAATTGTCTCATAGAAAGCATGGCAAATATATTGCCGTAAACTGTGGTGCCATTCCCGAAGGCACCATTGACAGTGAACTATTTGGACACGAAAAAGGGGCTTTTACAGGAGCAACTGCTACCAGGGAAGGCTATTTTGAAGTTGCCGATGGTGGAACAATCTTTTTAGACGAAGTGGGAGAACTACCTTTGACAACTCAAGTACGATTACTGCGTGTACTCGAAAATGGAGAATTCATAAAAGTAGGATCCAGTAAAGTCCAAAAAACAAATGTTCGAATTGTCGCTGCCACAAATATTGAAATGTTCGAGGCCATCAAAAAGGAAAAGTTCCGGGAAGATCTGTATTATAGATTAAGTACCGTGGAAATCAACATTCCACCTTTGCGAGAGCGTAAAGACGATATCCATTTGCTATTTCGAAAGTTTGCAAGCGATTTTGCCATTAAATATAAAATGCCAACCATCAAACTGACAGATGATGCTATAGAAGTGCTTCTGAAGAATCGTTGGAATGGAAACATTCGACAATTGCGAAATGCAGCAGAACAGATTTCGGTACTGGAACAAAACAGAACCATCAACGCCAATACGTTACGCAGTTATCTTCCTAACCATGGAAGTAACTTGCCTGCTGTTGTGCAAACCTCAAAATCTGAAGGCGATTTCAGCAGCGAACGTGAGATTCTGTACAAAGTTCTTTTTGACATGAAAAGTGATTTGAATGACCTCAAAAAGCTAACCATGGAATTGATGAAAAATGGCAACGTTTCTGATGTTCAAAAGAAAAATGAAGGGTTGATTCAAAAAATTTATGGCGATGGTGATGAAGCCGATTATGAAGAAACCACTGAGGATGCTGAAATATTATCATTGGCCGAAAAAACGAACCATTACAATCACGAAGAGGAAAAAGACCACTCCGAATGGAGCAAAGACAAATACCACTTTGCTGAAGAGATTGAAGAGGAAGAAACCTTATCTTTACATGATAAGGAACTCGAACTGATAAAAAAATCATTGGAACGTCACCATGGCAAACGTAAATTGGCAGCCGCAGAATTGGGCATAAGCGAGCGTACTCTGTACAGAAAGATCAAGCAATTTGATTTATAATCAAACGTTATTTATTAAAAAACTTACGTGAAATACTTTAAATTTTTAGTTGTAATTGCACTTTCCCTCACACTTTTTGGTTGTTGGAAATACTCATTCACAGGTGCCTCAATCCCTGAAGGCACTAAAACCTTTCAAGTCAATTATTTTCAAAACAATGCCCCATTGATTGAACCAGGTTTGGAGCGTGATTTTACCTTGGCATTGCAAGATCTTATACTCAACCAAACCAGTTTGGACCTGGTGAAGTCGGGAGGTGATTTGACCTATGAAGGCGAAATAGTGGAATATCGAATTTCGCCAACTACAGCAACCGCAGATAACAGAGCAGCACAAAATAGATTGACCATAACCGTATTGGTGCATTTTTATGACAAGAATGATGAAGAAGCTGAGTTAGAGCAACGCTTTTCATTTTTCTATGATTATGCAGGAACAGCACAATTGGTCGGAAGTCAAAAAGACACAGCGATTGCCGAAATATTTGAACGCATCACACAGGATATTTTTAATGCCACTCTAGCGAAATGGTAAATTGGATTTTTAACCTTGAATAAACAGGAATTTACATATCTCTTGCAGCATCCTCAGCAAATAACTGCAGACCAGACTAGTGCCATAACCACAATCATCGCCGAATATCCTTATTTTCAGCCTGCAAGAGCATTGTACCTAAAAGGTCTTAAAAAAAAAGACAGTTTTAAATACAATCAAGAGTTAAAAATTACGGCTGCTTACACAACCGATAGGAGCATTTTGTTTGACTATATAACTTCAGCAGAGTTCAACCAAAATGAAATCTCACAACTGATCAAACAAAATTCAGACCATTTAAAAGATATTTTCGTCAATGGATTTGATGATATTTCTGTTCATAAAAGCGTAGAAATTGATGATGCCCTAAAAGAGCAAATCAAATCCACCGAAGGAGTTTTAGACCCAAATTTGTTTGAAAAACGTCGGACAATTGGAACAATTGCCAACTTTAACCTTGAAGGTAGTGAGCAAACCGAAGAAAAATCAAACTCTCAAATTGATGAAAAAAACCCTGAAGAGATTCTAAATATCGGAAAGCCTCTGGAATTCAATACATCAGAAACACATTCTTTTTCAGAATGGCTGAAAATCACAAGCTTTAAGCCCATAATAAGAGAGCCAAAAGAAGAAATACAGGCCGAAAAAACAGAATCAGAAGCTTCAATTGACAAAAAATTTGAGTTAATAGACAGATTTTTGGAAGCCAATCCAAAGATAATTCCATCGAAGGAAACAACCTCGCTAAACCTTGCAAAAGTACAGGCAGTGCAGAACGACGGCTTAATGACCGAAACTTTGGCACGCATTTATTTGGAACAAAAAAATTATGATAAAGCAATTCAGTCGTATAAAATTTTAAGTTTGAAATATCCAGAAAAAAGTGGTTTCTTTGCAGACCAAATTAAAGCAGTAAAAAAATTACAAGAAAAAAATAATATATAAATCAAATGAGTACGTTTACAATATTTTTATTCCTTATCATCGTTGTAGCATTTTTGCTAGTGGTAGTTATTATGGTTCAGAACCCCAAAGGTGGCGGATTGTCATCATCGTTTGGCGGAGGTGGATCTCAACAATTGGGTGGTGTTAAAAAAACAACTGACTTTTTGGATAAAAGCACTTGGGCTTTGGCTACTGTTTTATTGGCATTGATTTTATTATCAAATGTCGCTATTGACCATAAAGGAAATGCAGAATCAAAAGCGTTAGATCCGGACGCCAGCACTACAGTTCCAGCACCAGTTTCTACTCCATCAAGTAATGACACGGCAACACCTGCTGATTCAACTCAAAAATAATTTTGACAAAAAACATAAGAAAATGCCAACTTTTACAGTTGGCATTTTTTGTTACTGAAACTTTGTCAGACCTTTTTACTTGGCATAATTTTCGAATAACGCAGTAGCGTTAATAACCATTAAACAATTAATAAACAATAAAAATATGGGCTTAAACATTAAACCATTAGCAGATAGAGTTCTTATTGAACCTGTTGAAGCTGAAACAAAAACAGCTTCAGGAATTATCATTCCTGACAATGCCAAAGAAAAACCTCAAAAAGGCAAAGTCGTTGCCGTTGGAAAGGGGACCAAAAAAAATCCAATGACTGTCAAAGTCGGCGAAACAGTTCTATACGGTAAATATTCTGGCACAGAATTAAAACTTGAAGGCAAAGATTATTTGATAATGCGTGAAAGTGATATCCTTGCGATAATCTAAAAGCAATATGCCTTAAGCTATAAGCAGTAAGAATGAGAGATTTCAAAAAATATGATATTTGGCAAATGAGTCATTCATTAACTTTAGAAATCTATGTACATACTGCGAACTTTCCAAAAGAGGAACTTTACGGACCAACAAGCCAATTAAGAAGAGCTTGCAGTTCAGTTCCCACCAATTTTAGTGAAGGTTGCGGAAGGCAGAGTGATAAAGAATTTAATCAATTTCTCAACATAGCTTTAGGGTCCTTATTGGAAACGGAATATTTAATTATTCTTTCAAAAGATTTAAAATATCTATCAGAAGAAAATTTTGAAGCTTTAAATCAAAAAGTAAACATAGTTAAAAGTAAAATTTACACATTAAAACAAAAATTAATCTAGCTTAAAGCATTTAGCTTAAAGCATAAAGCAACAATAAAATGGCAAAAGATATAAAATTTGATATTGAAGCACGCGACGGACTAAAGCGTGGTGTGGATGCATTAGCAAATGCAGTAAAAGTAACATTGGGACCAAAAGGTCGTAATGTAATTATTGGCAAATCTTTCGGTGCACCACAAGTTACCAAAGATGGTGTGACAGTAGCAAAAGAAATCGAATTAGAAGACGCTCTTGAAAATATGGGAGCACAAATGGTAAAAGAAGTGGCTTCGAAAACCAACGATTTAGCTGGTGACGGAACCACTACAGCAACAGTTTTGGCACAAGCCATCGTAAAAGAAGGTTTGAAAAACGTTGCCGCAGGTGCGAACCCAATGGATTTGAAACGCGGTATTGACAAGGCTGTTGAATCCATCACAAAAGACTTGGAAAAGCAAGCGAAAAAAGTTGGTAATTCTTCAGAAATGATCAAACAAGTTGCTTCTATTTCGGCCAATAACGATGAAACTATCGGTGACTTAATTGCAAAGGCTTTTGGAAAAGTTGGTAAAGAAGGTGTTATCACTGTTGAAGAAGCAAAAGGTACAGATACATATGTGGATGTTGTGGAAGGTATGCAGTTCGACAGAGGTTATTTGTCTCCATATTTTGTGACAGATGCTGACAAAATGGTGGCAGAACTTGATAATCCTTACATTTTACTGTTCGATAAAAAGATTTCAAACTTACAGGAAATACTTCCTATTTTAGAACCAGTTGCACAATCTGGACGTCCATTGTTGATTATCGCTGAAGATGTTGAAGGTCAAGCTTTGGCTACTTTGGTAGTAAACAAATTACGTGGCGGATTGAAAATTGCAGCTGTGAAAGCTCCTGGTTTTGGAGACAGAAGAAAAGCAATGTTGGAAGACATCGCTATTTTGACTGGTGGAACAGTAATTTCAGAAGAAAGAGGTTTTTCTTTGGAAAATGCTGATTTAAGTATGCTCGGAACAGCTGAAACCATTACCATTGACAAAGACAACACAACAATTGTAAATGGTTCTGGGAATGCTTCTGACATCAAAGCTAGAGTCAACCAAATCAAAGCTCAAATTGAAACCACAACGTCTGATTACGACAAAGAAAAATTGCAAGAGCGTTTGGCTAAATTGGCTGGTGGTGTTGCAGTATTGTACGTAGGCGCAGCTAGTGAAGTTGAAATGAAAGAGAAAAAAGACCGTGTGGACGATGCTTTGCACGCTACTAGGGCTGCTGTTGAAGAAGGTATTGTCGCTGGTGGTGGTGTTGCTTTGGTAAGAGCAAAATCAGTTTTGGATAAATTGTCTTCTGAAAACAATGATGAAGCAACAGGAATCCAAATCGTGGCTCGAGCTATTGAAGCGCCTTTGAGAACCATTGTTGAAAATGCTGGTGGTGAAGGCAGCGTAGTCGTTGCAAAAGTAATGGATGGCAAGAAAGACTTTGGATTTGATGCCAAAACAGAAACTTATGTGGATATGTTGAAAGCTGGAATCATCGACCCTAAGAAAGTGACACGTATCGCCTTGGAAAATGCAGCATCTGTTGCAGGAATGATTTTGACCACTGAATGTGCTTTGGTGGACATCAAGGAAGATGCTCCAGCCATGCCAATGGGTGGAGGCGGAATGCCAGGAATGATGTAATGGCAAGTTACCATATATAAATTATAAACGTCTCAATTTCTGTTGGGACGTTTTTTTTTGCCATAATTTCATAACTTTAGAGAAACCAACTTTCACTCATGAAAAAAATAAATTGGCAATATACCCTTGGAGAAATATTGATTGTCATCATAGGCATCTCCATTGCATTCAGCATGAATAAATGCGCAGAGAATTCTAAAAACATAACTCAAAGAAATCAATATATATCCAACATAAAAAGTGACATTGAAGCCGATAAAACAGCTTTGGAAGAAAACGTCATAGCTCTAGAAAAGAAAATCAAAACGACAGATGAAATTTTGCCAAAACTCAATACCGACTCTCCAGATAAAATGATGGTTGTTGGTAAAATATTTGAGATTGTCAACCTCATCGATTTCACTCCAAAAGATAATACATACCAAACACTCATCAATTCTGGAGATTTAAAATTGATTGACGATTTTGACCTTAAAACTGCCATTGAAACCCATTATTCTTACTACGAAACTATGCTCAAAAGTTATTTGAGACTGGAAAATATCCAAAAAGAATATGTGGGTAACTATTTCATTTACAATACCGATTTTGATGATTTTAGGCAACGGAAGTTTGGTTTCA
This sequence comes from Gelidibacter sp., assembly GCA_041391925.1. Lineage (GTDB taxonomy): Bacteria > Bacteroidota > Bacteroidia > Flavobacteriales > Flavobacteriaceae > JBPOFM01. The sequence goes on along the minus strand of JAWKNA010000004.1, from coordinate 217,336 downwards.
AGGATGAAAAACTTCTTAAAAATATTATTATGAGTATGCGAGGTTCTTTTGAAATCAAACTACAAGCCACTAAGAAAGGTGTTGAAAGTTGCAGCCATCTCATCAGGCTTTTAAACAAAAAAACACCTCAATGACTTGAAGTGTTCCTTGTGCTATTTTCGGAGACCAAATATGAGGATTCAATCTTTTGTCTTTTGATTTCGCGCGTAATAAAATATTACTAATTTAAAAACCGATATAAATGTATAAAAGAAAATGATTCGGCAATACTTTTGTCAATAATTTTTTAGATACATAATTCCTTTTATGTGAAATGGCTCATATTTTTTTCTTCTTTGAAAAATTTATACCTTGAATCGCCTTATAAATGTCATTTCATGAAAAATTCTATAATGCTTTTTTTTCTTTTTGCGTTAATCTCTATCGGTTATAGCCAATCTAAAAAAGATAGCTTACAAGAAGCATATATCTCATATTTCAAAGCCGAAAGAGAAACCATTTATTTACATCTCCACAAAAATATATTCATGGTCAAAGAACCTATTTGGTTCAAAGGCTATGTATTTGACAAAAAAAACAGCCGCCCATTTTTCAATACAACGAATGTATATGTCATTCTTTATGACAAATATGGCAATGAAATAACAAGTAAATTGTTCTTTGCACAAAATGGCGTCTTCAAAGGAAATTTTGATAATCAAAAAGACATTTCCACAGGGGAATATTATATTCAAGCGTACACCAACTATATGAACAACTTTTTAGAGGACGAATCTTATTTATCACAGCCCATATTTTTGATAAATCCAAAGGATGCCGATAAGGAGTCAATAAAAAAAACAAAACAAGAATTTGATTTACAATTCTTACCTGAAGGAGGGCATTTAATTTCTGAAGTAACCAATACTATTGGTTTCAAAATTATTGATTGTGAAGGCAATGGGATAGAAATTGAAGGTACGGTTGTTAATTCCAAAAAAGATACTGTAGCTACCTTCAAAAGTAACCAATTCGGACTAGGAAAATTTGACCTGAATATGCTTAAAAACGAAAGCTATATGGCACATTATTCTGTTAATCAAAAATCTTACTCTAAACAAATACCTATTGTTGAGCAAGAAGGATTTGCCCTGTCTGTGAATAATTATACCAATACATCAATAACATATGTGACTTTGAAGACCAACACTTCTACTTTAAAAAAGGAAACCAATAAAACTTACTATATGGTCATCAATCAGAATGATAAGATTTCTGTTGTCCCAATAGACATTAACTCGCTTAAAACATCCAATGCTATTCCAATTCCTAATAACAAGCTTATATATGGTGTCAACACTATCACTTTTTTTGATGATCAGCTTAATCCTCTTTTGGAGCGATTGGTTTTTAATGATGATGGTAGCCAATTTTTAAAATCCAGTATGTTTATCGGCACTAAGACAAAGGATTCTATTGCGCTCAATATCAAAACATTTAACAAAGATAATCTTCCAATATCTACAAATTTAAGCATCAGCATTTTACCTCAAACGTCTAAAACCTATTCAAAAAAAGAAGATATTATAACAGCTTTTCTTTTGAAACCTTATTTGAATGGCAATATTCAAGATGCTTACTATTATTTTACGGAAGTGGACAGATTGAAGAAATACAACCTGGATTTATTAATCATGACCCAAGGATGGAGCAAGTATAAATGGGACCATATAAAGAAAGGGGTTCAAGAATTAAATTATGAATTTGATGTTGGATTAACAATAGATGGTATTGCTAATATTCCAAAAACCAACCGACAAGGCTATTATGTGCAGATGTTCTCAATACCTAATAATTTAAATGAACAGACCAGTATTGAAGATGACAATCATTTTTATTTTAATAATTTCTACTTAAAAAATGGTGCACAAATTAATTTTACAGTCTATAAAGATGGTCTCAAAATGGATAAAATCAAACCTTTCATAAAATTTGTAAATACAAATAGAGAATTTACAAAACATTCTTGGCAAATAAATACTAGATGTAACTATGATTTAGAGGGTAACTTTCACTTAATCAACCCCTTGATGTTCTCAAATGGCAAAGAACAAGTTTTGGACACAGTCAATCTTACTTATCGTATCAAAAAAGAGGATGATAATTTTGATTTTGATAAATCATATATAGCCAACTCATACAGTAAGGGCATTAAAATCGATTCCATTGCCAGACGTAATTATTCCTATGTTACCGACATCATTAATGCGCATGGTTTTGTAGTGGACCAATTGCCAGGATCTGGGCAAGTTCGTATAAAGAACAGAAATCCAGTGTCTTTTCTGGCGAGTAATGAACCATTATTAATTGTGGATGATGTGTCTTATGCCCGCAATTATGATATTATTTATAATTTGCCTTTAGATGAAATCGATGAAATTTATATTGACCCGAATGGTAATGGTTACGGGTCAAGGGGAAGTGCTGGGGTTATTAGAGTTTACAAGAAAAAAGGAGCTTTCATTAAAAATTCAATTCAAAATAATAGTGCTCATGAAGTTATCATCGAAAATGGATTTTCAGTCGAAAAAGAATTTTATATTCCAGAATTCTATAGTCAATCAAAAACTGATTTTATATCTTATGGCACGATTGGTTGGGAATCCAACATCATTACAGATGATAATGGGAATGCTTCCTTAAAAATATTCAACACCAACATTCCCGATGCCATTGCAATTATCCAAGGTTTTTCTTCTGATGGAAAATTACTTTCTGAAATCAAAGAATTAAAACTAAGTAAATAAAATCATTAGAACCTATTAAAGGGTTTCATGGTTTAATCTGTATGGTCTTCCACAACTTTTTTATCCCTATACAAGCAGCACATATTTACACTGTTATAGGCTTTATCAGTGGCTTTTATCTCCTGTGTATCGTGGCCAACATCAGCAATATGTTGTTGTATGGTCTTTAAATCAATTTTACCTTCATCATAAATCAATTTCAATTCGTGGGTTTTAACATTCCAAATGGCAGATTTTACGCCTTTGGATTTTATTGCTGCTTTTTCGATTCGGTCTTTACACATCATACAAACACCATTCACCTCGATGGAGGCTTTGGCATTTTTGTTCTGTGCAAACGTTATGGTCGAGATAATTAATGTTAATACTACTAATATGCTTTTCATTGTTTTTTTATTTTATTTTAAATCTTAATCCTGCATAATACATGCTCCCAAAAATTGGACCATACACAAACGTGGTGTCAAAATAGTCTCCAAAAGGGTCTTCCGCACCCAAAATCGGATTCTCTTGTCTCACATTCGTTATATTTTCTCCGCCTAAATATACTTCAAATTTCGGAGAAAACACTTTGGTGATTTGCGCATTCAACGTCCCTACTGTTGACGAATAGTCTGATAATTGATATTCGATAGGATTGGAAGCAGTTGACGAAAAGCGCTGTTCGCCCAACCAATTATAAGTAAGATCAAATTTCCATTGCTTACCATCATCATGCAAATGGGTTTCATAAGAAGCATTAGCAAACAAGCGATGCTTTGGCGTCAGTGGTCTTTCCAATTTTCCTGAATTGTATTGAGTCTTCACGTCATATAATTTGTAAGCCGTTCTTAAATCAAAATGCTCGAATACATTATAATTGAATTCCAACTGGAAACTATTGGCATAACTCTCACCATTCAAATTATAAAAATTCACTTGCTGTGGATTTTCATAATCGACAACCACCTGATTTTTAAAATCCGTTCGATAATAATCAAATGTCACATCCGCCTTTCTTCCAAATAAATTAAAGCCTTGCAAAAATGAAACTCCATAATTCCAAGCGATTTCGGGGTCCAGTCCGTAAATTTTACCTCCTGAATTAATAATGTTTACAGTTCTAGACGTCGAGAAAATCGATTGGTTTTCCGCAAAAATATTCGCACTTCGCTTTCCTCTTCCAAAAGAAAAACGCAAAGCTGATTTTTCCCAAGGCGTGTAACGAGCATGGAATCTTGGTGTCACAAAAGTTCCCAAAAGATTGTGCCTATCAATCCTTACTCCAGCAGTCATGTTCCATTTTTCAAGATTATCAAAATTGTATTCAAAAAAGGCACCCACCGAATTCTCGGTACGTTCAAAATCACTGGTGTTCACAAATTCATCATAATGGTCATAAGTATAACTGATTCCAGTCTTGATTTTATGTCTGGAATCACTGATGATGGAATTGTAAATAGCATTGGTATATAAACTGTTGTGCAAGATATCATATTGGTTCAATCCAAAATAAGATTCTTGCTTGTGGCTACTGAATGCGGTTTGTATCCCAATACTTTGCCAAGGAATTTCAGGATTGACATAACCAAATTTTACAGAAGCATCCAAACGTTCGGTATCGATTTCACTTCCCCAAGCATTTGTAGTCAATTTGTCTGTGTCTGGATTAAAATCAACCTGACCAGTTTGTTTGGAATCATTCAAATACTGGACATTGATAAAACTCACAAACCCCTTTTCGGGATTGGTATATTGCCAACGGTTCATCACATTGATTTGCTTTTGCAGTGGTGCATCCAAAAAAGAATCATCATTCATGTCAAATTTTTTGTCTCGGATATTCCCATGCAGATACAAGCCTGTACTCCACTTCTCGCTCACTTTTGTGTTCAGATGTGTATTCAATTCATAACGCGCACTTCCCGAGCTATAGGCATTGACAAACAATTTGGCATCCATTGTGGGTTTCACCAATTCAGTATTGATTTGCCCAGCGATACTTTCAAAACCATTCACCACACTTCCCGCTCCTTTAGTAATCTGGATGCTTTCTACCCAAGTTCCAGGTGTAAAACTCAATCCGTATGCTTGCGAAGCTCCACGTATGCTGGGAATATTCTCCGAAGTAATCAAAATATATGGGCTTGTCAATCCCAACATTTTAATCTGGCGTGTTCCTGTGACGGCATCCGCAAAATTGACATCAATCGATGGATTGGTTTCAAAACTTTCTGATAGGTTACAACAGGCGGCTTTCAACAGTTCATCGCTGCTAACGGTCATCACATTTGCGGATTGCAGATAGGATTTTGAGGTCGCTTGTTTGCGTGAGGTCAATGTCACTTCATCCAATTCACTGGTGGCAGTAAGAGTATGACGAATGGTTCTAGGTTTTGCAATGGTCAAAGTATCTGTTTTAAAACCTACGTAACTAATGACCAATTTGGAATATTCCGACTTGTATGGTACAGAAAATTTCCCGTCGATATCGGTTGTGGTCCCAACCGACGTATCCAACCAATACACATTGGCTCCCAGCAGTGGTGCTGACTTTCCAGAAGTTTTCTCGGTTACAACGCCATCAATGGTCTCTTGTGAAAAAATACCCAATGGCAAAAGCAACATGATATATAGATATCTTTTCATGAGTATAAATTGATTAGCATTACTACTGCCATTACAATCATAATGGAGTTTTCAATAAATGTCGCTTTGGTCATTGGCAATTTCAAGGCGGTTCCCAAGCAGGCACATTGAATCGATTTTTTATCCAACAACGTTTTGGTGACTCCGACGGTTGTAATTCCCAAAATGATTAGTGAGATAATCAAGGCTATGGGAATTTGAATCCGCATCAGGAATAAAATTCCCAACGTCAACTCTATGAATGGATACATCCAAGCATAGGAAGGAACAACTTTTGCCAATGGGTCGTACATTTTGAACGATTCGGGAAATCCTTTTAAATCGAGAAGTTTGAAAAAACTAAAAACAATATAAAATAAGCCCATAAAATCGAGCATAAAATTGCTTCCGTTCCAAGGTTCGATATTCAATAAAATTGCAGCAACTGTAATGTATCCAAAGATTAAAAACAATGGAAATAATTGTTGCAAATCCGTTTTTTCTTCTTCCAGTTGCGTAGATGAAGACTCAAAAACGTTCTTTTCTGCTTTGTCTGAAATTTGATATTTGTGTGGCAAAGCTTTCTGCAATCTTTCTGTTGCAATATGTTTGCTCATTTTGATTGTGGCTTCTGAAGCGTCCAAATCAACGGAAACGTCTTCGACATTTTCAATCGATTGTAACGCTTTTTCAACAGATGCTTTGCATCCATTGCAAGTCATACCGGTAACTGTATATGTGTGTTTCATTTTTTTTAGATTATATATTTTATGATAATGCCTCCCAATAGCCAGACATAGCAAATCATTGCCAAGTATTTCATGATTTTTTCAAGGACTTTGCTTTTTGGTGCCATTTCCTTCATGTGTGTTATCTCCTTATGTTTAAAAAAACCGTAGTAAATCAAAAATCCAGAAATAAGAATAAAGGTTATATTAAGGAAAAACGTGTAGTTGAATTTAAAGTAATTACTATCAGAAATCGACACTTGCGACGGATTTGGTAACAAACTCAACATCTCGAAGGAGTAATGCAACAACAGCGATGCGCCTATTAAGGAACTGAAAAGCAAGAAAAGTATAAAGAGGGACATTTTCCAGCCATAATATTTGGCATTGATTCTCAAAATCGGGAATACCACCAAATCACTGAAAATAAAGGCCATGACGCCTGCAAAACTGACTCCCTTTCCAAATAGCAACGCTGCCAACGGAATATTTCCCATCGATCCGATAAAGGTTAAAAAGGCCGCCACAGGACCTACGAGAATGTGTTCAAGAATGGTTAGAAAACTGAAATCGGTTGTGCCTTGTCCCGAATTGATAAATAATGTTTTAAAGAAAGAATCCGGAACGAACGCCGAAACAATACCAGCAATGGTAAAACCCACTGTTACATCTTTCCAAACCATCTTCCATTCCATACCATATTGTTTGGACACTTTTGCCCAACTTTCAGCTGATTTGAGTTTATCGATGAAAGAGTCAGATTCCCTATCGATAGTATCGTCATCACTTTCTAGATTTTTGCGTGCCTTTTCAATCAATTTTTTTGGATTGATTAAACGAATCAAGATCCAACTGATTAAAATAAGGAGGATGCCTCCCAAATATTCGCCCACTACAAATTGCCAGCCAAGAAAAATGGAGATAATGATTCCCAATTCAATGACCAAATTGGTCGATGCCAATAAAAAAGCCAACGAGGAAACAAAACTGGCGCCTTTTTTAAATAAGGATTTGGTCGAGGCCAAAGCCGCAAAACTGCAAGAACTGCTGATAAACCCAAAGAAAGTTCCCAATAGAACACCTTTACCTTCACTGCCTCCCATGGTTTTTTGCATACGTTTTTCAGTCACAAAAACTTGAATAAGACTGCTGATGATATAGCCCAAAACAAACGCCCAGATGGCTATCCAGAAAAAGCCCATACTTGTATAGGCGGCTTCAGCCCATTGTTTTAAGAAATTGTCCATGACATATTAATTGATTAAATTGATGACAAAGCATTTTTTTCAATTTGAAAATGAAAAAACGCCATTTTAAAAAAGCAGATAAATTCTACTATTTCAATAGGAAATCAAAAATTATCAATCAAATGGTAAAAACCTGGTCCATAACCTGTATGTCGGTGACCAAATTGGGTGGTGAGTAATCTTTGTGAGGAATAACCTGTTCTGGCAAGCCTTCGAAAAGATTGGTATATGAATAAATGAAGGTCGATAGGAAAAGCTGATGCTCAAAATGTAAGTCGTCAAAGGTCGTCAATTTTAAAATGTCTTGGCCTTTGATGAGTTCCAATTCATCTTTGCAGCAGTCCATTTTCGTCACAGAAGCCTGTTCCATTTCAAAAGCTTCCATCACACATTTTTGTGCTTCGGTAAAGACTGCAACATCTATTAAAGTATCCCCACAAAAATGTTTTTCTATGGTAAAGGAAACAGTAGACATTAGCACTAAAAATGCAATGAGTAAGGAAAAACCCTTATGGAATACTTTTTTTACCATGACGCAAATTTACAAAAAAAATTAATCTTCGTTAAACTTTACAAAAGTCTTAACCTTTTTTGTGCTTTAATTTATAATAGTAAAATGCTGGAATTAAGAGCAATAAAAGTAAAGGCTGTATCAAGAACCTTCTGATATTGAAAAAGATATAATAATCTTCCTGTTTAGGGTGAATCACAAAATACAGAAATAATAAAATAAAAATCACAAAAGCCAAACCATAGATCAACGCAGAAAATTTGACAATGTTCTTATCTTTAAAAAACAAATAAATTATTCCCAGTGAAATTCCTGAATTCAATACATATCGAAGAGTTGTAAACACGGTAAGTTTAAAAATCTCACGTCTGGGATTGTCCATGTATAGATAATCGTTTTTAAAAAAAGAAAGGTAAGGGTCGTAGAACAATTCATTCTCAAAAGCCCGAATCAGAATTAAAAATCCGAACAACACCAAGAGCAATATCATATTGATTATTCTATTCATTTTTCTTTTTTAAGGTTGAAAAACGATTCACCCAAAACATCCAGAGTAAAAACACCATTCCATAAATAATCAACGGAAAAATAACCGTATGCAATTCTTCACGCCTCCATGGATAGTGGTATAATCCTATTGACAGTACGACTATCCGGAAGAGATTAACGACATAAATCAATACGCTTCCAGCCAAAATATACATAAACGTGGTTTTGAATCGACCAGCAAAAGCTATCATGAATGAAATGAACAAAATAATGACACTTATGGAATTGCAGCCTTCTACCACTCTAGCCACAAATTTAGTATTGATGATAAGTTTCATGGAAGCTTCTTTGGGATGTGGTGCGATACTAGCATCGTACCCAAAGGTATCCAACAGCGATTCACTTTGAACTGCGACCAAATGCGTTAAATAATCGGGATAGTATTTAGAGCCATCTGAATAATTCAAATACAATTTATAAGAAAATGTCAATACAGCATACACCATCAAAAAGGTGAGGATAAATCTGATAACCGATTTGTATTTGATGAATAATTCCTTCAAGAATTTGGTGCTTTGTTAGTTTGTTAAATTTATATAAAAAGCAGATTTGAACTATCCGTTTTTAAATACTTTTACCAAAACTTTTGAACAATGACTTTTGAAGAATTAAAACCCAAAATTGTTGAAATCACAAACAACAAAAATAATCCTTTAAAGCTAAATGATGTTTTGTTAGAAATCTGTAAACTTCTGGAAGCAAACGTCCCACATTACAATTGGGTGGGTTTTTATTTTAGAAATGGTGGAAAAGAAGAATTGAAACTCGGTCCTTATGTAGGTGCTCCAACGGACCATACCATTATTCCATTTGGAAAAGGAATTTGCGGCCAAGTAGCGGTAAGCAATCAAAACTTTGTAGTTCCTGACGTTTCCGCTCAAGACAATTATATCGCATGCAGCATCACAGTAAAAGCTGAAATTGTGATTCCAATTTTTGTGAATGGCGAAAACATTGGACAAATAGATATCGATTCCAATACTCCTGACCCGTTTACGGAAGATGATGAACGGTTTTTGGAATTCGTTTGCAAAAAAGTTTCAGAAATACTTTCTTAAGCAATAATCACATTCCTGTTCGAATCGCTTCCACTGGGTCTAATCGTGATGCAGAAATTGCAGGAATCACCCCAGAAATCAATCCAATAATTGTAGACAGAACAAATCCAAGCATCATATTTCCGAATGAAAGTATAAATTCAAAATCGCCAGTAAAGGTTGAGGCAATCATCGAAACAATCCACACTAATAGCAACCCGATTAAGCCTCCAATTACTGCCAAGACTACGGCTTCAAATAAGAATTGAAATAATATAAATCGATTTTTTGCTCCAAGTGATTTTTGTATTCCAATCAAATTGGTACGTTCTTTTACACTCACAAACATGATATTTGCAATTCCAAAACCACCAACCAATAATGAAAATCCACTGATAATCCAACCCATAAGATTCATAGTTCCAATGACGCTGTCAATGGCATCGGTCATACCAGACATCTTATTCACAAAAAAGTTGTCATCTTCTCCGGCTTTCAATCCTCTGTAAACTCTGAATTTTTGTTTCAGCACACCTTCAAAAGCACCAATATCAGCTCCTTTTTCCGGCTTTATGATTACTGCACTCGGGATGCCATCTGCACCACCATTTCTAAATCGACGCACAAAATTGGCAGGAACGTATGCTTTCTCGTCTGGAGAATCAAAAATACTGGTTCCAAATTTTTTCAACACACCAATAACTGTCAATTTGCGTCCATACACACGAATTTCTTTACCTATAGGATTGCTACCTTTAAATAAATTTTCGGCCAAGGTATATCCAATCACAATAACCGGAGAGCCTGAAGCCGATTCCGATTCTGTATAAAACCTCCCCTCACCTATCTTAAATTCTTCAATTTCATAAATTTCTTGAGATACTGGTGTCACATTGACTCCTGCTAGGGTTTCAGAACCATATTTCATCGTCTCACCCGACCCAAACATAACATAAGCCACTGCTGCGGCATCGGGCATATTACGTTTGACAAATTCGTAATCACCATATTCAGTCTGAGGGAAATTATCACGTTTCCAACGTGGCACCTCTGTGGGACCAAAAGAATACTTGGTAAGATACATGGTGTTTTTATCCAAGCCTGATAGATTTTCCTGTATGTTTCTGTCCAAAGAATCTACTGCTGCCAATACCGCAATAATCGAAAAAATACCGATGGTTACACCCAACAAAGACAAGAACGTACGAAGTTTATTATTTGTCAATGCACTGATGGCAAATGAAAAACTTTCTTTGAAAAGACGTAAGTAAAGTAACATGGATGATGGCTGTTTATTAGCGAATTTAAAGATAGGACGTTTTTAACAATTTTTTGTTACAAAAAACCTAAATAACTCTAGAAACTTGCCCATAATTGTCTTTTGGAATATGTACTTTTGCACTTTAAAACCACACAACTACATAATGACCAATACTAAATCGATTAAATCGGCCTTGATTTCTGTTTTCAGTAAAGACGGATTAGAGCCCATCGTAAGACAATTGAACGCTCTAGGGGTTAAAATATATTCCACTGGCGGCACCGAAACTTTTATCAAAACTCTTGGAATCGATGTGATTCCTGTTGAAGATGTTACATCCTATCCTTCCATTTTAGGAGGAAGGGTTAAAACCTTGCATCCAAAAGTTTTTGGCGGGATTTTGAACCGACAAAACAATGAAAGTGATCTTGCCGAACTGGAAGAGTATTCAATACCACAAATCGATTTGGTGATTGTTGATCTCTATCCTTTTGAAAAAACAGTCGCTTCAGGCGCAAGCAATGCCGACATCATCGAAAAAATAGACATTGGTGGCATTTCGCTGATTCGTGCTGCCGCTAAAAATTATACTGATGTGGTCTGTGTATCTTCTATGGATGATTATTCTGAATTTTTGGAGCTTTTAGAGTCCAAAAATGGAGAAACTTCAGAGGTCGATAGAAAACGTTTTGCTGCGAAAGCCTTCAATGTATCATCACACTATGACTCTGCTATTTTCAATTATTTCAACAAAAATCATGAAGAAACGGTTCTGAAAATCAGTGAAACCAAAGGTCAAGCGTTACGATATGGAGAAAATCCCCATCAAAAAGGATTTTTCTATGGTGATTTTGAAGCGATGTTCACAAAACTTCATGGCAAAGAATTGAGTTATAACAACCTTTTGGATGTCGACGCTGCCGTCAATTTGATAAATGAATTCAAAAATGAGTCTCCAACCTTTGCCATTCTAAAACATAACAACGCGTGTGGCATTGCACAGCGCGATACAATTCAGCAAGCCTATTTAGATGCGCTTGCGGGAGACCCAGTGTCTGCTTTTGGAGGAATCTTAATCAGTAATACTGAAATTGATAAGGTCACGGCAAATGAAATCCATGAGCTGTTTTGCGAAGTGGTGATTGCCCCTTCGTTTTCTGAGGAAGCTTTAGAAATTCTAAAAGGCAAAAAAAATCGAATTATATTAAAATTGAAGGAAATTGAATTGCCTCAAACCATTGTAAGAAGCTGCCTTAACGGAGTTTTGGTACAGGATAAAGACAATGTTACTGATTCTCTTGAACATTTATCATATGCTACTAACAATAAACCCACCGAAAACGAGTTAGAAGATTTGATATTTGCATCTAAAATTTGCAAACACACCAAATCGAATACCATAGTTTTAGCTAAAAACAAACAACTTTGTGCAAGTGGCACAGGGCAAACAAGTCGTGTGGATGCTTTGAACCAAGCAATCCATAAAGCTCAATCATTTAAATTCAATTTGGAAGGTGCCGTTATGGCTAGTGATGCGTTTTTTCCGTTCCCTGATTGTGTTGAAATTGCAGATAATGCAGGAATTACTTCAGTAATTCAGCCTGGAGGTTCTATCAAAGACGAATTAAGTATCGATTATTGCAACAAAAATGGTGTTTCAATGGTCTTTACTGGAACACGTCATTTTAAACATTAAAATAGCAAAGTCATCAGCCAAAAACAAAATCAATACGTATATAATAAAATTCTTAATATAAATTAACTTTTATTACATTTACAATAACAACCAATAACTAGTATCAACCTTTCAATTAACAGACGCCGATGGGATTTTTTGATTTCTTGACAGAAGAAATAGCCATAGACTTAGGAACCGCAAACACATTGATCATTCATAACGACAAAGTAGTTGTTGATAGTCCATCCATAGTAGCCAGAGACAGAGTAACAGGAAAAATCATTGCAGTTGGAAAAGAAGCCAGCATGATGCAAGGAAAAACCCACGAAAATATAAAAACCATCCGACCATTGAAAGACGGTGTTATTGCCGATTTTGATGCTTCTGAGCAAATGATAAACCTTTTTATCAAGAACATCCCTGCGCTCAAAAAGAAATTGTTCAATCCTGCCTTACGGATGGTTGTCTGTATCCCTTCAGGAATTACCGAAGTTGAGATGCGTGCTGTAAAGGAATCCTGTGAGCGTGTTAATGGTAAGGAAGTATATCTTGTTCACGAACCAATGGCCGCGGCAATCGGTATCGGGATTGACATTATGCAACCTAAAGGAAACATGATTGTGGACATTGGGGGAGGAACCACTGAAATCGCAGTAATTGCTCTTGGCGGTATTGTGTGTGATAAATCCGTAAAAGTGGCTGGTGATGTATTTACAAACGATATTGTTTATTATATGCGTACCCAACACAATCTGTATGTGGGTGAACGTACAGCTGAAAAAATTAAAATTCAAATTGGTGCTGCAACCGAAGATTTAGATTTACCACCTGAAGAGATGAGCGTCCAAGGCCGTGACCTATTGACTGGAAAACCTAAACAGGTTCAAATCTCATTCAGGGAAATAGCAAAGGCGTTGGATAAATCCATCTTACGAATTGAAGATTCTGTTATGGAGACTTTGTCACAAACACCTCCTGAATTGGCAGCTGATATTTATAATACTGGGATTTATCTTGCAGGTGGAGGTTCCATGCTGCGCGGTCTGGATAAACGTTTATCACAAAAAACAGATTTACCTGTTTACATTGCCGAAGACCCTTTGCGTGCAGTGGTAAGAGGAACGGGAATCGTGCTAAAAAACCTTCCACGATTTAAAAGCATCCTGATAAAATAGTAATCAAAAATGCAACAAATCATCAATTTTGTTATTCGAAACAAAACATTCCTTTTGTTTTTGTTGCTGTTTGGTCTATCGCTTTTTTTTACAATTCAATCTCATTCTTACCATAAAAGTAAATTCATTAATTCCGCCAACTTCTTTACTGGAGGAATTTATAAAACAACCAATGGAGTTCGACAATACCTCAATTTAAAAGAAGAAAACCAAGCGCTTGTTGAAGAAAACAGAAAATTGAGAACCATTATTTTTAATTTGGAGTTGGATACCCTCCGAGTATCTGCGATTGACAGCACATTGCTTGGCGACCATTATCGATTTACTGATGCAGATGTTCTCAAAAATAGTTATGATTTGAGCAATAATTATTTGACCATCAACAAAGGCAAAAAAGATAATATTAAACAGGATTATGGTGTTATCACTTCAAAAGGTATTGTTGGTATCGTGGAGAATACATCCAACAACTATGCAACTGTACTATCGGTTTTAAGCAACAAAAACCGAATAAATGCTCAACTTAAAAAAACAAGTCATATTGGATCCCTTGTTTGGAACGGCAAGTCTTCCGAGATAGTCCAATTGGTTGATATTTCAAAATTTGCCCCTGTGGCCAAAGGTGATACTATTATGACGGGAGGCCAATCTGCCATTTTCCCTAAAGGGATTTTGATAGGCAAAATTGAAGATTTTTCTCTCGATGTTGGAGGCGATACTTATACCATTAACGTTCGGCTTTTTAATGATATGACCAACGTAGGCCATGTGTATATTATTGAGAATTTAAACGCAACAGAAATCAACTCATTACAAGACCAAAGCAATGAACAGTAACACTTTTAATAGTATTGTTCGTTTTATAGTACTGGTTTTATTACAAGCCTTGGTATTGAACCATGTCAATTTTTTGGGATATATAAACCCCTACCCTTATATTCTATTTATAATTTTGTTTCCTGTTAATAACAATCGAACACTTTTTGTGTTTTTGGCATTTTTATTGGGGTTATGCGTTGACTTATTTACCGATTCGGGAGGTATTCATGCAGCAGCTTGCGTTACCATTGCTTACATTCGTCCACCTATTCTCAAATTTTCATTCGGTACAATTTACGATTATCAAACCATAAAGTTCAATCAAACCGAAATTGGAAATCGTTTGGGATATTTTGCAATCATTATTGTTATTCATCATTTCTTGCTGTTTTCGTTGGAGGTTTTTAACATTACGGATATAATTTTAATCCTGAAAAAGACGTTATTCTCAAGTATTTTTACTATACTGTTGTGTATGATTATTACAATTTTATTCAGCCCTAAACGTAAATGAGAAAACTATTACTTTTTTCGATAATCACCACTGTTGGACTCATTTTTATTGCACGATTATTTTATCTGCAAATCTATAAGCCCAATGTTTACAATCTTTACGAAGACAATGCCATCCGAAAAGTATATGATTATCCAAAACGCGGATATATCTATGATAGGAATGGTGCGCTTTTAGTTGCCAACCAACCATCCTATGATGTGATGGTCATACCAAGGGAAGTACAGCCATTGGATACATTGGAATTGTGTTCACTTCTAAAAATCACGAAACAGGATTTCTTGGATATTTACAATAAAGCCTATGCTTATTCACCTCGTTTGCCATCGGTTTTCATTCCACAATTATCTCGAAATGATTTTGCCATGCTTCAGGAAAAAATCAGGAAGTTTGAAGGGTTTTACATCCAAAAACGCTCGTTGAGAGATTACCAACGCTCCATTGGTGCCAATGTGTTGGGCGATATTGGTGAGGTAAACAACTATATCATTGAGCACAATCCCTATTACAAAATGGGAGATTTAATTGGCAAACAAGGCGTAGAACAAACATATGAAGAAGTCTTGCGTGGTGTTAAAGGTATCAAATTCATACAAAAAGACCGATTCAATCGGGACATTGGTCCTTACAAGGATGGTATTTATGACACCTTACCTCAATCTGGTCGTGACATTACTATTACCATTGACGCAACCCTACAAGAATACGGGGAGCTTCTTATGCAGCATAAACGTGGCGGTATTGTGGCGATAGAGCCCGCAACGGGAGAAATTTTGGCAATGATTTCGGCACCAACCTACAACCCCAACTTACTGGTCGGAAGGCAACGTTCAGCTAATTTCACAAAGCTATACAATGATACGATTGCAAAACCTCTGTACGATAGAGGACTTCAAGCCATGTACCCTCCAGGTTCACCATTCAAGATTTTAAATGCACTCATTGGGCTACAAGAAGGAGTTGTTACAACTGAAGACCGATTTAGTTGCAATCATGGTTATAGTTATGGAGGTCGAAAGATGGGCTGCCACGGACATCCAAGTCCTTTGGCTATGAATGGTGGAATTTACAACTCCTGTAACGCCTATTTTGCCAACGTTTACCGACGGATTATTGATAAAACCAATGATCCGGGAGAAGGGATGGATATTTGGAGCAATCATGTCAAAAGTTTTGGATTGGGAAATTATCTCAACAATGATTTATCCGTTGGGCAGCCAGGTAAAATTCCTGATAGCCATACTTATGATAGGCTGTATGGTGAGAATCGTTGGGGAAGCACTTATAATCTTTCCAATGCCATTGGTCAAGGAGAAATTTTAACAACACCTATACAATTGGCAAATATGGCGGCAGCCATTGGAAATCGAGGTTATTACTACACTCCTCATATCATCAAGAAAATTCAAGGTGGAAAAGTTGATGAAAAATATCTTACACCTAATCACACTACTATTGACAAAGAAAATTTTGAACCCATTGTTCAAGGTATGTTCGATGTTTACAATCATGGTACTGCAGTGACAGTCCAGGTTCCAGGCATAGAAATATGTGGAAAAACTGGAACTGCAGAAAATTTTATAAAAATCGATGGTGTGAAAACCCAATTGACCGACCACTCTATCTTTGTAGCATTTGCCCCAAAAGATAATCCACAAATTGCGATTGCTGTCTTTGTGGAAAACGGATATTGGGGAAGTCGTTTTGCTGGAAGAATTGCCAGTTTGATGATTGAAAAATACATCAGAGGAGAAATTACCAGAACCGATATGGAAACCTGGATTTTGACACATGGCTTGGAAAGCGAATATGCCAAACCTTATTCAGGACAACCTTTTACAATTAATAAAGGTGCAATCATTGATGTAATTCCTTTGGATAAGGATAACCAGCCAAAGAAAAACAATCCAGAACTGAAGTCCAATAACACTATGGGCATCAAAGCAGAGTCTACCGAAGAAAACGAAGAATGATGATGATGGCAACACATCGAGAATCAAGAGGATTTAGATTGGATTGGATTACAATAGTACTATTTCTACTTTTGGTAGGATTTGGTTGGCTAAACATTCTTTCAGCTTCACATCAGGGCGAAGTCACTAACTATTTTGATATGGATCAGCCTTTTGGAAAACAGGCAGTGTTTATTCTAATGACTTTCGGACTCATTATCCTAACCTTGGCAATTGAAGCGAAATTTTATGAACGGTTTGCAAGTGTCATCTATTTTGTATCATTATTATCATTAGTTGGACTTTTTATTTTTGGCAAAAATGTAAATGGTGCCACTTCATGGTACGCAATCGGCGGCATGACCTTGCAACCCAGTGAGTTTGCAAAGTTTGCAACATCCTTAGCAGTAGCTAAATATGTTAGTGATTTGCAGACGAACATCACTACCCTTAAAGACCAATTGCGAACTATTGTTATCATAGTCATTCCCGCTATATTGATTTTGTTACAAAATGATGCTGGAAGCACAGTTGTATATGCTTCCTTCTTTTTTGTGTTTTACAGGGAGGGATTGCAACGAATTTACCTTATCATTGGCGTGGTCATTATTTTGTTATCTGTTTTAACCCTGAAGTTTGGTATCGTTTTTACTACCATTCTGACCGCTGTGATAATTTTCGGACTTCACTTTTTTGGCAAACGTAAACGCCCAATGCTCATTGAAACCCTAAGCGTATTATTACTTTGCATTGGATTTGCCTTTGGTGTGAAATATTTTTACGAAAACATTTTAAAAGAGCACCAACAGGATCGAATCAGTTTATGGCTGCGTCTGGAAAGCAATCCCGAGAAGCTTCAGGAAATGAAACAGACGATACTTTATAACCTCAATGAATCTGAAAAAGCCATCAGTTCGGGCGGACTAGTGGGTAAAGGCTTTTTACAAGGCACACGAACTACAGGCAAATTTGTACCTGAGCAGCATACCGACTACATTTTTAGTACGGTGGGAGAAGAATGGGGATTTCTTGGAAGTACGTTGGTGGTAATTTTATTTGTTGCTTTATTGACGCGTGTGCTTTATTTGGCAGAATTACAAAAATCGCAGTTTAGTAGAGTATATGGATATTGCGTGGCATCTATACTATTCTTGCATTTTATGATCAATATCGGCATGGTTATGGGATTAATTCCAACCATTGGGATTCCACTTCCGTTTTTCAGCTATGGAGGTTCAGGCCTTTGGGGTTTTACCATTTTACTTTTTATTTTTGTAAAACTGGACTCCAATCGATTGTATGATTGGTAATTTTCATCATAATGGTCACCAAATACGACACCATAGGAATAAATTACAACCTGACACGGAGAGCCGACCCCTATCTTGTTGAAAGGTTGCATTTTCATCTTCAACCTAAAGCCGATAGGCTCTATTTAGATATTGGATGTGGAACAGGCAATTATACCAATGCTTTACAACAAAATGGAGTTCAAATGATTGGTATAGAACCTTCAAAAGAAATGCTCGCCAAAGCAAAACAAAAAAATAAATTGATAAAATGGATACAAGGAACATCCGAAACGATTCCTTTAAAAAATGAAAGTGTCAATGGATGTATTGCCACGTTGACGATACATCATTGGATGAACTTGTATAATGCCTTTAAAGAAATCTACCGAGTACTAAAATCAGTATCGCGATTGGTAATATTCACCTCAACTCCAAAGCAAATGGAAGGCTATTGGTTGAACCATTACTTTCCAAAAATGCTCCAAAATTCCATGGGACAAATGCCATCCTATGCAAATGTGGAAGAAAATTTATTGAAAAATGGCTTTAAAATTTCTAATCTAGAACCTTATTCTGTGAAATCCGATTTGCAGGATTTTTTTCTTTATTCTGGAAAAGAACGTCCAGAACTGTATCTAAAACCTCAAATACGACATGGCATTTCTTCCTTTTCCTCTTTATCCAATAAGGAGGAAATTGAGCAAGGCTTATTGGAATTGCAGGATGATATTGCTAGTGGTAAGATAAACACCATCATTGAACACCACAAGAATGATGGTGGTGATTATGTATTCATTGTTGCAGAAAAATAATATACTATCAATTATTTTAAAGTTGCCAAACTCGCTTTTATGGTTTCAATTTTAGCCAAAGCATCAGCTTCTTTGTTTCGTTCATTTTGCAATACTTGTTCTGGTGCATTATTTACGAAGCGCTCATTTGCCAATTTAGATTGTACAGATTTAAGAAAACCTTCGGTATACTTAAGTTCGTCAGTTAATTTCTTTAACTCTTCTTCCACATTTATGGCTCCGGAGATTGGAATGAAATATTCATTGGATTGAACTCTAAAAGTCAAGGTGCCATCCACAGATTCTTGGACAGTTTCCATTTTTGAAATGTTCCCTAATTTCTTGATGACTGAATCAAATCGTTCAGGTAAATTTTCATTATTCAGAACCGACATTTCAATGGAATCTCTAAAAGAAATATTTTTATCCTTTCTAATGGTTCTTATTCCTGAAACAACTTCTTTCACCATTTCAAAATCAGAAATCAATTGATTGTCGAATGATTTTACCTTCGGATACACCGCAATAATCAATGCCTCTTTTGATGAACGCTCATCAATATACTGCCAAATTTCTTCAGTCAAAAATGGCATAAATGGATGAAGAATTTTCAAGTTGTCTTCAAAAAGCTCAATGACATCTTTGAAGGTTTTGGAATCGATAGGTTGTTGATATTCAGGCTTTATCATTTCCAATAACCAAGAACAGAAATCATCCCAGACCAACTTATAAATTCCCATTAAAGCATCAGACAATCTGTATTTGCCATAATGATCTTCTATTTCTGAAAGTGACTGTTGAAATTTGGATTGATACCATTCTATGGCAACTTTAGAAGCTTCTGGTTGAGCGATATCAGCAATTTCCCAACCTTTAACCAACCTAAAAGCATTCCAAATTTTATTGGCAAAACCTTTTCCTTGGTTACATAAATCTTCATCAAACATCAAATCGTTACCAGCCGCTGAACTCAACAACAATCCTACACGAACACCATCTGCACCATACGTTTCAATCAGCTTTAAAGCATCTGGAGAATTGCCCAATTGTTTAGACATTTTGCGCCGTTGTTTGTCGCGCACCAATCCTGTCAAATAGACATTTTCAAAAGGTTTCTCACCTTTATATTCATAGCCAGCTATAATCATTCGAGCTACCCAGAAAAACAAGATATCTGGACCCGTTACCAAATCATTAGTTGGATAATAGTAATCTATTTCTGGATTGTTAGGGTTTCGAATGCCATCAAAAACGCTTATTGGCCACAGCCAAGACGAAAACCAAGTATCAAGTGCATCTTTGTCTTGAGTTAAATCTTCAATTTTAAGGTTTGGATTGTTAGTTTTTAGTTTTGCCAACTCCAAAGCATTTTCAATGTTTTCGGCAACCACAAAATCCTCTTTGCCGTCACCATAATAGTACGCTGGAATTTGCTGCCCCCAAAGCAACTGACGCGAAATGTTCCAATCACGAATATTCTCCATCCAATGGCGATAGGTATTGTTGAATCGTTTTGGATATAACTTTACTTCTTCATCTTCCAGAACTGCTTTGATGGCTGGCTTTACCAAATCTTCCATCTTTAGAAACCATTGGTCAGAAAGGCGAGGTTCAATAACAGCCTTTGTTCTTTCACTTGTACCAACTTTATGGGTGTAATCTTCGGTTTTGGCAAGTATTCCAAGCGCATCCAATTCTTTCGCAACATCCATGCGAGCTGCTACTCTATCTTTTCCTTCGTGATGAAGTCCAAAACTATTCAAAGTTCCATCGTCATTCAATACATCAATAATATCAAGATTGTGCCTGTCTCCAATTTCCTTATCATTGACATCGTGTGCAGGAGTAATTTTCAAACAACCTGTACCAAACTCCATATCGACGTAATCATCAGCAATAATCGGCACTGCACGATTACAAATTGGAACAATGACATTCTTCCCAACAAGATGTTTAAAACGTTCGTCTTTTGGATTGACACAAACAGCAGTATCGCCTAAAATGGTTTCAGGACGAGTAGTGGCTATGGTCACAAAACCGTCTTCACCTTCTATTTTGTAGTTAACGTAGTATAATTTGTCCGTTCTTTCAATATGAAATACCTCTTCATCAGACAAAGTCGTTTTGGCTTCGGGGTCCCAATTGACCATTCTGTAACCTCTATAAATCAAACCTTTATTATACAAATCGACAAAAACCTTGATGACGGATTCGCTCATATCATCATCCATAGTAAATTTTGTACGGTCCCAATCGCAAGAACATCCTAATTTCTTCAATTGCTCCAAAATCACACCACCATACTCATGTGTCCATTCCCAAGCATGCGATAAAAATTCTTCTCTAGATAAATCATTTTTATCGATACCTTGCTCCCTTAGTTTAGCAACCACTTTAGCTTCTGTAGCTATGGATGCATGGTCTGTACCTGGAACCCAACACGCATTTTTTCCTTGCAAACGCGCACGACGAATCAATACATCCTGAATGGTATTATTCAGCATGTGCCCCATGTGTAGCACACCTGTAACATTTGGAGGTGGAATTACGATGGTATACGGCTCTCTTTGATCTGGTTCTGAATGAAAATAATTGTGTTCCAACCAGTAGTCATACCATTTGCTTTCAATGTCGGAAGCAGAATATTTTGTTGGGATTTGCATCTTTTGGTATTGTTTTTGTAATACAAGATGCAAAAGTACTTATATTTCTTTTTTTGTGAAATGATAAGCACAATTAATAAAAAACGAAATTGAGTTTAGTCAATACTTTAACAATGCATTATAACCGATTTATTTTGCGAAACGGGAAAAAGTAAGTAGTTTTGAAAGTTAAAATTGAAAAAATCAAAGCACATTCAAATACATTATAATGTGCAATGAAAGTAATAATCTAAATTAGAAACAATGAAAAATTTAGTTGCAATTTTATTTGTAGGGCTGATCAGCTTAAGTGTTCTTGCCCAAGAAAAAGTAGCAAAGATTGAATTCAAAACCGATACCATCGATTACGGAACTATAGAAAAAGGTGCCGATGGCGTTAGGGTTTTTGAATTTACCAATACTGGTAATGCACCATTGATCATTAGTGATGTGAAATCTACTTGCGGATGTACAGTCCCCAAAAAACCTGATGGACCGATAATGCCAGGACAAAAAGGAGAAATCTCTGTGAAGTATGACACCAACAGAGTAAATCCGATTAGAAAAACAATTACGGTGACTTCAAATGCTGATACACCTACTGTGGCCTTAAAAATTAAAGGAGAAGTTATTGATCCATCCAAAACAAGCGTTTTGGAGCGAAAAGATAAGAGTATGATGGAGCAATAAAATTCCAATGACAAAGATTCTAAACCCTTTAATTTACATTAAAGGGTTTTTATTTTAGAACAATTTTTCGAGTTTAAATTGGAAGTTCAATATTTTTCCATTTCTATCAACACTTATTCGTATTACTTTACCATCTTCATCAGAAAACATATCATTAATATCCTGCATCTTTAGATGGGCCGTATCTTTATTGTTAACTCTCAAAATAACATCTTCAAGAAGCAATCCTGCTTTTTCGGCAGGTGAGCCTTTTCTCAATTCTACAATAGTATATGCTGGTTTGAGAGCATAATTGTAAGATGTCTGTACCACTATCTTATTGGCACTTTCACTGGTTTCTGGTCCATATCCAAGTTTCTCATTGATTTCCTTGACTAAGCGAATTCCGTTTTGTTCTAAAACAATTCCACTTTTATTATAATGAAACGGAGCTTTAAAATTACTATTTTTCTTGAGGGTTATTTTCTCATTTGTATAATCAAAGATTATGTTAAAACGCTTTAATAACTCTCCAGATATGCTACCACTTCTATCCCTAAATTTTCTGGCTATACTAATAGATGCTGAATCTGGAAATGCAACGTTTACATCCTTAAATTTAAAATCCTTCAATGAAAATGATTTGATTTTAGATCGTTTACCATACACACTTCCACTCAACCCTTTGCCCAAATAATCCTCAAAATATTTGTTTTCAATTGGCATGATACCTCTATCTTCATCCTCAAAAAGCCATAATGCATCACTTCCACCGGTATCCATCAATAACTTCACCGGCATTTGGCTTGAATCTATTTCAACCATACCATCTATGTAGGGTTTATTGTGGCTCAGGGTCAAATTAAAAGTTTCACATTTCTTGCAATTCCTATATTTATATGTTTTAGGATTGTGCAATCTTAAAGTCTTGGATGAATAATTAACGTCAACAATCAAATCCTTAAAAATGTCATACCCAATAATGCCATGTATAGGAACTCCCAGTCTAGGGGCAAAATTTATCCCTTCATCAAAGACCACATAGATTTCCTGGTTCACATTAATGGCCTTACCAATTTTAACAATATTCCGTTTTGACTTTAAAGCTTCTACAGTTCCTTCTGCTCCCAATCCTCTTAAAAAAACCGTTTCCACATGATTGATTTGCAATGAATCGGAAAGGTTAATGATATTGAAAAGAATGGGCTTACTAACTCCGGAATCTAACAGAAAAGAAAGTTCCACACCATTAACTTCTACAGGAAGGACTATAAGATTATTGATGAGTTTGAATTTGATTTTATCTTTGCTTGTGTTAACTAAATTAAAACTACCTTGAGAAAAAGAAAGAACTGCAACCAAAATCAAGAAAAAAGTAAGTGTAATTCTTTTGAGCATTGGATAAAAGTTAGATAGCTATAACAATTTACAATACTTTGCATCAAGTTGCTTTTTTAAGGTTAAATTTTAAAAAAACTTTAAGATAATTTTCGGTACTTTGCTGTTCAAAATTAAAGTCAATGCCAAAAATTTCAAACAAAGGGCATCACATGCCTGAATCACCAATTCGAAAACTCGTCCCTTATGCTGAAAAGGCTTACAAACAAGGAAAAACTGTCTATCATTTAAATATCGGACAACCAGATATAAAAACTCCTGAAGTTGCTCTAGATGCCGTAAAGATTCATTCGTTGGATATTTTGGCTTATACGCGTTCCGAAGGTTCTGAAGAATATCGAAAAAAGATAGCCAACTACTACCAAAAAAACCATATAGACGTTACTCACAATGATATCATCGTTACGACTGGCGGAAGTGAAGCTTTATTATTTGCTTTTGGCAGTATAATGGACAGCGATGACGAAATTATCATTCCTGAACCATTTTATGCAAACTACAATGGGTTTTCGACAGCTTCTAATGTTAAGGTCGTACCTGTCATTTCAAAAATTGAGGATAATTTTGCACTGCCAGCCATCGAAGAATTCGAAAAACTGATCACTCCAAAAACTAAAGCCATCCTTATTTGCAATCCTGGAAATCCAACTGGTTATCTCTATTCAAAAGAAGAAATAAAAAAGTTGGCTTCAATTGTAAAAAAACACGATTTATTCTTGATTGCTGATGAAGTCTATCGCGAATTTGTCTATGATGGTAATGAATTTTACTCCATCATGCAAGAAGAAGGTTTGGAGGACAATGCCATTATGATAGATTCTGTCTCCAAACGTTATAGTATGTGTGGTGCCCGCATTGGGTATTTGGTATCCAGAAATAAAGAAGTCATCAAAACAGCACTAAAATTTGCCCAAGCACGCCTAAGTCCGCCAACATTGGCTCAAATTGCCAGTGAGGCTGCATTGGAAACTCCTCAAAGTTATTTTGATGAAGTCATAGAAGAATATGTCAAAAGGCGTAACACCCTAATCAAGGAATTGGAGAAGATTAAAGGCGTCAAAGTTGCTAGACCCAATGGTGCTTTTTACTGTATCGCAGAATTGCCAATTCAAAACGCAGACCATTTTGCACAATGGTTGTTGGAACGTTTTGACATCAATGGAGAGACAGTAATGGTGGCTCCTGCAGCTGGTTTCTACTCTACTCCCGGCGTTGGACTCAATCAAATCCGAATTGCCTACGTGCTCAACGAGAATAGTTTGAAAAAAGCTGTCCACATTTTAGGTGAAGCTTTAAAAGTTTATCACAACTAAATGCGTATTCAAGAGAATGTTTCTTTAAAAAAATTCAACACATTTGGAATTGACGCCAAAGCTGAATATTTTGTGTCAATAAGTACAGTTGATGAGCTCAGGAAAGCTCTTTCTTTAAGAGACTTCCCAAATAAGTTTATTTTAGGCGGTGGCAGTAACATGCTATTGACAAAGGACATCAACGCTTTAGTAATGCACATCAATCTTAAAGGCATTGTAAGGGTTGAAGAAACTGATACTTTCATTTATATCAAAGCCAACGCAGGCGAAAATTGGCATGAATTTGTCATGTGGTGCTTAAAACAGGATTACGGAGGATTGGAAAATTTATCCTTAATTCCGGGCAATGTAGGGAGTGCTCCTATTCAGAACATTGGTGCTTATGGGGTTGAATTGAAGGATGTGTTTTTCTCATGCGAGGCCATTGATGTAGAAACGCTCGAAATGAAAAGTTTTGAATTTGAGGAATGTAATTTTGGTTACCGCGAATCCATATTCAAGCAACAGGCCAAAGGAAAATATATTATTACAAGTGTTACATTCAAATTGACAAAAAAAGACCATGCATTGCATGTCAATTATGGAACCATTTCATCCGAATTGGAACAAATGAATATTGAACAACCAACTATTCAGGATATTTCTAAAGCGGTCATTTCAATTAGACAAAGTAAACTTCCAGACCCTAAAAAAATTGGCAATAGTGGTAGTTTTTTCAAAAACCCAGTGATTTTGAAGAAACAACTGGAAATACTCAAACTTAACTTCCCCGAAATACCAAGTTACACTATCTCAGATGCCGAGGTAAAAGTTCCAGCAGGATGGCTTATCGAAACAGCAGGCTTTAAAGGTAAAACTTTAGGTAATTACGGCGTACATAAGCATCAGGCTTTGGTTTTGGTAAATTATGGAGGAGCCGATGGAAATGATATTTTTAAATTGGCCTTGCTGATCCAAAAAACTATTTATCGTATCTTTAATATCCACATTGAAACCGAAGTAAATATTATATAAAAAAAAGAGCTTCAAATCTCTTTGAAGCTCTTTTCTGGTATAAAAATTAAGAATGTATGTTTGAAAAAGCTATTAATCAATTTCTTTTGAGAAGAAATATACATTCCTGTAAGCATTAAAAACAATATTTATTTTGAAATACTGTTTACTAATATTTATTAATTTTACCCGCTTTTGATATATACGTTAGAAAATAACTTTTGGATGTTTTTATCAATAAAAAATAAATTTTGAGCGCATCGTTAGAACAACATATCGTAAAACTACTTGAAAACGGTGACAGAGCCGCCATTAATATACTATATGAAAATTATGCAGATAGTCTATATGGCGTTATTTTAAAGATTACAAACAATGAAGAAATTGCAGAAGATGCACTTCAGGAAAGCTTTGTAAAAATCTGGAAGCATTCTAAAAAATATGATTCATCAAAAGCCAAATTATTCACATGGTTATATCGAATAGCACGCAATACTGCTATAGATAAATTGAGGAGTTTTAATAATCGTTTCGAGAAAGAAGTCCAAATAGATAAATCAAACGTATATATCTTACCAACCCAGAACTTAAATCAGGATGTTCTTGATTTAAGAGATCAAGTTGAACGATTGGACAGCAAGTATCAAATTGTATTAAATGCCCTATTTTTCGAAGGGCTCACGCAGCAAGAAGCTAGCGAAGAATTGGATATTCCGTTGGGTACTATTAAGTCCAGATTAAAAATTGGATTACGTGAACTTAAAAAAGTCTACGATCCATAATACATCAAGAAATGGAAACAAAATTACAAATATTCATTAACTCTGGTCTAATTGACAAGTACATATTAGGCGACACTTCTATTGCAGAGTCGGTGGAAGTTGAACATTATATTTCAGAATATCCTGAAATACAAACTGAATACAACCGTTTACAAAATAATTTGGAAATCATTGCCAAATCTAATGCTGTAGAGCCTCCCAAGCATATTTTGGGCTCTATATTGGAAACCATTGAGGAAAACCCGATTAAACGTGTCGATGTCCCAAAGCACAACACGCCTTGGTATAGCATTGCGGCAAGTTTCGCTGCAATCGCCTTTGCCATCACGGCGTTTTTACTGTACCAGAAAAATTTGGCTTTAGTTGAAGAAAATCAAGTAGTGGTTGACGAGATTTTTGATTTGAGAAGCGACATTCAAGAAAACAATAATAAACTTGATAATGTGATGCTCCAATTCATGAAATTGAACAATCCAGAAACTGAAAAATATGTTTTGCGAGGAAATGAAAGAGCTAAAGACCTTAAAACTGTTGCATACATTAATCAAATAGATAAAACCTCAATGATTGATGTTGTGTCTTTGCCTAAATTGCCAGCAGAGCAACAATATGAAATATGGGCTGAACTACAGGATAAAATGGTTAGTCTAGGCATACTTGATGCCAATGACAGAAACCTCAAATCACTTCCATATATGGAAAACGCATTGGGCTTGAGCATTACCATCGAAAATAAAAATAACACCAATAATAAGGCAAGTGCGGAAAATTCAGTTGCCGAAATTTCTCTAAAAAACAAATAAATTGTAATTTACATTACAGTAAAAAACCACTCTCCCGAAAATAAGTATCGGCATTGAGTGGTTTTTTTTTGCTCAAAACTTAATTTTTTTTCAATCTTTACTAAAAAGGGCTTTGTGCAGAAAGCCAGCCACTAAAGCTCCAGCAATTGGTGCTAACCAAAACAACCATAGTTGTGACATAAATTCTCCACCTGCAAACAGCGCCTGACTTGTTGAACGTGCAGGGTTAACAGACGTATTGGAGATCGGAATACTTATCAAATGGATTAAGGTTAATGCCAAACCAATGGCAATTCCTGCAAATCCTGCTGGCGCTTTGGGATAAGTACTGCCCAAAATAATCAATAAAAAAAACATAGTCAACACAAACTCGGTAATCAAAACAGACATCATACCGTAACCTCCAGGGGATAAATCTCCATAACCGTTAGCGGCAAAACTTCCAATGTCCACAAAATCCGATTTTCCACTTATTATGACATACAATACACCTGCAGCAGCAATACCTCCAATAACTTGGGCTAGGATATAGCCTAAAAGATTTTTGGCAGGAAACATTCCACCTGCCCATAATCCTAGAGTTACGGCAGGGTTAAAATGTGCTCCAGAAATATGTCCAACAGCGTATGCCATGGTCAAAACGGTTAATCCAAAAGCTAGTGCCACGCCAACAAAGCCAATTCCGAGTTCGGGATAGGCTGCAGCGAAAATGGCACTTCCACATCCTCCAAATACAAGCCAAAATGTACCAAAGAATTCTGCAAATAATTTTTTCATATATTAATGATTTAATTGGTTAGAGTTATAAATTTATAAATTAAATCAATTGAATATCAGGATTTTTTAAAAAAGCAAATTACTTTTTTTGATTTTTAGGATTTTAATATTTTTAAGGTATAACTAGTTCTTCTGTATGACTTCCTATTAACTGCCAATAAAATTATATCTTTGCATAAAATTCATCTAAAATGAAACTTTTATTAATCACTTTAATTCTTTTAGGCTTAGGAGTCGCTGGCATAGCGATAAAATTATGGGCTAAAAAGGATGGAAAATTTGCTGGCACTTGCGCTAGCCAAAATCCTATGCTCAATAAAGAAGGTGAAGCTTGTGGCTTTTGTGGAAAGACACCAGACCAATTCAAAAATTGTAATGAACCACAACACTCCTAGTTTTTCATGCTGATTTTTGATGTTTTGTTCTACAGTTTCATTGTAGTCATTCTTATTCAAATTATATTTTACGGATTTATTTTTGGAAAATTTTCTTTTAAAAAACCAGAAAACAAAGAACCCAATTATGTTCCTATTTCTGTAATTATTTGTGCTAAAAACGAAGCCAAAAATCTTAAAAAACATCTTCCGTTTATTCTTGATCAAGACTATCCAAATTTCGAAATCATCCTCATTAATGACAGTTCCACTGACAAGACCTTAAAGGTCATGGAATCTTTTAAAGCTCAGCATGCAAATATTAAAATTGTTGATGTAAAGAATATCGAAGCTTTTTGGGGAAACAAGAAATACGCGCTGACACTTGGGATTAAAGCTGCAACACACAACCATCTTCTCTTCACGGATGCCGATTGTAAACCGTTGACCAATCAGTGGATCAAGGAAATGAGCAGTCAATTCACCAATCAAAAATCCATTGTCATTGGCTATGGAGCCTATAAAAAGCAGCCAAAATCATTTTTGAATAAGCTGATACGATTTGAAACTCTATTGACAGCAATTCAATATTTTGCTTATGCAAAAATTGGCCAGCCTTATATGGCAGTTGGTCGTAATTTGGCTTATACCAAACAAATTTTTTTTGAAGCTCGTGGATTTATGAACCATATGAACATCAAATCTGGCGATGACGATTTGTTTGTCAACGAAAGTGCCAATGCCAATAACACTTCCATTTGCTACACAAAAGACAGTTTTACCGAATCCATTCCCAAGAAAACCTATGGGGATTGGCTTTTACAAAAACGTAGGCATATAAGCACCGCAAAATATTATAAAATTCATCATAAGGCATTACTAACACTGTTCTATTTGTCTCAATTTTTGTTTTTTGTCTTGGGAATAGTTCTCATCAGTTCAATGCATTATTGGAAAATTTTGATGGGTCTTATCGTTTTGAGATATATTGTTTTATTTGTCAGCATAACTTTGGCCTCAAAAAAATTGAATGAAAAAGATTTGATTCCCTATTTGCCTCTTTTGGAATTGTTTTTAATTACCACACAATTATCTATCTTTATAAAAAACCTGACTTCAAATCCCAATCATTGGAAATAAAAAAAGCGATTCACAAAGCTAAAATGAATGACCAGTTGGCGTTCAATTTTTTATTGGACACTTTTTGGAATGACATTTATGGTTTTCAATTGAAACGCACCGAAAATGAAAATGATGCTGAGGATATTACTATTCAAACCTTCTCAAAAGCTTTTGATAAAATTGCCTCGTACAATGAAGATTATGAATTCAAAACCTGGTTGATTACCATTTCAAAAAACATCCATATCGATTTGTTGAGAAAACAAAAATCATCCATCCCCAATACCACAGCCAAACGAGATGATGATGATGAATTTTACAACATTATTGATGAATCTCCTTCGCCAGAAGATGATTTGATTACTGAACAAAATCTTGCAAAACTGCTTCGCGATATCAAAAAACTAAAGCCTCATTATCAGGAAGTAATCAACTTAAGATATTTTCAGGAACTAAGTTACCAAGAGATTTCTGAACAACTCAATGAACCTATCAATAATGTAAAGGTCAAGCTCCTACGTGCCAAGAAATTATTGGCGGAAATTATCAAAAAACAGTAATGGCAATTTCATTGAAACAATTTGGCCCAGGTTTATTGTTTGCTGGCGCTGCAATTGGAGTATCCCATTTGGTACAGTCTACGCGTGCAGGAGCAGACTTTGGTTTTGGTCTTGTTTGGGCACTGATTCTGGTCAATCTCTTTAAATATCCCTTTTTCCAATTTGGACCGCGTTATGCATTGGCAACAGGCGAAAGTCTTCTGGAAGGATATAAAAAACTTGGAAAGGGAGTGCTATTGGCATACTTTATATTGTCGCTTGCTACAATGTTTACCATTCAATTGGGTGTTACGATTGTCACGGCTGGTTTGGCGTCCTCGCTTTTTGGAGATTTTATTTCTGTCAAGACCTGGACGTTTGTCATACTTGGTATTTGTTTTATAATTTTAGCTGTAGGAAAGTATAGATTGCTCGACAGATTGATGAAAATCATTGTTATCACTCTTTCGATAAGTACCCTAATGGCCGTTTTAATGGCATTATTTAATATCCATTCTTCGATGACTTTTGTTCAGGTATTTCCCAATACAACAATGGAAATAGGATTTTTAATTGCGTTTATGGGGTGGATGCCTGCACCATTGGATATTTCCGTTTGGCAATCGCTTTGGGCTCTTGAAAAACAAAAGGAGTCTAAAAGTTATGACGTAAAAACATCCATTTTTGATTTTAATGTCGGTTTCATTACTACCATAATTTTAGGGCTTGGGTTTGTGGCACTTGGAGCTTTGGTCATGTTCAATAGTGGACAAACATTTAGTGAATCGGCTAGTGGTTTTTCAAATCAACTCATTCAGATGTATGTCAACAATCTTGGCCATTGGTCATATCCAATTATTGGAATTGCAGCTTTTGCCACCATGTTCAGCACTACACTTTCAACCTTAGATGCATCTCCACGTTCGATGGAAAAAGCCATACAATTGTTGCTGGGAAATAATGTCACTAAAGGTTATCATGTGTGGTTAATCATTTTGACAATAGGTACCGTTTTGATTTTCTTCTTTCTAAATTCCGAAATGGGGCTATTGATAAAAATTGCGACCATTCTATCATTTCTTACAGCCCCTTTTTATGCCATTGCCAATTATAGATTGATATCTAGCAAGCACACACCACACGATTGGCAACCAACTGTAAAAATGCACGTTCTTTCATGTCTTGGCATTCTTTTTTTGATAGGATTTAGCCTATGGTATCTCCACATATTATAACATCATATTAAGATTTAACTTTGTATCTTTGCTATTCAAATTTCAGTTCTAAATGGATTCAGAAACCGTTTCAAACATACTTCCAGAACGTCAGGCAAAACCAAAATGGCTCCGTGTAAAACTACCCACAGGAAAAAAATACACGGAATTAAGAGGTTTGGTCGATAAATACAAATTGAATACAATTTGTACCTCAGGAAGCTGCCCAAATATGGGTGAATGTTGGGGAGAAGGTACAGCAACTTTTATGATTTTGGGAAATATCTGTACACGTTCGTGTGGATTTTGTGGTGTTAAAACTGGAAGGCCAGAAACTTTGGATTGGGATGAACCGGAAAAAGTGGCTCGCTCAATACGGATCATGAACATTAAACATGCCGTTTTAACAAGTGTCGATCGG
Organism: Gelidibacter sp.; assembly: GCA_041391925.1. Classification (GTDB taxonomy): domain Bacteria; phylum Bacteroidota; class Bacteroidia; order Flavobacteriales; family Flavobacteriaceae; genus JBPOFM01. Next base: position 185,342 of record JAWKNA010000004.1, on the reverse strand, counting down.
GATGATTTAAAAGATATGGGAAGCATTATGTGGTCAGAGACTGTAAAAGCTGTGCGACGAATGAATCCTGAAACAACTTTGGAAACATTGATTCCCGATTTTCAGGGAGTTGAGCAGCATATCGATAGAATTATCGATGTGGCTCCAGAAGTAGTGTCTCATAATATTGAAACTGTCCGGAGATTGACTCGTGAAGTGAGAATTCAAGCGAAATATGACAGAAGTCTGGGCGTTTTGAGGTATTTAAAGTCTCAAGGACAGCGCCGCACAAAATCGGGTATCATGCTTGGTCTTGGTGAAACTCGCGAAGAAGTTATTGAAACACTTTATGACTTGAGAGCCAATGAGGTGGATGTTGTAACCATAGGCCAATATCTACAGCCAAGCAAAAAACATTTGCCAGTAAAACAATTTATCTTACCACAACAATTTGAAGAGTATCAACAGATTGGTCTTGATTTGGGGTTTAGACATGTAGAAAGTAGTGCTTTAGTTCGTTCTTCCTATAAAGCTCAAAAACATATCAATTAATGATCAGAATTGCCATCAATGGTTTTGGACGTATTGGACGACGTGTGTTCCGTTTGATTCAAGAACGACATGATATACAAGTGGTTGCCATCAATGATTTGGCAGATTCCAAAACATTGAGCCATTTATTGAAATACGATAGCATCCATGGTATTTTTCGTAAATCTGTTTCTTTTGACGCAAATCATATCATTGTAGATGGAGAAAACATTGCTCTCCTAAATGAAAAGCACCCTAAGGATATCAATTGGAGACCTTATAATGTTGATTTTGTAATTGAATCCTCTGGAAAATTCAAAACGAAAACAGAGCTCCAATATCATCTTGACAATGGGGCTCAAAAAGTAATTTTATCTGTTCCACCAATCGAGGATGATATAAAAACAATTGTCCTTGGAGTCAATGACAGCATTTTGGATGGATCTGAAACCATTATTTCCAATGCCTCATGCACAACCAATAATGCCGCTCCAATGATAGATGTCATTAACCGTTTGTGCAAAATCAAGCAAGCCTATATTACGACCATTCATTCTTACACTACAGACCAAAGCCTCCATGATCAGCCTCACAAAGACTTGCGAAGGGCAAGAGCTGCTGGACAATCTATTGTGCCAACAACAACTGGTGCCGCTAAAGCATTGACCAAAATCTTTCCAGAATTATCAGATGTAATCGGAGGCTGTGGCATACGAGTCCCTGTTGCGAATGGCTCCCTTACAGATATCACCTTTAATGTAGTTGAGCCTGTATCAATTTCTGAAATTAATTCTGCCTTTGAAAAAGCCTCGAAAAACAACCTCAGAAATATTCTAGAGTATACTGAAGACCCTATTGTATCCATTGATATTGTTGGAAACTCTCATTCATGTATTTTTGATTCCCAAATGACTTCAGTCATAGGAAATATGGTAAAAATTGTCGGTTGGTATGACAATGAAACAGGCTATTCTAGCAGAATTTTAGATTTAATCTGCAATTTGTCGGACAAAAAAGCACTTTTATCGAATAAATAATTATATTTGTTCTTTAAAAGTGGTATAAAATGTCCCATATCAACTACTATATAACTATTCTTCTTATTTGCATATCTCCTTTGGGATATTCACAAAATGTTCAAAACGAAGATATCGATGTGCTAGAGATGCGTATCGAAAACTACATCACTCATTCAGATTTGGAGAATGAACGTGGTGATTATTACAGTGCAAAAGACAACCTTGAAAAAGCATTACTTATTGCTGACCAAATCAAGGACAAAAAAAGTCAAGGTATCATCCATACCAAAATAGCGAAACTTCAATATACTGTTGAAGAGCCTGAAAAAGCTCTCATTTCCTTAACAAAAGCAGCTGAGATACAACGCGAGATTGATGATGATGTCAATCTTGCAATTACGTATAATATCAGAGGTATTCTACATGCGAGCAAAAAAGAATATCAAAATGCCTTGGACTATTTCAATTCTGCCAAAACAAAATTTGAAGAAGAAAAAATGGAAGCCAACATTTCTGAGATCACTTTAAATGAGGCCAAAGTTTACATCCAAATGGAAGACTATGCTACAGCGAAATCACTGTTGGAAAAATCCATCATTTTAGCAAAAAAACATAATCAACCAAAGGTTTTGAGTAGTGCACTGATCCACAGTGGAAAGGTTTTAAGTTTGATGGGCAATAATGATACAGCGTTGTCAATGACTCAAGAAGGCTTGCAAATTGCAAAAGACAACAGGATAGTAGAGAACATCAATGACAGTTATTCTACATTAAGTGGCATTTATGAAAACACTAAAAACTATCAGCTCGCCAATGATTACTTAAAAAAACACATTAGACTTTCTGATTCTATTTTAGACATCAAACGTGTCAATTTATCACCTGACCAAAAAATTCAATTCATCAACGATTACCATGAAGCTGAAAAAAAACAGATGGAAGTTAAGCTTGAAGAGGCTGATGCCTCCAATAATCTAACTAGGATTACAACCATTTTAAGTATTGCGCTAATTACCATTTTATCTTTGCTCACACTGTCGTTATATAAGAACAACAATATTCGGCTAAAGACCAATAACATGCTCCACAAAAAGCATGATGAGTTGGTTGTTGCCAAAGAAAAAGCTGAATTGGCCTCAAAAACCAAAGCCAATTTCCTATCAACAGTTACACATGAGTTGCGAACACCTTTATATGCTGTAACTGGCCTTACGAATATGCTTTTGGATGAAAATCCAAAACCAGAACAAGTACAGCATCTGAAATCATTAAAGTTTTCTGGGGATTACTTGCTCACTTTCATAAATGATATCTTGCAAATCAATAAGATTGAAGCCAACAAAGTAGAATTAGACCCAGAACTGTTCAATCTTCAGAAAAAAGTGGAAAATGTTGTTTCGGCTCTTAATAATTCTGCTTTGGACAACAATATTAAAATGCACTACGAATATGAGGAAGGGCTTCCACATAATTTCGTGGCAGACCAATTAAAAATTTCACAAATCCTGATCAATTTAATAGGTAACGCCATCAAGTTTACCAAAGATGGAGATATATGGGTGAGGGTTTATAAAATCAATCAATCCAATGATGTCTATACACTTCGTTTTGAAATTGAAGACAATGGCATCGGTATTACAAAAGAAAAACAAGAACACATGTTTGAGAGCTTTTCGCAAGGCTCCATTCAAATCAACAGAAAGTATGGTGGTACAGGACTTGGGCTTTCCATCGTAAAAGGACTTATTGAAATCTTAAAAGGTAAAATTTATTTAAAAAGTGAACTCGGAAAAGGTACTACTTTCTTTTTTGAAATTCCACTTACCTACTCCTCAGAACAGATAGTTGCAGAAGAAAAACCTAAACACTTTAAAAACATTGAAGCAGTGGAATTAAGTAATATCAAAATTTTGGTTGTAGAGGACAACAAAATCAACCAGATGATAACCAAAAAGATTCTCAACAAGATGAATCTTTACTGTGATGTTGTAGATAATGGTGAGGAAGCTGTTGAACGTGTAAAAGAAGAACGTTACGATGTTGTGCTTATGGATATCCATATGCCAGGAATTAGTGGTCTGGAGGCCACCAAAATTATCAGAACTTTTGATAAGGAGCTGACCATATTTGCTCTGACGGCTGTAACTATTGATGACAAGATGCATGAATTTGAAGAAGCTGGTTTTGACGATATCATTTCCAAACCATTCAGACAAGATGATTTTGAACGAAAACTGTATTCAGCTTTAAAAACTAATGAAAACACTACATCTTCAATGTAGTTTTACTTTTAACCCAATGTTCAAACTCTTTGGGCCTATCTATTTTTAATTCAATTGGGATATAGAATATGTTTTCATTCTCTTTGAAATGTGGCGATAACCTCATGAAGTCTTTTTCTGTTGTCAGAATAATATTTTTTGTCTTCAAATCCATTACCTCTTTTGAAGTGAAATGGTGATGATCCTGAAAATCCAAATGATCAAACTTTAAATTTTTGAATTCTAAAAATTCTAAAAGGGGTTTTGAATTGGCGATTCCCGTAACCAATGTAAAATTTTTATCCGAGAGATAGCTCAATTCTTTCTCTTCTGAATTGTTTTTAATGACATCTGAATAGTCTATCCAACTAAAAAAGACTTGTTGATAGGTTTCCGGATTCAACGATTTTATAATTCGTTTTTTATCACTTTCAGAAATCGATTCGGGACATTTGGTTATTACAATTACATCCGCACGCTTGGCTCCACTTCTGGGTTCCCTTAAATTTCCTGTTGGTAGCACACTGTCATTCACATATAAATCATCATAAGAAGTCAACAGGATATTGAACTTTGCCTTTACTTTTCGATGTTGGAAGGCATCATCCAATAAAATGACTTCTGGTGGATTGTTCAATTGCATCAATGTTGAAATTCCATGACGTCTATCAGTATCAACGCTCACAATTACGTCTTCAAATTTGTTATAAAACTGGAATGGTTCGTCTCCAATTATGGAAGCAGTGGCTGTTTCATCAGCAATTACAAAACCTTTGGTCGAACGTTTGTAGCCACGACTCAAAGTCGCCAATTGATAATCAGCTTTTAATAACCGAATCAAATATTCAATCATGGGTGTTTTTCCGGTTCCACCGACGCTCAAGTTCCCGACGCAAATTGTGAGAATAGTATATTCTGAAGATTTAAATAGTCCCCAATCATAAAATTTATTGCGAAGCCAGGTCACCAAAAAATAGATTGGTACGATTGGAAAAAGGATGTATCTCAATATTTTCACAATAACGAAAATATAATATTTTATCTTTGCGATGAACCTAAACCCGAAAAATCATATGATTATCCAAGATGTTATCAATCATCTCGAAGAATTGGCTCCCCTGCATTACGCTGAAGATTTTGATAATGTCGGATTGTTGGTCGGCAATAAAAACGACGACGTCAAAGGTATTTTGGTGACACTGGATACCTTGGAAAGCGTTGTGGATGAAGCGATAGATAAGAATTGCAATCTGATAGTAAGCTTTCACCCAATCATTTTTAAAGGTTTGAAAAAACTGAATGGAAATACGTATGTTGAAAGAGTGGTCATCAAAGCCATACAAAACAATATCGCCATTTTTGCCATCCATACTGCTTTGGATAATTGCCTGCAAGGTGTGAACGATATCATCTGCAATACTTTAGGGCTCAAAAACAAAAAAATCCTACTGTCACAACAAGGCACCATCAAAAAATTGACCACTTACGTTCCCATCAACGATGCCAAAACGTTGAGAAATGAATTGTTCAAGGCTGGTGCAGGAACAATTGGCAATTATGAAAAATGCAGTTTCAATATCGACGGTACAGGAACTTATCAAGGTAACGATGATTCCAACCCAGTAAAAGGCAAAAAAGGAGAACTACATCAAGAAGAAGAAACCCAGATTTCAGTCACATTTCAAAAACATTTGGAATCCAAAATTTTGAAATCACTTTTTGAACATCATCCTTACGAAGAAGTAGCTTTTGAAGTCACAACTTTAGATAATTACAACCAGACCATCGGCATGGGAATGGTTGGAGAACTTGAAAATGAGACAAAAACGGAAGATTTTTTGGCTTTCGTAAAGAAAAAAATGAATGTATCGGTTATTAAGCACTCAAACATCACAAAAAAATCAGTGAAACGAATAGCGGTTTTAGGAGGTTCAGGAAGTTTTGCCATACAAGCTGCAAAGTCTGCAAATACTGATGTTTTCATCACTTCAGACCTAAAATATCATGATTTTTTTTCAGCAGAAGACCAAATAATTTTAGCAGATATTGGACATTATGAGAGCGAACAATTCACAAAAAACTTTTTAGTAGATTATCTCTCAAAAAAAATCACTAATTTTGCAGTCGTTTTAGCAACGACGAATACCAATCCTGTAAAGTATCTATAAACATATGGCAAAAAAAGCTGAACTATCCGTAGAAGAACGATTAAGAGCGTTGTATGATTTACAACTAATCGATTCGAGAGTGGACGAAATCAGAAACATTCGAGGTGAGCTTCCTCTTGAAGTTAGGGATTTAGAAGATGAAGTAGAAGGTTTAAACACCAGACTTGAAAAATTAAACTCCACATTGGAATTGATTGATAATGACATCAAAGCAAAAAAGAATTTGATGGAAGAAGCACGAGCACTTATAAAAAAATATGCAGAGCAGCAAAAAAATGTGAGAAACAATAGAGAGTTCAACTCTATCACCAAAGAAATCGAATTTCAGGAATTGGAAATCCAATTGGCTGAAAAACATATAAAAGAATATAAAGTTCAAATTGAACAAAAAAAAGAGGTTATTTCTGAAACCAAAGACCGTTTAAAAGACCGTCAAACACATTTGAAACACAAAAAAGGTGAATTGAATGCAATTTTGGCAGAGACTGAAAAAGAAGAAAATGCATTAATTGCAAAATCAAACGAATATCAAGACCAGATTGATGAGCGTTTAGTGTCAGCATACCACAGAATCCGTCAAAACGTGAAAAACGGTTTGGCAGTTGTGGCCATTGAAAGAGGTGCTTCTGGAGGTTCCTTCTTTACAATTCCTCCACAAGTACAAGTAGAAATTGCTTCACGCAAGAAAGTCATTACCGATGAGCACAGCGGACGTATCTTGGTCGATGCACAGTTGGCCGAAGAGCAAAAAGCAAAAATGGAAAAATTGTTTGCAAAATTGAGTTAAGCAAACCTATATATTGTTACTGAAAAGCCTTTACAAATTGTAGAGGCTTTTTTATTTTAGGAAAACTTTCACATTCTATAGTTAAGGTTATTCCATTCTTCACGACTACCCTCTAAAATCAATCTTTATGAAATCTATCTTTTTATCACTATCACTGATATTTTTAGTGAGTTGCCAGAATAAGGCACAAAATACAAAGTCCCAAAAAGAAGCCCAAATGGCAAAACCCGTAGAAGTACCTATGCAAAATGGAAAAGCGAAAGCCTATTTTTCCAGTGGTTGTTTTTGGTGTGTAGAGGCAATTTATGAAAGTGTAAAAGGTGTTGACGAAGTCATTAGCGGCTATGCTGGTGGTCATACTAAAAACCCAACTTATGAAGACAGTAATACTGGCAAAACAGGGCATGCAGAATCTGTAGAGGTTATTTATGACCCTAATGTGGTCAGTTTTTCAACTTTGGTAGATGTGTATTTTGGTTCACAAGACCCAACACAAGTGAATGGTCAAGGAAATGATAGAGGTTCGCAATATCGCTCCATTATCTTTTATCAGAATGATGAACAAAAGAACATCATTGAAGAAAAAAAAGCTGCTTTGGCTAAAAAATTAGGGGAACCTATTGCTGCTGAAGTGTATCCATTCCAAAAATTCTGGAAAGCGGAAGATTATCACCAAAACTATGAGCGCTTACACCCTGAAAATCCATACATCCAAAACGTATCCATTCCAAGAATCAATCGTTTTAAAAAGAAATTTCCTGAATTGTTGAAAGACAATCATTAGGCATGCAGCTCTCATCTGATTGAATTTTGTTATATCTTTACAAAAAAAGAGATGCGAAACCCATTCATTCTTATAGTCGTCAGTTTTCTTTTTGTTTCATGCAAATACGATAAAAAGGAAACCAGTGAAAGTGCTGAAAAGGAATTGTCCGTTGCTGAAAAAATCGCAAATGCTAATGGCTTTGAAAACTGGAATGAAGTTTCTCAAATCGATTTTACATTCAATGTGGATAAAGATACCATTCACTTTGAGCGTTCTTGGAGTTGGAAACCAAAAACTGGAGATGTCACTCTAATTTCTGGTAAAGACACCATTTCATACAATCAAAAATCTCTAGACAGCACAACTATTAATGCCGATAGAAAATTTATTAATGACAAGTATTGGTTGCTAGCACCATTTCAATTGGTTTGGGACTCATCTGCCTCCATTTCTGAAGTCTCAACGGAAAATGCTCCAATCAGTTCCAAATCCTTAAATAAAATTACCTTGACTTACCCGACCGAAGGCGGCTACACGCCTGGAGATGCTTACGATTTCTATTTTGATAAAGATTACATGATAAAAGAATGGATTTACAGACAAGGAGATTCTAAAGAACCGTCAATGATGACCACGTGGGAAGATTACGAAGATTTCAACGGCATCGAGATTTCAAAATCCCACAAGAAACCAGAAGGTGATTGGAAACTGCACTTTACCAATATCAAAATCACCAAATAAATAGATAGTTAAAAAAATATTAAATTTAAAATTTCAAAAATCCAATCTTTAAGCAAGTGTCGTATATAGGTATATAAAATGAATATTCCGCAGTATGCGTCTCTATATATTCAAAGAGCTTCAACTAACCAAGTTAAAGCTCTTTTTTTTAGCCTTTAAATTCAATTTCCCTGTGAGCACCATCACAAAAAGGCTTGTTTGACGAAGCGCCACATCTGCAAAACGTTGTTACACGAGTTCTAGATTCATCTGTTCCATTGGCATGGATGACTTTGAGTGTGCCATGAACCACTAATGGACCGTTTTCACGGACCTCCACTTTAATTTCTTCTGCATGATGTTCCAAAATCTGTATTTTTTCATTATTCATATAATGGCTCAAAGCTCCTGACGGACACTCCTTCACCTGATTAATTATATCGTCTGTACTGGCTGCTTTAACTTTTACCCAAGGTTTTTCTTTAGGCTTAAAAACGTCACCTAGACCTTTTACACATATTCCTGAATGAATGCATAATTCGGGTTTCCATACGACCGTTACTTCGCCGTTTGAATATTCTTTTGTTTTGGTCATTTCAATTGATTTTTTATTAAAGATACAAAAAAAGAAACTCCAAATTAAGTCCCTTTGAAGGCTTTAATTCTTGACTTATAATCCTTATTTTTGTGGGAAACCGAAAAACAAACTCACCTTGTCCAACTATCAATTAGGTTTAGAATTTGCTAAACAACAAGACCAAGAAGATGTTTTGGCTACGTACAGGCAACGCTTCCACATTCCAAAAGACAGCAAAGGAAATGAGCTGATTTATATGACCGGAAATTCCTTGGGGTTACAGCCAAAATCCACAAAAGAGTATATCAATCAGGAATTGGAAGACTGGGCAAATTTGGGTGTTGAAGGGCATTTGGAAGCTAAACATCCTTGGTTGCCTTACCACGAATTTTTGACGGAAAATATGGCAAAAGTGGTGGGCGCAAAACCTTTGGAAGTGGTGGTGATGAATACTTTGACTGCCAATCTTCATTTGATGATGGTGTCGTTTTATCAACCAACACAAAAACGTTATAAAATCCTGATTGAAGCCGATGCGTTTCCTTCAGATAAATATGCGGTGGAAAGTCAGTTGAGACATCACGGTTTTGATGCAGAGGAAGGATTGATTCTCTGGAAAGCGCGCAAAGGTGAAGAATTGGCCAACTATGATGATTTAGAAGATATTCTAAAAGAACAAGGTGACGACATTGCTTTGATAATGATAGGTGGTGTCAATTATTACACAGGACAGTTTTTTGATTTAAAACGCATCACACAACTGGGTCATAAATATGGTTGTATGGTCGGATTTGACTGTGCTCACGGAGCAGGCAACGTAAAATTGAATTTACACGATTCAGGTGCTGATTTTGCAGTTTGGTGTACTTATAAATATTTGAATTCAGGTCCTGGCAGTTTAGGCGGTTGTTTTGTGCACGAGCGTCACGCTAACAATAAAAATCTCAACCGATTTGCAGGTTGGTGGAGTCATAATAAAGAAACACGTTTTAAAATGCGTGATGCCTTTGACCAGTTGCCAGGTGCAGAAGGTTGGCAATTGAGCAATCCGCCAATTCTATCTATGGCTGCCATTAGAGCGTCGTTGGATATTTTTGCGGAAGTTGGTATGGCAAAACTGACAGCAAAATCTAAAAAACTAACTGGCTATTTTGAATTTCTGTTGAAGGAATTGGGAGAAGATGTCATCAAAATCATTACGCCATCAAATCCTGATGAGCGTGGTTGCCAATTATCGATTCAGGTAAAAAATGCTGATAAATCAGTGCACACCAAACTGACGGAATCAGGTGTTATAAGTGATTGGCGCGAACCAGACGTCATACGATGTGCTCCTGTTCCTATGTATAATTCATTTCAGGATGTGTATCATTTGGTGGAAAAATTGAAAGCTATTTTAAATAAATAATGTCTCCTCGAGCGCAGTCGAGAAGTTAATTATAGGTCTCGACTCCGCTCGACCAGACAGCAAAAAAAATGAAACAAAAGCAAAATATACTCATCATTGGAGCAGGTCTTTGCGGAAGCTTGTTGGCGTTGCGATTGGGGCAGCGTGGTTATAATGTGACCGTTTATGAAATGCGTCCCGATTTACGAAAAGTTGATATCAGCGCTGGTCGTTCCATCAATTTGGCGTTTTCCGATAGAGGCAACAAGGCAATGAAATTGGTTGGTATCGAAGATAAAGTAAAGGAGTTGTGCATTCCGATGAATGGTCGTATGCTTCACGATGTAGAGGGCAACACGGTATTTGCACCTTACAGTGGTCGTGAACACGAATACATCAATTCTATTTCTCGTGGTCAGTTGAATGCCCTGTTATTGGACGAAGCCGAAAAACGCGAAAATGTCACCATTCATTTCAATAAAAAATGTAAATCGGTTGATTTTGAAAAGACCACAGCATTGTTTCAGGATTACGAAACCAAGCACGAATTTGTGGAGGATGCAGATGTCATTTTTGCGACGGATGGAGCGGGTTCTGCAATGAGAAAGAGCTACTTTTTGGGCAAAAAATTCTTGTTCAGTTTCTCACAAGACTGGCTCACATACGGTTATAAAGAATTGAGCATTCTTCCAGCAGAAAATGGTGGTTATAAAACCTTCAAAAATGCTTTGCATATTTGGGGACGCGATAGTTTTATGCTCATTGCTTTGCCTAATCTGGACGGAAGCTTTACGGTCACGCTGTTTTTGAGTTATGATGAAGGTGATTACAACTTTAACAATCTGACCACACAGGAAAAAGTGGTGGAATTCTTCGGAAAATATTTTAAAGATGCCTTGGAATTGATGCCAAACCTAGCTGAAGATTTCTTTACAAATCCAACGTCGGCCTTGGGAACTGTGAAATGTTCGCCTTGGCATTATAAAGGAAATACACTTTTGATGGGTGATGCAGCCCACGCCATCGTGCCATTCTATGGACAAGGTATGAATGCGTCTTTTGAAGATGTGGTGGAGTTTGATAAGGTTCTGGATGAAGGTCATCAAGATTGGGAAACTATTTTTAAAATTTACGAGCGAAATCGTAAGAAAGATACCGATGCCATTGCCGATTTGGCAATTGACAATTTTCACGAAATGAAAGGCCACGTCAATCACACTATCTTCAGGGAAAAAAGAAATCTGGAAATGGCATTTGAAAAGAATTTTCCTGATGACTATTCTTCAAAATATTCTTTGGTGACCTTTAATGAAGACATTGGTTACAGAGAAGCTATGTTGCGAGGTCGTGCCCAAGACAAAGCCATTTTAAATATGCTGACCGACAAAGAAATCAGTCTTAATGACGATTTAAAAACTACTTTGGAAAAAGTAAAAGCAGCCACAGAAGAAATTTTGGATGATGACCGTGTCGCCAAAAATTTTAAACATTGAATTATAATGTCAGTTCGAGCGCAGTCGAGAACTACAAATTGAATATTATAATATGAGTAACAAAAAAAATGAGATTCCTGCCTCCGCAGGAACAAATGTCACACCAAGAGGTGCTTATCCACACACAAAACGTGTGGGTGATTTCATTTTTGTATCTGGCACGAGTTCGCGCCGAGCGGACAATACGATTGCAGGTGTTGACATTATAGACGAAATGGGCACCAAACTATTGAATGCCGAAGTGCAAACGCGTGAAGTTTTGAAGAACATCGAAAAAAATCTTGCAAATGAAGGTGCTTCCTTAAAAGATGTGGTGGATGTCACCTCTTTTTTGGTGAATATGAACGACTTTGCAGGTTACAACAAAGCCTATGCAGAGTTTTTCGATAAGGAAACAGGCCCAACGCGAACTACTGTCGCAGTGCATCAATTGCCACATCCGGATTTGGTGGTGGAAATTAAGGTGATGGCTTATAAGAAAAAAGAATAATGAGAAAAGAAAAAAGACGTCTATTTTCTATTGTCTTTTTTCTATTATCTGTGAATGAAATGAACATTAAAAACTACATCAACGGCAAATACGAAAACCCATCATCAAATGAATGGTTGGACAATTTTTGTCCTGCAACTGGTGAGGTGTATGGTAAGATTCCAAATTCCTCAAAAGATGATGTAGAAAACGCATATATCGCTGCCAAATCAGCATTCCCAAGTTGGTCGCAAACCATTTTGGAAGAACGCAGTCGAATTCTTATCAAGATTTCAGAATTACTGGAAGCCAATTTGCAACGCTTTGCAGAAGCGGAAAGCAAAGATAACGGCAAACCTGTATCCTTGGCAAAAGAAGTGGACATTCCAAGAGCTGCGAGCAACTTTCGCTTTTTTGGAAATGCCATTACACAATTTGCGAGCGAAAGTCACGAAAGTGTTGGCCACGATGCCATCAATTTCACATTGCGGCAACCGATTGGTGTTGTTGGTTGTATCTCGCCTTGGAACCTTCCACTCTATTTGTTCACTTGGAAAATTGCTCCAGCTATTGCGGCAGGAAACTGTGTGGTTGCAAAACCTAGCGAAGTCACACCAATGACTGCCTATTTACTCGGTGAGATTTGTACAGAAGCTGGTCTTCCAAAAGGAGTTTTGAATATTGTTCACGGACTTGGTACCACAACAGGTCAAGCCATTATTGAGCATCCAGACATTAAAGCCATTAGTTTTACTGGTGGAACTGCAACTGGCGCACACATCGCCAAATTTGCGGCGCCAATGTTCAAGAAATTATCTTTGGAATTGGGCGGAAAAAACCCAAACATCATTTTTGCTGATTGTGATTATGACAATATGCTGAACACAACGGTTCGCTCATCCTTTGCCAATCAAGGACAGATTTGTCTCTGTGGCAGTCGTATTTTTGTGGAGCGCAGCATCTACGAAAAATTCAAAACTGATTTTGTTGAAAAAGTAAAAACTTTGAAAGTTGGGCATCCATCAGAAAGCTCTACAAATATTGGTGCTTTGGTGTCCAAACCACATCTTGAAAAAGTATTGGAGTATATAGAAATTGCCAAACAAGAAAACGGCAATATTCTTTGTGGCGGAAACAAAGTGAGCGTAAAAGGTTACGAAAATGGTTACTATTTGGAACCAACGGTTATCGAAGTTGCCACCGATGAATGCCGAGTAAACCAAGAAGAAATTTTTGGGCCTGTTGTAACTATAATGCCTTTTGATACTGAAAACGACGTTTTGCAAATGGCCAATAAAGTGAAGTATGGATTGTCTGCAACACTTTGGACCAATGATTTAAAGCGAACGATGCGAATGAGCAACCAATTGCAAGCAGGAATTGTTTGGGTAAATACTTGGATGATGCGTGATTTACGTACACCTTTTGGAGGTGTCAAAGCGAGTGGTGTCGGTCGTGAAGGTGGTTTTGAGGCCTTGCGATTTTTTACGGAGGCAAAGAATGTTTGTATAAAATATTAATAGCCCACCCCAACCCTCCCAAAGGGAGGGAGAAAGTGGTTAAAATAAAGTTGAACTAACTCTTTTCCCTGTTGAGAGTTCCTTAAGTTAAAGAAAAGTAAGAATTATAAATAATTTTCAAAATAATTAAAAAAAGTCCTTCCCTTTGGGAAGGATTTAGGATGGGCGTATGGATTTAAAACTCAACAATAAAAACGCATTGGTCTGTGGAAGTACTGCAGGCATAGGAAAAGCCACTGCCATTGGTTTGGCAAACGAGGGCACGAGAGTAACGCTCATTGCCAGGAATGAAGACAAGCTGAAAGAAGTTTTGGCAGAACTTCCCAAACAACGCCAACACGACTATATCGTGGCAGATTTTTCAAATCCCGATGACGTGAAAAGCAAAGTTTCTGAATATATCGCGGAAAATGGTGGCTTCCATATTCTGGTGAACAATACAGGCGGTCCTAAAGCAGGTACTGTTCTAGATGCTGAACTGGATGAATTTGAAAATGCGTTTACACAACATTTAAAATGCAACCATATTCTTGCGCAAGCAGTGATTCCGTTTATGAAAAAGGAAAGCTATGGACGTATTGTCAATATGATTTCAACGTCTGTAAAACAACCTATTGAAGGTTTGGGCGTGAGCAATACCATTCGAGGCGCTGTGGCCAATTGGAGCAAAACCTTGGCAACCGAAGTTGGTCCTTTTGGAATTACGGTAAACAACGTTTTGCCAGGTGCAACAGCGACAGAGCGATTGACCACCATACTTCAAAATGTAGCCAAAAAAATAAACGGCACCTATGAAGATGCCGAGACAATGATGAAAAACGTCACACCTGCCAAACGTTTTGCCGAACCAGAAGAAGTGGCCAATGCAGTGGTATTCTTGGCAAGTGAATGCGCTGGTTATATTAACGGAATTAACCTTCCTGTTGATGGTGGTCGAACAAAATCTTTGTAAAAGCCCACCCTAACCCTCCCAAAGGGAGGGAACTTTAAACTAAATTTTCTCAAACTTCTAAAATTTGACTCTACGAGTTTTAAAAACCTATAAGGTCTTCGTATATTTATAGGATTATTTTAAATGGAATGTCGAACAAATATTCTTAACCGCCCAGTTAAGAATTTCTCCCCTTTGGGGAGATTAAGAGGGGCTTTTGATTATGAGCAATTTGGTTTCTCCTATAAATTTCAAGGAATGGATTGAAGAAAACAGGCACTTGTTGAAGCCGCCTGTTGGCAATAAAGTAGTGTGGAAAGATGGCGATTTTATTGTGATGGTGGTGGGCGGCCCAAACAGCCGTAAAGATTATCACTACAATGAAACGCCCGAATTTTTCTATCAGATTGAAGGTGATATTGTACTGAAAATCATTGATAATGGTACTCCTAAAGATGTACATATCAAAGAAGGCGAGATTTATTTGTTGCCGCCTAAAGTACCACATTCACCTCAACGCGGCGCCAATACGGTAGGTTTGGTAATTGAGTACAAACGGCCTGAAGGAATGCGAGATGCACTTCTTTGGTTCTGTGAAAATTGTACGACAAAACTTTATGAAGAGGATTTTTCGGTGAAGAATATTGAGACCGATATGCCTGTCATTTTTGATAAATATTATGGTGACAAGGGCAAACGAAAATGTCCAAATTGCGGCGAGATTATGGAACCGCCGAAGAAAGTTCAGTTAGAGGATTAAGATAACATAAAAAGATTTCTGCCTTCGCAGGAAATTATATGGAAAAACGCAAACTACGTATCAACGGCCATTCGCACCTTCTGCCTTACCCAGAGGAAATTCCACAGTTTATGAAAGACAAGGGGATTTTTTGGGTGGATAAGGATCGAAAATTTATGCTTCAAAAAGATTGGAACCGTCCCATCACGGATTCCAGTTTTTTCTTGGATGAAAAACTGGCTTGGATGGAACGTTTTAAGATTGACCACGCTGTGGTTTTGAACTTGTCACAATTATATGGCAACGGTCTGCGCGTCGAAGAAATGAAACAGGCATTGCGTTTTCAAAATGATTTTAATGCGAAAATTCAACACGAAAATCCAAGTAAATTCACTTGTGGATTTGTGGTGCATCCAGGTTTTGTGCGTGGTGCCTGCTGGGAGATTGAACGATGCGTAGAGGAATTGGGAATGCAACTCTTATGTCTGCCAACTCACTATATGGATACGATTGGTACTTGGCGTTGTATTTTTGATGAGGAAAATGAACCCATTTTTGAATTGGCCAATAAATATAATTTGGCTGTGGAAATTCATCCGTATGATGGTGAAAAATTCATCAAACTGGAAAACACGTCTTGGCGTTTTCATTTGATTTGGATGTTGGCCCAATGTGCCGATGCCTATCACTTTTTGACCTTAAACGGTTATCAAGATAAATATCCAAATATGCGTACGTGTTTTGCCCACGGAGGTCAGTTGGCGCAAATCAATTTGGGACGTCGAATACAAGGGTTTGATGGCAGACCCGATTTGTTTGAAGGAAAGCATCATCCAAGAAAAGCCGTAGGTCATAAAAATATCTTCTTCGACACGCTGGTCCACGATACTGGTTCCTTGCAATTGTTGATTAAAAATCAAACGTCGAAACAAGTCATAATGGGTCTTGATGACCCTTATCCGCTAGGCGAAATGGAAAGTGCCAAACAGTCGTCTTATCCAGGAAAAATATTGGACCTAGCCGTTGAGCGCAACATTGTGAGTGAAGAAGAGAAAAATGCCATGTGGGAAGACAATGTCATCCAATGGCTATATGGTGATGATGAAGTTGGAAAGCAAAAGTTTTTGGATAGAATTTTAGGATAATGCATTTTATATCAGACGAACTAGAACACTACATCGAAGCTCATTCTGAAAATGAGCCGGAATTACTGCAACAACTTAACCGAGAAACACACCAAAAAATAATGCAACCCCGTATGTTGAGTGGTCATTATCAAGGCCGTGTATTGAGTTTGATTTCAAAACTTATCAATCCGAAATACATTCTTGAAATAGGCACTTACACAGGCTATTCTGCATTATGCTTGGCTGAAGGTCTTCAAAAAGACGGAGAACTTCATACGCTCGACAACAACGAAGAACTATATGATTTTCAAAGAAGATATTTTGATAAATCTAGGTTTGGAAACCAAATCCATCAGCATTTGGGAAATGCTTTGGAAATCATTCCGAAACTTGAAAAAACCTTCGATTTAGTATTTATAGATGCTGATAAAGAAAACTATGTCAATTATTTTCATTTGATTGTTGACAAGTTGAAACCAGGAGGACTCATATTGTCAGATAACGTTCTTTGGAGCGGAAAGGTCTTGGAGCCAGTAAAAGATTCGGATAAATCTACAAAAGCTATTTTGAAGTACAACGAATTGCTTAAAAATGACTCAAGAATTGAAACTGTGATTTTACCTATTAGAGATGGGCTTACAGTTAGTAGGAAAATTAAGTTATAATTTCCGCTTTACGGATCCCGTAAAATCATCCAAGTCATCTTTCAATTTCTTGATTTCACTACCCATGCTGCTGGTAACATCTGACTTGATGTTGCTTTCCTCTACACTCTTGGTAATTTCACCTTTAATATCATTGGTAGCATCTCGTAATTGTCGCATCCCTTTTCCCAAACCTCTGGCAATTTCAGGAATTTTATCAGCTCCAAAAACCATAACCACCACAAACAATATGAAGATGACTTCTGTGGTGCCGATGAATAGAAATGTCGTTTGTAATATCACGATGCAAATATAAGGAGTTGTTTATTCACTAAAGGTTGAATTATAAAATTTTTATCAGTCTTTTTTTATCTGAAGGTTTTCTTTATAATCCTGTAATTTTTCTTTGAGAAATTCCAAAGTTTTAATATCATTTTTTATTTGACAAATAGTTGAAAACTCGTCATCTTCCAAACAATAATAGAAAAATTCAACTCGGTAGGTTTCATCCAATTCATTATACTCAAAAAATGTCTGTGATAAATTGGATTTTATGCTTTCCAAACAGTCGTTCAATCTCTCAATTTTAATTTGATTTTTGAGCATTTTGGTTCGGCCAGAAAAATAATTCAAAATTGGGTTCAAAGGCACAATGCCACCTCCAGTTGTAGCCTCGTTATATCGCCTTTCACTTTGTGTAAGAGGTTTGCCTGTATATCCTGGTATTCCCAAATCATAAAAATCGATATCACGTTTTGCTTCGGAATTCTCTACATCTGAGAGTAAATTTCCGGTCAACACTTTACCCACGATGACTTCGTCAAGTAAATTTACCAATTCAGTGAGGTAGACATTGAGCATTTTTATCTTTAGAATCTCAGAATTGATTATAATTTCTTTGGGCTTGTATTTTATGGCAGAAAAAATAATCGTATCATTCAGTTTGGCCGGAATGACGAATTCTCCGTTAGAGTTAGTTATGGTAAACTTGCTAGCTGTCTTATTGATTACGTGGATACCTTCAATGTCGTCATCATCTACAATTACCTTTCCTCTTATTTCGACTGATTGAGAATTGGCAACACTAATAAAAAAAAGACCACAAATAAAATAGAAGTATTTAATTTTTTCCATTTTTGGTCTTTAGAAAATCCTTACTTTTTTGGGTTAAAAATTCGAGAAATTCCATTTCTTTGCCCTTTTGCATCAATGAATAATCTAGACCGTTGTTTTCAACATAATTGACAAATTCATCAACCCTTTCTTCGGGAATATGAAAATTATCCTCAATATAATGGGCACTGTAATAGTCGCGCAATCCAGTCATAGGACTGTTTAAAACTTCAGCATTTTTCTTTTCTTTTTTTTCCTTATTGGATTTGAAAAGGGGCTTTAAAAGCATTCCAATAAGAGCCACCCCGTCCATTTGGTATCTAATATCGTTTCCTGGTCCACGTGCAGCAATATTTTCGACTTGAGATTGATAATCATCCGGAAATTCATACGCACTGATGTCCCCAATACCAAAATAAATGGCATCCAAATCCGGATTGAAGGTTCTCACGCTTTCCATATCCACGACCAAATTACCCGTAAGGTCATACGGCAAAATGACGACCTCGTTAAGTTTATTGACTTTTTCCACCAAAAAAATAGTTGCTTTTTTAGAAGCGATTATGTTTTTATCAATCGTTACGGTGAAGTCCTGAAATTGCAAAGCTCTAACTTCAAGATTGTCATTCAAAGCTACATCGATTTTAAACTTCCCTTTTTCATCTGTCAATGCCATTTTGTTTGAGGATGTGTTATAAATGGTAACATTTTCTAAATCTTCACTATTTACTACTATTTTGCCGGAAATTTCGATACGTTTGATTTCTTGGGCAAATGTGAGAATAGTTGTGGATAGACATAAAACTAAAAGTAATCTTAACTTCATAATTGATGGATTTGTTAGCAAACTAAATTAGCCCAATCTTTTCATAAGAAAAACCCAAACTGTTCGTAAACTTTTGTTAAAGCAAGTTATTACTTAAATTTACGAAAAAAAACAGAACTAAAAACTCTTACACAACTATCTTTAATATGAAACATATTCTTATTGCAAGTACTTCAACCATCCATGGAAGTGATTATTTAGAATATCTCTTGGAAGATTTAAAGCTGTTTTTTAAAGATACTACTGAAATTTTGTTCCTTCCTTATGCAAGGCCAAGTGGCATCCGTCATGACGATTACACAAAAAAGGCGTCTGAAGCATTTGCAAAAATTGAAAAAAGTGTCAAGGGGATCCATGAATTTGATAATCCAATTGAAGCTATAAAAAAAGCTAAAGGTATTTTTACTGGAGGTGGAAATACCTTTGTGTTGGTCAATCAGCTTTATAAAAATAATTTGCTTGATCCGTTAAAGGAAGTCATCAACAATGGCACACCATATCTTGGCACCAGCGCAGGAAGCAATATTTGTGGATTGACAATCAACACGACCAATGATATGCCGATTGTATATCCCCCAAGTTTTAAAGCATTGGGCTTGGTCCCGTTCAATATCAATCCACATTATCTCGATCCAGAGCCAAATAGCACTCACAAAGGAGAGACCAGAGAAACCAGAATCAAGGAATTCCATGCATTCAACACCCAACCAGTTATTGGGTTGAGAGAAGGCAGCTGGCTGAATGTCAATGGCGATTCGATTATTCTTCAAGGTAATTTAAAAGCCCGAATTTTTGAATACAATAATGCGCCTTACGAAGTGGAATCTGGAACAGAATTAATCCATTTAAAGTAACAATACTTAAATTCCAGCCAAGAGTAAAAAAAAGCGTCTTAATAAATAATTAGACGCTTTTTTAATTTTTTTGGTTTGTTTTCACACTAAGATTCTAAACCTTCCAAATAGGCCAATGCCTCAGTTGCATTTGACAATTCAGCATACTTAATAGCCTTAAATCCTTGTTCAGATTTTGTCTTCAAATTAGCACCTTTTTCGACCAAAAGCTTTAAAATCTCAACTTTGTTGAATTTTGCTGCGTACATGGCTGGTGTCATTCCATTGGATTTTTGGTTGACATCCGCTCCCAATTCGATTAATTTTTTAACCGTATCAATGTCGCCTTTTACGATGGACATACAAAAAGGGCTAACAGATGGATTTGGTTTAACAACTTCCAAGGCATTAGAAGTGACCAATGAAGTTGAAGCATTTAAGGTTGCAAATGAAAAACCTAATGCAATTGCGGTAATGATGACTGTTTTTTTCATGATTGATGAGTTTAAATTAATTGATTTGTTTTTTGATTATAGTAAAGAGACGACTAAAAATTCTAACTGTTACACCACAAATTATTTTATAACAATTGTTTAACTTTTTGAGTACAAAATTGTTAATTCCAGAATAAAATCAAGATTTGTCTTAACCATTGGTTCACAAATAACTATTCAACAGATAATAAAAACAATTTTGTCATTTCATTTTCCTGTTTTAACCTTTATCTTTGAAATACAAAATTTGTCATTCATGAACAAAAAAGTCATTCTAATGATTCTTGACGGTTGGGGCTTGTCACCAGACCCAAAAGTGTCTGCCATCGATAATGCCCAAACACCTTTTATTGATTCACTTTATAAAAAATTTCCTCATGCCACCTTACGCACTGATGGTTTGAATGTAGGTTTGCCTGAGGGACAAATGGGTAACAGTGAAGTTGGACATATGAACCTTGGTGCTGGACGAATCGTCTATCAGGATTTGGCGAAAATAAATTTGGCAGTAAAAAACCATACACTTGCTAAGGAAAAGACTCTTATGGATGCTTTTGATTATGCCAAGACAAACAATAAACCCATTCATTTTTTAGGTTTGTTGAGTGATGGAGGCGTGCATTCGCATATCAATCATTTGTTCGGATTGTTAGATGCTGCAGAAGATTTTGGCTTAAAAGAGGTTTTTGTTCATGCCTTTACGGATGGTCGTGATGTAGATCCTAAATCAGGTTTTGGTTTTGTAACCGAACTGGAAGAGCATATACAAAATACTAATGCAAAGTTGGCCACCATTACTGGCCGTTACTATGCCATGGACAGAGATAAGCGCTGGGAACGCATAAAGCTGGCCTATGACTCTCTGGTAAATGGTATAGGTGAGCATTCCACAAATGCAACAGCATCAATCGAGAAAAGTTATGAAAATGATGTGACCGACGAGTTTATCAAACCTATTGTGATGATGAATGCAACTAATCATCCTGTGGCTACCATCAAAAATGGTGATGTAGTGATTTTCTTTAATTTCAGAACAGATAGAGGCCGTCAACTCACGGAAGCATTGTCTCAATATGATTTTCATGAGCAGAACATGCACAAATTGGATTTATACTATGTTACTATGACCAATTATGATGATATGTTCACAGGAATTCATGTCATTTTCGAAAAAGACAATTTAACAGAAACCTTGGGGGAAGTTTTGGAAAAATATCATAAAAAACAAATCCGGATTGCAGAAACCGAAAAATACCCTCATGTTACTTTTTTCTTCTCAGGAGGACGCGAATTGCCTTTCGAAGGCGAGACCAGAATTCTTCGTAATTCTCCAAAAGTAGCTACTTATGACCTTCAGCCAGAAATGAGCGCATATGAATTGAGGGATGCATTGCTACCTGAACTCCAAAAAGGTGAGGTTGATTTTGTTTGTTTGAACTTTGCCAATGGTGATATGGTCGGTCATACAGGAGTTATGGAAGCTGCAATCAAAGCCTGTGAAGCCGTTGACATTTGTGTCAAAGATGTTGTCAATACAGCACTTGAAAACAACTATACTACCCTATTGATTGCCGATCATGGCAATTGCGAGACCATGATAAATCCTGATGGGACCCCCAATACGGCTCACACCACCAATCCTGTTCCAATCATTTTGATAGATAAGGATTTAAAACGTATTAAAGACGGTATCTTGGGCGATTTAGCTCCTACCATTCTCAAATTGATTGGCATACCACAGCCAGAAATCATGACCCAACACTCTCTGATTGATTAATGCAAGAAAAATATATTTGTTGTACTTTTGCATTTCTAAAAAAATGTATCGATGAACTTTCACGACAAACTGATAATCGCTGTAGATTTTGATGGAACCATCGTAGAAGATGCATTCCCTAAAGTAGGAAAAGCACGAATCTTTGCATTTGAAACCCTAAAAAAGCTTCAAGAAGATGGTCATCGTTTGATATTGTGGACGTACAGAAGTGGTGTAAAACTGGATGAAGCTGTAAAATTTTGTGAAGATAATGGCATCGTTTTCTATGCTGTCAATAAAAGTTTTCCTGAAGAGCAATTCGACTATACTAAAAGCCGAAAAATCTATGCAGATCTTTTTATAGATGACAGAAATATTGGAGGTGTACTAGGTTGGGGCGAAATCTATCAAATGATTACCAAAGAAGAACCTGATCCGGCAGCATTCAAGAAAAAAGGTGGTTTATTTTCATTTTTAAAATCATAAAATGATCATACAAAAAACACGTGAAGAAATTGAATTGATGCGCGAAAGTGCCTTGGTGGTTTCCAAAACATTGGGAATGTTAGCCAAAGAGGTAAAAGTCGGTGTCACAACTTCCAAATTGGATAAACTAGCGGAAGAATTCATCCGTGAGCAAGGTGCCCTCCCTGGTTTTCTGGGTTTGTACGATTGCCCATCTACTCTACTGTGCAGCACTAATGAAGCAGTTGTTCATGGGCTTCCAACGGATGTTCCATTAAAGGAAGGCGATATAGTTTCGATTGATTGCGGTGCACTAAAAAATGGATTTTATGGCGATCATGCCTACACGTTTGAAATAGGTGAAGTGGATTCCGAAACAAAAAAATTACTTCAAATTACCAAAGAATCACTTTATATCGGAATTCGTGAACTCAAAATTGGAAATAGAGTTGGCGATGTGGGTTATGCCATTCAAAATTATTGTGAAGCTCAAGGTTATGGAGTCGTAAGAGAATTGGTTGGACACGGTTTGGGGGAAAAAATGCATGAAGATCCAGAAATGCCAAATTATGGCAAACGTGGTCGTGGCAAAAAATTCGTCGAAGGCATGGTCGTAGCAATAGAGCCAATGATAAACATGGGAACCCATAAAGTAAAACAACTTAATGACGGTTGGACCATTATCACCCAAGATGGAAAACCAAGTGCTCATTTTGAGCATGATGTTGCAATTATAGAGGGTAAGCCAGAAATCTTATCGACATTTGCTTATATATACGAAGCATTGGAAATTGAATCTTATGAGGAAAATGAGTTCAGGCAAAAAGCTTTGGTCATCTAAATTTAACTTATGTACACAATCGAAAGTATTGGGCAAGAGTTAAAACCTTTAAGGGAACAGCTCAAAAATCATCAATTATATAAGCACTTATCATCCATTGAAGATATTCAACTATTCATGGAGCAACATGTTTTTGCGGTTTGGGACTTTATGTCTTTACTTAAGGCATTGCAAAATCAACTTACAACTACACAATTGCCATGGATACCTGTGGCAAATCCAGCTACAGCACGTTTTATCAATGAGATTGTTTTAGGAGAAGAAAGCGATATTAATGAAATGGGTGAGCCAAAAAGCCATTATGAAATGTATTTGGATGCTATGGTTCAAATTGGTGCAAATACACTTCAAATTGAAACTTTTTTGAATTATATCAAAAACGGTGATTCCATTGAAAGTGCTTTGAATGTATCAAATGTAAATGAACCAACACAGAAATTTGTAAAGTTTTCATTTGAAATAATTTCTAGCCATCAAGCGCATAAAATTGCTTCAGCATTTACATTTGGTAGAGAAGATGTTATTCCTGATATGTTTCTTCAAATCATAAGTCAGTCAGAAGCCAAAAATGAGGCCACTTCTTATTCAAAATTGACTTACTATCTCAATAGACATATCGAATTAGATGGAGATGAACATGGTCCATTATCCCTTAAAATGATTGAGGAACTCTGTGGAAGCGATCAAACTAAATGGAAAGACGTCATTAATGTTGCAAAAAGTGCACTTCAACAACGCATTGCACTATGGGATCACATTTCTGAATTGATAGAATCTAAAGTTTCAGTTGTGTAAACTATTTGGTTTGAAAAAACTATTTAAAATAGTCTTAAATAAAGTACCTAGACCCATTCTTATTAGATTGAGTTATGTGGCGCGTCCTATTTTAGCTTTCATTTTAAAAGGCAATAAATTCACAGACCCAATTGATGGTAAAAGCTTTAAGTCTTTTTTACCTTATGGATATGGGAAACAGCGTAATAACGTTTTGTCTCCTTCCACACTTTCACTAGAGCGCCATCGTTTGCTGTGGTTATACCTTCAGAACGAAACAGATTTTTTTACATCTCCAAAAAAAGTCCTTCATTTTGCACCTGAACAGGCATTTTACCACCGTTTCCTGAAAATGAAAAATCTAGATTATATCACTACTGATTTAAATTCTCCATTAGCAGACGTAAAAGCAGATATCTGCAATCTTCCTTTCAAGGATAATGAGTTTGATATCATATTATGCAATCATGTGTTGGAGCATATTCCCAATGATATAAAAGCGATGCAGGAACTCTATCGTGTTATGAAACCGGGTGGTTTTGGGGTTTTTCAAATTCCTCAGGAGCTTAACCGAGAAAAAACATTTGAGGATAACTCAATTACAGACCATAAAGAGCGTGCCAAAATTTTTGGGCAATATGACCATGTTAGAATTTATGGCCGTGATTATTTTGACAAACTGCGTTCCATAAGATTTAAAGTTGAAGAAGTGGATTATACAGCGACAATGTCTAGTGAAGATATTATAAAATATTGCTTGGCAAAAGGGGAAATTATACCTGTAGTCAGAAAATGATTCCACTTTCACAGGAATTTTAATCTTTGGGAAATCCGTTTAAAGACAGTGTTTCAAATTCCTGTTTATCATTTTCAAAAATCAAAAAAACTTTTAGTTCAGGATGTGTAGATAAAAAGGAACGTGTCTTGTCTATTCCCATTGCCTTAAAGGCAGTGGCAAAACCATCAGCTGTCATGCAATCTTCTGCAATGACAGATATGCTCAATAAATTGGTCTTGCTGGGATAGCCCGTTTTAGTATCTATAATATGGGAATATCTGTTTCCTTGTTCGTCCGTCTTGAATTTTCTATAGGTCCCTGAAGTCGCCATGGCTTCGTCATGCATTGAAATGGCTTTCATGATGGACTGTGTTCCATCAAAATGGGGCATCTCTACCCCTACCTTCCAAGGCTGTTGCTTTTCGATATTCATCCCTCTACACCTAATTTCGCCTCCAATCTCCACAATATAGTTTTCAATTTTTTGGCTTTCCAAAAATTTACCTATTACATCCACACCGTAGCCTTTGGCAATGGCATTGAAATCGATAAATGCATTTGGCTCTTTAATGATTTTATTGCTTTTTAACCCAACCCTGTTAAAACCAACTGAACGCATCAGGCTATCTATCTTCAAACTATCCAAGTTCTTTATCTTGCCTTCTGGACCAAAATCCCAAGCATTGACCATTTTTCCAATGGTTGGGTCAAAGGCACCTTCTGTAAGCCTGTAAATTTCTTTGGATTTGTTAAAAACGTTTATAAAATGTTTATCAACATCAACGGTTTCATTTCGATTGATTTTTGAAATATCAGAATCAGACTTGTAAGTGGACATACTATTATTCACTTCCTCAAACAACTGGTTGAATTCCTTTTGGTAATCTGCATTCTTGTTTGAATAATATTTTACTGAATATGTTGTCCCAAAAACGTCTCCTGCCAACTCAATATTCTTTGGTTCCTGTTCACAGGAAAACAAACATAGAATAGTACACAAAACAGATATTTGCGGTCGCCAAACAAAAAATGGATGCATTCTGGCTTTTGATTCTCGACTCGTTGTTCTTAGTTTCATCATCTCAATCAATTCAAATTTGTATCGATTAATTGAATACCATTATATTCAATCAAATAATCTTCGTTCAAAAAAACAGGCAAATGCTCTCCATTTGGATTGCCCAATCCCACGCCAGCATACAAGACTTTCGCATCTTTATCACGCGCGTGTTTTTTAAAACTTTCCATCCAAATGACATCATAATTCTTTGGGTTTTCAGGAAGAATGACAGCCTTCACAATCACAAAAAAATACTGCTTGTTTTTATCGATGCAGACAAATTGAGGGTGCTTTTTCAGTTTACTGTTAATCGCGATAAACTCAAAGCCTCGTTGTTCTAAATCTTTCCCAACATGGTTCATGGCAAGATTGTGAAGTTCTTGTTCGGTAAGAGGTTTGCTCATGTCACAAAAATACAAAACGACCTTTTATCTTTATGACTTCACAATTGAATTATTTAGGGATTCCATAATAAGTTATCCAGCTACGTTAAAATCCTCTCAACAATAGTCTAAAAACAAACTTATTTTAGTAACTTGAAACAATCAAAAACCGGAATACTATGAAAATTTCAAGTCGTTTAGAGTCAGCAATACAAAAACTCTACAATGCTTTTCACAATAACCGATTGCATCCTGAATGCTGTCAACAATGTGCTGTAGGGAATATTCTCGACAACAAAGATTCTTGGAAATATCTATCTGATAATCACGGTTCTTTACAATTGAATTATCTTGGTCTGGTGCATCAAAATTTGGGTAGGAAATTCAATGGTTATTCACCTTACGAATTGTTACAGATAGAAGCCACTTTTCTAAAAGGTTGTGGTTATGTACTTCCCTTGCACCACAAAAACAAAAAGCCAAAAAACCCAACGAATAAGGATACCCTCTTCAATGGTCTGAGTGAAACCGTTGCATTTCTTTGTGCTTTGGATAAAGTTGATAATGTGATGGATTATTCAAAATTGTTTGAGTTTGATAACAACCGTCCACGATATAACTTACACGAATTAATCTCATAAAAAAACCCAACAGAATTTGTTGGGTTTTTCAAACTATTTTAGCCAAATGGCGATTATTGTCTAGCCTCCAAAATCATCGAATCGGATGTGCTCATCTGGAATTCCAAAATCTTCTCCCATTTTTTGAACCGCTTGATTCATTAAAGGAGGACCGCAGAAATAAAGTTCGATATCTTCTGGTGCGTCGTGAAATTTTAGGTAATTATCAATCACACAATTATGGATAAACCCAACAAAACCATCGCCTGGAGCATCAATGTTTTCCTTTACTTTCCAATTATCTTCTGGTAAAGGTTCTGACAAAGCCAAATAGAATTTAAAATTTGGGAAATCTTTTTCCAATTGTTGGAAATGGTCCAGATAGAACAATTCTCGTTTGGAACGGCCACCATACCAATAGGTAACTTTACGTCCAGTTTTCAAGGTTTTGAACAAATGATACAAATGCGAACGCATTGGCGCCATACCAGCACCACCACCCACATACAACATTTCAGAATCGGACTCGTTAATGAAAAACTCTCCATAAGGTCCTGAAATAATAACTTTATCTCCTGGCTTTTGAGCAAAAATGTAAGAGGATGCAATACCTGGATTGACAGCCATCCAGCCATTTTTGGCTCTGTCCCAAGGTGGTGTTGCAATACGAACATTCAGCATGATCTCACGTCCCTCAGCAGGATAAGAAGCCATTGAGTAAGCTCTTTCTACAGTTTCTGTGTTTTTCATCACTAACGGCCAAAGACCGAATTTATCCCATTCAGCTTGAAATTTATCAGGCGTTTCATGTTCTTGTGGATGCGCAGTGATGTCAATATCACTATATTTGATTTCGCATGGAGGAATTTCAATCTGAATATAACCACCTGCTTTGTAACCCATGTCTTCAGGAATTTCAACAACAAATTCCTTGATGAACGATGCCACGTTGTAATTACGGACAACAGTAGCTTCCCATTTTTTGATACCAAATACTTCTTCAGGAATGGTAATTTCCATATCCTGTTTAACTTTCACTTGGCAAGACAAACGTGCACCATGTTTCAACTCGCTACGTGTAAAATGTGGTGTTTCAGTTGGTAGAGCTTCTCCTCCACCTGATAGTACATGACATTCACATTGAATACAGGTTCCACCTCCTCCACAAGCGGAAGGCAAGAATATTTTATTGTTTCCCAACGTAGAAAGTAAACTTCCTCCTGATGCTACCTCAATGGTCTTTTCACCATTAATGGTAATTTTTACGGGGCCAGATGGTGATAATTTTTGTTTAACGACCAATAAAAGTGTGACCAATAAAAGCGTAATAACCAAAAACGCTATGACTGTTGCAATAATAGTTGCGAATGTTCCTGCTGCTAATAAAATCATCTTATTCGTTTACTTTTGTTGTGTTAACAATACTTTGATTATCTGCTTTAACAGCAGTTTTTTTCTTTCCATCTAGGAGTAATTGTGATACTTCTTTGTCTCCTTCTTGCACAGTAGTACCTTTTTTCACTTCAGCCTCATCTCCACCTGTCAACATACCTCCAAAACTCATAAAACCTATAGCCATCAAACCAGTAATGATAAAGGTAATTCCTAAACCTCTTAACGCTGGAGGAACATTGGAATATCTTATTTTTTCACGAATGGCTGCAATGGCCAAAATAGCCAAAAACCAACCGATTCCAGATGCAACTCCATAGACGGTTGCCAATCCCAATGTTGGAATTTCACGCGATTGCATAAATAACGAACCTCCGAGAATAGCGCAGTTAACAGCTATCAATGGAAGAAAAATTCCCAAGGAATTGTATAAGGATGGTGAAAATTTTTCGACCACAATCTCCACCAACTGAACCATGGTTGCTATAGTTGCAATAAACATGATAAAGGATAAGAAACTCAAATCATATGCAGCAAATTCCGGACCTAACCATTTAAGGGCACCTTCTTGCAAAATATATTGATCCAACAGCCAGTTTAAAGGGACTGTGATTGCCAACACAAAAATAACAGCAGCTCCAAGACCAACTGCAGTGGATACTTTCTTGGAGACGGCCAGAAACGAACACATCCCGAGGAAGGTCGCAAATACCATATTGTCTATAAATATCGATTTGAAAAATAATTCTATGTATTCCATATCTTTTAATATTCAGTATCAGTGTTCAGTGCTCAGTAAATGCTTACTCTCACTCCAACTGCTTACTAATTTTTAGTCTTCTATTAATGCTTTATTTCTACTACGTTGTATCCAAATGATGACTCCCAACACAATCAATGCCATTGGTGACAAGAGCATAAATCCATTGTTTTCATAGCCTAAAGAATACAATCCTGTTTTTTCTATTGGATCTCCTAATACAGGAAAACCCAAAAGCGATCCAGAGCCCAAAAGTTCCCTAAAAAACCCAACAATAATCAATATTAATCCATATCCTGCACCATTCCCGATGCCGTCCAAGAACGAGCGCCAAGGTCCATTGGCCAATGCGAAGGCTTCAAAACGTCCCATAATGATACAATTGGTAATAATCAATCCAACGAAAACAGATAAGGTTTTGCTTAATTCGTATGAAAATGCTTTCAATATCAAATCCACAATGATTACCAATGCTGCTACTACTACCAACTGAACAATAATCCTGATTTTTGAAGGAATGATATTTCGCATCAGAGAGATGATTAAATTTCCTATTGCAACAACCGCAGTAACCGAAATGGCCATCACGATGGCTGCTTTTAACTGTGCTGTAATTGCCAAAGCTGAGCAAATTCCCAATACCTGTATGGTGATGGGGTTGTTGTCTGCCAAAGGATCAAGAATTAATTTGCTGTCTTTTTTAGAAAGTAAGCCCATGATTATTTGTTGTTTTTTAGTGATTCGAAATAAGGCACGTAGAGTTTTAAATCTCCTTTTATCATTGCGGTCACTCCGTTTCCGGTAATGGTAGCTCCTGCAATGGCATCGACTTCATTATCCGTTTTGTTTTCGTTTTTTGGATCGGCATTCCCTTTTGTGACTGTGATTCCTTTAAAATTTCCAGAATCGTCCATTAAATGTTCCCCTGCAAAATCGTCCATAAAGAATCGCTCCTTAATATTGGCACCAAGTCCAGGTGTTTCACCTTTATGATCAAAATATACACCTTGAACGACCATATTCTCATCTATGGCAACATAACCCCAAATGGCATCCCAAAGTCCTTTACCATAGATTGGTACGACATAGAGTTTTTTACCATCTTTTTCCCCTACAAACAACGGCAAGCGTCTTTTTGAAGGGTCATCTTTATGGTCTGATTTTTCTTTTTTGATGTCAATAAGGTATGCTTCTTGATCTTCAGTGGCTTGCCCATCCTGTATGACATATTGATGAGTGATGTACTTTGAGAATTCTCCCGCCACTTTATCCGTAGAAACAAATGTTACTGAGGACACATCATTTTCATTCACACCCATGGCGTAAAGGATGTTTTGTTGTTTTTCTAAACGTTTATTTTCCGAAATCTTATCGCTCAATCCTGATGAGGCAAACGCCAATAAGGCACCCACAGCTATCACCATTCCGATTGCAAATAAGATTGTATATGAATTTTTATCCGTTCTATTTTCCATCATTAAGTAGTTTTAACTTTTAGACGTTTCATTCGTTTGGCAATATTACCTTTTACCACATAATGGTCAATGGTCGGTGCAAATACATTCATCAATAAAATGGCCAACATGACACCTTCTGGATAAGCCGGATTGAACACACGAATCAAAATGGAAACGAATCCAATCAGAAAACCATAAATCCATTTGCCCTTATTGGTTTGTGATGCCGTTACTGGGTCAGTTGCCATGAATACCGTTCCGAAAGCAAAGCCACCAATGATCAAATGCTCCCAAAAAGGGGTACTCATCAACCCATAAAATTTACTGCCTTCAACAATGACACCTGAACTGACGATTTGGTTAAATATTAATCCCATTGCCAAGGCTCCAGCAACACAGGAAATCATGATTCTCCAACTCCCTATTTTCGTGAAGACCAAAAACAGCGCTCCTAAAATTATTAATATTGTAGAAGTTTCCCCAACAGATCCAGGAATGAATCCCAAGAACATATCCCAAGTGGAATACACAACATCTCTACCCTGTGCTAAAGCTCCTAGAATGGTTTCACCCGAAATGGCATCCAGATTTTGCCCTGCTGCAATTGCTTTATCCCTCGCGACCGCTCCATGCACCCAAACCTTGTCTCCAGACATCCAGGTTGGATAGGCAAAGAACAAAAAGGCACGAATCGTTAAGGCAGGATTTAAAATATTCATGCCTGTGCCTCCAAAAACTTCCTTACCAATCACTACGCCAAATGCCACAGCAACTGCCAACATCCAAAGCGGTGTATCGATTGGAACAATTAACGGCACTAACATCCCTGTGACCAAATAGCCTTCTTCAACTTCGTGTTTTTTTATGATGGCAAATAGGAATTCTATACCCAAACCAACACCGTAAGACACAATGACTAAAGGCAATACTTTCCATAGTCCGATGACCAAGTTGTTCCAATTCCAGAAATTGGAATCAAAAAAACCAGTGGCTCTGCCTATTTCGCCCAATGCTACATGATGTTGGTAGCCAGCGTTGAACATTCCGAAAATCAAACACGGAATCAACGACATGATGACGATGTTCATCGTACGTTTTAAATCGTCGGCCACTTTGATATGTGTGCCACCATGTGTGGTGTCATTCGGTAAATATAAAAAGGTATGGATAGCGTTAAACGCGGGAGCAATTTTGGTGCCCTTATACTTTTCCTTTAGGTTGTGCAAACTACTTTTTAAACCCATTTTATAGTATCAATTTTTAATCTTTTTAACTTTAAATATGCTAGACTTTAAGTTCTATTTATCCAATTTCTTTAATCATGACGTCCAGTCCTTTCCTGATAATTGCTTGGTGAGGTTGTTTGGACACACAGATAAATTCTGTCAAGGCAAAATCTTCTGGTGCCACCTCGTACATTCCCAATGCCTCCATCTCATCTAAATCTTGGTACATGCATGCTTTTAAAATCTGCAATGGATAAATGTCCAAGGGAAATACTTCCTCATAGCTGCCGGTAAGAACAAATGCTCTATGTTCTCCATTGGTATTGGTGGTAAGATCAAATTTTTTGTTTGGCGTCAACCATGAGAATGTTAATGCTCTCGAAGTTGATATTTTATTGAAAACCGGCTTGTTCCATCCGAAAAATTCGTAATCATTTCCTTCTGGGATAATGGTAATGACATTGCTGTAATAATCCAAATTGCCATCTGGTTTTACTTCTTTTCCAGAAAGCACATTTCCCGAAATAATTCTATCGTTGCCATCTTTTTCAACACCATTATCATAGACCATAGTCGCAATTTCACTTGCTATCCTGGACACAAAGTAACGCGGTTTTTTTACTGATGACCCAACTAAAGCCACGATACGTTCTGCATTGAATTTACCTGTCAACAACAATTCTCCGATAATCACTAAATCTTGTGCAGCCACCGTCCAAACGACTTCACCCTTATTCACTGGGCTTATTTTGTTGATTTGGGTTCCCACATTCCCTGCTGGATGTGGTCCTGAAACCTTATGAAGTGTAATTCCCGACAAACCTGCAAATGGTGAATTGGAATTTTTTCCAACACTCACATGTACCTGTCCTTCGGTGAGTTTTCCCAAGGCAGTTATCGCAGCTTGCAATTCGGCTTCTTTACCTTTCAAGGTATAATCCAGATCAGCCGCCAAAGGAGCTGTGGCATATCCGGAAATAAAAATTGCTTTTGGCGTACCATCCGTTTTTGCAATGACGTCATAAGGACGTTGTTTGATAAAAGGCCAGCAACCTGCTGCCAATAAATGTTTTTTAACAGCTTCTCCATTGGCCGAATCCAGATTGAATTTACCATGATCTACATAAGTCTGCTCTTTATCAGCCTGAATCTTGATGGCCAAAATTTTACGTTTGTCACCACGCGGAATATCGATAATTTCACCAGAAACAGGAGACACAAATTTGACAGATTCATCTGATTTGTCATAAAAAAGAGGTTCACCAGCTTTTACTTTGGCACCTTGTTTTGCAGTCAGTTTTGGAATTACTCCGTGGAAATCGTCAGGTCTAATGGTATAAAAGTTACTGATAATAGCCTTTTCGGTGGTTTTTTCAGCTTCGCCTTTCAATTTGATGTCAAGACCTTTTGTAATCTTAATGTCGTTGGACATATTTTAAATCTATTTGTTAATAGTAGAGGTATTCGGGATTCATAAAGTAAAAAAATCCGTGCAAATCTACAAATTTATAACACAGATTTCATAATAATTGTGGTAAAATTTGTTCGACAACGTTGGAGTGAAAATTCAGGTACAAATTTTGTTTATCTTTACCATTCAAATTTCTTTAAATGACATTCAAGCTTCTACAACTTATTGGTCTTTTATTATTCTCAACGGTCGTATTTGGTCAAGTTCAAGAAACCAATCCTCCCAACTATATCAAGACCATCACTTTTAAGGGCAGCCAACAGGAAAGCCAATTGCCAATTTTGCGCCTTGGTGAACCTTTGTTTTTGGAGTTTGATGCGCTTAATGGTAAAGAAGAGGATTTTTATTATGTGATTGAGCATTTTAATTTTGATTGGACACCGACATCTTTGGTAAAATCAGAATATCTGAGAGGCTTTGACAATCAACGTATTCGCAATTACGAGAACAGCTTTAACACCTACCAAATTTATTCGCATTACAGTTTAAGAATTCCTAACGACCAAACTCGTGGAATTCTAAAATCTGGAAATTATATTATCTCCATTTGGAATGACAATGACCAAATGGTGTTTTCAAGGAAATTTATGGTATATGAAGAGATTGTCAATGTCGGAGTGAGTATCAAAAGATCGAGAGATGTGAAATATATTGACGAGAAACAATCCGTAGATTTTATCATTGCTAATAATAGTTTCAATTTTAACAATCCTTTGGAAACGGTAAAAACCTTGGTCATTCAAAATAACAACCTCAATACAGCCATTTCCGATTTAAAGCCGCAATATATCTTAGGTAATGAATTAACGTATAAATATACTTCTGAATCCAGCTTCTGGGCTGGCAATGAATATCTATATTTTGAAAATAAAGATGTTCGTGCAGCAAATGTTGGTGTACAGTTTATTGATTTAAAGGATATCTATCACAATTATTTATTTGTTAATCACGTAAGAGCAAATAGCCCCTACACCTACAATCCGGATATCAATGGTAATTTTGTCATCACAGCAGTCGATAGGGAGAATGTGTCCATCGAAGCTGACTATACGATGAATCATTTTTCCTTACAATATTCATTTTTAAAGGATGACCAACGTTTGTTTGTGTATGGCAATTTTAACAACTATGCCTTGGAACCAGAAAACGAAATGCTCTACAATCCTGAAACAGGTCTACTCGAATGTGCCTTTAGGATGAAACAAGGCTTCTATAATTACAAATACATCATTATGGAAGCAGATGGAACGCTCAACGAAGGTGCCATCGGTGGCAACTTTTGGCAAACTGAAAACAACTACAAAGTCCTGGTATATTACAAGGACTTGGGAGCTCGCTACGATCGACTGATAGGTGTAGGTGAAGGTTCTTCGGTTAATATTTCCAATTAAAATTAATTTTTGGATATTTGGTTCGACTTACCCACCACAATCGTATTAAAACTGAACCAAATGATTGATGATTTAAAGCTTTTCAATGAACTTACTGAGGTGCTTCTACATGATGAAGAGACACATCCAGTGGCGACTCCCATTGATACCAACACATTGTACGAAACCTTGGATCTTCAATTGAATGAAGAACCATCCATTGATTCAGATTTTAAGAACACCTTATTACAAATTATAAAAAGCACGCCAAAAACGGCCTCCACACACTTTTTCAATCAATTATTTGGAGGACGATTGAGTAGAGCTACTTTGGGCGATTTACTCGCTGTAATGCTCAACAATAGTATGTACACCTACAAAGTTGCAGGACCGCAAGTGGGCATTGAAAAAGCCATAATTCACAAAGTGTGCAAGATTATTGGTTATGGAAACGAAAGTGATGGTGCCTTCGCCTCCGGTGGCTCAATGACCAATTATATGGCAATGTTGATGGCAAGGGACAGGCACGACCCTTCTGCTAGAAATAAGGGTGTGCGCACAAAGATGATTGTATATACGTCAGATGTTTCTCATTATTCCATATCAAAAAATGCTTCCTTTATGGGAATCGGGCGCGACCAAGTGCGATTTGTAGCATCCAATATTCATGGTAAAATGTCTTTGGAGGATTTGGAGACTCAAATAAAAAAAGATTTGAGCGAAGGTTATCATCCTTTTTTTGTAAATGCTACAGCAGGAACCACTGTTTTGGGTGCCTTTGACGACATTAGCAGCATTAGCAACCTCTGTAAAAAATACAATTTATGGCTACATGTGGATGGTGCTTATTGTGGTTCTGTCATTTTCAGTAAAACATACAAATACTTGGTCAAAGAACTAGAATTGAGCGATTCCTTTAGTTTCAACGCTCACAAAATGTTGGGAACACCACTCACCTGCTCCATCATTGTCACACAGCACAAAAAACATCTACATCAATCATTTACAAATGATGCCGAGTATTTATATCAAACTGATGACGATGAGTTCAATTTAGGAAAAACTTCCTTGCAGTGTGGTCGACGTAATGATGCCCTGAAACTGTGGACCTTATGGAAATCGGTAGGGACCAAAGGTCTAGAGAAGATTGTGGACCGTCAATTTTATTTGGCCGACGTGGCCAGAGACTATATTGCAAACCATCCAGATTATACCTTACATAGCTTTGATGAATCCGTATCTGTATGCTTTAATTATAAGAATGTATCTGCTATAGAGCTATGTACCAAATTATACGAAGCATCCGAATTGATGGTGGGATATGGTACCTTTCGTGAAAAAGAATTTGTAAGATTGGTGACAATAAATACGACTTTAAGAAAGGAAGATATTTTGAATTTTTTTAAAGTTCTTGAAGAGTTTGTTGCGAACAAAAACCTCGGATAAACTACATCATTTGACCGAGCAGGTTGTTAAAATTTTATTATTTGTCATCCATATATTGAAAAGTCTCAAAAAACAATTATATTTATCAAAAATAGCTAAATTCCCACATGGTACAACAAGTTACAAGCGGCATCAAAATTTCCGTTGAGACAACATTTGAAGGTACATTTTATAAAAATTACAAAGTGCACTTTGCCTTTGGATATAAAGTAACCATTGAAAACCAAAGCAAGGATTCAGTTCAATTAAACTCACGTCATTGGCGAGTTTTGGATGCTCTT
This sequence comes from Gelidibacter sp., assembly GCA_041391925.1. Lineage (GTDB taxonomy): Bacteria > Bacteroidota > Bacteroidia > Flavobacteriales > Flavobacteriaceae > JBPOFM01. Next base: position 148,878 of record JAWKNA010000004.1, on the reverse strand, counting down.
AACAATATAGAAATCATTGAAGGTGAAGGTGTCATTGGCAAAAAGCCAGTTCTCAAACCTGGTGAATCGCATACTTATACATCTGGATGCTTGCTAACCTCTCCTTTTGGGGCAATGCAAGGCCACTATAACATGGTCAGCCTTACAAATACCAATAAATTCAAGGTTTATATTCCTTCTTTTAAATTAAGTGCGCCTTTTGCGCTGAATTAGAAACTTCATAATTTCTTAAGAAATCAAATCTAAATACTCTTCCCTGTTGCCTCAAATGAATGAAATTGCAGTTTGAATAGGGTACAAATTCATATTCTTGTTTGCTATTGAAACCAACCTCGGAAATTTTATAAATCCCATCCACATCCACATTCCCGTGGGGAGAAATACGTCTGAGTCGATATTCTGAATCATGCCCCAAACAGTGCAATTCAAACCATGCTCCACTACCAATTCCACACATCCATTGTGCATCTTTGTGATGGACGAAATTAGTTTTAGGCTTTAAATTCCCTTCAAAATTAGGTTGATGCGTTTTTAATCGGTCCATAAACAATTTTCTGTTTTCCCTAATAGCAGATGAATTAAAAACATCCATATAACCGGTTTCTGAAACTTTATAGATTAAATTTTTCGTGTCTGCATTCAATACATTTCCAATGGTGCTGGGCGTAAACCATTTCGATTTCTTCAGCTTTCCCCTAATGTATTTATTGGTCACACTTGCAATGAGGGTATCGGTCACAAAACGCGAACAGTTGCTCCCAGATGAGCCAAAAACGGCATATTTGATCAATCCCTCATTTTGGAAATTATCTATGTGGTTTTTTGCTCTATCATAATCTATTTCATCACATACTGAAGCTAACATTGTTCCTTCACCATGGGTCAAGTTGGGGTGTGTCGCAAAAAACTTCAAGATACTATCGAGATTAATAATAGTTTTGTTCGATATTTCAGCATGCAAAGAGAATCCCAGTTCATGATCGGTGAGTTTGCTCCGAACTCTTCCAGTGGGTTGCGGAGTGACATAGCGGCCAAAATCATAATACTCAAGATTGCCAGTCGATTTTTCAATCAACAACAGTGCGGCATGACCCGCACGTACATAATTCTTTTTACCAAATCCTAATAAATATATATACCGAGCTGACCATTCATCAGAAACCCGAACAATTGTTTCCGGGTACGCCAAAGGGATAATGATGCCAGTGTTTTTCATCTTAAATCTTTAGAAAAATTATGAGCCAAAGATTTTGCCAACTTACAAAAAATAACCCTTATTTTAACGTGGTTTTAATGAGATTGCAGACAGTAGCTCATCAAAAAACCGTACCTTTGCATTTCAAAATTTTAAACTTTAATACAACTATATCCATGGGAAAAGGATTTTTCAATGTACCAGTCGCCATAAATGAACCTGTAAAAATGTATGCTCCTGGCTCACCCGAACGTGAAGCTGTGAAGGCAGCTTATGCCAAAATGTTCAGAAGCAAAGTGGACGTGCCAATGTACATCAATGGCAAAGATGTCAAAACCAAGAAAACCAGAACCATGTCTCCTCCACATGACCACAAGCATGTAGTTGGAACCTACCATTTAGCAGAAAAAAAACATGTAGAAGATGCCATCGCAACTGCTTTGGAAGCCAGAAAAACTTGGTCTCAAATGCCTTGGGAACAACGCGCTGGTATTTTTTTGAAAGCAGCCGAATTGATTGCTGGACCTTACAGAGCTAGAATCAATGCGGCAACGATGATTGCGCAATCGAAAACCATCCATCAAGCGGAAATTGATGCTGCCTGTGAATTAATAGATTTTTTGCGATTCAACGTTCAATTTATGACTGAAATCTATAAAGACCAACCAAAAAGCACAAGTGATGCCTGGAATCGGGTGGAATATCGCCCTCTGGAAGGCTTTACCTATGCGGTGACACCTTTCAATTTTACAGCCATTGCCGGAAACCTTCCTTCGTGCATGGCCTTAATGGGAAATGTGGTCGTCTGGAAACCTAGTGACAGTCAAATTTATTCCGCAAAAGTCATTATGGATGTATTTAAAGAAGCTGGTGTTCCTGCAGGTGTCATCAATGTAGTTTTTGGAGATGCAAAAATGATTACCGATGTCGTTTTGGCAAGTCCTGATTTTTCTGGTCTTCATTTTACAGGATCCACTGAGATTTTTAAAAAATTGTGGAAACAAATTGGAAATAATATTGAAACTTATAAAACCTATCCAAGAATTGTCGGTGAAACTGGCGGGAAAGATTTTATCGTAGCACATAAATCGGCCAATGCCAAACAAGTGGCAACAGCAATTGTTCGCGGTGCATTTGAATTCCAAGGGCAAAAATGCAGTGCAGCGTCAAGAGCTTACATTGCAAAAAGCCTATGGAAAGATGTTAAAAATTATGTGATTGAAGACGTAAAATCATTCAAAATGGGTTCTCCTGAAGATATGGGCAATTTCATTACGGCAGTCATTCATGAGGGTTCATTTGACAAATTGGCTAAATATATCAATCAAGCCAAAAAGGATAAAGATGCCGAAATCATTGTGGGTGGAAATTATGACAAATCAAAAGGGTATTTTATTGAGCCTACCGTAATCGTCACCACAAATCCGAAATATTCCACAATGTGTACCGAACTATTTGGTCCAGTAATCACAATCTATGTTTATGATGACAAAGATTATAGCAAGACTTTGAAATTGGTGGATGAGACAAGCGAATATGCTTTAACAGGAGCCGTCTTGGCAACTGACAGATATGCTGTTGAAGAAGCAACAATAGCATTGCAAAATAGCGCAGGTAATTTTTACATCAATGACAAGCCTACAGGAGCTGTAGTTGGCCAACAACCATTTGGAGGCGCAAGGGCTTCAGGCACCAATGATAAAGCAGGTAGCGCTCAAAATTTATTGCGTTGGGTGTCGCCAAGACTGATTAAGGAAACATTTGTCACACCAACAGATTATCGATATCCTTTTTTGGGATAATCAATTATATTGAAATCAACTTTAAACCTTCAAATCTTTTTTTTTGAAGGTTTTTTTATGCCGTTACATATAATTCAAATTTTTGTATATTTAATTCATAACTAATCTCTTCTAAAAATTATGAAACATCTCTACATTTTCTGTATTTTTTTTATTCCTCTTTTTTCATTCAGTCAAAATCCATTAAGTACTTTGGATAAATCTGATATGGAAACGGATATTCTCTTTGCAACGTTCCCAGTTATCAATCTGAACGATTATCAGAGCTTAACGTCCAATACCTATTCCTTTTACCAAGCTTACGATGCTGTAAAGAACAATGATTTATTGCAGCGTTTCAGTGACGTGAGCCGTTTGAAGGCAGATGAAAAAGAAAGTTATTTTACAAATGTAATACCCTTGGCAATCCTTAATGTAGATTATGATGTCATAAAGCCGGAAGCGTTCACAAACGGAAATATTGTCAATGGTGTAAATAATCTACTTTATCGAACAACCAGCAATCCAATATTTGATAAACACGAACTCTTCATCACTTCTCCATTGCGTATCAATCATAAAGGATTGAATACTGTTTTTAATTTGCCTTCAGAAAATATTTTCAATACAACATCTATTGGAATTGAAACCATTGAAGTTGATTTTGATGACAACCAAGGTTACAGAACAGTCACCACCAATCAGAATATTTCCATACATTATCCCGATAAAGGTATTAAGGAACTCCAAACTCGTATTACCTTGGTAGATGGAACCAAACGGCATTCCACTTCAAAAATTACGATTGACTATTCAAATGAGGATTTAAACACGCTATACCAACGAGCTGTTGTACAATTCACCTCTACAAATGTTCCTGCTCCCAATCTTGCACCTTACGGAGAAGCTAACAATTATAAAGGAATTGGTGAATACGACATCTATTTAAGTCCTGACAATATATTGGACAAGCCCATAATTTTAGTGGACGGATTTGATTTTGGGGACACTAGAAATATTCAGAGTATTTATGAACTCCTAAATTTTGATGATAATGGAACACCTTCAAATTTAGGAGATTTGGTAAGGGATGAAGGGTTTGATGTTGTTATTTTAAACTTCCCAATATACACTCGTACTGAAGACAATGCAGTCATTGATGGCGGGGTCGATTATATTGAACGCAATGCTATGCTTTTGGTAGAATTGATTCAAATTATCAATGGTCAAAAACAGGGCTCTGAACCTAACGTAGTTATCGGACCAAGTATGGGTGGATTGATTTCTCGCTATGCTTTGAACTACATGGAAAATCAAGGCCTGAACCATGATACACGTCTTTGGATTTCATTTGATTCGCCTCATCTGGGTGCCAATGTCCCTATTGGCTTTCAGCATTTATTCAATTATATGGCTTTCGGGTTGGATTTGGGTGGATTTGGAGGTGACCAAAGTATTGAGGCATTACAACCTGTGGTGGATGGAATGCTGAAATCTCCAGCAGCTCGTCAAATGTTGACCGATCAGTTTGAACCTCATTTGGCAAATGGAAGCAATGTGAATTTCAACAACAATTTAAGATTGCCAATGGCGCATCCTTTCAAAAATATATTTTTCAATGGAATGAATGCGCTCACACCTTCTGGTTTCCCCGAAAATCTTCGTAAAGTATCCATCATAAATGGTAGCGGAGTAGGCAATCCATATCCAGACAAGAACAATATGCCAATTACACCTGATAGGGAAATTTTAAACACTACCGTTACGGTTATTGATGGGATAACCGATGCAACGTTTAAAGTTCGTCTTACTCCAAATGCATCAGCAACCAACCAAGTCAGTTATTTATTTATCGATTCCATTTTTATATGCTTCTGTGATTTGACAGCAAGTGCCAATTCGCAAGCATTTTCCTATTCGAATGGTATTGATGCTGGCTCTGGAGGTTTGTTCGATATTGGTGCTCTAGCAGGAGCCTTCGGAACGGATGACCCTTTGATTGACAGTTTTCTTGGTGCACTTCAAACGAACTATTTCAATTTTATACCTTCCATCAGTGGCATGGCCTTACAAGTAACCAATAATGAACCCAATTGGTTCCACGTCCCAACCAATTTGACCACAGGCAGAGCAGTCAATAACATTACACCATTTGATGCGTGGTACATGCCAGTGGAAAATGAGCCACATGTAACACTCACACAAGGGAATGTTGCCTTTGCATTGGAAGAGATATTGCAACCCACCTTATCTATTCCCACAAATGAAATAGAAAATTATATTAAAATTGAGAAAAATCCGATTTCGAATGAACTGACATTTTTAAGCAACTCAACGTATGAAAATGTTTCAATAAGAATGGTGGATATCACTGGGAAAATTGTTTATGACAATAAAATATCATTGAGTGAGAGGACTTCTATTCCTCTGAACCTCGAATCTGGACTGTATGTTTTGAATCTTCAAACTGAAAATGACATCAGTTTTAAAACGAAGATAATTGTAAAATAAGAATCATAGAAAAAATAGATACAAGGCTGAATCAAAATGGTTCAGCCTTTATATTTTATTGGCAAATGCACCACTTTTTTAGTATCGAAAAAATCCTCTTTAAAATAATCACTCAAATTATAAATAGTAGTGGTTCTAAACACTTGAAGCTCTTCCGACAAATCTCCACCTTTTAAATACAAAATGCCATTTTTGATTTCGTGATTTTGCTTTTTTGCAATTTTGTTCTTTACCCAGTTGACAAATACAGGCATAGCTGTCACGGCTCTACTGACAATAAAATCAAATTCACCTTTCACATCTTCTGCCCTTCCATGGGTGGTTTTGACGTTTTTCAACCCCAATTCCTCAACGACTCCATTCACAACTTTCAGTTTCTTTCCGATACTGTCCACCAAATGAAACTCACTTTCAGGAAATAAAATTGCCAAAGGAATTCCTGGAAATCCACCACCAGTACCAACATCCAAAATTCTCGTTTTTGGCTTGAAGGAAATGACTTTTGCTATTCCCAGAGAATGTAAGACATGGCGAAGATACAACTCATCAATATCCTTACGGGACACAACATTGATTTTTGAATTCCAATCCTTGTACAGTTCTTCCAATTGATTGAATTGTTTTTTTTGCAGATTGGTCAAATCAGGGAAATACTGTTGTATTAAGGTCATTAACTTTGAATTTTCAACAAAAGTAGGCAATTTTATGTGGATATTTTTAGCATATTCTTACCTCTCACGCGCAATTTATTGACTATCTTTGCAGCGAAAATATGCTAAGCCAATTATTTGGCCTTATCATACAAACCCTAATTTAATGGTACAAGAAACCCTTTCATTTTCAAGAACTGATTCTGCTAAGTTTTTCAGAACCCTCAATAAGCGAGTCAACGACTATTTTAAGGATAACAATATCAAGCGTACAGGCAACTGGAAGATATGGGTAAAAACGATTGTAATGTTTTCTCTTTTTTTGACGCCCTATTTCTTGATACTTACACTTAATTTACCCACTTGGGCAATGCTTCTTTTAACAATTATCATGGGAGTTGGCATGGCTGGTGTTGGCATGAATGTGATGCATGATGGGAACCATGGTTCATTTTCAAATAAAGAATGGATTAACCGTTTAATGGGAAGCAGTATTTATATCTTGGCTGGAAACGTCTATAATTGGAAGGTGCAACACAATGTGCTTCATCATACTTACACCAACATTCATGGTCATGATGAAGATTTGGAAGCTGGGCGCATCTTGCGTTTTTCAAAACATGCGCAATGGCATAAACATCACAGATTCCAGCATTATTACTCAGTTTTTTTGTACGGTTTATTGACTATCAATTGGGCCATCACCACCGATTTTATGCAGATGAAGCGTTATTTGAAACGTAAATTATCTTATGGAAAGTTTCCAAACCCAGCCACAGAATGGAGCAAACTGGTTATTTCTAAAATTATTTATGTCTCTATTTGGATTGTATTGCCCATCCTATTGACTGACATTGCTTGGTGGAAATTATTGATAGGTTTCTTCTTGATGCATTATGTTGCAGGCGTTATTTTGAGTGTCGTATTCCAATTGGCTCACGTCATGGATGAAGCTGAAATGCCTTTACCAGAGGAAAATGGTACCATGAAAAACTCATGGGCTATCCATCAATTGGCTACAACAGTTAATTTTGGCACCAAAAATAAAATTGTGAATTGGTTTACAGGCGGATTGAACCATCAAGTGGAACACCACATTTTTCCCCACATAAGCCATATACATTATACCAAAATTTCTAAAATAGTAAAGGAAACTGCTGCAGAATTTGGTTTGCCGTACAAAGAATATAAAACTACTCGCAAGGCAATCGCTGCCCATTTCAAATTTTTGAAGGAAATGGGAATGAAACCTGCAATTCAAGCATAATTTTTTTTGAATGAATCAACTTTCAGATAGAGTTTTAGGCATGTCCACGTCTGCAACACTGGCAATGGCGGCAAAAACAAGAGAACTTAAAGCAGAGGGAAAAGATATCATAGGCTTGAGTCTTGGGGAACCTGATTTCAACACGCCAGATTATATCAAGGAAGCCGCAAAAAAAGCGATTGATGAGAATTATAGTTCGTATTCTCCTGTCGATGGCTATGTAGAGTTGAAGCAGGCCATTATCACCAAATTTCAACGTGATAACGGATTAACCTATACACCTTCCCAAATTGTTGTGTCCACGGGTGCAAAACAATCCTTGGCAAATGTTGCAGCAGTGATGCTCAACAAAGGTGATGAGGTTATTTTACCTTGTCCGTACTGGGTAAGTTATAGTGATATTGTAAAGCTGAACGAAGGTGTTCCTGTAGAAGTCCAGACCTCCATTGAGAACGATTTTAAATTGACTGCTTCACAACTGAAAGCTGCCATCACTCCAAAAACGAAAATGATTTGGTACAGTTCGCCTTGCAATCCCAGTGGCTCTGTTTACAGTAAAAAAGAATTGCGCGCCTTGGCGGACGTGCTTCAAGAATATCCAGATATCATTGTGGTTTCTGATGAAATCTATGAACATATCAACTTTGTTGGCGACCATGCTAGTATGGCTCAATTTGAAGATATGTACGATAGAACCGTAACAGTTAACGGTGTTTCAAAAGCCTTTGCAATGACTGGATGGAGAATCGGATACATTGGCGCTCCAGAATACATTGCACGTGCCTGCAACAAAATGCAAGGTCAAATTACGAGTGGTGCCAATAGTATTGCACAAAGAGCTACAATAACTGCATTGACTGAATCTCCAAAACGTATTCAGTTCATGGTAGATGAGTTCAAAAAACGTCGAGACCTTATCATTAAATTGCTTAATGATATCCCTACCTTTAAAAATAATGTTCCGGAAGGTGCTTTTTATGTGTTCCCCGACATCTCCTATTATTTTGGAAAAACGTTGCGAGGCCATCAAATAACTAACGCAGATGATTTTTCCATGTATTTATTACAAGAAGCTTTGGTGGCCACTGTAACTGGCGATGCCTTTGGAAACCCAAATTGTATTCGTCTATCTTACGCTGCTTCGACAGAACAAATAATTGAGGCCGTAAAGCGGATAAAGAATTCTTTGAGCTAATGGAGATTTTGAATGTATTACTTAATATAGATTACAATCAAAACAATCAAAATTATTGTAAGAACGGCTACTTGTCTGTAGAACCTTCTTCTGCGTTCTTTTTGTAATTTTTCTCTGATTTGTTGAAGCATTTGAGGCGTTGCTTTGGGAAAATCAAATTCAACTTTTTCACTATTCCCATAACCACCAACTTTATCCTTATCGAACTGTATTCTTTTATGACGCCTACCATTGTTTTTTAATGAAGTTATCATTGCCATCATTGCACCTTCTCCACCCATGAGTTCTAAATTTTATAAGTAATTGTTTTAATTTGAGATAAGAAATCCTTCTTCAATAGAAATAAATTGAAAAATCATTGTTAAAAGATAAAAGATACATTTTGAGATTAGCTCAAGAACTATCAGTTAAAGGTTCTTTAAAAAGCCGCTTTATCTATAAGTAGCTAAAACAAAAAAAAGTTACAGCTATCGATTTCTCCAAAAAAATGGCGTCAACAAAATCAAGACCGTAAACAATTCCAAACGTCCTATGAGCATTAAGAAAGAAGACCACCACTGTGCCATCGGTGGCAATGCTGCATAATTATTTACCGGCCCAAAACTGCCCAAAGCGGGACCAATATTACCCAAGCTTGAAGCCGAGAGCCCAACAGCAGATATAAAATCAATCTGGAACATCGAAAATACCAACGCTCCAACGATAAAGGATAACATATAAAGAATGAAAAATCCAAGAATATTAAATACAATTTCCCCTGAGATTGCTTTTGAGTTATAACGAACTGGCAAAATAGCATTTGGATGCAAAGCTCGTTTGAATTCCAAAAATCCATTCTTTATCAAAATCAAATGTCGCATCACTTTTACGCCACCAGAGGTACTTCCTGCTGAACCTCCCAAAAACATGATTCCAAAGAAAAACACCACCAAGAATGGTGTCCATAAGGTATAATCAGCAGAGATAAAACCTGTGGTGGTAATGACCGTCAACACTTGAAACAATCCATGCCTAAAGGATGCTTCCGCTTTTCCCCAAACCTGTGGATGATCAATCGTGGAGATTGCAAAATCTGCCCTAAAATAAATGATGAGTGCCACAATGATTGTAAAGGATGCAATAAATCGGAAGTACCAACACAACTCTTCATCACCAAGAGCCTTTTGTATCTTTCCTTTAAACGCATAATAACTCAACACAAAATTGCTTCCAGCCAAAAACATGAATAGGATGATGATATATTGTATCAATGGAACATCATTCCAATAAGCAACACTTGCATTTTTAGTGGAAAATCCTCCTGTGGACAAAGTACTCATGGAATGGTTGATAGCATCAAAAAATGACATCCCTGCAGCTTGTAACAAAATAGTTTCAGCAACGGTGTATCCAAAATAAATTAACCATAAACGTTTCGCAGTATCTGTGATTCTCGGATGCAATTTATCAGCACTTGGACCTGGAGCTTCTGCCGCAAAGAGTTGCATTCCGCCAATTCCCAATAAAGGCAAAATGGCTATAGCCAGCACTATAATTCCCATACCACCAATCCAATGGGTTGTGCTTCTCCAAAAAAGTACACCTTGTGGCACTACTTCAATATCGTTCAAAATAGTGGCTCCTGTGGTTGTGTAACCAGACATGGTTTCAAAAAAAGCACTCGTGAAACTTGGAATCACATTGGTTATCATATAGGGAATTGCTCCTGACGCTGCCATAACAATCCACCCAAAGGTCACGACAATGTAACCTTCACGCTTATTCATTACCTTACTGTGCTTCTTGGTAAGCAGCATTAAAATAACACCAATTATCAGTACGGCAATTCCAGATGTAAACAACTCCAAAGTCATTCCATCGCTATAGATAATGCTGATAATCGTGGACAATAGCATGAATCCACCATTGAACAATAACAAGAGTCCAAAAAAATGAAGAATTATTTTATAGTTGAATTTTGCCATTAATTAAAAGAAAAACTTTTCGACTTCGGTTATTGATCTTGGCAAACAGCATACTACTACTCTATCTCCAGCTTCAACTTTGAAACTTCCCAATGGAATCATTCCTTTTCCATTTCTAATGACACCGCCAATAATGGCCGAACGTGGAAACTCCAAATCCTTGATTTGTTTATCGGTGACTTTGGATTTTGGTTTTACTTCAAATTCCAGTAGTTCGGCATTCATATTGGTCAACTTGGTCATGGCTACGACTTCTCCTTTTCGTATATATCTAAATATGTTGTTGGCCGCCAAAAGTTTTTTGTTAATCAATGTATCAATACCTATGGAGTGTGACAATTGGTAATAATCCATATTTTCCACCAAGGCGATGGTTTTTTTTACGCCCTTGGATTTTGCTACCAAACAGGACATGATATTAGTTTCCGAATCGCCTGTAACAGCAATGAAAGCATCCATATTGCTGATATTTTCTTCGTCCAGCAATTCAGCATTTCTGCCATCACCATTGATAACCAAGGCATTTGGCAATTCATCAGCCATTTCAAAAGCTGTTTCCTTATTGCTTTCCACCAGCTTTACCTTGAATTTGCTTTTGCACAAATCCTTTGCGGTCTTCAAACCAATTTTGCTTCCACCGAGAATCATGACATTTCTGATGTCAATTTTCACTCTTCCAGAAAGTTCAAACAATTCTTCATCGCCTCCTTTTGAGGTTATAAAAACAACTTTATCTCCTTCTTTAAATTGTGTATCGCCACGAGGGATAATGGTATATTGTGTACCAAATCGCTGAATGGCGATAGGAACGAAATGCAATTCCGGAAAACTTTTTGCAGCTTCCTTGACCGTTTTTTCAACGAAAGTTGCGGTTCTGGACAATCGCAAACTCAACATGGTCAGTGCACCTTCTTCAAATTCGTAGCTATCATTAAAGCCATATTGGTTCAATAATAATTCTATCTCTGAAGCTGCAAGAGATTCAGGAGAAATCAGCTCATCAATCCCAAACTTTGAAAAGCCCACGATGTCTTTATGGTCGATAAACTCAGCGTTGGAAATCCTGGCAATGGTGCGTCGAGCTCCCAATTGCTTTGCCAAAACGCAGGCAGTGATATTTGTGGTTTCAGAAGACGTCACGGCAATAAACAAATCGGTAGATTCTACTTTGGCATCCTTAAGAACGGCAATCGATGTAGCATCGCCTTTGATGACTCGGATATCTAAATGGTCTATGGCATAGACAAGACTTTCCTTTTTTGTATCAATCAAAGTAATTTCCTGTGATTCAAAAGACAGTAATTTTGCTAAATGGAATCCGACCTCACCAGCTCCTGCAATGATTATTTTCATGTGTTCAATTTATTGTTTTAGAAGGCCTATGGGAATTCATAAACAATCAAATATACTATATTTTTGAAAGAGCATTTAAAATGAATGTCTTTATAAATCTGTTTTTTATTTAATTAAAAAAACTAATCGATTATTCTATCTTTGTCAAAAAAAATTTTGAATGTCCGAAAAAGTAACGCCTTACAAGGATAGTGACTTGAATAAAAAACAGCAGGTCACTAAAATGTTCGATACGATTTCTAAGGAATACGATGGCCTTAACCGTGTAATTTCGTTTGGAATCGATATTAAATGGCGAAAAAAAGTTGTGAACATTGTAGCAGCACATCAGCCTCAAAATATTTTGGACATTGCAACAGGTACTGGCGATTTGGCAATCAGCCTTTCAAAAACCAATGCCGAAGAAATCATTGGCCTTGATATCAGTGAAGGCATGCTCGAAGTTGGAAAGAAGAAAATTTCCGATAAGCATCTGGAATCAAAAATAAAGCTGATGGTTGGCGATTCTGAGAATTTGCCTTTTGAGAATGACTGTTTTGATGCTATTACCGTAGCGTTTGGGGTGCGGAATTTTGAAAATTTGGAAATAGGGCTTGCAGAAATTTATAGGGTTTTAAAGCCAAAAGGCGTTTTTGTGATTTTGGAAACTTCTGTGCCTACCAAAACAGCTTACAAGCAAGGTTATTCATTCTACACCAGATATATTTTGCCCACCATTGGCAAAGTTTTTTCCAAGGACAATTCTGCTTATTCATATTTGTGCGAATCGGCATCAAAATTTCCATACGGAGAAGCCTTGAACAATATTTTGAGACAAATTGGGTTTATTAATGTCACAGACTTGCCGCAGACTTTTGGTGTGGCAACGATTTATAAAGCATCTAAATAATTTATGAAAAAAATAGGTTTCTTATTGCTATTGGTCATCTTATCAAATTCTGCATTTGCACAATTGTTCACAAAAGAAAAAATACTGAATGACGCCAATGGAGGTAAAGGTACAATGGACAAAAACCTTTTGAATTGGGGCTATTTTTTTGGTCTGAACAGCTATGATTTTAAATTTGAATATGAGCATGACCAACCCGATATTTTGGTGGAAGACAATATCGGCTTTAATGTGGGTTTGATTGGTGATTTGCGAATCAATGATTATTTCAATTTACGTTTTGAACCTGGCTTGACTATCACGCAGCGAAATCTGCAATATGACCCGAGTTACTTTAACGGAATGGAATTTACGGATGCTGATTTGTTAAGGGAAGTGAAATCCACCTACATTCATTTGCCTTTGCTATTGAAAATTTCCACCAAACGTCTCAATAACTTCAAACCATTCATCGTTGGAGGTTTCTCAACTGCACTAAATCTATCGAGCAACGAAGAAAATCCGGATGATAATAGTGCTGGACAATTTCGAACCAAGAAGAACATGCTTTTCTATGAGCTTGGTTTTGGCATCGATTTTTATCTCTTCTATTTCAAATTTACGCCTACCATTCGTGGTGTGTTTGCACTAAATGATGAAATTGTACCAGATGTTGACCCAAATAGCCCTTGGACCTCAAATGTAACTACCATGAAGACGCGTGGTGTGTTTATCAATTTTACATTTCAATAGTTCTCCTGCTGAATTCACTCAACAATATTGCTGTTGCAGTGGCTACATTCAAACTTTCGGTACTTTGTAAGTTCCCAAAACGAGGGATGCTGATTTTTTTATCTATCAAAGCTTCAATATTGGATGAAATTCCATTGGCTTCGTTTCCCATAACAATTATTCCATTTGTGGGCAAAATGTGAGTGTAGATATTGGCACCTTCCATAAAAGCTCCAAATTTTGGTATAGTAGAAGTTTTTAAAAACTCCTCCAAATCAAGATAATGAATGGAAACTCTGGTCAAGGAACCCATCGTGGCTTGCACAACCTTAGGATTAAAACAATCAACAGTTGCACTGCTGCATACCAAATGCTGTACCCCAAACCAATCACACAACCGAATGACAGTACCCAAATTACCAGGATCTCGAACATCATCCAGCGCAACAATCAATTGGGAATTATCAATGGATTTCGCTGATGGTATTTTAAATAATGCAAGGGCTTTATTTGGAGATTTTAAATTGCTGATTTTTTTTAATTCGTTTTCAGATATTAAAGTGAATTTGGTTTTTGAAACCTTAAAATCTTTAGATGTGCTAAACAGATGATGCAGTTCAAAAGAAGAATTCAAAAACTCCTCGATGCCCTTTTTCCCTTCAACCACAAACAATTGATGTTGGTTCCTGAATTTTTTTTGGTTTAAACTTGAGATTAATTTTATTTGGCTCTTTGTAAGCATCAAAATGTATTTACTTTTGTCCTGCTGTCAATTTTAAACAGGACCCGTTATTTGGATTGATTTTTGTTTAGCAATAACAATCTTAAAACATTAAATTTGAATTCACATAAACAATAATTTCATCGGTGTTGAAACACGCTTTTACAAAAATATCATTAATTACGTTAACCATCGTCCTTTTCACTTCCTGTAATGCGATAAAACGTGTTAAAGAAGATGAGTACCTTTTGACAAAAAACACAGTGTATGTCAATGACAAAAAAAACAACACCGAAATTGTCAACAATCTTATTTACCAAAAACCGAATGGAAAATTGTTGGGCTATCCCTTAAGGCTACATCTGTACAATTTAGCTCGCCCAAATATCGATTCCATTCTCAACGAAAAGTACCGAAACCCGGAACATCCTAGAACAGGCCAGAAAAAATTGCTATCCCTAAAACAATATGAAGCCCTTATACAGGCAAAAAAGAACATCAATAGCTGGTGGAAAAAAACTGGTGAAGCTCCAGTAATAGTCAAGGAGGAAAAAGCGGAAAAATCAAAAATATTGCTGCGCAAATACTATTTCAGCAAAGGCTGGTTCAATGCAGAAACTTCCTATACCATTAATAAAACAGATGACCAAAGAGCCACTGTGGATTATTTTGTCAAGACAGGAACACCTTATGTTTTGGATTCCATCACTTCTAAAATCAGTACACCAAGTATTGATACTCTGTACCAAAAAAATTTAAAATCTGGCTCTTTAATCAAAAGTGGACAACAATATGATGATACCAATTATGGCGCAGAACGCTCAAGATTATCAGAACAATTGCGTAATCTGGGCTATTATCATTTTGGGCAGGATTATATCAATTTTGTGATTGATACCGTGAACACCAACCATAAGGTAAATACAGATTTGGTAATTCAAAATAGAATCATCCGGAATGAAGATTCAATCATCAGAACACCATTTAAAGTTTATAAAATAAAAGAAGTCAATATTTTTACGGATGATAAATATGAAAATAAGGATTTACCTATAACGGATTCCGTCACTTATAAAAACTACAATCTGTACAGTTACGAGAAACTTAAATATAGACCAAAAGCTCTAACAGATGCTGTGTTTATTACAAAAGGTGGGCTTTTTAGAGACCTTGACAGAACACGAACCTACAAATATTTAAGCGAGCTCAAGGTTTTTAAATATCCCAATATCGAATATATCGAAAATGTCAACGACACCACTTTGACCGCTAACATCTATTTAATCCCAAAGAAAAAATTTGGATTGAATTTCACTACGGAAGTATCTCAAAGTAACATCCAAACCGTTGGATTTTCCTTCAGTTCAGGGCTTTTGATACGCAATGTATTTAAAGGCGCCGAAATATTTGAAGTGTCAGCAATTGGTTCCATTGGGGCTTCTAAAGATAATAGAAATCCTAACGACCCCTTTTTTGATATCAACGAAATAGGAGCCAATATGAAATTGACGATTCCAAGAATCTTTTTCCCCATCAAAACGGATAAGGTAATTCCTAAATTCATGTCGCCAAGCACTCGCATCAGCGCTGCTGCAACTAGCCAACGAAATATTGGATTGGACAAACAATCCTTTACTGGTGTATTCAGTTACAATTGGTATCCATCACGAAAAGTGACAAACACTCTAGATCTGTTCAATGTACAATATGTGAAAAACTTGAATACCGACAATTATTTTAGAGTCTATCAAAATTCTTTTAATCGCTTAAATGACATCGCAAGGAACATTGGCTATATAGGAACTAATGAAACTTTAGGCATCCCAAGCCAAGCTAATATGTTTATCAGTGATGTGCTTGAAGAAAATACATCCCTAAATCCGGATGATGATGATTTTATAAATGTAAACAACATTTCAGAACGAAAAAACCGATTGACTGAAGACAATCTTATTTTTTCATCAAGCTTCAATTACATTAAGAACAGACGCGAGAATTTATTTGACAATGATTTTTCCATCATACGTTTTAGAGGCGAACTCGCTGGAAATCTATTATCCAACATTTCAAAAATAGCAGGTGTTCAAAAGAACAGTGATGGTAGATATGAAGCTTTTGGAGTTGCTTTTTCTCAATACATTAAAGGGGAAATAGATTATGTAAAATATTGGGATTTGGGCCATAAAAACGTTTTTGCCATTAGGGCTTATACAGGTATTGCAGTACCTTATGGAAATTCATCCAACATCCCATTTTCAAAAAGCTTTTTTGCTGGAGGTCCCAATGACAATAGAGCTTGGACTGCTTACAATTTAGGTCCTGGAAGCTCAAAATCCATCAATGAATTCAATGAAGCCAATTTTAAACTTCATTTCAGTGCAGAACAGCGCTTTAATATCTTTGGAAGTTTTTATGGTGCATTATTTGCAGATGCAGGAAATATTTGGAACATTTTTGACGATACCAAGGACGAAGCCGCGACTTTTGATGGCTTCAGTTCTCTAAAAGACATTGCATTAGGTTCAGGGTTTGGATTTCGCTACGATTTCAATTTTTTTGTCCTTCGATTTGATATAGGACTAAAAACTTACGACCCTTCCTATGATGTAGGCAACAGATGGTTCAAGGATTATAATTTTACCAATGCAGTCTATAACATTGGAATCAATTATCCATTTTAGTGTAATTTTATTTTATTGTCTTTACGAATGCTATTCCCAAAAATCCATTTGATTTAAAAAGGAATTTTTCCTTTAATTTCATTATTTTTGAATAACAATTTTAATCAAAAAACTATCCATGAGTCACAATATCAAGCCTGGCGTTGCAACAGGCAAAGAAGTCCAAGCGATTTTTAAACTTGCAAAAGAAAAAGGATTTGCATTACCAGCAGTCAACGTAATTGGTTCCAATACCATCAATGGTGTTTTGGAAACCGCAAAAGCTTTGAATGCTCCTGTAATCATTCAATTTTCCAACGGAGGCGCAGTGTTCAATGCAGGTAAAGGGTTGAGCAACGAGAATCAAAAAGCGGCAATTGCTGGTGCCGTTGCTGGTGCCAAACACGTGCATCTTCTAGCGGAAGCCTATGGCGTTCCAGTTATTTTGCATACCGACCATTGTGCCAAAAAACTATTGCCATGGATTGATGGACTATTGGATGCCAGTGAAAAGCATTTTGCTGAAACTGGAAAACCACTCTACAGTTCACATATGATTGATTTGTCCGAAGAGCCTATTGAAGAAAACATTGAAATCTGTAAGGAGTATTTGAAGCGAATGAGCAAAATGGGCATGACGTTGGAAATTGAATTGGGAATAACCGGTGGAGAAGAAGACGGAGTGGACAATAGCGATGTGGATGATTCCAAATTATATACCCAACCAGAAGAAGTGGCCTATGCTTATGAAGAATTGAGCAAAGTGAGTGACCAATTCACCATTGCTGCGGCTTTCGGAAACGTTCATGGTGTTTATAAACCTGGCAACGTGAAATTGACTCCAAAAATTCTTAAAAATTCACAGGATTATGTCTCTAAAAAATTTGGTGTAGGACACAATCACATTGATTTTGTATTTCATGGCGGTTCAGGTTCTTCTGTTGAAGAAATACGTGAAGGCATAAGCTATGGCGTTATTAAAATGAATATCGATACCGACATGCAATATGCCTTTATGAGTGGTGTGAGAGATTATTACAATCAACATGCCGAATATTTAAAAGGACAAATTGGAAACCCTGAAGGTCCAGATTCTCCAAACAAAAAATATTATGATCCAAGGGTTTGGCTACGTAAAGGTGAAGAAGCTTTTGTGGCTCGATTAAAAAAGGCGTTTGAAGACCTTAATAATGTAAATACTTTATAACTTTGCAGGATAAATATTAACTAAATTCACTTTTAATGTCTTGGTTTAAAAGAAAAACAAAAGGAATTACCACCACAACCGAAGAAAAAAAGGACACGCCGAAAGGATTGTGGTACAAGTCTCCAACAGGAAAAATAATTGATACTGAAGAGCTTGAAAAAAACTTTTTTGTGAGTCCAGAAGATGGATATCATGTTCGGATTGGGAGCAAGGAATATTTTCAAATCTTATTTGACGACAATAAATTTAAGGAGTTGGACACCAATTTGGATTCCAAAGACCCCCTGAAATTTGAAGACACCAAAAAATATCCTGACCGTTTAAAAGCAGCCCAAGAAAAAACCAAGCTTAAAGATGCTGTTCGATGCGCCGTTGGAAAATCCAAAGGCAAAGATTTGGTCATTGCATGTATGGACTTTGCGTTTATTGGTGGCTCTATGGGAAGTGTAGTCGGCGAAAAAATCGCTCGTGCAGCCGATTATTCCTTGAAGAAAAAAATTCCTCTAGTGGTCATTTCAAAATCAGGTGGGGCTCGTATGCAAGAAGCAGCTTTGTCATTGATGCAACTGGCAAAAACGTCAGCTAAATTGGCACAATTAGCTGATGCATCCATTCCATATATATCACTATGCACTGACCCAACCACTGGAGGAACGACAGCATCGTTCGCCATGTTAGGCGACATCAATATCAGCGAACCTGGTGCACTGATTGGGTTTGCTGGTCCTCGTGTGGTAAGAGATACGACAGGTCAGGAATTACCTGAAGATTTCCAAACGGCTGAATTTCTTTTGGAACACGGCTTTTTGGATTTCATTACAGAACGTAAAGATTTAAAAAACAAAATCAACCTCTATATTGACTTGATTACGAATCAACCCTTGAGGGTTTAATAACAAAGCGAGCCTATGAGCTCGCTTTTCTTTTTAAATAAATTCCTCTTGTAAATTACTAAAAAACACTATATTTGCACCTTGATTCGAAAATCGAGTCAGTACATAACAATCATTTACAATAATATTAGCATGTATTTATCAAAAGAAGTTAAAGAGGACATCTTTAAAAAACACGGCAAAAATGCCCAAGACACTGGTTCTGCAGAAGGACAAATCGCTTTGTTCACACACAGAATCAATCATTTGACTGAACACTTAAAAAACAATCGTAAAGATTTCAATTCAGAGCGTTCATTGGTAAAATTGGTAGGTAAACGTAGAGCATTGCTTGACTACTTGACCAAAAAAGATATCTTGAGATATC
This sequence comes from Gelidibacter sp., assembly GCA_041391925.1. Taxonomy (GTDB): domain Bacteria; phylum Bacteroidota; class Bacteroidia; order Flavobacteriales; family Flavobacteriaceae; genus JBPOFM01. The sequence continues at coordinate 129,514 of JAWKNA010000004.1, read as the reverse complement.
GTGCCATCGTTAAAGAATTAGGATTAAGAAAATAATCACTTAAAGACCACGCCTACAAGCGTGGTTTTTTTGTTATAAATATGCTCAAGCGAAAGAGTAAAAAATTTGCAGATAAGAAGCTGATTATAGTTTTTCATTGGTCTCACAACAACTACACAACAACACAACGACCATTGTTTAATTAGAATTAAAAAATTTATGATTCCAAAAACTTTTAGAGAGGTCATAGACCTTGGAGATGGACGTACTATTTCCATCGAAACTGGAAAATTGGCCAAACAAGCCCATGGTTCGGTAGTTGTTCAATCCGGAAATTGTATGCTGCTATGTACAGTAGTATCCAATTATGAGCAAAGTCCTGTTGATTTTTTACCATTGACAGTTGATTACAGAGAAAAATTTGCAGCTGCAGGTCGCTATCCTGGAGGCTTCTTCAAAAGAGAAGCAAGACCAAGCGATGGTGAAGTTTTGACCATGCGTTTGGTAGACCGTGTACTGCGTCCATTATTTCCAAAAGATTATCATGCAGAAACACAAGTGATGATTCAGTTGATGTCTCATGACGAAAATGTGATGCCTGATGCCATGGCTGGCTTGGCCGCATCTGCTGCTATACAATTGAGTGATATTCCATTTGAAACACCTATTTCTGAAGTGAGAGTAGGTCGCGTCAATGGGCAATTCATTATCAATCCGACCTTTGCTCAATTGGAAGAATCCGATATTGACATGGTCATTGGAGCCTCTGCCGATTCTGTGATGATGGTGGAAGGTGAAATGAAAGAAATTTCAGAAGAAGAAATGGTGGAAGCAATCAAATTTGCGCATGATGCCATTAAAGTTCAATGTGAAGCTCAAATTAAATTGGCTGAAGCTTTTGGCAAGAAAGAAACTCGTGAATATGAGCCAGAGCGCGAAGATGAGGAATTGAACAAAAAAGTTAGAGAACTCACCTATGAAAAAGTGTATGCAGTTGCCAAGAAAGCATCAGCTAAACACGAACGTAGCAGTGCTTTTTCGGAAATTAAAGAAGAAGTAAAAGCAACTTTTACAGAAGAGGAATTGGAAGATTTTGGAGATTTAGTTTCCAAATATTTTTATGCTGCTGAAAAGGTTGCGGTTAGAGATTTGACGTTGAATGAAGGTTTGCGTTTGGATGGTCGTAAAACAACAGACATTAGACCAATTTGGTGCGAAGTGGATTATTTGCCATCAACGCATGGTTCTTCAATTTTTACCAGAGGTGAAACCCAAGCATTAGCAACTGTTACATTGGGAACTTCAAGAGAGGCCAATGTCATTGACATGCCATCGTTTGAAGGTGAAGAACGTTTTTATTTACATTATAACTTCCCTCCTTTTTCAACGGGAGAAGCAAGACCTATCAGAGGAACTTCAAGACGTGAAGTTGGACACGGTAACTTGGCACAGCGCGCATTGAAAGGGATGATTCCTAGTGATTTTCCATATACGGTAAGAGTGGTTTCCGAAGTTTTGGAAAGTAACGGTTCATCATCAATGGCGACTGTTTGCGCAGGAACTATGGCGTTAATGGATGCTGGTGTTCAAATGAAAAAACCAGTTTCAGGTATCGCCATGGGATTGATTTCCGATGCTGAAACCGGAAAATATGCCGTATTATCTGACATCCTTGGAGATGAAGACCACTTGGGCGATATGGATTTTAAAGTGACTGGTACTGCAGATGGAATTACTGCTTGTCAAATGGACATTAAAGTAAAAGGATTGTCTTATGAGATTTTGGTAAATGCCTTGAAACAGGCGCAAGCTGGTCGTTTGCACATTTTGGACAAATTGGTTGAAACCATTGCAAAACCAAATGCAGACGTGAAACCACATGCACCTAAAATGATTACCCGCGTGATTCCAAACGAATTCATCGGTGCTTTGATTGGACCAGGTGGAAAAGTGATTCAGGAATTGCAAAAAGCAACCAAAACAACCATCGTTATCAACGAAGACCCTGTTACGGAAGAAGGTATTGTTGAAATTTTGGGTACCGACCAAGCTGGCATCGATGCGGTATTGGCCAAAATTGACTCATTGTTGTTCAAACCCGAAGTTGGTGGTGTTTACGAAGTCAAAGTCATCAAAATGTTAGATTTTGGTGCTGTTGTAGAATATACTCAAGCACCAGGAAACGAAGTGTTGTTGCATGTTAGTGAGCTAGCTTGGGAACGTACAGAAAATGTATCCGACGTAGTGAATATGGGAGATGTATTCGAAGTGAAATACTTTGGTGTAGATCCTAAAACAAAGAAAGAAAAAGTGTCTAGAAAAGCCGTTCTTCCGAAACCGGAAGGTTTTAAAGAAAGACCTCCTCGCGATAACAATCGTGATAACAGAGGTGGTCGTGACCATAAAGGTAATCGCGATAATAGAAATCGTGAAAACCGTCGGGATGATAGAAGACCGAGAGAAGATAGAAAGGACGATTAGTATTGTATAATTCTAGAATAAAAAAACGTTTCATTTTTTTGAAGCGTTTTTTTTTATTTATGACGCAACCATTTAGGTTTTTTAAGACTATAGGGATATATATGGGCAAATAATTAGAAGTATCATTTTAAACTCTGAAAAGATTAGTCAATTATGAAATGCAATTTCAAACTTTTCACAGTCAATTGTTTATTTATTTTTTCTTGTTCAAATAACAAGGAAAAAGTATCAGAAAGTCAAAACATTCATTTTGAAATTGGTCAAACTTATCAAGGAGGTTTACTATTTTATTTAACGAGAATGAAGAACATGGTTTGATAGTTTTTTGATGAAATGGAAGGAATTATTATTTAAGATATTACGTTTTTGATTTTTCCGATGATACGACTATTGAAAATGCAAGAAAATTATTAACTATCAAAGACAGTCCTGCAATTGCAAGACCAATTTGGTCATTGTAGGTCTATACTTTATTCTATTTCAACGCATTGGATTTAGAGTCCATAAATATTGAAAGCCATTGGGCCTCTTAAATTTGGTTTCAATTAATGGAATAAATATATTACAAGAAAGCCCGACATTTATAAATTATGTAATCACCAAAATAAATAAAGTATGACAATATGATTAAAAGATTACTATACCACAAATTTGAAACTGTATAAAAGGATAATCTAATATTGGATTTAAGGGAAATAATAACAGCCTGCAAAAGAAAAAATCTTGAGGCTCAAAGTCAATTATATGAATTGTATAAGGATGACCTTTATTTTCTTTGCCTTAAATATTGTCGAAATATCCCTGATGCTGAAGATAACCTACACGATGGATTTATTGCAATTTTAGACCAAATAAAAAAATTTAATGGAAAAGGAAGTTTTGAAGGTTGGATGAAACGCATCATTATCAATAAAGCCATTGATAAATACAAGAAAAAAACTGAAGTTAATATAGAAATCAATAATGATCTGTTAGGAGATACTTTGATAGAAAGCGAGAATCTAGACATTCCCTTGGATTCGTTGCTGCTTCTTATTCAAGAACTGCCAGATCGCTACAGACTCGTTTTTAATTTATATGAATTAGATTCTTTTGGTCATAAAGAAATAAGCAATATGTTGAAAATTTCTGAAGGGACATCCAAATCAAATCTAAACAGGGCAAAACAAATCTTAAAGAAAAAAATCAAACAAATGTCATCAAAAACTATCAAACCCAGTTGCAATGGAAACTAAAAAAGACATTGGCCAAGGCGTAAAGGAAAAGTTAGGCAACTACAGTAGTTCTCCTCGTGATGTGGTATGGCATAACATTAAAAATGATTTATCTAAAAGAAAAAAGAAAAAAAGGATAATTATATTTTGGTTTTCAGTCGTCGGTTCACTTTTAATAGGAATGGCAATTCTATACACAATAAACGGTAATGATGCTGATAAAGAATTTAACCGTTTTGATACAAACCAAACAGTCAATAACAACTTAACAAATGCCGAAAAAAAAGATTCAATAAACACAACTGATAAGACTATAAATGAGAGCTTATCAAATCAACCTTTTGCTGATTCCACATCAAATGAAGCAGTGGTTGGAAATGATAAAAAATCTAAACCTAGTATATTAGATAACGTTTTATCAAAGACAAATAATCATGATTCAAGAAGAAGTTCAGAAAATCCTCAAAGAAAAGAACCTCTGTATCCATCAGAAAAGAAACTATCTGACCATAAAGATATTCTGGATAATTCAGAAATTAATCTCCAAGATTCAAACAGGTTTACAGATGGAATCAATACCACCAAACGTTTAAGTATTGTAAATGATTATGATAATATTAGTATCGGAGAGACCATTGAATCAAAAAAGGTTCTGACAGATAGCACATTACAAGATACATTAGCAAAGCCTACAAAACGTGAATTTAAGCCTTTAGCTGAAAGTGACCAAGAAAAGCAAAATGATGCCGAATCCAAAACTGACAAATGGAGTATCTATCCTAATGTGTCATTGGTGCATTATGATGGATTCAAAAGAAGTTTCAGCAATCAGAATTCCTTTAATTATGGACTTTATCTAACATATTTACCATCCAATAGAGCAAGCTTTAGATTAGGTGTTCACAATTTAAATCTTCAACAAACAAGCAATTCTAATTTGGGATATGATGAAAAGCAGGAAATATCCTATTTAGAAATTCCAATCGAGATAAAATATGCATTTATTGACAAAAAAATCAGGGTTTCCGTTATAGGTGGATTTAGCTATTTAATTCTTCAGGATGCCACAATAACTCAATCTCTCAATGATGGACCGTTAAAATATTCAAACAAAAATCAATTCACCAACTCGACTCTCTCATTAAATATTGGAATTGAATTTCAAACCAAAATTTATAACAAATTATATTTCAACGTTGAACCATTTGCAAAATACCACATTACCCCTTATTCAGCGTCCAAAGATTTTTATCCATTTACAATTTCGATAATCGGAGGATTGGAATATAAGTTTTAAATCACTCTCAATAAATAAAAAATCATGAAAAGAACTGTCCTTTCAACTATTGTATTAGGTCTTCTATTAATAAGTTGTTTTAACGATTTAGATGATAACCGCAATTCTATATTTCAACCAGAAACTCCTTCGGCTACAAATCCAATTGCAGTTGGCTCTGACCGTTTCAACACTTTGCAATCTTATTTGAATGATCAAACTGACAATGCAACTGATTGCATACAATTTCTTTATCCAGTTACCATCAATGTTTTCGATGAAAATTTGGAGTTCCTTAATTTCGAAACAATAGAAAACAAACAAGCTTTTATAGAATTCTTGGCTAGCCTCAACACAGATTTAACCATAAGCATAAGTTATCCTATAATTTATACTAATGACAACGGTGATGAAATAAGCATCACAAATAATGATGAACTAGAAGAAAAATTGCAGCAATGTATTGACATAGCATTAGAAATTTATTGCACAGGTCTATTGGTACAGGAAGAATGCTTTTGGAGGGTTGCTTATTCTGAAGGTGGGAACAATGATTATGAAGATGCCGTTTTTAAAATAAGTTCAGTAGGTATCACAACATTTGAACATAATGATGTTGTAATTTTTGGTGGCTGGACAGTATTGGCATCTTATAATCAACTATATTTCAACATATATCTTGATGACGAATCAGAAATTGCTACTGCATGGAACAAAAACTGGATTGTCAGCGTAATTGATGAGAATCAATTGCTATTACAAGATGGCGAATCTAATTATTTTATAATTGAAAAAGTATGCAATACTCAATTATGTCCAAAATATATTTTCGAAGAATGTCAATCAGAATTAGAGGCAGATGTTGCCACATTTGATTTAGAAAATTATATCAGCTGTTTTGCTTATAATATGGATTTAACTGGCACAAGTATCACGTTTTATACTTCAGAGTTTGATGCAAGCATGGCCATAAACCCTCTCATATCTCCTTACCTAAATGTTGATAATCCAGAATATATTTACGTTCGAATAGAAAATGAAATTACAGGAGAGTTTGAATTGATAAAAATTCTGATAGCCGCAGTTGAATGTTAGGATATTTTGTAAAACCAAACGTTAAACACCGTTAAAAATTTGTATTTCTGATAAATTTTATTAGATTACAGGTTATGGTTTATACAGACAAAGATAAATATTCAGACATTTTAAGTAACTCACTCACATACTTAAAGAATATCGGTTTTGAGAATATCAAAGCCGATGCCGAGGGTTATGAAACGCCAAAATCGTATCATAAGAAAGGTAGTGATATTAACATTACACCAGATATTGTTGCAGAGAAAGAAGGTAGAAAACATTATTTTGAATTAAGCTTAAAATCAGATAAGCCTAAACTTTTAAAATCTAAATGGTTGTTTTTGAACACACTCAGCAACATGAAATCTCATCGCTTCAAGATTATTACCACTCGTGGTCACTACAAATTCACGAATGAAATGTTGGACGACATCAATTTGAACGATAAAAAATTAATTAAAATTTAAATTTTTTAAAGATTGCTGTAACTTTTATGCGAGTTTATACGTATAACTATATGCGATATGAAATTCGTGATAAAAAAACAGACTTAAATTAGATGAGACAACTCAAAATTACGAAGCAGGTTACCAACAGAGAAACAGCTTCGCTAGACAAGTACCTTCAAGAGATTGGAAAAGTTGACCTTATTACAGCAGATGAAGAAGTTGAATTGGCACAACGTATCAAAGCAGGCGATCAACGTGCCTTGGAGAAATTGACCAAAGCAAACTTGCGTTTTGTGGTATCGGTAGCCAAACAATATCAAAATCAAGGTTTGACCTTGCCAGATTTAATCAATGAAGGTAATCTTGGACTTATTAAAGCGGCACAACGATTTGATGAAACGCGTGGTTTCAAATTCATTTCGTATGCAGTTTGGTGGATTCGTCAATCGATTCTGCAGGCATTGGCTGAACAATCACGTATTGTTCGTTTGCCTCTGAATAAGATTGGTTCTATCAATAAAATCAATAAAACTTTTGCATTTTTGGAACAAAGTCATGAACGTCCACCAAGTGCAGAAGAAATTGCCAAAGAGTTGGACATGACCATTAATGATGTGAAAGAATCCATGAAGAATTCTGGACGTCACGTGTCGATGGATGCACCATTGGTTGAAGGAGAAGATTCAAATTTATATGATGTATTGCGTTCTGGCGAGTCTCCAAATCCGGATAAAGACTTGCTTCATGAATCATTACGCACAGAAATTGAACGAGCATTGGAAACATTGACACCTCGTGAAGCGGATGTGATTCGTTTGTACTTTGGTTTAGGTGATCAACATCCAATGACCTTGGAAGAAATTGGTGAAACTTTTGACCTCACTCGCGAACGAGTTCGCCAGATCAAAGAAAAAGCAATTCGTAGGTTGAAACACACCTCACGAAGCAAAATATTAAAAACATATTTAGGTTAGTAATTTCCATTAATTACGACTAAATTTAACGTAACAGACAGTTACAACATAACTGTTCGTTTTTTGATTGATGAAAGAACCCTCGGCTGATTACCGAGGGTTCGTTCATATATGTATATGTGCATTATTTAATTTATCCACGTCACTATAATATTTCAATTGAAGAATTAAACTTAATATGTAAATTCACAAAAAAAGTGCAGCACAATGCGAAATGTAATTTGACTATGTTCAGTTTGTTTTTAAATTAATTATGAATAAATTTGGCCTTTAATGTTTTGATATAAATATTCATTCTGAAGTTTATCAAATTATTAAATATAACATCATTAATATTTAAACTATGACAGAATCCAAAGAATTATTGAATGAGTTTGGATATATTATCGATAAGATTCAATCAGCAGATTTTTCCCATGATCCTTTTGACTTTATTCTAATCGATAATTTTTTATCTAAAGAGCATTTTGATGAGTTTACATCGGCCAAAGAAATCAAAAGGCCAGTGCCATTAAATACAGAAAACCTTATTGATGATTTAATGGATAATGGTTATAAAATTCAACGTTTCCCGGGATGTTCTACTTCCGTAGAAGAATACTTAAAAGCATTAAATTCTAAAAACGCAAATGTAGACAAAGAGTTATTGGAAGGATTTGGGATGGCCTTTAGATTGACGGATTTCCAAACGCCAATCCTGCAGAGATTGACAGAATTTTTGAATTCTAATCAATTCAAGGTAGCATTAGAGAAAAAATTCAATATAACGGAAAGCAACTATGTTGATACTGGGATTCAAAAATATCTCCAAGGTTACGAAATTAGCCCTCATCCGGACATTAGAAAGAAGGCAGCTACTTATATGCTGAATATCAATACAGATAAAGAATCAGAGAATATTGCTATTCATACGTATCTATGCAAGTTCAAACCTGAAAGGGAATATATTTATGATTTCTGGGAAAACCATGAGGAAATGGACAGATGTTGGGTGCCATGGGAATGGTGTGACATCTCTCTCAAAACCAATGCCAATAATAGTATAATATTATTTTCACCTAGCAATACTTCATTACATGCTGTGAAATTGGATTATGATCATCTTAAATTTCAAAGAACGCAGGTATATGGCAATTTATGGTATGACGAAACTACCATAAAATATTCTCCTTCTTATAAGGAAATTGCTACTAAAAATATTGATATTGAAGCTATCAAGAAGAAGAGTAAGGAATCTTCCATGAGAAAAATTATTGCTAGAATTCCAGGATCCGTAAAGCGGATTTTTAAAGATTAATTTTATCGAATAGAATACCAAAACTAAACAAAGCGCAAATTTTGCGCTTTGTTTTTTAATATTGCAGTCTTTTCAACTCCATATTAAACATTATGATCAAAAATTTATTACGGATTGAAATTAGTCCAAAGAGAATTTATGGATTAGATTTGTTACGTGCGATGGCTATTTTATTCGTCGTTTTTCATCACGGACAATACATACTTCCCAAAAGCATGATAGTTTACCATGAATTATTCATCTTTGATGGAGTTTCAATTTTTTTTGTTTTAAGTGGTTTCTTAATTGGTGGTATCTTGATTAAAATAATCGAAAATCAAAAAGCGACGAGAGCGGTGCTTTTTGATTTTTGGATTAGAAGATGGTTTCGTACGCTGCCAAACTATTTTTTGATATTACTTGTTCTGACCTTCTATTTCTTACTGACCAAGGAGAATTTTTATATTTCAAATATAAAAAGCTATTTTATTTTTTCTCAAAACCTTTACTATGAACATCCCAACTTCTTTCCAGAAGCTTGGAGTTTAAGTATTGAAGAATGGTTTTATTTATTAATTCCAACTGGTATATTCTTTTTAATCACATTTGTCAGATTGAAACCAAAACAGTCCGTTTTGATGTGCGTTGTCACTATCATACTTCTAATTACTATATTTAGAGTCTATAGATATTATGATGTAAATTTGAACTCCTATAATGACTGGAACCATTTTTTTAGAAAACAAGTCATAACGAGGCTCGACAGTTTAATGTTCGGTGTGATAGGGGCATATATACAGTTTTACAACCCAAGAAAATGGACACAATCCAAATTTCTTTTTCTAATCATTGGAGTTTCTCTTTTTATCATTACAAAACTATTATATGTGTTCCATTTTATTCCTGCTGAAAGCTTCTATAATTGCGTATTTTCATTTACGGTAACCTCTTTAGCGACTTTAGCTCTACTTCCATTTTTAAGTCAAATGAAACAAGGAAACGGATTTATTCACAAAGGAGTCACTATCATTAGCTTGATTTCTTATTCTATGTACCTCATCAACTTCACCGTTGTACAAGGGATAATCATAAAAACAATTCCGTGGGATTCAATAACTAGAAATCATGATTTAACTATTTTAGTGAAATATGGTTTTTTCTGGTTGATTACTGTTATTGGATCTATTTTGATATACAAATACTATGAAATCCCTCTAACTTCTTTAAGAGATAAGAAATGGGTTAAAAAATTGGCTATAAAGACAAAATAAAAATTACTATTTTAAGATTACCTATTTGCTTAAATAAAATAAGCTTTCAGAATCAAGACTACATATTTATATATATATATATATATATAAATGAAATGAGATTTGTCTTTAGATGGAGATTATTAAAGTGACGGTTTTTGCCAGACTTAAAATGGGATAAATAAGACACAGAAATGAAACCGGCTATTCGTTCCAATAATTAACTAGTAGCCAATTCCCAACTAATTACTTATCTTTGCAAAAACTCCATAAAATGGCTACAAAAATTGCTCCTTCTATTCTTGCGGCCGATTTCGCCAATCTTCAGAGCGATATCGAAATGGTCAATCAAAGTGAGGCAGATTGGTTTCATATTGATATTATGGATGGTGTTTTCGTTCCAAATATATCCTTTGGAATGCCAGTATTAAAAGCCATCACAAAATATACAAAGAAGTTTGTAGACGTGCACCTAATGATTATAAACCCTGATCGATACATCAAAACATTTGCCGATTTGGGAACCAATAATCTGACGGTTCACTATGAAGCTTGTACCCATTTGCATAGAACACTACAGGCCATAAAAGACGAAGGAATGCAAACCGGTGTTGCCTTAAACCCTCATACAAATGTGAATCTATTGGAAGATAGCATTAAAGACATAGATTTGGTTTGTGTAATGAGTGTCAATCCTGGTTTCGGTGGTCAAAGTTTTATTGAAAACACCTATGCTAAGGTTACTCAACTTAAAAATCTCATTAATACTAAAGGAGCTTCAACAAAAATAGAAATTGACGGGGGTGTAACTGATAAAAATGCAAAAGCGTTAGTAGAAGTAGGAGCAGACGTTTTAGTGGCAGGGAGTTATGTTTTTGGAAGTCAAAACCCTATGGAAACAATACAAAACTTAAAAAGTCTGGTGAATAACCAGACTTTTTAAGACTCGCATTTAATAGATATTATCCTTTCATTTTGTTTTTTGCTCCATAGCCATAACTATAGCCATAGTTATAGGTGTATCCATAAGATTTGCTAGCACCAACGCCATTGATGACGTAGGCCATGTTCTTCAATCTTCCTGTCTCGTGTAGGTTTTTAGAAAAAGCCAAAAGATTCTTTTCAGTATATTCTGCACGAACTAGATAGAGTGTAGCATCCGCCAATTCTGAAATAAGCATCGTATCAGTAACCAAAATGGTGGGAGCGGTATCAACAACGATATAATCATACTCTTCTTTGGCCGCTTTCAAAAGGGCCTCGAAACGACCGTTGGTCAACAATTGCGTAGGATTGGGTGGTATACTGCCTGACAGCAAGGTATAATGTTCTGGATACTTTTCAAATCCATTGAACAGTGCATCTTTCCAATCAAATTTAGAATCATGCAAATAGTTTGACAGTCCGGCTTCGTCTTTATTGTGGTCGGTATAATTATGAATTTGTGGATTTCTTAAATCCGCACCAATCAATAAAACTTTTTTGTTTAAACTCGCCAATGCAAGAGAAAGATTAAGCCCAACATAGGTTTTGCCTTCTCCTTTGATAGTTGAGGTACAATAAATGACTTTACCCTTATCTTTAATACTTTCTGACAGAATATAATTAACATTAGAACTTAAGATACGGAATGCTTCCGCTTGTACGTTTCTATCGGTTGGGTCTCTGAAAACCAAATCCCCATCTTTGATTCTTGGCAGCTCTGCAATCACTGGCACATTAGGAACCTTGAGTTCTATATCGTTTTTGCTCTTTATTTTGGTATCCAATAAAATGGTGGCATACAAAAATGCAAATGGAACTAGCAGACCGGCAATGAAAGCAGTTAGATAAACACTTTTTGAGTTTGGCGAAATTGGCAAATTTCCCGACAATGCATATTCGACCACTTTAATGGAAGGTTCGGTTATGGCGAGGTTAATGGCTGCCTCTTCTCTTTTTTGCAATAAGAACAAATATAAAGTTTCCTTTATGACACGCTGCCTTTCGATGGAATTAAGTAATTTTTCTTTACGTGGAAGTTTTGCAACTTCCGATACAAATCGCTGATTTCGCCCTACCAATTGCTTTTTAGAGGCGTCCAGCTGTTTTTTATAAGAAAGCAACGATGAGTTGATATTATCATTTACCTCATTTATCTTCGCGTTAACAACTTGAACCTTGGGATTGTTTTCACCGCCACTGATTAATAATTTGTCTCTTTCAAAAACCAACGTGTTATATTGATCTATAAGATTATTAACCGTTGAATTCTCAATGCCAATATTCGCCGGTAACAAATCTGATTTTTGCCCTTCCCCTGACGCTAGAGATTCCCTCAACATATCTGACAATAAGATTTGATTCTCAATTCGAAACACACTTTCGTCAGATTGCATCCGTTGATCAAGTCCTGCGGCGGCATCAGCTTCAATATAAATGATGTCGTTTGATTGCTTAAAATCTTTCTTTTCAGTTTCAATGGAATCCAATTCTTGTGCAAGAGAAACAAAACGATCGTTTATAAAGTCAATGGTTCGTCTTGACACTTCTTGTCGATCTTTTATCCCATCGTTGTCAAATACGGTTACCAATTCGTTCAAAATACGTTCAGACTTTTGCTTGCTTTCGCTGGCATAACTCAATTGCAACAAATCACTGCCCTTGCCTACCATACTAACTGATATTGCATTTTTTAATTTGGTCGTTGCTAAGGAAGTGGGAATTAATTTAAGTAAAAAAGTTTTACCTATAATGTCTTTAATGCTATTATCCTCTTTATTCTGAATCTCGAAGGGAAGTGTATGTCTAACAAGGTAAGAGTTGTGATTCTGAATAACAACAGGTTTATCGGAATTAGGAGCATAGATTTCAAAGGAGTTATTTTTTACATTTATTTGATATATGCCGGTTATAAGGTTATTATCTTCTGGAACTATTCGTTTGATATTAAAAGGAAACCGATCGATTTCTGTAGTCCTAACATTACCCTCTTCATAAAATTCCATAGTAAGATTGAGGTTATTAACAACCTGCTCAACAATCCGGTAGGATTTTAAAATCTCAATTTCATTCTCAAGGTTGATGTTGGATCGATTAAAAATAAATGAGGATGAAGGAAGCTCTAAACCTTTTTGCTTGTTGAGTATTTGGATTTTTGCGCTACTCATATAAACCCTAGGAGTATATCGTAAATACAAGAAAGCGATGAGCAAAGCTACACCGATACCTATAGCAAACCAGACCCAATAGCGAAGATACTTATAGAACTCCTGTTTTATGAGCTCTCCTTGGTCGGACTTATTTTTATTTAAAGCATTTAATTCTTCTTGCCTCATGTTATCTTGTTATAAGAACGATTGTACTCAGCAATATAGAAATTACCGAAATCAAAGTTCCAGTATTTCCTACAAAACCAGCACTCTTAACTTTAGGTTCATTAGGCCCGACATAAATGACATCGTTCGGTTTAATATTGTAGAAGGGACTCTCAAGCACTTCGGCAGAAGTTATATTGATGTGTGATATTTCACGCAGGCTATCTGATTCTCTCATGATAAGAATATCTTCTCTTTTACCATTAATCGTTAAATCACCAGCGTATCCTAGCGCTTGTAAAAGCGTAATGTTCTGCTCGGTAAAATTAAAAGTTCCTGGTCTATTGACTTCACCCAATACGGTTACTTTCGCATTCAATAACCTCACATTGACGGTGGGATTTTTCAAATGACCTCCATTTTGCAGTAATTCAGTGATTTTTGTCTGTAATTGCATGGTTGTAAGACCCTTGGTATTTATTTGACCCAATTCTGGGAAATTGATGGAATAATCTTCGTTGACGATATAACCTTCCAATTGCATGACTTCAAGATTTCCACCTTGGCTAGAAGTTGATGGTGTACGATTATATGGCATGGCAGTCTCTGCCTCCAACGCACCAACAGTAATTTTCAAAATATCATTTGGCTGGATTGTAGGAGTTGAATATTGAATAACTGAATTATTGTATGATTCTGAATCTTGCAGGTATAATATTTCTTTCTTGTTGGCGCAAGAATTTAAAAGAGAAATGACCACAAGGATCCTTATAAAATGTTTCATTAAATAGATCTTAAAATAATTACAAATATAGTCTCAATTAGATGACTGACAAAGGTAAGAGGTTTTTTTAAACCTTGGACACAATATTAATGTGACTGTTTAATGGCTCTAGACTTTATAAAACCGTTTGAAAGGTGGTTCCAAATGAAGAAAACAGCATATAAAAAGGATCCCATAACTAATAAAAGAATTGTTTGTAAATGAATATCAATGTCTTTCATTAAATAGGCAAACACCATAATAACGATATTTATGAGAACGATACTCACGGTGGTGCGTACATGTGAATAACCCAATTCTAAAAATCGGTGGTGTAAGTGATTTTTATCGGCCTTGAAAGGGCTCTTTTTATGAATGACTACACGAACGAAAAATATTCGAAGGGTATCAATTAAAGGAAAAAAAACAATGGCAAGTGATAATATAGGGCCAGAGTTGTGAAATTCAGCTTCGCCGTGCGTTTGAGAATAGCCAATGAATCTGACAATAAAGAAAGCAATTAAAAACCCAATGATCATAGATCCAGTATCCCCCATGAAAATTTTACGCTTGCTTGAAAAATTCAAACGTAAAAAAGGGATTAAGGCACCTATCAAACCTACAGCGATTGTAGCCATACTAATGTCTTGAATTTGTATAAAAACAAAAGCGAAGGCAGCACTCGCAAACAGTGCCAATAAACCTGCCAAACCATCTACCCCATCAATAAGATTATAGGCATTGATGAGTAAAAGATATACAAAAAATGTAAAACTAACTGAAATCCAATATGGTAAGATGGTGATTCCAAATAAACCTGACAATCCAAGAATTCTAGTATCTGTAAAAACAATAAGTAATCCAGCTGCGAGAAATTGACCCAATAATTTCTTTTTGGGAGACAAAATCAATAAATCATCTTTTAGACCCAAAAAAAACAAAATCGTCAATCCACCCAGAAGTAGCAATAAAATTTTAGTATCCAACAAAGCTCCAGTGGTGGTGATGACCAAAACAAGGCTCAAGTAAATACTGATACCTCCTAAAGTCGGAGTTTTTATGGAGTGAATACTTCTATCGTTCGGTTCATCCATTAAATGTTTGGCTTCAGCAACATTAAAAATGGCGGGGAAGGAACTATATGACATAAAAAAAGCGATGAGAAAGGCTACAGTGAGCCAAATTTCTAAATAATCAAGAGGGTTAAAATACTCAAGTAAATCTTGTATCATTTGTTACGCTTAATCGTCTTAATTTTGTGCGAATATAGGGTGTATACAGGCTATTTCCCAAAAAAAACGCTCAAATTCCATAACCACAGACTAATTACAGCTTTAAGGTTTCTTTAAAATGCCAAATTTGATTTGCGATTTTTATATTCCCAACAAACTTATTATGATTTTGAAAGCCATTGGGGAATTTTTGAGAGGTTTTTTAGGCCAACGGTTACAATAGGCAACCCGATTTTATTAGTTTTTGCAGCCAGATAATCTTCCTTGGTCTTCAAAATCAAATTCTTTAAACTTCTATTGCTTGCGCCCCCTACCCTCATTTTTGTAATGGTCTCTGGCAGATAATAAAATTTATAATCTGAACTTTTAAAGATACGCAAAATAAAATCATAATCTGCTGCTATTCTATAATCCAAATTAAAATGACCATGACTTTTATAGACATGACTTTTAAGAAACAATGTAGGATGTGCGGGCATCCAACCTCTGTTCAATAACTTTCTTTTAAAAGGTTGACTCCTCCAATTTCTAGTAATACTGTCTATATCATCAAACTTCACATAATGTAAGTTGCCATAGACACCATCAACGTTCTCCGATTTGAAAGCAGATGCAATTCTATCAACAATGGTTTCATCCGCCAAAAAATCGTCGGAATGGACAAAGCCAATAATTTCGCCTGTAGCCCTCTCAATGCCTTTATTCAAAGCATCATAAATGCCATGGTCCTTTTCAGAAAACCAAACAATAGTATCATGTGCTTCGGCTTTTGATTTGATTAACTCAACCGTGCCATCATTGGAATTACCGTCGATGATAACATACTCGATATCTTTGTGGGTTTGATTCAAGACAGAATCCATACATAATTCTAATGTTTTGGCACTATTATAGGTGGCTGTGATTATTGAAATCTTCATTTTAACTATTTATAGCTCGTTCTTTGATTTTCACTGCTGGATTACCTCTATATATAGAAAATGCACTGAGACTTGAACTTGCGACAGAGCCTAAAGATAAAACTGCATGACTTTCAACGGTAACACCAGGGCCAACAATACTCTTTGCACCAATCCAGCTACCTTCTTTTAACACAATCGGAGCTACTATAAGATCAAAACCAGTCGATTTATAATTGTGGTTGCCGCAAATCAAAAAAGCGCCTTGAGAAACACATACATGATCTTCGATAATTACCTCTGCAAGGTTGTCAATCCACACATTCTCACCAATCCAACAATGATTTCCGATAATCAATTTCCAAGGATATTTTACATTCACTTTCGGTTTAATAATCACTCCTTCCCCAATTTTAGCTCCAAAAAGTCGCAATACTATTATTTTTAATCCTGAAAACGGATTTAGAGGATTTCTTATAAAAAATTCATTCATAAAGAACCAAACAAATCGTTTCAACGCTGATCCTGGTTGATACCAATTATTATTATATGAGGATAAATCGGTTTTCATTATGCTTGATTAAACAGCTCCAAATTTAACATTAATAAGTCAGGATTTTTTGAAAACTCCCTTGACAATTGTTTAGTATTGTCTGAATGTTTTTGATAGTCGACATTTGACATTGAACAGGCTTTTTCAAAAATTGCAGTGGCGTTAGGTGGTTTAGACATATCAATATCCCAACCAACCCCCTGACGTTCCAACTGTTTCCATGGTGTCTGGTCAGAAATGATTACGGGGCATCCAGCCATGAACGCTTCCAAGATGGCATGACCAAAATTTTCACCCTCTGATAAAAGCACAAAAAAGTCATAGCGTTCCAGAACTGAAGGAACTGCTTCACTTGCAAGAATCCCTTTATAAGATACAATAACATGACTCGGCAATCGCTTTATACTTTTTAGGCATAATTTCCAATAAGCTTCGTCATAAATGGGACCGAATATATCCAGAACCATTTCAGATGAAACGTCATGTAGCGCATCAATCATTCTTAAAGTTCCTTTTTCAGTAGATATTCTTGCAATGTTGGCAAATGTGGTTGGTTTTGATTTGTCTTTTTTGGAATTCATTTTTACATCTATCAACCTTGGAAGATTTGGAGCTACATGAATTTTTGATTGTTTCCCAAAAATATCAATTATATGATTGGCCTCATCCTCGTTGGTCGCATGAAACTTCACATTTTTATAGAGACCGATGAATTTTGCAATTCTCAAAAAAAGCTTTTTTCTTTTTCCCTTAACCGAAAACGCTTGAGGATTTAACATTCCTCTTGCTGCAACAATGACATTTTTATGATTTTTTAATAACCATAAAGGTAAAATGGAAAAATTCCAACTGTAGATGCCGTTGATGTAGACGATGTCAAAAGATGTTTCGTCCAATAATTTTTTAAAATTTTCTTTGTTGAGCCGATCATTTGAAAAATAATAGACAGATGTGTGCTCATCCAATTGATTCCACGCATTAGATTGAACATTTTCATAAACTTTGTCAGAACAGTAATCGGTATCTCTCGTAATGATGTAAAAATCATAATGAACTCCTAGGTGTGCAATCATATTGGCGTACGATCGTACGGGCCCACCTGATTTTGTACCAGGAAGAAACCAATCGATGGTGATAAGAATTTTTTTACGTGGCATCTCTAGTCTGAAATCTCTTGATAAAGTTGAAGATATTGCTTGGCTATGTAATCGGATTGAAAGCGCTTTACGTTCTCCAATCCATCAATAACCAATTGGTCTCTATACGCTTTATCATTGCATATTTTCAATATTGCCTCTCGAATGGAATTCACATCGTTTGGATTCACAAGACAAGCTGAATCATTGGACACTTCTTTCATAGCTCCAAAATCAGAAGTAATTACAGGACGTCCTGTGGCCTGTGCTTCAATGATTGGCATTCCGAAACCTTCGTAAAATGATGCGAAACAAACCAAATCGCAATTTTTATAACTTTCTATAATGTTTTCAAAGGTAAGATTGAATTTACTCTCGTAATCAATACGGAATGTTCGCAACAATTTCAGCTGTGCTTCGGTGAGCTTCCCGATAATCATTGCTTTGCATGATAAATCCTTGATTGCCTCAAATGATTTTTCCAAATTTTTATTTTGCTTCGTCCCAATGAATAAAATTTGAGGTTTTTCAGCATTGAATTGATACGGCGTTTGCCTGAATTCAGAATTTACCGGATTATGAATAATGTTAATCTTATTTTTTGCAAAGGGTATGATACGTTCCAATTCATTTTTAGTGAATTTAGAGATGACGGTTATTTTCTTTACCAAAATGGCTGGCAACCAAAACCAAAACAGTCGGATATAAAATTTTTTAAGGAAGCTTCCTTGCAGACCAGATTTCACATCATGAATGGTCAATATAGAATTTCGTTTGAATGCTAAAACCAAATAATGCACATCACCTGTTATATGGTTTATTTCTGATTTTTTTGAACGGGCAAACCAAATGTTTTTTATCAAAACAATTGGACTAGCACCCGAGTTTGGCACTTCAGAAATAAGTACTCCGCATCCTTTTGAAATAAACGGAATCAATCCCAAAAACAACTCTTCAATGCTATTGTTTTGGGATAAGCGTTTTCTGAAAAAAAAATTAACGATCAAACTCTGCAAAAATTTGCCATTTGAGATATTTTTTGGTCAACCAAAAGAATAATGATACGGCAATAATTGATTTTATTAGATGGTTCAATACCACTACCAATTCGGTTTCCGCTTTCACAACCTGTAAAAAAATAAGCGGTAGGAAAAATATGAGTAAAGGAACTTTGTAGGTGTTTGAAACAAGTCTTCTCCAAATAAATGCCAAAAACAATCCCCATACTCCTATGGCAACGATTCCGGACCTGACACCGAAATTGGCATAAAATTCACCAATGATACTTAAGCCCATTGAGGCTTCTTCAGACAGGGAAAGTCCAGTATATTTTTCAAAGTTGTCCTGTCCTCCTGCCTCTTTTTTATTTGGATTTAAGAAGCGTGGCACTAAACTCGCAACGACTGCTTCCTTGACCGTTTCACCATCCGCAAAAGCTAAATTTCT
This sequence comes from Gelidibacter sp., assembly GCA_041391925.1. Classification (GTDB taxonomy): domain Bacteria; phylum Bacteroidota; class Bacteroidia; order Flavobacteriales; family Flavobacteriaceae; genus JBPOFM01. Next base: position 110,213 of record JAWKNA010000004.1, on the reverse strand, counting down.
AGGAACATGGTCCATCACGGCGCTAATAATCCAACCTTGGTTTAAACGTACGTTTAGCGCTGCGGTTTCTTCCTCTTCATCAAGATAACCACTTTCATATTTTTGGTTGACAGTCCCAAAAAACAATTCTATAAAATTGACATCAGAACCTGATTTTAATAACTCACGATAATCTGACTTTACGGCCTGAATGATTGTCAACATTACAAAGCCAGCAATCATGGTGAACAATTTTATGCGAGGTGATGGCTTGGACTTAATGGCATAAAACATATAAAAAAATGTGCTCCATAAAATAAAATCATGAAATAGGGCTTTCTTTAAGGCCATAAACATCAAAAATGCAATGGAGCCGTAAAATATATAACGATGGATTCTCTGATCGGAAAAATATAAAATGATAGCACCAACATACTTAAATCCTGCCATTAAAAAAACTAAAAACCCGAGTGCTCCAGGCAATATAAACCCCAAGAGCTCAAAGGAGATACCTACAAATAAGATAGTCACTCCATAATTTGAATATTTCTTAAAGTCAAGAATATCCTGAATATTGATAGAATATCTTCGCGTAATCATCACTATACAAATCGTAAATACACCATAGGCTGGTGCTATAAAGCTCATATAAGTCTCTTGGTTGACATACATATAATATTTAGGATCATGATAGTCGGCATTATACTCAATAAAAGGTCCTATGATCCATTGCAGACCTGCAATAAGGAGCATCAATTCCAAAATCGGCAGACGCTTCCCAAGAGCCTTGAAAAACGACACAGCAACATAAATGACAAAGCCAATTCCTAATAGAGTATATAGATTCATTTAGATGCCTTCAATCTCAAAGTTTCAATAATTCGGTTTCTATGGCTGCAACTATAATTTGGAAATTATAGCCTTGTATATCCCTTGTAGCTTGTTCGCCCATGTTTTTTAATCCATCTTTAGACAAGGATTTCAAGCAAGAGACCAATTCTTGGTTAGACTCATAATTAAATACGTATCCATTACTTCCAGACCTGACAAGATCTTCAGCACACCCCACCTTACTGCTCACTATCACTGGGTTTCCACACGCCATCGCCTCATTAACAGCGAGGCCCCAAGTCTCTCCCGGACCTTTAGACGGCAAACAAAAAACATCACCCAAGCGATAGACTACGGGCATTTGTGTTTGATTTTGAAACGGTAACAATTTAATATTCACATCGCTTTCAATAATGTGGATGATTTCAGCTTCCTGTGGTCCATTTCCAACCATTAATAATTTTAATGGATTTTTTCGTTCTTTATTGGCCTCCATGAATGCTTTGATTAAGAAAATAGGCTGTTTTTTTGACTCGAATTTACCAGCAAATACGATAGCTACACAAGTATTATCAATTCTCAACTCACTTTGCCATTTTTTAGCTTGAAGTTTATATTTTTTGAAGTCATCGTCTCTAAATCTATTATTGTCTATCGCGTGAGGGGCATAAATAAGTTGACCTTCTTTTAGATGATGTTTTAAAAAATACGCTTTACTGGCCTTTCCTACATAAAAGGCTTTATCCACATATCTATAAACTTTTTTGAGTACCATTCTTCTAATTTTAGACTTAAAACCAGAAACTTCATCCAAAAGAGTGGAATCTCCGCGAAACCAAATAGGAATTTTACCACTGAAATGGCGCATCGCCTTTAAATGACTCTTAAATTTCCATCCGAAAAACAAGATGGCATCTGCTTGATAATCTGTAATTTCAGAAATTAATGTTGGACAATCAATACCAAAAAAGTGATGTGATCCTGGATTTTTCGATACATTTTCGACAAACGTGTATTTATATCCTTCGAGCAATGGTAGATCCCATATGATGTCCTTTCCAAAAGTTCTGTCCTTAACCGATTCTTTCGTTTGAGACCATGTGTAAAACACTTTAAGTTTTATTTTTTTTCGTTCCGCTAATAGTCGAAACCAAGGAGCATTGTACTGGATTGGATGGGTGGTAACAATGGCTAATTTTTTCATTTTAAGATTGCAATACCTTGTCAAAAAAATCACATTGGACTTTGGTCATGTGTTCGGCCGTAAAAAGTTGAAAATGTTCCCAGGATGTATTTGGAACAAAAGGAATTGTTTCCAATAGTTCTGATAAACTAGTACGACAATGTTTCAGGGCGTCGGCCTGGTCAAAGAGAACAACTTTTCCGCAATTGAGGCTTTGCATAATGTTCACTACATTACTATTGGAATGCAATACGCACAACATTGGCTTTTTTGCAAGTATATCTGGATACAGTTTAGAAGGTGTATAATTCTTATCGCTCGACCCGGGAATAAAGATAATATCTGACTGTTCCAATAGGGATAACGCCTCAAAATAAGGTTGACGATTTGTAATCTCGGTAACATAGGACCCAATACCCAAATCGACAGCGATGTTGTCAATAGTCTTTTTACCTTTACCATCAGGAGCATAACTGGTTCCAATGAACCAAAAATGGCAGTTCTTGTAGTGCTCATTGTCCTCTAAACCTTTTTTGAAAGAATTCAGTAAGAGTGAGACACTTTCTCTTAAGTCTTGGCCTCCTCTACCTACAGATACAATATTAATTTGTTCCTTCTTTAAAGCAATGGAAGTTTTTACCTCCAATTGCCTCAGTAATTCAAAATCTTTTTCAGATGCGCCAAAGGTTAAAACTTTAGATGGCAAATCATGAATCTTCGGATACCGGTGCTTTAATGTGTCAATATACCCTTTTGAAACTGACAACAAACCATCAACTTTAGGTATAGTATATCGTTCTAGATAAGTGTTTAATCGGTGGGAAAACCAAAATTTGGGTGGTCGTTGATTGTAAGGAACTTTTAAGTAATAATCATTTTTCCAAGGGTCTTGCATATCTATCACAAATGGCACCTTGAATTTCTTTTTCCAAAGCCGTCCCAAAGGCATACAGGCAAAAACGGTTGTACTAAAATAAATGAGGTCAAAATCACCGGATTTCAAAAGTTCATTTCCCTTCTCATAAAGTTGATAAAATGCACGAAGCCCCAAATTTCCAATTTTAAACCCACCATAGTTAGTAGTATAAGCTCTGACCCTATGGATGGATATATCATCGGGAATGGTTCTTTCAAGTAAGGCATCTTCACCCATATCAACAAATTCTGGTAATACTGTAAGAACTATAGGATGATACCCATACGCTTCAAAATAGGGTAAGCTATGGCGAACGCGATGGATGTCCGCAGCATTGATGGGAGGAAAATGAGGGGTTACAATTAAGAGTTTTTTCAATCCTTTTTTATGTTCAAACTGATTCGTCTTGACCATTTATGGGATGGTTTTTCAATACATATATAAAAGATCCATGCTGCAAATATGGATACTACAAATGCCATTAGTATAATTGCTAATTTCAGCTGGAAGTTTAAATCAAAACGTCTTCCAATATTTATAACTCTACCACCAATTGGGATGTGCAATAAATAAAGGGAATAGGATATGTTCCCAAAGAAAAGCAGCCATTTGAAGTCTCTGATTTTGTCCAAAAACGCAATACCCAGCGAAGCACCCACACTCAAAATAACTATAACATAAGAATGATGGAGGTATATAGCAAATCCAACAATAGCTACAAAAATTAAAAAATAAAGCTTATCTATATACTCCTTTTTATAAAAGGCACATATTATACCAATGGTAAAAATATCTGTATTTCTGAAAAATTTGATATCATCCTGGGGCCAAAAAGATAGGGCGAAAAACGCCAATAAGGTAATGACAGTCCAAAAATTATTGTTTTTATTCCAAATAATTAGTAGAAAACCTATCAATAGATAATATTGAAATTCGATGGCCAAGGTCCAGTAAACGGGATTCAACCATGTGCCATCAAAGAAATCAACCAAATAACCTAAATGCAGCATTAAATTATAGCCGGATATTGAAAACGGAGCCCCTTGATAAGCAGAAAAAAGACTTGAAATATAATTTAATAAAAGAATAAGTGCAATAGAGGCCAAATAAGCGGGTTCTATTCTAATGATGCGTTTGAGTAGGTAGCCTCCATAATGTTTTGTTTTGAACGGTTTTCCTAATAACATATATGGAATGACAAACCCTGAAATCACAAAAAATATTTCAACACCAATCCAAGCATAGGGCATTAAAGCATCAGCCACTGGTGCTTTGGATATAAAACCTTTCGTAAAATGAAATAAGCTGACTGCCAATGCAGCAATGCCTCTTATTAATGTAACCGAAGTTAAATAGTTCTTTTTATGTTCCAATGGATTTAGTTCTAAATGCTTATGATTAAATTTTAAATAGTGTTGTATGCATTAAATTATTGAAAACCAAAAAATAGTGGTCCCAAATTTTGAATTATTTATTAACATTCGCTTAACATTTGTAATAATTCTAATTTCTTTTTTTAAATTATATATGGAGTTTAGCCCTTCGATTTTTTTGTTTTGATGAAAATGCTTGGGCTTTCATTTAACTGTATTTATGACTTTGGTCATGGCATCTGCTAATACCTTTGCAGATTGAATAGATGTGTAATCGTTTAAAGAATTTAAGTCAGGTTGCCATTCTTCTACATGCTGTATATCTATAAGTCTACCTCTTAATCGTTCCACAAGATTCGATTTTGTATCTCCTTCATGATATGGAATTAAATACGCATCGGCTTTGGCGGCCTTGATGACTTCGACGGCCGAACTATCGGCATGCAACATAGAAAACAATGGTCGCTTGCTCAACAAACACTGGAAGGTCTTGGATGCCGTGTAATGTTTTTCCGTACTTCCAAAAAGCATCACTTTATCTGCTTTTGACAAAAAATTGAGTACATGTAAAAAAGGAAAACGTTCGCGCTGTTCGGTCACAATATCACTCAGACCATAGTCTTCAGCATAGGCCGTGATTCTCTTTGCTGGATAAGGTCCTGTACCAACAAAATAAAGCCTGATATGATTATCCCACCTATCTTCTTTTTTCAATTCCGCAATGGTTTCAAAAAATGATTGTAAAAATAAGTGTGAATTGGGTAAAAACGCACCAGCATAAATCCATGGTTTGCAATTAGGGCAATCATCCCAAGGCAATTGGATATCACTCAGCTCAATCCTATGGTCATTTGGGTCAAACCCATAGGGCATACCAGCGTGTACAGGCGCTTCCTCAAAATTCCGATCGATGACGGGTTGATAATAAGGTGTTGAAACACCAGTGATTAATGCTGCCTTTTTTACAGCATAGGGCTCAAGATTACGTGCAACCAATTGACTCAATTTTGCCCTAAAGTCATTTTGATTGGTAATATCTCGAACCCAAGGATCTATATAATCTATACCGTATGGAATCCCTGTTTTATCATGTAGTTGCCTTCCTAAAATCGCTGTATAGAAGGATGGTATGGGTATCCAAATAAAATCGATGTTGCGCTCTTGGCAAAGTTGTAAAGCACGCCTTTTAAGAAACGGAAAGGCACGAATTCCAATGTCGCCAATCAATCTTGGCTTTGTCACATGATACGCTTTTGTATAAACTACTTCTATATCATCAGAAACTGTCTTATTCATCAATGGGTCCAATGGTTCTTCGTAATATTGGGACTCCACAGTAAGTAGAAGTGGTTTCCACCCGAACTGATTCAAATAATTTCCAATGAGGCGAGGACGCTGCACACCAGCCAAATTCGCAGGCACCCAATGAGGATAGATAATCAGAACGGTTTTCATGAGAATAGTCCTTTTAATTTGAGTTGTTCATTATCCCAAGAAAATGATTTGGCATTTTCCCATCTTTCAATTTTTGAAGGTATGTCTAAAAGTCGTATTTCCAAATTTCGAAGGGTTTCTTCTAAAGATGTCTGCATAACCACACCTGCTGGATAATCTAAAGAACTCAAAAACTGCGACTGCCCATAAGTATCGGTCGCTATCACATAACAGCCAGCTTGTGCATAGGCAATCAATTTATTGGAAAGTGCTATTTTATTATTTAAATCTTTCCCTGGCTCTAATGCAAGTCCAATATCCATTTTCGCCAAAAATGCATGAAGTTTAAAGGGCGCCATGACATCATGTATCAAAACATTTTCAGAAATACGCATTTTATTTAAAAAACTCACGTTATTGTTACCAATAATATGAAATTCTATCTGTGGCAATTGTTCAGCAATTTCAAAAACGGTTTCAAGTCCACGATTGGGACCAATATGTTGAGAGAACCAAACACATGTGATTTTGTCTGAGAATCGTGAAATAGGTTTTTTAAAATCTTTGGAGTTAAAAGCATTTAGTATGACAGAGGTTTCCGTTTGACCCGCAATTTGAAAGTATTTTTCACATTCCAACTGTATACCTTTGGAGGCATATGTAATAACATCGGCATTTAAAAAACTGTGTAACATTAGATGCATTCTGTTTTGTTGTTCTTGGGCTTTATTAAAATAGAGAGCTTCACCGGGATAAAAATCTTCGATATCCAATTGAAGTGCTGTTTCTGTCATATTGGTTACTTTCAATGCTGGATAAAAGGCCCCGAGGTTATGGGCTATGACACGGTGAAACTTGTTCTGTTCAACTAATGATTTAGCATGAAACCATAATTGTGGTGTTTTATCATTACTGGCAAATGCACAAACTTGAATGTTTTTTTTAAATAGACCATTAAGTACAATGGAAACTTTATGAACCAGTTTGGATACCAAAGTTTTAAACACCTCAACACGTCTATCGATTTCAATAAAATGAACCTCTGGATTTCTTTTTTTTATGGCTTCAGAAAGCTCCAAACTCCAATCGTGATGCCTAAAACACAACACAAAACATATAAAATCGTTCTTGAGTGTTTCAAATTCTTTCACCAATCTTGGGTTGGAGGCCAAACTAGAGGTGGTAATGAAAAGCAGGTTTTTAGATTGTGTTTTCAAAAATTAAGATGTCATTCGAGATTTGGAAATGGACCTTGATTTAAATTCAGATTATATTTTCTGTCCTCGGATAGTATATGGCTCTGCAGATTTTAATCTATTGGAAACAAACTCCAAATCCTTGATGTAAATGGTATTGTCAGGACCTTGTTTTTCTAGTTTTGTTAACTTTCGTTCATAAGGTTCGTAGGCGAAAGGCACAAATCCTAGACCTAAAAATTTCTCATGTATCAAATTTTCATCAAAACCGTATCGGCCGCCAGATCCATTCAATTCGATGATGATAGCTTTCAAATGCTCGTCTGCCAAGGCAATCTTCATACCATTAAGCACTTCGGTTTCAAATCCTTCTACATCGATTTTGATTAATGTAGGTTTATGCAGCGTGATAAATTCATCAAATCGTTCCACCTTCACATTTACAGTGTCTGTATCATAATCTTTTGCAACATGATTGACCGTATCCAATGATTTAGTGAATTTCAAAATTCCGTTTTCATTTCCCATGCCTATATTCTTGCATGTTACAAGAGAGGTTACTTCGTTAAGTCGCACATTCTGTTGCAGAATCTCAAAAGTTTGTGGAATCGGTTCAATAGAAATGGTCTCTGCACCTCGTTCGTTACTTCCAAGAATGGTATAACTCCCAACATTGGCTCCTACATCAATAAACATGTCTGTATCTCGTAACAAATGGAGTAAGAATGACATGTCCTCAAATTCATGCAAACCGGAATAGAGATTTCCAGTGGCACCAGTGAGTCCTTTTTTGACAATAATCTTACTTTTTTCGCCATAGTTGGCAACCGATGATTTAGAACTCACACGAGATTTCACCTGCCACTTTAAAAACCTCCAAATCGCCTGTCCTTTTTGGTTTTTGTTCAGGGGATGGTTCAAAATAAAATCAATCGTATGCCTTAAGGCCATGAATAGTCGGTTATGGATTGTTATATCTCAATGCTCTAAAAATCCGAAAGATACTATTTTTGAGACGGTCGACAATTATTTTTTCCAATGAGATAAATCTTGCTCTAGCAATTGTTCCAATTCCACAATGGAATCAGCATAAAGAGACACCAATTCCGCTCTCGATTTAGCAGAAAATTCTGCCTTTTTTTCCGTAAAGAAAAAATCCTTTAATTTCACCAATTTCTCTCGTTGACTTAATACCAATTTTCTCGGTAAGTACGGTTTGATATGCTTCCATGCGACATAAACCGCATTAAATTTTCCAGGATATAACGTCTTATTGTGAATTTCTGAAGGTGCTTCCACATCATTCGCTACGACACCTAAAAAATCATAGACTGATTTCAAGACTTTAGTAGAATCCTTGATAAAATCTTCAAAAAATATAATCTTGATTTGGTCTTTGTCAAAATGTTCATAATAGTGTTTTAGATGATATGCATAGTTACCTTTCGAAATTAAGCTCTCGCGATAGCTCATCATATGAACTGGCGAATAGGGCACTTGCATAGTGTCATTGATGACACCCTCAAACATCCCCTTTTTATAAACAATTACACCTCTGTTGATGTTGAACCAAAAATCGGAATAAAATCTATCAGCAGGATTCCGAAGCATGGCTATTATCTTAACATTTGGAATGTATTTTTTGATTTGTTTTGCTGCCAATTCAGAATATAGCATATAGGATACCGATCCCTCACCAATCAATCTACCATTTTTCTCCTTAAAATGTTCACAATACGCATTTAATTTCGATTCGATGCCGTCTCTACCGAAAAAATCCAATTCTTTGGGTTGTGTGATTTGAATATCAGGATGTGAGTCGAGATAATTGCAAAGGGAAGTTGTACCACATTTGGCAGCACCTATAATGATGTAATCGGGGAAATTCATTTTATTTGGCTAATATTAATATTGGTAGAAATTCTTATTAAGATCAGATTTTGTGAACCCAGTATGAGAACCATTTTGCGGCACGCCAGCCAAAAACTGATTTAATCGTTTCTATGACCTTACCTCCCAAAACAGGTAGATATTTATTGCCTCCCAAAACTTCACATTTTTTCATTGCTTTGTATGAAATCTCCTTAAATTCTGGATACGCATTGATGGCAATCCATTTATATTGTAAAGAGAATGCCGCATTGAAGGCTTTCGTATCTTCCAAAGATTTGAGTTGTACATATTTAGAATCTACGGCTTTCAGTTGGCTCTCTAAATGAATTTTTTGCTTTTGATTTGCAATATTTTGGCCCTTTACGTGCTTTCTATAATAATTGAGCACATTGGGCACATAAATTACCTTGCTTGCTTTTGAAACCACGCGGCAGAAAAATTCACCATCCTGATCTTTGCTTAAGTTTTCGTCCCAAGGACCAGCCAGTTTAACTAATTCTCTTGGTGTTAACCATGCGCTCGTTTGTACCATATTTGGTGCTCCTTGAGCTCCATATAGATTCAATAAAAAGAATTTGGTATCTGAGGTTGTAAATAAATAATCTTGGTCAGTAATCTTGCCTTGGTCAATAGTATCATAAAAATGTTTTGTATTGCAGACAGCAACACTCGTTTGGGTATTTTGGAGCGCATCTATTTGCTTCTCTATCTTATCCACACTTAATAGATCGTCCGCATCCAAATATTGAATATAATCACCTGTTGACACTTCAAAGCCATAATTACGTGCTGCACAGGCACCTTTTTTATTGTTTTTTATGACTTTGAAATTAGAGTTTTCGACTGATTGCAAATATTCAAAAGAGCCATCTGTAGAGTTGTCATCAACGACGATGATTTCAATGGCTGGATAGGTTTGCTTGAATACAGAATCTAAAGTTTCGCTTATGAACTTGATGGAATTGTAACAAGGGATGATAACGGAAACTTTAGGCATTTAAATTGTCTTAATAAATTTCGCTGGTATTCCCCCATAAATAGAATTGGATTCTACATTTTTTGTAACGACTGAACCTGCAGCAATCACGGCACGTTTTCCTATTGTGACTCCCGGCAAAATTGTTACTCCAGAACCAACCCAAGCACCATCCTCAATAATTATCGGTTTTGAAATAAGACCTCCCTTCCATGCTGGAACGTTTTTGTCAGTATAAATATGATCATGAGTATAAAGTGTGGAATTAGGGCCAATAGCGACATCGTTTCCAATATATATATCATCAACAACATCTATAATTGTATAATCACCAATACTACTATTGTTTCCAATGTTCAACTTTCCTGACTTTTCGGATTCACGACCAAAAATCGAGCAATTGGTTTCGATTTTTACATAGTTACCAAATTTCCAATCTTTTTTCACATAACATCTTGTTCCTTCCCCTAATATAAAATCATTTCCTATTGTGAAACTGCAGTTTTTATTAACCAATATCACAGCATTATTGTTAATTTTTGAATTGGATCCTAAAATCAAAATACTCTTCTCATCTATACCAAAATTCACATTCTTACTGATATAACTATTGTTTCCAATCTTCAAATCACCTCTGCCTTCTCTGATTATTGGAAACTCTAATTGAATACCGCTCCCTAATTCAGAAATTGATAATTTATATAACCAAAACAAACGTCTTAGCATCTGGTTTAAATAAAATTTGATTAAAGAAATAAACAATGTCATAATATTTTAGATTATTTTTTTCTGGAATTATTAGCATGTAAAAAAGAAACTTCCGGAATGTTTAAACCCACAAAATCACAAATTTTCTACAATTTGTTTTCATCTTTAGTTAAGTCTATAACCAATAAATTTTTATCTCTTTTTTTAAAATAATCTCTAACTTCGGAATTATGCTTTTGATACTTTTTCAAGTATGGTTTCTCCTTAAATTTATAAGTATTATAAATTAATAATCTTGCAATAAATCTACTTCAATTTTATAATCAACGTCTTATACAATTAGATAAAACCTGCAACATATTTAGTTGACTTGCCTTCTTCAACTCCATTCCTTTTTTTATCGAATGATATTTTACAGCGGAAAGAATTGCTCTTGACTTATTTTTCTCAATTTTTCTTAAGGCTCGACTTTTTTCATTTGAAGATAACGGGCAGTCATCACTTTTAATAAGCTCTTCCGCTAAAAGTATATATTTAAAAGGATGCATCGGGTCACTTCTATGGTCTGACATTTCTTGTTCATCGTGTTCGCGATACCATACAATACCTTGTGGCATTAAGACCACATTGTGATTTTGCGACAAAATGTTCCACATCTCAAAATCACCCAACATCCGTTTGCCTGTGAAACCTCCAACTTTCTCAAAAATTGATCTATTAATGATGGAAGACAGTGGTGCTTTGTGAAATAAGGGTTGCTCAAAATAATGCCGTAGATATGCCTCCTTCGGATTGAGCTGAAATGGAAATTTTCTAAACTTATCCTGTGGCAATGAACAGAGACCATAACCCGCTTCAGGAAATTGCTCCATATAATATACCAACAGTTCTAAACCATGCGGATAAATCATATCATCAGCATCGACATATTTTAAATATTTTCCTTTGGCATAGGATGCTGCCTGATTACGGTTGGGATAATCCCCTAAATTTTGCTCATTGACATAAACCTTAATGCGTGAGTCCTTTTCAGCATAACTTTGTGCAATAGAAACTGAACTGTCTTTAGACCGATCATCAGTAATAATCAGTTCCCATTCTTCATAGGTGGAAGCCATGACACTTTCTATCGCTTGCCTGATGTATTTTTCTCTGTTATAGACCGTCATTAAAACGGATACCAAGGGACTATGTGCCATATAACTTTTTTGAATAATCTGATACGATTCCTTTCCAACTGTAATGGTTTTCTACCAATAACCTTGCTTGTTTGCGAAGAGATTCAAACGTACCATTTTTTAAATCTACCAAATATTTTGTTTCAAAATCATTAAAATCTTCAAATTGAATATAATGCTTACCATCAACGGCACTAATGCCTTCCATACCTTTTGCTGTACTTAAAACCAACTTGCCATAAGAAAATGCCTCCATAATTTTAAGTCTGGTACCACTGCCTTCCAACAATGGAACAACTACCACATCATTCAGTGCATAATAAGGCTCTACATCATCTACTTCTCCAATAAGTTTAATATTTGCGAATGGCTTTATAAAATCAAAATCTTCAGCCTTAGGAGATTTTCCCACTATAGTCAGTTCAAAATCGTTCGGAACTTTACTGAGTATGGATTTTACAAACCATCTTAAACCATTCACATTAGGGAAGTAATTTAATGATCCTACAAATAATAGCTTTTGATAATTATGGTTAATCTTTTGAAGCTTTCTGGATTCAGTATCTGAACCGTTTGGCAGACACTCAAACTTGACGTTTGTTTTTGGATTGTGCTCTTTGAATTTTTTGATATCCTCATTACTACATGTCCAGATAACATCAAAATAAGAATCAATATGATGCTCAAAGCTTTGAACAAATTTAAGTTCTCTTGATTTGTCAAGAATGCCAACTGGAGACACATTTTTGTTTTTCAGCTGCTCGAGCTCATATTCATAAATTTCAGAATCGAAATTGTGCGCATTTAGAATACGTTTTTTAAAAAGAGATTTATTAAGTTTTTCGACTGTTCTTACGGTATCAAACACAATTATCTCCGCATTGTTGTATCGTTTGTCTTTTTTAATATTCTTTATTTGTTTAACTAATTGTAATGAAGAGTAATACTTCACTGGATTGGAATGAGATGACTTAAGTTTTAATAAAATAGTTGCTAATTTGGTCACTAATCTACCCAGAAATGATTGCTGCATCCATTTTCTGGCGAGGACGCCTTTGTTTTCTATGAAATCAGCATTTACATCTTTTATTTCAGGTTCATTGGCTTTATACGGTGAAATGACAATAAGGTCAAAATTTAACGACAGTTCCTTTATCAAAAAATAGGTGCGTTGTTGTCCACCATTACCATTGGGACTAAAATGAAGATTTGTTACAAAAACCATCCTTTCCTTTTTCACGCCATGTAAGTATTAAAGATGGTATCAAAAACTTCATGGACTTGTTTGTTATAATCTTTTGTTCTAGCCAAAAGTTGATTAGGAATTTGCTCTTTCTGTTCTTTTAGTAAACGTATTTTACTATCAATTGATTTATAGTCGTCAATTTCAAGAACAAATTCTCCAAGTCCTAAACTTTCCACATAGTTCCTTACTTTTGACGCGTAATTAATTGCGATGAAAGGAACGCCTAATTGTGTGGCAAAAATTATGGCATGGAGGCGCATACCTACAAGGTAATCTGATTTTTTCAGAACCTCAATATCGAACTGCTCAGTTGCAGAACTATCAAAAAAGTGGCGTAATAAAACATTATCTCCATTCTTATGATTGATATGCAGAGGGAAAGGTATTAACTTTTGAGGAATACTTTTTTTAAGCTCTTCTATAAACTTTTCAACATTCCACATTCCAAAAAAGCTGTTAATAAATGGGAATTTGTGACTCAACTTATTATAGCGATGATAGTTTTTAGTATACTGCTTAAAAGGATTGGGCTTCCAAGGGCGCAGAGAAACCGCCACCGAATTGCTCTGGTTTGATAAATCATCATTTTGATAGGGATATAAAAATGTAAGATCCGGTCCTAGATACAAATCCGTATCCTTATAGTTTGCAAAAGCGTGGCGACTGAAAACATCCCGTACCAATATAAATCTTGAATGCATCGATAGGTAGCCTATAAATTCAGTGTTGTCCATACCAACACTATCCACACTTACACCAAGCAATCCGAAGGGTATTGTTATCTTTTTGAATGATTTAACAAGCGTATTTGTGTTTCTCAAAATAAGGCCCCCGCCGCCAATTAGAAGGAAATTGCAGGCATTAATCTCTTCTATACGAGTTTTGAGTTCGCCCCAAGCAATGAAAACCTTTACGGTATCAACGCCCAAATTTAATAGTTTAGATTGAATACATTCCAACAGGCGGTCATCGCCTGCATTATTCTGATGGTACCAACCTATAACTGCAACTTTCATTTAAATTTTATAAAAAATTGGTCATGTTTTTATTTTGCAAATAATCTACCAATTCATCGTAGTTCAAAATATCTTGTCTTAAATCTTTCGAGGATTTTCGTGTAGTTCCAGCCACAACAGGCATTGATTCGATGTGTAAGTACTCAAATACTCGATTCATTGTTTCTTGATGCCTGTCTGAGTTTTCAAGATCACGTTCGTATATAATTTCAAGGTGTGGTATCGAACTTAAAACCTCCTTCTCCAAATTCTGATAAGATAAACGATTATTAATCCAAAAATCCAAATGATCAATATCAACGGAATATTGTTCCGATTTGTAGTTTTTACTTGATATTTGCCAAATATTATCTTGATAGGCACGATATAAAGACAAACTGGATAAAAAAACATTTTCTCTTTTAATATATAGAATTTTCCACCCCTCTGCCTCGTACTTCTTCAAGAAACCAATTTGATCACCGACTCGAGGCTGATTTTTTAGTTGATTTGACATTAATTGACAACCATATACAGCTTTATCATTTTTTAGACCTCTAGTCGACATAATTTTCAAGTAACGATGAGGAAAGAGAATATTCGGTGCAGAATATTCTCGAAATATTTCATAATCGCAAAATATAGAAGGATGCTCATTTAACAAGGATGCAAATAAAGTGCTTCCGGTCCGCCCAGAACCATAGAGTATGAACTTTTTTTCAGGAGTTTCTAACGGGAAAAATAAGGTGGTTGAATATTTAATCAACTCATGCATTTTCATATGTAAATAATGTCGTAGAGGAATTTTTTTTGAAACTATTTCCATCATTAAAATTTTAAGTTAAACTGCTGAATTTGTAAAATTTGTCAATAACTTTAATTATGGATAAATTTGAATACTCATCACTGAGTAAATTATTTTTAAAGTATTTGTTGAGGTAAATCGGATTCAGGTTTATAATCATTTAATTGCTTTAAGCACCATTTTCCTCTTACTAGAGATACTCAATTGAACTCAAGTCTTCAAATGTAGATTTTCTAAAATTAGTCATTGAGTGTTTTTGGGGTTTCTTAGTCTTATGAAACGCATAATGGGAAGTAGGAAATGGGCTTAAAACTTGACATCTTTGGCAGGAGTAATTCATGAAACTTTTCATACCTCCTTAAAAGTCTATAAATAAATGTCGACTCAAAATATAGATTTTTAATATATTCTTGTTTTTATTTGATTCCTGTATTCGAATAATAGATGATTACAAAGTCAGTAGTCATAATTATTACTCGGGACTTATAGAACGAAATTTTTAAATTGAATTATTGCTCACTTTCATCACCTTCCATTGACTAGGAGTGTAAACTACTGGTTTATGTTTCAAATTCCGATAGCTGACATTGAGATAGTTGGAATTGATATTCTGAACTTCAAACACCAAATCTTCACTGACAGTATCAAGTGTATTGCGGCCATCGAGTAAGGACATATTGACAGCATATATACCATCCAAAAGTTGAAAATTATCAATTTTAACCTGCACCACCGTATCAGTTTCGAAAGGCTCTAAAGTTAAATCGTTAATTTCATTACTTCTCCAGCAAGCTACTGCAACTTCATTGATATTACTCAATCTAATGGAAATGTTAGGCCTCTCAATTCCGTGACGTATTTTTAAGTGAATGTCAAAAGTAAATGATTCGCCAATCATGAGCACTGATTGTTCAGCTCCCGATCCACCTAAAAGTCGCACGCTTTTTATATAATTTTCTTTAGTATCCGTTTTTGATTGATAGCTGCTCTTTAAAGAAGAACCCACTTTTTGCACGTAAGTATCCACAACGGTCTGAATATCGCTTTGAATTGCAATACCTCCTTGATACATCAACAAACCTGTGTGACAAAGATCCAATATAGAATTCATATTATGGCTGACAAAAAGCACTGTTCGGCCTTCATTGGCAGACACATCCTGCATTTTGCCAATCGCTTTCTGTTGAAACTCGGCATCTCCAACGGCCAACACCTCATCGACCACCAAAATATCGGGTTCTAAATGGGCTGCTACGGCAAAGGCCAATCGTACGTACATTCCCGAGGAGTAACGTTTTACTGGGGTTTCCGTATATTTTTGACACCCAGCAAACTCCACAATCTCATCAAACTTTGAGGCAATCTCTTTTTTGGTCATTCCTAAAATGGCACCATTAAGAAATATATTTTCACGTCCTGTCAGTTCCGGATGAAAACCGGTACCAACCTCCAATAAAGACGCAATACGTCCATGACAAGTAATTTTTCCTGTTGTTGGTGCTGTAACACGACTTAACAATTTGAGTAGGGTCGATTTGCCTGCCCCGTTTTTTCCAATGATACCGAGGATTTCCCCTGGTTTCACGTCAAAATTAATATCTTTTAATGCCCAGACATATTCAGATTCACCTTTGGATTCTCGATCGTTGATTTGTCCTATCTTCAAATACGGATCATCCTTACCTCTTATATTATACCACCATCGGGTAATGTCGTGAGATAAAGTACCCGTACCAATAGTTCCGAGACGGTATTGTTTGCTTAAATTTTCTACTTTTATTATAGGTTCCATCTGCATCTTTTATTATACGGTGTCCATAAAGGTTTTTTCTACTTTATTAAAGGTCAAAACACCTAAAATCATAAGTACCAACATAAACACAAAACTATATCCTAAAGCTGTAAAATTAATGTCTCCAACTCCTGTAAAGGAATATCTAAAAGTCTCAATGATTGAACTCATGGGATTGGCAAGAATAAGCATCTTCAATTTGGGATTTTCAATTGTGCTCAATGGATATATAATAGGTGTAGCATACATTGCCAATTGGATGGCGAAGTTTATGAGAAATCTGAAATCACGATACTTTGAAGTTAATGCTGTCACTAACAAACCCATACCAAAAGCCAAACCTGCCGTTATTAAAATTAGCACTGGCAATAATAGCAAAGCAAGATTCGCTTGCAAATCAGCATCCGTAAAAAAATTATAATAAAAGTAGACTAGCAAGAACAGCGTAAACTGCACAAAGAAGGTCAATAGTTTTGAAATGACTATTGATAGGGGTGTAATCACCCTAGGGAAATAGACTTTCCCAAAAATATTGGCATTGGCACTAAAGGTTTCGGATGTTGCCTTTAAAGCTTCAGCAAAATAATTCCAACTCACGATACCTGCAAGGTAAAACACCGCTTTTGGTATGCCGTCAGTGCTCATCTTGGCAATGCCGCCAAAGACTACCATAAACATGATGGTCGTTAATATAGGCTGAATAAAAAACCAAAGTGGTCCAAAAATGGTTTGCTTATAGACAGCAACAAAATCGCGACGTACAAATAAAAAGAGTAGGTCCCTATAACGCCAAAGCTCTTTAAAATTGATATCTAAGAGCCCTGTTTTGGGTTCAATGACAAGGGTATATTTTGGTGCTTCAACACTCATACGACTATTGATTATTTGGTTCATTTGTGATTAAAAACGTTTGCGCTTTTCCATAGCTTCGCTATCATCAGTCACATTAAAAAAAATCAATGTGCTGACTAATAGATGATTAATATTTATGCTAACAGAACTGTCGTATCTTCAGCTATTTTGAAGCTGCGAAAATAGTATAATTCTCATTATTCCGTTAACGCATTTGCATTAATGTGTCAGGTTTGCAATTTAATAACATAGCCTAAACTGTGCAACACCACCCAGCATTGGTTCCCAGAGACATATTTGACAGTCCCCTTTTCGGAGTGGAAGCCCAGTCCATGTAAGTCAATGATAGTACCTGGTTGGATTTTTTCTACACTTTGGAGCGTAAGTGGACTCGAGTTGACAGCGACCAAGGCGTCAATTTCGGATTCAGAAACAGTGGCAGGTTTTCCCAACCAAAAGAGATAGCGTACCGCACCAGCAGTCTCAAACACCACAGACCGCTCCTTGTCTTCAAGATGGACCAACACCATAGAGGGCAGTAAGGGGACTTCGACCTTCTTCTTGCGGTCACTCCATTGGCGCACCTCAACACTCACAGGGCAGCAGACTTCAATGCCTCTTTGTGCAAGCTTTTCAGCAACTTTCTTTTCAGATTTTGGTTTGGTGATGAGGACGTACCAAGGCATGGTATTGCGAGTGTTGATGGAGTTAATGTAATGCAAATTTAAGATTTTGAAAACGATTCCAAAACACCACCTCTCAAAATCATTTTTTTGATTTGAGCGTTATCTTAGGATGGCACATACGAAGTAAATACGGAGTAAATACGGAGTAAATACGAAGTAAATACGGAGTAAATACGAAGTAAATACGAAGTAAATACGGAGTAAATACGAAGTAAATACGGAGTAAATACGGAGTAGTAGCTAATTATTATCTACTCCCACAATATTTCGTATCAATTGGGGAGGAAAATTTAGGTAATCCAGAAATCTGGGAAATCTATAAACGAAAAAAATTCCTACAATAATAAAAACCAACCGAAGCATTACATCGTAAATAAACGTGGTTTTGTCTATCTTTTTTTTAAACTTATGATTTTTAGTGGTTTAATCTTCGGAATTTTTGTATTTTTTATTGCTTGAAATCAAAACTTTCTTACATTTACTCCCTAAAATATGATTTCCCTAAATCATTAGAGAACAAAAAATACTTTATTATGAAAAATTTATACTTATTTATTTTTCTTCTGGCCACTAGCTTTTGCAGTGTAGGCCAAAATACCTTATACTCTGAAACATTTACGGGACAGAATGGCAAAGGGGCTACCCGAGGTATTTTCGGTGGAACCAATACAGATGTAACTGGTGTTACTTGGTCGATAGACATATCGTCGGCCTCACTAGACGGTTCAGGTTTTTTAGGCAATGGTGATTACTTCGCCGTTGTGGATGAAGCTTTTTCCGGTAAGGATACGGATGGGAATGCCATATGGTATTCACCATCAGTAACCATTACTGGATATACAAATGTTAGTTTCTCATTGGGAATGACATCTTCGGGAAGTTGCGAAAACAATGATTCTTTTACCACCCAATATCGTTTGAATGGTACAGGTGCTTGGACAAATGCGGCAACAAACGGGGCTATTACAAATGACCCTTCAGGAAATGCTGCTACAATAAATCAAACAGGTTTGTCAGGCAATTCTATCCAAATAAGAGTTATTATCTCTACAAACCAAGATGATGACATTTACACTTTTGACAATGTTTTGGTTACTGGTGTATTGCCTTGCACTACGACACCCGTAAATGTTTCTGCACTGACAGCCACACCGGCTAGTCAGCAAGTAACTCTTAACTGGACAAACAGCACTTGTTTTGATGAAGTGTTAGTTGTGGCAAAACAAGGTTCTGCTGTAACGGCCACACCAACAGGCAATGGGTCTGCATACACTGCCAACGCTGCCTTTGGAAGTGGTACTCAAATAACAGCAAATGAATATGTCGTCTATAAAGGCACTGGCACCAACGTGAATGTCACTTCTCTAACGAATAATCTTACATATCACTTCAGAGTTTTTACTCGTAAAGGTACTAACTGGAGTACTGGTGTACCTGTGAATGCTACGCCAGCAATTACTTATTGCCCTGTCACAGGTCGAAGCGCCGGTTTTGATGATGGTGTTACCAATGTAACTTTCAACACCATCAATAATACCTCATCTGCAAATGCTGGAAATGAATATAGCAACTTTACCAATATTAGCACATCTGTAAATAAAGGTTCCACATATCCATTAAGTGTACGTGTCAATACGGATGGAAACTACACCTATTACCAACGCGTTTGGATTGATTGGAATCAAAATGGGAGTTTTGAGGATTCAGGAGAACAATATGATCTTGGAACCGCTACAAATGTGACTAATGGGTTGAGTAGTTTATGCCCTTTGAACGTCACTGTTCCAACTACGGCAGTCATTGGGTCTACTCGTATGCGAGTGTCTTCCAGATATCTCCTATATGCTGCCTCATGTGATACTGATTATGATGGTGAGATTGAGGATTACAGTATCAACGTAACACCTCCTGTAACTTATGTATTCAACAACGGGTGGACACCAGCAAATCCTAATGGCGTATCAACTTCCTTAAATGATATCATTATTGCAAACGGCACTGCTGTTTTCACTGGCAACACACAAAGTAATACAATTACTGTCAATCCTACAGGAGCAGTCACTGTCAATTCAGGTGTTACCCTATCCTCTGCTAACGGTATGACCTTACAATCCAACGCTACACAATACTCAAGTTTGTTATCAAATGGAACCATTACAGGAACCGTAAGCTATAACCGCCATGTAAATGGTGGTACAGGGGTTGCTGGGGCTGTTGGCTCCAATGATTTGATTTCTGCACCTGTTACAGGGCAGACGTTTTCATCATTTGTTACAGCAAACCCTAATATCAAAACAGATCCTAACAACGCCAACCGAAAATTGTTTGGCCCCTTTAACAAAACAACAGGCACTTACGATTTATGGATTAATACGGTTGCTCAACAAGCCAACAATACACTGAATGCTGGTGTGGGCTATAGAGCTGCTTCTACCGATAATGGTGGATTTATCTTTACCGGAACTCCAAATAATGGAGTCGTTACGAACAATATCGTCAATTCTGGGCCTCAGTTTGCTGCCTACAACTTGATTGGAAATCCTTACCCATCCTACATCAACGTCCGTGACTTTTTGGAATATGATGTCGATCCAGGTGCGCCAGTGGTCAGAAATATAGATTTGATGGATGCTTATGGTGCCATTTACGGGTACGATGGCAATTCAGCCGGTGCCGGCAGCAGCGGATGGGTCGTCTATAATCTCACCACAGCCACTACAGTAAACTTGGCTCCAGGACAGGGATTTTTGGTAACAGCAGATGCAGCGGACGTAGCAGCTTATGATATGACGTTTACGCCATCCATGCGACGCATAGGCACCACGGATGATTTTATCCCAGGTAGGTTGGCCGAAGAAAACAATGTACATGTAAAACTTCAAGCAGCTATTGGATCTGCTAACTATAACACAGATATCTTTTTTATTGACAACACAACTTCTGGGTTAGATTTTGGTTATGATGCGGGAATGTTTGGTTCCAATGCACCAGCAACGGCTCTCTACTCCCAATTGGTGGAAAACAATACTGGTATCGATTTGGCAATCCAATCGTTGGCATATACAGCTCTTGGTTCTGACATTATAGTGCCCATAGGTATCAATGTCCCACAAGGACAACAAGTCACTGTGAGCATTGCGGAATCTGATTTGCCTTCCAATATTGAAGTGTATCTTGAAGACAATGTCACAGGAACGTTTACTTTGTTGAACACAAGCGATTATACATTTACACCAAGTTCCAACCTTACGGATACCGGACGTTTCTTTTTACGTTTTACGGATGCCACCTTATCCACTCCTGATACCAACGTCAGCGGATTGCAAATTTATGCTACTGCATCGCCTAGAGCTTTGTTCGTTAAAGGACAATTGGCAAGTGCTACCAGCATACATATGTATGATGTACAAGGACGTGAGGTCTTGTCATCAACGCTTAAGACTACTTCAAACTCCAATCAAATTGATGTGTCCAATTTAAGCTCTGGTGTGTATGTAGTGAAATTGAACAACAGTACACAACAAAAAACACAAAAAGTGATTCTTAAATAGCTATTTTAGAGCTTTTATTTTAGACTTAAATAGATAAAAAAGTGCATTGCCAAAAGCGATGCACTTTTTGTATTTTGTAATGTTTTGTGTTTATATCTTTTACGATTTCTTAATCTTCTACGATAATTTTATTCGATAAGATGCGTATATTTGCTGTTGCGATATAAATTTTTAATCCATTTTATAATTTCCCTATGAAAAAGATTTACTTATTATTGATAGCAATCACCATTACTAGTTTTGGATTTGCGCAAACAGCGACCTATAGCTTTTCTGCATCTGGGGCTGTAACTGGTTTAAATCAAAATGCTCCAGGTATTTCAGTGGATGCAAATATTGGATTTGGTTCATTTAAAAATAACGGTACCGCAGATCCAGCAATCAATTCTGGTCAACTTCGATTATACCAAAATGCTACAAAAGGTGGCTCTATAAAAATATACGCAAAGAATGGTGTCACAATTACCAGTGTTGTTGTCAATGCCTCTGGAACTACTGGACCTGCTGGTTATACGGTGGATGGCGTTTTTGTAGCCAATTTAGGTGCATCAACTACCTATAATCTTACTAGTCTTTCTGCAACTTCAGTAGTCGAATTTTACCAAAGAGATAGTAATTCTGCCAATAGAATATATGTTGACAGCTTTACGGTCAATTATACCTTAGCCAGTAGCAATAATACTAACTCCGATATCATTGCAGATGCTACATTTACCCCAACAAGTGACATCAATTATCTACTACATACAGGAGCAAGTATTGCAACAACTGCTGATGCCTTTGAGATTGGACGTTTTATTATTCGTGATAAAGCTCCAGATGACGGTCAGCCAACAACCTTAACCGGTTTGAGCTTTCTAGTTGATAAATTTGCAAATATCCAAGCATTGGCAATTTTTGAAGGTTCTACAAAACGAGCGGAAGTTACATCAGTAACATCAACAACAAGTTTTTCTAGTATTACTGGTCTCTTTGCTGCCAACAATTCCACTAAAACATTTAGCGTATATGCAACCTTCAAGTCTGCATCTGGAGCAGTAACTGATAATGACCAATTAAAACTGACCATAACATCAGCAATAGGTGATCCTGCTGGCTCAACTTTTACTGGAAATGCTGGTGGTGCTGTTACGCCCACAGCAGGCGACAATAACAGAATTGAGGTCACCGCCACTAAATTGGCTTTTAACCAACAGCCTTCCAATACTCAAATCAATACAGTGATGACACCTTCACCAACCGTAAGAGCGTTGGATGTGAACAATAACCTTGATTTGGATTATGTGACTAATATTCCTTTGACGACCACAGGTACTTTTGCTGGGACTGCTACTACAACTGTAACACCAGTTGAAGGTGTGGCAACATATAATAACCTTCTTTTTTCTGCGGTTGCTACAGGACGTACACTCAGTACAAATTCTGCCTTGAACAATGCCTTAAGTAATACGTTTGATATCACACCCGCACCAACAGTTGGATGGCAGATTTCTGCAGTTAATGTTCCATATACTATTAATTTTGATACAACAGTAGCAAATGTGAGTAATGGAGTGTATGCTGGTTCAGGATTTACAACCGCACCAACCACCGGACAATTAAATTCCAATGCTTGGGCTGCCACAGGTTGGTCTGATGGAGATTTAGCTTTTGGTGGTAACAGAACTTCTACAAGCACTGATTATACCAGAGGCACAAGTACTGGAGGCGTGGGGACTGGTGGTTTTTATGCCTTTAATATTGGTGGTAATCGTTCTTTTGGGATTCAGCCAGGTGGTAGTGATTTTGCTCCGGGCACAATCACCTTAAAAGCTCAAAACCAGACAGGCCAAGTTGTTACTTCTGTGACACTACAATATATAGTTAATATATTAAATGATCAAGGTAGGGCATCGACTTTTAATTTTTCTTACAGTACCGATAATGTCACTTATACTCCTGTTGGCGTATTGGATCTCACATCTGCAATAGCGGCAGATACCACTCCTGCATGGGAAGCTAATCCCAGAAGCACAAGTATCACGACTGGTTTGAGCATCCCTGACGGTGGATTCTTTTATCTACGTTGGTCAAGTGCCGATGCTGGCGGAAGTGGTAGTAGAGATGAATTTGGCTTGGATGATGTAGGCGTAATTTTTAATCCAGTGGTTGCGGGAAGTACAGTTTCAAACATTGTTGAGAATGGTTTTACAGAACCCATGAATATCCCTTATGTATCTTATAACCAAACAAGCGGATTGTCCAATACAAATGCCATTAAAATAGGAGAGTTTAAAATCCAAGATGGTATCGAAGGAAATGTACCTACTGATGCCGATGGTTTGTCAACCACTTTGACAAATATAGGGTTTTCATTGGCGAATTTTCAGGACATAGCTGTTCTTGCTCTATTTGATGGAGATGGTACCTCAAATACAAATCTGCAAGAGGTTGCTCCCACAGATAATTCCCCCAGCTTTGCAGGGTTGAATCTTGTAGCACCAGACGGCGGAAGTAAAGTATTCAGTATCTATGCAACATTTAAAAATACGGTTACAGATAATGACCAACTACAGTTGACCATCACCTCAGCCACTGCCGACCCTTCGGGTTCCATTTTTGCAGATGCAGATGCTGGTGGAGCTTCAACGTCCATAGCTGGCGACGACAATAGAATAGAAGTCACAGCAACCACTTGGAATTTTACACAACAACCAACCAACACAGGTGTAGGCAACGTCATGGCACCTTCGCCAACTGTTGCCGCAGTGGATGTCAATAACAATATCGATTTGGATTATACAACCTCTGTTTCCTTAACCACCACAGGTACATTCGACGGTGCTGCTACAACCTCTGCAACGCCTGTGGCAGGTGTGGCCATCTTTGATAATCTTATTTTTTCGGCTCAGGGAACAGGTTTCACGTTGAGTACTACTTCTGGTTTAAGCAATGCGACGAGTAACACATTCAATATTACCAATCCTCCATCCTTGATCATCACCGAAGTTGCGGATCCTTTAGATGATTTCAATGGCCGTTTTGTGGAAATCTATAATAATGGCAACACTACGATTGATCTTGGAACAGAAGGTATTTACTTTATGAGACAGGCCAATGGTACTACACGTAATGGCATTGCCTTGACAGGAACCCTTGAACCGGATGGAATTTTGGTTATTGGTAATTCTTCTAACATTAATAGTGTGTACGGGTTTCCTGCCGATGTCGATTTTGGAAGTGTGACCGGTAGTGGTGATGATGGGTATTTCCTCTATTATGGTGGCGACGATACCACAGGAACATTGCTCGATTCTTTTGGTGAATTGGATGTTGACGGTACTGGCGAAGCATGGGAATATACGGACGCAAAAGCCTTTAGGAACGACCCTAAAACCACAGCACCAAATGCCACTTGGACCGCTTCCGAATGGACTATTGAAATAGAAGAAGGCGTCAATGCAGATCAAATGACGCCTGGTGCCTTAGAATTTGAGTTTCGTTATAACACTGTTTGGAAACCTCGTGACGCGTTTGTAAATGCTAATACCAACTCCAACATCATTGTTTTTACGGATTTGACTTCCACAGGTGATCTATCTGCCCAGAGTTTGGAGGTTAAAAGTGGTGCCACTGTTACCATAGCCGAAGCCAATGGTCTCTACATTGCCAACACAACCACAAATAATGGAAGCATTGAGATGCAATCCATTTCCAATGCCTATTCGAGTTTGGCGACTACCTTTGCGACAGGAACAGGTACCTACAGCTATACACGTCATGTGAATGGACAAAATGGCGTTGGAACTGGTACTGGCAACGACCTTATCTCTGCGCCGTTCAGCGGACAGGGTTTTCAGGATTTTGTGGCAGCCAATGATAATATTTTGACCAATGGCACAGTGTACGCTTTTGGGCCATTAAGTAAAACCACTGGTGCATACGTGAACTATTCCGTTAGTGAAACCGCACCTTTAGTTGCTGGGGTTGGATATCGGGCAGCTTCGACCAATCTGGATAATTTATTTTCTTTCACTTTCACAGGAGCTATCAATACAGGAAACATCACCAACAATATTGTGTATTCCGGATCTGCTTCACCAGAATGGAACCTTATCGGGAATCCTTATCCTGCTTATATCGATGTGCAATCGTTTTTAAACCACCAAGTAGATGTCGATGGTACAAAAAACGTCGATTTGATGCTTGATCCTTTAAAAGCCATCTATGGCTATGATGGCAATACGGCTGATGGTTGGGTCGTTTATAATTTAAACACGGCAAGTGGAACTGTAATGGCCCCAGGTCAAGGTTTCTTGGTGCCAGCCGATCCTGCAAAAGTAGCAGCTTATGATATCGAATTTTCGCCTGATATGATGCGAAATATGGGAGGAGACGACTTTATTCCTGGTAGAATGGCAGCCGATGAGTTTGTGAATTGGCATTTAAAACTGAAAGCCACAAACGGTACTCTCATTTCCACTACTGATTTTTATTTTAACGATAATTCTTCCAGAGGTTTGGACTCAGGCTATGATGCGGGTGTTTATGGCTCCAACGCAGGGACTTTTGCCCTTTACTCACATTTGGTGCAAAACAATACTGGCGTGGATATGGCCATACAGTCGTTGCCAATAAGCGATCTTGGGTCTGAAGTCATTGTCCCTATTGGGGTGAATGTGTCTCAAGGAGAACAAACTACTATTAGCATTGAAGAACTATCATTGCCAGAAGGTATTGAAGTCTATTTGGAAGACACAGTGACTAATACATTTACACTGTTGAACAACGCCGATTATACCTTTACACCCAGCGCTAACCTTATAGATACAGGTCGGTTCTTTTTGAGATTTACTGATCAGACTTTATCGAATGGTTCATTAGATGTTGAGAATCTGCAAATTTATGCAGCTAACAAATTGCTCTATATCAATGGTCTGTTGGATGCAGAAACGGCACTTAATATCTTTGACATACAAGGTCGACTGGTGTTGTCATCAGATTTAGAAAAGGCAAGCACTGCAAATACTGTGGATGTTTCTGGGTTGAGCACTGGTGTGTACGTTGTAAAATTGAATAACCTCACACAACAGAAAACCCAAAAGGTAATTATCAAATAATCTTTTTTTCATAGAATTTATAAAAAGTGCTTCGTTATATAACG
This sequence comes from Gelidibacter sp., assembly GCA_041391925.1. Taxonomy (GTDB): domain Bacteria; phylum Bacteroidota; class Bacteroidia; order Flavobacteriales; family Flavobacteriaceae; genus JBPOFM01. Next base: position 83,476 of record JAWKNA010000004.1, on the reverse strand, counting down.
AGGCATTTTTTTTAAACGACATTCAAAACTGTACAAATCCAAAAAATTATCAACACGATAACGTTTTCGTCGACCAAAATTGTTATATTATATATTTAAATGGCGATATTTTAATAAATTGTGAAAAAATTAATTAATTTATAAGGCTTGTCATTAACTTTTATTTCAGATTAATGACAAAACCATACTATAAATTCCTATCCATAGACTAAAAATCGTGACTATGAAAACAATAATTACTCAAGCGCTTTCTTTTTTAATATTACCAGCCATTTTATTTTTTGGCACTTCTGCTTTTGGACAATTTATGCTTGCGTCGGATAACGCCAATAATTCAGCCTACAGTGGGGGCTTTGGAGGTACAGGTCAAAATGGAGGAACAGGATTTAATGCTTGGACTTTCAATTATGGCAGCAATACAGGAAGTTTCAAAGGAAATCCAGCAAATGATGGAATGGGCACAACAGGAATTGGGACAAATGCCTTTGGCTTTTATGCCACAGGCAATCAATATCTCAATGCCTTGAGACCTTTTGCAATTCCTTTCGAATTTAATGATGAGCTGTCCTTTTATTGGGCAATGAATTTTGACGCAGGTGGTGGAGGAAAGGGATTTGACCTTAAGAATGGTAACACTACTATTTACAATGTGAACAACGGAAACAGCACCACCATAACCACATCCAATGGTACAGCAACCACAACATACGGAACACAGCCAATGTTAGTAAAGGTAGTAAAAGCACTGGGTAATGCTTATAATTTTTCAATGACCTCAAAATCTGGTGGAGCTACCTATACTTCGAGCTTTACGTCAGCTTCCGTTCTAAATGGTTTCAATATTTATATCGGCAACCAAAATGATGGAGCAGGACAGAAAAACATTTATTTCAATAATTTCGCCATCAATAATTCAGGCGTTTTCAATGTTACCAGTGGTTCAGAAACCTATACCAAAGGGTTTACAGGAGCGGGTTCGATAACCAAATCTGGAGCTGGAACTCTAATATTAACAGGTACTCACAATTATACTGGAGGCACCACCATCAGCACAGGAACATTGCAGTTGGGCAATGGAGGCACAACTGGAACAATCATCGGGAATATAACAAATAATGCCGTACTAACTATCAACCTATCAAGCGCTTACAATTATGATGGAGTTGTCTCAGGAACAGGAAGTCTTACCAAACAAGGTACTGGCACTCTCGCATTAACTGCCAATAATACCTTTACGGGTCTTACAACAATAAGCTCTGGGACACTTCAATTTGGCGGAATTTCTGGAACATCAGGTTCTGTCACCGGAAATATCTTAAATAATGGAATTTTGGCTTTTAATCGTTCAAATACACTAACCTATGGAGGATTGATATCTGGAACTGGAACTCTTACTAACACAGGAATTGGCGAAGTGACGCTCACAGCAGATAATACCTATTCTGGGGCTACAGTTGTTTTACAGGGCACTTTAAAATTGCAAGGCAATCTTCTTAATAGTGACATTACCATAGCATCAGGGGGAACATTAATTGTTGACGGAAGTGACGTTAAAGTGAAATCATTGACAATCTTCAGTGGGGGAAATGTATTGGTGAATGCTGGTAAATCAATGACCATCACCAATAATTTACTAACAAATTCAGGTGGATTGTTGACCCTAAACTCAACTTCCACTTCCTATTCCAGTTTGATTGTCAACGGAACGCTAAGTGGCTCAGGCACCATTAACTACAATCGACACGTCAACCAAAATGCATCAACAGGCGGCAATGATTTAATTTCTTCGCCAGTTAGTGGTCAAATATTCAGTGATTTTGTAACGGGAAATTCAACAAACCTTGTTCAAGATACCAATAATAACAATCGAAAATTATTTGGCCCTTTTGACAAAGGAACAGGAACTTTTGTAATTTATGACACCACTGTTGATGGAAGCACTCCATTGGAAGCAGGATTAGGCTACAGAGCTGCAACAACAGATAATGGAACATTAACATTTAGCGGGACTGTCAATACCAGCACTATCAGCCGCACCATCGATTATTCCACTGGTGTCCCATTTGAGAGATGGAATTTGGTAGGCAATCCGTACCCTTCGTATTTATATATAAAGGAAGAAACTGTTACAAATCCTCACTCAGGATTCTTGAGCAACAATGCTTCGCAATTTGCAGCGAATTATGTGGCAGTTTATGGTTATGATGATGACACTTCCAATGGAAGTAATTATACGATTTGGAATTTGGCAAATACCACATCCTCATCGGTTATCACTCCAGGGCAAGGTTTCTTTATTGCCTCCAATGTAGGTGGTGGCTCTGTAGATTTTACTCCAGACATGAGAGCTGTAGGCTCTTCGGATGATTTTATCCTTGGAAGAATGACTGACGAAAATAACAATGCCATGTTGAAATTGAAAATGGCCAACGGAACACAAAACTTTGTAACTGATTTTTATTTTAACGATGCGTCCACATTGGGATTGGACCCAGGCTATGATGCGGGTGTTTTTGGAACTGGAGCTCCAGCGTTCTCCATCTTTTCTCGATTAGTTCAAGAAAGTGAGGGTATAGATATGCAAATACAATCCTTGCCATATTCAAGTCTTGGAAGTGAAATAGACATTCCTCTGGGTCTGAAAGCATCTCAGGGGCAACAAATTACGGTTTCAATTCTTGAAAGCTCACTCCCCGAAAGTGTCGAAGTCTATTTGGAAGATACCGTTACAGGCATTTCAACATTGTTGAATTCCGGCGATTTTGTGCTTAACACAACAGCCAATTTAACTGGAGTGGGAAGATTCAATTTGAGGTTTACCAACCGTACCTTGGCAAATCCTTCAAATGAATTGGATGGCATACGAATTATATCCACCCAAAACCCCAAAGCCTTGATTGTAAGAGGTCAACTCCCTATTGGAAGTATTTTAAATCTTTACGACCTTCAAGGGAGAACTGTAACATACACTAAGTTAAATAGTTCCATAATTGAAAACCATATAGACATTTCTAACGTAAGTACTGGTGTTTATTTGGCAACCCTTACTACAGGAGCCTTCCAAAAAACGGAGAAAATTGTCATTAGATAGGAAAAATCACAAAATAAAATTTAATTTTGCCTTTAGGTAATTAAATTTATTTATTTTTGAAATGATTTATATATTTGCAGAATGAATAAGAAAAATCAAGATACCAATATCACTCGTAATGAAGCCATTAAGCGTATGGGAAAATATGCCGCACTGACAGCAGTGGGTACTTTTCTTATTTTAAATCCGCAAAAAGCCCAAGCTTCTTCTCCTCCAGATCCAGGTGGAGATCCTTTCTAATTAAATTACATTATTTATTTTGAAGGCAGAATTGGCCCCAAAACACACACAAAAAATTGGAAACAACTATGTGCTTTGGTTTGAGAGGTCAAATAGTTACGTAGTCATTTCTGCTACAACTTATCGTTTGTTGTCTTTTTTCTTTGAATCCCAAAACAAAGAAACATTTATTCAACAACTCCAAGAATATTTTAATATTTCAGAAAACGAAGCCAAATCTTACTTTACTGATTTCTCTTGTTTTTTGGATGATTTAAATCCCGAAAATCATACTCTTGAACGTAAGGAATCAATCTCTAAAATACCATCTCCCAAATTCTCTCACCAATATAACTTTGACAACTCGAGTATCGTTATAAATTATGGGTCTGAGAAGCTTTCACAACTCATACACCCATATCTGCAACATGCTTTGATTAAAGATTCTAAGAGCGCAAAAACAGTCTTTGATATTTTTGATGACCATGGACTACTTTATTTATTTAAGAACAAATCTTTTATAGGCAGTTATAATATGGCAAGTTTTCATTTTTTGCAGGGCAAATTTGCCATGGAGCTAGTTACTTCCATTTATGATAACTCCGAATCGGATTGGCTGGCAACCTTTCATGCATCAACAGTTTGTAACGAGGAAGAAGCCATTATGATCATTGGCGATTCTGGTAACGGAAAGAGCACATTGTCCGCATTGCTTATGGCCCATGGATTTGATCTTTTAGCAGATGATTTTACGCCAATGTTGGCTAAAAATCAGCAACTTTACCGATTTCCAGCAGCTATTTCGATAAAGAAAGGCGCTTTTAAAACCATTGAAGATTTATTTGAGGATTTTAAATCATTGAAATCTCAAAAAAGTAATTCCAAACCGATTACGGTAAAATATTTACCGCCTTCTAAACCATTCAAAAGCTCCCAAAAACAGTTTGAATGTCATAAGCTAGTGAGAGTAAAATATTCCGAAAACAGTTTGAATGAACTGTGTAAAGCAACTTCCGAAACAATTTTACAGACTTTTATTCCTGATTCTTGGATTTCACCAAAATCTGAGCATTCAAAAAAATTCCTCGACTGGTTAAGCAATTTAAAATTTTATGAATTGACCTATAATGACAATGATTTCGCAATAGCAAAATTCAAAGAATTATTTGCATTATAATTACCGGACTATCGATTCTTTACTTAATTTAGTTACATTAAATTATAGATATTGCCAAAAAAATCACAGTCACAGCGCCAAACCATACAGCTTATTGTTGATATTTTGAATTTTGAAACTTCCGATGCAGTTTTAAAGCAACATTTACTCAGCAATGCTATGGATTGGGACTCCATTGTGTCCGTTGCCAGTAAACATCTTGTTCTGACCAGTGTATTTTGTAGGCTTCAACAAAAGTCTCTTTTGGGTTGTCTTCCAGAAGATCTGAAATTATATCTTGAAGAACTGACAGAACTCAATCGAAACCGAAATCGTAGCTTATTGAATGAAGTCCAACAAATTTCTAAACTATTCGAAAGGAATCAAATAGACCACGTATTTGTAAAAGGTGTCGCACTTTTGGCCGGAAATTATTTTAAAGATATCGGTGAGCGAATGATAGGTGACATTGACATTCTCATTGCATCCAAGGATTTGGATTTTGCTTTTGAATTGCTAGTAAAAGAAGGGTATTCTCAGTTTATAGAGTTTAATTACGAAGTCAAAAATTATAGACATTTACCTCGCCAAATCTCTAAAACACGCTTAGCAGCAGTAGAACTTCACAGTCAACTTTTAAAACATACTTATAATCACCTTATTGATAAAGATTTACTTTTGACGAACAAGGAATTCAATAATGGCGTTGCAATTCCCAATTCAAACCATAGTATTTGGAATGCTATATTAGGACAACAGATTAATGATGGTTCCTATTATTATAATGTTCTAAAATTGAAAGGTTTGTATGATGTTTTGAATGCTAATTTACCAGAGAAAAAAGAATTGCTTAACGAGCTGTCCACTGAAAAGCATTGTTTGCGATTTTTGGGTTTGGCATCGATTTTTTGCCCATCTATTGGTCCTACGAAATCAGATTTCAACTTGCATCTTCACAAAAAAATGTTTCTCCTGAAATTAAAGTTTCCAAAATTGGGAAGCTGGATATTCAAAATGAAATCTCTTTCAGTGGGAATTCAGGAGCGATTTCTACTCTTTTTTTTCAATAAAAGTTATCGTGAGCATGTCATAAAAAACAAACTCTGAAAAAGGATTTGTAAAAATTCGTTTAAAAAATTTATTGCTATTTTTGTTATATTGAAGTAATAGTCTATTTTTGATTAAAGTTTTTTTTATGAAAAAGGTAATCCTTATACTATTTGTATCACTTTTAGGGTTTGTAACACAGGCTCAAAACCCAGGCAACGATTGGTTATTGAGCGTTGGCGTCAATACTGTTGCCAATTTTGGGACACGTAACCCATTTGAGGATTTGAATGACAATTCCGACCGTTTTGCTTTTAGACAGCCTCTTGCTGTATCAATTGAGCGTAAATGGATACCATTTCTTTACATTGAACAAGATGTTTCCCTTAATGGATTTAAAGAAAGTGAATTTATTGATAATGGAACACCAGACAAGGATTTGTTTTATTTCTCAACAAACACAACTTTAAAATATTACTTTGATGACCTTCTGTTCAGTAATACTGATTGGCTGAACCTTTACGTGGGAACTGGAGTAGGGATTTTTAATATTGAAGAACTAAATATATCAGCTAATGTTGTACTTGGTACTGTGGTTTGGGTCAGTGATAATGTAGGTATCCGTTTAGGTTCCATGGCTAAATTTGCCATCGATGCAGATTCACGTCAATACGACAATAATCATTATCAATTCTTTTTACAGGGCGTTTTCAAACTTTAAAAGTGTTGAAAAGTAAATATTTATCAAACCTTCAAGTAGCTATTTGAAGGTTTTTTTATACCGAACAAACATTACATTATCCTGTAAAGGGCAAGCGACTTAAATCGACATTCCCACCGGAAAGTATCACTCCGATTTTTTTCTTTTTAAAAAGCTCCTTTTGTCTCAAAACAGCTGCTAATGCAACAGCACTGGAAGGTTCTACAACTATCTTCAGACGTTCATAAATCAATCGCATGGCTGTAACAATTTCTTCTTCTTCAACAGTGATGATGCTTTCAACATATTTTTGAATGATTGGAAAATTGATATCTCCCAAATGAGTCCGTAAACCGTCAGCAATGGTATTGGTTAATTCATTTTTTTCAATTTTACCACTTTGAAGCGATCGGAATGCGTCATCAACAGCTTTAGGCTCTGCGCCAATCACTTTACAACCAGTTCCAAAAAAATGGGCTGCTAAAGCAGTTCCTGCAATAAGACCTCCTCCTCCGACAGGTGCCACCACATAATTTAAATCTGGGTGATCTTTCAACAATTCGAGTGAAGCAGTACTGTTTCCTATTATTACATCCTTATTGTTTGAAGGATGTATAAAAGTTGCGCCTGTTTCAGCTACAATTTTTTCTGATGCATTTTCCCTAGCTTCAATGGTAGATTCGCATAGTGTGATGATGCCACCGTAACTTTTTACCGCTTCCACTTTAACTTTTGGTGCATTTTCTGGCATCACAATGTGGGCTTTGACATTTAGACTTTTAGCTGCCAATGACAATGCTTGTGCAAAATTGCCAGAAGAATGGGTGATAACTCCTTTTTCTTTTTGCGATGCATTCAATTGCATAATGGCATTGGTTGCTCCACGCATTTTGAAGGCTCCCATTTTTTGGAAGTTTTCACATTTGAATACCACTTCGGCATCCACCATTTCATTAATCAATTTTGAAGATAAGATAGGTGTGTTATGGATAAATGGAGAAATATGTGTATGGCAATCAATAAGTTCTTTTTTAGTCATCCCTTAGATGTAAATGAATTTATCCGAATTTAATATCCTGCAAAGTTAAAATTAAGCATTTGCTTGGTTTTATCATAGATTTCAGGAAACTGTGAACGAAATTCGGATGGCGATTCGATGAAGGTTTCAATAATGACCGCTAGAAATTCAAACTGATTGGTATAGGCGTATTCACGAAAATATTTGGATTCAATCAATGCTTTTCTCAAACCTTCTTCATGTGAAAGCAACTCGGTCAATTCCTGAAACGAATCAGAGAAGATGGTTGAGCTTACATCACGCTCCTTAATGCTATTGAGGTGTATGGCATGTGCAAATTCATGTATTCCCAAATTGATCTTATCGGTATCGTTTTCAAAACCCTTTTTAAAATCTTTCCAAGAGAGTACCAATGTTTCCAGTTTTGGATTGAATTCTCCTTTATGATAACTCTCATTGGCCAAAGAGTAAAACTCATCGGGATAGATAAAAATATTGCTAATGAGGCCGATATAAAAATCCCTAAATCCAAAGGTCAGCATGACTGCAGTGGAAGAAATCAAAACTTTCATCTCTTCAGTAACCAAAAGGCCTTCCCTACCCACAAACTTTTTGTCCTTAATGAAGGACGCCACTCGATGTTCAAAATATTCTTGATGTTTTGGTGACAACTTCTTATAGAACGTGAATTGATTCAGTACTATTTTTTTTTGTGATGCATTTAGTTTTCTTAAAAAGAATGGATTGTAGACATAAAAAGGTCTTTTATTACGAATGACATATCCCATTTCTACCATTTTCAATGCAAAACTCAAAAGCATCACACACAAAATGGCAAAGAAAATTCCAAGGATGAGTTTACCACCAAAGGTAAATTGCTCTAAAAGTAGGATAGCAGTCATGAATACATAACGTTACTTTAAACTTAACATTGTGAGGGAAGTAGGGTTTGAGAGGATTAAATATACAAAAGAAAAATGAGTGTCGATGCAACTCATTCTATTTTTAAAGGAAAGGAGTCGTACAAAGCGTTCCTCCTTTACTATCGGGATTGAAAATAGTTCAAAAAAAAAAAAAAAACGCTCAAGCAAGTTTGGCGTTTTGATACGGGATTGTAGTTCCCTCAAAGCTCCGCTTTGAAAACAGTTCAAACAAAAAAACGCTCAAACAAGTTTGGCGTTTTTCCGTATTGAACAGTTTATTCGTGACCGCGGAGGGATTCAAACCCACAACCGCTGGAGCCGAAATCCAGTGCGCTATTCAGTTGCGCCACGCGGCCATTTGATAATTGCAAATATAGAGATTTATCTATGTAAGTTTTGCTTTGACAATCGTAGATATAGTTTTTCCATCCGCTTTTCCTGCCAATTGTTGATTGACGATGCCCATGACCTTACCCATATCCTTCATACCTTCTGCTCCAACTTTTGCAATGGTATCCACTACCACTTTTTCTATTTCAGATTCTGACAATTGTGCTGGTAAGAACTGACTAATGATTTCTGCTTGAGCCAATTCTGGTTCAGCCAAATCTGCTCTATTTTGTTGAGAGAATATAGCTGCGCTGTCTTTACGCTGCTTTACAAGTTTGGAAAGTATCTTTATTTCTTGCTCTTCCGTAATTTCTTCTTTTGAGCCCGTTTCTGTTTGAGCCAATAAGATTTCAGATTTTACGGCACGCAAGGCTGCTAAAGCCATTTGGTCTTTGTCTTTCATTGCGACTTTCATGGCAGTCATAATGTCGTTTTGTAAACTCATAACCATTCGATTTTTATGAGCTGCAAAATTACATTAATTCTTTAAAAGTAGAAAGTGGTTTGTTTAAGAACTCTAACTAATTTTTATGTAATTGTTTTTTTTCCAATTCATCAATACGTTTTTGTAATGATTCTATTAAAGCCTGTTGTTCTTGCATGCCTTTAACTAAAACCGGTATGATATCACTATAGTAGACACCCAAACGTTCCATTTTTATTATACCTTCTTGTCCATCTTCATCAATAAAGGTATCTTCAGTTTTAACAACTTCGTTAAGAATGGGAAGCAATTCTTGAGCAATAAAACCTATTTTTCTTTTGCCATTTGGCTTGTCTTTCCAGTTGAATGTCACTGGATTAAGCTGTAATATTTCATTCAAACCATAATTCAATGGAGAAATATTGGTTTTGGTGTTTCTGTCTGATGTATTGACAACTCCACTGGTAGCAAATACGTCATCCCATCTTAAAGTTGGCGAACCTAAATCTCTTACATTGTCGGTTGAAGGCAAAAGATTTGAGTTAATCTGTAAAATACTAACACCTCCATCTTCTATAACTTCAGCTGACCCTATTTGTATGCCATCGCCGGTTACATCCCCAACTCTCAATAATGATGTTGTGGCTCCTATAGTTCCTATTTTTACCGCATCGTCACTAGCGTCCACGCGTAACATATTAGGTTCGGTTAATGATTCTACTCTAAAATCTACATTGTCGGCATTATCATTAAAGGTAACAGTTCCTTCCACTTGCAAAGCAGAATTGGGTGTTGTAGTACCAATACCAACATTTACACTCGAAGTTGCTCCGTTGATGCCATTTATACTGCCTAGCACCAAACTATTGCTCGCTCCTACTTCTGCCCTAGCCCCAATTGCGGTGGCATTTGTTAAATTACCTACTGAAACATCTGAAAGTGCTCCAAAGGCAGTGTTAAACCCACCTGTGTCGTTAACTCTTAATGCTTGTCTACCCATTGCTGTATTGAACCCACCAGTAGTATTATTATTCATTGATAATTCACCAAATGATGAATTGGATTGACCGCTTGTGGTGTTTTGTTGGGATTGATAACCAAAAGCTGAATTACTAAATCCTGTTGGAGACCTGAATAAAGCAAATCTTCCAAAAGCTGAGTTAAAACTACCTGTAGTATTGGCGCTTAATGCAGCTCCGCCAGCCGCAGTGTTAGATGTGCCAGTAGTATTACTATTCAATGCGCTCGCTCCTAAAGCAGTATTTACAGTCCCGGTAGAATTTCTTCTCAATGCAAAATGCCCTATGGCGGTGTTTGAATTTGAAGAAACGTTATCCACCAGAGCCTCATAACCCACTGCTGTATTATTATCACCAACAGTATTATTATTCAATGCTGCATAGCCAATACCTATATTACTTGAACCTGTAGTGTTGTTCGCTAATGTTTTGTTACCAAATGCGCTGTTCTGTATTCCTGTAGTATTTTGATTTAATGAGAATGTCCCAAAAGCAGAATTTTCAGAGCCAGAAGTATTTCTAAATAATGAACTGGAACCAAACGCATTGTTGGATCCTCCAGTAGCAAATACCAAGGCATCTGACCCAAAGGCACACCCACTATTTGTGTTGGAGCCAGACATCGCATTCATTCCAAAGGCAGAATTTCCAGAGCCTGCAATATTGGTGTTTCTGCCAAAACTTGTATTAGAAAAACCCAATCTACCATGAACTAAATTATTGCGTCTGAAAACCAAATCCACATCATCACTTGTACCAATAAAATTTGACACTGCATTTGTTCCCGTATTTCCTGTCAATCCCCATGCATTGGCTGATGCGTTTTGCCATGTCGCCCTGCCATTAACATCACTAGTCATTACTCTTCCTGCGGCTTGGTTTCCGTCAACCATTCGGATGTTTCCAATAACATGTAATTTGTCCAAAGGAGTATTCACACCTATTCCAACATTGCCTGCATTCATCCGCATAACCTCGCCACTTAATGTCTGAAACGTCATACTATCATGGCTAAAATTTACCAATCCACCCTCACCTGAGGAGTTGATTCCTACTAAGAAACCATTAAAAGGCCCTGTTCCAGTTCCAGCATTTGAGAATTGCAGAAAAACATTTTCTAAAGGAGAAGGGGAATTGAGTTGCAATTTATTATTTGGTGTCGTTGTTCCAATACCAACATTGACATTAGCGGTTGACCCATTGACACCATTTATACTTCCCAGCACTAGAGAATTGTCAGCCCCAACCAAAGATTTCGCTCCAATTGCAGTAGCATTTGATAAATTGTCTGACGATACATCCGCCTTATAACCCACTGAGGTATTATCATTTCCCGAGGTGTTTGTAAGCAATGCTTCAAAACCAATTCCTGTATTGTTAGTTCCAGATGTATTGTTTCGCATAGCATTTGCGCCGAAACCTGAATTAAAGCCACCATTTCCTGTGGCCCTTAGAACTTGATTCCCGAATCCACTATTATTATTTCCAGAATTTTGCTGCAAAGCGGTATTCCCGAAAGCGGTACTTCCAGAAGGATTGGTTAGAAGTGAGGCAAAGCCAAAAGATGTATTTGAAGTGGCAATTTTTCCCGACAATATATTATTTCTCTTAAAAACCACATCTTGACCATCTGTAGTTCCGATGAAATTTAAAGCTGGATTGGTACCTATATTCCCATTTAGACCCCAACCAGAATTGTTGTTATTACCAATTGGAATCCAAGTAGTTGTTGGATTGTCCCAATAATAAAAACCTTGCGAATTGGCTCCAACTGTTGTTGTGAGATAAACGAGCATCCCTTGTTGGTCCACTCCTGGGTTTGTTGCGGGAAATATGTCAATTTTTGGCACCAGCATTCCATCTGTGGATAAAGGATTGGCTTGGTTAGTTGCTTTAATATCCAACACAGCTTTTGGGTCTGTGGTACCAATGCCTATTTGTGCTGTTGCATATATTGATGTCAGTAAAAAGAAATATAGAATTTTAGTTTTCATAATGATAACTTTAGACATCTGTAAATGGATGTGGTTAAGGATTATAAAAATCTATATTATTGTTAATTAACACAATACCAAATTAGTAGTAGTGGTGTATCATTAACTTTTAAGTTTTGTAGATAAAGTTTGTATTTTGGCGTTTTTTTATTAAGATTCAAATATCAAAACCGAAAAATCTTAAGCTGTAATACTACTTTTGGCGTAGTGAGTTTTTTAGCTAAAGTGGAATTGTGAACTTTACCGTCAATCCGTTCTCTGGAATTAGGTCTAATGTTCCATCCATGTCGGAAATCCGTTTCTCAACATTTTTTAGTCCATTGCCAAATGTATTTTCTTTTACAATTCCTTTGCCATTGTCACTAATACAAACTTGAAGTTGGCTTTTCTCTTTTAAAAGAATTAAAAGTTGAATTTTGCTAGCGTCGGAATGTTTCAAGGCATTGTTCAACAATTCTTTGATACAGAAAAATAATTGTTTACGATGCTGTCCATCTATGGAAATATGATCTGCTTCAGGAATGTTTTGTACAAATGAAAACCGAAACGGTGTGCCTTCAAACAAATTGGTGCTATATTGCTTTGCATATTCACAAAAATTTCGAAGATTGTTGTTTTCTGTATTTAATGACCATATAAAAGCATTCATCCGTTGAGAGATATCCTTGCCTGTGGAGGTGATTTTAGAGAGCAATAATTTCTGGTGATCATTGGCATTTTCATATTTTGACAACAAATCTGCATGGATTAATATGCTGCTCAAACCACTTCCTATATCATCATGTAGATCCTTACTGATATCATTTTTCTGATGCAGTAAGGTTTGTTGTAATTTATTTTTTTTTCTATACAGGATAACTAAAAGCATCATGACCAATACAAAAAGGCTCAAGATGATGATTTGAAGAATTGAATATTTTTTTTGGGTTTTGAGTTTGTTTATTTCGAGGGTCAATAGTTTATTTTCATTGGCAATGTACTGTTCTGTAATATTTTGTATATATAGATTTCCTTTTAAACGAACGTTCTTATCCAACTTGATGATTTTATCTTGGACAAATGAAATATTTTTTGAATCATCAAAATTCTCAAAAATTGGTAGGACTGTTGCGTAAAAAATTCTTCTGAATGACCTATTAACAGGATGCTCCTCCATAATTTTCAAACCTTGATCAAAATATTTTGCAACAGAATCCATATGATGCTTATAGGCTTCCACCAAAAAACCTTGATCAACGAGCATGATGTCATAATAGTTACTGTGCAAGGCAGATTTTGAGCTTTTTTGTAGGTAATAAATAGCGCTGTCCGATTTGTTTTGTGTCAAATAGATAAGTCCAAAGGTCTGTTCGCTATTAGGAATTCCCCTCCTACTATGTTCCTTTAATGAAAATTTATAAGCCTTTGAATTATAAACTATTGCAGAATCCATTTGGTTGGTTTTCAAAAATAATTGGGCCAAATTATTATGAATGTGTTCATTCTGAATGATGGTTCTTAATATCTTTTTTGGTTTTATCTTAGGGTAAAATGTCTTTGATTTTGATAATGAATGATAGGAATCGTCCATAGTGTTCATTTCAAATTCATTGATTCCTTTAAAGAAATAGGCATCAGCAATCAATGCACTATCCTTTAATTTCAATGATAATTCGATTGCTTTTCGCGATTCGTATTTACCAAATTGGAAAATCCCTATATAATAAAACAGCTCCGACTGCAAGCTGTGTATGTAAACATTCATAGGATCTAGTGGCTTAACAATATAATATTGCTTTGTAGTATCTAGCCACTTTTGTGCTTTGTCTATTTCGTCTGTTTCCAGAAAATATTCTGAAAGGATAAAGCTTTTTTCAACCTTACATTCAGCACTTTTACAATCTTGATATGTGGAAATCAATGTGTCATATGACTGTTCTTGCGAAAACAAAATCAATGGGACAAACAACCAGAAAAGGACAATATGCGTTCTCAATAAGGAATGGTTTATGTTCTGTTCAAATATAAATTGACAGCTTCTACACGAGTGTTGACATGCAATTTTTCATAAATATTCTGGATGTGCTTTTTTACAGTTCCTGGAGTTATATCGAGGGTTGACGCAACTTCTTTATTCATCTGTCCTTTGGCTACCAAATCCAATATTTCCCGTTCTCTTGTGGTCAGGTCTGCTGTCAACTTATTTTGTGATGCCATATTGGAAAAACTGGCGACCACTTTCCTGGCTATGCTACTGCTCATAGGACTTCCTCCTTCAAACAAATCATCTAAAGCGCTGATGATTTTGGCAGGGCCTTCAGTTTTTAGAATGTATCCACTAGCTCCTGCTTCAAGGCTTTTGAATATTTTTTCTTCGTCTTCATATGATGTGCACATCAAAAACAAAAGTTTAGGGCAGACTTTTTTGAGCTTTGCAACACATTCAATTCCATTGTTGCCAGGTAAATTGATATCCATCAAAACAGCATCAGCTTCAAGATTTGGAACCTTACTTAATGCTATTTCTGAGTTTTCAAAACTCCCTATAAGGTCGTAATCATTTGTAAACTGAATCATCATACTCATTGCTTCAAGCAAATCCTTATTATCTTCAACTATGCAAATTCTCTTTTTCAAACCAATGGGATTTTGTACAATGTAAATGTAGATAAAAATCTAATTAGATAAAATACGTCATTGGTAGTAGATATAAATCATCTGATTCCAGTATGTCTATCCAGGAATGAAAAAAACCCGAAAAGCGGTTGAACTTTTCGGGTTTATAAGGCGCGTTACACTAGAACTAAATTCCGCTATTAATCTACGTTGTCGTGTAAGAATGAATTATTGCTTCTCAATTGAACATCATCGTTGTCGTCAGTGCCAACGGATAGTCTCGAAGCTTTAGTATCTGATGAGTGTTGTGTATCATCCAGATTCACGCCTTGTCTCTTGTATGCGGGTACACGTTCAAATTCGTCAATTTTTGCATTATTGAATTTGTGATTGAAATCTTTCATTTTGCGTCGTCGTTCATCTGCTCGCTCTTTCAACAAATCAGAAATAGGACTATTCATTGGGTCAATTTCTCGACATTCTAAATCTTCAGTTTCAGTTGATGAGAGTGTTTTTTTCTCAAACACAATTTCTTCATCTGCAATTTCTATAGTCTTCACTTTTGTTTTGTTCATAGAAGATTCGTAGGATGTAAAATCATCCAAAGCATAGCGTTTTTCGCCCGTCTCATTGGCTTCCGTGACAGGTATGATTTCAATATGATCTTGTACTTTCAGCTCCTTTACTTCGTCATCCAATGAAAAAAGAACCCTATTTTCATCTTCTTTGATATCTTTTTGATTGTCCGGTAGAGGCAAATCAAAAGTCAAGGTAATTTGCTCTTCCTCATCAAAAACTATAGGTTTTATTTCTTCTTTAACTTGAACAGGAGTAATCACAAAATCATCTTCATCGATACTATCTAAAACCTCATCATAAGTGACGTTTAGATTTCTGATGAATTCCGAAGTGGGTATCAAATCCATTCCTCCTTCATTTTTGATATCCATTTCATCCTCTTCCTCTTCAAAAAGAGTATGTTTCACAATGGTTTCCTTTTCTTCTTCTTTCTCAAGAACGATATCAGGAGTAATGATTGCTGGTTCGCGTTCTTTTACCTTTACATCATTGTTTTGGTCATCTTCCAAAGCATGAATCACTTTTTTAACTTCTGTATTGGAAATTTCATCCTGCTGCTCAATATCGAACCCAGTAGCGATAATGGTAACAGAAATAGATTCTTGCAATCCTTCGTCTTCACCGACACCCATAATGATGTTGGCACCATGGCCAGCTTCATTTTGGATATGATCATTAATTTCCCCGATTTCATCAATCGTGATTTCCTGTGCACCAGAAACGATAAGCAACAATACGTTTTTGGCACCAGTGATTTTATTGTCATTCAACAATGGTGAATCGAGAGCTTTCATAATTGCTTCTTGAGCTCTTGTTTTACCTGAAGCTGTCGCAGAACCCATAATGGCAGTCCCACTATTGCTCAATACGGTTTTGGCATCACGTAAATCGATATTTTGAGTGTAGTGATGTGTTATGACCTCTGCAATACCTCTTGAAGCGGTGGATAATACTTCGTCTGCTTTTGAGAAACCAGCTTTAAATCCAAGGTTTCCATATACTTCACGAAGCTTGTTATTATTGATAACGACTAAAGAATCTACATGACCACGCAGTGTTTCAATTCCTTTTTGAGCCTGTTCGTTACGCAGTTTTCCTTCAAACAAGAAGGGCATGGTCACAATACCTACGGTGAGTATATCCAATTCCTTGGCCATTTTTGCGATGATTGGAGCAGCACCAGTACCTGTTCCTCCACCCATTCCGGCAGTAATGAATACCATTTTTGTATTGGTATCCAACATTCTACGGATATCTTCCAAACTCTCTACAGCCGCTTGTTCACCTACATCTGGGTTGGCACCTGCTCCGAGACCTTCGGTTAAGTTCACACCAAGTTGGATTTTGTTTGGGACGCCACTGTTATGCAGTGCTTGGGCATCTGTATTGCAGATGACAAAATCTACTCCTTTAATTCCTTGTTGAAACATGTGGTTAATGGCATTGCTTCCTCCTCCACCAACACCTATCACCTTGATGACATTGGATTGGTTTTTTGGCAAATCGAATGCGATGTTTCCAAATTCATTTTTGTTGCTCATATTGTTTAGGGTTTTTCTGGATTTAACCTCTTTGTCCTTCAGACATCTCTCCATTGGAGAGAAAGGATTTTATTTAATTAATATTCATTTATTTTCTTTGGTTAGGACTATATGAATGTCATAACCAGTCTTTATTCTGCGTTATCTAAAAAATCTTTTACACGTTCTGTTAACTTGTCTAAAAAAGACCTTCGTTCTTTTTTAGGTGGTGCAATGGTTTCTTCTTCCTCAATCTTAATTTCATGTTTTTGTGCTTCCACTTCTGCCTGAAATTCTTCTTGAGCGGCTTTTTCTATGCGTTTTCTCTCCTGGCGTTTTATGCCATCCATCACCAAACCTACTGCGGTTGCAAACAGAGGGCTAGCTACATCCTCATCACTATCGCCTGCCAAATGTTCGTTTGGATACCCAATTCTAGTGTCCATTCCTGTGATATATTCAACTAATTGTTTTAAATGCTTCAATTGTGCTCCACCACCAGTGAGCACAATTCCTGCAATCAGTTTCTTTTTTTGCTCCTCGTGACCATAATTCTTAATTTCCACGTACACTTGTTCCACAATTTCAGTGACACGTGCATGGATAATTTTTGAAAGGTTTTTTAGGGTGATTTCTTTCGGCTCTCTGCCCCTCAATCCTGGAATCGAAACTATCTCATTGTCCTTGTTTTCTCCTGGCCATGCTGAACCAAATTTTATTTTCAATAATTCAGCTTGCTTTTCAATAATTGAGCAGCCTTCCTTAATATCTTCCGTTATCACATTGCCACCAAAAGGAATCACAGCCGTATGGCGAATAATACCATCTTTAAATACTGCCAAATCTGTTGTTCCACCTCCTATATCAATCAATGCGACACCAGCTTCTTTTTCTTCCTGGCTCAAAACTGCATTTGCCGATGCCAAAGGCTCCAAAGTTATGCCCTCAAGCTCCAAACCTGAACTTTTCACACAGCGACCGATATTTCTGATTGAGGAAACTTGACCTACCACCACATGAAAATTAGCTTCCAAACGGCCTCCATACATTCCTATTGGCTCTTTAATTTCGGCTTGTCCATCTACCTTGTATTCTTGTGGCAATACATGGATAATCTCTTCACCAGGCAACATCACTAGTTTATGAACTTGGTTAATCAATCGGTCAATATCTTCTTCGTCAATGACCAATTCAGAATTTGGCCTTGTGATGTAGTCACTGTGTTGTAAACTTCTAATGTGTTGACCGGCAATTCCTACCGTGACGTCTTCGATTTTTAATCCGCTTTCCGCCTCTGCTTCCTGAACAGCCTGTTGGATGGATTGAATGGTTTGTGTAATATTATTAACCACACCTCTATGTACACCCAAGCTTTTGGCTTTACCAATCCCCAAAATTTCGGCTTTGCCATATTCATTTTTACGACCAATCATCGCCACAATTTTGGTGGTTCCGATATCTAATCCTACTGAAATTTTATTATTTTCCATCGCTTACTTTTTGGTGCAAATGACTTGTTTATCAAACCTTAAGTTCACTACACTGTACTTATTGAGTGTGCTATCTCTCATGGCTTTTTGATAAAAGGCTTTGAGATTGTTTATTTTTTTATCCAACAGCTTTAAAGAGCCTAATTGGATGGTAAAATCATCTTTTCGAAACCTTAAATCAATGCTTCTATTTTCATTTTGATGAATCTCTACGACATTTTTCTTCAAAAATTCATCACTTTGGACTTTTCGTGCCACTACTGCCACGTTGTACAAATTGTTCTTTTCAACAACACCAGTCACCAATGGCACTCTAGCTGAATAATTTGTTGATAACGGCATATATGACCCATCATTATCAACATAATAGGACGCATTTGTACTCACTCTTGCTATTGGTGTTTTCTGGTTGATTTCAGCGGTCAATTGGCCATCAACGTTGATGTACACTTGTGCCTCCTTAATCATCGGATTGGAATTTAGAGCAGTTTCCAAGTCGTTCAAATCTATAATTTCTTTAGGCTTATTCGTAACACTCTCTTGATTTACTATTAACAATTTACTAACAGTCTCATGAGTTACAAACAAATTCTCTTCCCCCAGAAATTTGACGATTGGTTCACTGACTTTTCGTTCCGAGTTTCGCATTGAGGAAAATGCGAATAGAAAACCCACAAGAATTAGCAATCCAATGATTTTAATATGGTTATAATATCGTTTCACTGGTCAAAGCTTGTTTAATATGTTTCACTTCTTCTCCAATATCGCCAGCTCCAATAGTCATAATTATTTGCGCATTGGATTTTTTTATGCTTGAAATCAATTCTGATTTCTGAATTAATTTTTTGTTTGGATTGTTAATTTTATTCAATAACCAATCTGATGTAATTCCTTCAATAGGCAATTCTCTTGCTGGGTATATATCGAGCAGCAAAATTTCATCAAACTGTGTCAGACTTTTAGCAAAATCGTCCGCAAAATCCCTTGTGCGACTGAACAAATGTGGTTGAAAAATGGCCAACACTTGTTTGTTGGGATACATTTCCCTAACAGCTTGATGCACCGCATTTATTTCTTCTGGATGATGTGCATAATCATCTATAAATACCAAATCATTGGTTTTGATTTGATAGCTAAAGCGCCGTTTAACCCCTCTGTACGATGCCAATGCCGTGGCGAGCTGCTGCTGAGGGATGCCGTATTCTACAGACATCGCCAAGGCTATTAATGCATTCGACAGATTATGTCTACCAGGTAGGTTAAATTTGAAATTGTGCAGCGTATGAGTTGGTGTTTTCACATCAAACTCATAACTACCATTAATGATTTTAATATTTTGAACGGAATAATCAGAATTGTCTTCTATACCGTAGGTAATGCCTTTGATTGGCAATCCGTTCCTAACGAATAATTTTCCGTTTGGTTTCAATTTTTTGGAAAACTCAACGAAGGATTTTTTCAATTCTTCAGTTTCACCATAAATATCCAAATGATCCGCATCCATGGACGTTATGCAAGCCATGTCGGGAGACAGGGTCAAAAAAGAACGGTCAAATTCATCCGCTTCTACAACCGTAACTTTTGTTCCTTTTAAAATGAAATTGGAGTTGTAATTCTCACTAATTCCTCCCATAAATGCTGTAACTTCTACATTGGATTCATTTAACAAATGTCCCAAAATACTTGTGGTTGTTGTTTTTCCATGAGTCCCAGCAACAGCAAAACAAAATGTGTTTTTAGTAATTTCACCCAATACGGTCGAACGCTTTAGTACCTCAAAATTGTTATTTTTAAAATAGGTAAGCTCTTTGTGGTCCTTTGGAATGGCAGGTGTATAAACAATCAAAGTGACGTCTGAATTCAAAAACGTTTCATCAATATTCTTCACTGAATCTTCAAAATGAACCTTGATTCCCAAATCTTCCAAACTTTCTGTAATGTCAGTTTTGGTTTTATCATAACCAGCTACATTTTTTCCATTCGCTACAAAATATCGAGCAAGAGCACTCATTCCGATGCCTCCGATACCTATGAAATAGACGTTATGTATTTGTTGAATGTTCATTTTGTATTCAATAGCTTTTCCACTTCGTCTGCAATATCTTTTGTGGCATTGACCAACTCAAGTTGTTTTATATTCTTTGCCAATTCTTGTTGTTTATCTGAAGATGCTATAAGTTGGGAAAACCGATTTTCAAAATCCACATCCAAATCAGCTTCTTTAATCAACAAGGCCGCATTTTTATTGACGATTGCCATGGCGTTTTTAGTTTGATGGTCTTCAGCCACATTTGGTGATGGAATAAAAATCACAGGTTTGCCAACCACACATAATTCCGATACCGAACTTGCACCAGCTCGCGAAATAATTATATCGGACGCCGCGTATGCCAAATCCATAGAATTTATAAATGAATGCACTTGCACGTCTTCCTGATGACTATAGATTTTATACTGCTCATAATATAGCTTTCCACATTGCCAAATGACTTGTACATTCTGGGTTTGAAAAAAATCAAGCTCTTTTTGAATCAATTCATTGATGCGTTTTGAACCTAAACTTCCACCGAGAACCAACAAGGTTTTTTTAATAGGCTTCAATTTGAAAAAATCCTTTGCCTGATCAGTCTTTTCGTCAATAGTCAATAAATCCTGTCGTATGGGATTACCCGTTTTAATGAGTTTTTCCTTTGGAAAAAAACGCTCTAAACCATCATAAGCCACACAGATTTTATCAACTTTTTTTGACAGAATCTTATTAGTTATTCCTGGATAGGAATTTTGTTCCTGTATCAAACTAGGTATATGTTTAGCAGCAGCCATGTTCAACAATGGACCACTGGCAAAACCGCCAGTTCCAATGGCGACGTCTGGCTTAAATGCTTTAACAATTTTTCGAGCTTTTATCAAACTGCTCATCAATTTGAAGGGAAATGCCAGATTTTTTGCTGTCAGTTTTCGTTGCACTCCTGAAATCCATAATCCTTCAATTTTGTAACCAGCCTGTGGAACTTTTTCCATCTCCATGCGATCCAAGGCACCTACAAATAAGAATTCAGCTTCTGGAAAGCGTACTTTCAATTCATTGGCGATGGCAATGGCCGGATAGATATGACCTCCTGTGCCGCCTCCAGATAATATGATTTTATAGCTGCTCATTAAATTGCTTCACTTAAAATTTCCAACGGATTTTCTTCATCACTATTTTCCATACCCTTCATTTCCTCCCGTTTGACACTTACACTTAAGATAATCCCAATTGCCAAACAAGTCATCCATATGGATGTTCCACCACTACTTATCAAGGGCAAGGTTTGTCCTGTTACTGGGAATAATTCCACAGCAACTGCCATATTGATAAATGCCTGAAAAACGATGGGCAACCCAACGCCAAGCACCAATAATTTTCCAAATACAGTATCTGCTTTTTGTGATATGATAACGATTCTGAATAATAACCAGCAATACATCACCAATAAGACCAACCCACCAATTAATCCGTATTCTTCAATAATGATGGCAAAAATGAAATCTGAAGAGGATTGTGGCAGCACGTTTTTTTGGATACTTTTCCCTGGTCCGAGTCCTTGTATGCCTCCTGAAGCAATTGCTATTTTGGCATTTTCTATTTGATAATCGGCATCAGAATCTTTTGTGTCGTTAAGGAAATTATCAACTCTGCTTTCCCAAGTTTGTATCCTATTTTCCATCAAATTTGGAAATGCCTTTGCAACTAAAATGAACAATGTGAGAGATACCAAACCTGTTCCAACAATAATGGCCAAATATTTTATGGGATAGCCTCCTATGAAAGTTAAAATCATGACCATCACAAATATGATAGCTGTTGTCGAAAAGTTAGCTGGTAAAATCAAAACCAATACCAAAAACACGGGTAACCATAATGGCAAAATTGTTTCCTTAAAAGTGATGTCCTTTTCTTGGATCTTTGAAAGATAACGAGCCACATACACCATTAATACAACGGCAGCCAATGTTGAAGTTTGGAAAGACATGCCTACAATCGGTATCTGAATCCAACGACTTGCGTTGGCTCCTTCTATGGTTGTGCCCTGAAGCATGGTTACCACCAACAACACCAAAACCACAGGAATCATGACCATGGATAATCCTCTGAAATATCGATATGGTATGCGGTGAACACCATAAATAATCAAAAAACCCAACATCAAATGCATAAAATGCTTCACAAAAAATGTAAAGGTACTTCCTGAGCCACTTGTATATGCTAAATTGCTTGCAGCACTATAAACGGGGAGAAATGAGAAAATTGCCAACAAAGTGACAATGGCCCAAATCAAACGGTCTCCCTTAATATGTGCTAATAGATTATTCATTATAAATTTCTTACAGCATCTTTAAATTGACGTCCCCTGTCTTCGTAATTTTCAAACAAATCAAAACTTGCGCATGCTGGCGACAACAAAACAGAATCTCCAGCTTCAGCGAGTTTGTAAGCAATCTTAACTGCTTCGCTCATAAATTGAGTTTCGATGATGACATCCACCATGTTGCCAAACGTGTTCATGAGTTTGTCATTGTCAACACCCAAACAAATGATGGCTTTTACTTTTTCATTCACGAAAGGAAACAATTCAGTATAATCGTTCCCTTTATCAATGCCACCAACAATCCATACCGTTGGCGTTTCCATGCTTTCCAATGCATAATAGGTAGCGTTTACATTCGTTGCCTTGGAATCATTGATATACTGAACTTTATTTATTTTCAAGACATGTTCCAAACGATGCTCCACACCTTGAAAATTTTCTAAACTTTCACGAATGGTCTGTTTTCTGATTTTCAGTAAATGGGCTACTGTTGAAGCAGCCATTTGGTTCTTGATATTGTGTTTTCCTTCTAATGCTAAATTTGCTGTTGGCATAATTATTTGGTTGTTATGTATCGTTATTTTAATATTTTCTTTGTCTAAATACGCTCCATTTTCTATTGGTTTCATTAATGAAAATGGCAATAATGTGGATTGGATTTTGTTGTTTTTAAGCCATTTGTTGATAACCTCATCGTCAGCATCATAAATCAGATAATCGTCTTTTGTTTGGTTCATTGTAATCCTGAATTTTGAATTGATATAGTTTTCAAACTTGTAGTCATATCTATCCAAATGGTCTGGTGTGATGTTGAGCAAAACTGCAATGTGCGGCCTGAAATCCACGATGTCGTCCAACTGAAAACTGCTGATTTCCAATACGTAATTTGGATAATCATGCTCCAAAATCTGTTGAGCGAAACTTTTACCAATGTTACCGGACAAACCGACTTCCAATTCCTGTTTTAAGATGTGATGTGTCAAGGTTGCTGTTGTGGTTTTACCATTGCTTCCAGTAATGCCGACGATGGTTGCATTGGTAAACTTTGAAGCAAACTCAATTTCAGAAACCACCAAAATTCCGTTGCTGCGAATCTTTTTTACGATTTCTACCTTTTCAGGAATCCCAGGGCTTTTCATCACGATGTCAGCATTCAGAATCTTGGATTCAGTATGCTGTTCGTCTTCAAATTCAATCCCATGATGTGTAAGAACGTCTCTATATTTTTTTTGGATTGTTCCTTTATCAGAAACAAAAACTTCAAATCCTTTTGCCTTTCCCAAAAGCGCTGTGCCTATACCGCTTTCGCCTCCACCAAGAATTACCAATCGTTTCATTCTATCTGATTTTCAATGTCACAATGGAAACAATTGCCAATAAAATCCCTATAATCCAAAAGCGTGTTACGATTTTACTTTCGTGATAACCAGATTTTTGATAATGATGGTGCAATGGCGACATTTTAAAAATCCGTCTGCCTTCTCCATATTTTTTCTTGGTGTACTTGAACCAGCTCACTTGCATCACAACTGATAAGTTTTCAGCTAGAAAAATGCCACACAGAACCGGAATCAACCATTCTTTTCTCACTGCAATGGCAATGACGGCGATAATTCCTCCAATGGTCAAACTTCCCGTATCGCCCATAAACACTTGTGCTGGATAGGTGTTATACCACAAAAATCCTATGAGCGCTCCCACAAATGCTGTGATATAAATTGTAATTTCCTCAACCCTTGGAATGTACATGATATTGAGATATTCGGAAAAGATGATGTTACCTGAAACCCAAGCAAAAATCCCCAGTGTCAGAACAATAATGGCAGAAGTTCCCGCAGCCAAACCATCGATACCATCAGTAAGATTTGCTCCATTAGAAACCGCAGTGATGATGAAAATGCTTATCAAAATGAAGACAATCCATGCATATGGTTTTAAATCTGGACTTAGCCATGTTATTAATTCTGCGTAGTCAAATTCATTTTCCTTTACAAAAGGGATGGTTGTTTTTGTTGATTTTTCTTCATAATTGAATTGCTTTTCGACTGAACCATCAGCCAATACGATTTCCTTTTGCTGCTCTTGTGGCAATTCTTCTCTTACGGTGACGTTTGGATGAAAATAAAGCGTTGCCCCAACAATAATCCCTAGCCCAACTTGTCCCAAAACCTTGAATTTTCCCTTAAGACCTTCCTTATCTTTTTTGAATTTTTTGATGTAATCATCAATGAAGCCAATCGTTCCCATCCAAAGTGTGGTAACAATCAAAAGAATGATGTAGATGTTTTCCAATTTTGCCAACAATAATACGGGAATCAGCGTTGCCAAAATGATGATGATACCACCCATGGTTGGCGTGCCAGCTTTTTCCACTTGACCTTCCAAGCCTAAATCGCGAATGGTTTCGCCCACTTGCTGTTTTTGTAAAAATCGGATGATGCGTTTACCGAAAATTGTTGAAATCATCAAAGACAGTAAAATTGCCATGGCAGCTCTAAAGGTGATAAACCCAAAAAGAGATGCCCCAGGAATTTGGAAATGCTTTTCTAAATATTCAAACAGGTAATACAGCATGCTACTTTTGTAATTGTTTTAAAAATTCCTGTACGATTTTATAGTCATCAAAATCTGAACGGACACCTTTGATTTCTTGATAGGTTTCATGCCCTTTTCCAGCAATCAAAATAATGTCATTGGGTTGTGCCATTTGACATGCGGTTTTAATCGCTTGTTTTCTATCCACAATTGATACTGTTTTTTTAAAATTTTGAGGTTCTACGCCTTTTTCAATTTCTTCAATGATGGTTTCTGGAACTTCACTTCGTGGGTTGTCACTTGTAAAAATGACTTTGGTACTCAAAGCTGAAGCTATGTGTCCCATTTTTGGGCGTTTGGTTTTATCTCTATCGCCTCCGCAGCCCACGACTGTGATCAATTCCTCATTTTTAGTACGGATGCTATTGATGGTTTCCAAAACATTTTGCAAGGCATCAGGTGTGTGGGCATAGTCCACAATAGCTGTGATTTTTTCATCAGAAATCAAATATTGGAAGCGTCCGCTGACACTTTCCAGTTCACTGATCAATCGAAGGTTTTCAACTTTTTCAAGTCCTAGCAATTCTGCTGCTGCGTAAATGGCCAAAATATTGTAAGCATTGAAATTTCCTATCAGCCGTGTCCAGACTTCATTGTCGTTGATTTTCAACAACAATCCACCAAATTGGTTTTCTAAAATTTGGGATTTGTAATCTGCATAGGTTTTTAGTGCATAAGTAAACTTCCGTGCTCTTGTATTTTGAAGCATTACCAATCCATTTTTGTCATCTATATTTACCAATGCAAAGGCATCTTTCGGAAGATTGTCAAAGAACGATTTTTTAACATCTCTATATTCCGCAAACGTTTCGTGATAATCTAAATGGTCGTGCGATAGATTTGTGAAAATTCCTCCTTCGAACTTTAGGCCTTCAGTCCTATTTTGATGGATGCCATGTGAACTGACCTCCATAAAACAGAATTCTACGCCTTCACTATTCATCATTTCTAAATACTTGTTGATGGTCAGCGAATCTGGTGTTGTATGTGTCGCTTTGTGTTCAGTATTGTCAACCATAATTTTGACGGTTGATAACAGCCCAACCTTAAAACCAGCCTTTTTAAATAACTGATATAGCAATGTTGCAACAGTAGTTTTTCCGTTAGTCCCTGTCACACCTACCAATTTGAGGTTTGCTGATGGGTTTCCATAATAATTTGAAGCCATAAATGCCAAGGCTTTGCTGGCACTTTCCACTTCGATGTAGGTGATTCCATTTTGAAGATTGGACGGTAATGTCTCACAAACAATAGCAATTGCACCTTTTTCAATTGACGTATCTATAAACTGATGTCCATCAGAAATCGTTCCTTTGATGGCTACGAACACATCACCTTTCGAGATATGACGTGAGTCAAAATCAATCGAATTGACCTGTACGCTCGTGCTGCCAACAACGGCATTGATGGTAACCTTATACAATATGTCTTTCAATTCGGCCATTAGCTATTTAATACTACCGTTTGATTCCTTTGAACTTTGGTACCTTTATCTATAGATTGTTTCTTTACGATTCCGACGCCTTCAACTTTAACACTTAATCCCATGTTTTCCAATAAAGCCAGAGCATCCATGGTTGGCATCCCTGTCACATCTGGCATAATAGTTTTATAATTTTGTGCGATATCATAATAATCATCAAATCCCTTTTCAACCGAAGCATTCTTAATTTGTAGTGATTTAATTTCATCGGTCATTGGTGTATCGGTAAAAATCTTTTGTGCTATTTTTTTGAATACAGGACCAGACACATCAGCACCAAAATAACCAACGCTTTTATCAGGTTCATGAATGACGACTATGCAGGAATATTTAGGATTTTCAGCGGGGAAAAACCCAGCAAAAGATGAGATGTAACTCAATTTATCTTTTTTGGCGTAATCTTTTTGGCAAGTTCCTGTCTTTCCGGCCATTGAAAAGTTTGGCGAATACAATTTATGACCGGTACCACTTGAATGCTCAACAACGTTTTTCAGCAGTTTGCGAACTTTCAAGATGGTTTCCTTTGAACAAATCTGTGGATTTATAACTTCCTTCTTAAACGGAACAATGGTTTTGTCAAACTCGCGTACTTCCCTTAAAAATTGTGGTTTTACCATTTCGCCATTATTGGCAATGGCGTTATAAAATGTCAAGGTTTGCAAAGGGGTAAACGACACTCCATATCCATAAGCCATCCATTGCAAGGCAATACCGCTCCAACGTTGCTTATTGTTCGGATGAGGAATGATTGGGTCTGGTTCACCTATAATTGGCAAATCCAGTTTATGGTTCAAATTCATGGCATAAAGACGCTCCACGAATTTTTTCGGTTGATTTTTATAAGCTCTGTCAATAGCGGCGACTATTCCTGTGTTGGAGGACAACTCAAAGGCCTTGGCGACCGATATTTTGCCATAGCCTCCACGATGGGAGTCTCTTACATGTTTGCCATAAAAAGTCAAAACTCCACCGTTTGTATCAACAACATCACTGGTATCAATCACTTTGTCTTCCAGGGCAGCAGTGACAGCCATTAGTTTAAAGGTTGAACCTGGTTCATGAGATTCACCAACTGCGTAATTCAAGCGTTCATAATAATATCCATCCGCATTTCTACCCAGATTTGAAATCGCTTTGACTTCACCCGTTTTGGTTTCCATCACAATAACACAGCCATGATCTGCTTTATATTTTTCCAATTGTTCAAGCAAAGCGTGATGCGCAATATCTTGTATATTGACATCCAAAGTAGTGTAAACATCATAACCATCTTGAGGTTCCACTTCGTTGAAATCGGCAATAGGCTTCCATTGACCTTGACCTATTTTCTGTTTCATTCGATGGCCATCTTTTCCTCTCAAATATTTTACGCCAAACGCACCATCAATGCCTGCTCTTGTGACATTACCATCTTCGTCAACTCGTTCATAACCAATGGAACGTTGGGCAATACCTCCCATTGGATGTTCTCGCTTGGTGGTCTGTTCCACAATCAATCCACCTTTAAAAGCGCCAAGATTCAACAATGGAAAGTTTCTAATCCGCGTATAATCTGTGTAATTGATATTTCTGGCAATGAGATAGTACCTGTTTTTATTCGCTCTAGCTTTTCGCAATTCATTTTGATGATATGTGGAAGATTTGCCACTGTATTTGGAAAGTGAATCCGCCAAAGATTTCAAATGCTTCTCGAATGTAGCAGTTGAAGGCGTTAATGCATCAAAACGAATGTCATATTTAGGAATCGAAGTGGCCAACAAGCTTCCGTCAGACGCATATACATTGCCTCTATTAGCAGGAATCACAACATCCTTGACCGTTCTGCTTTCAGCCAATTGTATATATTTATCTCCTTGAACAAACTGAATATCTACAAGTTTATAGACCACAAGAAAGGCGAAGACAAACATACATCCTGCCACAAAATACAATCGGTTCAATATGCTTTTTTCCGTGACTGCCACAATCTTATTCTTGAGATTTTACTTTTATTTTTTGAGGTGGATTTTCTGAAATAAAAATTTCCTTTTCCGCCATTTTTTCAACAATTCCTGATTCCATTTTGAGTCGCATCAATTTAGAACGGCCATCGACAAATGCCGAACGCCATTCTTTTACTTCATTATTGAGCCTAGCTATTTCATAGACTTTTTTATCCGCACTATGGGAACTTGCAATCATAATGATGGCCAAAAAGGAAATGAAAAGGATGATTCTCCAATTTCTGAAAGAATCATCGCTGATTAAAAATTTACCTTTCAATATGCTATAAAAGCTTTGCTTCATGAGCGTTTCGGACATCATCCCAATGGGAAGAATTGATTAAACTTTAATTATATTTTTTCAGCAATGCGAAGTTTTGCACTTCTTGCTCTATTGTTTTCTTTAATTTCTTGTTTGCTTGGAACAATCAGGCCATTCACTTTTTGTAAAGGCACTTCAAAATTCCCAAAAACATCCCTTGTGGGTTCGCCTTCAAACATGCCATTTCTGATGAACCGTTTTACCAATCGGTCTTCTAAAGAATGGTAGGAAATGAAACTCAACCGACCTCCTTTTTTCAAAATTTCAGGTGTTTGGAGCAATAATTCCTTAAGGGCTTCAATTTCTTGATTCACTTCTATTCGAATGGCTTGATAGATTTGTGCCAAGACTTTATGTTCGTTCTTGTGCTTTACAAATCTTTTTAAAACTTCTTTCAAATGCTCACTCGATTTAATCTCACCATGGGCTCTTTCTTCAACAATGACTCTAGCCATGGCTGGCGCTTGCCTCAATTCACCATACTGCAACAGCACTTTTTTTATTTGTTCCTCTTCATATTTGTTTATGACATGAAATGCAGACAATTGACTGTCACGATTCATTCTCATATCCAAATCAGCCTCAAAACGAGTAGAAAAGCCACGTTCTGCAACATCAAATTGATGCGAAGAAACTCCAAAATCCGCAAGGACTCCATCGACCTCCTTCACTCCATAAAATCTCAAAAAGCGTTTGATATATCTGAAGTTTTCGTTTATCAAAGTGAAACGTTCATCATCAATTGTATTTAAAAGAGCGTCTTTATCTTGGTCGAATGCATATAATTTTCCATTTGGGCCTAACCGTTTTAATATCTCTCGACTATGACCACCACCACCAAAAGTCACATCAACATAGACACCGTCTGGTTTCATATCTAAACCATCAACTGTTTCTGTTAGCAATACTGCATTATGATATTCCATTGTCATCATCTTGCCCCATGACATCTTCAGCTAAATCGGCAAAATCGCCTGTGGCATCGTCAATAGCTTGTTCATATTTATCTTTATCCCAAATCTCAATGATGTTGATAGCAGAAGACACCACAATATCCTTGGTGATATCTGAGAATGCCATCAAGTCCTTTGGTATCAACAACCTCCCAGTTGTATCAACTTCTACTACCTTTACACCAGCTGTAAAACGTCGAATAAAATCATTGTTTTTTTTCTTGAAACGGTTAAGTTTGTTCACTTTTTGCATCAAGGCTTCCCATTCGGTCATCGGATACAATTCCAAACAGGGCTGAAAGACAGCTCGTTTCAACACAAACCCATTTTGTAACATTGGAGCTAACTGCTTTTTTATGGCAGCTGGAAGCATTAACCTTCCCTTGGCATCCACTTTGCATTCGTATGTTCCTATTAATGAGTTCAAATTGATTGGTTTGTATTTCTAACGACTAGGATTCAAATATATTGAAAATATTACCACTTTTTACCACTTTTTACCACTTTTGTTTATAAGTTTTTGAAATTGAATTGTTTTAAACGCTCAAACTTCTATTTGATTTTTAATAAAAAACTGATTATCAAGTTTTTAAAAAGTGGTAAAAAAATTATATGGTAATTGTCGAAAACTATTGTTAAAGTATACCATGGAAGTCTGCTGAAAATAAAACTATATTTCCCCGAAATAGTTATATTTGTTTTTTAAGCAACAGACTAACCAATCAATGAGATATCGTTTAAAAAAAGAGAAGAATTACAGCTATATTGAAGAAGGTGAAGGCCAACCTATCATCATACTTCATGGCTTAATGGGTGGGTTGAGTAATTTTGATGCTGTGTTGCACTATTTTGGAAAAAAGGGATATAAAGTCATTATTCCAGAATTGCCAATCTATACGATGTCGCTACTAAAAACCAATGTCAGAAGTTTTGCCAAATATCTCCACGATTTTATTGCTTTTAAACAATTGGACAATGTCATTTTGCTTGGGAACTCGCTTGGAGGACATATCGGTCTTTACCATACAAAATTATATCCAGCAAAAGTGAAAGCTTTGGTGATTACTGGAAGTTCTGGCCTCTATGAAAGTGCTATGGGCGGAGGATACACAAAAAGAGGCGATTATGAAGTAATAAAGAAAAAGGCGCAAGATGTATTTTATGACCCAGCGGTTGCAACAAAGGAAATTGTGGATGAAGTTTATGAAACGGTAAATGACCGAAACAAACTGATAAAGACACTGGCTATTGCCAAAAGCGCCATACGCCATAATATGGCTAAAGATTTGCCTAAAATGAACCTTCCTGTATGCATTATTTGGGGAAAGAATGATACCGTGACGCCTCCAGATGTCGCAAAAGAATTTCATGAATTGTTGCCCGATTCAGAATTGTTTTGGATTGATAAATGTGGTCATGCGGCGATGATGGAGCACCCTGAAGAGTTCAATCAACTACTTGATGGCTGGTTTCAGAAAAGACAACTTTAGTGAACCAAAAAAAATAATTTCCAATTTCCAATTATTTAATTTGGATAAATTTCATAATAAATGTTGATTAAAACTGCTGAGTTTGTGATGAGCAATTCTGATGTGGCAAAATGCCCTAAGGATATTTTGCCTGAATATGCGTTCATAGGTCGGAGTAATGTGGGCAAGTCATCATTGATCAACATGCTGACCAACCATAAAAATTTGGCAAAAACCTCTGGAAAACCCGGAAAAACGCAACTTATCAACCACTTTTTGATTAACAAGAATTGGTTTTTGGTGGATTTGCCAGGATATGGCTATGCCAAAGTTTCAAAAACTGCAAAGAAGAAATTCCAGAAATTCATTACGGATTATTTTGAAAAACGCCAACAATTGGTCAATGCGTTTGTATTGGTGGACATTCGTCACGAGCCACAAAAAATCGATTTGGAATTTATGGAATATTTAGGAGAAATGGGGATACCTTTCTCCATCATATTTACTAAAGCCGATAAATTAAAACCCAAAGCAATTGAGCGAAACGTTGCAGCATATACCTTAGAATTATTGAAAACCTGGGAAGAAACACCAGTCTATTTCATTACTTCATCTACGTCATCTGTTGGGCGTGACGCGGTATTGCAACAGATAGATGAGACGAATCAGGAAATCAATGCACTGAGGCAGAATTAACTCTTCACATCCAATGCATCTCTCAAGGCATTCCCAATCAGCATAAATGCCATCACTAAAAGCATAATACAAAGCCCTGGAATCAAAGCCAAATAGGGTTTTCCAAGGATGATATAATTGTAATGGTCTTTAATCATTGCTCCCCAACTAGCCATTGGTGGCTGTGCACCTATTCCAAGAAAACTTAAACCACTTTCGACTAAAATAGCTGCGGCAAAATTGGCGGCACAAATCACAATGACAGGTGCCATAATATTCGGTAAAATATGTCTTGTAATAATCCTGAAATCGTCAAAGCCCAAAGCTCTTGCTGCCGTAACATATTGCATTTCTTTTACACTGATTATCTGTCCGCGAACGACTCTCGCCACTTCAACCCACATGGTCAAACCTACGGCTATAAAAACCTGCCAAAAACCTTTCCCCAATGCCAAAGTAATTGCAATAACCAACAATAAAGTCGGAATGGACCAAGTGACATTTATAATCCACATAATAATGGCATCGATCTTTCCTCCAAAATAGCCAGCAAGACTCCCCATAAAGACTCCAATGATCAACGAAATAAAGACGGCAATAAAACCAATGAAAAAGGAGATTCTGGCCCCTATCAATATTCGGCTTAAATAATCTCGTCCATATTTATCTGTTCCAAAAAAAAAGGTTTTTTGTTTGATGTAGTTTTGATAGTTACTTTCGGGAAAATTGGACAATGGAATTTGTTTTGTTTCACCTTCCAAACCATCAGAAGCGTATTCCGTATAAATCAACTCATTTTTTTCAGTACTGTAATAGGTAATAGGGATTTCGGTATCCGTATTTTGAGTTCCGAAAAACAGTTTTGAAAAAAAGGATTGGTTGTTTTCCAGTTGTGATGGAATGGTTAGCATTTGAACCTCAAAACCAGGTTTTTTAGAATGGATTGACAAATGCATTTGATTGGCATTCTGCGAATCGTCTGGGGCAAATACATAGGCAAAAACGGATACCAAGCCCACAAAAACGACAAACCAGAAACTAAAAACGCCCCAAAGGTTCTTTTTGAACTTTTGGAGCGCCAAGTGAGATAATGAGCTATTGCTTTTACTCATTTATTGTTTTGTGTTTGTAGCTACTTTTGTTTTTACGGGATACGACATTTTAAGGTCATTCAACACATTCAAGGCTTCTTCGATGTACACATCTTGACTTAGACTTTCATGCCAACGATCACGCTTTTGTTTTAATGTACTGTCCGCAGCCATTAATTTGTTTTCATAAGGCAACGATGAAAATGTAAGGTTAGTTTTGTAATCTGATAATTTCTCAAAACGTTTGGCCTCATCCTCATTTAATTTGATTTGAGCTTTATATTCTTCATAATTCAGTGAATAGCTTTCTTTATCCCTGATTTTTTTTACCCATTGTGCATTCTGGTCAATCAATTGCAATTGCTCATTATTAGCCATCCGCTCCTTACTCTTTTTTATGGTGGCATCGTAATCGTAATAATTTTCGAATACATTATAGGGAACCGCATCAATTTTGTCCCAAGGGAGTGGGTTTTCCTGATCTTTTTCACCCAAATCTATATAGCTGTAACGGTCTGGTACTACCACATCACTTTTGACACCCTCTAATTGGGTCGAACCACCATTGATTCGATAGAATTTTTGTGTTGTGAATTTTAATGCTCCCATATCACCGTTCGTATTGTTTCGCACCATTCGATTCAAGTCCAGTACATTTTGAACTGTACCTTTACCATAGGTTTGCTTGCTTCCAATAACGATAGCTCTCTTATAATCTTGCATAGCTGCTGCCAAAATTTCAGATGCTGAAGCCGATAATTCATTGACTAAAATCACTAATGGACCGTCCCAAACGATTGATTTGTCTTTATCAGACAATATTTCTTTTTCTTCACCTGCAGATTTAACTTGTACTATTGGACCATCTTTAATGAACAATCCACCCATATCCACCACTGTTTGAAGAGAACCTCCGCCATTGTTTCTCAAATCCAATACCAAACCTTCCATACCTTGTTCTTTCAACCGTTCAATTTCAAGCTTAAGATCGGAAGCTGCATTGCGTTTGTTATAATCTTCAAAATCAACATAGAATTTTGGCAAATTGATAACCCCAAACGTTTTTCCATCCTTTTTCACAATAGACGATTTGGCGTAAGTTTCTTCCAATTCAACAACATCTCTTGTAATGGTCAAATCTTCAATGTTGCCATTGACTTTTTTCAAGGTAAGAATAACGTTGGTTCCTTTTGGACCTTTAATTAGTTTAACAGCATCGTCCAAACGCATACCTACAACATTTACGGCCGGAGTGTCATCATCTTGCTTTACTTTTAGGATTTGATCCCCAACTTCAAGCTCGTTTTGTCTCCATGCTGGGCCACCACTAATAATCTCATTGATAGTTATATTATCCATTTTTTTCTGTAACCGTGCGCCTATACCTTCAAAATTTCCAGACATAGATACATCGAAACGATCTTTTTCTTCAGGAGCAAAATAGAATGTATGAGGATCAAATTCTTCAACAATGGCATTGATATACACAGAAAACCAATCTTCACGTTGTCTATCATCAATAAAGTCATAAAGCTCCTCCAAAGATTTTAGGGTTGCTTCCCTAGCTTCCTTTTCCAACTCAACATTTGACTTTTTAGTTTTTGATTTTTCAGCCCCTTCACCTTTAGAGGAAGGTGTTTCTATGGGATTTTCAGTTACATCATCCAAACCCAACTCATTGAGCTTTTGCATGCTCTGTTTATCAGAAAATGTGTTTTCTTGCTGTGAAATCAAATCATCATAATTTGCAATTGTAGAAAACTTTAGTTGCTGTCTCCAGCGATTTGTCATTTCCTTTTTGGAATTTACATAAGGTAAATCCTTATAATCAGTAGAAAATTCTTCTTCGATATTGAAATCAAAAGGATGGGATAGCACTTCTTTATAAATTGCTTTGGATTCTTCTAACCGCTTCAATAATCGTTCATGGGTCAAATTAAAAAAAGAGAGATCGTATGCTTTAATTTGATCATCCAATTGATCTTTATATGCGCTGAATTCTTTAATATCCGATTCATAAAAGTACCTTTTGAAAGGGTCTAACTGTTCTAGATAAACTTTAAAAACGTGCTCAGAAAAATCATCATTTATATCTTTTGGATTAAAATGTCCTTGTTCCAAAACATAGGTTATCAATTGAATGAGCAACTTATCCTTATCTGGATCGCTAAACTTTTTAGTGGTAAAACTGCAAGATGCAAAAGCCATCAATAGTACCAATAACAGCAGTTTATAATTCCTTTTCATTGTTTTCATCTGTTCTTTTTATTTGTTTTTCTATGGTCAGAGGAATGCTCTAAAATAATTTTGTTTGATTGACAACTTTTATCACGGGGCATTTCTTGTCTTTGGGTAATGAATTAATTAAAACTTAAAAGCCTAAGGTTATTGTGTAAATCCTTAAAACTGAATTCCATAATTTTTACTAAAGTAAAAGAAAAAACCATGCCAATAAAAACTAGGGCTACTAATTTTTTGTTAAAGCTAGCAATATATGTAATTCCATCGTAATTTACGTATTTTAGCATCATTAAAAAGATGAAATCCATGTCCAAAAAACCACTTATTTTAGTCACAAATGATGATGGCATTACAGCTCCAGGGGTAAGAGCCCTCATAGAGGTGATGAATGAACTTGGGGACGTGATAGTGGTTGCACCAGATAGCCCTCAAAGTGGAATGGGTCATGCAATAACTATAAATTCGACACTTTTTGTTGAAAAAGTAAAAGTTGATAAAGGTACCCAAAAAGAATACAGTTGTTCTGGTACACCTGTGGACTGTGTTAAATTGGCCGTAAAAGAAATTATTGGAAGACGACCCGATTTATGTGTGTCTGGAATCAATCATGGGGCGAACTCTTCCATTAATGTCATTTACTCGGGCACGATGAGCGCTGCATTGGAAGCTGGCATCGAAGGTATTCCAGCCATTGGATTTTCACTTTGTGATTACAACTGGAATGCAAATTTTGGCCCTGCTAAACTACATGTCAAAACTATTGTGGAAAACGTACTTAAACATGGCTTACCTGATGGTGTGGTTCTAAACGTGAACATTCCCAATTTACCTAAAAAACAAATTAAAGGTATTAAAATATGTCGACAAGCTAAAGCCAACTGGGAGGAGGAATTTGATAAACGAAAAAATCCGCAAGGGCGTGATTATTATTGGCTCACAGGAAAATTTGTTAATTTGGATAGTGGCGAAGATACTGATGAATGGGCCTTGGAACAAGGTTATATTTCCGTAGTTCCTGTTCAATTTGATTTAACCGCACATCATGCAATGCAACATTTAAATAGCTGGAAGTTAAATGATTAAAAAGGAAGTGTTAATAGGATTTGTAGTTGGATTGATTGCCAACGCCGTGGGGTTAATTGTCGCAATTTTGATTTTTGGAAATGGCGATGAGATTCTAACCACCATCAAACAGTCCATTGCTCAAGGGTTTTTTACCAAATTGGTAAGCATTGGAGCTATCTTAAATCTGATAGCATTCTTTTTATTCATAAAATTGAAACGTGATTATAGAGCAAGGGGTGTTATTTTGGCCACAGTCTTGGTCGCGATTATCACGTTTTTGGTTAATTTTATATAATGAAATATTACCTCATCGCTGGCGAAGCCTCAGGAGATTTACATGGGTCCAACCTTATGAAAGCATTGATAAAACAAGATGTCGATGCACAATTTAGGTTTTGGGGTGGCGATTTGATGTATCAAGTGAATGACAATCTCGCAAAACATTACAAGGAACTGGCGTTTATGGGATTTGCAGAGGTGGTTATGAACCTAAAAACTATCTCAAAAAATTTAGCATTTTGCAAAGCAGATATTGAAAACTACAAGCCTGATGTCATTATCTTTATTGACTATTCAGGTTTTAACTTACGAATTGCCAAATGGGCAAAATCAAAAGGTTTTAGAACCAATTATTATGTATCACCACAAGTATGGGCTTCAAGAGCTGGAAGGGTTAAATCCATAAAGCGCGATATTGATGCTATGCATGTTATTCTCCCTTTTGAAAAGGATTTTTATGAAAAAGAACATGGCTACAATGTTAATTTTGTAGGACATCCTCTCATTGATGCTATAGCGAACCGAAAACAGGTTGATGAGTATAATTTTAGAGCCACCCATGGTTTGGATGACAGACCCATTATTGCATTATTGCCTGGAAGCCGTAAACAAGAAATAAAAAAAATGCTTTCGGTAATGTTGAGCATTGTAAAAGAATTTAAAGACTATCAGTTTGTAATCGCTGGTGCTCCAAGTCAGGATAAAGATTTTTACGATTCATACACAAAAAAAATCAACGTCTCCTTTGTCGATAATGAAACCTATGATTTGTTGAGTATTTCAACTGCTGGCTTGGTAACATCTGGAACTGCAACCTTGGAAACCGCATTGTTTAAGGTACCACAAGTAGTCTGCTATAAAGGCGGCTGGCTATCCTATCAAATAGCTAAACGGATTATTACCCTAAAATATATTTCACTCGTCAACTTGATAATGGATAAGGAAGTGGTAACTGAATTGATTCAAAATGATTTCAACCCAAAACGATTAAAAAAAGAATTGAACGCCATCTTAACCAAGCAAAAAAGAGAAAAAATGTTCATGGATTATTTTGATTTAGAGAAAAAGCTTGGCGGTCAAGGAGCGAGTGAAAAAGCAGCCAAATTGATTTTTAACTCCCTAAAAAATTAAAATTTTTAATGAGACGAATTGTTTTTATTTTATGTTTGACACTTTGTTTTTGCAGTTGCAAATCTTCAAAACATTCCAAAAACCCATCAGCAACAAACACAACAGTTTCTTCAAGGCCTTCCAAACCTGTTATTGACAATAAGACCTCTAGAAGGCATCCATCTGATTATCCTTCTGTCAAGGAACCAAATGAAAGGAATTATAATTCCGAATTGGCAGAAAACATCATCGATTATGCGATGAAGTTTGAAGGGGTGCGTTACAAATATGGAGGCATAGATAAAAAAGGCATGGATTGCTCCGGTTTGGTCAACTGTGCTTTTGGCAGTGAGGGCATACAGCTTCCTCGGTCGAGCAGCGACATTGCACTTACTGGAGATTGGATTGATTTGAAGGAAGTCCAAAAAGGGGATTTGCTCTTCTTTGCCACCAATGGTAAAAGTCGAACAGTGAACCATGTAGCCCTTGTAACTTATGTCAATGAGGGCCAAGTAGAGTTTATACATGCCACCACCAGCGCAGGTGTCATTG
Organism: Gelidibacter sp.; assembly: GCA_041391925.1. GTDB lineage: Bacteria > Bacteroidota > Bacteroidia > Flavobacteriales > Flavobacteriaceae > JBPOFM01. The sequence continues at coordinate 45,142 of JAWKNA010000004.1, read as the reverse complement.
TTTCTTCTTTGGCAGAACGCTATTGGTATTTTGCCTTTGTACAGGCTCGACGGGTGTTATGAAACTGCTTCATTTTACCATTATTAAGCTAACGCTTTGCTTGATTGCTGGTATCCTGACAGCTTCTTTTATAACAGTCCCTGTACATCTACTTATTTCTTGTTGCATTATTTTGATGGTTATATTGCTGATTTCTCTATTAATCAGTAAGAATAAAATTCAAAAAACAGTTTGGTTTGGAATTATTACCTATTTGACAACCATTTGTATAGGAATTTTGGTTGTCAATCTTCATGACCAAAGACAGTTTAAAACTCATTATTCTAATATTATTTCTGTTGAAACTGATTCTTCTAGACTTTTATCTTTTAAAATCCGGGAAGTATTAAAACCAACCGCTTATCATGATAAATATGTGATTGACTTATTGAAAATTGATAATATATCTGTTTCAGGAAAATTATTGTTGAATGTTCAAAAAGATTCGCTTTCCAATGCATTACAAGTCGATGATGTTTTGGCAACCTCTTCCACTCTATCCGAATTAAATAGACCTTTGAATCCATATCAATTTGACTATAAAAATTATTTAAGCAAACGGTATATAGAGCATCAAATATCTGTTGATAAAAGTGAGTTGATACAAATCCGTTCGAAAGCAAACACTATTTATGGGTTTGCCGCAGAACTTCGAGAGAAAATTGACCAAAAGCTAAAACTTTACAATTTCAGAACTGATGAATTAGCTATTATTGATGCCTTACTTTTGGGGCAACGGAAAGACATCAGTCAAGACACTTACAATAATTATGTAAACGCTGGAGCCATTCACATTCTAGCGGTTTCTGGTCTGCATGTAGGCATAATATTATTGATGCTGAATTGGCTATTTAAACCGATTGAGTGGATAAAGTATGGCAAATTAATAAAAACCATTCTTCTTGTTTTGATACTTTGCGGTTTTGCAATCATTGCAGGATTATCTCCATCGGTTATGAGAGCAGTTGGAATGTTTATTGTGGTAGCAATTGGAATGAATTTAAATCGACCAGCAAATATTTATAATACTTTGGCTATTTCGATGTTGTTTTTGCTCCTTTTTAAACCCCTATTTTTATTTGATGTTGGGTTTCAAATGAGTTATGCTGCCGTTCTAGCCATTGCCAGCATAAAACCTATCCTTGCGGGTTTATGGTATCCAAAATTGAAATTGGTCAATTATTTCTGGCAACTGATATGTGTAACTACTGCAGCCCAAATAGGTGTTGTTCCGATTAGCTTGTTTTATTTCCATCAATTTCCAGGCCTGTTCTTTTTGTCCAATTTGGTAATACTGCCATTTTTGGGTTTTATTTTAGGTTTCGGAATCATCGTTATTATTTTGGGACTGATAAACCTCTTACCTCCATTTATCGCACATGCATTTGGGTTTTGCATTAGTACGATGAACGATTTTGTATCTTGGGTTTCGCAGCAAGAGAGCTTTATATTTAGAAATATTTCATTTGGAATTCTATTTATTCTAGTCTCATATATCCTCATAATTTCTGTGTTTTCATATTTCAAAAGACCACATTATCAAAGATTGATATCTGTTTTGGTGGCGGTTCTAATTCTTCAAGGAGCATTCATATTTAAAAAGCATCAGATAAGAACAAATGAATTTATCATTTTTCATAAAAGCAAATTTACGTTGATTGGAATGAAGCAAAATGAAACATTAACTGTTAGTGATAACTTGGACAGTTTTACAAAAACGAAAGATATGAGCATTAGAAATTATAAAGTCGGAAATTCAATCAAAACCATTGAATCATCAGGTTTAAAATCTATTTATGGATTTCATGATGAGAAACTGTTGATTGTAGATAGTTTAGGTATTTATAATGTAAAATCATTTATACCTAACTATGTCCTACTTCGTAATTCACCCAAAATAAATCTGAATCGTTTGATTGATTCGATACACCCAAAACTGATTATTGCTGATGGAAGCAATTATAAATCCTATGTTCAACGTTGGAAAGTAACTTGTGAAAAAGAAAAAATCCCTTTTCATCAAACCAGCGAAAAGGGAGCTTTTATCTTAAAATATTAGAATTTTATTCTTTAAACTCAGGGACAAATGCTGAATAATATGCGTTGAAATCCTCTTGGGTTTTCATATCCTTGTGTTTGTCCTCTTTGAACATTTTGAGGTACAATTCCAATTGTTTTGAAGTCTGATACCCTCGCACTGGAAAAATAGTTTCTCCTTTTTCATCAAAGAACACCACCGTTGGATATGCATTAACGCCCAAGGAACGTGTTAAATCATGTACTCCATTTCTTCGTGTTGCCAATTCTGCTTTGTAACCAGGGTTAGAATATGTTATATCTTTATACTTAACAACCTCATTACCTTCTGCATTGAATTTTACCGCGTAGTAATTGTCATTCACATATTTTACGACATCTGCATTGTGAAATGTATTTTTATCTAACATTTTACAAGGGCCACACCAACTGGTGTAAACGTCCATCATAATTTTTTTTGGTTTCTTCTTTTGGAGTGCCAATGCCTCTTCAAAAGAGACCCATTTAATTTCCTGAGCTATGGTATTGGCTGAAACGAATAGCACTACCGCCAACATCATCATGATTTTTTTCATCTCTATTTTTATTTTAGACTTTCACTTACGAAGCAAAAGTTGTTCCGAACTTACAAAAAATGCTCCTACTAGGAGCATTTTGACTTTATTTTAACGATTTTTTTCGATTAACGAACGCCATGCATCAGTTTTTTGATTGTGGAGTTCATTAATATCGAAACGACTCCAATGGCAACAGCAACCACCGTAATAATCAAAAAGAACGAGCCAATTCCTTTTTCAGATGCTATTTCATTGGAACTTTCTCCCAAAATACCGGCCACTTTATTGGCGATTGCAATAGCCAGATACCAAACCCCAAACATGAATGCAATCATTCTACTAGGAACCAATTTACTGACGTAAGACAATCCAACTGGTGAGATGCACAACTCTGCCATGGTGTGGAAGAGGTATACAAACACAAGCCAGAACAAACTCACAGCAGCAGTTTCTGCCCCAGGAGCAATATTTCGACCTCCATAGGCGATGAAGCCCATTCCAAGTCCGAGCAAAATCATCCCTATACCAAATTTAGCATTGGCAGATGGATTGTATTTACTTTCCCACCATTTTGAAAACAATGGCGCTAATGTTATGATAAAAAGCGAATTCAAGACATTAAACCAAGTTGCGGGGATTTCAGTTAATTTCTTCGTTACTTTATCAATTTTTAAGGATTGTAAAGTAGAATCGGATAATTCTAAATAACCTGCCGTGTAAAAATCCTTCATCAACATCCAAACTGTTATGATCCAGATAATCACAAAACTCAAGCTTAAAAAGATATTCGCAAGAGCATAGTTTTTGAAGGTTTGTTTAAATAGCTTGTACAGCACCCAAGTGATGATGGCCAATGGGATGACGGCAATCAGTGAATTGATGACCAAAAATGTTAAACTTGCTCCACCTACCAAAACCCTATCCGTATAATCCCTAGCAAAGATGGTCAATGTTCCGGGAGCTTGTTCAAAAACAGCAAAGAAACAAAATGTCAAAACACCGAAAAATGTCACTGCTATTAATTTTTGGCGTGTGATGGTTGCATATTGTGTCAATCTATAAATCAATACGATAAAGAACAGCAGCAGGGCCAAAAGAATTGCATAATTTGAATAATCTATTCCCCCAAATTTGAGAAGATTGGTGGTATTTTCAGAAATTTTAGCAATGGGGTCGTTGACTACCCAAACCAATCCGATTAAGCTACATAAGGCAATGAGAATGAGTTGCCATTTTGGGAAAGGATTTCTGTGTTGGTCTTCATTGGTATTATCAACATCTTTTTTATCAGCCACAGTCATATTGATTTCTGCTGCATCAGAATTTGCCAAGGCTTCATTGTCTGCCATTTTAGGTTTTAATCCAATATTTCCAAATATATTTTGGGAGAAATAAAATTGTAACAATCCAAAAAGCATGAAAATTCCTGCCAAACCAAAGCCAAAGCTCCAGCTCACTTTTTCACCCAAATAACCACAGAGCAATATCCCGAAAAAGGCACCAGCATTGACTCCCATATAAAAAATAGTATAGGCACCATCTTTCTTTTCGGGTCTGTCTCTATACATTTCAGAAATAATTGAGGTCATATTAGGTTTAAAAAAACCTGTCCCAAACACCAAAAAGGTAAGGCCCAAATAGATAAAGAAATGTGTTTCCACGGCCATGCAGGCATGTCCCAAAGTCATTAAAAAAGCTCCAACAATAACAGCCCAACGATACCCAATAATTTTATCTGCAAAATAACCTCCAAGCATTGTGGACAGATAAACCAATGCCGTGTAAGAGCCAAATAAGGCAAAGGCATGTTCTTGTGGCCAGCCCCAACCTGCATGTGAACCAGTGACAGCAGAGGTAAGGAACAATATTAAGAGTGCACGCATTCCGTAATAAGAAAACCGCTCCCACATTTCTGTAAAAAACAATACAAAAAGTCCTGCAGGATGCCCTATGACTGGGTTATGGAAAAATTGATCGGTTGAGTTATTGTTCATAAATTCAGTATTATAATTTAGATAGCAATTCTATTTAATTAATTATTTATCCCGATACACTATTTTCTAGTGAATTCCTTTCATAAGTCTTTTTAACAATGGCACCAATAGCAATAAGAGTAGTGCACATCCTAATACAACATAAACGCCCCATTGGAGATATACGTCCACATATGGGCTAATCTGTTGAGACATCGAATCATTTTCTTGAATATCTCCTACGCTTATCAGCTTACCAATCTCAGTAGCTACTTTATTACCTACAGAATATGATAAAAACCATACACCCATTGTAAAACCTACAATATCTTTAGGAGAGAGTTTAGTAATCATTGACAAACCAACTGGTGACAAACACAACTCTCCCAAAGTATGAAACAAGTACATAAAAATGATTGCCCAAACCATTATCTTTTCGCCTGAAGCCATTGCCGATTTTGCACCTAAAACAATTATCAAAAATCCAATAGCCAATAACACCAATGAATAAACAAACTTCATTGGTGTACTTGGTTCTTTTTTAAGTTTATTCAATTTCATCCAAAGCCAAGAGTAGGCCGGAGCAAAAATAATAATGAAAAAAGCATTTAAGGCCTGAAACTGTGAGGCAGGTACTTCAGAATCTCCAATAGACCTATCCACAAATCGATCCGTAATTAAAGTCAATGTCCCTCCAGCTTGTTCAAATAAAGCCCAAAACATCGCATGGAATACAAACAAAATCAATACAACTAATAGACGTGACCCGTTTTCGTATTTGTTACTAAGGTAGATAAGATATAATAGTACAATTATTGTTATACTAGTAAGTCCATATTTAAACACTATATCATGGTTAAACAACAAGGCCCATAAAGGGACAGCTATAAAACTTAAAAATATAATAACATTATTAATACTTATACCTGCAAAAGCATTTCCTTTACTATATTTTTCATCAGGAACGAGACCTTCATCACCAAAATGCTTTAAGTTAATCCAAAAAACAATTAGACCGACAATCATTCCTATTCCTGCAAGACCAAATCCCCAATGCCACCCAACTTCTTCTCCCAAATATCCACAAGTAAGTGCCGAAAGAAATGCACCTACATTAATACCCATATAAAAAATATTATAAGCAGAATCCTTTCTCGGATCATCCTTTTCATAGAATTTGCCCAAGAAACTAGATATATTAGGTTTGAAATATCCAGTACCTACAACAATAAATGACAATGCGATAAAAAAGAATAGTTCATTGGTTTCCGCCACCAATCCTTGAGCCGCCAATACAATGTGTCCAAGACTTATAAGCATACCACCCAATAATATTGCTTTTCTGAAGCCTAAATATTTATCAGCCATCATCCCTCCTATAATTGGCCCCAAATAAATGGATGCTGTGTATGACCCGTAAATAGCGAGAGATTTTACATCAGCTTCTCCGCTTGAAATTTGCTGGAAAACAACTTTTACCATATATAAGGTCAACAATGCTCTCATTCCATAATAGGAGAAACGTTCCCACATTTCAGCAAAAAAACAAACAAATAGAGCTCTAGGATGTGTTTTCCAATTTGCTTTGATAATTAAAGGTATCCAAATAAGGCAAAAAATCCATCCAACAATAAGTAGTCCTAAAACAAAATTCATATTTAATTTAATTTAGTTAGTAGTGATTCCGTGATATTTAATGCACTTAATTTATTAATCAATGCTATATTGACTTCATAAATACATCAATTTTACATAGTTAAATTCAAGAGCGTTTTGAATGAATATATTTCCAGTGAATTTTCAGCAAAATCTTGCCAAGTTTACTAAAAATAATGCAAAAACACTAACTATTGATAGTTAAATGCGCAATCTTGAGATTTGTCGCACAATATTCGTACCAAGGTAGTATCTTTGTTATCAGATTCAAAATTCCATGAATAAACCCATAACTGGCTTTTCAAAATTGTCAAAATCCGAAAAAATCGCTTGGATTGTTGATACTTATTTTGATGAAAAACAAACCGCCAAAAACATCTTAAAGCAATATTGGAACGACGATGAAAAGCTTCAACAATTGCATGACGAATTTGTCGAAAATACCATTACTAATTATTATTTGCCATTAGGTGTTGCACCCAACTTCTTGATTAACGGAACGCTTTACACCGTACCAATGACCATAGAGGAAAGTTCTGTGGTAGCGGCAGCGAGCAAAGCAGCGAAATTCTGGTTGGACCGAGGCGGTTTTAAAGCTGAAGTGATTTCTACCACTAAAATAGGTCAAGTACATTTTATCTATACTGGAGAAATCGATATATTGAATCGATTTTTTCAAAAAGTGAAGCCAAAGTTATTCGCTGATACAGAATCCATTACTGGAAGTATGCAAAAACGTGGCGGTGGAATTTTGGACATACAATTAAAAGACAAAACTAATAAACTTCAAAATTATTATCAGCTTCATGCCACCTTTGAAACCCTGGATGCAATGGGTGCCAATTTTATAAACTCGTGCTTGGAACAGTTTGCCTCAACCTTGCAAACCGAAGCAAAATATTATGATGGCTTTTCAGAAACGGAAAAAAACATCCAAGTGGTGATGAGCATTCTTTCCAATTATGTTCCTGATTGTTTAGTAAGGGCTGAAGTTTCTTGTAAGGTTGATGACTTAAAGGATAACGATATTAAAAATCCGATGGAATTTGCAGAAAAATTTGTTCAAGCAGTTCGCATCGCCGAGATAGAGCCTTACAGAGCTGTGACACACAACAAAGGAATCATGAACGGGATTGATGCCGTCGTTCTGGCCACAGGCAATGACTTTAGAGCCGTGGAAGCTGGCGTTCATGCATATGCCTCCAAAGACGGAACTTATAGCAGTTTGACGCATGCGGAAATCAAAGATGACATTTTCAGATTTTGGATGGAAATTCCATTGGCATTGGGAACTATTGGTGGTTTGACAAGCTTACATCCATTGGCGAAATTAGCTCTTGAAATGCTCCAAAAACCAACCGCAAAGGAGTTGATGCAAATAGTGGCGGTTGCAGGCTTGGCTCAAAATTTTGCTGCCATCAAATCTTTGACAACAACAGGAATTCAGCAAGGACATATGAAAATGCACTTGATGAATATGCTGAACCAATTGCAAGCCACCAACGATGAAAAAGAAAAAATCGTCGAGCATTTTAAGACGAATGTGGTAACGCATCATGCAGTGGAAGAAGCGCTTTGCGAATTAAGAAAGTTAAAATTGCAATAATCAAGCGCCCAATTCCAAAGACTATGCAATTCGTAACTTTAAACTTTGAATTTTGAACTCTGAACCCAAAACCTTTTACAGCAATGGTAAATTATTGCTCACCGGAGAATATGTGGTTCTCGACGGTGCACTTTCGCTTGCTGTACCAACAAAATTTGGTCAATCCATAAAAGTTGAACCTATTTCAGAATCAAAAATCATTTGGAAAAGTTATGACGAAAAAGGAGAACTCTGGTTTGAAGATGTTTTTTCAATAAAAGACCTTAAATCCGAAACACAAAATCATCTAAATGAAATTTCACAAAGGGTTGTTCAGATTTTGGATGTAACTAAACAGCTTAATCCCGAATTTCTTCAATCAGGAAAAGGCTATGTGATAACCACAAAATTGGATTTTCCAAAAAAATGGGGATTAGGAACTTCATCAACTTTAATTAACAATATTGCGGATTGGGTGAACGTTGATGCCTATAAATTACTGGAGAAAACATTTGGGGGAAGTGGCTACGACATTGCGTGCGCACAGCACGACATACCCATAACGTATCAATTGATTACCAAAAAACCGAAAGTAACCGAAGTGAATTTCAATCCTCCCTTTAAAACGCATCTTTATTTTTTATATCTCAATAAAAAACAGAATAGCCGTGATGGGATAGCACATTACAAAAACAACACGTCTGATATTTCAAAGGAAATTTCAAAAATCAATGATATCACATTAAAGATGATTGATTGTGACAATTTGAACGATTTTCAAGATTTGATGGATGACCACGAACAACTCATTTCAAACATCATCAAACTGAAACCCATAAAAGAATTGCTGTTTCCCGATTTTCAAGGAGCCATTAAAAGCTTGGGTGCTTGGGGTGGCGATTTTGTGATGGTGGCATCAAAAGAAAACCCTTCTGATTATTTTAAATCAAGAGGATTTGAAACTATATTAAATTATTCTCAATTGATTAAATAAAAAAAACGGCTCTCGAAAGAACCGCTTTTTTAAATTTAATTATCGTCGTTTTTAGTTTTCTCCTTGATGGTCACGTCTCCGTTTTCATCTTCCTTAATTTTAACCTTTTTGTCTTCGGTTTCCATTTTTATCTTGTCGCCATCCTCGTTCACTTTCACTTCGGCATCGTTGTCTTTCATCTCTTCCATTACTTTTTCTTTTTCGGTCTTATCTCTACAAGACGTAAAGGACGTTGCCATGAATAATGCCATAAAGGACATAAAAATTACTTTTTTCATAATAATGAGTTTTAGTGTTTTGGCTAATGTAATCATCAATATTTAAGAGTTTTAGCCCAAATCAATAAGATAGTAACTCATTTATCTTTGCCTTCACCTTCTCCGTACTTGGAATCATCGTCTGCTCCAAAGTTGAATTCAAAGGAATAGCTGGCATATTTTCACTTCCAATAGTCATTACTGGTGCATCAAGAAACTGAAAACATTCTTCCTGAATTTTCCCTGCCAAAGCCCTTGCAAAACTATTGTTTGAAGGTTCTTCGGTCACTACCAAACATTTGCCAGTTTTCTTGACGGATTTCATAATGGTGTCTTCATCCAACGGATACAAGGTGCGTAAATCGATGATTTCAATTTGGTCGCGCATATCCATTTCGCCCGAGGCATTATAAGCCCAATGGACACCCATTCCGTAAGTAACAATGGTTACTGTTTCCTTTTCTTCTTGTTTCCATATTTCTTGTAATACCCAAGCTTTTCCGAAAGGCAATACATAATCTTCAGAAGGCTCCACAGACGTTGCACCTTGCGTCCCTTTCACTTTGGACCAATACAAGCCTTTGTGTTCCAGAATAACGACCGGATTTGGGTCATAATATGCGGCTTTCATCAAACCTTTTAGGTCAGCACCATTGCTCGGATAAGCGATTTTGATGCCTCGAATGTTTGTCAACACGCTCTCAACCGATGATGAATGATATGGACCACCGCTACCATAAGCACCTATCGGAACACGCAAAATCATACTTACAGGCCATTTTCCGTTGGAAAGATAACAACTGCGACTGACTTCGGTAAACAACTGATTGAGTCCTGGCCAAATATAATCAGCAAATTGTACCTCAACAATGGGTTTAAGTCCAACGGCACTCATTCCTGCAGTCGAACCGACAATAAATGCCTCTTGAATAGGTGTATTGAACACCCGATTATCGCCAAATTTCTGCGCCAAGGTAGCGGCCTCACGAAAAACTCCGCCCAATCGTCCACCAACATCCTGACCATACAACAAACATTCAGGATGTTTCGCCATCAACTCTTCCACGGCAAACAGCGCACAGTCAACCATCACAACTTTATCTGCGCCTTGTGGAGAACGTTCACCTTTTTCCTCAACAATATCAGATGGTGCAAAGTCGTGCGTAAATAAATCTTCAGGTTTTGGGTCTTCGGCTTTTTTTGCTTTCTCGAAATCGTCTTGAACGTTCTTTTTAGCTAATTTTTCAATATCATTTATCTCATTCTCACTAAATCCATTGTCGAGCAATTGCCGTTTCAAAACGGGATAAGGGTCGCGAGAACGTGCTTCGTCCAAATCATCACGATACCATTCCATCCGCACACCAGATGTGTGATGATTCAACAACGGGACTTTTGCGTGCACCAAAAATGGTCGACGCTCCTTTCGGATGGTCGCAATCACTTTTTCAATAGCTTGATAACTCTCTATAAAGTTAGCGCCATCAATAGAAATAGCGTCAAGCCCATTGAATCCTTTTGCATATTCATAGGCATTTTGGGCACGTGTTTCCTTGGCATTGGCAGAAATATCCCATCCATTATCCTGCACCAAATATAAAATCGGCATCTGTTTCAATGTAGCCATTTGAAATGCCTCTGCAATCTCACCTTCAGTCACTGACGCATCTCCCAATGAACAAACCACAAGCGGTTTCTCCTTCAATTTTTTATCATCGAGACCTTGCAATTCCTTGTATTGCATTCCCATCGCTGCACCAGTAGCTGGAATCGCCTGCATACCTGTAGCAGAAGATTGATGTGGAATTTTCGGTTTATCGTCATCTCTCAAACTTGGATGCGAATAATACGTGCGTCCGCCAGAAAATGGGTCGTCGCGTTTCGCTAGCAGCTGAAGCATCAAATCATACGGTTTCATTCCGAAAGCCAACAGCATCGCATCATCGCGATAGTATGGATAGGCGAAATCTTGCGGTAACAACTGCAATCCAACCGCAGTCTGTATCGCTTCGTGCCCGCGTGAAGTTGCGTGCACATATTTTGAAACTTCCTTAAAATTTGCCTCGTACAGTTCCGCCATCGCTTTTGCTGTACAGAGGTTGGTAAATCCTTTTTTGAGAATATCTTTGGTTAACTTATTCATTTATATCTTTTTGGGCGTTCGGGCGGGCTTTCCGCTATATCTTTTTTGTGAAAAACAAAAAAGGATGCCGCTTCAATCCCTAACGCTAAATTGGGCTTAAGGCCTGTCAGGTTTTCAAAAACCTGACAGGTCTGCGTAAATCAAATTTTTCTTTTTACATCAAATTGTTCAAGGTAATCGGCAACACGTCTTAAAAAACTGCCTCCCAAATAACCATCCACAACACGATGGTCAAATGACAGTGACAGATACATCATACTTCTTATAGCAATCTCATCTCCTTTTTCAGTTTCAATGACTTCAGCACGTTTTTTGATAATTCCCAATGCCAAAATGGCCACTTCCGGTTGATTGATAATAGGAGTTCCCATCACACTTCCAAAGGTTCCAACATTCGAAATCGTAAAAGTGCTTCCTTTGATGTCATCGGCGGCCAATTTGTTGTCTCGCGCTTTAGTGGCCAGCTCGTTCACATTTTCTGCCAATGATTTTAAATCTTTCTGGTCAGCGTTTTTCACAACGGGAACAATCAGATTTCCACTTGGCAAAGCAGTCGCCATCCCAATATTGATGTTCTCTTTTACGATGATATGTTCACCATCAACAGAAGCATTGATATTCGGAAAATCTTTAATAGCTTTTGCTACAGCTTCCACAAACAAAGGTGTGAAGGTCAATTTCTCATTGTATTTCTTCTGAAACGCTTCCTTATTGGCATTCCTCCAATTGACCATATCAGTCAAATCGGCTTCCACATTGGCTGTGACGTGCGGCGATGTGTGTTTGGAATACACCATATGGTCGGCAATCATCTGCCGCATTCGGTCCATCTTGATGATTTTTCCGGTGCCCTTGTCTAAATTCAGCTGCGGAATTCGATATGCTGTCGGGTCTTGTTGCACTTGTTGGGCAAACTTATATGGACGACCATCTTCGATATAAGCGAACACGTCACTTTTACGCAATCTGCCTTCATTTCCTGTTGCTGGAATTCTTGCCAACTCTTCAAAACTGATATGTTGTTCCTTTGCTATTTTTTGGATTAATGGGGAAAAAAACGTGTTAGAATTTGAAACTGAATATGAAGTTGAGCTTGAAGGGCTAGACATCGGTTTTGGTTTAGTAACCTTTGTTTTTTCTTGATGAGATTCCTTCGCTTCGCTCGGAATGACGGTTTCTTTTTTAGATTGAGCTCCTTCTGCAACTTCAAGAAGTGCAATTATCTCTCCAACAGGTACAACGTCTTTTGCTTTGAAAAGTGTTTTCTTCAAGGTTCCTGCAGCTGGTGCAGGGACTTCGTTGTCCACTTTATCTGTGGCGACTTCCAAAAGGATATCGCCTTCCTCAAAACTGTCGCCTTCGTTGACCAGCCAGTTGATGATGGTGCCTTCTGTTATACTCTCGCCCATTTTGGGCATTTTTAAGTCAAATTTTGACATTTTATATTTTAATTTTCTTTTTCAGTTCCAAGCTGCGTTAAGGATTTCTCGCTCCATATTATTTGATAAATATGAGCTCGTGAATGCTTGGCATTTGAGGCATTGTTGGAGCTCCTCGCAGAGAGCGACTGCCGAAAGCCTGACCCTTGTGGTAACGCCCAACTATTGTTTCATAAATTCTCTCAACGTATCATACATTCCTTCCTGCATTTTCATATTTTCAGGTACTTCCCGCAAAGGTTCAACCATACGCAATGTGTCGTGACATTCTGCTGGTAATTGCTGATACAGCTGTGTGCCTTTGGTTTTCCAGGCAATCATCTCATCTGAAATATCTTTGATGGCTTTCGCCGGATTGCCTACTATCAATTTACGTCTCGGAAATTTCTCTTCGGCCTTTACGAAACTCATAGCGCCAACGATGCATTCATCACCGATTTCAGCATCATCCATAATGACGGAATTCATCCCAATAAGGCAATTTCTTCCCAATTGTGCGCCGTGAATGACCGCGCCATGACCAACGTGAGCACTTTCCTTTAATGTAATTGATTTTCCTGGAAACATATGAACGGTACAGTTTTCCTGAACATTGACGCCATCTTCCAAAATAATCTGTCCCCAATCGCCACGAATGGCTGCTCCCGGTCCAATGTAACAGTTTTTACCAATGATGACATTGCCAGTCACCGCTGCCAAGGGATGCACAAAACTGCTTTCGTGAACAACTGGGATGTAGCCGTTAAATGCGTAAATCATTCTGATTATTGATTGTTGTTTGTTGATTGTTGATTGTTGATTGTTGATTGAAGAACTTCTAAAATCTGAAGTCATCAATCACTAATCTTAAGTTTTTTATTATTTATATTGTTTTAATTTCTCTTTCGTGAATTCACTCAACACCAATCTTCCGCTGATTTTTGCTCTCTGTACTAAAAGTTGGTCCCAATCTTCGGTTTCGCGCCAAAACATATTCTTCATTTCTGACATTGCCTTTGGATTGTAGCCTTTTAATTTTTCCGTAAAAGCTGTAACGGCATCATCCAGCTCTTCGGTAGTATCAAATACTTTTGCATATAGTCCCTTTTCCATTGCCCAATTTGCCGAATAAAACGAATCGGCATCCATAGCAATCTGCGACATTGCGCTGACACCCAGTTTTCTACGAACAGCTGGCCCAACGACAAATGGGCCAATACCAACGTTGAGCTCACTCAATTTAATATCAGCGAACTTGGTAGCCATACAAAAGTCGGTTGCTGCTGCAAGGCCAACACCACCACCAACGGTTTTGCCTTGAACTCTACCGATTATGAACTTTGGACATTTTCGCATTGCGTTAATGACATTGGCAAATCCGGAGAAAAACAGTTTTCCTTCATCTTCGTTGGTAATTGACACAAGTTCTTCAAAACTTGCGCCAGCACAGAATGTGCGGTCACCTCCACTTTGAAGCACAATAACTTTGATGCTGTCGTCTTCGCCTGCTTTAGCAATGGCTCTAGCGAGTTCAGACAAGACTTGACTCGGTAGAGAGTTATGTGCAGGGTGGAAAAATTCGATATAGCCTACACCGCTTTTGTTTTTTGTTTTTACGTATGGTTCCATATTAGAATTAAGATGTTAGTATCAAGAACAAAGACTTTGCTTTAAATTCCATTTTTTAATTGTCAATTAATCCGAATTGCTCGAAGTGATGATTTAAGTGTTTTCGTTCCAAGAGATAGGACTCATAACGATTGAGCTCACCAAACACCAAGTTTTTGAGTTTTGCATCTGGATGTTCCTTGAAAAACTCCAAATATTTTGCACGTTGTTCCAGAAATTTTTGCTTTGCTGTCTCTAAATCCGGATGTTTTAAATCGTCCAATTTATTTTTTTCCAACAAAGGGAAATTGGTGTTCTTTGGAAACTGCTCGTAGTTATAGAGACTTGCGTGAACTTTTTCCAAAATCTTTTCTGGTGTGGCAATTTCAAAATCCTGAATTTCGCCAGAAGCAATTTTATAAGTGTATTCCAAATGTTCGAGCATATGCTGTGGCGTCATAATGCCCCAACTTGGTTTGCTGTTTTCGTTCAATTTCGACAAACATTCCTCTATTTTTTCATCAGTCATTTCAACAAAAACTTCTTGCTTTTTCTGAACCATCGTCAGAATGGTTGCAACCGCGACCAATTCATCTTCTGAATCGAAAACCTCAACAAACCATTTCACAATGCCGCTAGGATGTTCTGCCGAAGCAACATCTCTATCTACTTTTTGTTTACAAGTCAGACGTACATAAATGGTATCATTGTGATATAATGGTCGAAGGAATCGGCATTCTTCCAATCCGTAATTTGCCGCCACTGGACCTTTATTCGGATAGACAAACAATCCTGCGGCTGCTGAAATGATGAAGTAACCGTGAGCCGTTCGCTTTTCAAAAATGCTTCCATCTAACGATGTAATATCGGTGTGGGCATAAAAATGGTCCCAAGTGACATTGGCAAAATTGATGATATCGGTATCTGTCAAAGTGCGTTTATGCGTTTTGAGTGACATACCTGGTTGGATATCTTCCCAATAATACTTGAAAGGATGCTGCTCTGTTTCCTTATAGGCAGCATTTGGTTGATAAATGCCTGTAATTTCGGTCAACGTTGTAGGCGAGCCTTGAATGGCGGTACGCTGCAAATAATGTTTAATGCCTCTCAAACCACCCATTTCTTCTCCGCCTCCAGCCCGTCCTGGTCCACCGTGAACCAAAAGCGGTAATGGCGAGCCGTGGCCCGTACTTTGTTTGGCACTTTCTCTGTTCAACACCAGAATACGTCCGTGATGAGATGCGGCATTAAACACATAGTCTTTTGCAATTTTATCATCATTGGTTGCAATGGATGATACTAAAGAGCCTTTACCCATTTGCGCCAATTGAATTGCTTCGTCCAATGTTTTATAAGGCATAATCGTACTAACAGGACCAAATGCCTCACGCTCGTGTACCGCTTTGCTTTCAAATGGATGGTCTGCACGTAATAGAATCGGACTGACAAAAGCTCCCTTTTTGGCATCGGCACCGATGGTATCAATTTTATCTAGATTTCCGTAGACAATTTTCGCTTCCTTGGCAATGTCCTGAACCGATTTATGAACAGCTTCCACTTGCTGAAGGCTAATCAAGGAACCCATTCTAACTTCTTTCAATCGAGGGTCACCAATAGTGACTTTATCCAACGCTTTTCCAAGAGCAATCTGAACCTCTTCCATACGTTTTTCAGGAACAATGATTCTTCGGATGGCAGTACATTTTTGTCCGCATTTGACCGTCATTTCGTTTCTCACTTCTTTGATGAACAAATCAAATTCTGGAGTTCCAGGAATGGCATCTTCACCTAAAACAGAAGCATTCAACGAATCTGCTTCCATTGTGAAAGGGACTGATTCCTGAATTAACCTTGGATGCACTTTGAGCAATCTACCTGTTGCAGCCGAACCTGTAAATGTTACCACATCTTGTGATTCGACAGAATCCAAAATGGTTTTGACAGTTCCGTTGATAATTTGCAGTGCTCCTTCGGGCAAAATTCCTGAATTGATGATTTCCCTTGCGACAGCTTCTGCCAAATACGATGACGAAGGTGCCGGCAAAACAACCGAAGAAACACCAGCCATCCAATTGACTGCGCATTTTTCCAACATTCCCCAAACCGGGAAGTTAAAAGCATTGATATGCACCGCGACACCTTTTTTTGGCACCATAATGTGATGCGCCATAAAACGTCCGCCACGAGACAAATCAATAGGGTCGCCTTCTACGTGATAAGATTGGTTCGGAAATAATTTTCGTAACGAGGCATTAGCGAACAAATTGCCAAATCCACCTTCGATATCAATCCAGCTGTCGATACGTGTGGCACCTGTTCTATAACTCAATTCGTGGAATTGTTCTTTTCGTTTGGTGAGATACAATGCCAGACTTTTGAGCATATTGCCGCGCTCTTGAAAAGTCATTTTTCGCAATGCATCACCTTTTGTTCTTCCATATTGAAGAATTTCGGGAATATCCAAGCCTTCAATGGCGATGCTGGCAAATGCTTCACCTGTGATGGCATCCAAAACAGGTGCCCCTTCTTCTGTTCCTGTGGTCCAATGTCCTTGAACGTAATGTTGTATTTTATTTAAACTCATACTCTTTCAATTATGGCAGCATATCCTTGTCCTACCCCGATACACATGGTTACCAATCCATATCGTTTTCCAGTTTCTTTTAATTCCAATGCAGCGGAATATGCAATTCGTGTTCCTGTAACGCCGAGCGGATGGCCGATAGCTATGGAACCTCCGTTTGGATTCAATCTTGGGTCGTCATCCTTGAGTCCCCAAGCCCTTGTGCAGGCCAACGCTTGAGCGGCAAAGGCTTCGTTCAATTCGATGACATCCATATTTTCCATTGTCAAGCCAGCTTTTGCGAGTGCCTTGTTGGAAGCCTCAACTGGACCAATGCCCATAATTCTTGGCTCAACACCAACCACAGCCGAACTGACGATGCGAGCCAATGGTTTGAGATTGTATTTTTTTACTGCTTCTTCAGATGCAATAATGGTCGCTGCTGCGCCATCATTCAATCCTGATGAATTGCCTGCCGTGACGCTGCCACCTTCCTTTTTGAAAGCGCCTCGCAGTTTTGCAAGGACCTCCAAAGTGGTATTGGGTTTTACAAATTCGTCTTTTGAAAATTTGATTGGGTCTTTTTTGCGTTGAGGAATTTCGACCGTCACAATTTCTTTTGCCAAACGTCCATTTTCTTGGGCTTTTGTGGCTTTCATTTGGCTCCAATAAGCAAACTTATCTTGGTCTTCACGTGAAATATGATACTTCTCCACCAAGTTTTCTGCGGTATTTCCCATTCCATCAGTTCCGTACATTTCGTGCATTTTCGGATTGACAAATCGCCATCCAAAACTGGAATCATACATTTTGGCATCGGTTCCAAAAGCACTCGACGGTTTTGCCACAACGTAAGGTCCGCGCGTCATATTTTCGACACCACCAGCGATAAAAACATCTCCATCACCAGATTTTATGGCTCGATTGGCGTGAATGATTGCCGACAACCCGGAGCTGCACAAACGATTTACGGTTTCACCAGGCACTGAAAATGGCAAGCCTGCCAATAAAGACGCCATTCTTGCCACGTTACGATTGTCTTCACCTGCTTGGTTGGCACAGCCCAGAATGACATCATCATAAGCATCTTTGGGAATGTTTGGATTACGTTTTACAATTTCTTCAATCACCAATGCCGCCAAATCATCAGTTCTAACCGCTGATAAGGTGCCTTGATAGCTTCCTATTGGTGTTCGTATGCCGTCTATGATATATGCTTCCATTTATGAATTTGAAATTGAAATTGAAGTTGAAAATTGAGACTTCAATCTCAAATTAATATTTTTATAGTTTAGTTCAATAATTCCGAAAAGGTATCTCCTTGTCGGATATCTCCTGTTTTATAACCTCTCATAAACCAGTATTTACGTTGTTCTGATGTCCCGTGCGTAAAGCTGTCCGGATTTACAGAGCCTTGTGTTTTTCTTTGAATAGCGTCATCGCCCACCGCACTTGCAGCGCTCAAAGCCTCATCGATATCACCTTCTTCCAAATATTTATTATTGTGATGCGCCCAAACACCAGCGTAGAAATCAGCTTGCAACTCCTGTGCGACGGATAATTGATTGGCACGTGTTTGATTGGTTTGCTGTTGCAATTGTCTGACTTTACTTGAAGTTCCCAAAATGGTCTGAATGTGATGGCCGACTTCGTGCGCTGTGACATAAGCGATTGCAAAATCGCCTCCTTTAGCACCAAAACGTGTTTTCAACTCGTCGAAAAACCGAAGGTCCATATATAATTTTTGGTCAGCTGGACAATAGAAAGGTCCCATCGCAGCACTGGCATTTCCGCATCCACTGCTTACAGCATCATAAAAAAGTACGAGGGTTGGTTCTTTATATGTTCCCAATCCGTTTTGACTAAAAACTTGCCTCCATACATTTTCTGTATCTGCCAAAACCGTAGCCATAAATTCACCCATCTCTTTCTCACTTTCAGTCAATTCCCTTTGCTCGCCCGAGGAAACGGACTGTGATTGATTCACCTGTTCAATGATAGGTGCCAATTGCTGCCCTGTTTCACCTCCAAAAAGTTGGAGCAATATCACTACTACTGCAATAAGGCCTCCGCCTGCTGCCAATTTTCCTTTGGAACTCATACCACGACGGTCTTCGACGTTTCCGCTTTGTCTTCTACCCTGCCATTTCATAATAGTTTTGTTTTAGAGTTATGTTGATTTTAAACTTCCTGCCATTCTTTTTGGGTTCTATAAACCACACCTTTAAAAAGCGCTACCAATTCCTCGTCTCTCTTTACTTCGACAATATTGAAACCCAATTTGTTATTTACTTTTTCAATCACTGATTCTGCCACCAAATAATCACCTTCATTCAACGCCTCTATGTGATTGATACTCGTTTCGATAGACACCGCAAATTTACCGTGCGTGTTGGCCGCAAAACCAAAAGCCGTATCTGCCAGCGAATAACTGATGCCTCCGTGTGCTTTGCCCATACTATTGAGCATTTCTTTCCTGACTGTCATAGCAACTTTGCAACGACCGATTTCACATTCTAGAATTTCAATGCCGAGCCATTGGCTGTATGCATCGAGCGACAACATTTGATATGGAATTTTTTTTCCGCTTAAAGGCATTAGGAATTTGGGATTAGGGATTAGTATTTTTGCTTCGTTCAATAATTTTATTTCTTAATGATGATAACATTTTTGTTAATTCTGAAATCAATTTTCTATTTTCCTCATCTTGCTCAAAGTCTATATATGACCTTCTTTTCGCTTTTGTACTACAACTTACGCATTCGTTAGCACTATAAATAGCATAATTTATATGTTTAACAAATTGAGCATCTGAACCAGGATAACCCTCTGCGATGTTCAGAGAAATAGAATCTGCTGCCCTACGAAATTGTGATGACAATGCATACAACTCGTGTTTTGGAAATTTATTCACAATGGAATTCACCAATTCTCCAAAGTCCATCGCTTTATGATAAACCTGTAAGTCTTCAAATTTAAAATGGTAATCGCTATTCATACTAATGCCTAATTCCAAATCCCTAATTCCAGATTATTCATAAAACTTTTTTCCCTTATTTTCCATTTTACGCAACAACGGACTGCAACGGTACCTATCTTCGTGATATTCATTATATAATTCATCCATTTTTGAAACGCACCAATCGATGCCTTTTTCATCTGCCCAAGCCAATAATCCTTTTGGATAATTGACGCCTTTGGTCATAGCATTGTCAATATCTTTTGCAGAGGCTATATTCAAAAACAATGCATCAGCGGCTTCATTGATGAGCATTACTAAAACACGGTCAAATATTTGTTGTGCTAATTCTTTATCCTCTTTTGGGGTTGTTTGAATGGCACCTTCCGAATAATTATAATAGCCTTTTCCTGATTTTCTGCCTAGATAACCAGCTTCAGAAAAACGCTTTTGAGTGAAACTTGGCTTGTATCTTGGGTCAAAATAAAATGCTGCAAAAACGGTTTCGGTGACTGTGTAGTTGACATCATTACCAATAAAATCCATTAGCTCGAATGGTCCCATTCGGAAACCTCCTAAACTTTTTAAACTATGGTCAATCGTTGCAAAATCAGCAATGCCTTCTTCATAAATTCGCAAAGCTTCTCCATAAAAAGGTCGAGCTACACGATTGACGATAAATCCTGGCGTGTCTTTGGCAACAGCCACGGTTTTCTCCCAATTAGAAATGGTTTGAACCGATTTTTCCAGAACTTCTTTTGATGTTTGAATGGCTGGAATGACCTCAACTAATGCCATCAAAGGCGCTGGATTGAAAAAATGGATTCCGATGCAACGTTCCGGTTTTTGGAAAGCTGATGCGATGGATGCGATGGATAAACTTGATGTATTCGAAGCGATGATGCAATCATCAGACACATATGTTTCCAATTCGGAAAACACTTTCTTTTTGATTTCGAGATTTTCTACAATTGCCTCAATAGTCAAGTCAGAATCAGACAAATCTTTAAGATTGCTGACGTAGGAAATATTGTCTTGAATTCGAGATTTTTCTTCTAATTTGATTTTTCCTTTTTCGACCAATCGAGCTAAAATCTTTTCGAGCGATGTTTTTGCCCTGTCTAAAGCTGTGTTATTTGTGTCAAATAATTTCACCACACAACCAGCAGTGGCAGCAACCTGTGCAATGCCACTTCCCATCGTTCCACTTCCAATGATTCCTACGTTGTTAATCATAAATATAGAATTTTGAATAACGAATATTGAAGTTTACATTCTTGTATATATTCATATCATTGAATGTTATTTTTGATTTTTGATGTTTTGATACTTGAAACAAAAATTGCTATCAGCTCATTATTCTCCTTCATCAATATTTCCAACTTTTCAATATTTTGTATTAACTCCGCTCCTTTTTGTATTTTCAAATTTACCAATGATTCTCTCAATTCCTTTAAACACAACTTCATCTTGTGTAGAAAATCCCTTGCGGATTCTGCGCTTTGAGCTTCACCATAATTAAGTGCAGAAGCGGTTGCAGAGCGAATCAATTGTTTTGAAAGATGTTGAGAAGCGAAACTACCATCAATCTTCCCACAGATTAAAATGACATCGACTGCAAACTGAATCAATCGTTCTTCCAAATCATATTTATAGTTTCCCATTTTAAAAATTCGTTGTTCGTTATTCTTCAGTTCAGTGTTCGATATTATTTCCCTTTAAAATTAGGCTTTCTTTTTTCTACAAATGCTGCCACGCCTTCTGCATAGTCTTCGGTTTGTGCGGCTTCAATCTGTAATTTTGATTCCAATTTCAGTTGTTGTTCCAAATTATTGGTCAGTGACTGATTCAAGGCATCTTTCATTTTTCCCAATGCAAGAGTCGGTAAAATAGCTAATTTGAAGGCCAATTTTTCAACTTCGCTTTCGAAGTTTTCTTGAGGAATCACTTTGTAAATCATTCCCATACGTTCGGCCTCTTCTGCGGAAATTTTATCACCCAACATCGCCAAAGCTGATGCTTTTTGAAAACCAATCAGTCTCGGTAAAAAGAATGTGCCAGCGCTATCGGGAATCAAACCAATCAAACTAAATGCCTGAATAAAACTGACATTCTCGTGTGCAACCACAACATCACAAGCCAATGCAATATTAGCTCCTGCTCCTGCAGCAACACCATTTACTGCTGCAACAACTGGTTTTTTGATATTTCTGATTCTTGAAATAATCGGGTTGTAATGTTCATCCAAGATTTTTTTAAATCCAGGATTGAGTTCGGGCGAAGTCACTTCCTTCAAATCTTGTCCAGCACAAAAAGCCTTTCCATTTCCTGTAAGGACGATTGCGCGAACTTGCTCATCTTTCTCACAAGAGTCTAAAGTATCTTGAAGCCTTAACGCCATCTCACGATTAAAACTATTGAAGACTTCTGGTCGGTTGAGCGTGACAGTCGCAATATTATTTTCAATTTTTAAAAGAATAGAGCTCATAAATTAATTTGGAAGTTTAAATTCAGGATTATAGATGATACCGATGATATTTTTCCAAGGGTCATAAACGGTTGCAAGTACAATTTCGCCTCCCACATTATTTGGCTCTTCGTGTTTGGTTGCGCCTAAATCGATTAAGTTTTTATAGGTTTTATGAACATCTTCAACGCCCCAGTAAGATAAAACGGTACCATTATCAATACCTTGCGCTTTTTCCTTTGGATGCAATCCCAACTCATAGCCTGCAATGTTAAAACCCACATAATACGGTGTGTCATAATAAGGTTTGGCATTAAAGGCTTTCATATACCATTGTTTGGCTTTTTCCAAATCATCAACCATATACACAACGGTTCGCAATCCTAACATTGAAGATTTATCCATAAATTTTTATTTCAAACATTTAAAATAATCAAAAGGCTCTTGGCAATCGTTACACTGAAATTGCGCCTTGCAAGCCGTAGAACCAAATTGACTGACCAATCGTGTGTTTGTGGAACCACAATTAGTACATTTTACTATTTTTTTATCTCCTAAAAGCGCTTCTTTGTCGGCTTCTGCTTCCAAAGGTGCAGCGATACCGTAATCTTCCAAAGCTTTTCTTCCTTTTGGCGTTATCCAATCAGTGGTCCAAGCAGGAGACAAAATCAAATCAATTTCTGATTCGTAACCAGCTTCTTTTAGAGCTTTTTTGATATCATCACCTATGACATCCATCGCAGGACAACCACTATACGTTGGTGTGATTTCAATTTTTGCAATGCCATTTTCAATGATTGCAGAACGTACAACACCCATATCCATAATGGAAAGCACTGGAATTTCTGGGTCAGAAACTTGCTCCAAAATTGGGATTAAGAGTTTGTCTATATGTTGTTCTGTTATCGTCATAGATTACCACTCCATATTTGGATAAGCTCTTTGCATATATTGTAAATCGGCAAGTAGATAACCCATATGTTCTGTATGAATGCCTTGTTTTCCTCCTTTTTGGAAATATTTTGATTCTGGAACTTTTAAGGTGGCTTCCTCTAAAATATCTGATACTTTTTGGTAATAGTCATTTTTTAATTTCGAAATATCCACAGCAACACCTTCTTTAAGCATCGCTTCATCAACTTCTGATAAACGAAAAAGCTCGTCTGTGTAGGTCCATAAATCATCTATGGCAGTTTGAATTCTTTCGTGACTTTCTTCTGTACCATCACCCAAACGTTTTATCCAATCTGAAGACAAACGTTGATGATACGTCACTTCTTTTATTGACTTTGTAGCGATTGCAGAAAGTGTCAAATCCTTGCTCTTCTCAAGTTCTTTTAAAAACAGTAGATGAAATAGGTCAAATAGAAATTGTCTCGCCATCGTATAACCAAAATTGGTATTGGGTTGCTCCACAAGAAGAACATTCAGATAATCCCGTTCCTTGCGCAACATTGCAATATCATCTTCGGTGCGTCCGTCAGCAGCAATTTTGGCAGCATATTGATAATAGCTTCGCACTTGGCCGAACAAATCCAAGGAAATATTGGTACAGGCAATGTCTGTTTCCAAACTTGGACCGTGACCACAAAGCTCACCCATTCGCTGACCGAGAATCAGGGAATTGTCGGCTATTTGCAGGATGTATTGATATAAATTTGAATTTTTCATTTAATCATCTATTGTTGATTCCCGATTTTTGATTGCTGATTTTTGAACTTCTAAAATCAAAAATCTTCAGTCTTAAATCTTCAAATCTTCTACATATGTTTTACTTCGTCAGGCAAATCGTAAAACGTGGGATGACGATAGACTTTATCTTGAGCTGGTTCAAAAAGTTCTCCGTTATGCTCTGGATTTGAAGCGGTAATATTTTTAGATTCTACAACCCAAATGCTTACACCTTCATTTCTCCTGGTGTAAACGTCACGTGCATTTTCCAAGGCCATTTCCGCATCAGCAGCGTGAAGACTTCCAAAATGACGATGTTCCAATCCGTTTTTGCTTCTTACGAAGACCTCCCATAAAGGCCAATTTTTTTTATCAGACATAATATCTTAATTAAATTGAAGTTGAAATCGAAATGGAACTTGAATGGTTTTACTTCAAATTCAATTTCAGGTTCAAGTTCTAAATTGCTTGCTTTTCTTTTCTATCTTGTTGTTTTTCAGCATAAGCCATTGCCGCATCACGAACCCATTCGCCGCGTTCCCAAGCACCTACTCTGGCTTTCATTCGTTCTTTATTCATTGGTCCGTGGCCTTTGACAACTTGCCAAAATTCATCCCAATCAATTTCGCCGAAATCATAGCTTTGACGCTCTTCATTCCATTTTAAATCTGGGTCTGGAATGGTCAAGCCAATCAAATCCGCTTGTGGAACGGTTTGGTCAATGAACTGTTGACGTAATTCATCGTTTGATTTTCGTTTCAATTTCCATTTCATCGACTGTTCGGTATGTACCGATTGGTCATCAGTAGGACCTAACATCATCAAACTTGGCCACCACCAACGGTTGAGTGCATCTTGTGCCATTTCTTTCTGCTCCGGTGTGCCGTTTGCCAATTTTATCATTATTTCATAACCTTGACGTTGGTGAAAACTTTCTTCCTTGCACACACGAATCATCGCTCGTGCATACGGTCCGTAAGAAGTGCTGCACAATGGCACTTGATTGATGATGGCAGCACCATCGACCAACCAACCAATGGCTCCCATATCTGCCCAAGTCAATGTTGGATAATTGAAAATGGAGGAATATTTTGCCTTACCTGTATGCAATTGTTCATACAATTCATCTCGGGAAATGCCCAAGGTTTCGGTTGCGGAATAGAGATACAATCCGTGGCCCGCTTCATCTTGAACTTTCGCCAATAAAGCGACTTTTCTTCGTAATGAAGGTGCTCGGGTTATCCAGTTGCCTTCAGGGAGCATCCCAACGATTTCGGAATGTGCGTGCTGCGACATTTGCCTAATATGCGTTTGACGGTACTTTTCTGGCATCCAGTCTTTCGGTTCGATTTTTTCGTCTCTTGCGATACGTTCTTCGAACTGTTTCTCTAAATTTTTTATTTGTTCTTCACTCATTTTTATTAGCTTTTGGCTATTAGCTATTTGCTTTTAGCTGGTGAAACTTCAATTTTATCTTTAGCTGCGTTAAGGATGGAGGCATTGTTGGAGCTCCTCGCAGAGAGCGACTGCCGACAGCCTGACCCTTTAGGGTAACGCCCAAATCAATATTTTAATTTTACACGTCGAAATCAACAACCACGCTTTCGCTCGTGGGAACCGCTTGACAGCTCAATACATAGTTTTGCTCGACTTCCTTATCCTCTAAAGCGTAATTCTTTTTCATCTTTACAGAGCCTTCCTTGACCTGACATTTGCAGGTGCTGCAAACACCACCTTTGCAGGCGAAAGGCAAATCGGCACCAGCTGCCAAGGCACCATCGAGAATATTGTCAAAATCTTCATCCATAATGAAATGGAACTCTTTGCCGCCATCAATAATGGTAACTTTTGTGCCGTCGATTCTCTGTTCGAGGACTTCGGCAATTCTTTTATTTTCCTCTTCTGAACTGCCTGTAAAAAATAGTTCGTAATGAATTTTTTCCTTTGGCAGTCCTGCGGCTTGCAATTCGTCGCGAATCAAGAAAATCATATCTTGTGGACCGCAAATGAACGCGTGCGCCGTATCTTCGATATCGATAAACGTTTTGGTCAGGACTTGCATTTTTTCTTTGTCAAAACGACCATTCAAAAATGGAATATCGCGATGCTCTTTTGTCAAAAAATGAAAGACCTGGAACCTGCCAAAGAACTCATTTTTAAGTTGTTCTATTTCTTCTTTAAAGATAATGGATTTTACGGTTCTATTCAAGTAGAAAAGCTTGAACGTGCTGTTTGGTTCCTGTCGCAAATGCGTTTTCATAATCGACATCAAAGGCGTGATGCCGCTTCCGGCTGCAAATGCGATATAATTATTGCTCGCGGCAACGTCTACATCTACGAAAAATTCGCCGTGAGGCGCCATCACTTGGAGCGTATCACCTTTTTTGAGTTCGATATAGGCAAAATTTGAAAAAACACCTTCGCGAATGGTTTTCACCGCCACCTTCCATTCGTTGTCCAACGGACTTGAACACAACGAGTAGTTGCGCCTAACGTCTTCGCCATTGATGATTTTTCTCAAAGTCAAGTGTTGACCTTGCACAAATTTGAATTTTTCTTTCAAGTTTTCAGGAACATCAAAGGAAATGACCACGCAATCCTTTGCTTCCTTATAAATGTCCGAAACCTTTATGTCGTGAAAATCTGCCATATCATTTTAACTAACAATTGTTAGTTTGTATGGCAAATTTACAAAATTAAATGAAAACTATTTGTTAATTCCGTTGATTAAGACCTCGCTCAACTCAATCGACAATTGCTCGCGATTTAGTTCATCCTTTTTTGGTATCCAAAGATAAAGTGAACGCAAGGTAGAGAGGATAGAGAACATCACGATTTCTGGATTAGAATCGATGATTTCGTTGCTTTTTATACCAGTTTTGATGATTTCCAGAAAATCACGTTCGTAACTTTTCCGAAGTTGAAGATAATAATCCAACTGATTTTCCAGATGCATCCAATCATTGTTCAAAGAAGCCATACCGTAGGTATTCTGGGCTGTTATCTGCACGTGCAAAACCACAATCTTCTTCAGTTTATTGATAGCGCTCTCATTAGAACTTTTGATATCACTCATCCCTTGCGTGAAGGCTTCGGCAAGCGAGATAATGATGCTTTTCAAAATATCTTGTTTAGAACTGATATGATTGTATAGACTTGCAGCTTTGATGCCCAATTCAGTTGCCAAATCGCGCATAGTCACAGCACTGTAACCTTTCTCCTTAAAGAGTTTTGCTGCGGTTAAAATGATTTCTTCCCTACGATTTTCTTGTTTCAAGACTTTGGATGATAAGATATGTTGTAAATTTATACAAAAATCAGACTATGGGATTTTTAGATTTTATTTTCGGAGTAAAAAAACGACAAATCAAAGAATTACTTGCGAAAGATGCTATCATCCTCGATGTTCGAACACAAAAGGAATGGGATAATGGTCATATTGAAAATGCGAAACATATTCCACTTGATGAGCTCGAAAAACGCGTGGATGAATTGAAAAAACTCAATAAGCCTGTAGTTACCTGTTGTGCCAGCGGTGTGCGTTCGGCTAAAGCGGCAGAATTTTTAAACCTCAACAATATTATTGCCACAAATGGTGGCGGATGGTTGCGTTTGAAAAGCCAACTGTAGTTTAGTCTTTAAAATTCTCCAATTTTTGGAATTCTTCTGAAGATTTAACGACATCTCCTTTATATTCAAGTGTCCAACCTAGAGAATTTGTCAGGATATAGAATTTTGCCAATTCGCTTATCAACCTGTTTTGGGCATTGCTCTTTAAATTTGAAGCTTCAATTTTCTTCATCAACTGACCTTTGACCTTGTCCTTGATTTTATTGTAATCATCAGCCTCAAACGGATTCAAAAAATCGGCTGAAACATCGTAATACTCAAAATCAGGGTTGATGGTAATTTCCTCTTTCGGAATACTTAAAATTCTTAAAGTTTTGGTGTCTTCATCGAGTTCATATTGAATTTGGCTCAAGTCATAAGCAACCGTGACATCAGCATTGACTACCACCAATGCTTTCTTTTCAACATTTACCAGATTAGCAAATACAGCCTTCGAATTTTTATAGGTAAATACCTGACTGAAATGACCTTCCGTCACCACCAACTTGCTGACATTCCGGATTTGTTCTTGAATCAGGGCGGAATTCTCTTTTAGAATTGTTTTGTCGTTATCATTGAAAATAAATCGATAAGCGAATAAAACCGTCAACACCAAAATCAGAACATACAGAAGTTTACGCATCATTGTCTTACTTTTTAAGCTCCAATTTTTCTGCAAAATAATCACAGAAATCCTGCATAGTTGCTGTCATTTTTTCATCTTGGGTCGCTCGATGAAATGTATTGCTCATTTCGACCAAAGTCTGATGAAAAAAAAGTTTCATTTCATCGACAGGCATGTCTTTTGTCCAAAGATCTATTCTCAAAGTTTCTTGCGCTTGGCTATCCCAAACGGATAACATCATTGCCTTCGCCTCTTCATTTTTGATGCCTCCATCTTGAGCTGTCCAACTTAATTTTTCTGGAACTCGGTTTTCATCAAGTTCAATATTCAATTCAATTTTTGATTTTATGTTTTTTGACATTATTTTCTTGGTTTGAATTTTGAGTTTTTAAAAATTTCATCAGCATCTTTCTGAAGCATATCCTGCATAGAGATATCATTATTGTCCATATAAGATTTCACAATTTGCCAACCCATATATTGACCTAATCTACCTGGAGATTCACTGTCGAGTTCAAGATAAAATTTAGAAAAAGGTGCATTCGTAATGAATCTACTCGGCAGGGAACTATCAGTACTATAAAGTAGTTCTTTCTCAATAAAATAACTCCAAATTTCGCTTTCATTGGCCATTGCCCACTCCATCTGTTCAGGAGAATATTCTATTTTTTCTGCATCTGTTTTAAAAGGAATTACCATATCCTTAAAGTACAATTCTTTTCCAAAATAAACCATTTCATCCAAAAGCGTTTTTCGTTCCGACTGGAAAATATAGTTACTTGCATAACTTGCTGCAAGATCGCTCACGATAAGTGACTTATCCATATTTTGAGCTATGTATTTTGGAATGTCCGAATAAAATTCATGGGAAGGCCCCAAATAGGTATCCAAGGCAATAATATCAATTGTGTCCGTAACAATAACTTTATTTCGATAATCTACATTCGAGGTCACTGTAATGACTCTTGGCACCTTAAAAGTTTTGTCAAAATATTTTAAATGCCGGAAAAGACTTTGAATATCATTATGAACCTCGGTAAAATTGTCAAATGTCTTTTCAACTTCAGATGATAAGTGACGCTGTAGGGTATCCTTTAAATGAAGTTCCCATACAGAATCTGATATGGTTTGAGGAAAGAAAAATGGAAATGTTTCTTTTAATTTTGGCAAACCTTCTATTGTAGTATTGGCAAATGCCAGATCAAAACGTTCAATTTTGAAATCAACATCAATTTGAGCAATCTCCTTTTCAACTTGGCTTTCATTTTTACAAGATAAAAAAACCATTAAAGCAACAACAAAACCTATTTTCTTCATACTTAAAACCACAAAAACTTAAACGCTATTAATTTTTATAAATTACGTGATTGCGTTATTTTTGTTTAGCAAAGATACTACTCTTTGCATTAAAAAACTCATCTATATGAATACCGAAAAAGTTGTTGACCACATCGTAAACTGGCTAAAAGCGTATGCTACCAATGCAAAAGTCAATGGATTTGTCATTGGGATTTCGGGCGGTATTGATTCTGCTGTCACCTCTACCCTATGTGCCAAAACAGGCTTGGATTTAATGTGTCTAGAGATGCCAATCCATCAGGCAGATTCACAGGTTAGCAGGGCTTTGAACCATATTGATTGGCTCAAAGCCAATTTTGATAAAGTGAGCATGACCAAAGTGAACCTGACACCAGTATTTGATACATTAATTGATGAGTTACCATCGGTTGCAAATGAAGAAGATAGGTTTATGTCACTGGCAAACACTCGAGCTCGATTGCGAATGACGACGTTGTATTATTTCGCTGCATTGAATAAATTACTCGTCGCGGGAACCGGCAACAAGGTGGAGGATTTCGGTGTTGGCTTTTATACTAAATATGGTGATGGTGGTGTCGATTTGAGTCCAATTGCTGATTTGCTTAAAACAGAAGTATATGAAATTGCAAAATATCTTGGAATTAATCAAGAAATCATTGATGCAGCACCTACGGATGGACTTTGGGGCGACGATAGAACAGATGAAGACCAAATTGGCGCCTCCTATCCCGAGCTGGAATGGGCAATGCAAATGAAAGAAAAAGGTAAAATGGCATCGGACTTTGAAGGGAGAAAACAAGAGGTCTTCAAGATTTTCACTCGTTTTAATACTGCGAACCAACATAAAATGTTGCCAATACCGGTTTGCACTATCCCAAAGGATTTAAAATAAATATTGAGATTATGTTTACAAAGCAATCATTCTATTGATTTTTTCACTACTTTTGAGCTGCAAATCTCCACAAATTTAAGAGTTCAAAAGATATTTGAATTTACGCTCTTTTGTTATTACTAACTAACTAACAAATATATTATCATGATTAAGGTATTAGTTGTGGATTATCATCCTATCATTAGGACTGGCCTCAAACTACTTTTTGAAACCAGCCCTGAAATTGAAGTCATTGGCGGATTAAGCAGTGGCATAGACATTTTTGAATTTGTGAGGCGCAATCAAGTTGATGTGATTCTTTCGGAAATTGATTTGCCAGAACTTAACGGAATTACAGCGCTCAGAGCCATAAAGAAAGAACACAATGACATTAAGGTCATTATGTTTAGTTACCAACCAGAAGAAATTTATGCCATAAGCACCATAAAGGCTGGTGCATCTGGTTATATTCACAAATCAGCATCAACTGAAATTATCAAAGAAGCGATTTTAAGAGTTCAACAAGGTGGTATTTATCTGAGCGATGTTATGTCGAAACAATTGAATTTTAATGATACCAAAAACAAAAAAAGCAAGTTGTTTAAAAAGTTATCCACACGTGAAGTGGAAGTGCTCAAATTACTTTCAATAGGCAAAAAAAACAAAGAAATTGCCCAAGAACTTGAGATTAACGAAAAGACTGTCAGTACCTATAAAGCACGTTTGTTCAAAAAACTGAATGTCACAAATTTGGTTGATTTAATCCATCAGGCAAAACACAAGGAGCTGGCTTAAATTCTACTCCCTACCACTTTTCCGAGTTTTTTTGACAATAGGGTTTTTAGCCTTAAATAATCGCGTATATCTTCCATGATTGGGAGCGTATTGGCTTCGGGTTTTGCAGTTTCATCTTGATACTCCAAAACTTTTTGGTCGATTAAGAAGCAGCGTAAGCTCAGAATGGTTTGAGTTACCAATTGAGAAATTGTTTCTTTCTTTTCTTTAGGAATAATGTGGTTACGCTGCCAATCGTGCAGTCGGTAGCGCTCATCGTTCATAAGAATAGTTGTAACTTCATTTGCCATATCCTGATTGAGTTTTCCAATAAAATCCTTCAATTGAAAATCTTCAGCTTGGTGCAATGTGTCTATAATAGAGTAATATAAAGTCTTGAAATTGGCATCTGAAAATTGCATCTCATCTTCCTGAAGGTCAAGATAGATTTTCTCGAACACTTTAGCTTGATGCACCACAGGTTCCAAATTCAAATCGCCGGTAGTTTCATCTTCCTTTAATACCAAATCCTCAAAATTTTCGGTTTCGTTACCGTACAACAATAAAATCTCTATGATCTTTCGTTCCAATTCATATTGATAATCAATCTTTTTAGTTGGCTGATCGTGTCGGATAACATTAAAAGCCTTCTGTTCAGTTTTATATTCTTTATGAGCCTCCTGATATTCTTTTTTACTGATTTGTGCCAGTGTACTGAACAAGACATCTTCACTTATATCCATAATCCGAGAACATTCCTGAATATAGATTTCACGCTTGATTGGGTCAGGAATTTTTGAAATACTATTGACAATTTCTCGTATGGTTTCCGCTTTTTTTATTGGATCATTGTTGGCATCTTCTACTAAAAGCGACGCTTTGAATTGAATAAAATCCTTGGCGTTTTCTTCGAGATAAGAACTCAATTCTGAAAGGGTGTTTTGTTTCGCAAAGCTGTCTGGGTCTTCACCATCAGGAAACATGACAACTTTGACGTTCATCCCTTGTTCCAAAATCAAATCAATTCCGCGTATGGAAGCTCGGATTCCGGCAGCATCACCATCAAAAAGCACTGTGATGTTTTTGGTCAAACGGTTGATAAGCCTTATTTGTTCAGGCGTTAAAGCTGTTCCAGATGATGCCACAACATTTTTGATGCCCGTTTGATGAAATTGGATGACGTCCGTATAACCTTCAACCAAAAAACAGTTGTCTTCTTTGGCGATGCTCTGTTTGGCATGAAACAATCCGTATAGGATTTTACTTTTGTGATAGACCTCACTCTCTATCGAATTCACATATTTTGCAGCTTTTTTGTCAGCGACCAAAATACGCCCCCCAAAACCCAAAACGCGTCCACTCATGCTATGGATTGGAAACATGACACGACCTTTGAATCGGTCAAATTGTTTGTCTTCCTTAACGATGGTCAGACCTGTTTTTTCTAGAAATTCCAA
Organism: Gelidibacter sp.; assembly: GCA_041391925.1. GTDB lineage: Bacteria > Bacteroidota > Bacteroidia > Flavobacteriales > Flavobacteriaceae > JBPOFM01. The sequence goes on along the minus strand of JAWKNA010000004.1, from coordinate 12,559 downwards.
CTGATAGCCATTTTTTAAAGCCTCATCTGTAAAAGCTTGCCATTCATCCAAAGAATATCCCAGATTGAAGGTTTTGATGGTATCGTTGGTAAAACCGCGTTCTTTAAAATAGCTCAATCCTATGGCTTTTCCTTGGTCAGTTTTGTTTAGGATTTTTTGGAAATAATCGTTCGCAAACTCATTGACCAAATAAAGACTTTCTCGCTCATTCGCTTCCTCCTTTTGTTCGTTGGTCTGTTCGGTTTCCTCAACTTCTATATTGTACTTTCTTGCCAAATATTTAATGGCTTCAGGATAGGTAAAGTGTTCATGTTCCATCAAAAACGTCACAGCGTTCCCCCCTTTGCCACTGCTGAAATCTTTCCAAATTTGTTTTACTGGTGAAACCATAAAACTAGGCGAACGCTCATCGGTAAATGGACTTAAACCTTTAAAGTTGCTACCTGACTTTTTTAGATTCACAAAATCCCCTATTACCTCCTCAACGCGAGACGTTTCGAATACTTGTTCTATGGTGGATTTTGAAATCAAAGCAATACTAACTTAATGTTATAAGCAAAGGCAAAAATACCACAAAAGAATCTATTTTCAATTTCTTGTTGACTTTGTAACTGAAATAGTTTTATTTCGTATGATGATAATTATGTATTTAGTTTTTGGCCAAGATCGCTCAAATTACCAACAGGCCATATTTTCCATTCTTTCTTTATTACCTCAATTACATGATAATGACGAGGTAGTAGTAATAACAGATTCTTGTGATCGATTCGAAATTTTAAACACTAAAATTAGAATTATTAAAATCAGCAATGAAACCCTTGAAGCGTGGAAAGGAAATTACGGCAATTTTTTCAGGATTAAAATAATGGCAATGCTTCATGTTGCAAAAGACACCAATAACAAATCGATTTTATATTTGGACGCTGATACTTTTTTATTTGGAAACTTTCAGAACTTAAGAGTTCATTTAGAAAATGGCTACAATATTATGCATACCAACGAAGGAAAATTAAGTGCTTCCAAATCAAAATCTCAAAAGCCGATGTGGAAGAGCTTAAAAGGCAAAACGGTTGAAAATATTGTAATCACTGATAGCTTGTGTATGTGGAATGCTGGTGTGATTGGCATTTCAAAAGCTCATATCGATGCTTTGGACATAGCTCTTAAACTTTGTGATACAATTAGCAAAACAGATATAAAACCTAGATTGATTGAACAGCTTTCAGTCTCAATCGCTTTATCACATCTAGGAGGAATTCAATCTGCTGAAAACGACATCGGACATTATTGGGGAAACAAACCTATGTGGAACGAAAAAATTGAAGATGTTTTTCTCGACAATTATTTTAAGAACTTAACCATTGAGGATTTAACCCAAACAATTAAAACGATTGATTTTAAAGAAATTCCAATACATATTAAATCGAGGGACACAAAACTCAGGCTACAGAAGCTGGTTTCTTATATCTTTAAGGACAGAAAAGTTGAATTCATCAAAAAACGTGAATGAAATATCGTTTTTCGTCTATGCACTGTGACTATATTACTTACTCCATGTTTTTTACTTTAAATCCCAATTTAAAGTAAAGCTTCGTTTTTATAACCCTTAAATCTTTATTAAATCTCCTTTAACACATTACTCTTTTTTGTAATTTTAACATAAATGAGTTTATATGACCACAAAAAAGAAGCGTAAAATTTACAGAAAGAAACGCTATACCGTTCCTATCATAATCCTTGTTTTACTGATTGCGTTTCGCTTATATCTACCAATTTTGGTAAGGAACAATATCAATAAAGTTCTTGCTGATATACCTGGATATTATGGTCAAGTACAAGATGTGGACATTGCTTTGATACGAGGTGCTTATGTACTGAATGGTCTGTATCTCAATAAAGTCAATGCCAAAACGCAAGTGCCTTTTCTCAATTTCCCAAAAAGTGACATTTCCATTGAATGGAAATCACTATTTCACGGAAAAATAGTAAGTGAAATTATCATGTCTAGCCCAGAAGTCATTTATGTTTTTGAGGACCAACAAACTGCTGGAAAAAAACCAGATGTTGATGATTGGACCAAGGCACTGACCGATATTGTGCCTATAGACATCAACCATTTTGAAGTCCATAATGGCAAAGTGGCCTTTGTGCAACTGCAAGCTGACCCAAACATTGACCTCAATATCTCTAAGGTAGAAATTTATGCCGATAATCTACGCAACGTTAAAGCCAAAGAAAGAACCCTACCATCCCCGATACATGCAACTGGAGTCACTTTTGGAAACGGAAACATGAAGTTGGATGGCAATATTAATTTAATAAAGGAAATACCTGATATGGACTTGTCGTTTGCACTTGAAAACTCAAACGCTACAGCACTAAATGATTTTACACGTCATTATGCTGGTATCGATTTTGAAAGAGGCACTTTTGGATTGTATAGCGAGGTTGCCATTGCTGATGGATATTTGAAAGGTTATATGAAACCCTTGTTGACAGACTCTAAAATGATTGGCAAGGATGATGGCTTTATTGGCGTATTATGGGAAGGATTTGTTGGCTTTTTTAAGTTCATTCTTAAAAATCATAGAACTGATACTTTGGCAACAAAAATACCGATTGAAGGAGACCTCAATAATGTTGAGGCTGGTGTTTGGCCAACAGTCATCAATATTTTTGGGAATGCATGGATTAAGGCTTTCAAAGGCGAAGTGGATGATGATATTGAGTTTAAAGATGCATTTCAAGATGCTAAAGACAAAGCCATGAAAGAGCAAGAAAAAGATGAACGAAAGGAAGAACGTCAAAAGCGACGCGAGGAGCGAAAGGCGGAACGCGAAAAAAGACGTGAAAATACTGAAAAATAAGAAAAAGGTCTTGAATTGCTTCGGGACCTTTTTTGACTAACTCAAAGCTTATTATCAATCCAAATCGAATCTTAAGCCTAAAGAAATATTATGTTGGTCAACAGTCTGATTCTTAAAAACTGTGTTCAAGTCATATTTTGCATATAAACTTATTCCTCCAATTCCAACATAGGTACTCAAACCGTAGACAAAATCGGTTGTGTTATAATCTTTACGGATTTTTTGCTTGACGTTGTCTCCATCTTCTTTATAACGAAGTTTTTGTTGCGTGCCAATATTGAAACCTGCATAACCACCGATACCAAATTTAAATTGGGTTGATGTGTTATATCTAAAATAGGTATCTTTTTCAACCTTTTTAGAAGGGCCAAATTCAAAATGCACAGGAACTACCAAATTCGTGACTCTGAATTCAGACTCCTTCAATTCGTCAGGAAATACTTCTAATGTGGTCATATTTCCGTTCTCAACAAAATACTTGTCATCTTTTGGTGAGAATTTATTCCATTGGAATGAGAATCCATATTTTAGACGTACGGCATTGGATTCTTTTAATAATCGGGTTTTCCATGCCCAGCCCAATTCGACAAACCCGGAATTGAAACTATATGGTGTTTTACCAAATTCCACATCATCGATGATGGCGTTATTCAATCCCACAGCAAAAACCAAAGCACTAGTGGTTCTTTTATCATACTGTTTTGGCTTATTTTTCCTATTAATTCTCAATCCTGAAAATGAGCCAATACTTATACCAACTTCGGTAACCTCATCGTCGTCATCCTTATAATATTCGTCATTCCTTTTGAGAAGCGCAATTTTGTTATCAATAATGGCCAAACGGTTTTCAATGTTCAAAGCACGTTTTTTTGCCGCTTCCTTTTTGAGTTCATCAGCCTTTTCTTTAGTGATTTCACCTTTTTCCAATCGTTGATTGATGTTTTCGACTTCCTGTTTTAAAAAGTCTTTTTCCTCCTCGGCAATTCGCTGTTTTAAATCTTCAAGATTCTCAATCTTGTAGCTTTCGTTCGTTTTTTGAATGGTGTCTTGTGCGTTTGCTTTGCTACAAATTAGACAAAGGCTTACCAGCACAACTAGTTTAGTGATTGTGTTCATAATTGTTCGTTTTTTAATTGATGATTAAATTCTAATGTTAGTTATTCCTCTGGGCAACTGCAGTTTTTACCGATTCATAACCAGATTGCAAGGCTTCAAAAACCTTACTCCTGAATGATTGTTGCAAGTCGGCCTCAACGTCTTGAAGCAGCACATTCGCATCAACTGTTCTAGTCGTTTCATTATATAGTCTGTTGGACAAAATTTCTTTTTGAGCTCTTTTGAGTAAGCTATCAATTTCTGCATCCGTAACGGTTTTACCGTTTGTCTTTAAATCTTTTATGATTGCCACCACATCCTTAACTTTTTGTTCTTCAAAGGTGAGTTCGGATGTTTTGATTTCTGATACTTTATCTGTTGAGGTTTTAGAAGATGAATGCTGCACTTGGGCCACGATTTGTTCTTGTGGTATTTGATTTAGGAGTTGACTCTTTTTTGGAAGATTCGTTTTTGCGTTTGATTTTTGTTCAGTTTCCTTTGGAGAATGCTCCACTGGTTTGATGTCTTCAACAGCAACTTCCTCCTTTTTGAATTCACCTTTTTGAATTTCCTCTTTCTGAATCACATTGTCGTTGCTATTTACAATTGTCGGCGTATTGTTTTCAAAAGATGTATTGTTGAAATACATCGCTGTCACAAACACGATTCCGATAATGCTCGCGGCAATTCCAAACCACCAAAACAGCGATTTATTTTTGTTCTTCTGTTCGGCATCCAGACGCTTGGACAAGGTTGCCCAGCTTTCTGGTGAAGGTTGCAATACTCGTTTCTCGAGCTTGTCCCTCATTTGTTCTTCCTGTTTAATTGGTGCCATAGCCTGTTTTGTTTAACTCGTGTATTCGTTGTTGCAAGAGCTGTCTTGCCTTAAATAGTTGTGATTTGGAGGTGCCTTCAGTAATCTTCAGTATGTCTGCAATCTCCTGGTGTTTATACCCTTCTATGGCATACATCACAAACACCATTTTATAGCCTTCTGGTAAATCATCTATCAATTGCTGAATTTCTGCAATTTCAATCTCCGTGTTAATGTTGTTGCTGGAATCATTATTGAGTTCAAATTCTTCCACCATAAATTCCACATTTTTTTGTTGGCGAAGAAATGAAATGGCTTCCCGGACCATTATCTTTCGCAACCACCCTTCAAAACTGCCTTCATTTTTAAAAGAACTTAAATGTGTAAACGCCTTAAAAAATCCGTTCAACATGACGTCTTCAGCCTTTTGAACATCTTTGACATAATAGCGACAAACACTCAACATTTTTGGGGCATGCAATTCATACAACACGTGCTGTGCTTCGCGATTGTTTTTTGCGGCTTTACCGATAAGTTCAGTGGTGTTGTTATGAAGCTGAATGACTTTCAAAAGCGGTTTTATTAGGTCTTCTATTTACAAAGACGCAACAATTGTGCAAATGGTTGCCTGAAGTTATTAAAATAATTTCAAATGATTGATTATCAGAGATTTTAAACTTAAAAATTATTTTTTTCGTTCGATGACGTAGTTGACCATAAGTATCAACGATGCTTTGAATTCTGAATCAGGAAAGGAATTTAACAGTACCAATGCTTCATCCTTAAAATTTTCCATTTTAGTAACAGCATACTCCAAGCCATTATTTTTTTTAACGAAATCTATGACCTCTTTCACACGCTCTTTATCCTTGTTGTGGTTTTTTATAGAATTGATGAGCCATTTTTTTTCTTTAGTAGAACAATTATTTAGCACGTAAATCAATGGCAAGGTCATTTTTTGCTCTTTGATATCGATACCTGTAGGTTTTCCAATAGCTTCTTCACCATAATCAAACAAATCATCCTTAATCTGAAAAGCCATTCCAATGAGTTCGCCGAATTTTCTCATTTTTTCAACATCTTCCGAGTTTGGCTTTACCGAAGCAGCTCCAAGGCTACAGCAAGCCGCGATAAGGGTTGCGGTTTTCTGGCGGATGATATCGTAGTATATGGCTTCGGTAATATCAAGACGACGTGCTTTTTCTATTTGAAGCAACTCGCCTTCACTCATTTCTCGCACAGCAACCGAAATGATTTTGAGAAGGTCAAAATCATTGTTGTCTATGGAAAGTAATAATCCCTTTGAAAGCAAATAATCGCCTATTAAAACGGCAATCTTGTTTTTCCATAACGCATTAATGGAGAAAAAACCACGTCGCCTGTTACTGTCGTCCACAACATCATCGTGAACCAAGGTAGCAGTGTGTATCAATTCTATCACAGATGCTCCACGATAGGTTCGTTCACTTACCTGACCGTTATCCACCATCTTGGCAACCAAGAATACAAACATGGGTCGCATCTGTTTGCCTTTTCGGTTGACAATATAAGTGGTTATGCGATTGAGAAGTGCCACTTTGCTAGACATGGACAATAGAAACTTTTGTTCAAAAAGTTCCATTTCATAGGCAATGGGCAGTTTTATTTGTTCAACAATTTTCAAAGGAAACCATTCTGGTTAATGAGCATCACAAACGTACTAAAAATGCTAATGAAAAGCTATTTAGTTTAGATACTATGCTTTATACTTTATTCCTATAAAGCGTTTTATCTACACACTTCGCCATGGATTCTTTGTCCAAATCCTGTCCGATAAATGAGATTATTTTATTTACAGCTTCTTCGGTATCGTTTAGTACATCTTTATAATTGAGATAAATAAGTTCCACACCTGGCTCTCTATCTTTCCACAATTCAACTTTATTGAGTTGTTTTGAATAGGAATCAAAAAGCTTGAGAGGTAAATTTTCTGGATCTCTGCCAATCATTTTCTGTTGTGATTTAACTACTTCGGTCAAATCTCGATTCATGAAAATTACTTTGTAGCGATACTGCGGATCTAAAAACTTCAACAATGGTGCAACTACTTTAATGGACTTATCTTTTGCCAAATGGAGCCAATCATTATTTTTATGAAGTGCCATGACAGGGTCATACTCAAAATAACCTTTGGGATTGGATTGATCTGGTTTTCTATTGTCATCCGTCAAAACATCCAATCCACCACTATGGAGCATTTGCATCATCAACGATGTTCCAGATCTTGGTAAGCCAGACACTACCACAATTTGCCCCTTTCTATATTTTGCTGAGGTTTTATCCTTAAGCTCTAAAGGCTGTGTAATTCTTTCTTCTAGATTTTCCACCGCTCTTTCAGCCCGATGAAAGGTCTTTGGCGTTAATCTGGCAGCGGTTTCAAATGCAATCTTGGCATTTTTCAAATCGCCCAATTTTTCAAGAGCGGTACCCAACACATAATGCGCTCTTGAAAAATATTTTACCAGTTCTATACTGGTCAAAGCTGAATCTACAGCTTCTTCATATTCTCCCAATTCAATCATATTTTCGGCAATTGCCGCATGGTATTTTGCTTTATCAGGTTCTAATTCTACGGCTCTTTCATAAGCAATCTGTGCTTCATCAAACCTAAGCAACTTATGTTTGATAGAACCAATCTTATACCATAATTCCGCATTGGAATATCTATTTTGGGCTTGCGCTTCTTCAAGCACTTTCAATGCTTTTACCGTCTTACCTTTTCCAAGTAGAATAGAAGATTCATAAAAGAAAAGCGTATATTTAACGGTAGTTTTTAAACTTTTAAGCTCTTCCAAAAACTTTTCCGCTTCATCATAGGCTTCATTTTTAATAGAAATATTAACTAAATCAATATAAAATGGAGATGTATCAATGGGTTCTTTTTCTTTGATAAGTTCCAGCAAGATGGTTTTAGCTTCATCATAATTCTTTTTTCCTAAATGGACTCTCGCCAAATTATGTTTTAGGTCACATTTTGTTTTTTTTACTGCATTTTCAATTTTATCATCAGCACGTTCTACATAACCAAGTTCTATAAGTTGTTCCATGGTTTCATCATCCGTAAATGCATTTGAATCATTTTTTAATTTTAGCTCCGCAAAATCACCTTCAACCTCTTCCCAACTTTTGATATATGTTATTTCATTTGGGTTTTTAAAAATATCCATGGCCACTTTTCCATCCATATCCTCACCAATTGGCAAGTTGAAATGGTTCAATATGGTTGGTGCAATATCAATTAAACTCAGCCCATAAACTTTTTCATTTTTTTTGATATTGGGTCCCATAGCCACAAACATGCCAAATTGTCGATGATCCATTGCAGCTGACGCTTGGAGTTTGGGCAATTCCATCAATCTTTTATTTCCTGATTCAAATCCATGGTCTGACATAATTATCACTGTGGTGTCTTCATCTATCAACTCTAAAGTTCTTTCCAGCATCATATCCTGAAATCGGTAGGCACCATTGATGGCATCCTTAAAAATATCAAATTGAGCTTGATTGATACGATTAAGCTTGGGTGGGTGAAATTTCATAAAAGAGTGGCAGAAATGATCTATTAAATCATAGTACACAGTCATAAAATCCCATTCTGTGGTTCTTAATAACTTTGTTGCGGCATTGTGTATAGAAACATTTTCCGATACAATTTTAGCTAAAGCTGTCAACCCTTTTTCCTTTTCTTGATTTATTTTTGCGGCATTCGGAATAAATGGAAGAATATGTTCGCTCGTGACTTCAAAAGCAAACATCCTTAAATCTTTAAATTCTTCTTCAGCAAATTTTGGGTGAATGGTACCATCAGCCATAGGTTTCTGCTTTTTGGGGTCTAGTGATACCTTTTGAAATTTATCCGAAATAACTACACCATTGATGGGTTCAGCGGGAAAACTAGGCCACCATCCCACTAAATTACTCTTCATTCCTTGATTGTGAAAGATGTTCCATAATGCTCTCGCTTTCCTAGAAGTGGCGGTCACAGGTCTTACACCAACGTTATTTTCCATAACTTCTATAAAACCTAATATACCATGCTTGTCTGGGGTTTTACCCGTCGCTACAGATGACCATAACATTGGAGAAAATGGAGGATTCATGGTGCTCATATTACCATAAACTCCATTATCTATCAATTTTTTCAAAGCTGGCATATGACCTTTGGCAAGTAAAGGTCCAATTATCTTCCAATCCGCAGCATCCCAACCTATTAAAAGAAGTTTATTCCGTTTCATTCCCTTCAGCTTTTTTTGATTTTCTTTTTAAATCTCTCCAAGCTGAAAAAGCAATATCTCCGTAAGCCAGTAGACCAAGGTTACTTTCCAAAGGAATTCTAGAAATGCTTATTGTCATTTTATCAGGTATGTTATTTTGTACTTTTTTCATTTAATAATTTGTATTATATGCATATAATTTCTACTTTTATATGATGTTGTATTGTAAATAACAATACTTTAAACTTTAAAACCAAAAATATATGAAAAAAACTACTTCTGAAAATCTTTCAAACAGACTTGTAAAATATGGGGCTTTTTCTGCTGCAATACTTGGTGTTGCTAATGCAAGCGGTCAAATAGTTTACACAGACATTGCTGACGAAACGGTCGATGCTAGTAATCCTCGTGTGGCAATTGACATCGACGTTGATGGTACTGGTGATTATCTGTTTGGTTCTCGTACCACGGCACCAAATTTTGTGTTTATGTTTCCAGCTTCTGCCAGCACTGCAACCAGCTACAATTCAAATGCCATGGTTGGTTTTTCTTCTGGTGGATTTTATTATCCTTCAAACTTGAACTCAGGCGACCCAATCAATGGTACAAACGGTGTTTTTTCTTCTGCAAGAGGTGATTTCAATTATAACGGTTGTGCATATCCTGGAAGTCAATTTTGTGATGGCATGGATGGTTATGTAGGATTGCATTTTAAAATTGGTGCTAATACTCATTATGGATGGGTAAGAATCCAAGTCGCAGCAAATGCGTCAAACGTTATAATTAAAGATTTTGCTTATAATTCTGTTCCTGGTGATCCTATCAATGCTGGGCAGACTTTGGGTATTGAAGAATCCACCATCAATAACGTTAGAGTCGTTGCTCTAGACAAGAGTATTTCTTTGTTCAACTTGCCAGAAAGTACAAACTTTAACTTATTTTCAGTTTCTGGACAATCTGTTCTTGCAGGTAGAACTACAGGAAACACGTATGTGATTGAAGCAAATTCTATGGCGAATGGAGTGTATATCTTGGAGTTGAGTGATACAGCAACAAATTCTGTGATCAAAAAGAAAATAGTTTTGTAAAAAGTTACAATTTCTATTAATATATCAACTGCTTTCAATGTTTTGAAAGCAGTTTTTTTTTATGATTTATTAGCCAGTTGTCCACAGGCGGCATCAATGTCTTTCCCTCTGGAACGCCTAACCGTAACCGTAATATTGTTTTTTTCTAGCATTGAAATGTACATGTCCAACGCTTGTGGATTGGCCTGTTGGAACTCCCCATCATCAATTGGGTTATATTCAATCAGATTGACTTTACTGGGAGCAAATTTGCAAAATTTTATAAGTGCTTCAACATCTTTTTTTGTGTCGTTGATACCACACCACACAACATATTCATAAGTAATGGTATTTTTTGTCTTGGCATACCAATATTCAAGTGATTCTCTTAAATCTGCAAGTGGAAAGGTTGCATTGAATGGCATAATGGATGTGCGCACGTCGTCTATAGCTGAATGCAAAGAAACTGCCAATCCGAATTTGACCTCATCATCTGCCATCTTCTTAATCATTTTGGGAACACCAGAAGTGGAAACCACAATCCTTTTTGGAGACATTCCAAGCCCTTCAGGAGAGGTAATCTTATCAATCGCTTTGAGTACGTTATTATAGTTCATGAGTGGTTCTCCCATGCCCATAAATACTATATTGCTCAATGGACGGTCAAAAAATAAACGGCTTTCTTTGTCTATAGCAACCACTTGGTCGAAAATCTCATCCGCATTAAGGTTTCGCATACGTTTTAATCTTGCAGTGGCACAAAACTTACAGTCCAAACTGCAACCAACTTGCGAAGACACACACGCGGTCGTACGATTTTCCGTCGGAATGAGAACAGATTCAACAACCAATCCATCGTGCAATCGGACTGCATTTTTGACTGTTCCATCATTACTACGCTGCATTTGATCGACCTTGATATGATTGATGACGAAATGCTTTTCCAGCTTGTGGCGCATTTCTTTAGAAATATTGGTCATGTCCTCAAAGGAATGAACTCCCTTGTTCCAAAGCCATTCATAGACTTGATTGCCTCGAAATGCCTTGACACCTTCCTTAACGAAAAATTCGCGAAGTTGATCTTTGCTTAATGCGCGTATGTCCTTTTTTATGATTTCCATTGCTTGTGCAAAAGTAGCGAAAGGATTAACGAATTACCATTTTTGAATTAGGATTTTGAAATTTGACTGGATATGCTTTAGCAATAGAGCTATTGTTTAAGCTCTTTATGGTGATCAAAAATTGAAATAAAAGCAAGTATCAAAAGGGCAACCCTTGGGAAATGTCAAAAAAAAAAGCCTCGTAAAAAAACAAGGCTTCGTTAGCGGTGAGTTTAACAACCTATAGTATCAACATGGCATCGCCATAAGTATAGAAACGGTATTTTTCCTTGACTGCTTCTTCATATGCTTTTTTCATAAAATCATGACCAACAAATGCTGAAACCATCATCAGCAAGGTTGATTTTGGTGTGTGGAAATTGGTAATCATGCAATTGGCAATACTAAAATCGTATGGAGGAAAAATAAACTTGTTGGTCCAGCCAGAAAACTCGTTAAGCATGCCATTGGAAGATACAGAACTCTCAATAGCTCTCATGGTGGTGGTCCCTACTGCGCAAACTCGTTTTTTGTGTTTTTTGGCATTGTTAACAGTATCAACCGCTTGTTTGTCTATGAATGCTTCTTCGCTATCCATTTTGTGTTTTGACAAATCTTCCACCTCAACAGGGTTGAAAGTGCCCAATCCCACGTGCAGAGTAACTTCGGCAAAATTAACGCCCTTTATTTCCAAACGTTTTAGAAGATGTTTAGAAAAATGCAACCCTGCAGTTGGTGCTGCGACTGCACCTTCCTTTTTTGCAAAAATCGTTTGGTAGCGCTCTTCATCCTCAGGTTCAACTTCTCTTTTGATATATTTTGGAAGTGGAGTTTCGCCAAGTTCGGTGAGTTTGTTACGAAACTCTTTATAAGAACCATCATATAGAAAACGAAGGGTACGCCCTCTTGAAGTAGTGTTGTCTATGACTTCAGCTACCAATGTATCGTCATCTCCAAAATAAAGCTTATTGCCAATACGTATTTTACGTGCTGGGTCTACCAAAACATCCCAAAGACGTTGCTCTTCATTGAGTTCTCTTAATAAAAATACTTCTATCCTCGCGCCTGTTTTTTCCTTGTTGCCATACAAACGTGCAGGAAATACCTTGGTATTGTTCAGAATCATGACGTCTCCTTCATCAAAATAGTCAATCAAATCTTTGAATAATTTATGCTCAATGGTTTTATTTTTTCGATTGAGAACCATCAAACGGGCTTCGTCTCGGTTTTCGGCTGGGTGTTCGGCTAATAATTCTTCTGGAAGTTTAAAGTTGAAGTGTGATAATTTCATGAATATTTATTTTTCAGGCTGCAAATATACAATCTGAAAGTAGGGGTTGTCAAGTAAATGGCGGAATATTAT
>JAWKNA010000003.1:0-761548 GCA_041391925.1 Gelidibacter sp. | reverse complement strand
AACGTTGTTGTGAAAAATTGAAAAAGTAGTTTTACAACTACTTTTTCTAATTTATTTCTTTTTGTGACGATTAGCGCGTCTACGTTTTTTACGCTTATGCGTCGCTACCTTGTGCCTTTTTCTTTTTTTACCACTTGGCATAGATCAAGTTTTTTTTAAATTAATGTTTCGTTTACTGTTTATTCTACGTCAACATTGGTTTTTACACCTTCTACAAACACTTTTGCAGGTTTAAATGCTGGAATGTTGTGTGCTGGTATTTTGATAGTGGTATTTTTTGAAATGTTTCTACCAGTTTTTTCAGCTCTTGTTTTGATGATAAAACTTCCGAAACCTCTTAAGTAAACATTATCTCCACCTTCCAATGATGTTTTTACTTCTTCCATGAATGTTTCAACGGTTGCTTGAACATCTCCTTTTTCAATTCCCAATTTATCGGAAATCTTAGCTACTATATCAGCTTTTGTCATTGTTATTAATTTTAGGGTTACTATTAATTATAAGGGATGCAAATATAGGAATTTTAATTTCAATATTTCAAACCTAATTAATTAAAATTTAACCTTCTAAAGATTTACTTTTGCATTTACAGAACTTTCCAAATGAATTTTAGCAAAACTTTAACCTATTGGTATTCAATAAACAAGAGAGATTTTCCTTGGCGAAACACAAAAGACCCTTATTTTATTTGGCTATCCGAAATAATTCTTCAGCAAACCCAGATTAAGCAAGGATTACCATACTATGACGCTTTTGTTACCAAATTCCCTACAATTTTCCACTTGGCCAACGCTGAGGAACATGAGGTCTTAAAACTCTGGCAAGGTTTGGGCTATTATTCTCGTGCCCGCAATTTGCATTTCACGGCCAAACATATTGTTAAAGACTTACATGGAAAATTTCCAGACAGCTATAAAGACTTAATTAAATTAAAAGGAATTGGCGATTATACGGCAAGTGCGATTGCTTCCATATGTTTTGATGAACCTACAGCCGTGGTTGATGGCAATGTGTATCGAGCCTTATCCCGTTATTTTGGAATAGGAACACCCATCAATTCCACCCAAGGCATCAAAGACTTCAAATCCTTAGCCTCGTCATTGATTGACAAAAGAAATCCTGGAGACTATAATCAAGCCCTCATGGAGTTTGGAGCCATCCAATGCAAGCCACAAAACCCCGATTGCAATGTTTGCCCTTTTAATACAAGTTGCGTAGCGCTCCAAAAAGGATTGATAAATCAACTTCCCGTAAAGCTCAAAAAAACTAAAATAACCATTAAACATTTTAATTTTTTAGTCTTTGTTTCTTCAGACAAAAAAACACTTTTTGAAAAACGGAATTCAAAAGGCATTTGGCAAAACCTATATCAATTTCCATTATTGGAATCCAAAACGCCCTTACAAAGTCAGAATTTTAAAAACCATCCATTTATTTTGGAATTATTAAAAGGCTCTTCTTTTGAATACAGTCTTTATAATGAAGCTGATATTGTACACAAACTGTCGCATCAACATCTGCACACCAGATTTTGGATTGTAGAAGTCGATAAACTTCCAGAAAAAGGAATACCAATAAGTGAATTGAGAAACTATCCAACCTCTATTCTCATCTCTAACTTTATCGATGAATTTAATTTTCCTATTTAAGAAAGGGAAATTTTCATTACTTTTAATAAGTCGCTGCAAAAAGTTATTTTTGCAGTAATAATTTAATGTTATGTCTGGAACTCTAAATAAAGTAATGCTGATTGGGCATCTTGGCGATGAAGTGAAACTGCACTATTTTGAAGGTGGTGATTGCGTTGGACGCTTTCCTCTCGCGACCAATGAAACCTATACCAGCAAAAAAACGAACGAGCGTGTCACCAATACAGAATGGCACAATATTGTGTTGCGAAATAAAGGAGCCGAAATTTGTGAAAAATATTTGAGTAAAGGTGATATGATTTATGTGGAAGGACGCATCAAAAGCAGAAAATGGACCGATGATAAAGGTATAGAGCGCTTTTCTACCGAAATACAATGCACTGATTTTACTTTTTTAAGCACTAAAAAAGAGAAACAAGGACCACCAAATACCCATGAACCTTCTTCTCAATTAAGTCAGAGCAATGATATGGATGAAAAGGATGATGACCTTCCGTTTTGATTTGTCTAGTAAAAATTCCATTCCTGTTAAAATTAACGGGGATTTTGTTTAACCAATTATATCTCTATTGGACCCAGAGCCCACGAGTTTAGTCATTTTATTTTCTTCTGATAATGTTTCATTGATTTTAGGCATTATTCTAATTCTTATTTTGCTGTTGTGCTCCGCGCTTATTTCTGGTGCAGAAGTGGCACTCTTTTCATTGACACGTTCTGATCTTGATAATGGACTGCAACAAGGTTCAAAGAAGTTTGAAATCATTTCAAAATTGTTGGAAAGGCCCAAGAAATTGTTGGCCACTATCTTAGTCGCCAATAATTTCATCAACATAGGTATTGTTATTCTATTCGCATATCTTGGTGAATTTGTGTTTTATAATATTGATATTGCATGGGTTCGGTTTCTGTTGGAAGTTGTATTGGTTACGTTTCTTATTTTGCTTTTTGGTGAAATCATTCCTAAAGTCTATGCCAGTAGAAACCGCATCCAATTTTCAACCTTTATGGCGTACCCTATCAGATTTTTGGATATAGTTTTTTCTCCCATCAGTTCACCAATGCGACAAATAACAATCGGCATTCAAAATAAACTCGGAAAACAGAAATCCAACATCAGTGTCGATCAACTTTCGCAAGCATTGGAACTTACAAGAGAAAGTGACACAACGCATGAAGAGCAAAAGATTCTACAGGGCATTGTTTCTTTTGGAAATACCGATACCAAACAGGTCATGCGCCCACGTATTGATATATTTGCCTTACAGAGTGAAGAAAAGTTTTCCGACATTATGCCCCAAATTGTCGAAAATGGCTATTCTCGAATTCCTGTTTATAAAGATAGCATCGATACCGTGATTGGTATTTTGTATGTTAAAGACCTCCTACCATATATTGACAGAAAGCAATTCGACTGGACAACTTTACTACGTGAACCATTTTTTGTTCCTGAAAATAAAAAACTCGACGATTTGATGGTGGAATTCCAAACCAAAAAAGTACATCTTGCTGTTGTTGTTGATGAATATGGTGGCACTTCCGGTGTCGTATCTCTTGAAGATGTTATTGAGGAAATTGTTGGAGACATTAGTGATGAGTTTGATGATGATGATTTGGCCTTTACTAAAATCGATGAGAACAATTATTCATTTGAGGGCAAAACACCTCTCAAGGATTTTTATAAAATTGTCAATCTTGAAAACCTAACCGATTTTGAGGACAATAAAGGAGAAGCAGAAACATTGGCCGGGTTTGTACTGGAAATTTCTGGCATCTTTCCAAGGAGAGGAAGTAAAATAAATTTTAAAAATTACGTTTTTACTATCGAAGCACTTGATAAAAAACGTATCAAACAAATGAAATTTACAATTTTGAATTAAGTTGTTCCCAAAACGAATCTCGATTAATGCTTTTCAAACTAAAACATGTTGTATGTCCAATTATTGCAAGTCTATTTTTAGCTTGTGGTAATGACCCAATCCCTAAACCAAGAGCCTATTTGCGATTGGAATATCCTCAACCTGAATATAAAAATGTAAATGTGCCACTGCCATTTACATTTGATAAAAACCAGCTAGCGGAACGCATACGAAGCGTTAAAATGGATTCTGTGAATAATATGTATGGTATTGACATCGACTATCCTACTTTAAAGGGAACAATTTATCTTACTTATAAAAATGTTTCATCAAAGGAACAATTGTTGAACTTCATAAAAGACGCTCAAAATCTAACACAAAAACATGTGATTAAGGCAGATGAAATTGTAGAACAACCGTATGTAAATAAAGAACACCATGTTTTTGGTATGTTTTATGAAGTAGGTGGCAATGCAGCATCGCAGTCCCAATTTTATGTGACGGACAGTACCAAACATTTCCTAAATGGTTCTCTATATTTTTATGCAAAGCCTAATTATGATTCCATTTATCCTGCTGCTGTATATCTTAAAAACGATATTCAACATATTATGGAGAGTTTGAGGTGGAAATAAAAAATCCCGCTTAAAGCGGGATTTTTTATTCTCAATATATTAATCAAGTGTATCAGGATCTACCCATTCACCCTCATTTTTTATAAATTTCATACTGAATTCTGCAATTCCTCCAGAATAAACGAGGTAACTTACAAGATATTTTTGACCTTCTTCAGCATTAGGATCAATGTGATTTAATAATATCGCTAGTGAATAACGGATATCTTCTTGACTCCAAGATGAATCATAATCATGATAATCTGTTAACGTGGCAAGGCCTCCAGTTATATTGGTGTCTCCTACCAATGTTGTTCCCATGTATTCATAATCTTCGTTTGTCAATGTATATCGAATGGTATTGTCTGGTACCCAAACACCGTTCTCTTTACCAAACTGCAATGTTGTTGCCACAGTGGTTTGATGGGGAGTCCATTGCCCATCTACAACCGTATATAAATTACCTCTAGTTTGGGTACAACTGCAAGTACTTGAATAGTATTTATAAATTACGATTATGTTCTCATCATCTTGAGCGTAAGAGTAAGGTGCAGTCATCTCCAAATATGCTGGTATATAAGTATCAGCTGGTAGAGAACTGCTGAAGTTATCATATTGACCAGGTTGTCCAGAACCTGTTCCCATGGAATTATAATCTGCGGAACTCAAATAATATACATCTTCCACCGCTTCCCAA
Source organism: Gelidibacter sp. (assembly GCA_041391925.1). Taxonomy (GTDB): domain Bacteria; phylum Bacteroidota; class Bacteroidia; order Flavobacteriales; family Flavobacteriaceae; genus JBPOFM01. The sequence goes on along the minus strand of JAWKNA010000003.1, from coordinate 756,732 downwards.
GAACCTTCTGTAAACATAAAATATTCTCCTTTGGAATCGGTCGCACCAGTAGCTCCCAATGTTTTAATAGCCAAAGACTCGATTCTCCAACGAGTGGCATCAGAATCTGTAGACTCATATCTAAAAGCAATGTGGATTGTTTGTCCATCGTAGGCTGAAAAGTCATAATCTTCAGAGAGAGTCATCCCTCCACCACTTGCAGGCATATTGGCAAAAGTAATTTCATCCCATGTATTGACATCTAATGTGGTGCCATCCCAATCCGTTTTGACTAAAACTTTAATCAAAGATATGTCGCCAACGAAATCAACTTGTTGTTTTATTTGAAGTTTTAAATCCGTTTCGGATGTTAAATCTATTTCTGGGGAAATTAACCACTCTATATTTGGAACTTGACCTCCAAAATAGCCATTTCCCTGTACATATCCAGTTTGAGAGGTCCATACAGCATCTGTACCAAATTCTTCTCCGATAGACCATCCTTCTAAACTTCCTGCGAAATTATACTCTACCAAATTTGCCAAACCTACTTCTGGAATTTCTGTGTATTGCTTGTAGGTGGCTAATTCTATTTGTCCTTCAGTTGGGCTTGTAATTTGAGCTGACAACACATCTGGGATTTTTGTCGTCGCATCTATGTTGGGGTAAAATCCGAAAGCATCACTGCCTGTTGCAGCATAATCTGAATTCGTTAAATTGTAGACCTCCGCACCTGTGTAGTCGCTCACACCTTCGGCTGCACCCACATAAAGATTATATCCAATTAAAACGGAAGAACCATTTCCTAAATATGGATATAATTCTGAATCAATATATGCAGGTAACATTTCTTTGGCATCATCCTCACTGTCGAAACTTCCAAATGGCAATTCTAAAGCATCGTAGTCATCATCTGTCAACGTGTATTCTGCACTTGCCACCGCTCCTTGGTCTTGATTATCCAAATCGTTGTTAATGTCGTCTAAAGGATTACAACCTACTAAGATTGCTCCTAAAATTGTTACTAAATAGATTATTCTTTTCATTTCAATATTTTTTAAAAATTAAGTTTTAAACCAACGCTAAACGTTCTACCTGCACCATAATATACAGAAGCATCTTCATAAGTGCCAGAAGGTCCATTATTTGCATCAGAAATATATAATGTGTTAAATACATTATTCATTCTTCCTGTAATAGTTGTGTCAAAATTACCAAGCTTAAAATTATGTGTAAGGCCTAAATCGAACAACCCGTAGGCTGGTACTTTCCAAGAATCTTCGGCACCTCTTGTATTAATACTTGTAATGCTGTAAAATGCATACAGATTATCTGCATAATTGTAATCTAAGTATAAAGTGGTTTCTTTCATTACTTTATAATTGGCACCTAATGCAAATGTAGTTTGGGCAGCATCTGTGACTTTCAATCCATCTGCATACACGGTAACCGGATCACCTATTAAAGTACCATCTTCAGCACGAACGTATCCTATGGCATTGCTATTCCATTTCCAATCTCCCAATGAGAGCATACCTGTGATACCTATATCTTCATTTAATTTGTATTTAAAATCCACCTCAATGCCTTGATGTAATGCATCTAATCCAGGGACATTATAATAGACCCTGTTTCCATCATCATCAGATCTCGAACCTGTCAATGATTTATTTAACCAAGAAGTTCTATACACATTTATATTTGCGGAAAAGGTTGAACTCCTATAACCATACCCTAATTCAACACTAAATACATCTTCATTAAGGGCATCTTTGTTTACTTCTGTAGATCTGTCGCTCAAAAATACATTACCATATAAGAAAGGAGCTTTAGAGAAGTATCCAATATTGGCAAATACGTTATTGGTGCCATCTATATTGTAATTTGCACCTCCTTTTACACTATACCCGACATAATTCGGTTTATCAGATTTTCTATCTGGATCGTTAGGTGCATATTTAATAAAATCCTCAGAGCTATAGGTTGTATTGGAAAGTGAAGCGGCTAGAAATGTAGTCAATTGATCATTAATCTCATATTCTGCTTGTGCGAATAAACCAGCATTCACCACTGTGGCATCATAATCTTTACTGAATCTATCTCCAACTTTTAATGCTGCGTTATAGTTATTGTCGCTAGTGTTTGGATTTATATAATAATCGCCTCCTAACAAATCCAGTACTTGATACCAGTGAGAACCTACATAATATCTTGCATCCAAACCTCCTGTGAAAGTGATGTTCTCAGCAAATTTAGTTTTCAAAGTACTTAGAATGCCATACCATTTATGGGAATTTCTAGAATCGTAGAGAATATCGGACGACCCCAAGACGCCTCTTGCCATATTTTCCTCAGCAACTTTATCAAAATCTATTGGTTGGTCATCGCCACCCAATCTATAGTCGGCACTACCAAGTTTATCACCATCATCTCTTCTTCCGCCACCATTACCAAACGATGCATAGAGCGCAGTAGACAATGAAGTATTATCATTGATTGTCCAATAGTGGTTCAAGGACAATTGTGGTTTATGGTAAAAATTATAGGATATATAATCCACTTGACCTCTATAATAGCCCCAATCTGGATTAAATTTTTGAGGTCCAGCTTCTGTATCCCTTGTTTCTGCTATTGTTCTTCTGTTAAAGTGCTGTCCATGAGTTTGTTTAGTTCCAAAAGCAGTGAACGCCAAAGTATGCGCATCATTAATTTCTTTAGAGACATTTACAAAATAGTTTACACCATCAAATTCAGTTCCATCAACATAACCATCACCAGAAATTTTAGCTGCCATAACAGTTGCGGCAAAGCCATTATCCATCAAACCAGTTGAAACTGTTGCTCCATATTTAAAATATCCGTCATTTGCACCTCCTAAAACAATATTTCCTCCAGCGACAGCATCTGTTGTTTTGGTAATAATGTTAATGGTACCGCCTATGGAAGGCACGGCCACTTTGGAGGCACCTAAACCTCTCTGAACTTGCATACTGCTGGTAACATCACCCAGACCAGCCCAGTTACTCCAATACAATTTTCCATTTTCCATATCGTTAACGGGTACACCATTAATCATGACTGCCACATTTTCTGAATCAAAACCTCTCAAACTCACACGTCCATCTCCATAAGCTCCTCCTAATTTCGTGGCATAAACACCAGGTGTAGATTTCAAGATCTCTGGAAATTCTTGAGTTCCTAATTTCAATTCAATATCCGCCGCTTTGATTGTTGAGACGGCAACAGGTGTTTTTCTATCTACCGCAACAGATGCAATAATTTGCACCTCTTGAAGTCCAACCTCGCTCGGATCTAAGGTTAATGTACCTAAATCCTGATCACTAGAAAAGGAAATCGTAAGCTTATTGTAGCCAACATAACTGACAACAATCTCTCCAGAGGAAGTTGTGGTTGTCAAAGAAAAATTACCATCAAAATCTGTTGTGGTACCATTTGTAGTGCCTTTCTCTATAACATTAGCACCTGGAAGTGGTCCATTCATGTCAGAACCCATCACTTTTCCAGTGACCTTGCTTTGACCCATTACAATTGTAGTTAGCATCAAAGTAGCAATTGTAAATAAAATTCGAGTTGTTTTTTTCATTAGAATTATTTGTTAGTCTTTAAATATTTTTGCAAAAATCGAAATAACCTTTTAGTTGTACTTTAACTAAATGTTAAGAAATTTTAACGAGCAGAATTTACGATTTTTGGTAGTTGGAAGACCCCTAAAAATACTAAACTTTTAAGAAGTTTTTAACAACTATTGTGTTAAAGATTTATAGTACTGCAGAAGAAGTTGGGTCGAAACATCATGTTTGGCAATTGGTTCTTTACTATTAAATTCTTTTAAAATAGTATTGGCAAGTTGTTTGCCGAGCTCTACACCAAACTGGTCATAGCTGAAAATGTTCCAAATGACTCCTTCGACGAAGATTTTATGTTCGTAAAGAGCAATCAATTTGCCAAGGCTTTCTGGAGACAGTTTATTGATAAGAATCGTTGTTGTGGGTTTATTTCCTTCAAAGATTTTAAAGGGTGTTAAACGCTCGATATCGTCTTCAGAAAGTGTTTGCTTGCGCAGTTCAGCAATGACTTCTTCTTTAGATGTTCCCTTTAAAAGAGCTTCCGATTGAGCAATGAAATTAGACATCAGTTTATCTTGATGGTCTTTGTTTCCATGCAAAGATTTTGCAAAACCTATAAAATCTACGGGAATCAATTTGGTGCCTTGATGGATCATTTGAAAAAAAGCATGCTGAGAGTTAGTCCCTGGTTCTCCCCATATGATGCTTCCTGTTTGATAATTGACCGGTTTTCCACTTCTATCCACACTTTTGCCATTGCTTTCCATAATAGCCTGTTGCAAATAGGTGGCAAATTGATTTAGATATTGCGAATATGGAATGACGGCTTCACTCTCAACTTCAAAGAAATTATTATACCAAATGGTCAACAAAGCCAAAACAACGGGAATGTTGCGGTCAAAATCCTCATTCTCGAAATGTTGATCCATTTTGTGGGCTCCAAATAATAATTGCTCGAAATTTGCATACCCAACCGAAAGACTGATGGACAATCCCACAGCGCTCCAAAGCGAAAAACGTCCACCAACCCAATCCCACATTGGAAAAATGTTGTTTTCGGCGATTCCAAAAACTTTAACCTTTTCAATATTGGATGATACTGCAATGAAATGTTTGGCTATATCTTGAGTTGATGCCGATTTTAAAAACCACTCTTTAATCGTAGTCGCATTGGTTAAGGTTTCCTGGGTGGTAAATGTTTTGGAAACAATCACAAACAAAGTCGTTTCTGGGTTCAGTTTTTTCAAAACCCCATACACATGGTCTCCATCTATATTACTCACAAAATGAGTCGTCAAATCATTTTTGTAATACTGCAATGCTTCTACAACCATTGCTGGCCCCAAATCTGAGCCACCAATACCAATGTTGACGATATCTGTAAATCGTTTATTGGTAAAACCCTTTCGATGTCCTGAAACAATTTCCTCAGTAAAATTCTTAATTTGAGTTTTGACTCTCCTTATTTCAGGCATCACGTTTTCACCATTGACAAAAAAATCAACGTGGTTTGGGTTACGAAGTGCCACATGGGCCACAGCTCTGCCTTCTGTTTGGTTAATGATGTCACCCGAAAAATATTTTGAAATGGCATCTTTCAGGTTTACCTCATTGGCCAGTTGAAGAAGTAATTGGACAGTGTCTGTATTGATTCTGTTTTTTGAAAAATCCACATAGAAATCTTCCCACTTAATGGTCATTTGACTCGCTCGCTCAGGGTTCTGTGCAAACCATTCGGTCATATGCACATTTTTTATGACATCAAAGTGAGACTTAAGAGATTTCCAAGCGTTGGTGGTAGTTGGATTGATTGATTTTAACGCCATTAATCGACTTGACTTATGAGATTTTCTTCTGAAGAAATTAGATGTTTTTTCCCTTCTTTATATGGTATATGATCTAATTTTAATTTTAAAGGTTGAATGTATTGCTGGTATTGCTCTTTCAAAGCATCAGGAATACTTTCAGCTGTTGGTAATTTTTCCTTGAAAGGGTCAACCTGCTGTCCATTTTTCCAAAATCGGTAGCAAACGTGTGGGCCACCTGTGTTTCCAGTCATTCCCACATATCCAATAACATCACCTTGTTTCACATATTGACCTTTCTTGACAGCTTGTCTGCTCATATGAAGATATTGAGTGGTATAGGTGTCATTATGCTTGATTTTTACATATTTGCCATTACCTCCCCTTTGTGTGGACTCAATGACAGTCCCATTTGCGGTTGCCAAAATTGGTGTTCCCACTGCCGCAGCAAAGTCAGTACCCTTATGAGGACGCAAAGCATATCCGTAATAGGCAATGCGGCGATTAAGATTGTAACGAGAAGATATTCTGCTGAATTGAACTGGAGCTTTTAAAAAAGCTCGTTTTAAACTTTTCGATTTTTCATCAAAATAAGTTTTATCTTTCTGGAGGCTGTCAGTCTTAAATCCAAAGGCATAAAAATCTTCTCCTTTGTGCTGAAAATAAGCTGCTTCAATACTTTCAATTCCAACCGAAATATCATCTTCAATGTAGCGTTCTTTGTAAATAATCTTGAATTTATCACCTGGCTGCACCTTAAAGAAATTGATAGTCCAAGCATAGATATCTGCCATATCATTGATTAATTGATAGGGCAATTCTTGAGCTTCCATAGTTTCAGAAAGCGAATTCATGATAGTTCCTGAAGCTTCTTTGGTAACAACCGTTACTGGCTTGCTTTCCTTATAAGCGACTACGGAATCCGCAAATTTAATGACAACATAGTCGATATTATTGGGCTGATATATAAAGCATTCAGGTTTTTGCAAGGAATCTTTGGAGCATAACAATGTGTATGGTTTTCCTATTTGCAGCTTACGAATGTCATAGGAGTCTTTTGCGTTTTCGGCAATATTATAAATCTGTGGATAACCAATGTTATTTCGTTCCAATATAGTTCCAAAACTGTCTCCAGATTTGATGGTATCCCGTTTTACAAAATAATCATTGAGATTGAACCCGAATTCCATAATCTCTTCTGGTTCAACAAATGCTTGTAGGTCTTTGGTGTTGTCGATTGGTTTGTCTTCTTTGCAAGAAAAAAAGCTGATTGAAATTAAAAGTGCTATTAATAATTTTTTTTGCTTCATTGTCACTATTTAGTTAGGTTTTAAATATTTGTTCCCCAATTCTCCAATTCTTCTTGAGTCCAAAGCTCTGGGAAAAAAATGCGTCTTTGGTATTTTGGGTGCATGTATTTTTTCCATTCGCTTCCGCCAGTAGCCTCCACATGTTTACTTCCACTTTCAATATAATGCTTTGCTGCATTGTAATGCGCCATGACCCATGTGATGTTTACGGTATAGTCATAATGTCGCATTGCTTTGACCAAATCTTCATCTTTTTGGTCTTCTTTTGGCAACTCTTTAAAACGTGTCCACAGATTTTTGGTATTGTATTTTTCCATAAATCGGAGAAACTCGTCCTTATATCGATTTTCAAAATTAATCAAAAGTCTTGATTTTTTGCCAGTTTCGTAATCTTTTCCTGCAGCTTGCCAATATAAATGCTCGAATGCGTGTGTAAAAGGCGTATTGCGGTCTATGTTTTTTCGGAAACGATAATCGATTAAATTAATCAATTCGGTTGATGCAAATTCAATCAAACGATATTGGGCACTTTGAAAACCACTTGCAGGTGTCAATGTGTTTCTGAATTTCATGTATTGCTCCACTTCCATACCTTCTCGCATGATGTTAAAAGACGTTGTGAGCATATCAAAATAACGGCTGATACGCATGATTTTGTTTTCAAAAAATACAACGTCCAAGTTTTCTTTTTCAGCCACTTGCGAAATTTCCCAAAGAATCATTTTGAAAAGTAACTCGTTGATTTGATGATATGCAATAAATACCATCTCGTCGGGTAAAGTGGTACGTTGAATCTGAAGATTCAGCAACGCATCCGTTTGAATATAATCCCAATAAGTGATTGGCTTGCTATAGAGCAAACCTTCTAAATGTGTGTGGGTATCTTGGTCTATGGAATTGTACTTCTGTTGAAGCTCTTTTAAAATAGGGTCAAAATTAGGTTGGTGGTGAGCCATGCGTTAATCAAATTGTATTTGAAATGAGTGTTTCAGTCCTTTAAAGGCTTCCAAATTGGCTTGTAAAGAACCGACGCGTAAATCAGCCTTTATTTTTAACGGAATTTTATTATTGTCAGCACTTACCCAAAGAGTTAAACTTTCTTCTTCCTTAAAAACACGTCCAGCCATTACATAGGGTCTAAACCTAAGCGTCTTTACTTTGCCAAAGTTAGTATCAATGGTTTCTCTTCCCAAAAATTTTAACCTGAAATTATAGTTTTCCTCATCAAAGAACATATTTAGAGAAACCACATCTCCTTCTTTGATTGTATCAGTATTGTAATTGTTTCTCAAATAATAAAATGCCGATACCATGTCCTGTACATTTTTCTCCGTAGTGTGGACACTTTCCTTATTATGCTTCTTATTATTGACATAGGCTTTGTTATTATATTGGTCAAACTCCGTTTCTACGTCCTTAGTGTGACCACCTTCGTCGATTTGACGGATGGATTTATAAGGCAGTCCGGTGCTTTTGTCAAAATAGCTTTCATAGCGGTCTTTTACCTTGAAAAACCATTTAATGGCTCCAGTAGTCCAACCTTTGCCGACCACGTGATATACAGGTTTGCCTTTATAAGTTGATTCCTGGACTTCCAAGGTAGCATTGCCAGCTTTTATCCAGTTGCTATAGCTCATTTCAAATTTGAACCATTCGCCAGATTGAAATGCATCTTGCTTTTGGGCAAAAGAAAATTGGATTGCAATAAAAAGCGATATTATAAGTAGGGTTTTTTTCATAATTAGATGTCATTGCAAATGCTACTAAATGTAAACATTTTTGTTTTTGTTAGTCAGATTTACAATTACTGTTCCAAAAATAAAAAAAAACTTGAAACCACCTATGAATAAGGCATTTCATTGCTGTTAAATAAAAGTTTAAATTTTTGTAACATTAATAAACCTCAAAGGATTAAAATCCTTTGAGGTTTACTTTTATATAATTTTAAAGGTCTATAAAGTTCCTCGCAATTCTTGTTCGCGTTCTATGGACTCAAACAAAGCTTTAAAGTTTCCTGCACCAAAGCCTTTGGCTCCCATACGCTGGATGATTTCAAAGAATAAGGTTGGTCTATCTTCAACTGGTTTTGTGAAAATTTGAAGAAGATAGCCTTCTTCATCGGCATCAATCATTATCCCTAAACTTTTTAAAGTTTCAATATCTTCGCGTAAGGCGTGGCTATGTTCTTCCAATCTGCCAGGTACTGCTCGATAATATTCTTCTGGTGGCGTCGATAAAAATTCCACTCCTCTGGATTTCAATTTTGAAACCGTTGTAATGATATCGTCCGTGGCAACCGCTATGTGTTGTACTCCTGGACTTTCATAAAAATCTAAATATTCTTCAATTTGCGAACGTTTTTTACCTTCGGCTGGTTCGTTGATGGGGAATTTAATGCGTCCGTTCCCATTGCTCATTACTTTACTCATCAACGCTGAATATTCGGTATGGATTTGTTTATCGTCAAACGACAGGAAATTTACAAACCCCATGACATCTTCATACCATTTGACCCAAGTGTTCATTTCGCCCCAACCGACATTGCCGACCATGTGGTCAATATATTTCAAGCCCACTGGTTCAGGATTATAATCTGATTTCCACTCTCTGAATCCTGGCATGAATTGTCCTTTATAGTTTTTGCGTTCTACAAACATGTGCACCGTTTCGCCGTAAGTGTAAATTCCAGCTCTCACAACTTCACCATGTTCGTCTTTCTCAACTTTTGGTTCCATAAAGGGTTTGGCACCACGTTTGGTAGTTTCGTCGTAAGCACTTCTGGCATCATCGACCCAAAGTGCTACAACTTTTACACCATCACCATGTTTGACGATATGGTCATTGATTTTTGATTTGCTATTTAATGGTGTGGTCAGCACCAGTCGGATTTTGTCTTGTTTCAAAACATAGCTAACTGAATCCTTTGACCCAGTTTCCAACCCTTTGTAAGCATAGGATTGAAATCCAAAGGCTGTTTTGTAAAAATGCGCGGCTTGTTTGGCATTGCCTACGTAAAATTCTACGTAATCCGTTCCGAGAAGTGGCAAAAAGTCTTCTGCGCCTTCAAAAATTTTTTCCAGTCCGTAATCTACTGATTTTATGTCTTTACTCATTGTGAATTAATTTAGATAAAAGAATAGTGAGAAGAGAAAAGAGACCTAAAGTTTATTTTGAAAACTCATAGTCATTTTCTGAAACTCTTCTATTTTTTCTTGAATTTTTAATAATTTTTCTATTGTAATATATTTTCGATTAAATGCTATTATTAATTGGGTCTCAAGTTCAAATGAGGAACCCAAAGCAATATCAATAAAGTGAGAAAATGATTTATCCGTTCTTGAACAACCTTCTGCTATATTACTAGGTATAGAATTGAACACCTGCTAATTTGAGAACTTAAACCAAATTTTTCATCTTTTGGAAATTCGCATATTAAATTAAAAACATCGTCAACAATCTCAATTCCCAAATTCCAAATCTTGAGATTTTTATAATTATGTCTTTTTATTTGAAAAGTCTCATTTCTCTTCTCTTTATTCTACATTCAAATTAGAGCCACGATTTAAAATAATCTTCGTCGGCTATCTTTAATGCGTCCTCTGTTACTTTTAAGGGTTTGAATGTATCGACCATGACGGCCAATTCATCAGTTTTAGTTTTTCCGATGCTTCGTTCAGTCGCTCCAGGATGTGGACCATGAGGAATTCCCGCGGGATGCAATGACATATGCCCAGCCTCAACATCGTTGCGGCTCATAAAATCGCCATCGACATAATACAGTACCTCATCGCTATCGATATTGCTATGGTTGTAAGGTGCAGGAATGCTCAACGGATGGTAATCGTACAAACGTGGCACAAAACTGCAAACTACAAAGGCATCGGTTTCAAACGTCTGGTGAACTGGTGGTGGTTGATGGATGCGGCCTGTAATCGGTTCAAAATCATGGATTGAAAAGGCGTACGGATAGTTGAATCCGTCATAACCAACCACGTCAAATGGATGTGATGCGTAAACCATTTCAAAAATATCATCCTGCTTTTTAACTTTTATCAGGAATTCACCAGATTCGTCATTGGTTTCCAATTCTTGAGGTTTTCGGATATCGCGCTCGCAATAGGGCGAATGTTCCAACAATTGTCCAAACCAGTTTCTGTAACGTTTTGGTGTATAAATTGGCCTTCGAGATTCCACTATAAACAAACGATTGTCTTCTGTGTCAAAATCCATTTTGTAGATGATGCCTCTTGGCACCAACAAATAATCGCCGTATTTGAAATCAAGATTTCCGAGATGTGTACGTAACTTTCCTGTTCCTTTGTGAATGAAAATCAATTCATCAGCATCCGTGTTTTTATAAAAGTAATCTTCTGTCGATTGTTTTGGCGCAGCCAAAATGATGCTGCAATCGGAATTGGTCAAAACCGTTTTGCGACTTTCCAAATAATCATTTTCGGGCTTTACTTGAAAGCCTCTAAATCGATAGGATTGGATGTTATTGAGTTTGGCAATTTTAGGTGCGACATTGTATTGTTTCTGTATTTTTTTTACCTGTGTTGGGCGTTGTACATGGTACGAATTGGTGTACATGCCGTCAAACCCAATGGTACCAAACAATTGTTCTGAATACAGTGAACCGTCCGGTTTTCGGAATTGTGTATGTCGTTTGGGAGGTATATTCCCTAATTTATGATAAAATGGCATTTTTTTGATATTAAATATTAGACATCTAAAGTTTTAAGTATATCAACCTCAAACTTTTTGCTCATATAAAGATACAATAATGCGTACTTATTCTGGATTTCTTTTGATAAGAAAATGAAGATGGAATAATAAGCCTGACCAGAAAAGTTTCATAAGAATACAAATATCGGTAAATTTTTTAAAACCAAAAACCCAGGTTAAAAAACCAATAACTTCGCTTAATTTCTGGTGAATAAGTATACTTTGCTTCTAATGGCCCTAAAAATGTTTCGATACCATAGCCTATTGCAATTCCACTGTAATCTAGCTTTTTAATCCATTCTCCAGAGTCAAAAAGATTATCTTCAACATTAGCGATGTTGGTTGCCACTGTAATGTGGTTTTTCTTAAAAATTTCATAGTCAAATGTAAGTGTGGACTTTACAAAACTATTACCAATCAATGACACATAATCATACCCGTAAAAGGAAATGTAATTGTTGATGAAATTATTGCCATAGCCTCCAAGTCCAAAGTTCAAGGACGGTGGAGAGTTTTCCCCTATTCGAAAGCCTCCTTGGGCAAGAATGTTGACTGACAATTTATTTAATGGCATGAATGTGTAACCAAAATCTGCTTTTGCTATAGAAAATGGAGAAAAATCTTTGTTGAAATGTGACGCAAATACATACCAATGAAAATCACCATTAAAGTAGAATCCATTTCTGGGAAAATATTTGTTGCTATAATTGTCTAGTTTTAAAGTTGAAAACCCACTTATATAATCGGTGTTTTCAAAAATAATTGAGCCATTGTTTTGATTGGTATTAAGTGTTTCCGATTTGATTTTCAATCTTTTATGTTCTGCACCAATTGCCAATGCAAAATCCTTTCTAAAAAGTGTTTGAAGATAGAATTGGTTAGTTTGGTCTTGTAAATCAATTTCTAGTTTGTTTAAACCTTCTATTAGCTCTTGTCCGCTATCTGTGAATAATTGAGCAGAAACATTTTTAGAGAATTTATTATACCGTGATTTTAAACCAATGCTCCAATAAAATCCTTTATCTATAAAATATTCGAAATTATAGCGAACATTATCTCCTAAAATCACGTCCAATGATGCTACATCATTATCCAAAAGAGCACGCTTCCTGGTAAGGTTGACCAAGGCTGCACTTTTGTATAAATCATCATAGTGAATTCCTAGTTTCAATAATGTTCTTATTTGATTCTCTACCAAAGAGGCTTCTAAATCATATCCTTTCTGGTATTTTGACTCACGTAACTGATATTGAAATACATCAAAATTATTTGTTGCAACCAAATTGCTAACACCTCTATCAAAATCCTGGTAACTTACTCTGGTTTCTGGTTTTAATTTTAATTTTCCAAGTAAATACGCTCTTGTGTAGCGCTTATTACCGTTAAATTTGATTTCATTGATGGTGATGCTATCCCGAGGAGTTATTTTGGATTGTGGCTCCGGTTTGACCTTGTTCTTTGGCAATAGATTCAGATCGTGGTATAATTTTAAAGCCGCATTTACTCCCGACTCAATAATTACATCTCCTTCACTAAATGATATGACGCTAAAATTGGTAATATCGGGCTTTATATAAATATCCGTTTTTTTCGCTTTGAGCTTCATATCATTAATTGTCCTGTAATTATTGATTTGCAGTAAAATATCTGGTGCAGAACTCAGCTCTTCTCTACTGGACAACCCATCTTGAACATCAACTCCGATGATAACATCCATATTTTTAGACCTTAGCTCATCAATCGGATAATTATTGGTGACACCACCATCAATAAAAATTTTGTCACCGATAATCACTGGCTGAAATAAGGAAGGCAAAGCGCCACTGGCAGCAACTGCTTGTGCTAAATTTCCTTTATCCAGAAGCACTGATTCTCCAGTTTCAATATTGGTGGCCATGCAGAAAAATGGAATTGGTAGTTTACTGAAATCATCAATTTCAGAAACATGGAGTGTAAGTTTTGACAACAGATTGTAAACATTCTGACCTCTGGACAATGCAGAAGGCAATTTTATCTTGAAATTATCAAAAGGAAGTGTCACAGCATATTTTTCGGTATTGTCGCGTTCGTAAAATGTTTTGGCTTCTCTGGGAATGTTATCATTAATAACATCATCAAAATCCAAACTTCTAAATATAGAATCCAATTGTTTGCCTGTATAACCTGAAGCGTACAAGGCCCCAACGATAGCTCCCATACTGGTGCCCGCAACATAATCGATTTTAATGTTGAGACTGTCCAAGACCTTTAAGACACCAATATGAGCAAAACCCTTGGCACCTCCTCCACTTAATACAAGTCCAACTTTTGGTTGCTTTTCTAGCATTGGCTCTTGAGCTCTTACAGAAAGTCCAATCAAAATCAAGATTAACGATATGTATAAGGTTTTCTTCAAACAGAGATTTAAGTTGTTTTTTTGTAATATTCTATAATTTTTTTTGCCCTAGACTCGCCAATGATTGGTTTTAAGTCCTCAAAAGTGGTTTGACTGATTTTTTTGACCGTTTTAAATTGTTTCATCAATTCCACAATGGTTTGTTCACCAATACCAGGAATGGCTTCCAATTCCGTCGTCAATGCACCTTTGCTTCTGCGGTTTCTATGGTGTTCAATACCAAAACGGTGTGCTTCATTTCGCAATTGCTGTATGACTTTGAGGGTTTCACTTTTCTTGTCTAAATATAAGGGAATTGGGTCATCTGGGTAAAATAATTCTTCCAAACGTTTGGCAATTCCGATGATGGCAATTTTACCCCTTAAATTCAATTGTTCCAAACTTTTTAAGGCTGATGACAATTGTCCTTTCCCTCCATCAATGATAATCAATTGTGGCAACGGTTGTTCTTCATCCAACAATCGTTTGTAGCGTCTGTAAACCACTTCTTTCATAGAAGCAAAATCATCTGGACCTTCTACCGTCTTGATGTTAAAATGTCGGTAATCCTTCTTACTCGGTTTTCCGTTTTTGAATACCACACAGGCAGCCACTGGGTTTGTTCCTTGAATGTTGGAATTATCAAAACATTCAATATGGCGTGGCTCTTCTTTTAATCGCAAATCGGCTTTCATCTGTGCCATGATGCGGTTGACATGTCGGTCTGGGTCAATGATTTTCACTTGTTTCAATTGCTCCAGTCGATAATATTTTGCATTGCGTTCCGAGAGTTCCAAAATACGTTTTTTATCACCTAACTTTGGAACGGTAACTTTTAGATTTTCACCCAAATCCAATTCAAATGGCACATACACCTCCTTAGAATTGGAATGAAAGCGTTGTCTAATTTCAGTAATTGCCAACTGCAACAATTCTTCATCAGTTTCATCCAGTTTTTTTTTGATTTCCAAGGTATGTGACCGAATGATGGAGCCATAGGAAAGCTGCAAAAAATTGACATATCCATAACTTTCATCACTGACGATGGAAAACACATCTACGTTGCTTATTTTTGGGTTAACCACAGTCGATTTTGCCTGATAATTTTCGAGAATATCTATCTTTTCCTTGATACGCTGTGCCTTTTCAAACTCCATAGCATCTGCGTAGTCTTTCATTTGACGTTTAAATTTATGAAGGGACTCTTTAAAATTTCCTTTGATGATATCGCGGATGGAATCAATGTTCTGATGATACTCTGCTTCACTTTGCAAACCTTCACAAGGCCCTTGGCAGTTGCCCAAATGATATTCCAAACAAACTTTATATTTGCCTGCTTCAATTTTATCTTGAGACAAGTCATAATTGCAGGTTCGTAATTGATACAAGCCTTTTATCAAATCCAAAAGTGTGTGGACGGTTTTCATACTGGTATAGGGCCCAAAATATTCCGAGCCATCCTTAAATACACGTCGTGTGGGAAACACTCTTGGGAATCGCTCGTTTTTGATACAGATCCAAGGATACGATTTATCATCTTTCAACATCACATTATAGCGAGGTTGATGTTTCTTGATGAGATTGTTTTCTAAGAGTAAGGCATCGGTTTCTGTCTCAACGACGATGTGCTTTATGGTGGCTATTTTCTTTACCAAAACTTTTGTTTTGCCATAATCATAGTTTTTGGTAAAGTAAGAACTAACCCTTTTTTTCAAATCCTTGGCCTTACCAACATACAAAATCTTTCCATCTGCATCATAATACTGATAGACACCAGGTTGGTGCGGCAAGGTTTGCAATTGGACTTCTAAAGTAGGCTGACTCATTTCTCAAAGATACTATATCTAAAAATACATTTCAATACAATCCTGATTGTGCAATTAATTTAACATAAGTTTTTTCATTACCTTGCATCTTCAACATGAGATTGCGCAATGCCCAAAAAAGTTATTGGTCGAATTGACAAGGCAGACTTTCCGACGCTTGATTTGTTTGACATTGATATAAAAATTGATACGGGAGCCTATACCTCATCCATACATTGCCATAAAGTAATGGTTGTTGATGATGTTTTGGTTTGCTTGTTTTACGATGAAGGCCATCCGCATTATAACGGAAAGGAGATTAAATTTAAGGAATTTTCGAAGGCCAAAGTTAAAAGCAGTAACGGTTTGGTGCAAAAGCGATATAAAGTAAAAACTTCGATAGTTTTATTCAATAAAAAATACAATATTTCTTTGACCTTAAGTACACGAGACGATATGAAATATCCAATTTTGATTGGCCGTAAATTTCTATCAAAAAAATTTATTGTTGATGTCAATGAAATGAACATATCCTATAACAAAAAAATCAAATGAACATAATCATATTATCCAGAAACCCTCACCTATACTCTACTCAACGCTTGGTTGAGGCTGCCAAACAGCGCAAACACACATGTGAGGTCATCGACCCATTAAAGTGTGAGATCATCATTGAGAAAAAAAACCCTGCTGTTTTGTACAAGGGGAAACCTTTGGAAAATGTTGATGCCATTATCCCAAGAATTGGAGCCTCTGTAACCTTTTATGGAACTGCGGTAGTGCGTCAATTTGAAATGATGAAAGTCTTTTCCGTTGTAGAATCTCAAGCTTTGGTAAGGTCAAGAGATAAGTTGAGAAGTCTTCAGGTTTTGTCAAGAGCGGGATTGGGAATGCCAAAAACCGTTTTTTCAAATTACACAAAAGACGTTGCAGAAGTCATAGAATATGTTGGCGGTGCGCCGTTAGTAATCAAACTTTTGGAAGGAACTCAAGGATTGGGTGTGGTTTTGGCAGAAACCAATAACGCAGCCGAATCCGTATTGGAAGCCTTTAACGGACTACAAGCTCGTGTCATTGTGCAGGAGTTTATCAAAGAAGCTAAAGGGGCAGATATTCGAGCGTTTATTGTAGATGGAAATGTGGTTGGCGCCATGAAACGCCAAGGCAAAGAAGGGGAATTCCGCTCCAATTTGCATCGAGGTGGCACTGCGGAAATTATTCAATTAAGCGATGATGAGGAAAATGCAGCATTGAGAGCTGCCAAATCACTTGGACTTGGCGTCTGTGGTGTGGATATGCTGCAATCGGCTCGAGGACCATTGATTTTAGAGGTGAATTCCTCTCCTGGATTGGAAGGAATTGAAGCTGCCACCAAAAAAGATATTGCAAAAAGCATCATTCGATTTATTGAACGCAATGTTTAAGTGTTTATGAATTCAGATTATAAAAGCATCATTAACATATTAGGGCAGGAAATACCTTTGGGCGCTTCAAAGGAAATCAATTTCAACATCGCAAAACTACATACAGCCACAAAGATTGAAGTGCCCGTAATTGTACATCGTTCAAAAAAACCCGGGCCCACAATTTTATTTTCGGCAGGAATCCACGGGGACGAAATCAATGGTGTAGATATCGTTAGGCAAATTATCGCTCGGAAAATAAACAAACCTAAACGCGGCACCATCATCTGTATGCCAATCATCAATATTTTTGGGTTTTTGAACAGCAAACGTGCATTCCCTGATGGACGGGACCTCAACCGTGTTTTTCCTGGGTTTCCAAATGGTTCTTTGGCGAGTCGTGTAGCGTATCGCTTAATCAACGAAATCATTCCAGATGTGGATTTGGTGGTCGATTTTCATACAGGAGGTGCGAGCCGGTTCAATGCCGCACAAGTGCGGATTGTTAGACAAGAACCCTATTTGGAAGAGCTTGCAAAGGTTTTTGGATCACCATTTGTGCTATATTCCAACCATATTTCAAAATCTTTTAGAAGTACCTGCCATCATCTGGGAAAACCCATGTTGCTTTACGAAGGAGGTAAATCTTTCTATGTAGATAATAACATTTCTAAAGTGGGCGTGGAAGGTGCCAAACGCATCTTGGCTCATTTTGATATGCTGAATTCAAAATTTAAAACGAATCCATCAAAAATGAAAACGGTTTTTGTGGAGGAAAGCAAATGGCTGCGCGCCAAACAATCTGGGATGTTCAAAGCATTGGTGCCCATTAACACCCATGTAAAGTGTGATGATGTTTTGGGACAGATTACCGATCCTTATGGAAAGGTATATCATGAGGTAAAATCGAGTGTAGAAGGTTACATTATCAATGTGAATGAGGCGTCTTTGGTATATCAAGGGGATGCTCTGTTTCATGTTACAACAAAAGTTAAAGGCTGATTTTAATTAAATGACCAAATCAGAATTACGGGTTCTATACAAAAAACAACGTGCTGAGCTTTCAGAAGAATTTATCGAAACTGAGAGCCTTGCGATTGCCAATCAATTGCTGAAACTGGATATATGGAACAAATCGTTCTATCATATCTTTTTGGCCATTGCAGAAATGAATGAAGTCAATACAGATTATATTCTAAATATTTTATCTGGAAAGGACAAGAATATCGTTATTTCTAAAAGTGATTTTACTACTCTAAAAATGACCCACTTTTTGCTAACCGACAACTCCATCATCAAAAAAAATGCCCACAAAATTCCTGAACCTATTGATGGTATAGAGATAGAAACAAAAAAAATCGAAGTTGTATTTGTTCCGCTGTTGGCATTTGATAGGCAAGGTCATCGCATCGGTTATGGCAAAGGATTTTATGATAAGTTTTTAAGTGAATGTCCCTTAAAAACGATTAAAATCGGCTTGTCTTTTTTTGAAGCTGAAGAGAAAATTGAGGGTGTTTTTGATAGTGATGTGGCATTGGATTATTGTGTGACACCCAACAAAATATACCAATTTAATTCATTTTAATATAAAAAGCCCATGAATCAAATGCATGGGCTTTTCAAAATTTTATCTATTGCTTTTTTCTTAATTGACCAATCCTCTATTTTTCAGCATTGGTTGAATCTCCGCATCACGCCCTCTAAAATCTCGATAGAGTTTTGAGAAGTCTTCGGTATTGCCACGAGATAAAATCATATCCCGAAAACGCTGACCGTTCTCTCGAGTCATACCCCCATTTTCTTCAAACCATGTGAAGGCATCGTCATCCAACATTTCGGTCCATAGATAAGCGTAATATCCAGCAGCATAGCCATTGCCCCAAATATGAAGGAAATAAGACGAACGATAACGTGGCGGTACCTGTGACAAATCTAAATTCGTTTTTACCAATGCCTCTTTTTCAAACGAATCCACATCTTTTATGGAATCATTTACAGAAATGGTATGCCATTGCATGTCCAAATCTGCAGCCGCCAATAGCTCGGTCAAGGAGTAACCCTGATTGAACGTTGCCGCTTTCTTGATTTTATCCACCAAGGCTTGAGGCATTGATTCACCTGTTTTATAATGCTTGGCATAATTTTTAAAAACAACGGGGTTCATTGCCCAATGCTCGTTGAATTGGGACGGGAATTCCACAAAATCGCGAGGTGTATTGGTACCTTCCAAGCTGATGTATTGTTGATCAGCAAAAAGTCCATGAAGTGCATGTCCAAACTCATGGAACATCGTAGTAACATCATCAAAACTAATCAAGGCTGGTTGTCCTACAGCAGGTTTGGTAAAATTACAAACATTGTAAATTACTGGTTTTGTACCCAACAATTTTGATTGTTCCACAATGTTCGACATCCAAGCACCTCCAGATTTGTTATCGCGTTTAAAGTAATCGCAATAGAAAAGTGCCATTTGGCTACCATCTTGATCGATGACATCAAACACACGAACATCTTCTTGATAGACTGGTAAATCTTTACGCTCCTTGAAGGTGATACCATATAATTGGGTGGCTGCAAAAAATACACCGTCTTCCAAAACCGTGTTCAGTTCAAAATAAGGTTTGATTTCACTTTCATCAAGGTCGTACCGTTGTTTGCGAACCTGTTCAGCATACAAATTCCAATCGTAAGCTTCCAATTTAAAACCTCCCTTTTGTTTATCTATCAAGGCTTGGATATCTGCTGCTTCTCTTTTGGCTTTAGCGGTTGCCGCTGGAATCAATTGATTGAGGAATGTCTCTACTGCTTCTGGATTTTTTGCCATTTGGTTTTGCAATTTCCATGCGGCATAATTTTCAAAACCTAAAATACTTGCTTGTTCCGCTCTGATTTCTGCCAAACGGGAAATCGTAGCTCTTGTATCGTTTGCATCTCCTTTTTCGGCACGCGTCCATGAAGACTCAAATAATTTTTTACGAGTATCCCTATTGGTCAAATTTTGCAAGTCGGGTTGCTGTGTAGTGTTTTGCAAAGGGATGGACCATTTTCCATTCATGTCATTATTTTTAGCATCTTGTGCCGCAGCTTCCAAAGCGCCATCAGATAATCCTGCCAAAGCCTCTTTATTATCAACTACCAAAGCTCCAGCTTTTGCAGCAGCCAATAGTTGATTGGTGAATTTGGCACTTAACGAAGCTTCTTCTTCGTTCAATTTTTTCATTTTGGTCTTGTCTTCGTCTGAAAGTTTTGCACCTGCCAAATTGAAATTCTGATAGTAATATTCCACCAAATGTTTGGATTCTGAATCTAAATTGAGTGATTCACGTTGATTGTAAATGGCCTCAACGCGCTTGAAGAGGTTTGAATTCAAATACATTGCATCCTTTAAGGCTGCCAATTTGGGCGCCATGGTTTCCTGTACTTTTTGCAATTCAGGATTAGTGTTTGCGCCAGACAACAAATCGAAAACGCCATTCACTCGTTTTAATAATTGTCCACTTTTTTCCAAAGCCACAAAGGTGTTTTCAAAAGTCGGTGTTTCTTTATTGTCAGCAATCTTTTTTATTTCTTCCATTTGCTGTTTGATACCTTCTTCCATTGCTGGCTGAAAGTCTTCATTCTTTATTTTATCAAAAGCTGGTGCTTGAAAAGGCAAGTCGCTTGCTTTTGCAAAGGGATTGGAATCAGATAAACCCGTCGTTTCTTCCATAGGCTTTTTTTCTTTTTTGTCACAGGATGTTGATAGCAAGACGATTGCTATTAAAGGTAGAACATAAAATCGTTTCATTAGTTGTATTTTTTTGAAGATTGTAGTCCAAATTTACGAAAAAGGAGGTTGGTATTTTATCAACTTTCCATTAATTGACGATTTGTCGGGTGATAATCATGTTGATTGTAGAGTTTATTCTCCAATATCTTCATTCCAAAGTTGTGGTTGTGCATTTATGAAATCGGTCATCATCCTTTTACAAGTGTCATCATCTAAAACCAATACCTCAACTCCTCTAGATTTCAACAGTTGCTCTTCACCCAAAAATGTTTGGTTTTCACCAATAATTACTTTTGGAATGCCATATAACAAAATGGCTCCAGTACACATGGAACAAGGCGAAAGAGTGGTATAAATTTCACATTCTCTGTAAAAATTGGCAGGCTGTCGACCTGAATTTTCAAGTGCATCCATTTCACCATGAAGAATGGCGCTTCCTTTTTGTACTCTCCGGTTATGTCCTCTTCCAACTATTTTCCCATCATGGACCAAAACAGAACCTATCGGAATTCCACCTTCTTTCAATCCTTTTTGGGCTTCTAGGATAGCTTCCTGCATAAATCTTTGAATATCTTCCATTCATTTACATTTAGTTTCTTCCAAAGGCCTTTTTATTGAACACAATCAGCATTCCAATGCCTGTGCTTATGGCCATGTCAGCTACATTAAAAACAGGTTCAAAAAACGTGAAGTAATCTCCTCCAATAAATGGTACCCAGTCGGGTAAAAATCCACTCCATAGCGGAAAGTGGAGCATATCTACGACTTTCCCATGAAATAAACTTCCGTAACCTCCTTCTGCAGGTAAAAAATTTGCCACCTGGCTGTGGCTGTCATTAAAGATAACACCATAAAACACAGAGTCAATGATATTTCCCAAAGCTCCTGCAAATATCAATGAAATGGCAACAATCAATATCGTTGCACTTTTCTTTTTGACAGAAGAAACCAACCAGTAACTGATAAATCCAACGGCAACAATCCTAAAAACCGTCAATATCAATTTGGCAGTTCTATCAGAAATGAAAGAGATGAAATCGCTCATTTTTGTGCCCCAAGCCATGCCCTCATTTTCTACAAAAACAATCTGAAACCAATTGAAAACAACAGTTTTATCATTAAGAGCAAAATGGGTTTTTATATAGAACTTGCTGATTTGGTCAATGAGCAGAATTATGATGATAAGTAAAGCCGCTTTTTTTAAGGACATTTTTTGGAATTAGATTATGGCAAAAATAAAGTTAAATAGGCTTAAAACTAAAAAAATAACAAAACAAAAACGTCCTGCTTGTTGCAAGACGTTGAATTTATGAGATTCCTGCTTTCGCCGGAATTTTATTGCTGCATGTTTTTGGCTTCAATGCTCAAAGTGGCATGAGGCACCAATTTCAAGCGTTCTTTGCTGATTAATTTTCCTGTAACTCTGCAAATTCCATAGGTTTTGTTCTCAATGCGAATCAAGGCATTTTTCAAATCACGTATGAATTTTTCCTGACGAATTGCCAATTGCGAATTCGCTTCCTTACTCATCGTTTCACTTCCCTCTTCAAACGCCTTGAACGTTGGCGACGTATCGTCTGTTCCGTTATTGAGGTCGTTCATGTAGGCACTTTTTATCAAGTCCAAATCGTGGATGGCTTTGACTATTTTTTCTTGGATTAGGGCTTTAAACTCTGCCAAGTCTTTATCAGAATATCTGTTATTGGTTTCTACGTTCATAATTTCTTAAATTTTTTGAATAAACAATTTGGTATTTACATCATCAAAGGCAACTTCTATACCATCATTTAGTTGTTCCAAAATTTCCAACTCATCGGTCAAAGTTTCTGTCTTAATATAGTCTAAATTATTGTTTATAGCGTTAATAATTTGTTTGTCTTTTTGAAATCGTACTACAATCCTATCGGTAAGCTCATAGCCCGAATCTTTTCTTAAATTTTGGATTCGGTTTACCAATTCTCTCGCTATACCTTCCCTTCTTAAATCGTCTGTTAATGTTACATCCAAAGCTACTGTCAGAGCACCGGAACTGGCTACCAACCAGCCTTCAATATCTTGTGAGGTAATCTCTACGTCAGAGCGTTCCAATGTAATACTTTTTCCATTAACTTCAACGTCTAAAACACCGTTTTGCTCGAATTTTTTGATGTCTTCAGAAGTAAAATTACCTATTGCCTGTGAAATGGCTTTCATATCCTGACCAAAACGAGGTCCGAGTGCTTTAAAGTTCGGCTTAATTTGCTTTACCAAAATACCTGAAGCATCTTCCAAGACTTCAATTTCCTTGACGTTTACCTCGTGCTTGATTAAGTCAGCTACTGCTAAAATCTCTTGCTTTTGTGATTCGCTATCAATCGGAATCATGATTTTTTGTAATGGCTGACGCACTTTCAAACGCTCTTTGGCTCTTAACGATAATACCAAAGATGATATTGTTTGTGCTGCCTCCATCTTACGCTCCAAGCTTTTATCTACAAAGGATGCATCAAATTTTGGAAATTCTGCCAAATGCACACTTTCAAAATTCTCCTTTTTCGTTACAGAATTCAAGTCAATGTATAATTTATCCATATAGAAAGGCGCAATCGGAGCACCCAATTTCGCAATGGTTATCATACAGGTATACAATGTTTGATACGCTGAAATTTTATCTTGTTGATAATCTCCTTTCCAAAAACGTCTTCTGCTCAAACGTACATACCAATTGCTCAAATGGTCTTGTGTAAAATCTGAAATGGCTCTTGCAGCACGCGTAGGTTCATAATCAGCATAATACTCATCCACTTTTTGAATCAACGTATGCAATTCCGAAAGAATCCATCGGTCTATTTCTGGTCGTTTTTCCAATGGAATATCTGCTTCGGAATAATCAAATCCATCCAAATTGGTATATAAAACGAAGAACGCATAGGTATTGTAAAGTGTACCGAAAAACTTACGTTTCACCTCTTCAATCCCTTCAATATCAAATTTTAAATTGTCCCAAGGATTGGCATTTGCAATCATATACCAGCGCGTGGCATCAGCACCATAGGTAGCCAAGGTTGTGAATGGGTCAACCGCATTGCCCAAACGTTTGGACATTTTTTGACCATTTTTATCCAAAACCAAACCAT
Source organism: Gelidibacter sp. (assembly GCA_041391925.1). Taxonomy (GTDB): domain Bacteria; phylum Bacteroidota; class Bacteroidia; order Flavobacteriales; family Flavobacteriaceae; genus JBPOFM01. Next base: position 732,859 of record JAWKNA010000003.1, on the reverse strand, counting down.
TTGAAACCACGTTTTTATAAGCCACAGAATCGAAAACCATCGTTCCTATAGCGTGAAGTGTGTAGAACCAACCACGTGTTTGGTCGACGCCTTCCGCAATGAAATCTGCAGGATAGGATTTATGCTCATCTATCAATTCTTTGTTTTCAAATGGATAATGCCACTGTGCATAAGGCATCGAACCAGAATCGAACCAAACATCAATCAGGTCGCTTTCGCGCTTCATTGGCTTTCCTGACGGAGAAACCAACACGATTTCATCGACTATATTTTTATGCAAATCAATTTTTGCATAATTCTCTTCAGAGTTGTTTCCAACTTCAAATTCTTCAAAAATATCTTTTGCCAAAACTCCTGCTTTCACAGCTTTTGACATTTCATTTTTCAATTCTTCAACCGAACCGATACAGATTTCCTCTTTGCCATCTTCAGTTCTCCAAATTGGCAATGGAATTCCCCAATATCTCGAACGCGACAAATTCCAATCGTTGGCATTTTGCAACCAATTTCCAAAACGTCCTGTACCAGTGGCTTTTGGTTTCCAATTGATGGTTTCATTGAGTTCGTACATACGATTTTTGACATCGGTAACTTTGATGAACCAAGAATCCAAAGGATAGTACAGAATCGGTTTATCAGTTCTCCAGCAATTAGGATAACTGTGTTTATATTTTTCGACCTTAAAGGCTTTGTTGTCTATTTTCAATTGAATTGCCAAATCAACATCCACAGATACTTCTGGTGCTTCGTCCTCATTGTAATATTCAATCTTTACATATTTGCCAGCGTGTTCTCCCATTTCTGGACGAAACTTGCCTTGCAAATCGACAAGTGGAACAAGACTGCCATTTTCATCTTTCACCAGCATTGGTGGCACTTCCGGCACTGCTTGTTTCGCTACCAAGGCATCATCTGCACCAAAGGTAGGAGCCGTATGAACGATTCCTGTACCATCTTCTGTGGTGACAAAATCGCCAGAAATCACACGAAATGCATTTTCTGGATGTTCGTATGGCAAAGCGTAAGGCAACAATTGTTCGTAAGTGATACCGACCAAATCTTCCCCTTTGAATTCCTTGACTACGTAAAATGGAATTCTCTTTCCGCCAGATTCATACTCCAACAATTCGGGTTTGCTTTCAACTTGATAGAATTTTCCAGCAAATTGACTGTTGACCAAATTTTTCGCAAGGATAACGTTGATTGGCTCAAAGGTATATTGGTTGTATGTTTCTACTAAAACGTAGTCTATTTTTGGACCAACTGTCAACGCCGTATTACTCGGAAGTGTCCAAGGCGTGGTCGTCCAAGCAAGGAAATAGATGGTTCCTTCGTTCTGTAAAAATTCTGGCAGCGATTCTTCTTTCGCCTTGAATTGTGCGACAACCGTTGTGTCTGTTACATCTTGATAGGTACCAGGCTGATTCAACTCGTGCGAACTCAAACCTGTTCCCGCTTTTGGTGAATAGGGCTGAATGGTGTAACCTTTGTAGAGCAAATTTTTATCATAAACCTGCTTCAACAACCACCAAACACTCTCCATATATTTTGGTTCATAGGTAATGTATGGATGGTCCATATCTACCCAATAACCCATTTTTTCGGTGAGGTCGTTCCAAACATCCGTATAACGCATGACGGCTTTGCGGCAAGCATCATTATACTCTTCAACCGAGATTTTTTTGCCGATATCTTCTTTGGTAATGCCAAGTTCTTTCTCAACGCCCAACTCAATCGGCAAGCCGTGCGTGTCCCAACCAGCTTTTCGTTTGACTTGAAAGCCCTTTTGGGTTTTATATCTACAAAAGATATCCTTAATGGCACGCGCCATAACGTGATGGATTCCTGGAAGTCCGTTTGCGGAAGGTGGTCCTTCAAAAAACACATACGGTTGCTTGCCTTCTCGTGTTTCAACGGATTTATTAAATATGTTATTTGCCTCCCAAAAATCACCGATTTCTTCAGCAACTTTAGGCAAGTCAAGACCTTTATATTCAGGGAATTTGCTACTCATTTTCTCCTTTATTCTTTTCGAAGTGCGAAATTAAGGATTTTTGAGGAAATGGGAGATTGATTTGCTGAAAAAAGGAAATTGATTTAATGTAGGTTTATAATATTATTCTTTAGAGACAAAATCGCAATTATCCATAAGATTATAGACTTGCTTATATTTAAAATCATCCTTTTTATATATCTTCTTTTCAAGGATATCTTTGATTCCTTCACAATTCGGAAAAAGTACCAAAATACGTTCTAATGTTTCTTTTTTATCTCGCCATTTATACCACCCAATAGCTTGAGTTGAATCTGCTTTTGTAATCCACATAAAATTTACATATCGAACTTCACCATTTCCATCCAAAATTCTTTCAGTTTTTTTATAAAAGTTGTAATTCTTTCCTTTAAAAATTTCTTGCACATAAAATAAATCACCCTCTTTCGAGGTCAGAATTTTCCAAATTTTCGGTTCAGCAATAGATTCAGGGGCCCCTTTCTTTATCCAACGTTGAATACTTTTTTTATAATGAGCAGTGTAACCTGTTGTGATTCTTTCAATATCTCCCATTTTAATTTCTTTACCTCCCTTATTTGAATCATAGTCCGGATAATACGTAACCTCTTCTCCCTTAAGACTTACTCTTCCAATATGTACGTCACCATTTTTTAAAAAAAGTGTGTCGAGGTCTGTTTCAAACTTTTCTTTTTGGGCAACAGACATACTTGTGATTGTGAATAACAATAAAACGATTAGATATTTCATGTTAAAATGATTTAAAATTTAGTTTTTTATGATTTTGAAAATTTGTTCTGTGCCATTGCTCTTCACCTTAACCAAATACATACCTGACGCCAAATCTTGAAGGTCTAATGTTGCTTCCAGAGCTTTGGGTTGGAAATCTAAAATTTGTTGTCCGTGCATTGAGTACACAATAACATTATCAATTACACTTTGTGCATTGAGCGTCAATAAATTGTTTACAGGATTTGGAAACAATGTGAGATCAAGGTCTTGCGATATTTCCGGCGTTGACAATGTCCCATCTTGAATCTGAATACTGAAAACACCTGGTTGCAAACGACAACTTTCGCAAGACCAAACTTGTACATAATAATAAGCATTGGGAGTCACAACAACGTCTTCAAGAGAACCCAAAGCGCAAGCACCCGGAACCTGAATTAAGGAACTACAGTTATCTCCTTGCCACAACTGCATATTATAGCCAGTCTCTATCAAAATATCCACACTCGTATTGAACCCCGAATAGAATTTAAACCAAACATCTGCTCTATTCGGAGTATCGTTACAGCTTGGTGTGTATGAGGACGCTGTAGCCAGCACATTGTAAGCTTCAATAGGTGGACCACCAATGTTAATAAAAAAGTTGCCAGCGCAATCGTCATTGTTTGGGATTAACGCACAACCGTCAGTAGCTACTTGTGTAGCGCTGTTACAGCCTTCGGCATTGTTTTCGATTAAAATGTAATTGTATCCAAAATGATAATCTAAATAAGAACATACATACACATTATCACAAATGGAAAGATTTGGGTTATTTGTTATTTCAAGGGCACTAGTGCAAAAATCTTCAACAACATTAAATACATCTATATTCTCTAAAAGTTGATTTTCATTGATTTCCAATCCACACTCAAGAGAAACATTAGGCATTCCGTTTAACGATATCAATGAATCATTATTTTCTAACGTTAGAGTTCCAATCCAATCAAAACTATCCAGGCCACTCATACTTGTAAGGTTGTCATTCCCAACAATCCTCATTGATTCGCAAGAAATTATATTATTTAATCCGTTTAAATTATTCAAAGAATCATTGTTTTCGATAAAGACATAATATATAACCCAAGGTTGAATGCCTTGCAATCCATCTAAACTTAATAACATAGGGTTGTTTCTAACAAAAAGACTTTCAATGCTTTGGGATGGCACTAAATTACCCAAAGCGCTTATGTCTGTGAGAATGGTATTATTATCTATTTGGATATCAATTACTCCAAGATTCGACGGATGGAATGTGGTGATTCCATTCAATCCATTCAAACTTTCTAAAAGAGGATTATTACTAACATTTATTTGATAACCAACTGCCGCTATATTCGACAAAGGTGTCAAATCATCAATATCCTCACCACTTATTTGTAACCCATTCAGTATTTCTGTACAATTGGGATAATTTGTAGCGAAATTATCTACATCAGCTTGAGAGCTCAAAACTATTGGTGTAGTTGGGCACTGTCCAAAGCCAACAAACGAAGTACACAATAACAAAGCAAGTAATAATTGTCTCATAGGAAAAGATTTAGCAACGTTGTGAAATTTCGCTAAAGAAAAAAAAAAAACGATAGTTATTTGTTTTTGTGAAATTTATTTCAACAAATTTTAGTGATTTTGCTTGAACTCCTTTTGAAAACGTTCAGCCTTATTCTGATAGAACTTTAAGCCTTCTGTTTTACCGTCTTTCAAACTACCGTTGTAGAGCTTTGTTGAACCATCAATGGCTTTGTTGAATTTTACAAAAACAAACTTGCCATCTTTAAAGTAATAAGTCTCATCAATGGTTTCCGAAGTTTTTTCAACATTATTTATTTTGAAGAGTTCGTGAGTGTTTTCATCAAAATAAACAGTATATTTAAAAGTTCCAATATCCTTAAAGCCTTCTTCGTCTGTCAATGCTCCTTCGGTAACTTCAGTCTTTAATGTCATCTTATCCACTTTTGACACATAATCATTGGTTGCTTTGATAAGTTCTTCTTTACTAACGGCTGATTTTTTAGAACCGCAGGAATAAAAGGCTACTATTATTGAAAAAACTATTAGATATTTTATTTTCATTTGAATTTATTTTAAACGATGAATCCAACCAAATCTTCAATTTTTGAAATCAGTTGGACCTTAATATTTGATTTTTTTAGAGCGATTTTGTTGTATTTCGAAACAAAAATCGTTGAAAACCCAAGTTTTTCAGCTTCCAATATTCTCTGTTCCACACGTTGTACAGGTCGAATTTCTCCGGAAAGACCAACCTCTGCGGCAAAACAGTAATCCTTTGGAATCGCCACATCTTCATTGGATGACAAGATGGACGCCACCACCGCCAAATCAATCGATGGGTCATCAACAGTGATGCCTCCTGTGATGTTTAAAAACACATCTTTGGCTCCCAATCTAAAACCTGCGCGCTTTTCCAAAACAGCCAAGAGCATATTCAGTCGTTTGGCGTTAAAGCCTGTGGCACTGCGTTGTGGTGTACCATAAACGGCAGTACTTACCAATGCTTGGACTTCAATAAGCAAAGGCCGTACACCTTCCAACGTTGCGGCAATGGCATTGCCACTTAATTCTTCGTCCTTTTTTGAAATCAAAATTTCGGAAGGATTGTTGACTTCCCTCAACCCAGAACCTTGCATTTCATAAATCCCCAATTCATTGGTAGAACCGAAACGATTTTTATGGGCTCTCAAGATACGGAACACGTGGTTTCGGTCGCCTTCAAACTGTAACACCGTATCAACCATGTGTTCCAAAATTTTCGGGCCAGCGATGTTGCCGTCTTTAGTGATATGACCAATCAAAATCACAGGCGTGGCTGTTTCCTTTGCAAATTTTATCAGTTCGGTCGTACATTCTTTTATTTGGGAAATACTACCAGAAGACGATTCTATATAATCGCTGTGAAGCGTTTGAATGGAATCCACAATAACAATATCAGGTTCCAATTCTTCAATCTGTTTGAAGATATTTTGGGTTTTTGTTTCTGTAAGGATATAACAGTTATCGCTGTTCGGTTGAATACGTTCAGCACGCATTTTTATTTGTTTTTGGCTTTCTTCACCAGAAACGTACAGCGTTTTGTAAGGCAGTTTCAATGCAATTTGAAGCAATAAAGTACTTTTCCCGATGCCTGGTTCGCCACCCAAAAGTATCATAGAACCAGGAACAAGACCGCCTCCAAGCACACGATTGAATTCGTCATCCAAAGAATTCAACCGAATATCTTGAGACGAATCAATTTCATTGATTCTTAATGGTTTTGAAACCCGCTTTACGGTGGAAGTTGGACTTTTCCAATCACTTTTTTCAGGTGTTTGAACGACTTCCTCAACAATGGTGTTCCACTGTTTGCAGGAAGTACACTGACCTTGCCATTTAGAATATTGAGTGCCACAATTTTGGCAGAAAAAAGCTGTTTTTACTTTAGCCACATTAAAAACTTTAGGCTAAAATAACCATATTTATGCACTTAAAAGTACTAATATTTATTTCTTTGAGAAATTTCAGTCTTCGGATTCTTCATTGGTGTCTTCAGCTGCAAATTTCAATTTTTCCACTTGTGCCATAATAAAATCCTTATTGATGTGTTTGGTTTCTTCCAAAGCAAGGGCCGTTTCATAATACTTCATTGCTTTTTTTGTCTTACCCAATTTTTCGGCATGCAGCGCCAAGTAATAATTACCCAAAGATGAAGCGGGAAGCTTTTTATTGGCAAGCTTTCCAATACGTTCGAGAGATTCCAAATCTTCTCTTTCGTCTGCAACTTTTACAACTTTCTCAAATTCCTCTTCTGTTATTGGCTTATGGATACCAAAGAGATTCTCTATTCGCTTGTATCTTTTTTCAATATATTCGTCAAGAGTGCCTTCGTATGTCAATACTTTTTCCTTGAGTTCTTTTTCATCAAGAGGTTTGTAGATGTCAAATATTTGATCTAATGCTTTGGAAAGGGCACCTGTGACCATTGTATAGTGTGAATCGCCTTGCAATTCATCAAAATAATAAGTCAAAGCTTTGTTGTCTGTCATTTTTAATTGTGAATCCATAGCATTAACAACCTTTCTAATGGCCGGAATGTCATCATCACTGGTTGCCAAGCAATAGAATACATCATCCTTCATGAATTTAAGTCTATTGGCGATATTTTCAGCCATGTTGCCTTTTAAATCTGGGCTCAAATTGATATATGCCTGAAACAAAGGTTGATCACTGACCAAAAATGAATTAATGAAATTCCCCATCACATCATGTCCGATGGCCACTCTGAATTTGCTGGTATTGTAATTAGCATCGATATAAGGCAGCAATTCTTCTCCCACAAACTGATAAAAACGTGCACCAGACTCTATAGGAAGTCCTGTGACTTCGTCAAAATAGCTGTCATAAAACCTTTCAAAGCCCTGAACTATTCCAACCACTATGGATTCTGGCATTTCATCAAAATACGTTTGATAGCTGACTTGGCCCACTACTGGCTCAAATAAATAATCGCCATCAAAAACAATGATGACGGGATGTTTGACCTCAGAATCTGGGTCATAGTTCTTGGGGAGTTTAATCTTTAACTGTCTTGTTGTATTGAGTATTCGGGATTCAAATTTCTCATATTTTACCTGGGTGAAAACATGAGTGGACAACATCAAGCATGCGACAAAAATTAGGGCCTTTTTCATCGATAAGTAGGTTTAGGGATTAGGCAGTAAAAGTAGTAAAAATAAGTTTATCTGCAAATAAATTCGTTGAAATGCATAATTGCAATTTATTGCCGATCTTTAATGGCATAAATTTTATCTAGCAATATATCTTTATCAATGAATTCTGAAGGCTCCAATAATAATCCTGAATTATAGTATTGGAGTGCTTTTTTAAGATTGTTGTCCTTTTCATAATACATCCCCAAATAATAGGAACTTATCATGGAATCTGGATATTCTTTTTTTGCCAGTTTGGAAAGCTCCTGTAATGATTCCAAATCATTTTTTTTATTGGAAGCTGCAGCAATGGCTTTCAAATCATTCTCAACCACTTTTTTCTCAAAGCCATAGAAAAACTCAATGTCCTTGTATTTTTTAACCAAATATTCATAAGGCGAGCCTTCATAAGTCAATACCTTCTCATTATATTCTTTCAAGTTGATGGGTTTATAAAGCTCAAAAATTTGATTGAGGGCCTTCGGAATTCCCAATCCAACCATGGAATAGTGGTCAGCATCGGTAAAATTATCAAAGCGGTAATGCACTTTAGGGTTTTCCACGGTTTTCAGAATTCCATCCGTTTCCAAAATACTTTTATTTAAGTTGGAAATATCATTGTCAGCCGTTGCCAAATAATAAAATGTATCTGTCTGCAAAGTCATTAAGCGTTGTTGAAGTCTGTTGCCCATCTCTGGAGCCAAATCTGGGCTGAACAATACAAATGCCCTAAAAATAGGACGGTCTTTAAATAAATAATAGTTGATAAAGTTGGCACTCATGTCGTGGCCAAGGGCTATTCTAAAATCAGAAGCTTTGTATTTGCTTTCGATGTAGGGAATCAATTCCATGCCAAGAAATTCAAAGAAATTTGCACTGTCCTGTGACGGAAAAAACATTTCACTGTCGTAAGACAAATCTTTTTCCCGAGTGGCACTCTGGTTTACGCCCACAATAATGCATTTAGGCATTTCGCCCCAATAAGACTGGTAATCAACATTTCCAATAACGGGTTCAAACAAATAATCACCATCCAAAACAATAATCAATGGATATTCTGTTTTATCCTCAGGATTGTAATTGCGCGGTAATTGAATCTTAATGTCCCTTGCTTCTCCCAGTTTTGTGGATTGAAATGGTTCATAAATGACTTGCGAAGTAACATGAAGCGTTGTCAAAAAAAAGAAAAGTGTAAAATGTTTAATCATGGTCAGATGAATTAAATAGCGATGCAATTTAAATAATTATTTGATTTTATTGTAAATAGGAAGCAGCAGAAACGATAAACTACCTATTATTATTATCATCAATGTTTGAGAAGACCAAATTATCCAACCGAAAGCAATGCTCGGGTTATCTGGAACATCAAATAATGAAAATGCCGCCGCAACGGCTAAAGGATAGACAAAAATACCTCCATTGGTTGCAGCAATCATAAAACTACCTGCGATGAAAGCTATTAGAACGGCTCCCATTGATACACCTTTTAAGTCATCGACAGCGAATGTTGTAACATAAAACATAAGTAGGTACATAGCCCAAATAAAAAAAGTGTGGCCGATAAATGCCCATTTGTGTTTCATTTTAAAGATGCTCAGTACGCCTTCCAACAATCCCTTAAAAAATGTTTTAATTTTTGTTGCAAATGCTGATTGGCTTCTCTTTAAATAGAGAATCAATATTACAAAGAAAATGATTGCTAATAATGAGGCAATAATCAACTTTTGTGGTTGAAAGGACTTTTCCAATATGGCATAGATAAAATCAAATTGCAGTATCAAAGTAATTGCAACTATAAAAAGTAAAATAATGAAATCTGCAACCCGCTCGGCAACGATGGTTCCAAAAGCTTTTTCAAAAGGAATGCCTTCGTAATTAGTCAAAACTCCCGCTCGCAATAACTCGCCTGATCTGGGAATACCATAATTGGCCAAGTAGGCGATAAAAACAGCCATGACACTATTTGGATATCTTATAGAATAATTCATGGGTTCCAATTGATATTTCCATCGATAGGCTCTTGATAAATGGCTCAACATTCCACATAATACACCTAAGACTATCCAACTATAATTGGCACGTTTAAAATACGGTAGAATTTCATCAATAGGAAGCTTTGAAAATGTGTACCAACCAAAAAAAACAGCCAATAAAAGCGGTATGGAAATCCTCAAAGCTTTTTTGGTTGTTGTGTTCAAAGTGTTATTGAAGTAAATTAGTTGCCTCATCAGGAAATACCAATGAAGGTTTAAAGGTCTTGGCCTCTTCCAATTCCATAAATGCATAGGTAATGAGAATGAGCGTGTCTCCCACTGCAACTTTTCGTGCTGCAGCTCCATTGAGTGTGATTTCCCCACTGTTTCGAGGGCCAGGAATGACATAGGTATCCAATCGTTCACCATTGTCATTATTAACTATCTGTATTTTCTCACCTTGGATAATATTGGCTGCATCCATCAAATCTTCATCAATGGTGATACTTCCTATATAATTAAGGTCAGCTCCAGTAACTTTTACTCTGTGTATTTTAGATTTTACTACTTGTATTTGCATGTAGCAAAGGTAATTAATTAAGTGCTATATTATCGATGAGTCTTATATCGTCTGCATATACTGCGATAAAGGCTCTATATGTTTTGTTTTTGGATTTTTTGATTACTGGTTTCAATGTTTCTTCATCGGCGATAGTAAAATATTCTAATTTAAGCAATTCATGTTTTTTGAATTGCCTTTCAACCCATTTGATTACTTCATTAGCGCTTTTAGTTTCAAATTGCTTTTTTGCATTTTTTAACAATTTGTAGATAATTGGTGCCGTTTTTCTATATTCGGGTTTTAATCGCTCGTTCCGGGAGCTCATTGCCAATCCATCTTTTTCCCTAAAAATTTCACATCCTATGATATGGACTGGTAAGTGATATTTTTGGACCAGTTTTTGAATAATCCGTAATTGCTGAAAATCTTTTTTTCCAAAATAGGCCTTATCAGGTTTTATGATTTCGAACAGTCGTTTGACGATAGTTCCGACACCATCAAAATGCCCTTGCCTGTATTTCCCTTCCATTTCATATTCCAATCCATCAAATTCAAAATGATTTGAAACAATATTATTCCCATAAATGTCCTCAACGCTTGGTGCATAGACGAGGATGTCATCACTCACAATTTTCAATAATTCCAAATCGCCTTCCAGGTTGCGAGGGTATTTTTTTAAATCCTCGGAATTGTTGAATTGTGTAGGGTTTACAAAAATACTAATGACGGTTTTATCATTTTCCTTCATTGACTTTTCAATCAAGGACAGATGACCACGATGCAAAGCTCCCATTGTTGGGACAAAACCAATGGTCAATTGTTGAGATTTTAATGTCTCAACGAAAACATGGATTTCATCTTTATGGTGGTAAACTTTCACTTAGTAACAAAATATTAACAGCCTGCAAACTTAATATTTTGCCAACAATCTGCATAAATTTTTGTAATTTTGCGTGTTTTTTAATTTTAATTTTTTCGGCTTGATGTACGTAATCTGTTAAAAAAAGCTCATTTAGAGAAATCGACAGGTTCTGATGGACGATTAAAGAACGCATAAAAGTAATTATATGAAAGATAAGAGGATATTGTACGTGTCTTCCGAGGTTGTACCTTATTTACCAGAAACTGAAATCTCATCCATGTCCTTCGAGGCCCCAAGGATGGTAAATAAACAAGGCGGACAAATACGAATATTCATGCCAAGATATGGCAATATCAATGAGAGAAGGCACCAACTCCATGAGGTCATCCGTTTATCGGGAATTAACTTGGTCATCAATGATCTTGACATGCCATTGATAATAAAAGTTGCATCCATTCCTAAAGAACGCATACAAGTTTACTTTATTGATAATGAGGATTATTTTAAGAGAAAAGCAACCTTGACTGACGAAGACGGATCGCTTTATCCAGACAATGATGAACGTGCCATTTTTTTTGCCAAAGGAGTGATTGAGACAGTCAAAAAACTGAATTGGTCTCCCGATATCATCCATGTGAATGGTTGGTTAGCATCATTGCTCCCACTTTATTTGAAGGAATATTATAAAAACGAGCCATTGTTCACTGACAGTAAAATTGTGACATCAGTGTACAATCAAAGCTTCGATGGAACGTTAGACTCTAATATGATTACTAAAGTGAAATTTGACAATATCGAAGAGGACCTCGTCAAAGTTCTCGAAAAACCAACCTACAATAACATCATGAAAGTCGCCATCGACCATTCTGATGCCTTAATAAAGGGGTCTGCGGAAATTCCAAAAGAATTGGAAGACTACATGAACGCATCGGACAAGCCAGTATTGGATTATTTCTCGTTAGACGATTTTGCCGACCCATATGCTGAGTTCTACAACACCAAAGTATTAAATTAGACTATTTATAAATGAAGAAGATAAAATTCGCCCTAAAAAATATTGCTGTTTTAGTAGTATTAATTAGTTCATTCATTGCCTGCGACAAAGATTTTGCAACTGTTGGCTCTGACATTGTTGGACAAAATAATTTTGGAGTTGGTGACACACTCTATTCTGTAATTGCATATACCAATCCATTAGAACCCGTGCAAACCAATAATCTTCCGCTGAATTATTTGGGAGCCTATAAAGACCAACTCTACGGCTTGACAACTGCAAGTTTTGTTAGTCAATTGAGCAGTTCGTCTATAGACCCTGATTTTGGCACTCATGTTACCATTGATTCTGTGGTCTTAAAAATTCCTTATTTTAGCACACGAACAGAGATAAATGAAGATAATGAAACCATTTATGAACTTGATTCAATTTTTGGTAATGATATTACTAAAATAGAGCTCTTTGAAAACACTTATTTTTTGAGTGATATAGACCCAAATTCAGAATTTGACACCCCATTGAAATACTATTCAAATTTTTCCAATTCCAACAGTCCAATTAATCCTGCGCTATTGGAAGGAACACCTATTAACATCGATGGAAGTGAAGACGGTTTGATTTTAGAAAATTTCAAACCAAGTAATAAAGAAATTCAACTTTGGGATGAAGACAATGAAATAAGTGAGCGATTGGCGCCAGCATTACGGGTAAAATTGGACACCCTATTTTGGCATAATAAAATTATTGCCATGCAAGGCCAGACTGAATTGAGCAATGTCAATAATTTCAACAATTATTTCAGAGGCATTTACATTAAGGCTACACCCATCGATGGTTCCGGCTCAATGGCTCTTCTTAACTTTGGGGCGTCCAGTGCCAACATCACTATTTATTATAGTAAAGACTCAACAGTTGAAGAAGGCGAGAGGGTTACTTCAACTTATGTGTTGACTTTTGGTGGAAAAAGAGTGAATTTTATAAATAATCAATTCATTTTACCAATTCCGCAAGGTGACCCTGTAGTGGGAGATGAAAAATTATATTTAAAAGGTGCACAAGGGTCTACTGCAGTAGTTGATTTATTTAATTCTGGCGATTTTGAGGATGGCTATTCCCCTGAATTTATGGAATTTAAGAATAAATTTGTAGAAACAGATGCGGAAGGAAAATTTGTAAAAGCTAAACGTTTAGTCAATGAAGCAAATTTGGTGTTTTATGTAGATCAAACTACACCATTGGAAAATGAACCAGAACGCATTTATTTGTATGACCTAAAAAATAATACACCACTGATTGATTATTATATCGATTTGGCGAATACAACTTCCCCAAATGATTCCAAAACCAACCATCTGGGTGTTCTGGAACGTGTGGGTGATGTCCCTACAGGAGAGGGTTACAAGTACAAAATCAAAATCACTGAACACATCAATAATTTATTGTTGAGAGATTCAACCAACGTGAAACTTGGTCTAGCAATTTCAGGGAATGTCAACCTTGAAAACGATGCATTACAATACAATCTACTGACACCAGAGGAAGATGTGGTGAATAAAGTTCCCGTTAGTTCAATTTTATCTCCAAGAGGTACTGTTCTTTATGGAAACAATACCACGAATGAGGAAAAAAAATTATATTTGGAAATCTATTATACAGATCCTAACAACTAAAGTACTATGTGTGGAATTGTTGGTTATATTGGCCATAGAGAGGCCTATCCCATTATACTTAATGGTCTAAAACGACTAGAATACAGGGGCTATGATAGTGCTGGAATAGCTTTATTTGATGGTTGCGATATCAAGCTATCCAAAACAAAAGGCAAAGTGGCTGACCTGCAGCAAAAATTGGAGAAAGAAATTTCTACAGAGGGAAGTCTGGGCATAGGTCATACGCGGTGGGCAACCCATGGTGTTCCAAACGATGTCAATTCACATCCACATTATTCCAATTCTGGAAATCTTGTTATTATTCATAACGGTATCATTGAGAATTATGAAAGTTTAAAAACGGAACTTAAGAAACGTGGTTACGTTTTCAAATCTGATACTGACACTGAAGTTCTTATCAATTTAATTGAGGATGTCATGAAAAATGACAACTTAAAACTCGGAAAAGCAGTTCAAATAGCCTTAAATCAAGTGGTTGGCGCGTATGCTATTTCTGTTTTCGATAAGAACAAACCGAATGAGATTGTAGTGGCAAAACTTGGAAGCCCTTTAGCAATTGGCGTTGGAGAGGATGAGTTTTTTGTCGCTAGTGATGCCTCACCTTTTATTGAGTATACAAAAAATGCTATCTATCTTGAAGATGAAGAAATGGCAATCATTCGTAGGGGAAAAGAGTTAAAAATCAGAAAAATCAAAGACGATTCATTAGTTGATCCCTATATTCAAGAACTTCAAATCAACCTTGAGCAAATCGAAAAGGGCGGTTATGATCATTTTATGTTGAAGGAAATCTACGAACAACCCAATGCCATTAAGGATACTTACCGAGGCCGAATGTTGGTCAATGAAGGAATCATTAAACTTGCTGGTGTTGAGGACAACATGAAAAAATTCCTGAATGCTGATCGCATAATCATTGTGGCCTGTGGCACTTCTTGGCATGCTGGCCTGGTCGCCGAATACATTTTTGAAGACCTAGCGAGAATCCCAGTAGAAGTAGAATACGCATCCGAATTCAGATACAGAAATCCTGTAATTACAGAAAAAGATATTGTCATTTCCATTTCTCAATCTGGTGAAACTGCTGATACATTGGCAGCTATTAAATTAGCGAAATCCAAGGGAGCTTTTGTTTTTGGTGTCTGTAATGTTGTTGGTTCTTCAATTGCACGTGAAACTAATGCTGGTGCTTATACACATGCAGGTCCGGAAATAGGTGTGGCTTCAACCAAAGCATTCACTACGCAGATTACCATTCTGACTTTAATCGCACTGCGTTTGGCAAGAGCCAAAGGCACTATTTCCAGTTCAGATTTCAGAATGCACTTATTGGAATTGGAAATGATTCCGGAAAAAGTAAAAAAAGCTTTGGAATCCGAAGCTCATATCAAAAAAGTTGCAAACATTTATAAGAGCACTCGGAACTTCCTTTATTTAGGAAGGGGTTACAATTTCCCTGTCGCTTTGGAAGGTGCTTTGAAATTAAAGGAAATATCATACATCCATGCCGAAGGTTATCCAGCGGCAGAAATGAAGCATGGACCCATTGCACTCATCGATGAAAATATGCCAATTGTAGTTATAGCAACCAAAAAAGGACATTACGAAAAAGTTGTGAGCAACATCCAAGAGATTAAATCTCGTAAAGGTAAAATTATTGGGATAGTGACCGAAGGTGATGTCAGCGTCAAGGAATTGGCAGATCATGTCATTGAAATTCCTGAAACTTTGGAGGCGTTGTCACCACTGTTAACTACCATACCTCTTCAATTATTATCCTATCACATAGCCGTTATGCTAGGTAAAAATGTTGACCAGCCACGTAATTTGGCAAAATCAGTGACAGTAGAATAACTGCTATCTCACCACAAAAAACGCTTAAACCCTTAAAAACTCTCGCTTTTTTCGAGAGTTTTTTGCTTTTATAGATTCGAATCTTGCAATTTAAATGCTTATTTAATAGGAATATATGCTATGCATGCATAATTTTTTATAGAATTTTCATTTTAGTGTCATTTAATTATTTATATTGGTCTACTAAATTTAACTAATCCCGAAGATGAAGACATTTATTAAAATTATGATGCTGTTTTGTTGTGCAACAACTTTTGCCCAAACTACAGTTACAGGAACCGTAAAAGATAATAGCGGGCAACCATTACCTGGTGCAAACATTATCATTGACGGAACTACAACAGGTACCATTTCCGATTTTGATGGAAATTTTTCCTTGACCTATAACCAGCAACCACCTTTTAGTGTAACCGTAAGTAGCGTTGGTTTTGAGTCAGTCACAAAAGAAGTTACAACAAATCCTCAAACATTGGACTTTGTGCTTGTTGAAGGAACGTCTTTGGATGAGGTTGTCGTTTCAGCTTCAAGAACACCAGAACGTATCTTTGAATCACCTGTTACTGTTGAACGTTTTGGTTTAAAAGAAATAAAAAATACTGCATCAGCAGATTTTTATGATGGTTTGGAAAATCTAAAAGGAGTGGATATCAACACCAATAGTTTAACTTTTAAATCTATTAACACTAGAGGTTTTGCAACCTTTGCAAATAACAGGTTTATGCAATTGGTTGATGGCATGGACAACTCTTCCCCAGCTTTAAACTTTCCTATTGGAAATTTAGTTGGAATGAATGAAACCGATGTTCAGAGTGTGGAGCTACTTCCCGGTGCTGCCTCTGCTTTATATGGAGCCAATGCTTTTAATGGTATTCTTTTTATGCGAAGTAAAAGTCCTTTTGATTTTCAAGGAATCAGTGGTTACCACAAACAAGGAATCACTTCGCAAGATGCTGGTGGAGACAATACCTATAGAGATACTGGTATTAGAATGGCTTACAAATTCAGCGATAAATTTGCTGCAAAAGTTAATTTTGGATGGCTCAAAGGAACCGATTGGACTGCCAATAATTATGATGGAAAACCAGGTACTGGAGATACAAGAGCAAGTTACGGTTATGATGGCTATAACATTTATGGAGATGAAGTTTCTACAAACATTCGGTCAGCATCAGGGTTGGGAATCGTACCTGATGTTGTAGTAAGTAGAACAGGTTATGAAGAGCGTGATTTGACAGATTATAATGCGGAAAGTATCAAGGCAGATTGGGGTCTCTATTTCCGCCCTTGGGCCAATGATTTTGAAATTCAATATGTTGGGAAAATAGGAAAAGGAAACACTATCTATCAAGGTACCAACAGGTATTATATCGATAACTTCACGCAACTACAAAACAAAATTGAATTTAAGAACAATAACTTCTTTTTAAGAGGCTATATAGTGTCTGACAAAGCGGGTGATTCTTATGATATGGTATTTACGGGTATCAACATCAACCGTGCTTGGAAATCGGACTCACAGTGGTTTCAAGAATACATTCAAACATATGTAGGCGCAACTTTGAGTGGTGCTACAGATGCAGATGCGCATGACGCCGCAAGAGCTCAAGCAGAGTCGGGAAGATTCGAACCAGGAACACCAGAGTTCCAAAATGCATTTAACAGAATTATAGCCGATCCAGATTTTTCTAAGGGATCAAAATTCCAAGATGCTTCTAAATATTATCACGCAGATGGTAATTACAACTTCAGCCATTTATGGGATGCAGTTGATATTCAAGTTGGAGGTTCTTACAGAAAATATGTGTTGAATTCCTTTGGAACCATTTACACAGATTATGATGAAACCATTCCTTATTCAGAATATGGTGTTTATACACAACTACAAAAAGATTTGGCACTGGGAAATGATATGAGCTTGAAATTGACTGGTTCAGCTCGTTATGACAAATCCGAATTTTTCGACGGGTTTGTTTCACCAAGAATTTCAGCTGGTTTAACAGTTAATGAAAATCACAATATTAGAGCATCTGTACAAACTGGATTTAGAAACCCTACAACTCAAGACTTGTTTATTGGACTTGATGCAGGTCGTGCCATTTTAGTTGGAGGTTCTCCAGACAACTTAGATAGATACGTCAGATCTTATGATGTAAGTGCTGCTGGACAAGCGCTTGGTCAACCGGCTTCAGTTTCGCAGTCTGGTGGAGCTGCGTATAACAATTCTTATTTAGCATCATCTGTACAAACATTTGCAGCTTCTGAAAACCCTGCAGATTTAAGAATAGGAAATTCTGCTTTGGTGAAACCTGAAAAAATCAGTACTGCTGAGGTAGGTTACCGTGGGAAAATTGATAAATTCATTATAGATATGAGTGTCTATTACAACAAATACCAAGATTTCATTTCTGGTGAAGTAGTAATTGCTCCTCTATACGGTACTGTTGGCGACAACTCTCTTTCTGTTGCAGCAATAGCTAATGGAGATTATAAAGTATACCAAACTTATACTAACTCAAAAGCTGATGTCAACTCGTATGGTGGCTCCATAGGAATTTCCACCAAAGTATTTGGAAATTTTGATTTAGGTGGAAGCTATACCTATACCAAGCAAGATTTTAACCAAGAAAAATTCTTGGATTTTAGAACCAATTTCAATACGCCTAACCATAAGGCAAAAATAACTTTTGGAAATACAGACCTGTTCAAGAATTTTGGATTCAATGCCGCCTGGAGATGGAGCGACAACTACTATTGGCAAGCTACCTTTGGTGATGGGGACATTCCTGCATACCAAGTTATTGATGCACAGTTAAATTACAGAATCCCTTCCATCAAGTCTTCCATTAAAGTAGGTGCTACCAACTTAATGGGACATGAATATTTTACTGCCATAGGTACAGGTAATATTGGTTCTATGTATTACGTGTCATGGACCTTCAACAATTTATAATTTTAACATTAAATCATTTTTAAGATGAAAACTTTAAAATATATCCTTCTTTCTGCAGTTCTTATTGGATTTACTGCTTGTAATGAAGATGAATACGATTATACGCCAGATCCTGAGCCATTACCGGAACTCACTGCCGGATCTGCAGATTTTTCAAAATATGTGGCTGTCGGAGCATCCTTTACTGCTGGATACACTGACGGTGCAGTTTTTATTGCAAGTCAAATGAATTCGTTTCCAAATATTTTAAATCAACAATTTTCAAATGTTGGTGGTGGGACTTTCACCCAACCATTGACCAATGACAATTATGGTGGTTTAGCTCTAGGAGGGAATAGACTTCCGGGTTTCAATCCAAGACTTGTTTTTGGAGGCGCTGGACCAGTACCTCTTGAATCGATTATCGGTCCTGTAACAGTTACTACAGATATTGCTTCCAATAATCCAGTTGGGCCGTTTAATAATTTAGGTGTTCCTGGAGCTAAAAGTTTTCATTTTGTGGCACCTGGTTATGGCAATATTGCAGGTGTTGCTTTAGGAGCGGCCAATCCTTATTTTGTAAGAATGGCTTCTTCTCCAAACACTACAATATTGGCAGATGCATTAGCTCAAAACCCAACTTTTTTCACACTGTCTGAAGTTGGGGGCAATGATGTTTTGTCCTATGCAACTTCTGGTGGTACAGGTGTCGATCAAACAGGAAATTTTGACCCATCAACCTACGGTGGTAATGATATCACTGATCCCAATGTGTTTGCCCAAGCATTTTCTGCTGAAGTAACAGCGTTGACAGCTAATGGTGCAAAAGGAGTTGTCACAAATGTTCCTTATATCACCAGTTTACCTCATTTTACAACGGTACCATACAATCCATTAGACCCTTCAAATCCAAGTTTTGGTCCCTTAATTCCAACTCTAAATGGTGTCTTTGGTCAAATTAATCAAGTTTATGCGTATCTAGAATCCGTAGGAGCAATTGATAATGCAGCAGAACGCTCTGTAGTTTTTTCAACCTCTTCAGCAAGTGCCGTTGTCATAAATGATGAAACACTTACTAATATTTCTTCTCAAATAGCAGCTGTGTTAAATGCAAGTCCGACATTCCCGGCTTTTGTACAATCATTTGGTCTTCCAGCAGCTGCTGCGCCTTTAGTTGCCAATCTTTTAGGTAATTTTTATGGTCAATCAAGACAAGCGACAAATGAGGATTTATTGGTGCTCCCCAGTAGTTCAATAATTGGTACGGTAAACTCAACTACTTATGCATATTTAATATCCCAAGGTTTACCTGCAAGCCTAGCAGGACAGTTTTCAGTGGAAGGTGTTACAAACCCTCTTGCGGATAAGTGGATTTTAATACCGAGTGAACAAAATGCAATCAAAACGGCAACAGATGCTTACAACGTTACAATTGAAAATGTAGCTAATGCAAATGGTTTAGCTTTGGTGGATTTCAAAAATATTTTAGAACAGGCCTCCACTACAGGAATTTCTAATGGTGGATTTACTTTTACAACCGATTTGGTGACCGGTGGATTGGTAAGTTTGGATGGTATTCATTTAACAGCCAGAGGTTATGCAGTTATGGCAAATAAATTTTTAGAAGCTATTGATGCGACCTATGGTTCGAATTTTACAGCTGCCGGTGTAGTGGCAAGTCCAGGAAATTATCCCACAAATTACCCACCAAACCTGTAATACTATTGAAGAATAGATTTCATAAAAACACCTTCATCCTGAGGGTGTTTTTTTATCCACAAAAAACAAAAAAATAGCCTTTTATTTTAAATTAAAAGATATATCTTTGCAGCGCGAAAAAACAGTGTTATTTTAATTAATATTCAATTCAACATTAAACACATAAGTAATGTCAAAAGTTACAGGTAAAGTTGCACAAATCGTTGGTCCAGTAATCGACGTAGCGTTTGAAGCGGGCTTAGAGCTTCCCAAAATCTATGATTCATTAGAAATTAAAAGACCTGACGGTTCGCTGTTGGTATTGGAAGTTCAATCTCACATTGGTGAGGACTCCGTTCGTACCATCGCCATGGACTCATCCGATGGTTTGAGCAGAGGCACTGAAGTGGTTGCAACTGGCGCTCCTATACAAATGCCAATCGGCGAGGATGTTTACGGACGTTTGTTTAATGTGATTGGGGATGCGATTGATGGATTGGGCGATTTGCCTAAAGCTGGCAATGCAGGTTTACCTATCCACAGACAAGCACCTAAATTTGAAGACTTATCAACCTCAACTGAAGTGTTATTTACTGGTATCAAAGTTATCGACTTGATTGAGCCATATGCAAAAGGTGGAAAAATTGGTTTGTTTGGTGGTGCTGGTGTAGGTAAAACAGTATTGATTCAGGAGTTGATCAACAATATTGCAAAAGGTCACGGTGGATTATCTGTATTTGCTGGTGTAGGTGAAAGAACCCGTGAAGGGAATGACCTTTTGAGAGAGATGTTGGAGTCTGGCATTATCAAATATGGTGGAGACTTTATGCACTCTATGGAAGAAGGCGGATGGGATTTATCCAAAGTTGATAAAACTGCGATGAAAGATTCCAAAGCCACTTTCGTGTTCGGACAAATGAATGAACCTCCTGGAGCACGTGCTCGTGTGGCATTATCAGGTTTGACCATTGCAGAATATTTCCGTGATGGTGCTGGCGAAGGACAAGGAAAAGACGTGTTGTTCTTCGTGGATAATATCTTCCGTTTTACACAAGCGGGTTCTGAAGTATCTGCCTTATTAGGTCGTATGCCTTCTGCGGTAGGGTATCAACCAACTTTGGCAACAGAGATGGGTGCGATGCAAGAGCGTATTACCTCAACCAAAAGAGGTTCCATTACCTCTGTTCAAGCGGTTTATGTGCCTGCGGATGACTTAACAGATCCAGCGCCGGCAACAACGTTTGCCCACTTGGATGCCACTACTGTATTGTCCCGTAAAATTGCTGAGCTTGGTATTTATCCTGCGGTTGACCCATTGGATTCTACCTCTCGAATCCTCACTGAGGCTATTCTTGGAAAAGAGCACTATGCTTGCGCACAACGTGTGAAAGAGTTATTGCAACGTTATAAAGAATTGCAGGACATCATCGCTATCCTTGGTATGGAAGAGCTTTCTGAGGACGATAAATTGGCGGTAGGACGTGCTAGACGTGTACAACGTTTCTTGTCCCAACCTTTCCACGTAGCTGAACAATTTACAGGGATTCCAGGTGTATTGGTAGACATCAAAGAGACCATCAAAGGTTTCAACATGATTATGGACGGTGAGTTGGATCACTTACCAGAAGCTGCTTTCAACCTTAAAGGTACTATTGAAGAAGCAATGGAGGCTGGAGAAAAAATGTTGGCGGAAGCTTAAATTGAGTAATCAGTCCACAGTCTGCAGTTAGCAGTACTGGCGACTGAAGACTGTAAACTGAAGACTTAAAAAAATGTATTTAGAAATCGTATCGCCAGAGGCTTTGTTGGTTAGCGGAAACGTTGAAAGCGTGACTGTGCCGAGTGTGGATGGTGAATTCCAGATGTTAAACAACCATGCAGCCATAGTTGCATTATTGGAAAAAGGCAAAGTGAAGTTTAAAGGTAGCGCCACGATTGCTGAAGGCCACGAATCCAAATTCGTTCAGGAAGATGGTAAATGGGTTTTGAATATTTCTAGTGGAACTTTGGAAATGAAAGATAACCGAGCGATTGTTTTAGTAGATTAACATTTGTTCTATATAAATCAAAAACGCCAAACTGGATAGTTTGGTGTTTTTTTTATTTTTACAATTTAGATTTCAACCAATTGTCCCGATTCTTTTGAATGGGTTTTGAAAGTTTTTTTGAATCCTCCTTCTTGATATTATAAGAATTGGCTGTCTTCACCGTCATCATAGTTTCTAGTTGCTTTCCAAATCTTTCAAAAGTAATTTTAATGGTATCCCCTACTTTAAACGTATTTAGAATGGCATTTATATCAGCTTGTCCATTCAAGATTATGGAATCTATTTGAAGTATTTTGTCATCCTTTTGGAGATTAGCTTCAAAGGCGGATGAACCAATTATTGGATTGCTGATGATTTTCTGGCTTCTAACATTGGCTCCAAAATCAATTTTATTAATTGTTTCCAAAGTAATTCCGACATTTTTAAAAAGTCTATCAAAATCTGGCATTTCACTTTTATAAATATAATTTGTGAAGAACGTATCTGCGAATTCCTTTCCAGCAAAACCCATCAGTACTTCGTGCAAATCTTTAACTGTATAGTACTTTTGAACCTTTCCAAAATTGTTCCACATCACTTTCATAAAGTCATCAAGGTTCAAACCTTTTTCCCGTAATGATAAATCCAATGCCAGACCAAGCATTTCGCCATAATAATAATAGGAGATAAACGTGTTTTCGCGATTGGTTTCATCTACCGATTTTGCTGCATCCACAAAGGGAGCTTGATAGCTCATTTCTATGGGATTGAAAAACTGTCTTGCAGGTGAAGTCCAAACATAATTAAAACCACGCGTCATGTCCTGAACATACTGCTCTTGACTCCAAATACCAGTGCGACATTGGGTTAGGGCATCGTAATAATTGGTAAATCCTTCGGCAAACCAAAGCCCTTCACTCATATTTGCTTTTTGAAAATCAAAAGGTTCTAAATCTTGTGGGCGGATGCGCTCCACATTCCAACAATGAAAAAACTCATGGGCAACGGTCCCAATATTTTGTTCAATGCCTCCTAAAGACAAGCTTCGCGTGCTTGGAATCATTGTTGAATTTCGGTGTTCCATCCCATCACCAGTGGCATTTGGCATATAGCACGCAAGAAAGGTATATTCACCATAATCATAGTGTGGGAGATCACCGAAAACTTTTTCTTCTTCCAAAACTATACGTTTCACTTTTTCAAAATAGGTGTCCAATTCTTCATCAGAAGCAGCCTCATCATGCAATACCAGGCTGATGGTTTGGTCTTTTACTTTAAAGGAACGCTTCCTGAAATTGGCAATCTCAACTGGGCTGTCCATTAAATATTGCAGATTGTCGGCATGATAGAGGTTGTCGTGCAGATGCTTTAGCTGGGTGGCGATTTTCCAGTTTGAGTTTTCTGGCAAGTCGAAATTGACCATCATGCCCTTTTCTGACAATTCAGGAACATACATAAATGTTGCTGGCATGTTGAGATGTGCATGGGTTTCATCAACCTGAGCATAGGTGCCATCACCATGATTGGCAAATAATGTATAACTGACCATAATGGTCCCATCATGTCCTTTGACCAGCCATGAATACGGGTCAGGTCGTGTGGCAATCAATTCATTACCTTTACTATCGCTAACTTTCACGTTATAAACGTTCTTTACAAATTCGTGCAAGGCATAACGTCCTGGAGAGGAACGAGCCATCGTGAACTTCACTTCATCAGATTTGAGATTGGTAAAGGTAGCTACTATATTAGCTTCATGATGGGTAGCATTTTCAAAAGATACGTTGTATGTTGAGGATACTTGGGCGTTGATTTTTAAAACAAAAAAAACTACTATAAAAAAGAAATTGTATTTATTCATTTGAATGATTTTAATGGTGTAATATACAATTTATGATTTTTATTTCCAGCCCTATCTCCTATACTTCTTAAGTGTTAATGATTATATTTAACAAACAAATTGATTGTTATGAACGTATATTCTAAACTTATTGTCATGGGTTTTATATTGTTAACCCATAATTTGCATTCTCAAACTGACCCCGACATTTACGATAAATTTGAATCCAAATTTTATACTATAGATGGTTATAAAATAAATGTAGAAGTGTTGGGAAGTGGTGCTCCTATTTTCTTTTTGCCTGGTGGCCCTGGCAATTCACATGATTATATGCAGGGCAATTTTGGTCAGTATTACAAAACCAATACGGTTGTATTTTTTGATTTCTTAGGGCGTGGTAAAAGTGATGATGCCAAAGACCCATCTGAATATTCGGTGGCCAATGATGTGGAATTGATTGAGCAGCTTCGTAAGCTTTTAAAGTTTGATAGGATATCTTTGGTTGGACATTCGTATGGGACCGTTCCGGCACAAGCCTATGCTATTAAATACCCTAATAATGTGGATAAGATGGTGCTCATCAGCGGTTTTCATAGTGGTGCCATGTGGCAAGCCAATTGTGATAGCTATAATTTTTATGCAAGAACCCATTTCCCCGAGAAATGGCGTCAAGTGGATTCCCTTCGAGCCTTAGGGTATGTATCCAGTGAAGAGCCTTTAAAATCTCTTTATGGAAGTTTTCCCACTAAATATGTGTATTACCACAATACCCAATTGCAACAACACCAACCAAAAGAAGCCTATCGAGGTTGGGCCAATGATGTGTATGTTGCCATTATTGGTCGTGATGGTGATTTTGATGTGTCTGGCAGTATGATCAATCAAGATTATCGACAAGACTTAAAAAACGTGAAAGCCAAGACCCTTATTTGCGCTGGTCGATATGATGGTGTTTCTACTCCGGAGTTTGCTGTACAGTATAAAACTTTTATGCCACAGGCACAATTTGAAATGTTTGAAAACAGTGGTCACAATCCCTATTTAGAAGAACCTGAAAAATTTTATAGCATTCTGGATACTTTCCTTGGAATCAAATAGATGATTTCATCATTACCATTTATTTTCTGTTTTTGGACCAAAACATCTGCTTAATTAAAAGAGATTAACATTTCTATAATTTTTTTTCGTAACGTTTTCTTAACTTTGCTCGTTAAAAATCTGAAACCTTGGCATTGGACCTACAAGACATTCCTCGTGTAAAAACGATTACAAAAGAGGCTTTTTTAAGAGATTATTTCCGACCCCAAAAACCTGTGGTTATTGAACGTTTTATTGAAGATTGGCCAGCCTTTACCAAATGGAATCTTGATTATATGAAAGAAACCGTTGGCGATAAGATTGTGCCTCTATACGATGACAGACCCGTAGATTACAAGGACGGATTCAATGAGCCACATGCCAAGATGAAGATGAGCGACTATATTGATTTGCTCAAGTCTGAACCCACCAAATTCCGTATTTTTCTTTGGAATGCCTTAAAGGAAGTGCCTCAGCTACAAAAAGATTATTCTTATCCAGATTTTGGACTAAAATTGATGAAAGGGTTGCCAATGTTGTTTTTTGGCGGTGAAAATTCCCATACCTTTATGCATTATGATATTGATTTGGCGAATATTTTCCATTTTCATTTTGAAGGAAAAAAACTTTGTATCTTGTTTGACCAGAAGCAAAACAAATATCTTTATAAAATCCCGCACTCCTTGATTACAAGGGAAGACATTGATTTTTCCAATCCAGATTTGGAGAAATGGCCAGCGTTAGAGCATGCCAAAGGCTATAAGACTGAACTGAACCATGGTGAGGTACTCTACATGCCAGAAGGTTATTGGCATTATATGAAGTATCTTACCCCTGGATTCTCTATGAGTCTTCGAGCCATAGCAAGAAACCCGAAGAACTTTGGCCAAGCGGTTTACAACATTTTCATCCTGCGCCATTTTGACAACTTGATGCGTCGCGTGAAAGGCCAAAAATGGATTGATTGGAAGAATGAAGAGGCCATCAAACGCACCAATATGAGTTTGAAATAAAATTCAGAGTTCATAAAACTTATAATATATTTGCCCGATTACAATTTTTAAAACAACTAACATGAAAAAAGTACTATTCCTTATTGCACTATTAACTGTCTCGTTTGCCAATGCACAAGCGTTCAAAGGCAATATGGACAATAAATTTCAGGTAGGTGCCAACTTGCAAGATGCAGCTAGTGGTATTTATGTCAGCTATGATTATGGCCTTGGCGACAATATTTCAGTTGGTGTATCATCAACCTATGCTTTGAGTGTAAATGATGCTATAGATGCTGATTTTGGAGACCGTATAGATCTAAAGGGTCGATTCAATGCCCATTTGGGAAGCATTATCGGTGTGGATGACAATTTTGACTTATATCCTGGGCTTAACTTAAGCTTGAAGAACTTTGGGGGCCATGTTGGTGCTCGTTATTTTTTCTCTGAAGGATTTGGGGTCTTTACGGAAGCAGTCTTCCCTATTGCAAAATATGATACCAATGACTTAAAACCCGCTGACTATATCCATAATCAGTTTGTGGTGAATCTAGGGGCGGTTTTCAGTCTATAACTTTACGTATTGTACATACATGTGAAACAGCATTGTCATCTGGATAATGCTGTTTTTTTTTCCTTATTTTATATGTCTGCTGAAAAGACCACCTTGAAAAATGAATTACATCCCTCCATAAGTCGCTATAAACTCGACATAAAGTCGATATGAAGTCGATATGAAGTCGACATATATACTCGGATATTTCATTTTTGATAGCTAATGGATGGGGTAGATATCGCACTTATCTTCGCGATCAAAATCTTTTGGACATTAATCAAAACAGTTGATTGACTTTGTCATATACCAAATGGCTTTCCCAACCTCGATATAGAAGGTAGTCGGCGAGCTTTTTTTTCTTTTTTTGGATGTTCGTGTCCTTGATGGTGCGTGCTTTTTTTTCTGCGAGCTCATGGAAGGTTTCTAGGTACTCTGAACCGGGAATTTCTTTGATGGCTAAAGTGATAAGGGTCTTAGAGATGTCCCTTTGTTTTAACTCTTGGGTGATGCGGTAGTTGCCCCATTTTTTGATCCTGAATTTGCCCCTGACAAAGGCACGTGCAAACCGTTCTTCATTGAGGAAATTGTTGTTGAGCAAGTGTACCACAATCACGTCAATTGCTTGTGGAATCATGTTCATGCGCTGCAATTTTTGAATCACCTCCTTGTGGCAACGTTCCTGATAGCTGCAATACTGCTCCAGTTTTCGTGTTGCTTCTTCAATTGTGTAGGCTTTGGTGGTCTTCATGATACAAATTAATAACATATTCGTAACACACACAACTCACCTGAAAAAAGCAATTATGGATACATTTGTATGGGCGCTGGCGCATGGGCATAAAAATGCCTAAATTTTGTGGTAAATTGTTGGTTTTCATACATCCAAGCAGACTCTATGTTTCGTATATCCAATATAGATTTTGCAAGGGCTTTGTTAATAAAACGACCAATCAAACAGTTTAGAATTCAACAAATTGGCTTATATTTGCACGTTTGCATTTTAAGCAAAAAAAATGATTTTCCCTATGATTAAAAAATACTCCCTCGTAGTAGTTGCATTTTTATGCTTTGTTTTGTCTGGATTTGGGCAGGTTGCGATTACACCGATTAGAACAGATGTCGCAGGATTTGGAACTTGGACTGATACAGATGTTGCAGGAACTACCTATTTACAATTGCTCAGAGCAACTTCCAGTACCATCACACCTGCAATGAATTTCAACACATATACCAATGAGACTCTAGATTTTACAGCTAGGACCTTTGGTGGTGTTGATACTGCTGAAAATACTGTTACTGTATCAATTTCTACAGATGATGGAGGAACTTGGACCGTCTTGGGTACGAGAACACCAGCTAATAATACTCTTACCGCTCAAGCTCAATTTGATTTATCTAGCTATAACGGTACCCAAGTTAGGATAAGGTTTACTGTTGCAGGGACAAATAATGGTATTGGAATCGGTATAGATGAAATTGCTATTAGAGGTGTACTTCCAGTTAATTTAGTTGATTGGTGTAATCTGCAATTTCCGCAAGTTGGAAATACAACTGTTGGAACTGTTTTTAATGTTTATGCTCAAGTTCGTGAGGCGGGAGTTACCAATCTTCCCGGAGGAGATCCAAATATTTCTGCATGGATTGGTTATAATACTGCTAATACAAATCCGAATACATGGACTAATTGGATTCCAGCAACATTTAATACCCAAGTAAATGCTACTGACGATGAATATGTAGCCAATATTGGCACACTTCCAACGCTTCCTTCCGGCACTTACTATTATGCTAGTCGTTTTCAATACAATGGCTCGGGTTTTCGCTATGGTGGTTATAATACTGGTGGTGGAAATGGATTTTGGGATACGACTGTCGATATCAGCGGTGTCTTAAGTGTCGATACGGTCGATTTTTGCAATCTCCAATTTCCTGGAGTAGGTTCTATCACACTTGGTGATGCCTTTGGGGTTTATGGACAAGTTTATGAACAGGGCGTCACGCCAGGTGTAGGTCAAGGTCTGAATATTATGGCAGAAATTGGATATAGCACTTCTAACACCAATCCAAATACATGGACTAATTGGATTCCGACTACATATAATGCGGCTTGTTCGGATTGTAATGTTGTAGCTGGAATCCCTCAAAATGATGAATATTTAGGGGAATTGGGTGCTGCAATTACTTCTCCTGGAACTTACTATTATGCGACACGTTTTACATTAAATGGAGGTGTTTATCTCTATGGAGGTATTGCTCCTGACGGATTGTCTGGAGGACTTTGGAATAATTCTTCATATATCTCTGGAGTTCTGACCGTCGCAAATGTACCGCAATGTCATACGGAAGATTTTACCAACATACCTACCTCATCATCGGCATATACTACAAGAACTTGGACAGGCACTGGTGGCACTTGGACTGCCACAGATGCCAGGACAGATCAAACTATTACTGGTCCAGCCATTACTGTTAGAAATGGTAGTTTGACCTCGCCACAATTTACGGATGGTATTGGAAGTTTAACTGTCACTACGCAATTGAAATTTCCTGGTTCTAGTGGCACTTTTGATTTAAAAGTCAATGGTATGATAGTTGGAACAGTACCTTACAGTGCCACTGCCACAACTACAACCATATCTGGTATCAATGTTCCTTATGATGTCATTATTACGCTTGATAATAATTCTACTCCAAGTAATAGAGTTGCTTTTGATGACCTTTCATGGACCTGTTATGACTGTCCATCACCAGCTGCAGACCCCACAGGAACCATTGCTGGCGATACCCCGGAATGTGATAGCACAGAATTGACCTATTCATTGCCAAGCGCAACCACATTTTGGCAAACAACGGCAGATGGACACTCGACTGCCAATCCAACAACTACACCTTTGGAAGCTACCACTTCCGGCACTTATTATGTAAATACTTTTGATGGTACTTGTTGGTCCATCAATTCGGTTGCATATGCAGTGGTTATAAATTATTCGCCTGTCATTACGACACAACCAGTAAATGCAGTTGCTTCTGTTGGTGATACTGTTACTTTTACCGTTGTTGCAACCAATGCCACCTCCTATCAGTGGCAAGAAAGTGCCGATGGAATTGTATGGACAAATGTGGGGCCAAATTCAAACACCTACACACAAAACAATATACAGTTATCTAAAAATGGTTATAAATACCGAGTTATCATAAGTAGTGGTACTTGTGGTGTTTTGGTGTCCGATATTGTGACACTTAATGTTTATGATAGCAATTGTATCAATGAGGTTTTTGCTGATACAGCTCTTCCTGTAGGTTGGGGCGGTAATTCCACCAATGATACTGGCGCAACCCATTACTTGAGTGGACCTAACTGTAGAGCTCTAGCCCTTAACAGAAATATCATTACACCTGCAGTTGACAATCCAGAAGTCCTACAATTTTATCAAGATGCAAGTGCTAGTGGCGAGGGACAAATAGCTACTGTGGAATATAGAATCGGCGCTGGTGCCTATGTGCCTTTTTATTCGTTTGCTGTTACACAAGCAGGAAATACTGAAACGTTAGACTTAACCAATGCTGCAGGAGTCGATTTGAGCTCTAATACCAATGTCACTTTTCGTTTTAGGTCGACCTTCAACACTTGGTATCTGGATGATGTTAAGGTATTCTGTACACCTTGTACAAATCCAACCACTGTCGCAACCGCATTGCCGTCTTCTGGTCCTGAAGGAACTTATGTTACCATCAATGGTAGTGATTTTACGGCTTCTACAGTCGTAAAGTTTAATGGAATTTCTGCAACTATTGATTCCTGGACACCAAACCAACTTGTTGTTATTGTTCCAGCGGGTGCTACTGATGGAGATATCGTCATATCCACTGTTGGGGTTTGTGATTCAGCGATTGCTTTTGATGTCATTGATAAAGATGATTCAGCTTGCCAATCTACTTTTAATGGTACGGATTTGTTTATTTATGAAATTTTTGATGAAGACAATAACGCTAACGGACCTCCAGTGGATTATGGTAATGGAGGAATGATTACCATACTCAATCCTACATTACAAACGGTAAATCTTAACAACTATAGAATATACAGAACAGGTACTGTGGGAAGTTTACCATATTCTGTTTGGTTTTCTCCTTCTGGTACTTTGGCCCCGGGTGAATTGTATAGAATAAGAGTAAGTGCCAGTGAATGTACTGGATATGTAACCCCATATGACGATGTAGTAATCGGATTTAATGCGGATGATGGTTTTGAGTTACGAAAATTTGATACAACCACTAGCGCTTATGTTAGTATTGACCAAGCTTTAACTCCTAACTATGTTGGCTATTACATGTTAAGAAATCTTAGTGCGTCAAATCCTTCAACGACCTATAATGCATCCGACTGGACAATTACCGATATTTACAATCCTCCAGCAAACACAACCACTTGTGTTCCTGTGGGTGTCACTCCTACATTTGATGGTGGCCTACCAATAATTAATTCATTTTTCACTACTTCAAATGTATGTGACACTGCAAGCATTACCATTGATGCCAGTGAAGGCTATAATGAGACATCGCCAGCTGACACTAAACAGCTAAATTTTGAATGGTATTATTTTGATGGCGTTACCAATGTTTGGACTCAAATTACTTCTGGAGGTGATTATTTGATTACCAATACAATCAATGATGTGACAGGTGTCGGTACTAGCACCTTGGATGTAGATAATGTTTATAACAAGGTGGATTACCAATTTTATTGTTCTGTTAGAGAAGATAACAATACCTGTTATGTGGCCAGTGATGCTATAAAACTGGATATTGCACAAACTATATGGCGCAGTGGCGTATGGAATCCTGCTCCACCTGACATTAATACGATAGCTGTTATAGATGATAATTATGATACAGGTGTAAATGCTGGAGGGCAAACCAGTTTTTCTGCGTGCCAATTAATTATCAATGCTCCCTATACTTTGAATGTAGACAACAGTACGTATGTGGAGGTGGAAAACTTTGCTACTGTAGATGGTAATCTCATTGTTCAAACACATGGTTCCTTTGTACAACGTGCCGATTTTAACAATGGGTTTGTTCTCAATTCGGGTGGAAGTGCCATGGTCAATAAATCAACCTCCGTTATCAATAATTGGTATGATTATACCTATTGGAGTTCACCAGTTTTTGGAACTACTGTTGGAGCTGCCATAGATATTGCACCAGCCAATCGACGATTTTGGTATGATGCAGCTAATTATCTGGATGTTACCATGGAAACCAATAATGATAATGGAACTGTTCCAGGTCATGATGACATTGACGATGCAGCTCCATTTGACTGGCAAGTAGCCCCTGCCGGAATGATCATGGCACCAGGTCAAGGTTTTGCTGCCACCGTTTTGAATTCTGGAATGTTCCCCGGAACGAGACAAATCACTTTTGATGGACCATATAATACAGGAACCATCACGACACCAATATTTTATAACGGCCCGAATGGAGATAATGACTGGAATTTGATAGGGAATCCATATCCTGGAGCACTTTCTTTCAATGATTTATATGATGCCAATACAGCATTTATAGATGGGGCAGCCTACTTATGGTCACACTCAACAATTCCTCCTTCAAATACTAATAATGGTAATGAAGCTCAAAATTTTAGAGATGACTATGCCATCATCAATAGGTTTGTTGGGAATGTTGCTGGTGGCAGTGGTGTTACTCCAGATCCAGGCAATTACATTCCGTCCGGACAAAGCTTCTTTGTAAAAGGACTGTCCAATGGTAATGTCACCTTTAACAATGCTATGAGAGTTGCCGATGAATCGAGCAATGATCAGTTCTTTAGATCTGGAATGCCTCAACCAAATAAATTATGGATGAACTTGACGTCCAACAATGGTGTTTTCAGTCAACTATTGGTAGGCTATGTTGATGGGGCTACCAATGGTGAGGACGGAATGGCTTATGACACGCAAAGAAACTTGTCATCGGGAGTTATGTCTGCACTATATACTCTAATTGATGGTGTTGACGAAAAGAAATATGCCATACAAGGTAAAAGTATAAGCAGCCTGAATTTGGATGAAACTATCCCGTTAGGATTTTATACCTCTATTACCGAACCGACCACGTATAAATTGTCCATTGCTGATTTGCAAGGGGAATTTTTTAATTCAAACACTATTTATTTAAAGGACAATTTATTGAATGTTACTTATAATCTATCTTCATCAGATTACATTTTTAGTTCCCAATCTGGCGAATTCAACAATCGTTTTGAGATTGTGTTCAGAGACCAAGCACTTTCTGTGATTGACAATGAAATTCCTGCAAGTGGCTTGAGCATTATCGAGCTGCCTAACGGACAGGTGAAATTTAATGTTGGGAATGGTTTGGATATTTTATCTGTTGAAATCATCGATATGCTTGGAAGAACACTTTACAACTTAAAAGGCAACAGCCCGTCGGAAGTTTATGAACTTACTGGTTTGAGCCAAGCTGCGTATATGGCTAAAGTAACTTTGTCCAATGGACAAGTGATTACCAAACGCGCAGTGAAACGATATTAAGTTGATATTCTATTATTAAAAAAAGCCTCAATACGATTGAGGCTTTTTTTATTTTATAGGCTATATTTCAAGGATATAATGAAATTGCGACCCGCTGCCGATATACCCGAAGAATAGGGTCTGTAACGCTGATCTGTAATGTTTTCGAGACTCGCAGTAAAAGTAAAGGCTTCCGAAAATTTATATTGGGTCCTAATATTTAATGTGTACCATGATGGTGCATACGGATTCCCATTTTGATCCAAGGCGTAGATATACTCCTTTTCAAGTTCAGAAGGTGCCAATTGATAGAATGACAATTCGTTATTGTATTCTGCAAAGGCATCTATTTTAAGTTTGGCGTTCTTCCAGACCAAATGTGTGTTTCCAAAGTTTGGTGCTGCATGTCTCAAGGGAGTTTCTGCACCACTATCATCCTCTTCTTTGCCGCTGATGGTATTGTATTGAGATGTGAGTTTCAGGGATTGGCAAAAATTCACTGTAATCCCAGCCTCAAAACCATAGACTCTGGCAAAAGCTGCATTTTGAATGGCCTGTACATTGCTTAATTCGCCATCGTACTCAATTTCTGTTTGACCATTCAGATTATAATCCCTTCTTACCAAGGCATTATCCAAGTAGGTGTAATAGGTTGCCAAATTAAACACCACAACGTTGTCAAAGTTGAGTTTGAGGCCCAATTCGCCTCCGTAAGCGTATTCAGGTTTTAAGTCATCATTCGGAACGACTACAGAGCCAGGTTCGGAATCAAACACTTTTCCAATGTCATCAATGTTTGGTGACCTAAAGGAAGTGATTCCATTGAGTCGCCATTGTAGCCTATCGTTTGGTGTCCATGTCATACCTGCTGAACCTGTAAAGGCACCATTGCTAACTTTAGTGGTTTCGTAGGGTAAATTGAGATATTGATTGTTTTCGGTGAAATCTGCATTGATTAAAAGATGATTATAACGCAAGCCCCCTTGAACAACAAATTTAGTATTGGGTTTATATTTTACACTCGTATAGGCGGCAATAGATTGC
This sequence comes from Gelidibacter sp., assembly GCA_041391925.1. Taxonomy (GTDB): domain Bacteria; phylum Bacteroidota; class Bacteroidia; order Flavobacteriales; family Flavobacteriaceae; genus JBPOFM01. Next base: position 698,760 of record JAWKNA010000003.1, on the reverse strand, counting down.
CAGCTAGAACCGTCAGGATATCTTGACACTGTTGGGATGGAGGTATTTGTGATGACATTTTCTTCATCTCCAGTCGAAGAAACTTTATTATAAATATACTCTACACCATAGAATAATTCAGCCATCGTCCCGACTTGTTTTTCCAAATCTAGATTTGCAGAAATAGCATCTACTGCTTCCTCGCGAATGTTTCGAATGTCATCTCCAAAATCCCGGTCCATTCTGCTTTCCTGAAAATTCTGATAGGCAACCGTCGCTTGAATTTTATTGTACAAAGTGGAATTACCGCTCAATTTGGTCAACTGCAAATTTCCCATAAACCAACGTTGGGGTCCATAGTTCCATTCGGCAGAACGCAAGTTGTCACCTCTGTAACGAATCAATCGATCGTATCTTGAATAATCAGACGTTGTGGTATAATACAATCCCAAATCAAAGCTTATGTCATCCGAGGATTCATAACGTGCTTTTTGCATAAAATTGATTTGATCATAGCCTGTTGGTACTTGCACCAACGGATTTGGATTTGTCACAATGGTATCGACACCGTCAATTATCTCTACGTATTCTGGGCGAATATAATCTTCCGGTCCATGGCTTCCCATCCGTAAATCATCGAAGTCGGTATAACTCACACTGGTCAAAAACGCCCATTTTTTTAATCCAAAATTCATATCTATATGTCCTGTTTTTTCCTCATTAGCTGTGGAATACCTAGTCACTGCGTTTGCCTTGAAAAACAATGAATCGGCGTAAGACAATTGCGGTTTCTGAGTATAAAAGCCCATCACGCCACCTATGGCATCGCTTCCATAGACTACAGATCCAGCGCTTAGGGTCACTTCCACATTTTGAACCGTAAACGGATCGATGGAAATAACATTCTGGAGATTTCCACCTCTGAAAATAGCATTATTCATGCGCACACCATCGACGGTTATCAACAATCGGTTAGTTGAAAATCCTCGTATCATTGGGCTTCCTCCTCCTAGTTGGCTTTTTTGCATAAAGATATTTCCAGTACTTTCCAATAAATCGGCGCTTGTCTGTGGATTTGATAATTCATTTTCTTCTGCATTGATACTAACGATTTTTTGAGGGACATCACGCTTATGCTGCTCGAATTTTGAAGCAGAAATAACAACTTCGTCCAATCCTTCTATGTTTGGAACCAACGATACAATAAAGTTGTTTTGTTCAATTTCATTTTTTGTAAAAACCCCTATTTGATAAAATATGTGCTGAAAATAAATCGATTCGGTAGATGAGAATGAGCTTAAATCGGCCATTCCTTCTTTATCGGAACTAATGGATTTATCTTTTTTTTTGTTAAAAATTAAGACGTCCGAAATTGGCTGTTTGGTATCTGTTTCCACGATTTTTACTTTTTGTGCCAAAGCGCTCATGGAGTAGATAAGGCAGACGCCTAGTAGTAAGTAGTGTTTCATTGATGGTTTTAGTTGGTAGTTAATTAAATACTTGGTTAAAAACAGTCAGGGATTTCGGTTTTCGAAAATCTCCCAAATGCAATTCAAAATACAACAAAAGCATTGTCAAGAACGATTGTCGCTGTTTTGAATTCAATTTTATGTCATTTAATGCATCAAAGTTTATGCCCAAGAATTGCTTTAACACTTTTAAATTTTCATCAGAAATCGTATAAAGATTCTGTGGCTTTAATTCAAAAGCACCTGTATTTAAATTGAAATAAGGATTGGATACTGTAGATAAATCGGGATAGAAACCAAGATATTTAGTAAGATTGAGCAAAAATAGCAAATGAAAATTCGCAAAATTATCTTCATGATCGAGCCAGGCAAATGAAGTTTCTAAATAATCATACAGATGAGCATTTTGTTCTTCTTCTTTTAGGACAGATGAAAGTACTTCGGACAAAAACATGGCTATGGCACTTTTAAGAATATTGGTGTGCAGGCTTTTATAGACGACGTGAAGTCTTACATCCTTAATGAACTGAAGGGATTGGCTGGGTTTATAATTTTCTTCGATTTGCAATTGGGACAAGGGTTGGAAATAGGCCGTTTTGGCATTCCCTTTTGAGCCTTTTAGAACACCTCGCAATAAATAACTCACAACCCCTCGTTGATTTGTGTAGCATTTAACAATCAAATCATTGTCGCGATACTTTAGTTTTGAAAGAACAATGGCGTTGGTCTTAACTAACATGAGCGCATTGTTGAATGAATTATCGGATGATGAGTAATTTTAGGATTTTTGTTTCAAAAGAATCCAAATCGTTGATTAGAATGAGGTACACGCCAGAAGCAACAATGTTGTTACCTAAATTCCTTCCATTCCAGATGGCTGTTCCACCATCAATGGCAAAGTTGTAACCGGCTCTTGAAGTGCGTAGATTGACTTTAGATTGTGCCTCAGCCACTAAGTTGCCTTCAATGTCTGTAATCTTGACATTGACATTCTCGGTAAGTCCCTTGATTTTTATACCATTATTGATATCATTCAAGTCGTTTGATCCTAATAGGTTGTATTCTGGTCTTACAGGATTTGGATACACAAACGCATTGTCAAGTTCGTCTTCTGGCTTGGAGCCTCCAGAACCAAATGAAACCAAACCTCTACTGGTTGCTATATATACTTTTCCACTTTGGGAGTCTATAGATATGTCCCTGATTTGATTGGATGGCAAAGGTGAATTATCAGTGGTAAAATGATAAATTGTTTCCTGTCCGTCGGGAGAAAAGTAAAAAATTCCGGAATCATCCGTTCCTATCCATTTGTTATTGGAGCCATCCACTTTGATGTCGGTTATAAACTGAAGTGCCAATAATTCTTTAGGTACACCATCTTCCACTATGACAATCTCACTGGCTCTTGGATTCGGATCTGATAGGAAATTGGAAGTATTGTACAATACCCTTAAACCTCGAAATGTTCCAATCCATAATTGATTTCTGTTATCAACTGCCAATGACTTAACTTGAACATCTGGCATATTCTGTGCTTCACTATATAACCTTTTGATGTTCTGTTCGCCTGCATTTTCATTATAGGCAATGACACCATTATTTAAACTTGCAGCCCACTTGGTCCCATTACTGTCAAGTACCAACTCACTAAAGCCTGTTTCATCATCCCCAGGAACAGGAATAAGCTCTTCGTAGCTATATGCCTGCCATTGTTGAGTTGACGGATTATAGGATTTTAAGGGTCTTAAAACATAACTGGTAATTGACCAAAGCAGACCATTTCTGTCAAAAGCTGAGCCATTTAGTCGTATGTCGTCAGCATTTGGAAAGTCTGGATCTGACAAGGGCTCCAATCCGCTGTTGTTTTGGTCATATAAAACTGTTGGCACTTCGTTGTTGATTTCTAATAATCCATCAAAAAAAGAACTTATGAATACTTGTGAAGGATTAAACGGATTGATTGCTACATCACACAAGTTTCTGGCAGTCAATAAACTATCAAATGGAATATTATGCCAGTCTTCATCAACAAGATGACTCACACCATAACTACGTAGAGGATACGGATTTCTAAATACATCATAGTCTCCATAGGTTGCCCATACTTCATTATTGCTTGCCATAACTTTAAAAGTATCGTTTCTCAGAGGGCCATTCGGTCTTACAACAGCGTAGTCTAAAGGATTCAAAAAATCAGTTTGTAAAACACCAAAACTTGTAGTGCCTATATATAGTTTATTGTCTTTTATGGTTGCCGAGGTAAACTGTGTAACAAAATCGGGATGTATGGATGCCGTTGAAATTTCGTTAAAATCGGCATCATAAATAAAAACGTTGTTTTGAGTGGTTACTAATAGATTGCCGTTGATGGAACGCATCTGTAAAGGCAAATCCGTGTATGTAAAAATAATTTGATTGAAATTATCGTTGACCAATTTGCTAATGGACCTGCTTGCCCTTACTGCATATAGATTATCATTTACATTGGTTATTGATATAAAATTTCCACCATTAACTGATTGCCATTGTTGATAATCTATAAGATCTGGATTCGTGAGCATTGCTTTTTTAACTCCATTGCTATTTAAACATGCTGCATAAATAAAGTCATTATAAATTGCGGTTTGCTTGACACTGATTTGACTTCCTCCATTGCCAATAAAATAGCTATCGCCAAATTCTAAGCGCTGCAAATCATAAACCGAAATGCCATAGTCGGTAGAGATATAAACAAACCCATTGTATTCGTTAAAGTGATTGATTCGTTTTTTGTTAGGCGGAATGGTTTCCTTTTCTAGGATATCCACAACCGAGAGGATAGAATTATCAGATTCGGAATAAATCTCAATTAGACCATTTTCAAACCCTATGACTAGTAATTGATATGTTTCACTGTAATGAATGGTCGTAATGTTTTGTCCCGATAATCCATCAATTGTAGTGATTGTTTTTAGTTCACTCGTTGTTAAGTCATAACTGAAAATCGCATTTTCTGATGCTGCATAGATTTTGGTCTCGCTTTGGGTCAAGTCTTTAATATTATAATAGGAGAAATGGCCTTCCCAAAGAGCTGAAAAATCTTGGGCATGGCTTACAATGGAAATTAACAGCAAAAATAAAAGCGTAATTTTTTTAAACATTGAAATTATAATAAGAGTCAAAGATATTTATAACTAACGAAAAATTATAACTAATCATATATACTTCAAAAAAAAAGCTTCCATAATGTGTTATTATGGAAGCTTTTGGTCATATAAAAAATTTCTAAACCACGCCTTGCGCCAACATTGCGTCTGCTACTTTTACAAAACCAGCGATATTTGCTCCTTTCACATAATCTATGTAGCCATCTTTTTGTGATCCGTATTTCACACATGATTGATGAATGTCGTTCATAATGGTATGTAATTTTTCATCTACTTCTTCTCTAGTCCAATTAAGACGTAAAGAATTTTGACTCATTTCCAATCCAGAGGTTGCGACACCTCCTGCATTTGAGGCTTTCCCAGGTGAAAACAACACTTTGGCTTTTTGTAATGCAGTAATGGCCTCAGGCGTTGTTGGCATATTTGCACCTTCTGCAACTGCAATAACTTTATTTTTTATCAAGGCATTTGCCTCTTTGTCATTCAATTCATTTTGGGTAGCGCAAGGCAATGCAATATCACATTTTACCGACCAAGGACGTTTGCCTTCATGATAGGTAGCATTTTTATACTTTTTGATATAGTCACTAATCCTGCCTCGCTTTACGTTTTTGATGTCCATGATTACGGCCAATTTTTTGGCATCAATACCATCTTTATCATAAATATATCCTCCAGAATCAGACATGGTGACTACTTTTCCACCAAGTTCAGTAGCTTTTTCGCAAGCATATTGTGCCACATTACCTGACCCCGAAATCACAACTATCTTGTCCTTAAAGGAATCTCCTTTGGTGGCCAACATATTTTTAGCAAAATATACACATCCATAGCCAGTAGCTTCAGGACGTATCAAGGAACCTCCATAAGTAATCCCCTTACCTGTGAAAACACCAGTAAATTCATTTCTCAATCGTTTGTATTGACCAAACATGAAGCCAATCTCACGGCCTCCTACACCAATATCACCCGCAGGTACATCCGTATTGGCACCAATATGACGGAACAATTCATTCATGAACGATTGGCAAAAACGCATGACCTCGTTGTCACTTTTCCCTTTTGGGTCAAAATCAGAACCTCCCTTTCCGCCACCCATTGGAAGCGTGGTCAGTGAGTTTTTGAATGTTTGTTCAAATCCTAAAAATTTAAGAATGCTCAAATTAACAGTCGGATGAAAACGCAAACCACCTTTATAAGGCCCAATAGCAGAATTGAATTCAATTCTAAAGCCTCTATTTACTTGCGTATTACCTTTGTCGTCAATCCAAGGCACCCTAAAAATAATAGTACGTTCTGGTTCTACCATACGCTCCAACAGCATTTTCCCTTTGTATTTTGGATTATCCTCAATAAAAGGAATTACCGTTTCGGCTACCTCATGCACTGCTTGCAAAAATTCAGGTTCATGACCGTTAGTTTTTTTGACCAAGTCTAAAAATGCGTTTATTTGATCTTTCATCTATATTATTTTTGGAATAAAAATTATTTATTTTACGGTACAAAGATACATTATCTTTAAAATTTCCATATCTATTTTTTTATATTCTCACAAAATATTTGTTTGACTGAGGATACATCAAAAAAAGAACAAAATCGACTTAATATTCACGTTGTGATTGTTTTATTTGGTAGTTATCCGAGTTTTCATATATTTGTTAATAACTTTGCCTCTATTAAACATCACCATATGGCGCTTAATTTTAAACAGTTATCATTTATACTGCTTGTTTTATTAGGTATAAATAACGGATTTGCACAGCTCGGCTTTTCACATGAAATTGGAGTAATTGCTGGTCCTGTCGCATTTCAATCCGATTTTGGTGTTCGCAATAATTTAGAGACCAATGCTGGCAATACTGGGATTGGGATTGGAATTGTACATTATATTAACTTTTCTTACAAAGCTGATTGTAATTGTTATTCCACAGATACATATTTCAATGATCATTTTAAGCTAAGGAGTGAAATCTCTTACAACACTACCAAATTAAATCATTTTGGTGAGTGGGTGGACAATCCCAACCCAGCTTATGACCCATTAAGACATCATTCTGGAAAGGCCAACAATTTAGATATTGGGATGCAACTGGAATTTTTTCCAAATAGCATCAGAGCTTTTTCTGCGACTAGATATTCATTTGCACCGTTTATTAGCTTGGGGTCTCACTTTACATCTTATAATCCCAAAGCATATACAAATTATGTCGATCCACAAGGTTTAGCTGAATATGGAAATGTATTTGATCCGTTAAATATATTTGGCCCTTGGAGACCTGGACCTGGTGATGACCCAGACTACTACCCAGTTAAAATTGATGGTGGCACTACATGGTCGGTTGTAGGAAGCATTGGCACTAGATATAAGCTGACAATTTTATCTGATTTGATGGTCGATTTGAGGTGGCAGTACTTTTTCAATAATGAAGTAGATGGATTGGACCATAAATTAAATTCAGATAAGGCCAATGATTGGTTGGTATGGCTCAACTTTGGCTATATTTATTATTTGGATTAAATATTAAAAACCTATATAATAAAAAAGACCTAACATTATAAGTTGTTTAGGTCTTTTATTTTACTCAACTACAGTATTATCCAATAGCTTGCTTTAAATCTGCAATCAAATCGTCTGCATCCTCAATACCAACGCTCAATCGAATCAATGAATCCACAACACCTGTTTTTTCACGTTCTGCTTTTGGGATGCTAGCATGGGTCATGCTCGCAGGATGCCCAGCCAATGATTCCACACCTCCAAGAGATTCTGCCAAAGTGAAAATTTTAAGTTTTTCAACAATCTTAATGGCTTCTTTATAGTTGTTACCTTTGGTAGTAAATGAAATCATGCCTCCAAAATCCTTCATTTGAGATTTTGCAATGTCATGATTCGGATGGTTTTCAAATCCTGGCCAATAGACCTTTTCAATTTTCGGGTGTTTTGCCAAATACTCTGCGACTGCTTTTCCATTCTCGCAATGGCGTTGCATACGAATGTGAAGTGTTTTGATCCCTCTCAATACCAAAAAACTATCTTGTGGCCCACAAATAGCACCACTTGCGTTTTGAATGAAATAAAGTCGATCCGCCAAATCTTTATCATTCACTACCAAGGCTCCCATGACCACATCACTATGACCACCAAGATATTTTGTGGCTGAATGCATCACAATATCAGCACCCAAATCAATCGGTTGTTGCAAATAGGGTGTCGCAAATGTATTATCGACCGCCAAAAGAATGTTATTCTTTTTTGCCACCTCTGAAGCGGCTTTAATGTCGATAATATTCATCATAGGATTGGTTGGTGTTTCCACCCAAATCAATTTTGTGTTTTTGTTGACGTATTTTTCGATGTGGGATGCATTATCCATTCCAATAAAATGAAATTTGATGCCAAATCCTTCAAAAACTTTTGTAAACAAACGATAGGTGCCTCCATATAAATCGTTGGTGGAAATCACCTCATCACCTGGTTTCAACAATTTGATGACGGCATCGATGGCAGCCAATCCAGAACCAAAAGCCAATCCGAACCTTCCGTTTTCAATGCTTGCCAAGGCGTTTTCTAAAGCGTGGCGTGTGGGATTATGGGTTCGTGAATATTCATAACCTTTATGACCTCCTGGAGTAGATTGTGCGTAAGTTGATGTTTGGTATATGGGTGGCATGACTGCTCCATACGCTTGGTCATGTTCTTGTCCACCGTGAATGGTTTTGGTATTGAATTTCATATAAAAATATTTTTAAATGATTATCGGGTAAGATGCAAAAAACCAATTACTTTTGCTGAAAAATCCTATCCTTCTATTTTGTTGGTCAGCAAATTTATGCTTTAATTTTAACGCCACAAAAGGTTGGCATCTCTTTAATCTATGTTTAACAACTCCATCTTTGCTTTGAAAAAAATCAGTTTCATTTTAGGCATTTTTTTAATTCTTTTTTCCTGCAAAAAAGACATTCCACCATTAACTTTTGAAGACCAAGTAGTCGAGAAAAAAGGCAATGCTCTTATAGACATCAACTACCCAAGGGCTGAAGGTGGTGAGGAAAACGTAGCCAAACGTATCAATGAAACAATTGAAAATTTCTTGGCCAACGAAATTAACTTGAGTGAAACGCTGGATAAGCAACTAAAGTTAGATGGGGCTATAAAAGGTTTTGATCAAGAATATAAATCCTTTAAGGATGATTTTTCAGATACAACACAACAATGGGAAGCTGTGATTGAAAGCGAGGTCACTTATGAATCGGAAACCGTTATTTCCATTTCGGTCAGTTCTTATTTGGACACTGGTGGTGCTCATGGCAACAGCCGCATAACTTTTTTAAATTTTGATAAAAAAACCGGAATACTTTTAGAACGAAAAGATATAATTAAAGATATCGAGGCTTTTAAAACCTTAGTAAAACCCTATTTTGAAAAAGCGACTGCCCCACTTTCTGATGAAGATTCCATTGAAGACCCATTTTATGGAGAAGGGTTTCAACTTCCAGAAAATATCGGATTTGGTGAAAATGGACTTATTTTAATGTATAATGTTTATGAAATCGCTTCTTATGCGCAGGGCGTTACCGAATTCAGCATTCCTTATGATACCGTAAAACCGTATTTGAAGATTTATTGAAGACTTTTTGTAACACGTTTCACTAAAGCTTCCACAGTAAGTCCTTGCCCAATTATTGAAACTACTACAATGATGTAGGTGATAATTAAGAAAAGTTCTCGGTACATGGTATCGGTCAAGCTCAAGGCTAAAGCAATGGAAATTCCTCCTCGCAAACCTCCCCAAGTCATGATAAGGTTTGTTTTTGGAACAAAATCTAGGCGTTTGGAAAAAAATTTGATGGGCAGCCATAATGAGGCATATCTACAGATTAATACCAAAGGTACCGCAACAAGTCCTGCGATGACATAACTTGTTTCAAAATTTAATACCAATAGTTCCATACCTATTAGCACAAACAGAATAGTGTTTAACAGCACATCCACCAGTTCCCAAAATCTGTCAACATACGTTTCGGTTTTTTCAGACATGGCAGCATTTCTAACAATATCATTACCCACAAATAAACCAGCTGTTACCATCGCCAAAGGTGAAGAAACATGGAAATAATGAGCTACCAAACTTCCTCCCATAACCGTAGCAATTGTAATAATAACTTCAATTTCATAATTGTCAATTGCCTTCAGCAACTTGTAAGTACCATAACCCATAAAGAGTCCAAGTACAATGCCACCAATCACTTCTTGACCAAAAAGCTTTGCAATGTCCATAAATTCCAAAGTAGAGCCTGGTGCAGAAGCAATCGAAAAAATAGTTAAGAAGACTACAACCCCAACACCATCATTAAATAAAGACTCCCCTACAATTTTCGTTTCCAATCGTTTAGGAGCTTTTGCTTTTTTTAAAATCCCCAATACAGCAATAGGGTCGGTGGGTGAAATCAATGCGCCAAATAAAAGGCAGTAAATGAACTCTATATTTAAACCCATCAACTGTAGAACAAAATACATTCCCATTCCCACCAAAGCTGTAGAAATCAAGACGCCAACCGTTGCAAAAACAATGACAGGCGCTCTTTGTATTTTTAACTCTTCAAAATTTGTGTGCAATGAGCCGGCAAACAATAAAAAACTTAACATCACATCCAATAAAACTGTTTCAAAGTCGATATTAGAAATGAGTTCCCGTTCATGAATCAATAGCGTGTCATTAAACAACCCGATAAGCAAAACAACCAGCGTAAAGAGAATGGTAATGACCATGAGTCCTATGGTCGTGGGAAGCTTTAAAAAACGCGCATTGATGAACCCAAAAAGCGCTGCCAATACTACTAAAATTGAAATAATTGAGTAATATTCCATATTATATCGAGCGTTTAAGTGCTAAAATATAACCCAAGTGCAAACCTTCATGATAATTGTTGAATTCGATGGCTTCCAGCACATTTGTCAATGTGTTTTTAGTAGTGACTGTGTAGGTATGATAATTTTGAAAAACTTCGTTTTCATAATCTTCTTTTGTTTTCTCAATAGTCGAGAACAACAAGCCTTTGATTTCATCTACTTCAGCTTGGGTCAAATCACGTTCAGGTTTTGTTCCTTTTTTGAAAGTTGTAATCATATCTTCAGAAATGATTGCAGGCAAGCCAGATAATTTATAGACCAATGATTGTTGTACTGCAATGGTATGTGCAATGTTCCAAATGATATTATTATTGAAGCCTTCCGGAATTTTGTTCAACTCTTCCAGAGAATAGGTTTCTATAAATGTTTTTAGAATTGCCCTGTTTTTTAAGGTGATGTCAAAAGCCCAATTCATGCGTATAATTTTCATTAAAAATACTCAAATTTCTTTTGAAATCTGTTTACTTTGCAGTTCAAATGCTTTCCGATGAAAAAAATTTACTTCCTTAAAACATGTAGTACTTGCGTTAGAATCATTAAAACATTGAACCTTCCATCTGACTTTGTTCTTCAGGATATCAAAGAGGAACAACTGACCGTAAAACAGTTGGAAGAACTTTATAAACTTTCGGGAAGTTATGAGGCATTGTTTAGCAAAAGAGCCAAGTTGTATAAAGACATGGGATTGAAAGACCAAAAACTTTCTGAAACGGATTATAAACATTACATTCTTGAGCATTATACGTTTTTAAGTCGTCCTGTCTTTGTTTTTAACAATCAAATCTTCATTGGCAATAGTGCCAAAACGGTAGAAGCTGCGAAAAAAGCCATTCATGCAAATTAGAACAAGAGCCATCATTGCTGTATTGATGGTTCAAATTTTGTATGGCCTGAATTACACCTTTGCAAAGGATGTAATGGTCGAAGGCTACATTACGCCGTATGGTTTCATCTTGTTGCGTGTGGCAGGAGCTACATTACTTTTTTGGATGTTCAGTTGGTTGGGACCAAAAGAAAAAATTGATAGAAGGGATTTTGCCAAATTTTTTGTCGCGGCCATTTTTGGTGTCGCCATCAATATGCTGTTATTTTTTAAGGGTTTGGAATTTACGTCTCCAATTCATGCTTCTGTTATCGTAACCTTGACTCCTATTCTGGTTTTAATAATGTCTGCCATCTTCTTAAAGGAAAAAGTGACCGTATTGAAAATCCTTGGAGTTATCTGTGGCTTTGCTGGTGCTGTAGTGTTGACTGTCTATGGAAAATCCACTCGGCTTGCTGACAATATTCCGTTGGGCAATATGTTTGTGTTCATCAACATGGTTTCTTACAGCATCTATATAATTCTCATTAAAAAACTGACACAAAAATACCATCCATTTACGTTTATCAAATGGTTGTTCCTGTTTGGTCTGATTTTGGTGATTCCGTTCGGGTACAAAGATGCCATTGCTACAGACTATAGCAGATTTACTCCCTATATTACCTTTTCTGTGTTGTTTGTAATTGTTGGTGCAACTTTTGGTACCTATCTGTTAAATCCATTGGCGCTTCGCCATCTCAAGGCTACAACGGTTACGATTTTTATCTACGTACAACCTGTGATTGCTGGAATATTTGCCATCATTATGGGAAGTGATACGTTGGGGAGCGTAAAGATTATTGCTTCTTGCTTGATATTTTTGGGTGTTTATCTGGTAACAAAACAGCCAAGGATATCAACTTAAGTTGACTGGTTTTTTACCAAATTTTCGAGTGTCTTCTTTGGTCAATATCTTGAAATCTTTTGACTTCGGAAATTTTTCAAGCTCTGCTATCAAATGTTCAGGAATGGCTGATAACGAACGTGATTTTAAATTAATCCAAGCGCCTAATAATTCGCAATTGGCTAAATTTTCCCCTTTATGGTTGTAAAAATTGTGTTCAATCTGAAAGAACATTCCATCTTCGCTAAACCCTTTGATTTCAAGACTTACACGAATAGGTGTGCCTAAAAAAGCTTCCTTGAAATAGTAAATATGCTCATAAAAAATCACTGGACTGATATCAAATTTTGCGAGGTTTGAAAGCGAAAAATTATGCTCTTCGAAGAATGCCACACGCGTATGGCTCATAAAATTCACATAAGCCGAATTGGCCAAATGTCTGTTGGCATCAACATCACTCCATCTTATTTCAAAATTTTTTAAATACATATCACTTATCTTTAATTTTCAGGAATGGCAAATTTAAGCCTTTTAACAAGCATTCCTTGTATTGTGGCCAATTTATTGTTCCTTCAAAACCTAATGATTTTCATTACCTTTGTGCAACTTTTTTAAAATTCGTCTATGATACAATCTATGACAGGCTATGGGAAATCGGTTTTACAACTTCCCACCAAGAAAATATCCATTGAGGTCAAATCATTGAATAGTAAAAATCTTGATTTGAACACTAGAATGCCTTCTCTTTACAGAGAAAAAGAACTGGATATCAGAAAGTTGATTGCTTCTAAATTGGAACGTGGCAAGGTCGATTTTTCACTTTATATGGAAATCACAGGTGAAGAAACCTCAACACAAATCAACAAAACAGTTGTAAAACAATACATTAAGCAACTGAAAGAAGTGGTAGATGGTGATGAAACAGAACTCTTGAAAATGGCGATTCGGCTTCCAGATGCTGTCACTACAGAGCGCGATGAAATAGATGAAGATGAATGGTCGCAAATAGCTTCTGAAATTGGCTCTGCTTTGGAAAAAATTCATCAATATAGATTAGATGAAGGAAAAACGCTAGAGTCTGAATTTATTGATAGAGTGCGAAATATTTCTGAATTACTGCACAAAGTGATTACGATGGACCCTGAACGCATTGAAGGTGTGCGTGAGCGATTGACAAAAGGTGTGGCAGAATTGAAGGAAAAAGTGGATGAAAACCGTTTTGAGCAAGAGTTGGTTTTTTATATAGAAAAATTTGATATTACAGAAGAAAAAGTACGTCTGCAAAACCATTTGGATTATTTCTTGAAAGCTTTGAAAAGCGACGATTCCAACGGAAAAAAATTGGGCTTCATCAGCCAAGAAATGGGACGTGAAATTAATACTATCGGTTCAAAATCGAATTATGCACCGATGCAAAAATTGGTAGTGCAAATGAAAGACGAACTTGAAAAAATAAAGGAACAGTTATTGAACGTACTCTAACCATCAACCATTTAAACCAATCTCGTGGCAGACGACATAAAGAACAAAAAAAGAGGAAAGTTAATCGTGTTTTCGGCACCATCTGGTTCTGGAAAGACCACCATCGTTAGGCATTTGCTGCAGCAACCCGAACTTAATCTGGAGTTTTCAATTTCTGCAACTTCCAGAGAAAAGCGTGGACAGGAAATCAATGGAAAAGATTATTATTTTCTCGACATCAAGGATTTCAAAAACCGCATCAGAAATGAAGAATTCTTGGAATGGGAAGAAGTTTACAGGGATAATTTCTACGGAACCTTAAAAACCGAGATTGAACGCATCTGGGCCAAAGGCAAAAACGTCATTTTTGATATTGATGTGTCTGGAGGATTGCGAATCAAACGAAAATTCCCAGAGGAAACACTAGCCATTTTTGTAAAGCCACCAGATTTAAACGAACTCATAAAACGGTTGAAACTTCGAGGTGAAGAAAGCCCGGAAAAAATAAGTATGCGTGTTGCGAAAGCACCAGCAGAATTGGCTACAGCACCTTTGTTTGACGTTATTGTTTTGAACAAAAATTTGGAAGAAGCCTTGGAAGAATCTTACCAATTGGTTTCAGAATTCGTGAAAAAATAATCAGATGAAAATCGGACTCTACTTTGGGACGTTCAATCCAATTCATATTGGTCATTTGACCATTGCAAATCATATTGCGGAATATAGCGATTTGGGCCAGGTTTGGTTTGTTGTGACACCTCAAAGTCCGTTTAAGGTGAAGAGTTCCTTGCTAGATAATTACCAACGATTGGAAATGGTGTATCGCGCCACAAAAGATTACGACAAACTTCGTCCGAGCGATATCGAATTCAATTTACCGCAACCCAATTATACCATCAATACTTTGGTATATCTACAGGAAAAATTTCCAGAACACGAGTTTGCACTTATTATGGGTGAAGATAATTTAAAGAGTTTCCATAAGTGGAAAAACTATGATTTGATACTTGAAGGCTATCATATTTATGTTTATCCACGGATTTCTGAAGGCATAATTGAAACCCAATTTGATAAGCACCCAAAAATCCATCATATTACCGCACCAATAATGGAACTGTCATCTACTTTTATCAGAAATTCCATCAAAGAAGGAAAAAATGTTCGGCCTATGTTACCAGAACACGTTTGGGAATATTTGGATGAAATGAATTTTTATAGATAACAAAAAATCTCAACTCAAAACCCGCACGTCAGTTCGAGTGTTTTTCATCATTTCCAAAAGAAATGATGAAAAATGTATCGAGAACTTATGAGAAATCAAGCATTGACTTCTCGATACAATTCCGAATACCATCGGAATCACTCGAAGTGACAACCATTAAAAATGATAAAACGCATTTTCATAATGTGTTAATTGTTCTATTTTTTTGTTCTTTAGAACAGCAATAATGTCAAAACGTGATTCCAAGTCAAAGTCATTTTCCTGAACGAATGCATCCATCGCTTTTACAAGATTCTTGATTTTCGCCTTGGTGACAAATTCCTGTGGGTCACCAAAAAACTCTGAATTTCGTGTTTTGACTTCTACGCAGACCAACATATTGTCGTGTTTTGCAATGATGTCAATCTCTGCTTTCTGAAATAGGTAATTTCTAGCTAAAATGTCGTAGCCTTTAGCTTCCAAAAGTTCTACAGCGAGTTGCTCGCCTATTTTGCCAAGGTCGTTGTGGTAAGCCATAGTACTTATTTAACGCTTATATAGTTTCTTGTTTTCAATCTTCAAAAGATTGAATCAAGATAACTCAACTTGATCTCATTTGGAATTATTTATTGAATAATTTTTGAATTCTACACATTCAAATCCGTAAAGATTTATTTATTTTATCTTTATTAAATTCAATCTGAATTAAATGAGGCACGCTATTACTTTTTTTGCTCTGATACTCGGCAATCACCTTTTTGCCCAAGATTTATATGCATTCAAAGGTTATACACTATACAAGATTGATGAAAGCAATTCCATCACAACAGTGTTTATGCTAGATCAAAACGGTGAATTAGGGTTTAACGATATTACTTATGTTGCTGATGACCTGTTTTATGCTGTAATATCTGGTGAAGATATATATGAAGTAATTCCGAGTACTTCAACCACCAATGTTGTGGGCTCTTTTGAAGGAAGTGCATTTCCCTTTGGTTTTAATTCATTGACGTTTGACGGTCAAAATCTCTATTCATTGAATGGTGCAGATGGTATACTATATAAGTATGATCTAAGCACCAACACTTCATCAATGGTGGCAGATTTAGGCTTTACCAGCCCTGGTGATTGTACCTTTTATAAAGGGCATATTATCTTTCTAGCATCAGAAGATTATTATATTAAAGCTTACAATATAGCAACAGGCAATTTGTTAAACGTGGCCTGCATTCCATTTTCTTATGATGAAGGTTATGGTCTTACCAATCTTTTTACTTCTTGCGATGAAGAAAAAATAATCATAAGCTTTGGACAAAATCTTTATGAAATTGATTTTGAAAACAATCTGCTCATTGAGACTGGAATAGTACTTCCCAATAATTTTTCTATATATGGCTTAGCTTCAAGCAATGAACATTTGGCCTTTAATTGTGAGAGTGAATTGGAACAAAATCCATGTGCGCTTTCAGTTGCAGAATCTGAATTTTTAAACGCAACAGTATTTCATCCAAATCCAACACATGGTAAGGTTTATCTTCATCAGAATTTTCAATTCGATTCGATGACCTTAAGAGACATCAGAGGGGTTGTAGTAAGTTTCCACCGTGGTTTAACAAGAGAAATTGACGTCAGCCATTTAGAAAGTGGGCTATATTTTGCATGTTTTGTTTATGGAAATAATCAAAGGGTCGAAAAATTAATCAAAATCTAAATCAGTTTCCAAAAACTACTGATGAACCATCTTTCCCAACCTTCATCGTCACATTTGTACCCAAAATCATTGCGCGATTGTCCTTTTCGTGCCCTGCTGGCATATTAAAAGCTACTGGAATGTTTTTATCAGAAACAATGTCTAAAAAAATTTCCTCAATGCTTCGTCCGAAATCTTGGTCATTATATCGCACACGACTGATGTCACCCACCAAAATACCAGCACAATCTTCAAAATAACCAGCACGCTTCATACTTTGTAACATTCTGTCGATGTGATAGGCATACTCTCCTACTTCTTCCAAAAAAATGATTTTTCCAGAAGTGTCAATACTCGTTTTAGAACCCAACATCGTATGTAAAACGGTTAAATTTCCGCCAACCAAGGGCGCTGTGACGGTTCCAGTTTTGTTGTATGATGAACCCTTTAATTGATAAGACAATTGTTTTCCGAAGATGGCATCTTTAAAGGTGTCAATCGCCTCTTTAACTTCGCTTTCATCCTTGGTCAAACTTGTACACATCATCGCGTGAATGGTTTCGTAACCCAAATTATGAAGTTGGTTGTGAAGCGCCGTAATATCAGAATAGCCAATAATCCATTTTGGGTTCTTTTTGAATTGCGTATAATCCAATTTATCCAAAATCCGAACCGTACCATAACCTCCTCTTGCTGCCCAAATAGCCTTGATGGATGGGTCATTCAACGCTTTTTGGAAATCCTCGCAACGTTCATCATCCGTTCCTGCAAAATGCCCATTTTTACTAAACACGTGTTTTCCAATCACCACCTTCAAACCCCAACTTTCGAGAATAGCTTTGCTTCGCCCCACTTCATCGGTTCTATTTTTTAAAACGCCTGAAGGTGCCACGATGGCAACCGTGTCGCCAGGTTTAAGAAATGGTGGTTGAATCAAATTGGTCTGCATAGTTTTGGTTGCTGTATTTTGAGCTGTTATATGCTCATTTTTCAAAAGAAAAACAAGACTGAACAACAAGATAAAAACTGATTTGAAAGACATAGAACACGCTTTTTGTAAATGTACATTTTTTTTCGAATTCGCAGTTGAATTACGTACTTTTGTGGCTTCAAAAACGATACCAAAATATGTCAAAAAGATATACCATTACTGCGGCTTTGCCTTATACCAACGGACCCATTCACATTGGTCATTTGGCAGGTGTTTATGTGCCAGCAGACATTTATGCACGCTATTTGCGTTTGAAAGGAAATGATGTTGCTTTTATCTGCGGAAGCGATGAACACGGCGTTCCAATTACCATCAAAGCAAAAAATGAAGGTGTATCTCCGCAAGATGTGGTTGATAAATACAATGCAATTATAAAGGATTCTTTTGAGGAATTCGGTATTTCTTTTGACAATTATTCACGTACGTCTGCAAAAATCCATCACGATACCGCACAGGAATTCTTCAAAACACTTTATGACAAAGGTGAATTTATTGAAGAAGTGACCGAACAGTTATATGATGAGGAAGCCAATCAGTTTTTGGCAGATAGATTTGTGACTGGAACGTGCCCAAAATGTGGCAACGAAAATGCCTACGGTGACCAATGTGAAAAATGTGGAACGTCGTTAAATGCTACGGATTTAATCAATCCAAAATCGGCAATTACTGGTAATAAACCTACTTTGAAACAGACAAAGCATTGGTTTTTGCCTTTGGATAAGCACGAAGCATTTTTGAAAGAATGGATTTTGAAAGGCCATAAAAAAGACTGGAAACCGAATGTTTATGGGCAAGTAAAATCTTGGATTGATGATGGTTTGCGCCCAAGAGCCGTGACCAGGGATTTGGATTGGGGAATTCCTGTTCCTGTAGAAGGTGCAGATGGAAAGGTGTTGTATGTTTGGTTTGATGCGCCGATTGGTTACATCTCCTCTACCAAAGAATGGGCAGAACGCGTTGGGAAAGATTGGGAGCCCTATTGGAAAGATACTAATACCAAGTTGATTCATTTCATTGGAAAAGATAACATTGTGTTTCACTGTATCATTTTTCCTGCAATGTTGAAGGCAGAAGGAAGTTATATTCTTCCGGATAATGTACCGGCCAATGAGTTTTTGAATCTGGAAGGAAACAAATTATCTACCTCAAAAAATTGGGCTGTTTGGTTACCTGATTTCTTGGACGAATTTCCAAATCAGCAAGATGTGTTGCGCTATGTGCTGACCGCAAATGCTCCAGAAACCAAGGATAATGACTTTACTTGGTCAGACTTTCAGGCGAGAAATAATAATGAATTGGTGGCAATTTTTGGAAATTTCATTAATCGCGTCGTAGTTTTGACCGATAAATATTACAATGGAATTGTCCCAACACCTTCAGAATTTACAAAAGTTGATGAAGAAACCTTTGCTGCATTGAGAGCCTATCCTGAAGTGATTGCGAGTTCCATTGAGCGTTATCGTTTCCGTGAGGCGAGTCAGGAATTGATGAATTTGGCGCGTCTTGGCAATAAATATTTGGCAGATGAAGAGCCTTGGAAAACCATCAAAACTGATGAAGAACGCACCAAAACCGTAATGTATGTGGCGCTTCAAGTAGCAGCGGCCTTGGCAACGTTGAGCGAACCGTTTTTGCCATTCACTTCGGAAAAATTGAAAGGAATTTTGAATGTCTCATTGAGCACCTCGACTTCGTTCGGTATAAACTCCATCGAGACGTCTTGGAATGATATTTCATCAAAAAATGATTTCCTTCCTGCGGGACATCAAATAGGAAAGGCTGAATTATTGTTTTCAAAAATTGAAGACGAAAGCATTCAAAAGCAATTGGAGAAATTGGAAGCGAGTAAAAAAGCGAACGAAGCCGCCAACAAAAAAGTAGAACCTCAAAAAGAGACGATAACTTACGAGGATTTTGCAAAATTGGATATGCGTGTAGGGACCATCATTGAAGCCGAAAAAATGCCAAAAGCAAATAAACTTTTAGTGTTGAAAGTGGACACAGGAATCGATGTAAGAACCATTGTATCTGGAATTGCTGAAAGTTTTACACCAGAAGAAGTGGTTGGAAAACGCGTCACCGTTTTGGTCAATTTAGCGCCAAGAGCGTTGCGCGGTGTCGAAAGTCAAGGGATGATTTTAATGACGGAATCAGCTGATGGCAAATTGGTATTTGTGAATCCGGATGCAAGTCACAACGTTGATAATGGGTTGCATATTAGCTAATAGATTTCAACGTCAATTACGTTAACGCTTTATTAATTGCTTCGCATTATTTGACTGGTTTTTCTAAATTGAAAAACTTTAAAAGCGATAAAATATGAACTTAAGACTGACATACACTTGTTTACTGACGCTTGCATTGGTATTCAGCTGTAACGACCACAATAAAAAAGATTCTGGAACGATGCCCGAAAATGAAATCATGGGCGACAATAACATGACCTCACTAGATTGGGCTGGCACATACGAAGGTGTCTTACCATGCGCTGATTGTGATGGTATCAAAAGCGTCATCACCATCAACAAGGACAATACGTACGTAGCAAGAGAAACCTATCAAGGCAAAAGCGATAGCATTTATGAGACTAAAGGTACTTTTAAATGGGATGGAAAAGGACAAAAAATATTCTTTTCTGGCAAGGAGAAATCCTATTTTGTTGGTGAAAACACTTTAACACATTTGGATAAAGATGGCAATAAAATTACGGGCGATTTGGCCGAACGTTACATTTTGACCAAAAGTGAGGAGCAATTGGTTGGTAAAATCTGGCATCTCGTATCATTTAAAGGAGAAGCCATTCAACTCAAAGAAGCCAAAGCAGAACACCCACAAGTAGAATTTTTGGAGGATGGCTCAATATCAGGTTATACAGGCTGCAATCAGTTTAGAGGTGTTTATGAGCTGAAGGAAGGCTATGAAATTAAATTTTCACAAATCATCAGCACCAAAAAATTCTGCCCCGAGATGGAAACTGAAAATGAGTTTTTGAGCACAATGAGCAAAGCTTCTTATTACATATATGAAGGTCATGATTTGGTAATCCATGACTCGGAACATCAAAAATTGGCAAAATTTAAAATAGCTAATTAAAACTTCAAATTTCTTTATAGACAAGGTAGATGGTGTAACCAATGAACGTTACCAGCAACAATGCAGCTTCCCATCTATCCAGCTTCTTTTTTTTTCCTGTGAACATG
Organism: Gelidibacter sp.; assembly: GCA_041391925.1. Lineage (GTDB taxonomy): Bacteria > Bacteroidota > Bacteroidia > Flavobacteriales > Flavobacteriaceae > JBPOFM01. The sequence goes on along the minus strand of JAWKNA010000003.1, from coordinate 678,006 downwards.
GCAAGAAACAAAAACATAGTTCCGCCCAATAATAAATAAATGTCTGTATTAAACACAGGGCTGAATTCGATTGGTCTTACAAATGAACTTACTGAAAGTATCAATAAAATATTGAAGATATTGGAACCAATGATATTACCAATCGCGATATCGCTATTTTTCTTGAATGCTGCTACCACTGACGTCATCAATTCAGGTAATGATGTGCCTGCCGCAATAATGGTCAGTCCAATGATTTTTTCGCTGACTCCTAAACTACTTGCAATCGAAACAGCATTATCTACAATTAATTTTCCACCAATAATCAACCCTATCAGGCCAGCGGTGATAAAACCCCAAATTTTCCAGTTTGAGGCCGGAACGACTTCAACTTCTGTAATAGTGACATCATTTTTCATCTGTTTATAAATGTAAAACAGGAACATGAGGAACATTAGGAGCAATATAAAACCATCCATTCTGGATAAGCCAAGCTCATTGGAAAACAAATAGCCGTTGGCTAGTACCAAGAACACAATAGCTGCGAAAAATGAAATGGGAATCTCCTTCCAAACAGTTGAAGATTGCACCGTAATTGGATAAATAAGCCCAACAATACCAAGAATCATAAACAGATTGAAATTATTGCTGCCGATGATATTGCCCAAAACAATATCAGAATGGCCTTCGTAGGAAGCGACAGTATTTACAACCAATTCCGGAGCGGAAGTTCCAAAAGCAACAATAGTCAAACCTATTGCCAAATCAGGAATTTTGTTCTTTTTGGCCAATAAGGTAGAACCATCTACCATAAAATCGGCACCTTTTATCAAGAGTGCAAACCCGACAAGGACGAGAATTGAAGAGAGGATCATAGCGAAAAAATCAGCACGTAAATTTAAGTGATAATTTGGCACCAATTACAATTTAAGGGTTGTCTCCGAAAATAAAAAACCATCCCAAACTTTGCAGAATGGGATGGCTCCAAATAACATTCTTATGCAGCAACAACTGATGATTTTTGAATGTTATCGGTAATCAATTGTTTCCATTTTTCCGCGCGTTTCATTTCGAAATCTTCGGAAAGACGGTCTTCAATATCATATAAATTAAGTGTGACCGATGGCTTTGAGTAGAATTGAAGTTCCAAATTCATTTGTTGAAGTTCGGATTCCAGTTTCTTTTCACGTTTAATATCTCGGGTGTTTTTATGGATAACACAAGATTTAACATTGTTCAAATCAACTCTTACAATTTCATTTTCAGGTGATTTGATTTTGACAAAAAGCAATACTTGTTTTTCTTTATCAATTCCGATAAAATTGTGGTTCCAAAATTCTTTCTCGGCGAATTTTAAGTTTTCGCCTTTAATTAAATCCTTGATTGTTTTTTTACTTTTGATGGATGATTTTTTACCGATATAGGTAAACCAAATGAAGGGCATGATGCCCAATAAGGTGATGAGCACAGTCGTCACCGTTTCTGATAGTTTCATTGTTTGTATGTTTAAATTATAATTTGAAATGTGTGAATAGACGAATGACATCCCAAAAAAATCGGAATGAATTCTAATCCTTGAAGAATCAATTCAACTTATGTAAAACAATGAAAAGGGAAAATAATAGTGGTAGAGGTCAGTTCCAACTCGATGGAATTTCCGATTTGGAAATACAACAATCTTGGTTCGTAAGCAACAAAATTTGGTTGTTGAATTTTATCGAATGGCTTCGCAAAGGGTAAATTTGTGTCTTGTGATGTATCTAAAAGCTGATTTAAATAAGACGTCAGCTCAATTATGGCCGGACTTTGATGTTGACCGGTTGAAATCACCTCATCGTTTGCCAAGGACACCAAAGGTTTGTGTTCCTGAACCTGTGAAGGCAACAGAAAGGTCAACCAAGTGAACAGATTGAGAATCAAACTTTGAAAGGCAAACATCTACAATAGATTAGGTGACAAATGTAATAAGTTTTGTGTTTAAGTAACGTTAAAGTTTTTTAAAACAAAAACGGATGATATTTCAACCACCCGCTTTAAATTCAACGACTTCTTCTTTTTTCACGCTTTTTTCTCCAAGGTGCATTCTTTTCCCAATCACCTGCCATGATACAGCCGTAAGGCATGACCTCATCGATAACTGTACCAAGACCAAATTCGTCCATTTGGTTTCTAACCGTTTGGGCATTCTTGTAGGCACTTGGCAACTCGGTGATATCAATTTCATTCGAAAAAAATCGCACATCAAGACCTTGGGTTTCTTCCTTAAAGATTTGCATAGTAGTTTCTGTTTTGGTTCTTCTATGTTGCGTACGGCTCACATTTCTACCTGCGCCGTGTGGTGCAAAACCGAGATTAGTAGTGGTAGTAGCACCTTCTACAATCAAAACTGGTTCAGACATATTTAAAGGAATCAACCTTGGCCCAGTAATATCAGGCATAAATTTAGCATCCAATGGTGTGGCGCCTTTGGCGTGATAGAACAAATCGCCATCTTTAAACACAAAATTATGCTCGTTCCAAAAACGATTTTCAATCGCAATTCCTAAAGTTTCAGAAACCGAATTGTGAATCACTTCGTGATTGGTTTTGGTCCAATCCCTGATGATTTGCAAGGCTTCCCAGTATGCCTGACCCTCTTCCGTATCAAACGGAATCCAAGCATTTTGCTTTAAGGTTTTTGGTGACAAATCCCTTCTGAAATTTCCAGCCACGTGCATCCCTTTTTTATAAAGGGCAGCACCAGCACCACGAGACCCGTGATGTGTGACCAACATAGTGTTTCCTGTCTTTTTTGATTTTCCTACAAAAAGAAAATGATTGCCATCGCCTTGTGTTCCCAAATGTGCACGCGCCACTTGAATGGTTCTTTTATCATTCAAAAACCAATTAGATTCAAACGCTTCAAGCAATTCCTTTGGAAATCTGAATTGTGCATCTCTATCACGTCCGCCAGGACCAAAATGTGTGTTGGTATGTGCCGCATCCAAAATGTCTTTTGGATTTGCTTTGCCGAAATCTGTCAGCATCACAGAGCAGCAAATATCGGCACTATGCATACCAGGGTGAATCGCATTTTTAGCTACTGCCACACCACCTACTGGAATGGTTCCATCAGGACCTGCGGGACAGGCATCGGGCATAATGGCACCAGCGACCATTGTAGGCGTTTTCATCAATGTTTGCATCGAATTGATAACTGCTTTGACATTGTCTGCTTCCAATTCGTTTTCAGCCTTGATGTTGATGGCAAACTCAATAGGTATTGTATACAATTCTAAAGGTTCTGGCAATTTGAACTGCTCTAAATAAGCAAGCATTGCTCCGCCTTCCAATCTATTTGTATTTATGTGTTCAAGAGCTTCCTTGAACCATTTTCCTTGTCTAAAACCCAAATCGATTAGGGTTTGACCGTTAATTTTTGTTGACATTTGAATCTTTTTAAAGACCAACTTTATCATAAGTTAGTACAAATTTTAAAATAATAAATTAAAAAAGCGTGCTGGGAATACCTTCGCTTTTGGACAAACTTTCCTAGGATTATCGCTTTCGCATTCTCTAGTTTTCCACATTCATTCCGTTGCTTTGGAAATCACGTATCTGTCCGATGCCAGAATACACTGCAGCTGTTCGGCAATTTAGACTCGGCCTGCATAGTGGTTCATTGACCACGCTTTGCAATTACGAGGGTTGGCTCCCTCACCGTTCATAGGCGTCCCTTTTCAGGGCGGCCTATTAGAATATTCACCGCACGACAAAGGCTTGCGACCTTTAACGTCCCATATCTTACAATGGGTTTAGGCAACTACTAGCTGCTGCAATGCCCGAAGTCTTTTGCGATTTTTGCTTAACCAATAAGCTAAAAGAAGGAAATTCTTTTACTAGGAATCGAACCTAGACACAAAAGTGTTGACCTAGGAGAAGGGCTTCGGAAATGGCTTCATAGATTTTTGCCTACAAAATACCAACCTTCTCCTTGTGTGTTTCCCAACACACGGTATGTTAAGCTACCGAACAATTTCTTGTCGGGTAACTCTGGTACTGCAAAACGCTCCGCAAGGCTGGATGACCTATACGTAACCCTTTACTACAACTTTTTCTATTGATGTCTCCATCTCAAGCCTAAATGAGTCGGCTATACATCCTTACGCGCTTCAGCGGTCGCCCCTAGCTTGTAGTGATGTATGTTTGTTGCTTGCTTACCTGCACTATTCCCAAAAGGAAACAGTCTCCATACACAGTGCCTGTGTACAGATTTATCCTTGTTACCAAGTTTATCTAAAGACGATAAGCCGCCTCGCCATCCATAAATGATGACGATTTTTTTATGATGAAGCAATTTCAAATACTTCATCTCATTTCAATGAACTTATTTTGTGGAACAGACAGGACTCGAACCTATATCTTCGGATTTTCAGTCCGACGCAATGACCCACTTTGCTACTGTTCCTTTTTAAGTGTCCACCAAGGGTCGAACTTGGTCTTGAAAGATGATACTTTCCGTGCGAGCCGTTACACTATGAACACTATTTTAATTTATTACTTCTTTTAAAGAAGATTATTCAAACGGTCTAGAAGCCAGTTTTTATCAGCTTTTACTGTTTCTTCCTTTTGAACAACCTCCTTCTCACGAGCCTTGTTGTTTTTGGCCTGTCTCTTCTTGACCACTCGTGAAATGACCTCATCTACAAAATGTATGAACTCATTGTTCATTGCAAATTGTTTTGCCTCTACCAAAGCCGTTTCAGCTTTCTCAAATTCGCCTATGGCTTCAAACAAAGTACCTTGTGCAAGTTCAATACCTGCTTTGTCAATACCTTTGACGGTTCGGGCAAAATCAATCAACTTTTGGGCTTCTTCAAAATCCTCATAGTTAACCAAAAGCCTGATGTAATCTGGGTATACATCTGGGATATCCAATCTAACAGCCAAAGCTTTTTCATGATATTCTTTTGCCGCTTCATAATCACCCATTTGCTCTACTTGAACTTTTGCCATCAAACAAAGTGCTTTCACATTTTCTGGTTCGTATGATAAAGCGTAGTTCAAAGCTTCCATCGCTTTTTCAAGCTCCCAAGGGTATGCCTCCAAAGCACGGAACAAATACCTGTTGTTTAAATTAGTTTCCATTGTATTCAATGACTTGTTACTGTTTAAAAGCCGCACGACCTTCGTGCGCTCTAAAACTGTTCAGATTGATGTATTCTTGAATTTTTTTAAATAAAAAATCCGAAACAGTTGGTTTGCTTCGGATTCTTCTCTGGAAAGTGATTATCTACAGAAAATACCGAAGCCGTGTGAATGACTCTTGGTCATATCCTTTTGTTTGAAATGCTGGACGTATGTTTAGCATAGCTTCTTTTTGTTTGATATTTAATTTTGATGCAGTCTTTGTTTTTTTTGAAAACTGCGATGCAAAGATTAAAACGATTTTTTAATTACGCAAATAAATTTTTGAATTAATTTATTGATTATCAATTATTTATGTAAATTTTTAAACATAGATTTCCCTTTCCGCAGCTTGCAGATGCTTGAGTGAAATTGCAACTATTTGTCTCTTAATTGCTTACTCTTCAATCTCTGATATTTTAATTTTGACTATTTATATTCAAATTTTTTCAAAAAAAAAGCGCCCAATTTCTTGGACGCCTGTTAACTATATAGATTTTTTGTTTAAATCATCATCTTAAATGCTTAAAAATAGTTACAAAACGTCCTGTGAGGAATGGATTTTCCATCTCAATTCCGCGATAATCACACTGACTAAACAGTGAACCAGATGCTTTATGTACTATTGTTTTTCTCATTTGTTTGCAAATATGAACCTTTTCGGGTCAAGAATCCAAATTTATTTTATGTTTTAAGCTGAATTACGACTCGCATTGATATTTCCGAACAACGAACGCGTCACCAATTTTTCATAGGTTTCCAATAAGTCTTTGTCTGGATTTTTTTCTTTTTGAAGTTCCTGAATTTTCTTTAAAGCATATTGTTGAATGGTCAATAATGGCAACACAATCGATTCGCGCACGTCGATGGATGCTTTTCCGGCAGGCTCTTCTTCCATCAATACTTTGAATCCTGTGAGTTTCAACAATAAACGTTTTGTGGTTTCATATTCTGTGTGAATGATGTTCCAGAATTCACCAAATTCTGGGTCATCAGCCATATATTTTGTCAAACCAAAGAACGATTTTGACAAGGACATCATACTGTTTTCAATCAAGGTTTTGAAAAAGTTTGATTCCTTATAGAGTTGCTTTACTTTGTCAAATTCGCCTTTGTCCTCATAAACTTTCAGCGCAGTTCCAACGCCGAAAAACCCAGGAACATTCTGTTTTAATTGGCTCCAACTCCCTACAAACGGAATGGCCCGCAAATCTTCAAACACCAATTTATCAGATTTTCCACGTTTTGACGGACGACTACCAATGTTCGTTTTTGCATAATACTTCAAAGTACTCATACGCTCTAAATAAGGTACAAACATCGGGTGTCTCTTGAAATTGACATATGCTTCGTGACTTTTATGGGCTAAATCATCCATCACACTTGTATTGGCATCGCTCATTTTGAGATTCGTTTCATTCAAACGGTTCAAAATTCCGGAGCTTATCAATTGCTCAAGATTGTACTGTGAAGAATCCAAAGTTCCAAAATTGGACGAAATAGTTTGCCCTTGAATGGTCAATTGCACTTCCTTGTCTTCAATAGTTGGGCCCAAAGACGCATAAAATTGATGTGTTTTTCCGCCACCACGAGCTGGTGGACCACCTCGACCATCAAAAAAGATGACCGTGACACCATATTTTCTTGACATCGCTGTGAGACGTTCCTTGGCTTTGAAAATCCCCCAATTTGCCATCAAATAGCCACCATCTTTGGTACCATCACTAAAGCCGAGCATAATCGTTTGTCGATTGCCTCGCTTTTTCAAATGTTTGCTGTACGTTGGATTTGTATATAAGTCTTCCATCACTTTTGGAGCATTTTCCAAATCGGTAATGGTTTCAAACAAGGGTCCAATATCGACAGTCAATTCGTCTTCAAACGCGACCAATTTCAGCATAGCATATAATTGCATAACATTTAAAGTCGTTTTATTATTACTGATAATGTACCGATTACAGGCTTGCTCACCATTTGATTCTTGAATGGTTTTGATGACCTTCATCGTTTTGAGCGCCTTCAAAACCTCTTCGTCTTTTATCAAGTTCAAATCGACACTTCCCTTGACATTTGAAAGGACTTTTACCTGTTCTTCTTCATAAAGCTCAAGATAATTTTTCGGAAAAATTTTGCTGCCAGAATCAATCAAGGTTTGCACCATCGTAGTGAATACCGCATTGTGTGCACGACTGTCTTGACGAACATCAAGCGTTGCAAAATGATACCCAAACAATCGGGTTTTATTGATGAGGCTATTGATGTCGTCGAGATACAAAGACTGATGCTGCTCGATGATGATTTTTTTGATGGATTCCAATTCAGACACAAAATCTTCAAATGCGATGGCGTGTTTGGCTTCTGGATGGATGCTGCTTTCATAAAATTTTGTCTCAAGCATCGTCATTTGTCCCTCAACACCTTTGAAAGTCAGGCGTCGTTTCAGTCGGCGAATGTCTCTGTAATAATTTTTGAGAATAGTATGCTTTAGTCGCATTGCTACACGTAAGGTAATTTCTGGTGTCACAAACGGATTCCCATCTCTATCGCCTCCAGGCCAAAAACCAATATTGATGATGTCATTTGAAAGTCGTCTATCTTCAAAAATATTCTGCTGAATATAATCGAAAATCATTCCGAAGGATTTATAAAACACATTCTCCAAGTACCATATCAAACTGACAGCTTCATCATAAGGTGTAGGTTTTGTATGCTTGAAAAACGGAGTTTTACCGAGTTGCGCCAATAAATCATTGATGGCCAATAAGTCATTTTTCTTGATGGCTTCGGTCAGATCGGTAATGATGCCCAAAACAGCTCCAGGATAAAATTGGGTAGGATGCGCTGTCAACACAATGCGCACTTTGAACTCTTCAAGATATTGTTTTAAAGTCTCGAGTTTCTGCTCGGAGCTTGCCGATTCTTTCAAACTACGCAAAGTTCCAATGCCATCCATATTATTTACAATTGGAAACGCAGCATCCTCAATGGCATCAAACAGAACTACCTGACGCTCGATGTATTGAATAAAACGAAACAATAAATCGAGTTTACTGTCATCAGTACGCCTTGCCTGATATTTCTTGAAAAATGTATCTACAATCGCTGTTGGGTTTTCACCATCTTTGAACCCGTTGACACACGTTTCATGAAACAACGGAAGTAAAGCTCCTGTTTTTGTAATGGTATCAAAAGGCAACGTCATAAAAATGCTGTTGTAGATTTGATACTTTGCGAGGACGTTTTGCTTAAAACGGGTGAGTTTTGGCTGTGTGGACATGTATTCAGTACTTTTTATAAAGTTACTAAAGCAATTTTAAAGCAACATAGATATTTGAAAGTTTTGTAGAATTATCAATAGAGTTGCCTTTTGAAAATAAAAAAGCCCTCGATTGAGGGCTTTTAAAGCGATTTTGTTACTTCTTCTTATTTGCTCATCAACAAAAGTTCATTGGCAATCACCTCGGTAATATAATGTTTGTTGCCTTCTTTGTCTTCCCAAGTTCTGTTGGTCAATTTTCCTTCGATGGCAATTTCTTTTCCTTTTACCACATAATTTTCAACGATTTTTACCAACCCATTTTTTACAATTACAGGATGCCAATAGGTGCGCTCTACTTTGTTGCCTTTTTTGTCTTTGTAGCTGTCGTCAATGGCCAAACTAAATCTTGCGATTTTGGTACCACCTTCAAATGTGATGATTTCTGGGTCTTGTCCCAATCTTCCAATCAACTGTACTTTGTTTTTTAATGCATTCATGATTTCTAATTTTTAATGTTAAACAGTTAATACTATCGAGTTCTGATGTTTCGACGAAGCAAAGATGTGATGGTTTCCAAACATTAGTCGGTTGTTACCTATTTAAAATCGTTTGTAAATGTTTGTAAACGCTTACAAATGGATAAATGATTATATTTGAGGTATGCCAAAACTCATTAGCTACCTCTATCCCATCACCAAAAAAGTTCCGTCCGATTTTAGCGGAACCTTGGAAATTACTTGGTATAATGGAAAAAAACATCTTAATACAGAAAATGCCAACTATTCATACGGTTCTCTACAAAAAGTTTTAAAATTTGGATTGACCAAAATTGATTTCAAAAATGTCAATTCTGTTTTGCTTTTAGGTTTGGGTGGTGGTAGTGTCATTGAAACATTGAGAGAAGACTTTAAGTACTCAAACCCAATTATGGCAGTAGATATCGACCAAAAAATAATAGAGATTGCTAAACATGAATTCAATCTCAAAGATGACGGGAATTTGAGCATCATTTGTGAAGACGCTTTGGAATTTATGGCTTTAAATAAAACACAATATGATTTGATTATCATTGATGTATTCATTGATATGGATGTCCCTGAGGCGTTTTTGGCAATTCCATTTTTTGAAGATGTTCTGAAATCATCCTCTGCAAATGGTTCGATAGTGTTCAATGCCTCTTTGTATAAAACAAAAACGAATGCTTTGCAGGATGTTATCGATTATTTAAAAAGTAAATTTTTTAAGGTAGAAATATTCGAAAAAGTGAACAATACAAATACGGTTGTCATTGCCAAAGGTTTGTGACACACTGAAAACGAATAATTTGTATCTTGTCATTGAATTTATAACCTATCCCAATTTATGAGCAAAGAATGTCTTGAGTGTGGTGAAAACATTGTTGGCCGAACCGATAAAAAATTCTGTAGTGATGCGTGTCGGAATTCGTATAACAATACCATTAACAAAGACAGTAAAAATCTGATTCGGAATACGAACAATTGGTTGCGAAAAAATTATCGAATTCTTGAAGCTTTGAATCCTGAACAAAAAACAAAAGTCTCTAGAGCCAAATTGATTGAAAAAGGTTTCGATTTCAATTATTTCACGAGCATCTACAAAACTAAAGCTGGAACGGTCTATTATTTTGTGTATGACCAAGGCTATTTGCCAATTGAAAATGATTATTACGCTTTAGTAAAGCGCGAAACCTAATTGTTGTTCATTTTAATGGTAGAATTCCAATTTTCACCTTTTAACTTCAAGGCTGCTTTCAAAATATCTTTTTGACTTATTTGTCCAACCAATTTGCCATTTTCAATGATGGGAAAACGTCGGTGTTTGGACTCCAAAAACACATTGGCTGCATCAAAGACATTCATGTTTCCATCTAATGTGTCAACATTTTTAATCATACGTTTCTCAACTGTATCATCTTCCATCGGCATATTGTAATAACGGCTTTCACTGATTTGCTTTAAACAATCTCCTTCTGATATAATACCGACCAATTCATGGTTATCATTCACTACTGGACCTCCAGATATTTTATGTTTGATGAGCATTTCAACTACATCAATGACCTTTTGTTCAGGTTTGAAAGTGATTAAATCCTTGGTCATAAAATCACTGACTTTAAAAGGCAGTGCTTCTGTAGTTGATTGCTGCTTTCGTGCCCCTTGAAAACTTTTGATTGCCATAACTGTCTCATTTTTAAGAATCTTAAAGTTATATAAAATAAGTGATTTAACCTAACATGAAATTAGCGTTGAATATTTTTGTATTTTTATAAGACCAACCAACACTAACTAATAATGTTAAAAAAAGCCGCTGCACTTTTACTCATCATCATTGCCATCTATTGGAGCTTCTATGCATTGATGCCTCATTCCATTTCAGGTTTAGACACTTCAAAAACTGAATTTTCTACCGATAGAGCATTGGCTCAACTCAAAGAAATTTCAAAACAACCTCATTATACAGGTTCAGAAAACAATCGAACTGTTAGGAACTATATTATAAAAGAACTTGAAAAATTGGGTGTTGAGACCCAAATTCAAGAAGGCAACACCTTAACGGATTGGGGAACGTTTGTAAAACCAAAAAACATCCTTGCACGAATCAAAGGCTCTGACAATTCCAAAGCACTACTGTTGCTGTCGCATTATGACAGCAATCCGCATTCTTCCTTTGGTGCGAGTGATGCAGGTTCTGGAGTTGTCACTATTCTCGAAGGTTTACGTGCTTTCTTAAGTGAAAAAAAGACGCCAAAAAATGATATTATCATACTTATTACAGATGCTGAGGAATTAGGCTTGAATGGCGCCTCCCTTTTTGTCAATAAACATCCTTGGGCAAAAGATGTTGGATTGGTTCTAAACTTTGAAGCTCGTGGCAGTGGTGGCCCAAGTTATATGTTGGTTGAAACGAATGGCGGAAACCAAAAATTGATTGATGGCTTTAAGGCAGCTCATCCTGAGTACCCTGTGGCAAATTCGTTGGCTTACAGCATCTACAAAATGCTTCCCAATGATACCGATTTGACACGTTTTCGGGAAGATGGCAATATTGATGGTTTTAATTTTGCTTTTATAGACGATCATTTTGATTATCATACAGCACTCGATACTTATGAGCGTTTGGACAGAAACACTCTGGAACACCAAGGAAGTTATTTGATGCCTTTACTCCATTATTTTGCAAATGAAAATCTCCAAGATTTAAAAAGCGATAGTGATGAGGTCTATTTTAATGTACCGCTTTTTAAAACCGTAAGCTATCCGTTTTCTTGGATTCTACCAATGTTTATCATTGCAATTATAATCTTTATAGCGTTGGTATTTTATGGCATCAATAAACGAACTCTGGATTCAACCGAAATGGCAAAAGCGTTTTTGCCAGGTATTGCCGCTGTCATTATCAATGGATTGGTTGGTTATTTTGGTTGGAAAGTACTCTGTGCCATCTATCCTCAGTATAATGAAATACTACATGGGTTTACCTATAATGGACATGCGTACATATGGGCATTTTCTTTGTTTTCCATAGCAGTGTGTATGTGGCTCTACAGTAAAGTCTATAAGCCCGAAAATACGGCTAGCTTGGCAGTTCCTCCTCTATTTTTATGGCTTATTATTTGTGGAGTCATTGCGTTTAAATTAAAAGGAGCTAGTTTCTTTATTATTCCAGTGTATTTTGGACTCGTCAGTTTGTTTGTATTGGTGCGTCAAAAACATCCGAACATCATCCTTATGACCTTGTTATTGTTTCCTGTATTGATGATCATGTCACCGTTTGTCAAAATGTTCCCTGTTGGTTTGGGATTGAAAATGTTAATCGCTTCCACATTGATGGTTTCCTTGATTTTTTCATTGTGCATTTCGGTATTCGGGTTTTCGAGATATAAAAACCGATGGGCTTATATATTGTTTGGAGCTGCCTTTGTTTTTTTGCTTTTGGCACATTTCAAATCTGATTTTAATGAAGAACGTCCCAAACCAAACAGTTTGGTTTATGTCTATGACGCCGATAAGGATGCTGCCGTTTGGGCAACTTATGATCATATTCTTGATGATTGGACAAAACCTTTTTTAACTGATAAACCTGATAAAGCCTCGGGCTTTATGAATGAAAAATTCAGCAGTAAATACAAAACACCCTTCACCTTTAGTAAAAAAGCTTATATAAAGCCACTGTCCCTTCCATATGTTGACAAACAAAAAGATACTGTCATAGCCGGTTTAAGGTATGTTAAACTGTTTATCACACCACAACGGGAGGACATCAACCGTATGGAGTTTTTTGCGGATTCAACTTATAAGTTTTTATCTTTTAAACTGAATGGAATGAAGGTGGAGAAACCTAAAAATTCTGTTTCTGTTTTTGACCATCGAGACAGCAATCGATTGTTTACCTATTATGTGTCTGATGAAAAATATCTCGAAATGGAATTTATTATTCCAGCGGAGCAAAAAACGGAATTCACAATGTACAGTTCATCTAACGATATGCTCAACAATCCGTTGTTTGATGTCCCAAAACGTCCAAAGACAATGATTCCGAAACCATTTATTTTGAATGATGCCGTGATTGTCAAAAAAACAATCTCACTCTGATAAAAAATACATCCGCATCATTCATTAAAAAGTGAAAGTAAATGTATTCCACATCTTACGGGCAAAATCGAACAATTAGCAAATTGTTAAGAATTTATCCTATAAATTTTTATAGTTTTAGCCCGTAAAAAATAATAGGTACAGATGAAAAAACTACTACTTCTATTGGCTGTCATGTTTTCTTTTGGCATGGCCGCCCAAACCAAAAGCGAACTTCAAAAGCATTTTGAGGCTTATTACCAACAGATGAAAAAACAAGGGGATGTGCAAGGAGTCATCAGTGCGATGACGCATTTGGATGTGCTTGCACCGTCCCAAGCACGAAAAGATACCATTGCCTATCTCTATGTATCTGAAGGCATGAATGTAGAGGCCCTAAATACACTTGGCATTGAAAAAAATGCCTCCGATTCTGACTTGAATGTAGAAGTCAAAGCGATTGCTTTAAAATCGCTGAATCAACCCAAACGAGCTTTGGAACATTATGAAGTTTTGTTCGGCAGAAAACCAACACCTTATTTGGCTTATGAGATTGCAGACTTAAAATTACAATTACAAGATATTGCAGGTGCCCAAACAAGCATCGAATATGGGTTGGCAAACACAAAGGACGACATGAAAAAAGCTTTCTATGAATCCCAACAGCCTTATGAAACATCTCTTAAAGCTGCTTTTTTATATTTAAAAGCGCTTGCATTGTATAATGAAGATACAAAGGCCAATACAGAAATTGCACTAGCAACCTTAAACCGTGCGCTGGCTATTGACCCCAACTTTAATCTTGCAAAAATCAGTAAAGATGCCTTGTTGCGAAAACCTAAAGAGTAAATAAAAAATTCCATATAATTTAAAAAGCAGCCTCTAGATAGCTATCTGGAGGCTGCTTTTTTTAATACATCAAATTTAATTCATTACCAAATTCTGACTCTTTTTTCAGGTGCCAAATACATGGGGTCACCTTCTTTGATATCGAAGGCTTCATAAAAAGCATCAATGTTTTTCAAAGGTTGTGTAGCTCTGTACATACCTGGAGAGTGTGGGTCGGTTTTGATACGGGTTCTTAAGGCTTCATCGCGCATTAAGGTTCTCCAAACAGTTGCCCAACTCATAAAGAAACGTTGCTCTGCTGTAAATCCATCAATTTTGTCTGGATGTCCATTTTCTTTAAAACTTTGTTGCAAACCATCATAGGCTGCCAAGACACCTCCAAGATCACCGATGTTTTCACCCAATGTAAAGGCGCCATTGATGTAAAGACTATCAGCAACTTCAACACCACTGTATTGTTCTGCCAAGGCATTGCCACGTTTTGTAAACTCTTCAAGATCTTTGTCCGTCCACCAGTTTTTTAGATTCCCATCTGCATCAAAACGTGCTCCGGAATCATCAAAAGCATGTGATATCTCATGTCCAATCACAGCACCAATTCCTCCATAATTCACAGCATCATCAGCTTTGTAATTATAAAAAGGTGGTTGTAAGATAGCCGCTGGAAATACGATTTCATTGTTTAACGGATTAAAATATGCATTCACTGTTTGAGGTGGCATTCCCCATTCTTTTTTGTCAACAGGTTCATTAATTTCTGAGTAATTTTTTTTGGTTGCCCAATCGGCTACTGCTAGCATATTTTCAGCGTAGGTGTTTCCTGTTTTTACCTGCATTTTGGAATAATCTTCCCATTCATCAGGATAAGCGATTTTTACCGTAAACTTATCAAGCTTTGCAATTGCTTTTTCCTTTGTTTCTTCAGACATCCAATCCAGAGCTTTGATACGGACTTGATAGGCCTTAATGATATTTTTAATCATTTTTTCTGCTTTGGCCTTTGCTTCAGGTGGGAATTTGGCATCTACATAGACCTTGCCTATAGCTTCACCAACGGTACCGCTGACAGTTTCCAAAGCACGTTCATCTGCTGGCAATTGTTTTTTTGCTCCATTGAGAGTTTTGCTATAAAAATCCCAATTGGCTTTATCCATATCTGTAGTCAACATTCCCGCTGCATTGTTCAGGGTTGACCAACGCACCAATGACTTAAGGTCTTCAATGGAGGTGCTTTTTAATAAGGAATTCATTGCCGTCATATATTTAGGCTGCATTACCATAACAGTATCCAAGTTTTTTTCAACACCTAAATCCTTGATATATTTTTCCCAATTGATGGCTGGTGCCATAGCCTGTAATTCTTTTAGACTTTTAGGATTGTTATAATTACGCATGTCACGACTCTGTACTTTGTCCAATCGTGGTTGTGCCAATTTGGTTTCCAAAGCCAAGATGGTTTCTGCTTCTTTACGTGCTTTGGCCTCATCTATACCTATGAATTTATACATTCTTACAATATGGTCCACATATTGCTGACGGATTTCTTTGGATTTTTCGTCTTGTTCCAAATAATAATCACGCTCTGGCAAACCTAGCCCTCCGGGTGTGATGTATGGCGCATTCATACTGCTATCGTTCAAATCGGCAAAAGATGCCAATCCCATAAACGGGGAAGTGATGGCAACATTTGATGCCACTACTGTTTGCAGTTCATCAAGATTTTTAATCCCATTGATTTTATCCAAATAAGGTTGAAGAGGTTTAATTCCTGCCGCATCACGTGCAACGGTATCCAATTCGGTTTCATAAATCAAAAGTGCTTTCTTCTGGTCAGTACCTTCAGCATAAGTGTTCAATTCCCTAGAGGTGTTGATAATTTCTAACACATCTTTGCGAGTGGATTTTCTCAACACGCTAAATCCTCCCCAAACCGATTCATCATCAGGGATTGTCGTGGTTCTGTTCCAATTTCCATTAACATAGTTATAGAAATCCACTTTTGGACTCACTAAAGTGTCCATGTTGGTCAGTTCAATTCCAGGGATTTTTTCTTCTGTCATTGCGGTGTCTTTTTTGGAATCGTCCTTACATGCCACCAGAGCAAAAAAAGCAATTCCGGAAGCAGCAAAGAGCTGTTTCAGATTGGATGTATTCATAGTTAATAAGGTTTAATATGCATTGTTTATAGGCATTCTATAGTCAAACAGAATGCAATTGCATAAAATTAGTCAATAATTAGAAGCTCGAATCTCTTGATTGTTACATCTTAACAAAAGATTAAGATAAATATTCAAATTCCCAAGCTGTCAATGGCTGCTGAGTGCTTGTTTGGATTTTCAATGACTTGGGATTCCAATTCAAATTTTTTGTTGATTTGAAGGTGAAGATTGGAAGTGGCCACTAAAAGTTCTTTGATATTAGACAACATCTCCTTTTTTTTTACATTGGATAATTTTAAAGTGCTGTGCAGTTTGAGAAGTTTGGTTTCTAACGCAATCAGACGTTCTTTTATGGCAGGAGTTGCAACACTTGGGGGAATATCACTTTGAAGGTCTTTGAGAAAATTCATCAACAGTTCATTTTTTCCACCAAAAAATGAAAAGTCTGCTTTTTTCAAAAATTCCATTTGCGTCATTAATTCTTGGTAGCGTTGCCAATTGACAACTGCCTGGCTTGCTTCAGGACTCAAAACATAATCCGTAAATTTTAGGCTTTCAATATCCTTGGGCGTAATGCGTTCAGAATCCTTTTCTTGATCAGAAACTTCATTGATGGTTTTATTGGATTGAGAGTTGCATCCAACAAAAAAAGCTAAGCTGCATATCAAATAGAAAAGTTTCATAAAAATGATGAGTATATGGTGATTCCAAAAGGCCAAAGATACTTAAACTTCATCTAACTGTTTTTATTGCCAAAAAAATTAATACAAATCAAATCAATGATGTCTTTGTATTGCCCCACATTTTTTATCTTGCTGCTGCATTCATCAATTTATGGAATCTTCAAAACGAAAAATCACTTTTAAGGTTATCATTGGCTACATTACGCTTGGTATTTTGGTGACCATTGCCGGTTGGTTGGTTTTTTCAGAAATCAGGACGTTGACCCAAACCCAAAATGAAGATTTAAGCGACCGCACTAAAGTTATTCGCATAGGAGGCCTGATTGCGGATATTTATGAAAATGAAAGTTTGGCGCGTGCAGCATTGCAACTCAATTCGGAGGAGAAATTTGAAGCTTACATCTCCCAAAATGACACTTTATTGAAAAGCATTGATACGTTAAGTATTTTGGTAAATAATGATTATCAACGGGAATTATTGGATAGTGTCAAAGTGGTATTTGATACCAAATACCAAACGATGAACGAGTTGCGTGCCATAAAATCGAATAATTCCACCGAAAAATCGATTGAAAAAACTATTGAAAAGCTCAATACCATTGACCCTATTTTAGGTAAGCTTACCATCAAGGATTATGTTGAAAACCCAAAAAGTCTTTCTCCAAGGATGAAACAAATTCTTGAGGAATTTATTAAATTGAACAATGATGCCGCTGCCAAAGATTCCATCAGCAAGGTGAACCAAAAGCAAATTGATTCCATTGTGACATCTTCAAAGGCCTTGTTGAAAAAGGTGCAAGAAGAAGCCTCTTCACAAAAAGAATCCTTGCAACTGAAGGAACGGGAATTGATAGAAAATGATTTGATGACAAGTCGACAATTGCGCAACTTACTGCGCACCTTGGAAGTGGAGATGGTTTCTTATTCCCAAAGTATCAATGAAAAAAGGCAAGCAACTTTAGACAAGAGCATCAACATCATCACAATGGCTGCGATTGTGTGCTTTATCTTAGTAGTGATTTTTTCTATAATCATCTTAAACGATTTTTGGCAAACCCAAAGTTATCGAGAACAGTTAGAAGTGTCAAATGAGTATACCTCTTCACTTTTAAAAAGCAGGGAGCAATTAATCAATATGGTCAGCCATGATTTGCGTTCACCGTTGAGTACCATTTCGGGATATAGCGAATTGCTACAAAAATCGCAGCAGAGTTCTAAAGACGATTATTATTTGAAACATATTCGAAGCGCCTCGGGATACATGACACAATTGGTAGAAGAATTATTAGAATTTTCAAAATTGGAGGATGGCCATATTCAGATAGAAACGATTCCTTTTAATTTAACCTCCATAGTCGAAGAAACCAGTGAAAATATCAAAGCCATACACGCCGATAAACCAATCGAATTAATTGTTGAGCAGGACATCAATTTGGACAGAACCATCATCAGTGATCCTTTTCGAATCAAACAGATTCTCTACAATCTCATTGGGAATGCCTTTAAATTTACTGATAAGGGGCAAATCATCATTACCACAAAATTGGTTCCTGAAAATGATAAACTATTTGCGCATATCTATATTAAAGATAGTGGCGTTGGGATAAGCAAGGAAAAACAGCAGGATATTTTTAAAGCATTTACACAAATCAAAAATCCTGACAATAACCAGCAGAATGGTTTTGGTCTCGGTTTGGCGATTTCAAAAAAATTGGTAGATATGCTCGATGGGGAATTGACCTTGGAGAGCGAACTTGGAAAAGGAAGTACTTTTCATATTTCAGTACCCATAAAATTATCTGACAAACAAATTAAGAAAGAATTAAAGGCAAGTGAAGCTTCCATTTTTGAATTGAACGCCATCGTGGTGGATGACGACCCTTCATTGCGACAATTGATTACGGATATTTTGCAACAGCATCAAATTACGGTTCATACTTTTGAAGATGCCAAAGCTGCACTGTTTGAAATGGATCGGCTCTCTTTCGATATTGTTATCACAGACATCCAATTGCCAAAAATGAATGGCTTTCATTTTATGGAAACGGTAAAAAATCTCGATTCTTACAAAGATCAGCCAATCATTGCTATGACAGGAAGAGCAGACATGGAATCAAATCATTATTTAGAAAGTGGATTTGCAACTGTTATTTTTAAACCTTTTACAGCCGAAAAACTTTTGAACAGTTTAGAGAAGTTGTTTCCGAATAACATAGAAAAATCCAAACATGCCAACGAAAACCAAAAACCCACTTCTGATTTATTTGATACTGCGTCCATTTCCGGTTTTTTAAATGATGATGAAGATGCCCTAAAATCCATTTTGAAAAACTTTTTGGAAGACACCAAACAGAATATGTCCATTCTGAAAAATGCTGTCAATAAAAAAGATACTAAAACAATAAATGACCTAAGTCATCGGATGCTGACCATGTTTAAACAACTTAAGGCTGACACTGTGGTACCACATCTTGAAGTGTTAGAAACAAAAGAAACAATTACTGTTGAAGATTTAGTAGCATTGGAAAAATGTATGAATCCTTTTTATGAAGCAATACGTGATTACATTACTCAAGATCATACTCCTTGAGCTTATTGTAAAGTGTCTTTCTTGAAAAATTCAAAAGTTTGGCGGCTTTGGTCCTATTGTTATTCACCTCCGCAAGCACTTTTACAATGAGTTCCTTTTCATTGGTTTTGGCCGAAAAACTAGTTGGTTGTGTCTCAGTTGTTGCTGAAAATAATTCCGCTGGTAAAACTTCCTTTTGTATAATTTCTCCTTGGGTCAATAAAGTCGCCCGCTTGATGACATTGGAGAGTTCGCGCAAATTCCCTGGCCATGAATAGTTTTGGAACACTTTTAAAACATCAGAAGAAAAGCCAATGATATCTTTGTTCAATTGCAAATTGGCTTGGTTAAGGAAGAAATCGGCATAGAGAATCAAATCATCCTTTCGTTCCTGAAGATTCGGTACTTTAATGGAAAATTCGTTCAGTCGATGGTACAAATCTTCCCTAAAATCACCTTTCTCAACAGCTTTAGCCAAGTCTTCATTAGTAGCTGTTATCAACCGAATATCCACAGCGATTTCGTCACTACTTCCAATGGGTTTTATGCGACGTTCCTGCAAGGCGCGAAGCAATTGGATTTGGTTTTCATAGGTCAAATTTCCAACTTCATCCAAAAAGAGTGTCCCATGGTTGGCGGATTCAAAGTGCCCTTTTTTGTCATTGATAGCTCCTGTAAACGAGCCTTTTTTATGTCCGAAAAATTCGCTGGAAGCAATTTCTTTAGGAATGGCTCCACAATCCACAGCAACAAACGGCTCATTTTTTCTTGAACTTTTTAGATGAATGGCTTTAGCAACCACTTCCTTTCCTGTACCGCTTTCGCCAGAAATCAAGACAGACATATTGGTGGGACCAACAAGATTGATATAATCCTGCAACACTTTTGATGCAGAACTTATGCCTGCAACATAATCCGAACTGTCTGTAGGAGTCTTTTTTTTAGTGCCCTGTACGTGACTGTCTGCTTTTTTAGAGATTGGTTTTACTTCAAGAGCATTGTTCACCACTTGCAACACCTCTTCTGGGTTAAAAGGTTTGGAAATATAATCAAAAGCACCTTGTTTCATTGCTTTCACAGCTGTGGAAACTTCAGCGTAGCTAGTCATCAAAACCACAGGAAGCGTTTCATTTTTGGATTTGATATGGTTCAATAAATTAATGCCATCGCCATCAGGAAGCCTTAAATCGGTAAACACCAGATCAAAATTGCTATCCTTAAATCGTTGTTTCGCATTTTCAATGGTAAAACTGGAGCTGACAACATGTGATTGACGTTCCAGAAAACGTTTCAGCATTTCCGAAAAGGTTACATCGTCTTCAACTAACAGAATGGCGCTCATGAATTTCGCATTTGTACAAAAATATTAAGTATATACGTTTCTAACCTATAAAAAAAACATAAAAAAAGGACGTTTATATTAAACGTCCTTTTTCTTGCTGATTTGAAATCGAAATAAGTGGATTTTACATTTTTTTGTCAATCCAGTTTCCATCTTTGTCAGCAAATACTACTGATGCCGCTCCATCAACAGTAAATTCCAATTTGTATTCTTGCTTTTCATTTACGAAAGCTTTATTTAGAGTGGCGGTCTTGAAATCTGCCTTGAATGCATCTTGAACAGCTTGCGGCAGTTTTTCGGTTGGGATTTCCTTGAATGTCTCATCCTTGATGAAATTATCAATTGGATTTAACGATACTTCCGTTGAACTTGCAAAGGTTGAAAATCCTCCTAATACTAATGCTGCTGCTACAATTACTTTTTTCATGATTTAAAATTTTAGGTTAAGTTTATTTATTGTTGTTATACTTAATCAATATGAAAGAAATATGCCATTTTAAAATTGTCGTGCTTTAAAACCACTATTGATTTGATATAAAGCTTTTTAAATGGTCTGATGCATTTTATGAAATACATAAAAAGTGTGTAAAAACACTCTTTACATGTTTACAGATGTGTAAAAATTACCCGTTTTATACATCTGTACATCATCTCCACGGCAGGATTCAAATACCCTTTGATTTTCCTACCTATAGCACGAGGCTAATAATTTCTTGTAAAATCTGTTGACCGATTTGTTAACCTTTCGGTTGATTTGCAATGATGTGATTTGCGCATCAGTCTATGTAACAAAGATAGTGTTTTCGGGGGTTCAAAGCAATATAAATCGTATCAAATACTATGATATTTGTTCTAAATATTGGATGATGGTCTCTTCTTTAATGCCGCTATATTCGGCGAATTCTTCTATAGTGATGAATTGGTGCGGTTGCTTGCCGAAATGCTTTCTAATGTCATTTAAAAGACTCCTGGCATAGCGCTCACTTCTTCCAGTGATGCAATGGATGTCTTTTGGAAAGATACAAACTCTTACAATTTTCATATTAATACTCTATGTATGCTTTATCCACATACCATTCATGCTGTATACATACCTGAACAATTGGCAAAAACCATCAAAATCGGAATGGGTGACAATTGAAATTCAGATATGTAGACAAATCTAATTTGATTTGCTTCATAATCAAAAAATAATTGAATATGGCAAAACAAACAGGTATTATTAAACTTAAAGGAACTATCGGCGGTATTTCCTTCTACAAGACTTCTGACGGTCATTTAGCACGTGAAAAAGGCGGTGTTGATGCTAGTCGTATTGCGAATGACCCCGCGTTTCAAAGGACCCGTGAAAACGGTTCTGAATTTGGGACAGCCGGGAAAGGTGGCAAACTGATTCGGGTGGCGTTGCGCAACTTGATGCAAAATGCATCTGACAAGCGTGTGACTAGCCGTTTAACCCAAAAATTGGTGGCGGTCGTGAAAACTGACACAGTCAATGAGCGTGGTGACAGGACTATTCCAAATGGTGATTTGTCACTATTGGGTGGGTTTGAGTTCAACATCAACGGAAAGCTTGCATCATTGCTTTTTGCGGATTATGCATCCGTAATCAACAGGGTGGCAGGAACTGTTGTTGCTGATGTGGCTGCTTTCGTTGCTTTGAACGCTATCGCAGCTCCTGGTGGTACAACCCACTTTAGACTTTCTGTAGGTGGTGCGGAATTGGATTTTGATGCTGAAACACATGTTTTCGGTAGTGAATCCACAGCTATCTTACCTTGGGACAGCTCTAACGTGGCAGCCACTAACCTAACGGCAAACTTGACTGCGAACTCCACGCTTCCAATTGTGCAAGTGATTGGATTGGAGTTTTTCCAAGAGGTGAATGGGCAAATGTACCCTCTTAAGAACGGTGCTTACAACGCTTTGGCTATTGTGGGGATTGACACTCCATAATCTATGGAACTGACTCTTGAAAGGGCTTATTTCAAAGAGGGCACCAATGGTGCTCTCTTTTGTTCCAACAGCTTTTTGTGCCACACGATTGAGTTGCCCTGGTTGAACAATAAAAGAACAGTGTCGTGCATTCCAGAAGGTGTGTATGAGCTCACTCCAAGATTTTCGACAAAGTTCAAGCATCATTTGATGTTAGAAAATGTTGAGAATCGTAGCCTAATCTTGATTCATCCAGCTAATGATGCGCTGAAAGAGCTGCAGGGATGCATTGCCCCTGTATTATCCTTAAATGGAATTGGAAAAGGCCTCCAATCCGTTCCTGCCATGCAAAAATTATTATCACTGGTCCATCAGGCGAAGGACCGAAACGAAACTATTTTTTTAACCATTAAATCCGTAAACCATGAACATTATAGAACGATATAAACAACCTACCCCGAATTTTTTCAAAACCTTGCGAAACATTGGTATAGCTCTAGCTGCCATAGGTGGCGCCATTATGGCTGCTCCCATTTCATTGCCTGCGATTGTTGTTACAGTCGCCACCTATTTGACCGTTGCCGGTACTGTGGCCACTGCAGTAAGTCAGGCTGTGGTGCAAAGTGATGAAAGTGAAGAGACGCTGAAAGAGCATGATGAATTGCCATGACGCAGTTCAATTTTGAAGACAAAATCTGCATTGCTGGTGGTACGGCTTTGTCAATTGTTCCAACGCTTCGATTGGAAGATGTTATGCTCACCATCATTATGGCCATCATTGGAGCGTTTGCCAGTTTTGTTGCCTCGGTGCTTTTTAAGTTTTTGGCGAAAAAACTTTTCAAACGTGATTGATAGCTATTAAAGCCCAGGACAACCCTGGGCTTTTTTGTTTCGTTATCCAATTTTAGGTCGATTGAACTATACATTGTGTGCCGTTTTGCTTTGCTTCTATAAATTTTTGAAAAAAAGAAAAAAGAAAAACCTACATCAATGGGCGTGGGTGATGCTGTCAAGGTTTTTGAAAAAAATACTACCGTGGTTTCAGTCTGTAGTATTCAGTGGCAGTCTGCAGTAAATCTTTAAGCGAAAAGGTTTTGTAATAATTAGAAAAAGGTGGAGATTTTTTTCAAAACCCGTAGGGCTTGACCTTTACAGCATCGTGCGGCTGGTGTAGGGAGCCCTATAATTTGTTTTTCTTTTTTATTTTTTTCTTGTTCCAGACCGAGTTTTCTAATTTAAATGTTGCCACTTTTTGGGGCATATACGCTTAAAAAAATAGGTCTCATTTCAAAATTGTGCGATGGATGGTGCGCGGTATGGGCAGCGGAGGTGTTGTGCTGTGATAACAGCGCTCACTGAAGCTGCGCATACTGGCATAGAAAGAATAGTGCATTACTTTTTTAGCTTTCCAATAACAATAAAAGAGCAAGCTGAAAAAGTAATGGGCTATTCTCGTTTCTATTTTCTGTAGAGACCTATTTTTTTAAAACCGCTGATTAGGGTGGCGGGGAAAAGTGGCAATCTCGGCTTTCGAATTGACCGAGATTTTGTTTTAAAGCTTGAACTGCGCGTTGGCAGAGGGAGATATTTTACATAATGTGGTTATAGGACAGCTTTGGCAGTGTTTGGGTGGTGCGGATGTTCCTATAACTATTACATTATGTAAACATAGCGAGGCGTTGTTATGGCATTTCGACTTCGCTAAATACAGGCTCGTATTTGTGAAAGCGTTGGCTGCAGCTCTTTGCATTTTTGCTGTACTAATTATGCAAATAATACTATTAAGCAAAAAAGCAATGTGCTGTGTGCGCGTTGGCAGTCAAAAACTACATGCGCATTAAGGAAGCCTCTCAACTTCGCTCGGTATAAAATCCATAAATCAAAAGACAAAGATTTTGAGCTCTATACACTCTGAAACCAAGGCAAGCAAAAAAAACTGGATTTTTGGTTTATGAGGAAATCATTAAAAAAAATAGGGTGAAGACTCTACCTTCACCCCTAAAAACTCTAAAAGTTTTGTTGGGGCTTGTGTGTGAAAGTTACCAAATTGAACTCCAAATTATGGCTTTTAAGAGTGTACTCAATTTCTTGAGTACCTTGCCCCAAATATTTTAATAAACGCTATGACCTCGTTTAGTGTTTAGTTCTTTGCCTAAATCGTTTTCTTTCCAACTGTAAAACCAATCAGAAGTATAACTTGCGATTGTTTCGATAATAATATCTTTATCAGCATTACTTGTACCTGCATCAAAAAATTTTATTTTATCTAAAATTTGTCGCCTAAAATTTTTTATTTCCGCATCCGAACTTCCTATATATGGGCAAGTAAGCACATCAATTAATAGGAAAATATCTTCCGCATTATTCTTTTCAAAGTTATTAAATTTTTCAATAATTATATTCTGTATATCCTTTCTTATTTCACTATATTTTTGATTGGAATCTACATTTATATAGTTCAATAAAGAAATAATGGTAAAGTAATTTAAACTGATATTAGGAATCTTGTTATCTTGTTTATCTAACTGAAAAACCCTAAAATGCTTATTGATTAATTCTTCTTCAAAGCGGTAATTTTCTCCTAATTCGTTTATGATTGGTAGTAAGTACAAAGTTTCTACTTCTGCATATTCAGATGAAAGACTTTTTTGAAATATTAATGAAATGCCATCATATATTTTTTTGAAAATGTTGTGCTTTTTATCAAAATCAAACGCTATATACTTTAGTTCATTTAAACTCGCATTTGGAACTTTGACTAAATAACTTTGCCTTGTTCGCTCCTGATTTTTAATAAAATCGATAATTCTAAATAATATGTGACAAACTTTTATAGAATAAGTCACTCTAGGAAGAACGGAATAAATAAAAAATGTCAATTCAATTATTTCATTAATATTTTTCAATAATTGATAATGATACGATTTCAATTTCTTCTCTTGCTCTTTTATTTCTTCGAGAATTTCGTCTAATTTTTCTTGATGTTTCGGTTTTTCATCTTCCCCAACATTATTTAACTTTGTTTCTGTTTCACGTTTTTGAGCATATAAATGAAGTAAGGTTTCTTGTTCATTTTGTATTGTCTTAATTAAGCTTTTCAGTTTATTGAAGATGATTGCCAAAAAGTAATTTTGCAGGTCTTTATAACTTGTGTTTGTATTTGAAAGGATTAATTTATAATTCGTGATTATATCTTTTGCCTTGTAATACTTCAATCCCAATTGCTTATTTGATTCATCATCGTCTAAACGAAAAATTTTACACGAATCTATTAATATTCTGATTTCTTCCTTAGCAATTGTAATGTTGGTTATAATTGGTTTTTGTATAATTTGTGTTTTAGATTCATTAAAATGCAAGTTGTACTCTCTGAGTTTAATGTTATATAAATCTAAAATTTCAGATTTAATCCTATCATCATTGTAAAACACAAAAAAATCATCTACATATCTGTAAACATCATAATCCTCCTTGTATTTATATCCTTTTCGATATAGTTCTTTTTCAACATTTTTATCAATTCTTTGCAAAATTAATTCGGCAAATATTCTTGAAAATTCCGGACCAATTATAATACCATTTGTTTCATTGTAGTTCATTTGTTGCATAACTCTATCGAACTTTCCTCCAAATGAATCTTTGTTTGTTCCTAAATTATCCTTGACAATTTTTTTATTGGATAACGCCCACGAAAGAGTATGAGTATAAATACTATCAAAGCATCTTGACACATCAAATTTCATTAAATTATCAAAACGTTTTTCTGCTCGTTGATATTCGTATGACTCATAAAACTCATAGATATTACTATACTTCTGATAAGAAAAGAAAGTTTTTAGACTTGTATATTCTTTGTCTGTAGTTTCAATTATTTCAATATCTTGGTTTATAGATTTCTTCTTTTTATTGGTATTGTCTTTATAGTATTTTAATGATGAAACTTTACTCGGTTTTCTTAATGAAAATCTGCTCAACTTCGTGTTGTAAAGAATCGTGTTTTTATACTTATCGTAAAATCCTACCAAATAAAGCTGATTTATTGGATGGATTACTGTCAATTCCCTATAATCATTGTCTTTATGTGTTATCTTGAATTTAAAAGGAATCGTTAGAAAAAGTTTCTCATTAAAAGTTTTTTCATTGAAAGTAAAAGAATCAAATTCTGCATTACTTGTGAAATTTACATTTTTATCAATTCCAAAAAGGATTTGAATCAATCTTTTTAATACTCCAGTATTATCTTTTTTGAATTGAATTGTCCTATCATCTTCATTAATGGCAACCTTGTTTTTAACCAAAAAATTATAAAAATGTCTATTTGAAAAAAATGGTGGAACCTCATAAGGCAATATGTCTGAAAGAACAACTCGTTCTTTCTTGTATCCAATATTATGTCCTGTTTTTCTTCTCATCTTTTCCAAATTGAATTGATTTCTGCAATTCCAAATTGCAATACACCTTTATTATTCTGATTAATCACATCATTCCGTTTTTTGTTGTGGCTTTTATACTTTTTGTTTTTTAATGGTAATATTTGAAAAGTTTTCTTCTTAAATCCGTCAATGAAAGAATATTTTAGCATTATTTGTTTTTCATTGTTTGTAAATCCAGCCCTGTCTATACTCCACTTGAGTCTTGTTTGTAGTTTTTCAAGAGATACATCACTATTCAAAAATGGATTTGAATAATAGATTCCAACAAAAACCTTATCTTTATTATTCCTCAACTTTGTATTCGAAGTGAGATAGTTGATTCTGGCAGACAATAACTTAAAAGCATCTTTTCTGTTATGTTTGTTTTTCTTTTCAAAATGTTGAAATGACAATTTTATTTTATTGAAATATTTGTTGATTTTGTTTTCTGATAATCTTGTGCTTAATCTAAAAAACTTTCCATTTTTCACACTACCTATTTCATAGCCCAAGTAGTTAATTATTTTTGGTTTAAAATTTCTTGAAGTATCCTCAAATCGTATAAATTGAAGTCCTTCTAAAAGATTGTAATCATTTGTTTTCTTTACATTCAATACAAGTCCTTCACTTGTAATTAAATCTGTTAATTTGTCTTTATAATCAATTAATTGCATTGAATCAATATTTTTCGATTTAGGTACAAAAACAGCAATTATATCATCTACATATCTTGCATAATAAACCAAATCATCAAGCTCCCTAATTTTATTATCAATGCTTCTCATAAAGAGTTCCGATAAATAAGCACTTATACCAACTCCTCTTGGAACACCTTTAGCTGTTTCAGGGTTTGCTTGACCTGTTAAATTATTATAGCTCGTAAAAATTTGACTGATAAATTTTTTCGTTTTTATGCTTAATAAATAATCATTATTGATTTTATCCAATAATTTCTTTTGAGGAATTGATTCGTAAAAACTTTTTATATCTGTACGAATAACATATTTAGGAAAGTTATCTTCTAATAGGTTTAAAAACTCGCTTAATATCGCATATCTTGAAGATTGTTTTACGTCATAAGTCTTATTTATATTGTCTTGAATTTTTTTAGAAATAAAAAAATTATGCACATTATTTTCAAACACATAGCTCTGTCCTCCATAAGTGCCTCCTAATTCCAAATTAATAATATGTAAATTGATTTCATCTGCAATTGTATCTAAAACACCTGAAACAAGTGCATCCCTTTCTTTTTTTAATTTTTTCTTTTCTGTATAAAGCAGCTTTTTTACATCAAAATCTGTTTCTTGTTGTATTCGTTTCCTTATATTTTTTAATTCTCCAACTTTAGCTATAGAATCCGCAAAGTCTTCTTTGTATCTTTTCTCAACATTGATTCCTTTACGATTTTCTTTATCGAAAATTTCTTGAAATGATTTAGATGAAAATGATTGGTCTAACATTTTTAATAAAAACTTTAATAAAAATAAAAGCCAATGAAATATCATTAGCTCCGGAATTTAACAATAATTTGGACTATTCAACATCATAAAGATACAAATTATGTAGTTGATTTATTACGGATTACCTCATTTTGCTAAAATTTGTTGATAGTTAAATTCTTGTTTAAACCACTTTCTATTAAAAACCACCAAATCAAGGGGTAGTTCTATGTATTAAGTGTATACTGTGACCATTATAGAAAACATAAGAATTATGTTTGCAGGCAGTTACAGTGTCTACCTACCTTTCTACCCACTTAAGGAAGTATATAATTAATTATTGAATGTCCTCCTTTAACTCCCTACTCTTTCTATAAGACCTAAATCTTTTAGAGCATCTAGATTATTATCAATAGCAGTAGGACTTATGCTGATTTTATCTTCTAATTCTCTTTTAGAAACTTTTGCATTTTCATTAATAGCTTTCATACTATTAATTCTAATATCAGTAAGGTTTTTCTACCCACCTTTCTACCCACCTTTAGGAAGTATATAGTTTATTTTCCAGTATCCTCCTTTAGCTCCCCCTACTCTTTCTATAAGTCCTAAATCTTTTAGAGCATCTAGATTATTATCAACAGCAGTAGAGCTTATGCTAATTTTATCTTCTAATTCTCTTTTAGAAATTTTTGCATTTTCATTAATAGCTTTAATAATATTAATTCTATTATCAGTAAGTTTTTCTACCCACTTATCTACCCACTTGTTAAAATCAAAAGGCCTTCTAACCGTTACTGTAAACATCCCTTCTGTATTAAATTCAGGTTCTGTTAAGTTAGCATCTAGCATCAAATCTCTCATCCTTCCAATACCCGACCCTATCTGTTCTACCATTCTTATTCTTTCAAATAGACCAAATATTAGAGGATTTCTACTTAAACTTCTTTTTCCGAATTCATTTTTTGGAATCCCGCTAACTAAACCACCAGGATTAGATATTTCAACTCTATCATTAAATACCTCAATTGTAATACGAGCTCCTTTATCATAATAATCTCTATGAGCCAAAGCATTAATTATTGCTTCTCTAAAAACGGTTTGGGGAATTTCCCAAATTTCATCTCTTGGTTGTGAACCCGCTCCTTCAATATCATAACGAACATTTAATTTTTTCTTTAGCCATGACATTGCCAGTAAGTATTGATTATACAACGAACCAAACATTACTTTATCATCTTCGATGAAGCGTTTGTCCACACCATCAAACGCAATACAACGAATTACGGCCTTTTCAAAAAACTTCTCTGGCTTTTCTGCAAAAAACAGAACCGTTCCGTTTTTAAGAATCCCATCATCGGTAACAAGTTTTAAACTATTAAAGACCTGGTCATTTGAAACCGGTGAATTTAGATTTGCCATTACTCTAAAATGCCTAATATTATCTTCAGGAATATCTTGAGTTACATCAGCTGCCTTACAAGGCGCTTCATCAAAATAAATTTTATCTGATTGCTGAAAAAAATCACGCATCTCTTCAGCACCAGTTAGTTTTTGAGAATTAGGACCTTGGCGAACATAAATAGCACCCGATAAGACATAAGGTTTTTTATGGCCTGAAGGCACTTCTATGACCACAACTTGTTTTCCTTCTACTTCAACTTGATATATCTCGCAATGAAGATTTGGTGTAATCTCCTTTATTGAATTTTGAATTGCCGAACGTTTAACATTGTCAAAAGTAACGCCTTGGATAGTGTTGTTGTCATCTACCCCTATAAGGAGAGTACCCCCTGCTGCATTGGCAAAGGCACATAGTTCCTCTGTAATATCCTTGGCTTTGCTTGGAATCGATTTTTTGAATTCTAAATTATAGCCTTCCCCAGAAGCAATCAATGATTTTAAAGCGGTTGAATCTAACATAGATGTATAACAATTGAAGATTAACAAATCTATTGAAATTGTTTTATTTATAATGGTCTTTTGAGACTGTTTTATCGGTGTTGTGTCGGTGTTGTGAATTATTTTCTTTTATCATTACTATTGGCATCAAAACTAATGAGGTTAAACATTTCCCTCATTCTTGACCGAACTCGATTGCCGTAGCGCTCTTCCAATTCTTCCGCATTGAGATTTGTTGTGGCATGAGTTTTTCTCTGGTTGTTTGCAGTTGGCCATTGGCTGTTAGTTTTGGTAAAAAGGTCATAACGAGATAAAATAATTTCGCCTAGGACATTGCAATCTTTTCCGAAGTGGCGACCTGCTGGCTCGACCCCCAAATCATCAAAACAATAGTACCCATCATTGCCATATTCTTCTATGGTTTTAAAACCAAGGTTATTGAACGAAAATGTAATGTTACGTGCCGGAATGACTTCATAAGCTTTATGATGTGGCACAATATGTCTCAATAGTTTCATAAGCGTGGTTTTACCACAACCAACAGGACCCGATAACAAAATGCCTTTGTTAGGGTCTATGTGTTGTTTTGCACAGGCCTCGAAATCTCTTATGAAGTAAATACATAGTTTGTATAAAATAACCTCATCTTCTTCATAGATTCTGAAGTTTTTGCCAAACAACATTTTGCCTTTGTGGTCTAGGTAAAGTAACATTTTTTGGAAGTCGTATTGAATGGTGTTTTCTACTAGGACTCCCAAGTGGTATTCTACACCTTTTTCGATGATGATGTGTGGATGTTGGTTATTCATATTTTCTTCTCGATACTATTTTGATTCTCAAAATCACTCGAAGCGACATGTAAGATTGCTTCGTCCTACGTCCTCGCAATGACATTTTCAAAGTGGTTCACCATAATCTTTATTTTTATTGGTGTGGAGGTTTCCAGTTTCACGGGAATTAAAGTTGTCCTTATTCTGTACTTGTAGCGGGTTTTCATTTGCTTCATTTTCGCGATAGTGCAACATCCAACCTTCTGCAGCTGCTTGCCAATTTTTTATTTTCGATTTTCCTTTTTTCCATCCCACAGATTCGTAATGGCTGAAAAACTTTTCTGCTTGCAAGGATGGCCATTTTCTTTCTTCAAAAAATTGAATCACCAGATTTTTATTTTGAGGTTTAAAAAGGTTTTCTTGTTTTGACTGTTTGGATGTGTTTATATAACGCCCCGATACTTGTTCGCTACTTGTACCACTTTTGGCTCGCTGCTGGTTCGTTGCTTGTTCGCTACTTGTCTTTAAATTGAACATCCTTACTTTACTCCCAATGTTGGGATTTTTTGAAGGTAAATATTGAATGTATTTCCAATCGTTCAAATCTTTAATGCATCGATGGTATGTGCCTTTTGACCCTATTCGGGATAAGGTCATTACCTCGTATCGATTGATAAAAAACTCTGGAGCAAACCGCGCATTGTTCCAAAAATTGAACAACGCCATATACAAACTAACATGGGTGGTATTGAATCGTGTCTCTTTTGAAAGCTTCTGGAAAAACCTGTTAAGGTGCGTGATGTAATTGACCTCGGACATACCAACTCACCTTTATTACATTTTTCATTACTATTACGATTTTATTAGTTAACGATTATCAATTCGGTTTTCCTTCATGATGCTAATTATCTCTTCTTCGTCATAGAAAATGATGCCTCCTATTTTGGAATAGGGTAAGGTGCCATTGATTCTTAAATTTTGCAAGGTTCCTGGGCTTACTTTTAATAGCTTCATTACCTCGGTAGATTTGAGATACTTTTTTTGTGAAGTGGTTGCTTTGTGATTCAACAATTTTTTCAGCTCGTCAAAGAGCTGGATTTTGAATTCGTTTAGGTCGTCTGTGGTAAGGACTTGTGTTGCCATATTACTAATTGATTTAAAATGAAAGAAACTGCCGAATAGTTGACCATTCAAAAGCAGTTTCTTTCTGTTGATTTAGCTCACTAACATTTAATTTTTATTAATTAGGTGTTCGTGAATCGTTGATTTGACATTCGTTTGACAAATGTGCTATCCTTTAGTGGCATTTTCTCGGTAGTACCGAAAGGGTTACGAAGTAATTTAACTTTTTGCCCTCTAAAATTCGATACTACATATTACTATCGTCCATATTCATTTTATTTTCAAAACTTGTTTTCAGGTGGTTGATGAAGCTGGTGCGGTCCATTTTTCTTGCTTTAATTTCGAGGTAAGTTTTATAGAAGTTTCCTAAATCCAAGTTGAATATTTGTTCACATGTAGTTGCCATAACCTTTATGGCCGCCCTCCCATCTTTGATTGCTCCAGAAGCTTGCAGTGCATAAATCAATTCTACCAAATCTGTTTTGGAAGCTGTCCACTCCATATTTATGTTTGAACAATTGCTATCTGCCATTTTAGGACCTTCTAAAGCTTGACCTAACTTTATCAATTCTCTGTTGTAATGATTTATCAGAAGGTCATAAGCCATAATCTTTGCTACGGCATCGTCATGACTTGTGGAGAATTCCTCATCTGTATAAAAATGCGAAGTGTCAGAAATAAGGTTGAGATTATCTTTTCCCCTTACAAAATAGAACTGATCAAGGGTTGTTGAATCTTCTCTAATATATTTTATAAAATCAAGATTTTTAGAATAATGCTCCTGGAGTTTTAAGATCTCATTATCAATGAATTTTCTTTGTGATTTAATGCTACCTTGTGGCTTTTCAATTAGGAAGTTGTACAGCTTAGCGTAAAATTTAAGACGACTGTAGATAAAAGGCTTCTGATGTTTGAAAAAATAAATTTCATCATTAATGGTTTCAAAATCATATTCTCTTACCAGAAGTCTTAACTTCTGAAGATGATCTCGAGATATCTTTATGCCTTTTTCAATTATTGAAAATTCGGTAAAATCTGACTCTTCGACTATAATTATTTTTGACTTGAAATCCTCCAGTAAGCGATTTATTTCAAATAAAGATTTGTTCATTTATTTTTTTCCTAGATACCCTTTCTGCTACAAATTGTGCAAATGAATTATATTCACAGGGCTTTTATAATTTTTAGGAAGCAGCTTAAATACCAAGAATTTCAAAAAGACCTTCTTTATAGCTTTCCCCTATTGGTATTCTCATACCATCATCCATAATAATTTGATTTCTTTGAATAGAACCGATATACTCAATGTTTACAATGAAAGACCTATGCACCCTTACAAAATTTGAAGATGCAAGTTTACCTTCAATGGTCTTAAAATTCATTAATGTTATGGTTGGTTTTTGCTTTATTAAATGAATTTTTAAATAATCCTTTAACCCTTGGATGTATCTAATTTCGGAAAGCTTTAATTTTAGATTTTCATACTCTGATTTTACAAAAATAAAATCTTCATTAGAATTATTTATAATTCCTGAGGGAACAAGATTTGCCTTTTTTTGATGTTTTAGTTTATAAATCTCCTTTACCCTGTTAATCGCGGTAATGAACCGAGGAAAAGGGACAGGTTTTACCAAATAATCAACCGCATTTAAATCAAAACCATCCAATGCATATTGTGGATAAGCAGTTGTAAAAATTATAAATGGTCTATCATTGACCAATGATTTGATAAAGTCGATACCCGAAATTTGTGGCATTTCAATATCAATAAACAAAACATCTATTTCATGGGAGTTCAAATAGTCCAACGCTTCGAGAGCATTTGTAAAGGTTTTTTGAACTTCCAAAGCGTCAACAGAGCCGCAATAAGAGTTTATAACATTGATGGCCAATGGCTCATCATCAACGATTATGCATTTCATCCTTTACTAGTTTTAGATTTAATTCTACTTTATATTCACCATCCTCCTCTAGAGTTGAAAGCTTATAATTATTCTTATATAGATATTCCAACTGATTATTGATGTTTTCAAGGCCTACACCAGAATTAACATCGTTTTTTTTATAATGGCCGATACTATTGTTTACATACAAATTCAATACATCATTTTCAATGCTTATAATAATACTGATTTTAGTATTTCCTTTATAATCGGTCCCATATTTGAAGGCATTTTCAATAAAAGTTATTAGTATGAGCGGGTATATTTTGTATCCCTTTGACTGTCCATGAATTTGCAATTTGACATTTTCACTATTGACAAGTCTCAAACATTGGAGAGAAATGTAATTTTTGATATAATTTAGCTCCTTTTCCAACACTACTTTTTTTTCATTTACCTCATATAACATATACCTCATTAGCTCGGATAGCATAATCAAAGCATCTGGGGCGTCATTCGATTTTGCCTTTACCAAGGAATATATACTGTTTAAAGAGTTAAAAAGAAAATGCGGATTTAACTGCGACCTTAAAAATTGCAATTCCATTTCTTTCCTTTCTGTTTCGATTTGTTTTGACAAGTGCTCTAGTTTGTAGAAATCTGATACCAATGCCATAATACCACCCAACAGGAATATTGAAAGAGAAAATGCTACTGGAAACATATATCTCATGCCTCTATTTGGAGGTGGAAAGTTTCTTTTTGCATCCATCATTTGCGGCAATTCTTCAAATTTAGGGGCAGGAAATAATTGTGCTGTTAAAAAATTAAAGAGGAACAAAAAACCGATAGAAGCAATAATGTACCATATTATTCTTTTTTTTTACAGTAACTGCGGGACAAAAAGCGAATAGTTCATATAAAAAAGAAAAGGGCCACTAAAAATTCTTAAAAACGTAAATTTTGGGAGGTTTTCAATGTTTTGCCCACTTATGAAAGCCAATGGCAATACAGACACTAAAAGCCAGAATATTATGTGCACTATGAAAATGCCTGATTTAAACTTAAATTTCAATTAATTAATCAATTATAGTTATGTTACTGTTTTTTATTTCTTGGACAGAAACCGTCGGAGGCATGACTCCATTAGCTAGTTTATCCAAAACAAGGTAACCAATTTTTTCTGCATCTGTCTTATTGTTAAAATAATAATTACCGGCTATCGAGGGAATGGTCTCCTGTCTTATCAGAAGTGTTTTTTCTGAATATATTTCGTATATCCACCCATGCACACTCTCTTTTACAACCAGCGATAATTTGGCACTTTGTTTTTCTTTTTGATTAGAAACAATTAGGAAGTTCAATCCATATACCAGTATCACTATAAGTAAAAAAATCAATATGTAATTTCTATATTCCTTCATCTGTCATTATTAAAAAAGTCAGGCTGGTTGAAAATGAAACAAACAACTTTGCCTGACTCCACTGGCTATGGGTGGCTATTAACCAAGTATCAATTTTAAAAACCTAGCCTCGTATATAAACTATTATTAATTATCGTCATCATCTTGCGTTTGATTGGGGAAAAATTCCATATTATCGTCTAAATAGTAACTTCCATTCCTCCCCAATGCTATAAATGCCCTGCTACCATCATTAAAAATTACTGGATTTTGTCGTCCAAGCAACTCGAAACCGGTACGTTCCGTCCAAGTATCGCTTGAAGCGTTGTACTCCCAAACGGATTTTAGAGGCCCGGATACTTCGCCGCAAGCTACATATCCTTTGCCTGAAATTGTAAAACCTACTGCAGAGCTTCTTGTTATATTGTAATCGTCATCATCATCCAAATCGGTCAGTTGTGTCCATGCTTCTGAATCTAAATTAAAAGACCAAAAGTCCTCTTGATAAATACCATTACTGATACCTGTACCTATATAGGCAATGTTACCAAGCGTGAAGGAAGTGGCATCCCTCCTTTTATCGCCACCATAACCTGCGATTTCTTCCCAAGTATCAGAGGTGGGGTCATAGCGCCAGAAATCTTTTTTATCATTACTGCCATCATAGCCTGTGCCAACATATCCATTAGAGGAAGACGCAAATCCAATGGCGGCACGTCTCACGCCCCCGCCAAAATCTGCTATTTGTTCCCACGTATTTGAATCTGTATTGTATTTGTAAAAATCTTGCAATTCATCATTTTGGTCTCCATTATAGCCGGTACCTATATAACCATCATTTCCAATAGAGAAGCCCACAGCGGAGCTACGTTCGAGTCCAGGAAAGTCCGCTTTTTGTTGCCAAAAATTTGTTTCCATATCATAAACCCAAAAGTCATTCAAATAATCATCACTATCGAACCCTGTACCCATATACCCTTTACTTCCTATTGTAAAATATGCAGAACTGGCTCGGGCAGAGCCATTGAATGTGGATTTGGCCACCCAGTTTCCGATTAAATCATCTTCATCGTCATCCTTATTGCAACCTACAAATATTAGACATGCTAATGCACAAATCATATTTACTTTTAAAGAAATTTTCATAGTTTATTTATTGTTAAAAATTATACTTAATTCCACCCCCTATTGAGATTGTTTGGTTTGTTTTATAATTATATAATACTTGTCCGTTATTGGTAAGAAGTCTTAAATCCGTTTTGGGCAAAAATCCTATATTAATAAAGCCGCCAAATTGCTGACCGAAGAGCATATGATAATTTAAATTTGTTTTCCAACCATCATATTCGATTTTTGTATTTTTTTCATAATCAGTAATTTCCATTAGCATCATAGAGGAATTGTTGGCGTAAAATCCTTCCTTAAAAATGCTCAAAGTCAATGTACTCTTAGGGTCAATATTGAAAGTAAAACTGGATTTTGGAAAACCGATTGAAATTAAAAACGCATTGCTCAATTGACTGCTAAAATTAACAACTGGAAACAGTTGAGGCTTACCAAACAATGAGCTATAACCAACTCCAAATTGCAGTTCATCCTTTTCATTTTTGTGATTGAGCCAAGACTTTGACATTACAGCGCCACCTGAAAATTTGATGTCTTTATGTGTGATAGGCGACTTAATATTGGAGAAGACATTTGGTTCTAATGTAAGTTCCGTTTTCCAGCCATCATCTATCTCAACCCCATATTGCATTTTAAAACTGATATAATGTAAGGATTCCGATAGACTGTTGATTACTTGATTTGAGTCCAAATTTTTGAAATACATACTGTAGTTAGTATAATTCAAGCCATAATTGAAAACCCCAATGGATGTTGAATCCAAATAAACTGCTTTGATGCTATTGGATTGTAATTGAATATTGCCAAAACTCGGCAATAGCTCATAAGCATACTTTATCTCTGATTGGTTATCCATTTCCAAATTATTTAATTGCGCTGCCATTTTATAACTCGCCAATAAAACTATAACAGATGGTAATTTCAAGTGTTTCATTAAGCGAACATAAAACCTTTAAGAATGCAGAAAAAAAAAACTATACGCTTGCGAATTTTTAATCTACAAATCATACTATTTTATCTATCAAATGGCTAATTGCTCTTGATAGATTGATTGCTATGTTTAATAGATTCAATAGTGGCCTTTGTATATTTTAGTTTTATGTGATTTACACAGTATTTTAATTTGCACAAAAAATTACTTATGCGAATTATTAGAATACTTACTATCGTGCTTTTTCCTTTCTACATTTTAAGCTGTTCTGAAGAAAGTGAAATTGAGAAATTTGTCGTTGGAGAAGAGTTTACTAATACGAACGTCAGAATTATCCAAATTGATACTTTTAGTGTAGAGCTCTCTACATACAAGCTAGATAGCATCGTAACCTCTGGCTCTAACCGCTTATTGTTTGGACAATATACTGATGCTTCATTAGGAAAAGTTACAGCTACCCCCTATTTTGAGTTATCGGCAAATAGTTATTCCATCTCTGACGAAGCAATATTGGATAGT
Source organism: Gelidibacter sp. (assembly GCA_041391925.1). Taxonomy (GTDB): domain Bacteria; phylum Bacteroidota; class Bacteroidia; order Flavobacteriales; family Flavobacteriaceae; genus JBPOFM01. The sequence continues at coordinate 639,967 of JAWKNA010000003.1, read as the reverse complement.
GTCGCATTAATACTTAAATATGACCAATATTTTTATAGCGACACAACGCAAGTAATGCATATGAGATTTCATCAATTAACAGAAAGGGTAAAACCAGATGAAACTGATTTTTACAATACTTCCAATCTTAATTTTGCAGAGGTACCCATCGCAACCAAAACATTTTATCCAGAACCACATAGAGATTCCTTGCATGTTTCCATTCCTTTCAATTATGGCAACACCCTTTTCAATTTTATAAGTGACAACGTAAATAGCACAGATGAATTCATTCAGGAATACAAAGGCTTTACTTTACAGGTGGATTCAGCAGATAATGGTTCAGTTATTGGATTTTCAAATCAAAGCGGCTCCAGTTATCTACGCTTTTTTTATCGCTTAAGTGACGATGATGAGGATACAGAATATCACTATGATTTATTTATTACTGCAAGCTCCGATGTACCCAAATATTTCAATAGAATACAATCGGATGTCACCGGACTGGCTCTTTCTACGTTAACAGACCAGGATTACAATTTGGCATCAGAAAACAGCAATCACGAGAGTTATTTTCAATCGGGAATCGGGTATCTTACTCGAATGAATTTTCCTTCCATAAGAAAGTTATATGACATAGAAGGCGAAGGTACTGTGCTGAATGCTGTTTTAAGACTCAAACCCAAAAGTCTTTCTTACAATGACAATTTAAAATTGAGAGACACATTGAGTTTATTTTATGTTGACCAAAACAACAATGTGACTGACCAAGTATATAATTCGCTTGGGGAAGTTACGGCAAAGATTGTAAAAAATACAGATGGTTATGAAGACACTTATTACGAAATACCAGTATTGGAATATATAGACCTTAAACTTATACAAGCCCCATTAATAGATGACGCTTTAATTATGTACCACAATGATTATAACAAATCATTGGACCGGATAATTTTCAATGATATGTTTGAGAATAATGGCGCGAAACTCATTTTAACCTATGCCATCTATGACGCAAATTAAGAGAACATCCATAACAACCATTTTTGCTTTAATTGGATTGAGTTTCACACTATACTCGCAAACCAATGATTTAACAAGCTCCCCTTATTCTCTTTTTGGTTTAGGCGTAGAAAGTAATTCAAATGTGGGTAGAGCCAGTGGCATGGGTTTTACAGGTATCTCCCTTGATGCCAACCAGGAACTCAACCTTTTTAATTCTGCATCATTCGCCAGCATACCGGAGAAAAAATTCATCTTCGATGTTGGATTTTATACTCAAATAGAAAATTTGAATAACGGTGACGAGAATGAACTACGGTTTGTAACAAGTTTTTCAAATCTGGCAATGGCGTTTAATGCCAATGGAAAGTATGGAATTGGACTGTCTTTATTACCTGCAACCAATGTAGGATATTCACTAATTGGCCTTCAAAGTCATGTTGAGGGCAGCAGCAATGAAACTTATTCTACGGATATCACAGGTTCAGGTGGTTTAAATGATGTAAGGCTTGACTATGCTCGGCCCATTTCTAAAAATTTTAATTTAGGCTTACGATTCTCATACTTGTTTGGTAAAATAGAAGAAACTGAAAATGCATTGACTTCCACAAGTTTATTGACACTTGAAACGAAAAATTATTATTCCGGTGTAAAATTTGGCCTAGGTGCCCAATACACATTTTGGGATAAAAATACAATTGGCATAGTATTGGAAAGCCCCTCAAGTCTGTCTGCGAATAGAGATTTTAAAACTACTCGTACAACTTTTACAGCAGTAACTGTGGTTGACGAAACAACTGAAGAACGCATTTCTAATTTTAAACTTCCCTTTAAATTCGGATTGGGATTCAATACTTATTATAAGAAATTTTTATTTGCTTTTGACTACAAACGAAATTTTTGGGATGCCACCAACCAAAGCGATGAAATAGGAGAATATGTAGACCAAAATATCTTCAGTTTTGGGGCGGAGTATACTAAAAATGCAACAAGCTATAGATATTGGAACCGAATCAACTTTAGAGCAGGATTTAATTATGATAGTGGAAACCTTGAGATTGATGGAAAAGGTATAAACAGTAAAGCGGTAAGCCTTGGTATAGGGTTTCCACTCGACCAGAAGGGCTCCAAAATAAACTTCTCCTATAATTACAAAAAAACTGGAAGTTTGGAAGGAATACTAATTCAAGATCACATCAACACTATAAATATTAACCTTTCACTTACTGATTTTTGGTTCGAAAAGCGTAAATATGATTAAATACAATGGTTATTGTAGTTTAATTAATTTTATTTGAGATGTCTAATTTCGGTCTAACCATCCGTGTATCTCTTAACATGCCATATCCTTACTTATCTTCTGTTCCAACACTCTTGCATATATCTGAGTTGTGGCAATTTTGCTGTGATCCAATAATTTTAACACAGTTTCTATTGGAACGCCATTACTTAAGGTAACTGTAGTAGCAAAAGTATGACCTGTCATGTGAAAGATAGGGTTTTTCTTTATCCCAACATAATGAGCGACTTCCTTTAGATAAATGTTCAATTTCTCATTAGTAATAATAGGCAAAAGTGAATTAGTAACCATGGCCATAGGATGCTCTTTATATTTTTCAATTATCAATTGGGCATGATAATAACCAAACCAGCAAAGTGCAACTATTTCATAAAAAATTATGTAAACCAACCATTTACTTTGACTCGTATTTTTTCGATAATCACATACATTGTTGGCACGAGGATTAAGGTGAAAATCATAGAACTGGTCAATCCACCAATTATTACCCACGCCATCGAGTTTTTGGTTTCTGCTCCTGCTGCGTTCGATAACGCCAAAGGCATCATACCAAACACCATTGCCAAGGTGGTCATTAAAATAGGTCGTAAACGCTCTCTTCCCGCAGCCACCAAAGCATCAAAAACAGGCAAACCTTTTGCTTTTTCCTGATTGGCAAAATCGACAATTAGTATGGCATTTTTGGCGACCAAGCCCATCAATAAAATCATACCCAATAGTGAAAATATATTAATGGTTTCGAGCGTAAGTGCCAATGCCAAGACAGCCCCGATTAAAGCTACGGGCAACGAAAACAGTACTATGAACGGATAGACGATACTTTCGTACAAAGCCACCATTATCAAGTAAATTAACAGAATACCTAAAGCCAAGGCTTGAAACAGACTGGAAAAAGCATCGTTCTGGCTTTTGTTCATCCCTGCTTCGGCTACGGTTACGCCTGCTGGCATTTTTTGGTTTGCCAATTCGGCTTTTATTTCTTCCATAACCGAACCTGCCGCACGGTTTACCGTAGTAGCGTTAACGCCCATTGAGTTGAGTCTGTCTGTTCGCTCCAATACCGATTGGCTCGTGGTTTCGGTAATTTCGGCAACTTCGCCCAATGCGACTGTTGCCCCACGACTGTTGTAAATATTCAGTTTTTTCACATCGTTTATTCCTTGACTTTGGGCATTGTCCAATTCCAAATTAATGGTATATTCTTCGCCATCTTCTTTAAATTTTGTGTTATCGTTTCCGCTAAAAGCATACTGTATGGAATTGCCCACATCGCTTACATCAAAGCCGTATTGCGACAATTTTTCTCGGTTTAGAACAATGGAAATTTGTGGTTTTGCCTCTTTGGTACTGTACTGCACAAAATCGGTTCCAGGTGTTTTTATTATAACCTCTTTTACAATGGCTGCCGCTTTTGCAACCGAATCGAGGTTGGTGCCTTGCACCGACATTTGAATATCGAAACTGCTGTTACCCGTAATGCCTACTAATTTAATGGTGGGTTTTATTCCGGGTACGGCAAGGATTTCTTCCCTTATTTTTTTGCCAAACTCGCTGGTGGAAATATCCCTATCTTCCAAATCGACAAGCGTTACATTGATTTCCGCCAAATTACTGTTAGATGAACTTGAACCGCCCATTGCTCCCGACTGCGTGCCTACTTTGGAAAACACGTTGGCAACTTCTGGGTGTTTCAGAATAATCTTTTCTACTTCGGCAATGGTGGTATTGGTCGTTTTCAATGGCGTATTGGCTGCCATATCGATTTCGATGTTCAGCTCGCCACGGTCGGATTGTGGCATCATTTCAGTTCCTACAAATCCCGATGGAATTAAAGCAAGTGTTCCTATAAACAATGCCGTAATTCCAATAAGCACCCATCGTTTATGGTTAAGCGACCATTTTAAAACCGAAGTATAAAACACCCGAAAACCGTCTATCATCGCTTCAAATTTCAAATTGATTTTCCCCCAAAGCGTATTGCCGTTTAGGTGTGCCAATTTTCCCCAACGTGATGCCAACAAAGGCGTTAAGGTAAAAGCGACCAGCAAGCTCATCAAGGTAGAAAACACGATAACCATTGCGTATTCTTTCACAATATTGCCTATCATTCCGCTAACAAAAGCCAGCGGTAAAAACACCACCACATCCACCAAGGTTATGGCTACTGCCGTAAAACCAATTTCGGCACGCCCTTCAATGGCTGCGGTGCGTTTGTCCTTGCCCATTTCCATATGGCGGTAAATGTTTTCGAGTACCACGATACTGTCGTCCACCAAAATTCCTACTACCAACGAGAGTGCCATTAAGGTCATTAAGTTGATGGAAAAACCGAACGCCCACATCATTATAAAAGTTGGAATCATTGCCGATGGCAATGCGACCAATACGAACGAAGCACTTCGCATACTATGCAAAAAGAACAACATTACAATGGCCACGATTAACACCGCCAAAATTAAATCTTCCACCACGGCGTCAACCGAGGCTTGGGTGTATATAGATTGGTCGGACGCTGCCGTATAATCAAAATCGTAGGCTTTATATTCTTCCTTTAATTTTTCCAAGCGTTCCTTTGCCAAATTGGCAACTTCAACCGAATTGGCATCGGTTTGTTTGGTAATTTCAATACCAATGGACGATTCCATATTCAAACGGTTAAGGGTAGTCAGGGTTTCCTTTCCATCGGTAATCGAAGCCACGTCTCGCAACAGGACTTTGCTGCCATCGGTATTTTCACGAATAACCACATTGCCCAAATCTTCTACCGTTTGGGTTTTGGCGTTCAAATCCAACGAATAGCGACTTGTACCGCTTTCTACTTTTCCCGCAGGAAAGGACACACCGCTGGAAGCCACGGCATTATTGATTTCCAACAACGATAAATCGTAAGCCTTTAGCTTATCGTTATCAACATCGATATTGATTTGGCGTTCGGTACCTCCAATAACCGAAACATCGGCAACACCGGGAATGTTGGTCAGCAAGGGTTTGATTTCGTTATCGACAAAATCGTAAAGTTTGGTGTCGCTTAACGACGATTTTATACTCACTTTTAGAATAGGGTCATCATCGCTACTCATACGGCTTACCACAGGGTCGTCTGCATTTTCGGGCAAGGTGGCTTTTATCTGCTCTATTTTCCGTTCGGCATCCAACTGGGCTTCGGCAGGGTCAACGGAATTGATTAGTTCTACCGAAATGCTCGAATAGCCTTCTTGTGAACTGGAACTAATTTGGTCCACACCTTCTACCGAAGACAAGGCATCTTCAAGCGGTTTGGTTACGCTGGTCTGTACTTCTTCGGGCGAGGCACCTGAATAAGTGGTGCTTACCGAAATCATATTGGTGGAAAATTTGGGCAACAAATTCACACTTAATGAATTGTAGCCGATGATTCCAAAAAGGATTAGGGTTACGAAAATAACCGTAATCAACAGGGGTCTTTTTATGGATAATTCTGTAATGCTCATTTTATTTGTTTTTTGGAAGCAACTGTTTGTACGGTTATTTTAATTGAACAATATTGACTTTGGTGCCATCAATCAGGTTTATTTGTCCGCTGGTAATGACCAATTCGCCTGCTTTTAAACCACTATTTACTTCAACGTATATTCCGTTATCGGCACCCAATGTAAGTTGTCTTTCCTCGGCAACACCATTATTATATACATACACATACGGGTTTTTAACCCCTTCCGTCAAGGCGGATTTGGGAATCATCAGCAATTCTTGATTGGTACTGTTTCCTGGAAACTCAACTTTTACGTACATACCTGATTTTAGCTGTTTCCCATTGGTGTTTTTTAGGGTTAGTTCTACCAAATAATTGTGGTTTTCATCGGCTTTTGGACTGATAAAGGTTATTGCTGCGGTAAATATTTCTTTTGAAAACACATCGGAAGTTACCTTGACGGTTTGCCCTTTTTCTATATTGAAAACCAAACTTTCGGGTACATATACTTCGGCTTTTAGTTTGGACACATCGGCAATGGCACCAAGGGTTCCGCCTGCCGAGACGTACTCGCCAACCACTTTGTCCTTTTCGGTAATAATGCCACTAATGGGTGCTTTAATGTTGGCTTTGCTGATTTCGGTCTTTAGCTGCGAAGCTTCTATTTTCTTGGCATCGAGTTCGTATTTGGTATCGGTTACGGCATTGGCATTTGTAGCGTTTCCTTCAACCAATATTTTATTTCGTTTGTAATCGTCCTCCAACTTTTTAATGGATAGATTGGTGGCTTCCAGTTCCTGTTGCTTATCGGTAATATCGATACGCCCAATAATTTGTCCTTTCGAAACTTTTGTGCCAAGTTCAATATTTAATGACACAATTTTTCCCGAGGATTCTGCCGAAATGGTGGCATCTTCATTCGACTTTAAAGTGGCTGCCGAAGAAAAATTGTTTACAAATGCCTTATATGACACGGTATCGATGGCCACGTTTACGGGAATATCACTTCTGTCAACAGGTTTTTTATTGTCGTCCAGCGTTTTCTTGTTCTTTAACAACCCGAAAATAATGGCTATCGGGATTAACAGGATAACGATGATGGTTATGATTCTTTTAGTTTTCATTGCTTTCAATTATTTGAGGTTGTTTACGTAATCGGTTATGCTGCCCTTGCTTTTTTGATAACCAATTTGGGCATTGAGGTAATCGAATAGCGAGGTGATGAAATTGGTACGGGATTCTTTAAAGGAAAAATCTACATCCAACAAATCGGAAAGGTCGGTTGTGCCTTCACGATACTCCAATGTAGAAGCGTCCAAAACATCTTTTGCCAAGTCGAGATTTTCCTTGTTCTTTTTTAGGTTGGCATACGAGCTTACCAATTGTGTTTTGGCATTTTCAATATCCAATTTGTAATTTTCCACGTTTAATTTATTAGTCAGGATTTGGTTATCGTATTCCAACTTACTTTGCTTTACCTTACTACTATTCTTGAAACCACTAAAAATGGGAACATTCAATTTTAGACCTACCGTTGAGTAATCATACCAAGTGGACATAGCTGTGGAAAAATCGTTACCAAATGAGCTTGCTCCATAATTGGCATAAGCCGAAAGCGTAGGTAAATAGGCGGCTTTGTTTTTGGAAATTTCCAATTCTTTGAGTTCCAGATTTTTTTGGTCTATTTGATAATCGAGGGTGTTTTCTACATTTTCGGCAATGCCTTCCACAAGTGAAAAATCGCTTACGTCTTCCAGCTTGCTGTCCTTTTCTATTGTAATGTCGCTTTCCAACGATGCACCCATAGCATTTTTTAATTTGTTGAGTGATAATTGATAATTACTGGTGTTTTCCTCGATTTCGGAAAGTACATTGTTGTAATTTACCCGTGCTCTGTCGTATTCGCTTTTCTTGGCAACACCTTGCTCGTAACGCAGTTTTAAAATGCCCACCAAGGTTTCGTATTGGGTTTTGCTGTCTTCCAAAAGTTTTTGTTTCTCGTTGTAGGTAAGTACTTCGTAATACGCCAAAGCCGTGTTGTAGATTAAATCTTCATTTTCCTTTAAAGCTTCCAGATTGGCAATTTCCTCATCTACTTTTGCCGATTTTATGTCCATAGCAGAACTGCGGTCATAAATATTTTGGTCTAATTGTACCGAAGCCGAATTGCTGTATTTATTGCCCATTTGAAGCGTGGTTTCTTCATCGGAAAGACTCCCTGCCGGAATAACCGAGGTTTGCAGTTTGGCGTTATAATCCATTCCAGCACTTGCAGCGATGGACGGTAAAAATGCCGATTTGTTTTCGGTAACTTTTTCCTTGGCTATTTCAACCGAGTTTCTGTAAATGGTACTACTTGGGTTGTTGTTTAAGGTGTAATTGATACATTCCTTTAATGACATTGGGCTTTCCTGTGCATAACCTATAATTGCTGTAAGAGTCATAAAAGTTAGGGTAAGAATTGGTATTGAAGGTTTCATAATTATAATTTTATTGATAATGTAAACTATTGATTTAATCAACTATTATTGTAAATTTTTTTAGTTTAGGTTGCTTTTCATATTAATTAATACCTTGTGAAAAGTTTGTAAATCTTCTTTTGAAATATCGTGCAATAAGTCGTTAAACACTTGTGCTTCTATAGCTCTCATTGTCTCGACCGTTTGTACGCCTTTTTGTGTCAATACAATAAGGTTTCTCCTTCTATCCTCTGTGCTCGGAATACGTGCTATAAGCCTTTTCCCCTGTAAATAGTCAATTTTACGTAGCACGCCCGATTTGTCTTGATGTAAAATGTCAGCTAAATCGTTCTGTATTAAATCTTCTTTTTCGTATAGGGCATTCAGGATAATGTAACTATCCATTGGCAGGGATTTGTCTGCTTTGGCAAATGCTTTGGTGAGTTTAGCTCCAACACCCTTTACCACATCACCCATTGTTAAACCTATATTCATTTTTCTTCTATTTTCAAGATTATTGTACAAAGGTAAAACAAAATAGTTGATATACGCAACTAAAATTATGTTTTTTTATTGTTTCAGTTCTACCAATAGGAAGAGGTTAATCAAAAAACTGAATTTGAATTAATCAACTTTCCTTCTTTCTTCTTTAAGTTGGTCTTGTTTCTTGTCAAGTATTTTCTTTAAGTTAACCATATCATCACTTACTTTACGCTCGATAACCCTTGCATAAATTTGCGTGGTTGCAATTTTACTGTGACCTAAAAGTTTTGAAACTGTTTCGATTGGAACACCATTGCTCAAAGTTACCGTAGTAGCAAAAGTATGTCGCGCCATGTGAAAGGTTAGGTTTTTCTTTATCCCAACATAATGAGCAACTTCCTTTAGATAAATATTCAATTTCTCATTAGTGATAATTGGCAAAAGTGAATTAGTAACCAGGGTCATAGGATGCTCTTTATATTTTTCAATTATCAATTGAGCTTTTTCAAGTAACGGGACTTTTACTGAAGCTTTGGTTTTTTGCCTTTTGGTAAAAATCCAATTATCCCCATCCATTCCCAAGACTATATTATCTGATGTTAGGTTCATAATATCCACATAGCTTATTCCGGTATAACAACTAAACACAAACAAATCTCTTACCCTATCTAAACGCTCCATGTCAAACTCAAAGGTTTCCATGTTGGACAGTTCATTTTCCGATAAAAATTCACGTTCCTTTCTTTCAAATGTGGGTTTCCATCTTACAAATGGGTCTTTGGAAATCCACTCCATGTGGTATGCCAAGGTTACCATTTTTCTCAATCTTTGTATGTGTTTCATCACTGTATTATGGCTCATAGCTTTGGGATGGCCAACTGGCCAGTATGCCAATAAGTAACTCTCGAAATCACAAAGGAATTTATAGTCCAATTCTTTGAGATAAATATCAGTGGTTCTTTTTACAGCTTTAAGAAACTTAATGAGATAGCTTTCTGTAACACCAAAATTTCTAATGGAACCCTTGGCCAAGGTATTCGATATTTTCTTGTTATGATACTCGATGAGGTTCAACAAGGATTTTGATTGTTCACTTTCGCCGGTATAATTAGCTTTAATTAATTCAGCTGTGATTAACACATCCTGAAACTTTAAGTCCTGGTAAATTTGGAACAATTGGGTGTAAGCCTGGTCAAGATATTGGTTAATTTGTTTTGCAGCTACGGTATGGCCTTTTACACGCTTTTTGGTCACATCCCAGAGGTTCACATGGACCTTACGCTTTAGACTGATGTTAACCCGCTTTTGGTTTACAGTAACTCTTGCATAAATCTCGGCTTCATCATTAATGGCACGTGAAGCATTAATCCAGAATAGGATAGAAAAAGTGTTTGCTGATTTCATAGTTGAATGTCTTTAAGTTAAACTTCCAGACGATGTCAAATCAACTATGGTTTTGTTATTGTGCGCGGTCAACAGTGTTGACCGCGATATTTTTTGTTGACCGCACAGCTACCATTTTATATCATATTATATCAAATAGTATGTACTACCAAAAATGACAAAACCTTGCAAATCATAGATTTTACAAGGTTTTTCAACTCTTTAGATTTTTAATGGTGACCTCGACAGGATTCAAACCTTTCGAGTTGTAACCACTTACAGTATTCAAACCTTAAAATTGTTGAACCTTCAAGAAAAAACTTCGTATTTTTACCGTAAATTGAAAGAAGTATGGCTCAAAAGATTCTTATCATTGGTGCGTGTGGTCAAATTGGTTCAGAACTGACGTATAAACTGCGTGAAATCCATGGCAAAGACAATGTGATTGCTAGTGATATCAGTTATAACAACCTTGAGGTGGTCAATTCGGGAATTTTTGAGATTGTCGATGCACAGGATTATGCCTCCATCCATATTTGTGTTGAAAAGCATAAGATTGACACCATCTATTTAATGGCTGCCATGTTGAGTGCCACTGGCGAGAAATACCCCATGAAAGCCTGGGATTTGAATATGGATTCGCTATTTCACGTATTGAATCTCGCTAAGGCAAAGTTTGTAAAGAAAGTATTTTGGCCTTCAAGTATAGCTGTCTTTGGACCAACCACTCCAAAAGAACAAACTCCTCAACACACCATCATGGAGCCTACAACTGTTTATGGAATTACCAAACAAGTCGGTGAACGCTGGTGTGAATACTATTATGAAAAATACGGTGTGGATGTCAGAAGCATTCGTTATCCCGGCATCATCAGTTGGAAAACCATGCCAGGAGGAGGCACCACCGATTATGCCGTTGAAATCTACCATAAAGCAATTACTGAAGGTACCTATGAAAGTTTTTTATCGGAAGATACAGAGCTGCCTATGATGTTCATGGACGACGCCATTGATGCAACCATCAAATTGATGGACGCTCCTACAAATGAACTGTCCATTCGCTCTTCGTACAATCTTGCTGCGATGAGTTTTACTCCAAAAGAAATTGCAAATGAAATCCAAAAGCACATTAAGGATTTCACCATTACCTACAATCCTGATTTTAGACAACAAATTGCTGATAGTTGGCCCAAATCAATTGATGATTCTTATGCCAGAAAAGATTGGAATTGGAAACATCATTATGATTTATCAAAAATGAGCAAGGAAATGTTGCTTCAATTGGAGAAAAAATACTCGACTGCAAAAAAATAAAACCCATAATGTGATGACATTTTAAAACTTAAGAGATGTACCATAAAACCAGGTATCAATCTTTTAAACCATCATCACAATGAAATCAAAATTAATTCCAATCATTATTGCTTCAGTGGGATTACTCCTATTGGTTGCAAGTTTTCTTTTCAAAGGTTCTGCATCCGGCGATTTGGATGTAGACATTGTTAAAGCAGATTTTATTATGCCAGCAGCACACAGGGTGTATGCCAATCCCGATGCATTAAATGGAAAATATTACCTTTTCAAAGCAAAAATAACGAACAACACCGACCAGACTTTGGAAGACGTAACCGTGAGATACCAAATCCCTGGTTATATCGATTGGACGGAACTGACAGTTTCGGGGGAAATGTTTCCAGGGCAAACATTGGTGGTGCCTTGCTATCCAAAATTTGAGGACAAGATTACCGAAAAAACGACTGAGTCTGTTGAAAAAGCTCAAATAGAAATTTCTTGGGATGGCGCATCGGAAGATGATATCGTTGAGGAAGAATTCTCATTTAAGATGACCAATAGAAATGAATATGTCTATACAGGCATTAAAAAAGAAGAAATCAGTACCTGGTCAGATATGTTTGACAATGATGCTTTGGTAGCATGTTTTGTGACACCTAATGATCCTATCGTAAAATACTATACTCAAAATCTTCAGGAAAAGCTAATGAGAGGTGAAGCCGCTTCGGTAAGTAATAAACCAGAAGATGGAGTACGCCTTTTGGCCAGCATTTATGAAGGCACGCGTATGTCTCACATGGTATATAGTGGCACCAAAGGGATCCCACAATCTACTGAAGATGTACAGTCTATTGTACAGCAAGTTCGCTTACCGCGTGAGGTCATTACAGGAAATACGGGATTGTGTATTGAATTGAGTTGCCTGTATGCAAGTGTGTTGTCTGCTGCGGGCTTAGATCCCATTATCTATCTCATCCCAGGACATGCTTATCCAGGATTTAGAATGAATGGTCAATATTATGCCATTGAAGCCACAGGCATCAATGGTGAAGGCCTTGGCGGCATCATGAGTGCTGAAGAGGCATTCAAAAGAGGAACTGAAGAACTGAATGATTTTTTTAAATACGCTCAAAGTGGTGACCCTAGATATACTTTGGTTGATATTCATGGCGTCAATCAACAAGGTGCCACCGCCATGGACTTAAAAGATGATCAATTTTTGCGAGGCAAAGTAGATCAAGTGGTCGCGTCCTGGGCTGGTGGAACTCCCATTCAAGAAAATAACAATCCGCAAACCAATTCTGGCAATAATCCAATAGTGATTCCAGACAATAATGTAAAAACAAGTGCTCTTTCATTTACAATTCCCAGTGGTTGGCAAACCTACATGAAACCAGTGCCAGAGATGCCTATTTTGACAGCCCAAGTGTTGGCACCCGATCAGGTTACGACCGTTTCAGTTTATGATATTCCCGTAAGCAGTGCGCAGCAAGCCATGAGTACCATTGAACAATACTTCAGCAATTATGGTATGAGCACCCAATATCAAATCAATGGTAATGCCATTGCGGGCCAAACCTATTCCAATAATGGCACTTTTAATTGGGTTGCCAAAGCGCTGAATCTTAATGGCCGAGTTAGGATTGTGGCAGTTGGAGCGCCAGATTATGCTTATAATCAAAAAACAAATGAAATCAACAGAATTTTTAATAGTATCCGATAATATGAAAACTCAAAAACTTGTATTCACATTCGTTTTGGCACTCATAGCATTCGTGAATGTTTACAGCCAAACACAGCAAAAAATAGATATGAAAATCGATGCCATTGGCAATTCACAAATTACGGTATCGATGACCATGAATGCCCAACAATGGCAAACCTGGTTGCAAACCATGGGCAACAATCCCGCAGCAATGAAACGCGAAATAGAGCGTTCCATGCCTGCATATTTCCTAGACGATTTTAAACTAGAAAAAAAAGATATGGAACGTAGCTTTGTGCTGACACTTAATGCTTATGGAGCCTGCGAAGTTGACAAACGTGGTAATTGGACCATAGATACCGACCAAAAGAATGCCAATGTCACAGAATTAACCGACCATAAATTCATGCTTGTGAGCAGTCCACCCGAATTGGGAGGCAATGTGCAACAAACCTATACGATAGAATTTCCCGAAGAAGCCGAAAACATCAAAATAGACAAGGATGCTTACGGAAAGTCTGTATTTAAATTTAAAATGGAAAATTCAAGCGCCAACTTTAACATTATGCGCTGGGCAGGTGTGCTTCTATTATTGGTTGGTGCTGCTTGGTTTGTAAAAAACGTAGTACAGAAGTAGTTAGTCGTAAAAATAGTCATTTGATAGAATACGTATTTATCGTGACATGAATTAATCGTATATTCCTCGTGTTTTTGTTAAAATTCATGGGACAAACCTACACGATTGATTCACAAATAGAGCTCGTCAATGCCATAAAGTCTAACGACTCTATGGCATTAAAATCCCTATACACGTCTAACTATTACAAAGTGGAATCCTTGGTTTTAAAGAACAATGGAACCAGGGAACATGCAAAAGACATATACCAAGAAGCTTTCATAAGTGTATGGAACAACATCAAAAATAATTCGTTTGTTCCTCAAAACGAAACGGCTTTGCAGGGCTATTTATATCAGATAGCCAAAAATAAATGGCTGGACGTTGTGAGATCTAAACGTTTTAAAAAAACAAATTTAATCCATGATGAGATGACATTTGCAGATAAAATCGATGATGGTGTAAATGAAGAAGAACAAGAGATTTTTAAACAAAAATTAAACCATGCCATGGAAGCCTTCAGAACATTGGGCAGTCCATGCAAAGAACTGTTGACCACGTTTTATTTTGAAAAAAAATCATTGCGTGAGATTGCAGAAGAATTGAATATCGAAGAAAATACTGCGCGAAACAAAAAGTACAGATGTATGGAAAGACTTCGCGAAATGGTTTTGTCCTCTAAATATTAAAAAAATTGAAAGATAATAGCAACATATCACAAGATTTATTGGAAACCGTTGAACGTTATTATAATGGCACAATGGCAACCGAGGAACGAGCGGCTTTTGAAGCAAGACTTCAGCAAGACCTAGCTTTTAACACACAAGTGGAAGACATTAAAACTTTATTGATTGGAATTGAGACACAATCCCTTAAAGAAAAAATGAATGAATTCCATGACGATTTGCCTATTCAAATGCGGATTGATGAACCTTCTTCAAAAGTCAGGTTTTTAAACTTCAGAAAAATTGCAGCTGCAGCCATTGTCATTGTGGCCTTGGGAAGTTTTTGGTTTTTAAATCATTCAGGTAATGAACAGTTGTATAATAATTACTTTAAGCCAGATCCAGGACTCCCAACAACCATGAGCAGTTCGGAGAATTTTGCTTTTTTTGATGCTATGGTCGATTACAAACAGGGAAATTATCAAAAAGCCATCTCCAAATGGGAAAAACTGCACGAAGAATCTCCACAGAATGATACCATCAACTATTTTTTAGGTGTGGCCTATTTGGCTGATGATAAAGCGAATATCGCTTTACCCTATTTGGAACATACCGCATCACGTCAAGAAAGTGTGTTTAACAAGGATGCCAATTACTATTTGGGATTGACCTATTTAAAAAATAATGATATTGAGAATGCCAAAAAGTATTTAAAGTTGAGCCACACAGAAAATAGCAAAAAACTGCTCAAAAAATTAAACTAAACCATGTTAAAGTTTAAACAAATTGGACTGTTGTTTTTTTGTGGTTTATGCTATTTTACCTACGCGCAGAAATCACATTCTGATAATTTAAAGCATTTAGACCAACTTTTAAGTGATAAAAATTATACAGAAGCCCAGTCTGTTTTAAAAAAAGATGTAGAAACCTTAAAAGCGAAAAAATCCTATTACCTTTTAACGGATTATATTTATTATACCGGAAAAATTCAGCTTCAGTTACAGAATCTTTCCTCCGCAACCAATGCCGTAAAACAGTTCATAAAAACCATTTCTTCGTCAACCGATTCCATAAAAGTGCTACGTCAAGTTCAATTGGAGTTGTCTTCCTACTACGAGCTCCTTGGTGATTCCCAAAAAGCATACGACGCAAATCTTGAAGCACTTAAATTAACCTCCAAATGGAAAGAAGCCACTCCACAGGATTATGGCCTGATTGAGAATAATCTTGGAACCCTGTCCAATCGAAAAGGCGATATAGCCACGGGATTGGACCATCACAGAAAGGCGCTTAACTACTATGAGTCCTATCCAAAAACGAACAAAGAAAACCTTTATGTTGTTTACAACTCTCTTGGAGGATCTATGTGGTTCGTTTCAAAAATAGACAGTGCTTTATTTTTTTATGAAAAAGCAGAAAAGCTTTTAAAAGAGCTAGAACGCAAACCCATGAATTCTTATTACAGGCCAGCAATCCTCAATAACAATATTGCAGGCATCTATTCCTCACAAGGAAATCTAGACAAGGCTCTTGAAGCCATGCGCCAGACGATTACTTATCTCAATCAGTTTTTAAAATCAGATGTGGGCGATGTCAAAAAAGAAAATGCAAAGGAATTTTTGTACATGTCCATTGAGAATTATGCTGGTATTTATAAAGACATTGGCGATTTTGAAAAAGCAAAAGAGCTAATAGAATATGCATATAAAGAAAAACAAAAACATTTTGACCCTGAAAACCCTGAACTTTTCAAGGCCAAAATTCTGTTGGGACAGATTTATCTGGCTCTGAAAGACTTTAGCCGTGCCGAAAAATACTTGAATGACGGTATTGCTCAAATAAAAAATACCGATGGTGGCAATGATTTTTGGGAGGCTGACGCCCATTATTATAAAGCAAGTCTGAATGAAGAAATAGGTAAAAAAGAGGTTGCTAAAGAAGAATTTGAGGTTGCTGAACGACTATATGAAGCTTCTCTCGAGGGTGCCTATGATGAACTGTATTTGGATTTTATAATCAAAGCAAGTCATTTTTACGCAAAAAACAATGAGCGTAAAAAAGCAGTGGAAATGGCAGAAAAAGCCTATACCTATATCAAAGAAAATCAAGGTTCCACAACCTCTTTTGAAATTCAGCAAGCATTGAATCTTGGTGAAATTTATTATCAATTGGGAGATTATGCCGCTGCTTTGGAAAAAGGCAATTCAACCGAAGCATTACTAAAGAAAACCCTGCCAACGCAAACCAACCCATTGGATTCTACAAAAATCATCTTTTATAAACCTCAGACTATTCTTTTAAAAACACAATCGGCTTATAAACTAAATGTGGATAGTGAAGACATTGCCTTTTTGAAAAATGAATTGAAGGAAGTTAAAGAAGCCATTTCGATTATAGAGCAGCAAAAGTCTCTAATTGGTGATGAAAACAATGTTTCTATTTTGATAGAAAACAATTCCAAGCTATTTGAGTTTGCAAAACAGTTGGCATTAGATCTTTATCGAGCCACAAAAGATGACAGCTACCTCAATGAAGTTCTAAGTTTGCACGAATCCATTTTGTACAATCGCATTCGATCTCGATTAAACTCTCGAACATCAATGACGTATGCCAATGTTCCCAACAAAATTTTGGAGCAAGAAAAAACCATAAAAAAAGAGATAAAAGCGGCCTTAAACGAAACCAACAACATTGAAGCGTTCATCAAAGCCAATTCACAATGGAATGACTACTTGGAAACACTCAAAAAAGAGTATCCAAAATATTACAAACTTCGGTTTGCCTCTATTTCAAAATCTTTAAAAGATATCGAACAAAAACTCCCAGAGAACTCTACAGTTGTTCGTTATGTTTATTCCGAAAACGAATTATTTGCCATTCTGATTTCAAAAAATAATACCAAACTTTTCAAACTCAACCCAATAGATATAAAATCTAAAATTGCTCAGTTGCAGAATGAAAGTTCATTGTTTGAGAATAATTTCGCACTTTTAAATGACTTGTATATAACTCTTTGGAAACCCTTTGAACAGGACATCAAGACCGAAAGAGTTGTCATTATACCAGATAGAGACATATTCAACCTCAATTTTGAGATGTTGACGGACAAAGTTGCTTCAAATTATAGGGAATTGGCAACAAACAGTTTGCTCTCCAAATATGTTATTTCATATAACTACAGTCTATTCTTAATTGATAAAGGCAGTAAAACCATCGGATATAAGGACAACTTTGTGGCATTTGTCCCAGAGTTCAATGACAAGATGAAATCTGATTATCAATTGGCCATCCAGGATTCATTAAATCTGGACAAAACGTATCTTACCTTATTGCCTCAGCCATTTACAAAGAGCTTGGCAAACTATTCGACCCGATTGTTTAAAGGCACTTCTTTTTTAAATGAAAAATCTACGGAGCATATTTTTAAGAACAGTGCCAAGGAGCATAAAATCATACATATAGGTACACACGCAGAATCGAATAATATTTCGCCCGAACTGTCCCGATTGGTGTTCGCAAAATCAATGGATTCTACAGACACTGATGATAATTATCTATACACTTACGAAATCTACAATACCAATCTCTCGTCAAATTTAGCAATCCTCACCGCTTGTGAAACCGGAAAACCTACGTACCAAGCCGGTGAAGGGATGATATCGTTGGCTAACGCCTTCAATTATGCTGGCAGTGAAAGTATATTGACGAGCCTCTGGAAAATTGATGAACAATCAAGTGCAAAAATCATTGAATCATTTTATAAATACATCAAAAAAGGGTGGGCCAAGGATAAGGCACTCCAGCAAGCAAAACTCGACTATCTTGCTAATGCTGAAGGTCGCACTGCTCATCCACAATATTGGGCTGGTCTTGTGCTTATTGGTGATGCTGCTCCTATTGAGTTGCAAACTTCTTCAAATCTCACCTATTGGATCATCGGCGTTTTGGCAATCATTCTTGTTGCCGTATTCTTGATCAGAAGACAACGAAGGGCATAAAAAAGAGCCATTATTACTAACGGCCCTTCTGTTACAATAAACCCCTAAAAAAATTTCCCTAGATTAATAGCATTCGGTTTATTATTGTTTCATCGAAAAACTCAAACCATGTCATCATGATTTTGAGTTATGCTCAACAATTTGTTAATAACATCTTGATAACAACCTGTCAATGGCGCTCTTCTGAGGGTATTTTTATTAATTTTATCCTGCCTACAATTCCCTAAAGCCTATTTGATAAAGAGTATTTAATCAATATGAAGAACGTTTTTTTGTTTTTGTCGCTATTTTCCATGTGCTCTTTTTTTGGAAATGCTCAACAAACAACCATTAAACACACTGTGTCAAAGGGAGAAACTGTTTTTCAATTATCAAGAAGATACAATGTTTCTCCTCAAGATATTTTTGACTTGAATCCTTCTTCGGTCAATGTTATCAAAATTGGAGAAGTATTATTGATTCCAAAAAACGAAAACCAGCCAACTGCTACTTTACCTTCAAATACAAGCTCTAACCCATCAAATACCATAACTTACGCAGTTTTGTCAGGCGATACCAAATATAGTTTGGCTAGAAAATACGGAATTTCGGTTGAGGAACTCGAAAGGCAAAATCCCCATATCATAAAAGGACTTCAAGCGGGTCA
The DNA here is from genome assembly GCA_041391925.1 of Gelidibacter sp. Classification (GTDB taxonomy): domain Bacteria; phylum Bacteroidota; class Bacteroidia; order Flavobacteriales; family Flavobacteriaceae; genus JBPOFM01. The sequence continues at coordinate 620,987 of JAWKNA010000003.1, read as the reverse complement.
CATTCTCAAGATACAAGGCCAGCAGAATAAATCTGCATTAAGTTCCGATTACACGATAAAGAAAACCCATTTGGTGTTGAAAGGACAAACCCTCTGGGGAATTTCAAAAGCGAATGGATTAACCGTTGAGCAACTTGTCAATGCCAATTCTGATATTCTAACTGGTATTTTGCAAATTGGTCAAGTTCTTAAAATCCCGAATCTCTACAACACATCTACTGGTGATTCTGAAAACACATATCTTGTACAACGTGGTGATACAAAATATGGGCTTTCCAAAAAATATGGCGTCAGCATTGCAGAACTGGAGCAAGCCAATCCGCACATTGTCAAAATGCTCATGGCTGGCCATACCATCCGGATTCCCCAGGATTCTCAATTGGCAGAAAATGACACTTTAGATAAAGAAGCGACAAAAGAGCAGGAAAACGTTTCTGAAGAAATTCCAAACGTTGAAACTGTTGAAGCAACGAATCCCAACAATGAAATTACCGAAAATCCTGCAACAGAATCCACAACTTCATTTGTGGACTATGAAATCCAACCAAAAGAAACTTTGTATGGATTGTCCAAAAAAGCAGGAATGAGCATTTCGGATTTTGTCGCATTAAATCCACAATTGACCAATGGGGCAAAGGTGGGCATGATGGTTAAAATGCCAACAACTACAGTCAATCAATTACCAACTTCCATTGATCAACCTTCTACAAAAAAATCTAACCAGAGATATGTGGATTTGAGTCAATCCATCAATGCCATCAAAAAAAATCAAGTGCTTTTGTTTTTGCCGTTTTCAGAAGCACAATTCAATGACCAATATAGTCGAGACATCAATTTTAAGGATGTGTCGGATGAGTTCATCAAAAACCATTTGGAATTTTACAGAGGAGCAAAGATTGCCCAAGACTCTGCAAAAGCATTAGGTCTCGATTTTAATGTAAAAATAGTGGAAACCAACACTTCTAAAAGAAATACAAAAGCGGCAGCTCTGGCCAAAGAGACTAATCTAGAAAATTATGATGCCGTTTTAGCTCCTTTTTATGAGAATGATATACAGGAAATTGCATCAGTTGCTAAAGAAAAGGGAATTCCTATTGTAACCACAAGTTCAATTATAGAAGAACAAGGGTATAAAAACATTTATAATGGTGTGCCAAGTGTCAACGCCAAACGCAATATCATGTTGGATTATATGAAATCGAAAGAGGGCAATCTCATTGTCATTTGCGATGTAGCGCGAAAGGAAAGCAAATCCTATATCTCCAGTTATGCACCAACGACAGTTTTTGTCGAAGTCAACAAAAAAGGGATTTTCAATGCGGACGAATTAACATCTCAACTTGATAAAAATAAAGTGAATTATGTCATCTTGGAAAGCGAAAAAAATGGTGTGTTTTTAAGTACCACCAATTTATTGTTGGGCCAACTATCCAACTACTCCATTCAATTGGCGCTTTTAGACGACTCGTTGATTCCCAATACCAGCGATGTATCAAAAAAACGATTCGTGATTTTGCAGATGTTATATCCTTCATTGACAGCTATAAACGAGTCACCACTATCCATTGACTTTGTTGAAGCTTACAAAAAAGCCTACAGCGTAGGTCCACCACAAAATGTAAAATTTGGATTTGATTTAACATTTGACACTTTATTAAGAATGTCGCAGGCAAAAAGTTTTGAGGCTTCGGCCGAGAACGATATTACGGAATACACGAATCTAATGTTTGATTATAAATTGAATACTTTAGGCAATCATGATAATTATGGAATATACATTATTCAATATAATCCTGATGGTTCTCTAAAAGAAATTAAATAATTATGATCTAAATATTATGCCATTTCGTTAATTCTATTACATTTGTACAACTGATTTTTATGCAGTTCATCGGATAATAGACCGAAAACGCTTACTTATGATATCGCTAATGTGCCTAAATAGTCGCAGAAAACTCTTTATCGCTTGTATTCTATTTATACTGGGATATGTTGATGCATTTTCACAATGCCCTACAGTTACTGTCCCTACGCAAACATTTTGTGATGTTCAAGCGCCTACTGTAGGTAATTTGGTTGCAACCGATAATGGCAATGGAGTTCGCTGGTATGCTACTCCTTCATCCACAACTCCTTTATCAACTGCTGCTGGATTGATTAACGGTGAGGATTATTATGCGGATGATAATTCGGGAACTTGTGGTACTAGACAACGAGTAGATGTGATTATCTATGGACCTCCATTAGGTCTAAATTTTCAAGGAGTGTGTGTTGATGATCCTATCGAGGCAACTATTGCAGATTTAGTTGCAAGTGGAAATAATGTGCAATGGTACAATATTCCAAATGGTGGAACAGCACTTGCTCCTAGTACCATTTTAACGGACAACACCATTTATTATGCCGACCAGTCTAATCCTGTGACTGGTTGCAGAACATCCCGACTGTCTGTGTTTGTAAATGTCGGTGTGGTGCCCGTTCCTACTGGTGATGCCATTCAGGAATTTTGCAATGATCAACAACCTGGACCCACTGTGGCTGATCTTGTGGCGAGTGGAACAAATAATTGGTACAATACTATTTCATCAGCATTGCCATTAGACCCCTCAACGCCTCTAGTAGATGGGGCTAGCTATTTTGCAACAACTGTTGATCCGCCTTGTGAAAGTATGGAGCGGTTTGAAGTTATGGTAGTGTTTAACATGCCTAACGACCCAGGTACCAATGGGACCATAGAGATTTGTGAAACCGAAGTCATAGCCACACAAACTGTCAATCTTTTTGATGGTTTAAATGGAACTCCGATGTCTGGAGGCACTTGGATGGGCCCGTTTCCAACAACCAATGGAAGCATTGGTACCGTTAATATCACAGCGATGACTGTCGCTGGAAGTCCATATATTTTTACCTATACGGTCGATAATTCAGCAGGTTGTTCCCAAACGTCTGCAACTGTAACAATAAATATAATACCGCCTCCGAATGCGGGAACCAACGGCTCGGTGACTTTCTGTGGCAATGGAACACCAGTGGATCTGTTTACGTTCCTGGGTGGAACGCCCGATACTGGCGGCACCTGGAGCCCTGCCCTGGCAAGTGGAACGGGTTTGTTCGACCCTTCTGTGGACAGTGCTGGAACCTACACCTATACCGTGACAGGAACACCGCCTTGCTCTAACGCAACGGCAACCGTCACCGTCACCATAACGCCGCCACCGAATGCTGGGACTAATGGATTACTTGAAGTATGTGAAAGTGGTTTGCCAATTGACCTTTTTGACAGTCTTGGCGGAACGCCCGATACTGGGGGCACCTGGAGCCCTGCACTTGCAAGTGGAACGGGTTCGTTCGACCCTTCTGTGGACAGTGCTGGAACCTACACCTATACCGTGACAGGAACATCTTCTTGCATGGCTTCAGCCACGGTAATTGTCAATTTAATCCTTGAGCCAAATGCGGGAACAGATGCATCAGTAACCTTGTGTAGGAATGGTTCTCCAATAGATCTTTTTAATAGTCTTGGAGGATTACCAGATACAGGTGGTACTTGGAGTCCTGCCCTGGCAAGTGGAACGGGACTTTTTGACCCTTCAGTGGATGCCGCAGGAACATATACATATATAGTGGATGCCACATTGCCATGTAGAGGAACATCTTCAGCAATCATAACGGTAGCAATTAATCAAGAACCAAATGTTACGGGTGCAATTCTTGCGGTACAAAGTGTATGTCTAGGATTGGAAAGTGTAGTGGATATTAGCAATGCAACGCAATTGGTGGATGGTACTTATACGATTGTTTATGACCTCACTGGAGCAAATACCTCACAGAATACAATCACTGCCAATTTTATTGGTGGCAGTACAAGTTTTACGATTCCAGGGACGCAATTAACAAATCCTGGGACCACAACCATTACTATAACGCAATTTATGTCGGACAATACACAGTGCGGTGCGGACGTGTCAACCATCGCCTCTGCACAGTTTGACATTTTTGATGCACCAACACCTACATTGATTCCTGGAGGGAATACTTTTTGCACCGAATACAATCCAACCATTCAAGATTTATCAGCAAGTATTGTTGAAACGGAAACAATAACTTGGTATGATGCCCCTACAGTTGGAGATGCTTATCAACCCGATGAACTATTGGTTGATGGAAATACATACTATGCATCTGTTACTACGGGCGATGGATGTGAAAGTGTGATTCGTTTAGAGGTTGTAGTTGTAGTAGAAATGTGTGAAGAACTCGATTTTTTTATCCCAGATGGGTTTTCACCCAATGATGATGGCACGAATGACGATTTTGACATCCCAAATATCAGAACATTGTTTCCAAATTTTAAATTGGTGATATTCAATCGTTATGGCAATGTATTGTATAAGGGAAATAAAGACACCCCTAATTGGGATGGAACATCCAATCAAGGCTCTGTGTTTGGCAATTCAGTCTTACCGGTGGGAGTTTATTTCTATATTTTGGAATTTAATGATGGTATTAAAAAACCAATACAAGGAAGAGTATATTTAAGTCGATGATAGACGGATGAAGATTATGACAAAGCACATAATAAGATATAGTATTCAAGCTGTCATTTGGTTGATGGGCTTCTTGGCGATGTCCCAACAAGACCCTCAATATACCCAATACATGTACAACATGAGTGTTATCAATCCTGCGTATGCAACGGATACCCCTGGCGCAATCAATCTGGGTGCAATTTACAGAGCTCAGTGGGTAGGCTCAGTTGGAGGTCCAACAACGGGCTCATTCTTTGCACATACTGCTATTGCCAATCGTTTGGAGGGAGGTATTTCTATCGTACACGACCAAATAGGCGATGTTGTCAAAGAAACAAATGTATATGCTGATGTTGCTTACGTAATTCCTGTTAGTAAAAGCAATAAACTCTCATTTGGTATCAAGGCAGGAGCAACCTTTTTCAGTACTAATTTTAATGGATTTGTGTATTCTGACCCTTTACCAGACGCAGCATTTGCATCCAATTTAAGTAAGACCTTTCCCAATATTGGAATTGGCACCTTTTATTTTGGCGAACAGTATTATATTGGGTTTTCAGCCCCCAACTTGTTAAAATCCAAACATCTGGATAATGATAGTGGTATCGTAGCCGCTGGTGCCGAAGAATTGCATATGTTCTTGACTGGAGGCTATGTGTTCAACCTTAACGACAACTTAAAATTGAAGCCTGCATTTATGACCAAAGCGGTGGCAGGTGCGCCGTTATCTGTGGATCTCACAGCCAATGTGCTCATCAATAATTTTGTGGAAGTTGGCGCTGGTTACCGATTTGATGATTCCTTTAGTGGTCTGTTCAATATCAGGATTACGCCTTCGCTTCGGGTTGGATATGCCTATGATTATACGGTCAGTAATTTGGGAAAATTCAATTCTGGCTCACATGAAATAATGATTTTGTTTGACATCAATCGTTTAATTCCGAATAAAGGCTATGATAAATCGCCAAGGTTTTTCTAAATCGCTACTTATGAAGAACATTTTTCTACATATTATTCTATTGACTACGAGCCTAACTGTATTCGGACAACGAGCGACGCTCAAAAGAGCGAATATCTTATTTGCAAACAAATCCTATGTGGAAGCTGCTGCAATGTACAAGCAACTGGACCCAACACAGGAAGTGCTTCAAAACTTGGGGGATTCTTATTATTACAATTCCCAAATGTCCTTGGCAAAAGCACCTTATACCCAATTGTACCTCAAATATAAAGACAGTGTGCCGCCTGAAGTTCTCTTTAGATATGCCAATGCTCTCAAAGCTTTAGATGATTATGAAGAAGGGGATAAAATCATGGGAAACTATCTGGGATATGCCGTTGATACCAAAAAATTCAAGGAAAACCTCAACAAGATTGTTCCTTACAATTATGACATCAAACGGATGACCGATAACACCTCCACAGGCGACTTCGGTATGAATTTCTATGGTGACAAAGTGGTATTTGCATCCTTTAGAAATAGTGAAAACCCTACTTATCATTGGAACCAAAAACCTTATCTCGATTTGTATGAAGCAAAAGTTTCCATAAATAAGGAATTAACAGATATCAAGCCCTTTTCAGATAGCATCAACACCAAAACACACGAAAGCAACGCCACATTTACCTCCGATGGAAAGACGATGTATTTCTCAAGGACGAATGACAAGCGAGTACTGATTGAAGGGGTAGAAATCGCAACCGTTAAAATCTACAAAGCTGAATTGGTCGATGGCAACTGGACCAACATAACTGTTTTGCCATTTTGCAGCGATAGCTATTCCACCCAACACCCAATGTTGAACAAAGATGAAACACGGCTCTACTTTTCAAGTGATCGGCCTGGAACTTTGGGCTCTTTCGATATTTATTTTGTCAATATTACTGGTGACACCTTTGGGGAACCGGTCAATATGGGGCCAACCATCAATACCATACACAGAGAACAGTTTCCGTTTATTGATTCTGAACAAACCCTCTATTTCGCCTCTGATGGCCATCAAGGCTTGGGAGGCCTCGATATCTTTATGAGCAAACTCTACGATGGTTTTTATTCAAAACCTTTAAATCTAGGTGAGACCATCAACACGGGCATGGACGATTTCTCCTATGTGCTAAACGAAGGGGACGATACTGGCTACCTATCTTCCAATCGTGATGTGGGCGACAACCTTTACGCTTTTACTCGAAAAGAAAATCCAAGACGCTTCATCGTTACAGGTGATGTTCGTGACAAAAACAGCAAAAACCTTTTGCCTGGCACCACAGTAACCTTATTTGATGAACAGGGCACCATGGTCGGTCAGATGGTTGTGGGTGAAGATGCTGAGTACGTCTTCAATACCGAACCAAACAAAACCTATAAAATAGAAGCCTATCGCGATTTTTACATCCCTACCACCGAGACATTGGTCACCAATGACGATGGCAGAATTGAATTCAATATCGAATTGGAGATTGAATCCTACGATGATGCCGAAGAAATTGTGGTCACAAAAGATGATGGTTATATCTATATTGAATTGGAAAACATCTATTTCGACTTCAATAAATGGGACATCAAACCACAGGCTGCCAGAACCCTTGATGTACTGGTAGGCTTGCTTAAAAAATATGACCGTATGGAAATCCAATTGGGTGCCCATACCGATAACCGAGCGTCTGAAGAATACAACCTACGCCTCTCCAGAAACAGGGCAGCTGCTACCCTTGAGTATTTGGTAGAGAATGGCATTGATAGACGACGACTTCGCTCCAAAGGTTATGGTGAAAGCCAGCCATTGGTCAAATGTGGCGAGAATTGTACTGAAGAAGAACATTCCATCAACCGACGTTGTGAGTTTTTGATATTGAAATAAGCTTATAGAGGGCTTTCAGAGGTGATGCGTATTTCAAATAACAAGTGCGTAATAATTCATTAATCCTAATATAGTATCATCCAATGAAAACACTCCTCTATTGCTGTCTGCTGCTCATGCTGTCCTGTGACACAGCCAAAGCCCAAGAAGTCCCTTTGACCAAAGGTGCTGCCCTATTGTTTAAAGATGTTACCTGTATGGCAACCAATCCGGAAAAAAACAAAGTATTTGAACTCACCGGCTTTGAAATTGCCGATAACGGCACACAATTCTATTTTAAAGGCGATACCGATGGGGCACAATTCCCTTTTGACGCGCACGTGTATCCATTGGATATCAACACGGACGGACTGGAAGATATAGGCTTGGTTTTTGGCAACACCTACACCTCAGGAGGTGCCGGCAGTACGAGTCTTATCTATATCAAAACCCAAAGTGGTGACTATGAAACAAACTTTGGATATCCAGGTTCTCTTGTCTTTATACCGACCCGTCATCAAGGCTATCCCGATACCATGATACAAGGTCCTGGGTTTGAATATGCCCTCTGGACCTGGAATGGAAAAGAGTATGTATTTAAATCCAAAATAACGGATAAAGAAGCCTCAAAATTCGAAACTATCTTTCTTGAAGATGCCAGCAACGCGTATGTAGATGGGTTAAAGCACTAAATTGCCTCGGCTGCTTCCTCACCTGTATTGATAGCGCCTTCCATAAATCCTTGCCAATCTGCCAAATGCTCACCGCAAAAATGGGTATTTAAAAAGGGCTCCTGCAAGATAGGCCGTACTCTAAACCATTGGTCTTTGCCATAAAGGGCATAAGCACCTTTGCTGTAGAGATCCGTGCCCCAATAATAATTGATTTGGTCCTTCAGTTTCGCTTGTACCTCCCCAAAGTGCGGACGCAACGTGGAGCCAATCATATTGGCGTTCCATTCCTTGCTTTGGTTGGCAACAACAGCTGCCTTTTCGCCTATACTATAAGAAATCAAGACACCTTCCTGAGATTTTTGGTTCTTGGTGGCATGATAAAAATAATGTGGACTTTGGTCGGTAATCATATCAAAGTTCTCATCCTTCCAAAAGCGCTCATTGAACAACATGGCATGCTTGTTAATTCGGGCATATTGCAATTCGTTGATGGCACTTACCTTCTCGGTCGGCAATCCTGGTTGCCAATCTATCTTATACAATGCAAAGGTCGGTAACGAACAGATAAGCTTATCCGCCTCAAACACAGCACCATTATCACAATAGACTTTTACCTTATCCGCCTGTACGATGCGTGTCACCGTATGTTTCAATAGAATCTTATCTTTCCCGATGCGTTCAGCAAGACGTTGGGCAAGCATTCCATTGCCACCGCGTATTTTCAAGTCCATTTCATTCTTCTCACTGCTTTCGGCATATTCTGCTAGGGCCGCAAAGGCTGATACCTGTCGGATACTTTCCCCAAAATCGGTACTGTCCAGCAGTTCTCGTATGTCTAAATCGCGCCCATCGCACCCATTCTGCACCAAGTAACGCCACCAATCCATTTTGTCCATGATGAGCTTGTCCTGCTCCGACAAATTTCCATACTCCTCAAGTAGCTTGTTCATGGTCGTGTTCCAGTTTTCACTATAGTCCCATCGGCCAGCTGGCGAATACTCTCCTTTATATATCAGATGGGAATCAAATTGGTTGTTGAACAGTTCCAAATTAAACTCACCGCACAATTCTTGGATACGCGTATGGGAATTGCCTACCCATTCGCCTCCCAGTTCCACCACCAAGTCTTTGGTCATTTGATGTGAAAAGACGCGTCCACCAATACGCGAACGACTTTCCAACACCACACAATCAATGTTCTTTTGCTTGAGTTTATAGGCGGCCGCCAATCCTGAAAAGCCAGCGCCTATGATGATGACTTTCTTTTTATACGGTGAAAAGACCTCACCAAAAGAAGTCGTGGGCAATAAAAGTCCACCTGAAGCCAGGGAGACCTGTTTGATAAAGGTTCTGCGAGTTGTCATATGGTTGGTTATTAAAATGTCTATCGTACAAAAGGCTAGCTTACCAGCTACCGCCACCACCGCCGCCAAAGCCACCTCCCGAGGAGCCACCGCCAGAGCCACTGCTACTTGGCGAACTCACCATGGTCGATTGGGCGGACGACATGGTACTAGCGAAAGAATTGGAGAAATGCTGCATGGTCAAGTTGCCTTGGGTTGAGCTGTACCAGGTGGGTGGTGGTACATTCAAGGTGTCAAATTTATTAGCCCATTGGTTAAATAGCCCAAAGGCTAGGGCATAGCCCATGGTGGTCTCAAAATAGGATGGACTTTCGGCAATGAGCATCTTCAATTTATTGGTTTCTGCCACTTTGATGAACTGCTTGAATCCTTTCAATTCTGAAAATACTGCATTTCCTTTCGCATTCTTTTTAATCATAAAAATGTTCATGATAAGCAAGAAGATACCCAAGAGAATGGTGGCACCCATGGCCACAAATCCCCATACAAAAAGCATCAGTGGGACGAGCAGGAGCATTAAAACGACAATCACACCATACGTGATATTCCGAATGCGTCTGGAACCTGACTCATAATACGGTTGGGCCTGCTTCTTTAAAGTGCTACGCGCACTGCTCATCTTGGTATAGAAGGAGTCCTTCAAACTACTGATGAGCACTTCCGTACCACCAGGACTGATGTAGCTTCCAAACAATCCGTTGAAGATGGTTTTCTCATAACTGGCTGCATCTGCCGGCAATGGCTTCAAGGCAATCAATTTGGTATCTGCCTTGGTGAACCAATTCTTTTTGGGGATTTCCTCAATCCGCAGTAAGCCTTTAGCACCCCAATAAGGAATCAATGCAATCAGATCGGACACATCATCCGAATCATTGATTAAAAACCCGGCCATGGCAGGATCCATTTGAGCTGGTGGATAATAGCTCGTGGTGCTGACCACCTTATCATCCTTACCGTAAATCAACCAAGTTCTGTAAAACCAAACGAGCAAGGGCAGTAATACCAGTATCCAACCATACTCCGTCCAAAAGGGCCAAAGCGGTTTGATTTCAGCCACGGCATTGGGTGGCAGATGGATTAAAATGGTGACACTATGCCCCGAAAACGACCTAAAATTGGGGAGGCTATTGCCTGCTACCACACCGTTGGCAACGTTCACTTGGATGTCTTGACTCAAGGTGTTAGTACCTGTGACCCCAGAATACACAAACACGTCACTGGAATCAATGCTCACAGAGGATGGCAGATGGATGTTGAATTCGATATCCTGAAAGGTGGTCCACCAATCACTGGGTTTTAGATTCCAGTAGAATTTGACCCCATCCGTTTCATATAAAAAAGCATTGGTCACTCGGTATTTGATTTCGTAATGCTGTGCTCCCGTAAGGGTCTTATCGGCATCCCCTATCTTTATTTGGTAGGTACTGCTCAATTTCTGTGTAAAGCTAAACGGCGTTTCAAAAGTTCGCCCCGGCACTTCCACATTGCTAATCTTAATCTTTCGGGTTTCATGGGTGCCTTCTTCGGTGAGGATATCATATTTGGTCTGTATATCCCTATAAATCCCATGTTTTGGGATGGCAAAGGTAAGGTCGTAGTTTTCCACGACATCAAAATAGCCTTCCTCATGGATAGTAATGTCCACGGTATAATGCTCCACCGTAAAGTCTTGGGAAAAGCCAATGGTATGGCTCAAAAGGGCACTCAACAGTACTACTACATATCTCATTGGCACAGGTATAAAGGGCGCATCCACGATGCGGTTTAATCATTCAACTAAAGAAGTGCCGTGGGGATTCAGTCGGCATGGGGAGTCTCAAAAACTTACCTTCACATTCTCACGGCTGGCGGCATCGGCCTCAAAAAAGTCGAAATGCTGATACTTGAGCATCCCTGCAAAGAGTGCCCCCGGAAGACTTTCACCATAGGTATTGTTTTCCCTGACCGTACCGTTATAATAGCGACGGCTGCGTTCCAGGTTTTCTTCAATCTCGTTCAGCTTGGCCTGTAAGTCCAAGAAGTTGACATTCGCCTTTAAGTCGGGATAAGCCTCACCCAATGCAAAGATACTTCGCAAGGTCTGCTGCAATTGGTTCTCTGCTTTTATCTGTCCATTGATGTCACCATCGGGTACTTGCATGGCGGCGTTACGCGCCTGTATGACCCGTTCCAAGGTGTCTTTTTCGTGAGAAGCATAGCCTTTCACCGTTTCCACAAGGTTGGGGATCAAATCATAGCGGCGTTTGAGAGCCACATCGATATTGCCCCAAGCATCCTTGACCACATTTCGGTTTTTGGCAAAGCGGTTGAAGACGGTCACCATCATCAACACGAGAAGAACTAGGAGACCCAAAACAATATACGTTATCATAAGCGGTTGGTTTTACGAAGGTGCCAGCAACATGTCTGGCAATCCCTTCAAAATGAGTCCCTAATATAGTAAATTTTTGGAATCCCATTCATTGCATTGATCTCTGAATTCAATATTATTATAAACACCCCTTCCTTTCACATGAAAACAATTCGTACCTTTAGAGTACAACAACCGTGACCATTACGTTTGATTGCAACGAAACCTCCAACCTTATGACAACTACTACCAAAACCGTTCTCTTAGCACTATCTGCATGGTTAAGCCTATCTGTGGCCATGCAAGCCCAAGAGACCCCGACCAAAGACACTAGGGTCATCCCAGTCGCGGAAGACCAAGCCACACAAGCACGGAACACCTTTGTCAATTATCACAACTATCTACTGGCGACGGAAGGGTTCCGATTCAAAACAGAGCTCAAAAAAGTAAAGCAAACGACCGATTTTCTTGAATATGCCACGCCCGAAAACAGCATCCGTATTTCCAAATATGACTATTTGAGAGTGGTCAGAAAGGCGGTCAACCAGAGTGATACCAAGACCGAATTTATCAGCAAGATGGTGCTGTATTTCCCAGGCACCGAAGACCAATTCACGAACACCCTCAATCTGGAGGCCTTTTACGACACTGCCCGACCCAAGACCTTCTACGGGTATTTTGATGGATTGCCGAGGATACGGTAGGGTTTCGCCTGCTCATCAGGCTGAGCCAGAAGGGAAACTATTGTGTTGTCACATAAGGGATTCACTATTCTATTTTTATGTGACACTTGTTGCATATCTGGGAAAAATCCGTTAGTTTGGGTATGCTTTATGATTCCTTCTTAATGCCATAGTGCTTATGGCCTGTCTGCAACTAGGTACTTTGCCATTTTCATCGTTGATGAAGCTGCCTTCATTTTAATTTATTGTAAGAAAAATCAGTAGTTGACATGGACTTGACATGGACTTCAGCTACACTTTAGTTTGTTTTTATACCAGTTTGATAGGGTGTCGCTACGGGTGAACTAGGGCTTTTATCCGCTGTGGCTAATGTTATGTCCCTGAGAATTTCCGAGGGTTTCTATTCCTAATTGCTACTCATTCATCGGTTTGCCGTGATGGCACTCCGTTGAAAAGTCCCCAAAAAATGTTGTTTAATTCAGAAAAAATAACGTAGTTTGACTTGTCATCGGCAGGTTTTAAGGTGTGTAGATTTATTGATTGTCGGTGGTTCTCCCTAGTATCATTAGCTCATGGCGCCCGTGTATAGTGGGTGTTGTACTTGTTTATCGTTTTTTATACTGTTGTTATCCTTGATGTGCTGTTTGTACGGATGTGCCTGTGGCCGAGAGATTAAAGTGAATTGTTATGGCACGTTATCATAGTTTTATCAAGTTTGAAGGCACGATGGGTGGGCTTACCTTTGCCGAAGGGCCCCATGGGGACGGTATTGTGAAGGCCAAAAACCGCTCTTACCAGCCGACTGCCGAAGGCACGTGGCGCAATGCCCGACTCTTTGGCGGTGGCGCCTCGACATTGTGCAAGCATTTTAGGCGCAGTTTTATGAGGGTCGCTTCGCAATTTACCCATCAAGATACTTGTGGAAGGTTGAATGCCCGCTTTAGGACTGCTATGGATCTCAGCTCGCAACGTTTGGGGCGGCAGGGATTTGACTTGCTCCTGTGCCCTGAGGCTTTGGCGGGATTTCCGTTTCATTCGCAATTGTCGGTGCTGGAAGTGCTGTCGGCACGGTTGCTAGAACCCTTGGACCTCCATGCTATTCGTGAGCATGTGCGTTGGATGGTGCCAGAGTTTACACGAAGTGATTTGAAGTCTGTGCCCGATGGCGCGACCCATTTTCAGTTGGTGCTGGTGGCGACGCAGGTGAGCCCCGCTGCTCCCGATGCGGAAGGAACCTCCTATGTGCAAACCCTCCCCGTCGATGCAAACAGTGCCGGAATTTGTTATAGTGCCCTGTATGCGTTGGATGCGCCAACTTATGAGGCTGTCTCTCTAGAGGTGGTGCCAGGACGCCATTTGCCAACACCCGATGCAATGGCGGTGGTGGTGTGTGCCGGGATTTTGTATGGCAGGATGGTGAAGGACAAATTTTTGCCGAATAAAAAGGGTAGTGCGCTGGATGTTATGGGGGTGGGGTGAGATTCCTATACTCAGCGTTAGACAATCCATCATTTTAAAATATTGTTGAAAAATTACTAACAAAGGTTTGAAATTTGAATTGAGGAAAACGGAAATCATTTGTAAATTGTTATATAAAAATAACTTAGACATGAAGCATAATTCAACAATAACGAGAGCCGATTTTATGGACTTTTTCCGTGATGATGCTCAACTTAATACCCTGACTGTAGATGACCGAATAGAAATTTTTCAAACCATCTTGGTGGGAAGTTCAGATATTACCCCTACCTTATTGCAGGATTTATTGACTGATTATTCGGTTACGAATGTCTCTATTCAATAAAAAACAATAAAAAAAGTTGAATTTAATCACCAACAACCCTTTATATGCGTAATCCTAAATGGCATCGAGACGAAATTATTTTAGCTCTTGATTTATACTTTAGATTGGAGCCAGGACAAATCCATTCTAGAAATCCAGAAATAATAGAGCTTTCAGAAACTCTAAACAAATTACCTATTCATGAATTTAGACCTGATAGTGTTAAGTTTCGCAATCCCAATGGTGCGAGTTTAAAACTCAGTAATTTTTTGGCACTTGATGCCACTTATCATGGTAAAGGGATGCAATCTTATAGTAGATTGGATAAGCAGGTTTTTGATGATTTCAAAAACGATAAAGAAACCCTTTCAAAATTAGCTGCACATATTAAAGCAACCGTTACCAATACGAAATTAAACAATCAATTATATAAGATTGGAGATGATATCGATGATACCACTGATGGCGTCAAAGAAGGAAAAGTTATTTATAAACTTCATAAGTATTATGAACGCGACACTAAAATCAATAGAAAGAAAAAAGATAGGTATCTAAAGACTTATGGCAAGTTGGACTGTGAGACTTGTACTTTTGATTTTTATGAAGCCTATGGTGATTTAGGGAAAGGGTATATAGAATGCCACCACATCTCTCCATTATCAGAACTAGGCGGTGAAACCACCACAACCTTAGATGACCTTGCCCTTGTATGTTCCAATTGCCATCGTATGCTGCATCGGCGAATCGATAGTTTATCTATAGAGGGATTGCGTCGTATTGTGGAAGCTCAACTCTAAGGTTTTACTTTCTCAATAATAGTTTCCAACTGATGGTTATGCCGCTCGGTGTGCATGGCGTTGAAGCTTAACCATTCCTGACGTGTGAAGGTGTCGCCTCCTGGGAATTTTGTGTCTAAACAGGTTTTGGTGAGGTCCATGGTCTTGATGGCGTCGCGTTGGCGTTCGATGCGGTGTTTTAGTCCTGAGAGCAATTGTTTCTTATCCATGTGTTGGTTGGTAGGCACAATGGATTCTGGTGATTTCATTTTGATGCTAAAATCCTTGAAGGTCTTTTCCATGGGCAACAGTCGTTCCATTGGGTCGCGGTGGGTATCTTCGACGTTGCCGTTAAGGATGCCCATCACATCATAGGACTTGTACAGATGGTCTCCCACTTGTCCGGCGGTCCAGCTGCCTTCAAAGGGTACTTTGTTCAGTTGCTCTTCGCTCAATGATGAGAGCAATTGTATCAATCTTTCGGTTGCGGCGTTCCATCGGTTTAAAATTTCTGTATTCATGGTAAGATGCTATATGCTTTAGGCTTTAGGCTTTAGGCTTTAGGCTTTAGGCTGTTTTTGTAAAGATACTGAGGTTTTTGCTATTTAAAAGGTGTATTTAGGTCAATATCAGGGGTGGATTGCGGCTTATCCAATCTTAAGATTTGGATTATGATGAAAAAGTCTTTAACACCCCTTAACACTTCCTGTTAAACGCCTCCCAAATGGGAAAGCTTTAAGATAATTTGCCCAATTGATGTTGTAACTTTAGATATCACTTAAAAATTTAAAAAACAGATATTATGAAAACCTCATTAGAAGAAGCAAGAGAACAAACACATAAAGAAACCGTCAATGTCTTACAAGATATCATCGAAAAGAACTATGATGCTGAGAAAGGCTATACCAAAGCCATGCAGGATGCCAAAAACCCTGCCCTCAAAGGCTTTTTACAACAACAGGCAGCACGACGTAGTCGTTTTGCTACTGCCATTGACCAAAAATTGCGTCAGTTGGGTGAAACCCCTAAAGACAGTGGTAGTGTGACCGGAACATTGCATCGGGCTTGGATAGATATTAAGAGCTCCTTGGCCGGTAATGATGATGAAGCCGTCTTGGAAGAAGTCATCCGTGGCGAAAAAGCCAGCGTTGATGAATACCAAGATGTGCTGAAGAAACACCATCTCTCCCCTGAGATTACACAAGAGTTGCAATCGCAGGTTGGAGATATACAAGGCACGCTCAACAAAGTGAAACGCCTTGAGGATATTGCCTCATAATTTATCCCAATAGTTAGCGATTGATAGCCAAAAACCCCACACCAGACTGTGGGGTTTTTTGGTCATGAGCGTGGGTAGTTGGAAACACTCTAAGAATTTAAAAGAAGGGAGGTGGGACTAGGTGTGGAGGTGTGAGATTCCCGCTTTTGCGGGAATTATATGGCATAATCGCCCCGATACATTGTCATATTTCCCCATTTTAGGTGTTATAATGCTTTCCTACCTTTGAAATATTCATTCATATCATTATTAAAACTTACATCTTATGACAACAATAAAATCTCAAAATTTACAGAAAATCGGCTCCTGCTTGTGGTTTGACTCGCAAGCGGAAGCCGCAGCCAAATTTTATGTTTCCGTGTTTAAAAACTCAGGAATCACACGAACTACCTATTATCCGGATAGCGGACAGGATGTCCATGGCAAGCCCGCTGGGTCTGTACTCACCGTGGAATTTCAATTGGAAGGACAGGAGTTTATGGGCCTCAATGGTGGGAATGCCTTTAAGTTCAATGAAGCCATCTCGTTTGTCGTCCATTGTGATACCCAGGACGAGATTGATTACTATTGGAATCATCTTAAGGAAGGGGGTCCTGTGGACGCCCAACAGTGCGGCTGGTTAAAAGATCAGTTTGGGGTGTCGTGGCAGATTGTTCCCAATTGTATGCTGGACTATATGACCGATAAGAATCCTCAGAAGGTAAAGGCTGTTTTTACTGCCATGATGCAGATGAAGAAAATGGACATTGCCGCATTGGACGCCGCCTATGCCAATGCCTCCTAATTAGTGAGACCATTTCAATACTGTTTTACGCTTTATAGCTAAAGCAACTTTATAAAAAAAAGAACTTATGTTAGCAGATTCAAAAGCGTTCAGCGGATTTTCCGTTGACGACCTACACAAGGCCAAAAGATTTTATCAGGATACCCTTGGCCTCTCGATTAAAGAGGGTATCATGGGGATTCTGGAGTTGCATCTCCAGGGTAACAACCCTATCATCATTTACCCCAAACCCAACCATGAACCCGCGACGTTTACGGTGCTCAATTTTCCTGTAACGGATATAGAGGCCGCTGTGGATGCCTTAACGAAAAAGGGGGTAACATTTGAGCAGTACAAAGACCTGAATACCGATGCCAAAGGCATTTCACATACTGAAGGCCCGTTGATTGCCTGGTTTAAGGATCCTGCAGGGAATATTCTTTCGATGATTGAGGCCTCTTAATGTATTAAAAGCAAAAAAACCGGCACTTCCGTGACGGGTTTTGTTTGCTCCTCTTCTTGGGCTCACTTCGGCTCCGCTCAGTATAAACTTCTCACCCAAACCCTTTCCACAAAAAAACCCGGCACTTCCGTGACGGGTTTTGTTTGCTCCTCTTCTTGGGCTCGAACCAAGGACCCTCTGATTAACAGTCAGATGCTCTAACCAGCTGAGCTAAAGAGGAAGGTATATTACCTTTTTTGAGGTTGCAAATATATTGTATTTTTTAAATTCAACAAATATATTTTCTAAAAAATATCGCTATTTAAACACTGCCTTGAAAATATCGTTCCCGTTGGCAAACAGCACCAGTGCAATCAAGATGAAAAAGCCAACCATTTGGGCTTTCTCCAAAAACTTTTCGGAAGGTTTACGTCCTGAAACCATTTCGTACAGTAAAAACATCACATGGCCACCATCCAACGCAGGAATTGGCAACAGGTTTAAAACTCCCAACATGATGGATAAGAATGCTGTGATTTGCCAAAAGAACTCCCAACTCCAAGAGTCTGGGAAAATATCGTAAATGGCCTTGAAGCCACCAACACCTTTATAGGCCCCTGTGCTGGGCGTAAAGATTTTCTTCAACTGTGCTCCATAAGATGCTATCTGTCCTGTGAATTTCGTAAATCCAACTCCAAAACTTTCAACAAAGCTGTATTCTTTTCGTACGATGTCATAATACCCTACCTTTTCGATATCTGATAAACTACCCATGGGTGCAATCCCGAATTTACCATCCTTATCTACCTGTAACTGGCGCTCCAAAGTTTTTCCGTCGCGTAGAATCTGAACTTGGACCGTTTCGCCAGCAAGCGGTTTTAAACGGTCGCTGATCTGGTCAAAATATTTCAAGGGTTGCCCATTAATCGACGTGATGATGTCTTTATGTTTTAAATCTGCCGATTTGTTCGCCGAAGAATCGGATACAGCACCCACCACAAATGGAAAGCGAAGCTCAAAGAAGGTTTTGTCATCGGAGGTGCTTAATTTCCCCAAATAATCATGGGGCAAGGAGACCTCTTTAGTGCCATTTTCATTCTCAATGGTGATGGTTTCGGCCTCAATGAGTTTCTTGCGAATATCGGAATAGTTGACAATCTTTTCATCGTTGATAGCAATGACCTTATCGCCTGTTTGTATGCCCAGATTGGTCAAAATAGGGTTGGATACGTAATACCCATCCTTAATGCTATCGGTTTTAATGTCAATATCACCATACGCCAAAGACGCAAACACATAAATGATGTAGGCCAGGATAAAGTTGACCGTGACGCCGCCTAGCATAATGATGAGGCGTTGCCAGGTCGGTTTAGAACGGAATTCCCATGGTTGTGCCGGTTGTGCCATCTGCTCCTTATCCATACTCTCATCAATCATTCCGGCTATTTTGACATAACCCCCTAAAGGTAACCAGCCAATACCATAGACGGTTTCGCCGATTTTCTTTTTAAACAATGAATATTTTATATCAAAAAAGAGGTAGAACTTTTCTACGCGTGTCTTAAACAGTTTCGCCGGTATGAAATGCCCTAATTCGTGTAGGATGATCAGCAGCGAAAGACTCAATAAAAATTGAGAGATTTTTATAACAAACTCCATGTATCTCTAGTCAAAAAAAATTATCAGCTGCAAAAGTAGTGTTTTAGCGGGATTTAGAAAACAATTGCGATTGTAATCGCTATTTTTTTAACAATGATTTAGTAATGGTGCCTGTGTTGGTCTGAAATTGCACAAACAGCATGCCTGTGGAAAAAGCAGAAACGTCCATGATGGGTTGGTAAGGCCTTTGGCTCAACAATTGGCCAAGAGCATCATACACACGAACCTCTTGGATTTGCATACTTTCCGGTTTTTGAATGTACACGTTTTGTGAGGCAGGATTGGGAAACATTACAAAGGGCAGATCCAACGCTTCTTCATCGACGTTCAATTCTAACGTCGTGTCTCTAGAAATGATATCGAACTCCGGATCGAAGATAACGTCACTCACGGTAAAATTGACGGTACGAGTGAACATTTCTAGATTGGCCGTATTGTCGAGGACTATATCCATGACCTCTCCTTGTGTTCCAAGGATTCGCAATGGTACTGGCACTTCAAAAAATGAAACGGACGGATCGCTCTGGGTTTGGGATATTCGTACACTGATTTGAGTGCTGTTTGGTTGGTACCATTGGATGTTATAAGTTGGATAACCTTGATGGTAGAGCCAATCGTTAAAAAATTCACTTAAATCCTCACCGCTGGTAGCTTCCATAATACTAATGAAATCCTCACTTTTGGCATATCCATAAGCATGGTCTGGGTCGCTTAAATAATTTTGGACTCCTTGAAAGAAGGTGGCATCGCCCAATTTTTTTCGAAGCATGTGAATCATCATTGCCCCTTTATCATAGCTTAATCTACCATTGAAAATACGATTGACGCTCAAGGTATCGGTATTGGTCAAATATACGGCCCCATTGGGTTGCGAGGTGATGCTATTGATGGTTTGTTGTTTCCAATTTCTAAATGATGAGTTCCCATCGAGATTCTCAATGGTGAGTCCCTCCAAATAGCTTGCAAAGCCTTCGTTGAGCCAAATATCTTTCCAACTCCCGCAAGTCACCTTATCGCCAAACCACTGATGCCCTAACTCGTGCGCTATTAAGCTTCTACCAAAGCTTCCCATAAACGACACTGTGGTATGCTCCATGCCGCCTCCCCAACCAAATTGGGCATGGCCATATTTTTCGTTTGCAAACGGATATTCCTCAAACAAGCTTGCATACAGGTTGATGATATCCACCGTTACAGGTGTGCTGTTCTGTGCGCTTGCTAGATTTTCTGGATAGACATAATTGACCACTTCAAAAGGATTACCATTATTTGGAACTGTATGCGAATACACCGCATAGTTGGTCACGGCAATCGCTACCAAATAGGCTGGAATTGGATATTGGTGTCGGTAATGCGTTGTTTTGCTGGCTCCATTAATCTCCTGACCTTGCTCCAAGCCATTGGAAACTGCTATATATTCATCCCCTGATGGATTGAATTGTGGCGAAGTGATGTACACATCTATCGCATCCACCTTATCAATCAAATCCTGTTTGCAAGGCCACCAGGCTTTGGCGCCATAAGGTTCAGACAATGTCCAGAGAACAGGCTTTCCATTATGTATGCTCACTTCAAAGGAGCCAAAACCAGAGCTTACAGGATTACCAGAATAACTAATGGTCAAGGAATCCAAAACCCCTGTGTTTTGGATGGAAGGCAAGGTGATGACGAGTTCATCATTCGCGTTTTGGGAAAAGGCCAATGGATTTCCTCTTTGTAACACTTGTGACACTGACATGTTATTTGCCAAATCGAACGTGATCTGGCTCATAGGAGATTTGGCTTCAAAATACGTTGTGACATCCCCACTGATTTGTGCTTGGGTGGGATTGACATTGAGTTCCAAACGATGGTATGTAACGTCGTAATTACCCGTATTGGGATTTGCCCTAAACATCATTCGGTTTAAAGCGGCTTTTGCCTCCGATTCCCTTATGGAATTGATGGAGGCATCAAAATCCTGAGCAAACGTTGAGAACGTGATTAAGAGTAAAAAGGAAGGTAAAATTATTTTCATAGCTATCCAATTAGGATGTTAAAAATACCTAATTTCTTGTATATAGGTCGTATTTTTGCAGCCAAATCTTACATAAGACCTTAATTTTAAGTAGATGTTATCCTTTTTTAAGCAGTTTAAATTTTTCTGGATTGGCTTTTTAATTCTTTCCCTTATCATCATTTTCATTTTTTATTCCATATTAAAGCCTAAAAAAGTTCTTCCCATTTATCAACCTTCAAAAGTGAATGCGGAGATGGTGGATAGCACCATCCAATATATTAGCAAATATCATCATATTGCAAATTTTAAGCTCATCAACCAAAATGGAAAAACCATTACCCAGGAGGATTATAAGGATAAAATCTATGTGGCGGATTTCTTTTTTACCACCTGTCAGAGTATCTGTCCTATCATGACCGATCACATGTCTCAAATTCAAAAGGAAATCTTGAAGTATGATGACGTGATGCTATTATCACATTCCGTAACTCCAGAAATTGACAGTGTGGTACAGTTGAAAAAATATGCCCTAGAAAAAGGTGTCAATGATACGAAATGGAATTTGGTCACAGGCGATAAAAAGCAGATTTATGAGTTGGCCCGTAAAAGCTATATGGCCGTAAAAACCGATGGCAATGGTGATGTGTATGACATGATTCATACCGAAAACTTTATGCTGATTGATAAAAAGCGACAGATTCGCGGCTATTATGATGGGACAAAACCTGAAGACATCGAACGATTGTTGGCCGATATCAAAGTCTTACGATTGGAAGACTAAAACTTTAAAGCCTAAACTTTGAACCTGAGCTTTTTTTGCCTTACTTTTGCTTCTTTAAAATCAATCTAAATAAGCTTGTCTGTAACGTTAGCACAATTAAAACGAGGCGAAAGAGCCGTCATTCTTGATGTTTCTTCCATTCATGTTCCATTAAAATTACTTGAAATGGGTTGTCTGCCCGGTAATTTTGTGGAACTTGTTCAGGTTGCCCCTTTTGCAGACCCCATGTATCTCAATATCAATGGCACCCATTTAGCTATCAGAAAAGAAACTGCCATCCATATCCTAATCGACATTATTCTATGAGTAAACAGATCAATGTCTCTCTTATCGGAAATCCAAACACTGGGAAAACCTCGGTGTTCAATTCCTTGACAGGTCTGAACCAAAAAGTGGGCAATTATCCAGGTATTACCGTCGAGAAAAAAGAAGGCATCTGCAAATTGCCCCGAGGTGTGAAAGCGCATATTATCGATTTGCCTGGCACTTATAGCTTGAATGCCTCTTCTTTGGATGAAAATGTGGTCATTGAATTGCTTTTGAACAGGAATGACAAGGATTTTCCTGATGTAGCCGTGGTCATTAGTGATGTTGAAAACCTAAAGCGCAACCTTCTTCTGTTTACTCAAATCAAAGACCTTGAAATCCCCACTATACTGGTCATCAATATGTCCGATAGAATGGTTTATAAAGGGATTTCTTTGGATATTGCTTTTTTGGAGGAACGACTCAAGACCAAAATTGCTCTTGTCAGTACCCGTAAGCGAAAAGGAATAGAGGAACTGAAAGAACTCATTTCCAATTATAAAGAATTGTCCATAGAACCTTGCATGCATGCTTCGGAAATTGACAAAGCCTATTTTGATGGCCTTCGCAAAGCCTTTCCAAATCAATTGCTCTATAAACTTTGGTTGGTCATCACCCAAGATGTCAATTTTGGTAAAACCAATCGTAATGAAATTGACCCTGTTGCCGATTTTAAGACAAAAACCAAAAGTGATTTAAAGCGGCTTCAGCAGAAAGAAACCATCAAACGGTATCAGTTCATCAACGATACTTTGAAGTTGGGCCAGACCATAGATTTAAAAGCCGCGAAAGATTTGCGCATTAAATTTGACAGAATCCTAACCCACAAGGTTTGGGGCTATGCCATTTTCTTTGTCATCTTATTGACCATTTTTCAAGCGATTTATGATTGGTCAAGTGTACCGATGGATTTAATCGATAATGCCTTTGCTTCTTTGGGTGAATGGACCAAGAACCAATTGCCTTCAGGGGCATTCACCAATCTTTTGACTGAAGGGATTATTCCAGGACTGGGAGGCATTGTCATTTTCATTCCACAGATTGCATTTTTGTTTTTGTTCATTTCCGTCCTTGAAGAAAGTGGTTACATGAGCCGCGTTGTGTTCTTAATGGACCGGATCATGCGACGTTTTGGTTTGAGTGGAAAAAGTGTAGTCCCTCTAATTTCTGGTACTGCCTGTGCCATTCCTGCGATTATGGCAACGCGAAATATTGAGAGTTGGAAAGAACGGCTGATTACCATTTTGGTCACCCCTTTTACTACGTGTTCTGCACGTCTTCCTGTCTATTTGATCATCATTGCATTGGTCATACCAGAAGGGCGAATTTTTGGTTTGGGCTACCAAGCTTTAACCCTCATGCTTCTCTACCTTCTGGGATTTGCTGCCGCTATTGGTTCGGCCTATATTTTAAACAAAATCTTAAAGATAAAAAGCAAAACATTTTTTGTGATTGAAATGCCCAATTACAAATGGCCCTTGTTAAAGAATGTGGTTTTGACCGTCATTGAAAAAACAAAATCCTTTGTGTTTGGTGCAGGAAAAATCATTTTGGCGATTTCGATTGTGTTGTGGTTTTTGGCATCTTATGGACCAGGTGAGAATTTCAATAATGCAGAAGACATCGTTTCCAAAAACTATGCTTCACAACATTTAAATGATGAAGCGTTGCAGCAACACATCGCGTCCTATAAGCTTGAGCATTCCTTTATCGGAATCACGGGAAGAGCAATTGAACCAACTATCAGGCCTCTTGGTTATGATTGGAAAATAGGTATTGCCATTGTGAGTTCGTTTGCGGCTAGGGAAGTCTTTGTAGGTACCTTGGCGACCATTTATAGTGTAGGAAGTGATGATGAAGATACCATCAAAAACCGAATGGCTGGAGAAGTCAACCCGATTTTGGGAGGTCCATTGTTTAATTTTGCATCAGGAATTTCGCTGTTGCTTTTTTATGCCTTTGCGATGCAATGCATGAGCACACTTGCCATTGTCAAAAAAGAGACTAATACTTGGAAATGGCCCGTGTTACAGCTTTTAATTATGAGTGGTTTTGCCTATCTTGTAGCATTGATAGCCTATCAGGTTTTGAAATAAAGGGCAATTGGAAAACTGAATTAAAACTTAAAGAAAAATGAACACTTTATTGCAAAATATACTTGTTTTTACAGCATTGGCCTTTGCAATCGGTTTCTTGGTTAAAAAATTCTTTTTCAAGAGAGCCAAAACCGATAAAGGCTGTGGTAGTGGTGATGATTGTGGATGTCATTGAGTTTTTGAAAAATTGATACTGCACCCAGCAGAGATGTAATTCATGGTATGGTTAATCCCTGTCCCGAAGGAAACATCCAATTGTAGGTTATTATTCACCAAATACGTAAATCCTGCATCAAAATTGGATTGAAAGTCCTCAAATTTAATCCATTCACCATACGTTTCCACATACAGTCCGAGAGTATCGGTCAGCCCAATTCCCAAGGCCACAGAGTAGGTTAAATCTCCATTGTCTTCGCCAAAATAATTATAGCCAATATTGTAACCCAAATCGAGCGATTCAGCTATGGAATGTGATACGGCAAGTTTATTGACGGTTCCAAATGTGTTACTGGTCAATTCTTTTGAGCCTGTCGGAAGGATGAGATGTGACAAAAACGCCATTTTGGTATTGAGGTTATCTTTATGCAACAATTCCAATTTTGCACCAACTTCCAAATCGCTGATGCCAAAACTGCTTTCTCCACTATTTTTAATTTTGATATTTTCCAGTTGATTGACAACCCTTATTTCAAGTCCTTTAACAATCCCTATCCTAAAAAGTGTCGTCGGTGCTAAAATTTGTTGTTCCGAAACCTCATCATTTTCAGAAAACCCAATGACGATACCAGTTTCCAATTGAAAACTTCCTTGTGGAATTGCTGAAGGGCTTTCCGTTTGGTCAGGCCTGTCTGTAACAATCGTTTGGGCATGGCTAAACTGACCCATCAAACATGCACTAAAAACAATTGCTTTTTTCAACATCCTACCACTAATTTCTTACAATCATTATAGGGATTGAGACTTTATGACGAACCGCATCCACAGTAGTTCCAAGTAGCAAATCCTTAAATGCGGTATGTCCATGACTCCCCAGAACCAGTAAATCAAAATCCGAAGCATTCACAATTTTGGGAATGCTCTTTTTGGGTGAACCGAAGCCGAGTTCAACATTTACCACGAATCCTTTTTGCTCCAATTTTTCTTGATATTTTTTTAAAAAGGCTTCGTCGCTCTCTGTTTCATAATCATCTATTTCATCTCCATAAATCATCGCGCCAGGAGTTTCCACAATGTGGATGAGTGTGTATGTGGCATCCTTTCCTCCCATTTGCAAGGCCGTGGAAATGCTCTTCTCGT
Organism: Gelidibacter sp.; assembly: GCA_041391925.1. GTDB lineage: Bacteria > Bacteroidota > Bacteroidia > Flavobacteriales > Flavobacteriaceae > JBPOFM01. The sequence continues at coordinate 595,370 of JAWKNA010000003.1, read as the reverse complement.
CAGAAGTGGAAAAATCAACAGGAACGGCAATCCTTTTATAGGATAACGGTTTTATAACATCTTCAACTTTGGCGTCAAGGATGTGTGGCACCATTTTGCGATTTTCAAATTTCATATGAGCAGTGGTCGTCTTAAAAGTAATATACAAGAGAAGTAGTCCTGCGCCAATGGCGATAGGCACTACAAATATCCAAATGTAAATTGGGTTTTCTGAAGTAGTCAACCATCCCATAATTTCATCATATACCAATTTGGCGTTTAGCCCTACTATAATTAAAGTAATCAACCAAGATGCAATGCGCAATGGCCATTTAATTTCAAACCCATTCATCAATTTTTTGCTGCTGACAAAATGAATCAATGGGATGATGGCAAATCCCAATTGCAAGCTCAAAACTACTTGACTTAATACCAACAACTTTCCTGTACCGCTTTCACCAAAATAAATGACTGTAAACAGCGCTGGAATAATGGCCAACATTCGGGTAATCAAGCGTCGTACCCAAGGTTGGATGCGTAAATTCAAGTGGCCTTCCATCACAATTTGTCCAGCCAGTGTTCCTGTAAGTGTGCTACTTTGCCCTGCAGCAATCAGAGCAATGGCAAAAAATGTAGGTGCAAGAGTGGAACCCAAAAGTGGTTCCAAAAGTGCATGCGCATCCTGTATTTCGGCAATTTCATACATCCCATTTTTAAAGAATACAGAAGCCGCCAAAATCAAGATGGCAGCATTCACAAAAAACGCAAGATTTAGAGCTATGGCAGAGTCTATAAAATTATACTTCAGTGCTTGTTTGATTCCTTTGCGCGTTCGCTCAATTTTTCTGGATTGTACCAATGATGAATGCAAATACAAATTGTGTGGCATTACCGTTGCTCCGATGATTCCTATTGCTATATATAATGCCGTGCTGTTAGGAATTGAAGGGATAAGGCCTGCCATAATATCACCCACATCTGGTTTTGCCAAAAACATTTCGACCAAAAAAGATAGCCCGATAATGAGAATAAGTCCGATGATGAAGACTTCCATTTTACGCATACCTTTATTCAAAAGAAACAACAATAAAAATGTATCCAAAGCTGTAATGGTTACGCCCCAAACCATAGGCAAACCAAACAAAAGATTCAAACCGATTGCCATCCCAATCACTTCTGCAAGGTCACAGGCCACAATGGCAATTTCTGCAAGAATGTAAAGGATAAAATTGACAAACGGATTGTATGCCTCGCGAGATGCCTGTGCCAAATCGCGACCTCGCACCACACCCAATCGTGCACATAAACTTTGAAGCAAAAGGGCCATAATATTGCTCATCAATAAAACCCAAATGAGCTTGTAACCAAATTGGCTGCCTCCAGCGATATCAGTCGCCCAGTTTCCTGGGTCCATATAGCCTACACTTACCAAATAAGCAGGTCCTAAAAATGCCAGTAATTTTTTCCATGGTGATTTTTTGCCGGAAGTTTCAACCGTTCCGTGTACTTCTTCCAATGATTTATGGGACTGTTTTTGCATCATTTTTTACTTCTTTTTTTGTAAATAAATATTGGAGGAGGTCTTGTGGGAAAGGCTTATAACCGTCCCACTTCGGGAAATTTCCAGTGATTGGTCAAATTCTTCTTTATAAAGTACTTTAATTTTGTCCCCTAATGAAATATGCTGTTTATCCAAATATTGGAGAAAGGATGCTGAGGAATCTTCAACTCCTACAAAGATGCCTTCGTCTCCAATGTTGCACTCCCATAACAGCATTTTTGAGATTTTGGTAAAGTTTCCCTCTTTGTCTGGAATAGGATCGCCATGAGGGTCTGTTTTTGGGAACCCAAGAAATTCGTCAAGTTTATTGATTAATTTCTCTGATTTGATATGCTCCAACTGTTCTGCAACCTCGTGGACTTCATCCCAAGAAAAATTCAGTTTATCAACTAAAAAAACTTCCCATAACCGATGCTTTCTAATCACCGATGTGGCAGTCAAGCGCCCAATCTCTGTTAAACTTACACCTTGATATTTGATGTAATTGGCAAGATTTTTTTCTGCCAATTTCTTAACCATATCAGTAACCGAGGAGGCTTTGGTTTCCATTTGTTCGGCAATGGCATTCGTGCTCACAGGTTGAACCCCTTGTTTGCCCAAATGGTAAATGGCTTTTATATAATTTTCTTCGGATTGTGTGACCAAAATAGATGTCTTTGAACACAAAGATACAAATATTTACTTATGTATAAATATTTTTTTAGTCTTGTCTAAAAATTTAATGATTAGTAATCATTCTCTTTTGAAGGGCTTTTATTTAGTTTTTATGTAAGTTCTTCCAGTCAGCCAATCTGTTTTAGACTCATAAAATTGAAGTGCTGTTTTAACCATTCTGTCGGACGTGTCTCTAGGTGATTTGATTATAAATCTTGCTTTTGAATTAGTAAAATCCAAAGAATGTTTATCATCCAAATCCTCTTTTGATGTTACAAAGGTGATTGTTTTAGTGTTCAACATCCATCGTCCCTTTCCATACTTATTGCCTTCCAGGGAAAGGCGTTGGTCTATTCGTTCATAGGCGTGAAAGACATAGGTACCATCAGAATTCAATGTTAATGTTTCGATAATCAATCCGTTGGTGGCTTCAAATTTTATTTCATAGGTTCCGGCCACTTTCTCAACGTTTGTTTGAGCAAACATTTGAACTGTTGAGGATGCTAAAGAAAATAGTAGTAATAATAATTTCATAAATTGATGGTTTTGAACTATCCATCAATTTTCATGCCTTTTAACACTTAAAACCCTCGCTCCTTTTGCAACTGTTCATAAGCATTTTGAACTTGACGGAATTTTTCTTCAGCCCCTTTGCGATGTTCTTCACCCAAATGTATAACCTTATCAGGATGGTACTTTTTGGCCATGGTTCTATATGCAGCTTTGATTTCATCTACTGTAGCCTCTTTTGTTATTTCAAGAATTTTATAGGCATTATCGCTACTATTATAAAACATGGCTTTGATACTTTCAAAATCACGCGAACTGATGCCCAAATAACCCGAAATGGTAAAAATTTGTACCACTTCATTTTCTGTCACCATTCCATCCGCTTTGGCTATTCCGAACAAAAAATGAAGCAACTGCAAACGAGATGGGTGGTCCATCATTTGCTGAATTTGTACACACACTTGTCTTACCGGAATGTGCTGTTGATTGATGCCTTTAAATAATTTAAAAGCATGGTTGGCCCTTTCTTTTCCGTACATATTCACAAAATGCTGACGGACAAAATCCAATTCGCGTTGATCTTGGATGCCATCTGCTTTAATGACAACGGAAGCCAACACCAACAAACTGACTTCAAAATCGCCAGGCTTTGTCTGCGGCCGTTCCTGTCTTTGTGATGAACCTTGTGGTCGATAAGGGGGACGCTGTTTCTGTTTAGATTGCCAGTCTCCCAAAAGAGGGGTTCCATTATCCGAAAACGAATCAACAATGCTGCCCAATACCAAACCAATGATGGCGCCAATAGGTCCTCCAAATGACCAACCTAGGGATGCTCCAATCCATTTTGAAAAACTCATTTCCTTTTTATTTTAATAGTTTCAAATATACCATTGTTAGTTGTGTTTTTTAAAGAATTGTTACTGAAAATTACTATTGAAAAACTGAATAGCTCCATTCAGACTGACAACCAAATACCGTGTACTGAACGCTATTTTTAAGTATCTTTGCAATCTAAATTATTAATCTTAAAATTTAAAATATATGTATCCAGCAGAATTAGTAAAACCAATGCGGGAAGATCTGACCAAAGTTGGTTTTGAAGAATTGCATACTGCAGACGCAGTAGATGCGGCTTTGGCAAAAGAAGGCACTACACTCGTGGTGGTCAATTCAGTTTGCGGTTGTGCGGCCGCAAATGCTCGTCCAGGTGCAAGAATGAGTTTACAAAATGCCAAACGCCCAGACCATATTGTGACTGTTTTTGCGGGTGTTGATAGAGAAGCGGTGGATCGGGCAAGAGGTTACATGGTGCCTTTCCCTCCAAGCTCGCCAAGTATGGCTTTGTTTAAAGATGGAGAATTGGTGCACATGCTAGAACGCCATCATATTGAAGGTCGCCCAGCTGAAATGATTGCAGAAAACTTGGTTGATGCTTATAATGACTATTGCTAAAAAACGGGTTGAAAGCTTTATAGAATTCATCAGAAGGCCACGAATTTTTCGTGGTTTTTTTGTGTATCACTAGCATTCATTTAATTTTGCGATATGAGAAAGCTTTTGGCGTATCCTTTGACGGCCCTATATTTTATTTGTTTTGGCCTGACGCTTGTCATATTTCATCCCATTCAGTGGTTTTGTCTGAATGTTTTCGGATATCAAGCCCATAAGGTGAGTGTCGATTGGTTGCAGTTTTCATTGATGCGCTGTCTGAACGTTTTGGGCACGCGATTTACGTTTACGAATCCTTTTGACATAGATACTGACCAACCTTTGATTATTGTTGCCAACCATCAGAGCATGTATGACATTTCTCCAATTATGTGGTACATGCGCAAACACCATCCTAAATTTATTGCCAAACAAGAGTTGGGCAAGGGTATCCCAAGCGTTTCTTACAATTTACGCCATGGAGGTTCAGTATTGATTGATCGAAAAAATCCGAGACAAGCATTACCTGCTATTATGAAATTTGGCGAATCTATCGAAGAGAACAAAAGAGCTGCTGTGATTTTTCCAGAAGGCACCCGAAGCAAGACAGGCATACCTAAGCCTTTTCAGACTAAAGGGTTGGAAATTCTGATTAAAAAGATCCCATCAGGAGTGATTGTTCCAATAAGCATCAACAATTCTTGGAAAATGTTAAGATATGGTAAATTTCCTATGGGAATTGGAAATCATTTGAAGTTCACTGTACACCAACCTATCAAAATCGCTACCTTTGTAAATAAAGAAGAATTGATTCCTTCTGTAGAAAAGGTCATTTCTTCAAACATTCATCCCTAAATTGTAGATATGTCATTAAAAAATGTGAGATTGGAAGTGATGCAGCATCTGGAAAAAGACGTCGATTCATTGATAGAAAAATACCTCATCCCAGTCGATAAAATATGGCAGCCTACAGACTTTTTACCCCATTCGGAAGGCGACAATTTCTTTGAGGAAGTTGCAGAAATACGAGAGTTGGCAAAAGAGTTGCCATATGATTTTTGGGTGGTTTTGGTCGGTGATATGATTACCGAAGAAGCTTTGCCAACTTATGAGTCTTGGTTGATGGATGTGGAAGGTATAGATCAAGTGGGCCGAAATTCTTGGGGAAAATGGGTTCGCCATTGGACTGCTGAAGAAAATCGTCATGGTGATGTGTTGAATAAATATCTTTATTTATCTGGTCGTGTGAATATGAGGGAAATTGAAAAAACAACCCAATATTTAATTGCCGATGGATTTGACATTGGAACCGATAGAGACCCATATAAAAACTTCATTTATACCAGTTTTCAGGAATTGGCGACTTACGTATCGCACAATCGAGTGGCAAAATTAGCAAAGGAAAAGGGGAATAAGCAACTCTTTAAAATGTGCAATATCATTTCGGGAGATGAAATGCGGCACCATCATGCGTATGCGGAATTTGTAGAGCGAATTTTTGCTGTGGACCCCAACCAAATGATGTTGGCTTTTCAAACCATGATGAAACAAAAGATTACGATGCCTGCTCATTTCTTGCGTGAATCTGGAGATAAAATAAGTACGGCATTTGAGGAGTTTAGTAACACTGCACAACGGATTGGTGTCTATACGTCAGCCGATTATGTGGACATCTTAGAAAAACTCATCAAGCGTTGGGAAATTGGCAACATCAAAAATTTATCTGATGAAGCTGAAAAAGCCCGTGATTATTTGATGAAACTCCCAGAGCGCATGAAACGGTTGGCAGAACGGATGAAAATTCCTGAAAATTCTTATCAATTCAAGTGGGTTGAACCTGCTGTTTTAAAATAATCAATCACTTTTTTATAACCATAATTCCTTTCTTATTGAGAGGAATTTTTATTTTTATGATATGACAATTCAAGAACAACAACTCTCCAAAACCATCGCTTTTGTAAAAGAAAAATTAAAGAATGCCGAAGGTGGACATGATTGGTTTCATATTGAACGTGTCCATAAGAATGCTTTGCTCATTTCTAAAAATGAGAATGTGGACCTTTTTGTTGTTCAACTTGGGGCATTGTTACATGACATTGCAGACAGTAAATTTCATGATGGTGATGAAACCATTGGCCCAAAAATCGCTCGTGAATTTTTGTTTAGTATCAATGTTGATAGTAAAGCCATTGAACACATTATCCATATTATTGAGAACATCTCCTTTAAAGGCGGAAATGAATTGCAAAAGTTCAGTTCGCCAGAACTTGATGTGGTTCAGGATGCTGACCGATTGGATGCGCTGGGAGCCATTGGCATAGCTCGCGCTTTCAATTATGGAGGTTATAAAAACCGACCCTTGTTCGATCCTACAATTGGACCAAATTTAAAGATGTCCAAAGATGAATATAAATCTTCAACTGCTCCGACCATCAATCATTTCTATGAAAAATTGCTGCTTTTAAAAGACAAGATGAATACATTTACTGGGAGACGAATTGCTGAAAAACGTCATCGATTTATGCAGCACTATCTTGAACAGTTTTACGCAGAATGGGATGGGGAAAAATGATTAAAATAGTTTTAATTGACCTACTTTACATGGTTCATGGAGCGAACAATCCAGCTGGGGCATAGCTTTATTTTTAAAATATTTCAATCGAGCCAGTTTTACTAAATCATTAATTTGCTTTGCCACTTCTCCCTCGCCTCTCATACGAGTACCATAACGTGAATCATTTAAATTCCCACCATGAAAGCTTTCTATTTGATGCAATACTTTTTCCGCTCTGTCAGGCATGGTTTTTTTAATCCAATCGGTGAAAATTTCACCAATAGCACCATTCAGCCGAACAATGGTATGTGCGATTGACAAAGCGCCAAGTTCAGAAACAGTTTTGGCCAATGGGAGAATTTCGTGGCTGTTGATGGATGGAATGATGGGAGCAATCATCACATTTACAGGAATTCCGTTCTCTGACAATGTTTTGACAGTTTCCAATCGTTTTTTGATAGTGGCAGTACGAGGCTCAAGAATGCGTCTCGTATTTTCAGAAAGTGAGGTGATGGAAACATTCACGCCTATCAAATTGTCTTTGGCCAGTTCTTTTAGTAATTCCAAATCGCGTAAAATCAAAGCATTTTTGGTAATGATACCTACTGGATGTTTATATTTAAGAAATACTTCCAGGCATTTTCGGGTGATTTCAAATTTCTTTTCGGCTGGTTGGTAACAATCCGTATTTCCAGACATCACGATGGGATAGGCCTCCCAACTTTTCTTTTTCAACAGTTCTTCAAGTAATTTTGGTGCGTCTTTTTTAACCAAGATTCGCCTTTCAAAATCAAGTCCTGCACTGTAGCCCCAATATTCATGGCTGTTTCTAGCGTAACAATAAATGCACCCATGCTCACAACCTTGGTACATGTTCATGGAATACATCATCCCTACATCTGGGCTTTCTACTTTGTTTACAATGGTTTTTGGAAATACGTCGAGATAAAGTGTCTTGTTTTTGTCGGCCTCTTCGCCTTCTTTTGCGCAATATTCCAAGAAATCATCCCGCATTTCGTGGCTTAATTCGAAGAATCGATTATGAGTGTTGAGTTGTGCTCCACGACCTTTAATGGTAGGATTTGGGTTCATGATTATTAAATTTAAAGGGTAAAACCTGAACTTTAAAGTTAATTAAAAGATGATGTTGGAGATGTTAATATCAAAAAGGATTATAAACAAAATTTGTGGGAAAATTACTTTCCGGGGAATTCAGCTTTTCGCTTTTCCAAGAATGCCGAGGTTCCTTCTGTGAAATCTTCTGTGCCAAAACATTTCCCGAATTGTTTGATTTCAACCTTAAAACCGTCCACACCATCTTTGTAGTTGGCATTCACGGCTTTGATGGCAGCTTTGATTGCAACAGGTGAATTACGCATGATTTTAACAGCTATTTTTTCACAGAAAGGCAGTAAATCTTCGAGTGTAGTAACATGGTTAACCAAACCATACGCTTTTGCAGTTTCGGCATCAATCATACCAGCGGTCATAATCATTTCCATGGCTCTCCCTTTTCCAACCAATTGTGGCAAGCGCTGAGTGCCTCCATATCCTGGAATGACCCCAAGCGAGACTTCCGGAAGACCCATTTTTGCATTGTCACTTGCCACTCTAAAATGGCACGCCATCGCCAATTCCAATCCGCCTCCAAGTGCAAACCCATTGACAGCTGCAATGACTGGAGTAGATAGATTTTCAACAAAATCAAATAACAGTTCCTGACCTTTTTCTGCCAACTTTCCACCTTTCTCAACATCAAAATGAGCAAATTCACTGATGTCTGCTCCTGCCACAAAAGCTTTTTCACCATTTCCGGTGATGATGATCACCTTAGTGTTTTTGTCCTTATCGGCCACTTTAAAAGCTTGATTCAATTCGTTAATCGTGTCTTTGTTGAGCGCATTCAGTTTATTTGGACGGTTGATAGTGATGTAAGTGATGCCATCGTTAAATCGTGATAGGATGTTTTGATAAGACATTTTTAATTGTTTTGAGAAATCCTTCAGACGATGCTTAAGGAAAAAATTGATTATGATTATTCCTTAGGAAAAGTGACCTTAAAAGTCGTGCCTTTTCCTTCTTCTGATGTAAAGGTAATACTTCCGTTGTAAGTTTCCATGATATTTTTTACCATTGCCAATCCCAGACCCATGCCACTTGTTTTTGTTGTGAACTTTGGCTCAAAGACCTTTGATTTGTTGTCATGGGATATGCCGACACCGTTATCAGATACCTCAATGGTGACAGTTTTACTATCAGAAGCAACACTAACAACAATTCGTGGGTCTTGGTCTTCGGGGATAGCTTGAATAGCGTTCTTCACCAAATTGGTTACTACGCGAATCAATTGGGTCCTGTCAAACTTAGCAATGATTTTTTCTTCTTCAGTATTAAAAAATATATAGTCCTCACTAAAAATATCCAAAGCTAACTTTACGATGTTTACAACATTTAAAGTTTCATTTTGTTGGGCAGGCATCTTTGCAAAATTGGAAAAAGCGGACGCAATGGAACTCATTGTGTCGATTTGCTGAATCAGTGTTTTGCTATACTCATTGACTTTTTGATGGATGGATGGGTCTTGCGGATCAAATTTACGCTGGAAGCTCTGTACGCTCAATCGCATAGGTGTCAGTGGATTTTTAATCTCATGGGCAACCTGCTTTGCCATTTCACGCCATGCCTGCTCCCTTTCGGAAGTAGCCAATTTAACAGCACTTTCCTCAAGTTCATCAATCATACTGTTATACGAATTGACTAACGTTGCAATCTCTTCGCTTGATGAATCGATGTCAATTTTCTTATTGCGCTTTTCAAGACGTGTCGCATTGATTTTTTCACTGATGGTCTTAAGCGATTTAGTAATGTATTTTGAGAGTAAAAAAGCCAAGACGACAGCAATCAATAGCATAAAAAGATATGCATAACCCAAACGCAACAAAAACTCGTTAAGTTCTTTGTTTAAAAAATCATCATTCTCAAGGTAAGGCAGATTTAGAATGGCAAGTGGTTTGAATTTTTTGTCGGTAATGTAAGTATAAGAGGATTGATAGGTTTTGCCATTCTTTTGGGTTTTGTCCACATAGCGATGGGATGCCGTATTGGACATCTCATTCAAGATGTGCGCACTTAAGCATTTTGGAAGTGAATCACCTTCAATATTTGCCTTAGATGATTTAAGCAAGCCTCCTTCGAGGTCGTAGATGTTGAGCTCCAATTGATGAATATCTGCAATCTTGTATATCTCTTCCTTAAAAATCAAAGGGATTTTTTCAGTAGTAATAGGGTAAGTGGTTTCACGGATGACAAAATCAATATTTCGCCGAATGTTTTCCTCCTTTCGTTCCAATCGCTCTTTGTGATAGTCATGTGCCTCATCGTTATACTGATAGATGGTAACGGCTGCAATTAAAATGGACGCCATCAGCACCAAAAGAATCATGGCAAAGAAAATACGGACACGTAAGGATAGTTTTCTAATTCTCATTCAGAAATACAATTGACTAAAGATAGCAATAATCAAGCCAAGTCATTTTAAGCATTTGGATTTTTGCTTCTGATGTTTTTATATATTTTGAACCCTAACATCAGCAAAAGTCCTAAAACAATAATCCCAATGACACCAAAAATCCAGTTGATGGCATTTTTTAAAATGACCAAGAATACAATTGCAAAGAGAATAAATGTTGCACCTTCATTCCACAAACGCATAAAATTGGAGGTTTTTTTAACCACATCCCGTTGCAGTTGTTTGTAGAATTGATGTGTTTTTAAATGATAGATGATGAGCAAGACTACAAAGGTCAACTTGACGTGCATCCAACCTTGTTCCAACCAAGAAGGCACTAATATAATGAGCCAAATGGCAAAGAAAATTGCCAAAATAGCCGATGGCCACGTGATAATGTTCCACAATCGTTTTGCCATTAATTTGAGTTGCTTTCCCAAAATTTCCTTTTCAGGAGACGATTTATGGAAGGCCTCAATTTGGTACACAAACAAACGCGGAATATAAAATAATCCTGCAAACCACGTAATGACGAAAATAAGATGTAAGGATTTTATGTAATTGTAATATTCCATTAAATTGAAATCTTAAATTATATTCGGAATTAGATTTTTCCTGATTTCCTTCCTCAAAAAATAAGCGGTCACAACGGTTGCCAGCACATCCGAAATTGGAAAGGATATCCAAACGCCCAGTTCCCCATAAAATTTTGGCAAAATCAGAATGAGCGGAATAAAGAAAAAGCCCTGTCTGCACAATGTCAATAACAATGCTGGCGTTGCCTTCCCTATCGCCTGAAAATACGCGGCTCCTATCATTTGCCAAGCGATGATGGGCGTAGCTGCAAATACCCAACGCATATCATGTGGTGCTTGGCGCAACACATCAGTATCGGTTGTAAACATTTTGGCGATAATATCTGGAAATACCATTAGCATGATGAACACAAAAGACGCAAGAATCGCAGCATACTTGATGGCGGTGTTAATCGTCTCCCGAACACGCTCATAATTGGTGGCTCCATAATTAAATCCTGCAATGGGTAAAAATCCTTGAGTCACACCAAGAACAGGAAACATTGCAAACATCAACATTCGACCTGCTATAGCATAAGATGTCACTGATGTTTCACCTCCCAAATCATACAAAATATTGTTCATGAATAAATAAGTGATGCTCACCACTGCTTGTCTAGCCAAGGTGACAAATCCCAATGAACTGATTTCCTTGACAATTGGGAAATTCAACCCGAAATGTGAAAAACTGATTTTCAATTCAGACTGTTTTGACATGAAAAACCAAAGAATGAATAGAAAGCAAAGAACATACGATAAGGTCGTTGCCCAAGCAGCACCTTCCATTCCAAATCCAAGAAGGTTGATAAAAATATAATCCATGATTAAATTGCTCACGGATGGAATCATCATAGCATACATGGCAAATTTTGGCTTTCCTTCTGCCCTAATCACCGTATTTCCCATCATGCAAAGTGCCAAAATAGGAACCCCGTACAGCACAATTTGATAATAGATTTTTGCGGGTTCAAAAATATCACCCTTTCCTCCAAAGGAATCAATAATGGTATCTGCAAACACCAACCCGAAAAAAACCATAGAGAGCGTCACCACCAAGGTTAAGGTAATCTGATTGCCAAAGGTTTTAAGTGCTTTTTCATAATTATCGGCGCCCAACGCCCTCGAAATAATGGACGAGCCACCTATACCGATGGACATCCCCAAAGCCGCAATAAAAAACGACACTGGCAACACCACATTGATAGCTGCAATGGCGATAGACCCAATCCAATTACCCACAAAAATAGTATCTACCAGAATGTTAAGAGACATTACCAAGATTCCGATAGAGGCTGGTACCGCTTGTTTAACTAACAAGTTACTGATGGGCTTTGTGCCTAAATCGGTAGAAGATACTTTTGCCATTATGCGATTACGGTTTCTGAAGTTGCCAATCATTAATCCATTCAGACAGTAAAGTTACCCATTCTTGGTCATCATTCAGACATGGCACGGTTGTAAACTCATTACCTCCCATTTCATGAAAAATTTCTTGTCCTTCCATGGCAATTTCTTCCAACGTTTCGAGACAATCACTCACAAAAGCAGGTGTGACTATGGCCATATTTTTGATGCCCAGTTTGCCCAAACGTTCAATGGTCAAATCGGTATAGGGTTGCAACCACGGGTCAAAACCTAATCGGGATTGAAAAGAGGTGGAATAGCTTCCTGGCTTCAATCCCAACTTTTGGGCCACCAATCTGGTGACTTCCAAACATTGGTGTCGGTAGCAAAACTCGTGTGCAGGCGAAGGTGTGATGCAACAACTGCCATCAATTTTACAATGTGATTTTGTGATGTCACGTTTTCGGATGTGACGCTCTGGAACGCCGTGATAAGAAAACAAGAGATGGTCAAATTCTTTATCCTTCAAATGTGTTTCGATGGAATGTGACAAAACCTTGATGTAACCTTCCCGATTATAAAAAGCTTTTAAATCGGATATTTTAAGATTTGGAAACTGTTCCTTTCTTATCTCTTCTGCCAACACTAAAATGGTTTCCGTAGTGGCCATCGCAAATTGCGGATATAAAGGCATTAAAAACACCTCTTCCACACCTTTATCCACCAATTCCTGAAGTCCTTTTTTGATGGTCATGCTTCCATAACGCATCGCCAGCGCGACAGGAAGACTCGTTTGCTGTTGTATCTTTTTTTGTAAACGTTCAGAAATTACAATCAATGGCGAGCCTTCTGCCCACCATATTTTTTTATAGGCCGCTGCAGAAGCCTTTGGCCGTGTGTTCAAAATGATACCTTTGACCAAGAGATTGCGTGCCCAAAGTGGGACGTCGATGACACGTTCGTCCATTAAAAATTCCCCTAAATATTTCTTGACATCTGAGGGCTCTGGGCTATCTGGCGAGCCTAAATTGACAAGTAAAACTCCTTTTTTCATTGACACTAGTTCTTATTGCGAAGATAACGACATTAAATACTTTTTGGGAGTTGTCCCGTATTTCTTTTTAAAAGCTGCAATAAAATGACTTGCAGTACTGTAACCCACTTTTAAACCTACTTCGTTGACGTTATGGTTGCCAGATTCCAATAGTTTTCGGCTGAATTCCATTTTATAATCAAACAAGAAACTGTACACGGAATCCCCATAAATCTGTTTAAAACCTTCTTTCAATTTTTTTAGATTCAAACCAATTTCTTCAGACAATTCCTGTAAACTTGGTGGTTCTGCCATTCGTGCGATGATGATGTCTTTAGCTTTTCTGATTTTTATGACATTCGTTTCATCTACCAAAAAAGGGCACTGCTCAACATCGGCATCTTCATTTCTATTGAAATACAAACTCAAGAGTTCATAAGCTTTTCCCTTGAAATAGAGATTTTTTATTGAATAATTTAGATTGTAATGCATCAATTGTGTCAAAACAATCGCCATGGATGGTGAAATTTTTCCTTCCTTATAATATTTTTTATCCTTATTATCGTCACTTAAAAATGTGATGTAATCGGCTTCCTGCGAAAACAAGCCATGAAATTTTTTGATGGAAATCAATATGGATACCATCCATGAATTGGGGTTCATTTCTAGATGAATCGGCAAATCTCGTTGCGGATTATATAGCAATAAGGAGTTTTCTTCGGAGATATCCAAGGCATAGCGCCCTTCATTGAAGATGAATTTGCTCGAACCCTTTAAACAAAAATGAAACTGAATAAAACTGCTATCTATCTCTCGTTCAACAACTTCAGAAACATTATTTTCATTCTGATACATCAGTACCAAAAACCCATCATCAATTTTGGTCTCTTCAAAAGAACCTTTAGCGACATTTTTTATTTCGGAATTCATAAAATTTGTTTTATTCTTATTTAGATTGGTTCTAAACTATATCTCTTCAAACTCTTGCTATTCCTGCAAAAGTATGATAAATATCATGGTTTTTTAAAATAATCCCCTAAAAACCCACCAGCGACATTTAAAGTTCTTTGAGCGTTGTTTTTATTCAATTCACATTTATACTTTTGTTTTCGAATTTCCAAAACCACTATGGAGCACCTTCACACCTCAAGAGGAACTTATTTTTACGCCATTGGATTGAGCTATAAAAAAGCAGATGCCGATGTGAGAGGGCATTTTAGCTTGGATGAACCTTCTAAAATTGCGCTCCTTAACCAAGCGAAAACCAACGGCATTGAAAGTTTGATAGTTACTTCCACGTGCAACCGCACGGAAATTTATGGGTTTGCAGAACATCCATTTCAACTGATTAAATTGCTATGTGACAACACCAAAGGCACGGTTGAAGAGTTTCAGGAAGTGGCTTATGTTTACAAAAATAAGGAAGCTATTTCACACATGTTCCGTGTAGGTTCTGGTTTGGACAGTCAGATTTTAGGTGATTTTGAAATCATCAGCCAGCTGAAGACCAGTGCGCGCGTTTCAAAAAAATTTGGGTTGCTCAATGCGTTTACTGAACGTTTGATTAATGCCGTGATTCAGGCCAGCAAACGGATTAAGACCGAAACCGATTTGTCATCAGGTGCTACCTCTGTGTCTTTTGCATCGGTGCAATACATCATGAAATCTTTTGAAACCGTTTCAGATAAAAACATTTTGCTTTTCGGAACAGGAAAGATTGGTAGAAATACCTGTGAAAATTTGGTAAAACATACCAAAAATGAACACATCACACTCATCAATAGAACAAAAACCAAAGCACAGGAAGTTGCCGGAAAGTTCAATCTTTTGGTGAAGGATTATGCCAATCTCCAAGAGGAAATCAATGCTTCTGATATTTTGATTGTAGCTACTGGCGCTCAAAATCCAACGGTGGACAAACATTGCATCCAATCTAAAAAACCATTGTTGATTTTGGACTTGTCGATTCCTCGTAATGTCAATCAAGACGTTACAGAGTTGGCAAATGTTTCACTCATTCATTTGGACGATTTATCGCAAATGACGGATGACACTTTGGAGCGCAGAAAGGCATTTATTCCACTCGCTGAATCTATATTGGAAGAAGTAAAACTCGATTTTAACAATTGGCTCGACACTCGAAAATTTGCGCCAACCATCAATGCCTTAAAACATAAATTGCTAGATTTTAAGAATGCCGAATTGGAAACACAACGCAAAAAGAATGCAGATTTCAACGAAGCACAGGCGGAATTGATTAGCAACAATATCATCCAAAAAATAACGAATCACTTTGCACATCATCTTAAAAATGACGACCTTGACGAAAGTCTTGAACTCATCAAAAAAGTGTTTCAGTTAGAACAAACCACACATGTCTAAACTTATAAGAATTGGTACTCGCGATAGCGAATTAGCGCTATGGCAAGCCAAAGCTGTACAACAACAACTCGAACATTTGGGTCACAAAACCGTATTGGTTCCTGTAAAATCAACAGGCGATATGGTACTTGACAAACCCATTTATGAATTGGGAATTACCGGCGTTTTTACAAAAACCCTTGATGTGGCATTGCTCAAAAACGATGTTGATTTGGCTGTGCATTCCCTTAAAGATGTACCAACAGTATTTCCACACGGAATTGTACAGGCTGCAGTTTTAAAACGTGGAAATGTTCGTGACACCTTGGTTTATAAAAACAATGAGGAATTTTTGTCTCAAAAAGAAGCCATCATTGCAACGGGAAGCCTAAGACGCAAAGCACAATGGCTGAATCGGTATCCAACACATACAGTTGTAGGACTTCGTGGCAATGTGAACACGCGATTGCAAAAACTGGAAGATAGTAACTGGAATGGTGCAATCTTCGCGGCTGCAGGTATTGGGAGATTGAATTTAAGACCTGAAGAAGCTGTCAATCTAGAGTGGATGGTGCCTGCGCCTGCTCAAGGTACGATTATGATTGCTGCTCGAGAAGATGATAAAGAACTATTGGCAATCTGTAAAGACATCAACCACGAAGAAACAGAAATCTGTACTCATATTGAACGTAAATTCTTAAACCTTTTGGAAGGTGGATGTTCAGCTCCGATTGGTGCCTTGGCATTCATAAAAAATGAAGAAGTGTCGTTTCAGGGCGTTTTGTTGAGTTTGGATGGTAGCAAAAAAATTGAGGTCACACGTCAAGAAAAAGTAGGCAATCATCACAACATTGCAGAATTTTGTGCCAACTATATTTTGGATCGTGGAGGCAACCGATTGATGGACGATTTGAGAGATGCCGATAAAAAAATTCAAGTGTTTTCAACCAAGAGCTTGACAGAAGCACAACGTCAACGTTTCAAAAATGTCAAAGTGGACAGTACGGATTTTTTGAAAATCAGTTTGAACCGCATTCCGAAATACATTTTAAAATCCAAAATTGACAATGTCATCATCACCAGTCAAAATGCAGTGGAAGCGATTGTAAAGATTGTTACAAAGGAAGAATTGCAGTTCAAGAATATTTATTGTGTGGGTAGACGAACCAAAAGGCTGATTGAAACCAAAATTGGCAAGGTGAAACATTCGGAAAACAATGCCCAGGCATTGGCTGATTATCTAGTGGAATTTATTGATGGCACCCAAGTCACGCATTTTTGTAGTGACATACGACTGGATGAACTGTCAACAACATTGGAAAAAAATCACATATCAGTTTCCGAGGTTGAAGCTTACAAAACCATTTTAGACACAGAAACAATAGATTCCGATGTGGAAGGCGTTATGTTTTTTAGTCCATCATCTGTTGAAAGTTATATGAAGAGCAATATGGCCGATAAGATAGCCTTTTGTATTGGAGACACGACCGCTACTGAAGCTAGGAAACATTTTGAAGATGTCAGGACCGCAAAAATCCCTACCATGGAAAGTGTGATTGATTTGGTCAATGAACATTATAATCCTTGAAAGAATAACTGCCCTTTAAATATCTAATAAGTAATGAAAAAGAAAACCATACAAAACACCTATCGTTTTTTAGACGTTTTCATTCTTCTATTTCTCGTTTTGGATTTTGGTTTTACTATCAATGATGATTATAAACCCTTCAAACTTTATGGGTTTTTCATTATTACTTCTATCCTTGTGCTGTTCAACATATTCAAACACCATCAGTTTGGGAAAGATAGTGCCAAAAGAACCATAAAATTCAATCTGGGAATACTTATACTTACATTGGTAGCAGCAAGTTTGCTGATGCTGTCAAATTCTGGTTATAATATCGTGGAGCATACCAGAGAAACAAAAGTGGTCTTTGAAGTGGGATTGTTTTTCTATTTGTTGGTGAGGCTCACATTTTTGATAAAATATATTTATAAAATCTACTTCAATCCAGCCATTTTGTTTGTGGGAAGTTTTGGTATATTCTCTTTAATGGGCGCATTCTTTTTAATGCTTCCCCGAGTGACAACCCATGGCATCAATTTTATCGACGCCCTGTTTACCTCCACGAGTGCCATTTGTGTGACTGGTTTGGCGGTTTTGGATACTGCCAATGATTTTACCCGTTTGGGACAGACCGTTATTTTGGTACTCATACAGATTGGCGGTTTGGGCATTTTGACCTTTACCTCATTTTTTGCTTATTTTTTTAAAGAGAATTCATCCTTTAGGGAGGGAATGTATGTGAAGGATTATACTGCTTCAGACAATCTTCAGGATGTTTTAAAAATTGCGGCAAGAATTGTTGTGTTCACCTTGACTTTGGAATTGCTCGGCGCTATATTCATCTATTTTTCAATTGATAACATTGAAAAGGTACATGATAAAATTTTCTTTTCAGTGTTCCACTCCATATCTGCCTTTTGCAATGCTGGTTTTTCAACTTCCTCTAGTAGTTTTTATGATGCCAGTTTCAAATTTGATTATTCACTGCAATGGGTCGTGATGGTTTTGATTGTCGTTGGCGGTCTGGGCTACAATATTGTTTATAATGGCTACACTTATTTTAAATCGGCATTTTTAAATTTATTCGTTCACAAAGTTAAGTCTTTGCCTGTAAGGGTTTTTAAGCTTAATTCAAAAATCATCTTTGTTACCACAACCGTTTTATTGTTGGCGGGTTTTGTTTTTTTCTTTTTTGCAGAAGCCAATCATTCCCTAAAGGAACATACCACTTTGTTTGGGCGAATAACTTCTGCAATGTTCTCTTCGGTGACACCAAGAACTGCAGGATTCAACACTGTTGATTATACCCAAGTTGCAACACCATCTTTATTGTTTGTCATACTTTTGATGTGGATAGGTGCTTCGCCAGCATCTACAGGTGGAGGAATCAAAACAAGTACTTTTGCCATTGCAACCATGAATATTTTTGCAACCGCCAGAGGAAGAAAACGTATCGAAATTAACACGAGGGAAATCTCCAGCAGTACTGTCAACAGGGCCTTTGCCATTATTTGCATCTCCCTTATTGTGATTGGAATGAGTATCTTCTTATTGTTGTTTTTTGAGCCTGACAAGGATTTGTTATCCATTGCCTTTGAATGTTTTTCGGCTTACAGCACAGTCGGTTTGAGCCTGAACGTAACCCCTCATTTAACAGAACCAAGCAAGTATGTTATCATTGCGGTTATGTTTTTGGGACGTATCGGAACTCTCAATTTACTTTTTGGAATGTTGGGACAGGTAGAACAGAAGTTCTACCAATATCCACAAGAAAATATTTTAATAAATTAAGACATGAAAATTATCATTTTTGGACTCGGAAATTTTGGAATGTCATTGGCATTGAACCTTACACAATCTGGCAATGAGGTCATAGGTGTAGATAAACAAATAGAAAAGGTCAATTTGGTGAAGGATAAAATTGCCCATTCCATATGCCTAGACTCTACTAACGAATTGGCTTATCACGCATTACCCGTAAAACAGACTGATTTGGCAGTGGTTGCCATAGGAGAAAATGAAGGTGCTGCAATTATCACAACCGCTATCATAAAAAAACTATCCAAGGCAAAAGTTATAAGCCGCTCCTTGTCTCCCATTCACGATACGGTCTTGCAAGCCATGGGTATCGATTTTATAGTCCATCCAGAACAGGAAGCAGCTGAAAAATTGACTTACAAAATCAATTTAAAAAATGTGGTGGACAATTATAAGGTGGATGACAACTATTCCATAACAGAAATTAAAGTGCCTGAAAGTTTTGTTGGACAAACTCTGGGCGAACTCGATGTACGAACACGTTTTAACCTGAATGTCATAACATTTTTAAGAAAACAAGATAAAACAAATCTGCTCGGAGTCACTACCTGTGTGATGGAAGTGGTTGGAGTACCGTCACCTGAAACCATAGTTCAAAAAGATGATGTAATGGTCGTATTTGGATTGAACGACAAGATTGCGGAATTGAATAATAAAAAATAGACGAAATCATATTGGAATGACTTTAAAAAACGATTTATACTTAAGAGCCCTCAAAGGCGAAACTGTGGAACGTCCACCTGTATGGATGATGCGCCAAGCTGGTCGATATTTGCCAGAGTTTCAAGAAATCAAAGCCAAATACGACTTTTTTACGCGTTGCAGAACGCCGGAATTGGCGAGTGAAATCACTGTACAACCCATCAGACGTTATGGTATGGACGCTGCTATTTTGTTCAGCGATATTTTGGTCATTCCGCAAGCGATGAACATTGAAGTGGAGATGAAACCAAACTTTGGTCCTTATCTGCCAAATCCTGTTCGCTCCCAAAAAAATGTCGACAATGTCATCATTCCCGATGTGAATGTCGAATTGGACTATGTGATGCAAGCGATTAAAGCCACCAAGGAATTGCTTAATGATGAAATTCCTTTGATTGGTTTTGCTGGTTCTCCTTGGACTATTTTATGTTATTGTGTGCAAGGTCAAGGCAGTAAAAACTTTGATAAAGCCAAAGAATTTTGTTTTACAAATCCTGTAGCGGCACATCAATTATTGAAAAAAATTACAGACACCACAATTGCTTATTTGAAGGCAAAAGTAGCTGCTGGTTGCGATGCTGTTCAAATTTTCGATTCTTGGGGAGGAATGTTGTCTCCGACGGATTATCAAGAGTTTTCTTGGCAATACATCAACCAAATTATCGAGGCGCTAAAAGATGATGCTCCAGTGATTGCGTTCGGAAAAGGTTGCTGGTTTGCTTTGCACGATATGGCAAAATCCAATGCTTCGGCTTTAGGTATCGATTGGACTTGTTCCGCAAGAAATGCTCGCTATTTGACAGGTGGAAACATCACGCTTCAAGGAAATTTTGACCCTTCGAGATTATTTTCGCCCCCATCAGAAATCAAAAAGATGGTATATCAGATGATTAATGAGTTCGGCAAAGACAAATATATTGTAAATTTAGGTCACGGAATTTTACCAAATATTCCGTTGGACAATGCCAAGGCGTTTATTGATGCTGTGAAAGAATACAGAAGCCCATCCTAACCTTCCCAAAGGGAAGGAACTGTTACGGAAGATGTCTTTTTTCAAAACCTTGTGAGCTTAAAATGATAGATTACGATTTTGAACCAACTTTAAAGAGCCCAATAAATTCCCTCTCCTTTGGAGAGGGTTAGGGAGAGGCTTATGATTAAGAACATCTTAAAAGGAATAAAAGCATATGCAGGAAGCATTGGAATGATTTCTAAACTTGGTCTTTGGAAGTATTTCGGCATTCCTATTGTTATCAGCATTGTGGTTGCCACCATTGTATTGATTTCAGCTTATACCTTTGCAGATGATTTTGGCTACTATTTCTCAAAACTTTGGATTTGGGATTGGGGAAAAGAAACATTCTTTTTCTTAAGTAAAATATTGAGCGGCATCCTGATTCTACTTGTTGGCATCATCATTTACAAACACGTTGTGATGGCGTTATCAGCTCCTTTTATGAGTCCTGTTTCAGAAAAAATCGAAGCGCATTTATTGGGAGTTAATCATCACGAATTTAGAAAGACAAGTTTTTCGGAACAACTGTGGCGAGGCATACGCATCAATATGAGGAATTTAGGAATGGAAATATTACTGACGATTCCCATATTGATTATTGGCTTTATTCCAATTTTAGGATTTGTCTCCACCATTTTGTTGATTTTGACTCAAGGTTATTACGCAGGATTTGGAAATATGGACTACACGCTCGAACGTCATTTTACGTATCGTGAAAGCATCAAATTCGTGAAGCAACATAGAGGTTTGGCCATTGGAAATGGTATTGTTTTTATTCTGTTTTTATTGATTCCTTTTATCGGTTTTATTTTGGTGCTACCTCTTTCTGTCACTGCTGCATCAACCGAAACTGTCGTTTTGCTTCGAGCTGAAAACAAACTTAAAAGCTATGGTGCATAGTTCAAATCAGATATGCATTCAACATTTAAAACCAGATGATGCGCTGCAACTGAACAAGTTGCTGGTTTCCAACACCGAACGCTTCATTCGATTTTTACCAAAGACCCTCGCTGCCAATCGCACTTTGGAGTGTACGCAAAGCTATATCACAGGGAAAATGGCAACTGCAGAAGCTAAATCGGAGTTTGTATTTACAATAAAAGACCGATATGCCATTAACATCATTGGTTTAGTGATTCTTAAGAATATCGATTGGGACGCAAAACAAGGTGAATTTGCTTATTGTATCGGAAAACGTGCCAAAGGAAAAGGGTTGATGAGCGAAGCCATAAAAGCGACGTCTCAATATGCCATTGAAGAATTGGGTTTGAAAACGCTTCAAATCATTTCGCACAAAAGCAATTTAGGCAGTGTGAACGTTGCTCTTAATTCGGGATTTGTCTGGAAAGAAACCTTGCCGGAAGAGTTCACACCCTTAAATGAATCTCCATTAGATATGGAACTTTATGAGTTGACAAATGAAAGATAAATTCTATCAGTATATTCAAAATCTGCAGAATCAAATCACTTCAAAACTGGAGGAAATTGATGGTGAAGCAACCTTTAAGGAAGACCTTTGGGAACGTCCTGAAGGAGGCGGCGGACGAACAAGAGTGATAGAAAATGGCGCTGTCTTTGAAAAAGGTGGTGTCAATATTTCTGCTGTTCACGGCGAACTTCCGCAAAGTATGCAACAGTATTTTGGAGTGAAAGATGCTGATTTTTTTGCTTGCGGTTTGAGTTTGGTGCTCCATCCGAAGAACCCGATGGTGCCAACGGTTCACGCCAATTGGCGCTATTTCGAAATGTATGATAAGGATGGAAACATTGTCGATTCCTGGTTCGGTGGCGGACAAGATTTAACGCCTTATTATCTGTTTGAAGAAGATGCCAAACATTTTCACCAGGTCTGCAAAACGGCTTGCGATAAGCATCATCCAGATTTTTATAAAGACTACAAGCAAAAATGCGATGATTACTTTTGGAATGCCCATCGCAACGAAGCTCGCGGTGTTGGTGGTTTGTTTTTCGACTATTGCAAAGCAACAGACGGGATGTCGATGAATAACTGGTATGAGTTTGTAACAGAAGTTGGCAACAGTTTCTTGGAATGTTATGTCCCGATTTTGGAAAAACGAAAGGAATTATCATATTCAAAAGAGCAAAGAGATTGGCAAGAAATCCGTCGCGGACGTTATGTAGAATTCAATTTGGTACACGATAAAGGCACCTTGTTTGGACTCAAAACCAATGGACGCATCGAAAGCATCTTGATGAGCTTGCCTCCTCACGTGCAATGGAAATACGACCATCAACCTGAAAAAGGAAGTGACGAAGAGAAATTAGTCGAGGTTTTAAAACAGCCTATAAATTGGTTGACAGTTAACGGTTAACTGTTTACAGAACAAAAACCTTTAGAAAATGATTGATTACAGGAAGTATAAAGTTTGGCAAAAAGCACATCTACTTGTGCTAGAGCTATATTCATTGACTGAAAATTTTCCTAAAAAAGAACAGTTCAATCTGATATCACAAATAAACAGAGCGGTGATTTCTATCCCTACTAATATTGCTGAAGGTTGTGGTAGAGAGACTCAAAAAGAATTAATTCGCTTTCTTTACTTCTCATCGGGTCCTGCCCACGAATTGGAATATCTGATATTGGTCTCTAAAGATTTAAAATATATTGATGAAATTAAGTATGAAAAATTATCATCTCAAATTATCGAAATTAAAAAAATGCTAGCATCATTAATAAAGAAAATCTCTGAAACCTTATAACTGTGAACCGTAAACAGTAAACTAAAATTATGTATCCATACAGAAGAAACCGTCGCCTTCGTACCAATGAAAGCATTCGCTCGTTGGTCAAGGAAACCATTGTTACGCCTAATGACTTTTTAGTGCCGCTATTTGTGGTGGAAGGCAAAAACGTAAAGGAAGAAATCACATCTATGCCCAATTATTTCCGATATAGTCTCGATTTGTTGGAAAAGGAAGTCAAGGAACTTTGGAGCCTTGGGTTGAAATCGGTGTTGTTGTTCGTAAAAGTACCTGACAATCTCAAAGACAATAAAGGCTCCGAAGCTTTAAATCCTAACGGATTGATGCAGCGTGCCATCAAGACTGTAAAAAATGCCTGCCCAGAGATGTTGGTGATGACAGATGTGGCTTTGGACCCTTATTCATCTTACGGACACGATGGCATCATTCAAAATGGATTGATAGTTAATGACGAGACAGCAAATATTTTGGCAGAAATGAGTTTGTCACACGCAAAAGCCGGAGCCGATTTTGTAGCACCAAGTGATATGATGGATGGCAGAATTTTGACCATTCGAGAAGCTTTGGAAGATGAAGGGTTTATCAATACAGGAATTATGAGCTATTCAGCCAAATATGCTTCGGCATTTTATGGGCCTTTTCGCGATGCTTTGGATTCAGCTCCTGTAGATATGAAAGATATTCCCAAAGACAAAAAAACCTATCAAATGGATTATGCGAATCGCATCGAAGCCATTCGAGAAACCGAAATGGACATTGATGAAGGTGCAGATATCGTGATGGTAAAGCCTGGTTTGTGTTATTTGGATATTGTTCGTGAGATTAAAAATGCTGTTGATGTGCCTGTGGCTGTTTATCAAGTTTCTGGTGAGTATGCGATGCTGAAGGCGGCTGCCGACAAAGGATGGCTCGACCACGATGCCGTGATGATGGAACAAGTAACAGCCGTCAAACGCGCTGGTGCAGATATTATCGCGAGTTATTTTGCAAAAGATGTTGTGAAACTTTTATAGAATTTCTGATTTGAATCGGAATTAATTTCTTATTTTTAGTTACATAATTAACTAATAATCAATTTTGTAGTTTCGATTCAAAATGGACGATATAGATAAAAAAATCATCGAAATGTTGCGTCAAAATGCGCGAGAGCCGTTCGCAACCATTGGTAAATCGGTGGAACTTTCAGCTCCGGCTGTTGGCAAAAGAGTGAAACAACTAGAAGAAAAAGGCATCATTCTTGGCTATTCCTTAAATCTCAATCACGAAAAGTTAGGCACCAATGTCAAGGCCTATATCAATCTGAAAATCCATCAATCAAGTACTGTGCGCACTGCCTACAATCAAATCATCCATCTAGATGAAGTGCATCGCTGCGACCGCATCACTGGCGAGGACAGTCTCTGCATCTTGGGTTATTTCAAAAACAATAAAAACCTCGTCACTTTCATAGAGCGTATTTCACAATACGGCATACCGAATACTAAAATTATTCTAGAAAGTTAGCTTTAATGCATTTCTAAAACTTTAAGAGTTCCTTTCCCAAGGGAGCATAATATTCATTAAATTAGCATCAAACAAAAAACTAATGTCGCTTCTCATCTTTTATGCTTTCATTTCCATTTTCTTTTCCTTTTTGTGTTCCATTTTGGAAGCCGTATTCTTGAGTGTCACACCAACCTTTATCAATCTCAAAAAAAAAGAAGACAAACACTATGCGGTGACACTTGAAGAACTTAAGAAAGACGTCGATAAACCATTGATTGCCATCCTTACCCTCAACACTCTTGCACATACTGTAGGTGCCATTTTGGTAGGTGTACAAGCTGAAAAAGTATTTGGCAATGGGGACAATGCTATTATGATTGTATCGGCTTTGATGACAGTTTTGATTTTAGTGCTGTCTGAAATCATTCCAAAAACCATTGGAGCGACTTATTGGAAAAAGTTGGCCAACTTTACATCTAAAGCACTACATATTCTTATTTTTCCATTGAAATATACGGGAGTGTTGTGGCTTTTGCAACTTACCACTAAGCTAATTGGAGGCAGAGGTCATGCTAGTGGCTTGAGTCGTGAAAACTTTATTGCCATGACCGATATTGCTCATGAAGAAGGCGTATTTCAGGAATCGGAAAGCAAAGTCATCAAAAATCTTTTGAATTTCAAGGAAGTATTGGCAAAAGACATCATGACACCTCGTACCATGATGATCACCGAAAACGAATCCCTGACTATCGAAAAATTCTTTACGGAGCATCCCAATCTTCGTGTGTCACGAATTCCGGTGTATTCTGAAAACGTTGACAATGTTACTGGTTTGGTGCTCAAGGATGATGTTTTTAAAGAAATGGCCTTTAAGAACGGAAACAAAATGTTATCCGACATCAAGCGAAATATTATTATCATTGATAGAAAACTTCCAATTCCAAAATTGTTTGAAAAACTCGTAGATAGTAAAAATCATATGGCTTTGGTGGTCGATGAATTTGGTTCGATAAGTGGGCTGGTCACCATGGAAGATGTGATAGAAACCCTTCTTGGGCTTGAGATTATGGACGAAAGTGACAACGTAGCCGATTTACAATCCTTAGCTAGACAGAATTGGGAATCGAGAGCAAAACGCCTAGGAATGTTGGAAGATGAAGCAACCAAAAGGAAATCTGAAGACTGATGGAAGCGTGTATTATCAAATCACCTTTAGGATTTACCAAAATTGTTGGTGACGAGGATGGTATTGCTTCCATTTCAATATTGAATACAGAAGAAATAGAAACCGACATTATTCCTGTTGAGCTTGAAGATTGTGTGCATCAGCTGTATGAATATTTTGAAGGCAAACGTACACAATTCGACCTACAATTAAATCCCGAAGGAACACCATTTCAAAAACAAGTTTGGAAACAACTGCAGACCATACCTTTTGGAAAATCCGTTTCCTATCTAGAACTTTCCAAACAACTTGGCGACGTCAAAGCCATACGAGCCGTTGCCAATGCCAATGGTAAAAATCCGCTGTGGATTGTGGTACCTTGCCATCGTGTTATTGGTAGCGACGGAAGCCTCACAGGTTATGCTGGAGGATTACACCGCAAACAATGGCTGTTAGAGCATGAAAGTCCATATAAGCAACAATCCCTCTTTTGATATGTTACATGTTTTATGTACGATTATTTCCTATATTTAATTCTACAAAACCAACAACATGAAATTCCTTAAAAAATTCCTTAAATGGCTCCTCATCCTTTTTGTCTTGACCGTAGCCATACTTTACATCACAGATACCGATTATTTAATCAAAGCCGTCAGAACTATATATTTGAAAGGTCACACCACGGCCTATCTCGATGATTACAAAGAATTTGATAACGAGGTGATTGAAAAGGGCACACCACAACCTTGGCCAAACCACAAAGATTACAATTCTGCAAAGGAAACGGAGGCGCTCAGAAACATCAATAAATCCAATGGAACCATTGCTTATGTCATCATCAAAAACGACAGCATTTGGTTTGAAAATTACTACGATGGTTATGATGAAAATTCACAATCCAATTCCTTTTCCATGGCAAAAAGCTATGTATCTGGACTCATGTTTAAGGCTATTGAACAAGGTTATATAAAAAATTTAAATCAACCTGTCAGTGATTTTTTTCCAGAATTTAGTGAAGGACTGGCAGCAAAAATGACGGTTGGCGATTTATCAAGTATGGCTTCTGGAACCAATTGGGATGAAGCCTATTATTCGCCATTCTCAATTACTACTCGAGCCTATTTTGATGATGATTTGTCAAAAGTTATACTTGGACTCAAAGTTGTCGATGAACCTGGTCAGAAATACAAATACGCAAGTGGCGACACCGAATTATTGGCAATGGTCATCGAAAAAGCCACAGGAAAAAAATTGTACAATTATTTATCAGAAACCTTTTGGAAACCTTTGGGTTGTGAGAACTCTACCCTATGGCAAGTGGACAGTGAGGAGCATGATTTAGTCAAAGCGTATTGCTGCATTGCAAGCAATGCAAAAGATTTTGCTCGGTATGGAAAATTGTTCAAAGACCACGGCAAATGGAATGGCCAACAGATTTTAGACTCAACACACATAGCAAAAATGGTGACACCGCGATTTGCCGAAAGTCCACAATATGGTTATGGCTGGTGGTTGAAAGATACTGGTGATAGGCGTTTCTTCATGATGCGAGGCCATTTGGGTCAGTATGTGATTGTTGAGCCTAATGATAATGTCATCATTGTCAGACTGGGTCATTCCAAAGGTGATGGCGATGCAGTGGCCACATTTACAGATGATATTTCTGTTTATATTGATGAGGCTTATAAAATGATGGAACGATGATATCAAAACTCAACCTCGAAGACATACTTTTTCTGGATATAGAAACAGTACCTGAAACCCAAAGTTTTTCAGAATTGGACGAAACCAAACAGCATTTATGGGAACTGAAATCGCAGTACCAAAGAGGTGAAGTGTCAGCAGAAGAATTCTACGAACGTGCAGGAATTTGGGCAGAGTTTGGAAAAATTGTCTGTATTTCAGTTGGGTATTTCAATATTCAAGGTGACATCCGAACTTTTAGAGTCACCTCTTTTCATGGTGAAGAAATCAAGATTTTAAAGGAATTTAAAACCCTGCTTATTTCCCATTTTAGCCAAGCTAAGCATTTGCTGTGTGCCCATAATGGTAAAGAATTCGATTTTCCATACATCGCAAGACGAATGATCATCCATAACATTGAATTGCCATACAAATTGAATCTTTTCGGCAAAAAACCTTGGGAAGTACCCCATCTGGATACTTTGGAATTGTGGAAATTCGGTGATTATAAAACTTATACTTCTTTAAAATTGTTGACCAATGTCCTTGGAATTCCTTCTCCAAAAGATGACATTGATGGGAGTGAAGTATGTCGCGTTTATTATGAAGAAAAAAATATGGATAGAATAGTTGCCTATTGTGAAAAAGACACAATTGCTGTGGCGCAAATCTTTTTGAGATTACGAGGTGATGCCATCCTTCATGAAAACGAAATCATTCATATATAGAAGAAAGTCCAGACGTAACGTCTGGACTTTCTTTCGGTGGGACGCAGTGTTATTTAATTATTAGTTTCTTACTCGTAGAGTAATTGGCGCTTTGTAACTTCACGATATATACACCAGAACTCAAGTTTGAAGCATCCATTGTCTGAAAATTTTTGTTCAGATCCAAAGTTTGATACAAAATCTGTCTTCCTTGAATATCATAAAGTGTCGCTTTTGTAGCGTCCAAAAGAGTTCCTTTGATTACAATTTCTTTAGGATTTGAGGATGCATAAATAAGCAGTGAATCCAATTGATTTTCAGTAGTGCTCAACGTTGATGCCTCAAATCTTAAAAAGAATCTTCCAATTCCAGAAAGATTGCTGTCTGTGGTAAAATTATAATTGCCAGAATTTAGCAAAGTAAAGGTGCTATTAAGATTATCTTCCAAATACACCTCAACATCACTTGGCAAGGTTGTATTTGGCATACTTATGGTCATTTGTTGACCTTGACTTGCATTGACACCTAACGGAATAATAAGATTATCGTTTAAGTCATCAAAACTGACGGACTGAATACTCATATCCAACCCAACACTGTCCTCTGCCAAATGTGAATAGATAGCAAAATTAGGAGCGATGCCATTGAATACGGTTGCATCATACCCAACATCCATGCCTTGTGTTGCAATATCCGTAAAATAAAAATCGGTGCTGGAGATTTTCGAAGCACTGGTCATTTGAAGTTTTAGATAAGCGATATCCATGCTGTTAGCCTCTCTTCCTTCAACAAAGTCATCATCCAAAAGTGCATTTCCTGAAGCAATTGTCCTAAAGTTCGGGTTGAAAACCATTGTTCCGCCACCTACTTTGGAAGCGACCAAAAAGCCTTGCCCTGGAGTCATAATGGCGTTAGGATTTGCCAGAGAATATGCAAGGTTCCAGATTTTCCATCCATCGGAAGCATCGCCATCATATCCATACACTGCTGCGCTTGTGGGTAAAAATTGACTAATATTTGTATTTAGAAAGTCTGACAGTTTAATATACGATGGATACGGATTTCCAATTAAATTCCAAGGGGCAAAAGATGGTCCAGAATTTAAAATGCTTACATTCACTGTTCCTGTATTGACCGTTCCTGTAAATCCAAAAGTTCCATTGTCAATTGAGGCAGCTCTATAACCTATTCCTGGGTTCAATATTACAGACGCTTCTGCTGGTACATTGGTATCGTAAGTCAAATAAGTTCCTGTGGCTTTATCAAAAGGCCCAAAAAGCTTTTCAGTTAGATTTGCAGGATTAAAAACAATATTACTGTTTCCTCCAGCAAAAATGCCAAAAGTCTGTCCAGTAACAGGGGCAGAAATCAAGTCGTTCCCACCAGAACTTGCATTAACATTGACATGACGACGATAGGCAACATTTCCTGATACCGTTCCATTTGGGATTAGGCTTGAATATTGAGTTGAGCTAGAATTCAAGATGAAATTTCCGTTGCTTGTCAAATTTCCATTCAACTCAACCGATTGTCCAGGCAAGACATTCATTGTGGCACCATTGTTAATGGTAAGATTGTTCAATGCGATGTTAGTGTTCAGGTCAAAAGTTCCATTTAAAACCAATGCATTAACAGCCGACGTTGATGCCGATGGTGCACTTGGTGTCCAAGCATTGTTGTTAAATAGCAACCCATCGTACATTAGATTCACGGTATAGTCCTCCACTTCGCCATATTGATACGTTTCACAAGATGTTGGAATTCCTGTATCTTTCATGGAAATTCTCATTCTGGTAGCGCCATAATTGATGTTTGTCGGAACAGTAAATGACCCTGATACGGGCGTTGTAGTGGTTGGTGTCAAAGAAAAAACTTGTTCTCCAGAATCAGTAAAGTCACCATCCCTATTGTAATCAATCCATACTGAATAGGCTTCCGCATAAACAGTTCCTGGCCATACAGGGGTAATAGTTATGGTGTACTGCGTGCCACCAACCAGATTGGTTATCAATGATGGGTTGGTTGTAAAATTTGAATATCCTGTACTGGTGGTTCCAGCTCCGGAATTGTTGTTATTCAATGTATTGAGCTGCACACGGTTAATATATTCAAAATTGGTATTGGTGCTGTTCGAGCTACAATATGTTAATATTGGTTGAGTGGAAAGGCCTATATGGTCAATGGCCATGTCGCTTCTATTTCCGCTACCTCTTATACCTCTAAATCGAAATTTAACTGTTTGACCAGCATAGCTAGTTATATCAACATTCCCCAAATTCCATTGATTTCCCAGGTTTCCTGAAGCAGTAAATACATTTATCCAATTGGTACCATTATCAGTTGTAATATCCAAATTTAGAGTCCCCATTTGATTGCCATACATGTGATAATAAAATGAAAAATATGCTTGGGATAGACTAGACAAGTCATAACAAGGACTAACGAAAATAGCTGATTGGCCTGACGTAAAATTGTTGGCTTCTAGATAATAATAATTACCACCACCTGTTATGTCATCAGATGGACCAGTAGTACCAGTTGGCGTTCCATTTGCGTCCAAAGTCCAATTGCCATTATCTCCAGTACCTTGAGTCCAAGCACCGATTCCAGAGTCAAAGGTTTCCAAATAAGGGTAAGATGTAATTTGAGTCCCAGTACAAGGAGGTATGGCTAACGTTGCGAAATTCAATGAAGTGGAATATGCTGAATTTGACCCTCCACTACATTTGCTTCTCACCTGTGCTTCATAATTTGTTCCTGAAGTCAATCCTGTCAAGTTTGACGATAGTGCCAAAACTGTATTTGTTGTCCAAGTTGAGCTGCCAACAATTCTATATCTTAAATCGTAGGTTGCTCCGGAAACAACATTCCAACTTAAAGTTGCAGAAGTGGTTCCGATATTGAACGCTGACAATCCGGTTGGAACCGTAGCAGTACAAGATATGGGAGGGCCTATCGTGAAATTGGTATTGGATATATCAAAGAATATATTATTGGATGCCTTGACCATAATTCTGTTTTGACTGCCTGGATTGTTTGGAACCACAATTTGATAAGAGCCATCATTTGGTGTAGAGGTTACCAAAGTAATAGGATACGTATTTCCACCATCCGTAGATAAAAATATATCGACATTGGCACAGTTGATAGGTGCAGCAGTGGTTCCAGCCACATTCCATGTGACAGTTTGGATGGAGCCAGCGTTCCAAGTCACATTTGTGTTTGGTGAGGTTACCAAGAATGGTCCAGCGGCGGCAACCGTTGTCACAGTCATTAAGTCACTGGCTGTGCATCCAGAATTGGAATTGTTATCCCTTACAATGAATGAAAAATCCATACTTCTGGATATAGATGGCAATACTTCAAAAGTAGGAGTGGTATTATTACGGATAGCCGTTAAATTCGGAAAATAGCGATATGGAACCGAAACTGGTGCTATCGACCTAAACATTGGGCCAACCGCTCTTGTAGAAACAGGAGCCGCAGTTGTGTTAGGGTTTTCAGGATCATTCTCTTCCCAACAATAGGTCAATCCGGAATCATCAGGGTCACTTCCGACACCTTCCAATTTAAAAGGTGTAGAAATAGGAATGGAATAGTCTAAACCAGCGTTTGCGTTTGGACCACTATTACCAGAAGCAATCAATTCAGCACAGCCACTTCCTGTACCAAAATTTATGGAGTTGACTATGTCTCTAATGTTCACATATGCAAAATAATCATCACTATTGCTTTGCACATTTGCCGGACAAATCCCTGCATAACCCATAATGGTACTTCCGCTACCAGTTTCAACTTCGGTATTTCCACTTCCAGAACGACATCCTGAACTGCTTTGAACATGGTATCCACCAAACTGATGTCCCATTTCATGAGCCACATAATCGATATCAAAGGGGTCGCCTACTGGCGCCGAACGACCTGTATAACCCCTTCCTTTATGAGTGCCACTTTGACTGTTTGAAAGACACACACAGGCGATACAGCCTGCATTTCCTCCTCCTGTGGTATTGAAGTTATGTCCTATATCATAATTTGCAACCCCTATTTGGGCATCAAGAGTTTGGGCTGTTTTGGTGTTCCATTCGTTCGTCCAAGGATCGGTTGCTGCATTTAGATAAATGACCAAATCATTATTGGCAACAAATTGCATTGTAATCCCTAAATCGAGTTCATAAATCCCATTGACTCTATTCATGGTTAAATTCATAGCTGCTTGTACAATGGCTTTGTCGCCTGCAGTTGTTCCTGTTGAACCTCCTGCCTGTCCAATGTGATATTGTGCATATTCTCCTGTGCATGACTGTGCCAAGCGGTATCTTCTCAAGTTACAATCGCCTAAAGCGCCAACGCGTTGGCTTTGACCATTCATGTCCAATCTCTCAATAATTGATTCTTCGGTGGAGCATTCGAAATCAATTACTGCTTGAGACAGATTATCTCTATAATAAGACATGTAATATTTATTGTCGGAAGTAATTGGATCAATATAAACTGTACTATGCTTACCCGAGAGAATCATACCACTAAAGCCAAAATAAGGAGAATACGTAAGCCTGATGGAGGCAGTTTTATCATTGATTCCTTTTCCTGAATACGTTTTTAATTGTGGATACCTTGCTGCCAAATCGGGATGCATCAATTCTGAATCTTCTAAGGTAAATGTCTCATTTTCTCCGTTTGGTAATGGCAAAGTTATAACCAAAGGAGGGGCTGCGCTCTCGCTAAACCTTCCTTTTGCATTGGAAGCATACTCCATAAAGGAATTGGTATCCAATGAAATTGTTCTGTATTTAGATGGGTTTGAAACTCGTTCTTTTAATGTAGAACGAAATTCAGAAGAACTGGCGTTTTTCCAAAAATTATTTTGGGCCGTTGCGTTTATGCTTAATAACACAAGCATACATACCATTAAAAGTGTAATTTGTTTTTTCATAAGTAGGTGATATTTTAACAAATAGTCGATTAATCTATTTACAATAGTAATAAAATTTATGATTCTATGAGACAATATCGGGGTTTTTGTTGTTTTTCAAAAGAGAAATTCTATTAATCAATGAAATAAAAAAAGTCCAGACATAACATCTGGACCTTTCAAATTAAAATGAATTAGCCTAACTTATTGTTTTATAAATCGTTTTGAGAGCTTTTTTGTTTCAGAGCTAATTTCAATACTATAAATGCCTGCTTGTAAATTTGTAACATCGATGGTAGTGTTGAAAATTTGTTTAGCAACCATTTGACCCATTGCATTGTAAATTACCACTTGTGTCGGCTCCATATTTTTTACTGCTAAATTCAATTGAGTGCCTTTTACTGGGTTTGGATACACTGTAAATTCTGGATTGTTTATAACAACTACTTCCTCTCCTCTAGCTGAAGATGAAATTACAACTGTGTAATCTTCTACTTCTCCATAGGTAAATGTTTCACATGCTGTTGGCGATGCATTGTATTTCATTGAAACGCGCATTCTTGTCGCTCCATTTAATGCTGATGCAGGCACTGTAAAACTTCCTGAAATAGAAGAAGAAGTTGTTCTACTTCTACTATAAACCTGTTCGCCTGAATCACTGAAATCACCATCTTGATTGTAGTCAATCCAAACTCTGTATGCTTCGCTATACGTTGAGCCAGTCCATTTTGGCGTAATAGTAATGGTGTTGCTAGTGCTTTTTACCAACGTTGTGGACAGATTTGTGAAGTCTGCATACCCACCATTATTTCCTGATAAATTATTGATACTTCCCAATTGTACTCTATCGATATATTCATCATTGGTGTTGTTACCTTGTGACGCACAGTATGATAAGCTGCTTGATAATGTTGACACGTTTACAGTATTGCTATATCCAGAAACGTTGCCTGCAGCGTCTTTTGCCCTTACTCTGAATGAATAGGCTGTAGCAGCAGTTAATCCTGTCACTTGATAGGTTGTTACTGTAACTGTTGCAATCACAGTAGACCCTTGGTACACATCATATCCTGTGACGCCCACATTATCAGTTGAAGCGCTCCATGACAGATTAGTCGTTGTTTGAGTTGTACCACTAGCTGTTAAATTAGTTGGAGTAGATGGAGCGGTGGTATCTGGAGCTGCACCAGAGATGTTAACCGTATAGTCTTCCACTTCTCCATATTGAAACGTTTCGCATGCTGTTGGAACACCATTGTATTTCATGGAAACTCGCATTCTGGTTGCACCACTTGTAGCACTTGTCGGAACAGTGAAACTTCCACTTACAGGAGTGGTTTTGGAAGCTGCTTTTGTCCAAACCTGTTCTCCAGAATCACTAAAATCGCCATCACCATTATAGTCAATCCAAACTGAATAACCTTCATTATAGACAGTTCCAGTCCAAGTTGGAGTTACGGTGACAGTATATTGAGTTCCTTTGCTCAATGAGGTAGAGATGCTTGTGAAATCTGAATAAAATTGCGCTCCCGAAGGATTATTAATCGTATTCAACTGCACACGTCCTATATATTCATCATTGGTATTGGTACTTGCAGAAGCACAATAGTTTAATTGAACAGCAGTTGTAGTGAAATTTACCGAACTACTGTAAGCCGAATTGCTTCCGCCACTACATTTGCTTCTCACCTGTGCCTCATATTGTGTGGTTGCAGATAATCCTGAGAGGCTTGTGGATGTTCCAGTGACCGCAACTGTTGTCCAAGTAGAAGCTCCTACCACTCGATATTGCACATCATACGTTGCGCCAGTCACAGAATTCCAGCTCAATGTTGCACTTGATGAACCAACGTTGGATGCTGACAATCCTGTTGGAACATTTGCAGTACAAGATACTGCACCACCAATGGTAAAATTAGTATTTGAAATATCAAAGAAGATATGATTGGAACCTTTTACCATGATTCGATTTTGGCTACCAGGATTGTTAGGTACTGTAATTACTTGGGAGCCATCGTTAGGTGTATTGGCCAAAATAGTAATTGGGTAAGTGTTACCACCATCCGTCGACAATAAAATATCAACATTGGCAGCATTGACTCCATTGCCAGTTGTCCCAGCAACACTCCAGGTAACTGTTTGTGATGTTCCGGCATTCCAATTGACGTTTGTGTTGGGCGCAGTGACCACAAATGGCCCTGCCGTTCCGTTTACTGTTATCACAGTATCATCGCTATTATTATTTGCGCCTCCTGCTCTGTTATCTCTGACTGTTAATCTGAAATTCAATGTTCTTGCTACATTTGGCACTGCTTCCCATTGCCAAGATGTTGCTCCTGTTTTGATGGTTTCCAATCTTGGAAAATAACGTTTAGTGTCTGTCGTTGGATTATACGAACGAAATGCTACACCCGAAGTCCGAGTTGTGCTTGGATACGTTCCTGAAGAGTTGCCTGTATTGTACTGTTCCCAACAGTATGTCAGCACATCTCCAGAATTAGCGTCTGTAGCAGAGCCTGTCAAAACAAATGGTGTCCCTTTTGGAATTGTGTAGTTGGAGCCAGCATTTGCCGTTGGTACAGCATTGCCTGTATTGATATTCGTTTGGCAACTGGTGGTTTTGATATAATCTGTTACTTGCTCAATGGACCTTGCATGAAAATAAGGGTCACTATGTGGCTGTACATCGGTTGCCCCAGTAATTCCGGCATATCCCATAATGGTTGAGCCGCTTCCAGGTTCCATCTGTGCGCCTGTTCCACTTTCGTTGCTAAAAGTAAAGGTATGATTGGCTCCAAATTGATGACCCATTTCATGTGCTACAAAATCGATATCAAAATTATCACCTGTTGGAACTGTGCTGGTTGTATACCCACTTCCTTTTTGGTTATTAACACATACACATCCAATACATCCTGCATTTCCGTTATTCCCCGTAGCTCCCATCAGATGCCCAATGTCATAGTTGGCGCTTCCAATAACACTGTTCAAAGTGCTTTGCAACTGACTGTTCCATTGTGAATCGTTGGTACTGTAAGGATCGGAACTTGCATTGGTATAAATCACCGCATCTGTATTGGATATCAAAACCATCGTCGCATTAAAATCATTTTCAAAAACTCCGTTGACACGTGTCATCGTTGCATTTATTGCAGATAATGCCAAAGCTTTTGTACCTCCAAAATATTGTGTGTATTCTCCTGTCACGGACATGGCTAAACGGTAACGTCTTAGAATGCCATCATCAGCATTTCTCATGGCGACACCATTGATATTTTGGTTCATGACATCCGTTACTTTACATTCAAAATCATTATAGGTAGCCCTAATATCGGCTCGTGTATATACTGAATATCGCGACAAATCACTGGTAATAGGTTCAATGAAAGACGCTGGTTCGTTTGCAGATAAGCGCATGCTTTGAAATCCTAATGGTGAAATACTAAAACGAATCACTGCTGTTGGGTCGTCGATACCTTGACCAGCATATGACCTAATTTCTGGAAATCTTGCTTGCAAGTCTGCTTCCATAACCGAGGCTTCAATAATTCTAAAACGTTCCATTTGCCCTTGATGATTCGGGAAGGAGATGATAATATTCGACGATTTTGAATTCGACTCCCTTTTTGGGGCCTGGCTCAATATCTGTTTTAGATTATTGACATCAAGGCTGTAGATTTGTGACGTTGGTAAGTTTTTTTTATCAACCTTAATTCGAGAACTGCTGACGGCTGACTGTTTTTGCCAAAGATTGGACTTTTGCGGGAATGCGATTGTAACACTCAAAAACATGAGGATACAAAGTAGATTTTTTGTCATGATTTGCTGATTAAATTAATATTAATTTTAAGGGTTAAAGTTGTCGAATTTAGCATTATTTTTAGAATAATAACCATGTTGTTAATAAATACTATAACGTTTTCGTAAATTATCTTCATTTTACGGTTTTTCCACGTCACTATTGAAGAAAATGATTACTTTTAAACATGGAAAATGATTTAATCCTTAAAGTTCAGAACCTTTCCCTATCCTTCAAATCTGAAACAGATGAAAAAGAAATCATCCACTCCATTTCTTTCAATCTCTATAAAAATGAACTATTGGGAATTGTGGGCGAATCAGGTTCTGGTAAATCGGTTTCATCTCTCGCTATTTTAGGATTATTGCCAAAACGTATTTCAAAAATCACCAATGGAAGCATCGTCTTTGAAACTACCGATTTGGTGCATCTTGAAGCGAAAGAATTTCAGAAAATTCGAGGCAATGCTATTTCAATGATTTTTCAAGAACCAATGAGTTCATTGAATCCTTCCATGCGATGTGGCAGGCAGGTTGAAGAAATTTTATTACAACATACATCTCTTTCAAAAAAGGAAGCAAAAGCAGAAACGCTTTCACTATTTGATAAAGTAAAATTGCCATCTCCAAAACGCATTTATAAAGCCTATCCCCATGAAATTTCTGGTGGACAAAAACAGCGTGTCATGATTGCCATGGCCATTGCTTGCAAACCCAAAATCCTGATTGCGGACGAACCTACAACAGCATTGGATGTTACCGTTCAAAAGGAAATCATTCTTCTGTTAAAACAACTCCAAACTGAAGAAGGCATGAGCGTAATTTTTATTTCCCATGACTTGTCTTTGGTATCTGAAATTGCGGATAGAGTTTTGGTAATGTATAAAGGTGAGATTGTAGAACAGGGCAAGGTTTCTGATATCTTCCATAGACCTCAACATACTTATACCAAAGCCTTATTAAGTTCAAAACCATCTTTGGATGAGAGATTGAAACGTTTGCCAACTATTAAGGATTTTATGGAAGGTACACCTAAATCTGAAATAGTTTCAAAAAATCAGCGGAACAAAAATCATGAGCAATTATACTCAAAACCACCTTTATTGGAAGTCCGTAATCTTGAAAAAGAATATTTTTCAAAATCCGGGTGGTTCAGCAGCCCAGAATCATTTAAAGCTGTTAATGACGTAAGTTTTCAGCTTTATGAAGGGGAAACATTGGGTTTGGTAGGTGAATCTGGTTGTGGAAAATCAACCTTGGCCAATGCCATTCTACAATTGGACAAAGCGACTTCAGGACAAATCTTGTATCGTGGTATGGACATTACGGCGTTGACTTCTTCAGCAATCAGAGCATTAAGAAAAGAGATTCAAATCATTTTCCAAGACCCCTATGCGTCTTTGAATCCAAGGCTCACAATTGGTAAAGCCATTATAGAACCCATGAAGGTTCACACTATTGGAACGTCCGATATTGAACGGAAAGAAATGGTTCTTGACTTGCTTCAAAAAGTTGGTTTGGATGATACCTTTTTCAATAGATATCCACATGAGTTTTCTGGAGGTCAGCGTCAACGCATAGGAATAGCGAGAGCTATAGCATTGCAACCGAAATTGATAATCTGTGACGAATCTGTTTCTGCCCTTGACATTTCAGTACAGGCCCAAGTTTTGAATCTATTGAATGATTTAAAGGATAATTTTGGGTTTACCTATATATTTATATCACACGACTTGGCAGTAGTCAAGTATATGTCTGACAAATTGGTAGTGATGAATCAAGGGAAAATCGAGGAAATGGCCGATGCAGATATTATCTACAATAACCCACAGCGGGAATACACCAAAAAATTAATTCATGCTATACCTAAAGGGCTATAGCATGAATATTTTTTTGGTTAACATGAAAATTCCTTTGATTAATTTCAATGTACTTTGAAAGGTTGTAAACAATTTACTTTCAAATAAAGTAGGTTTTGGTAGGTTTGGGGCTGTATTCATAAGTCAAAGTTTACGATAGATTTGGGGCAAAATCATAAATCAAAGTTTATGGTAATCTTGGGGCAATTTTCATAAGGTCAATTCATGATAGATTTGGGGCAAATCATAAATTAGGTTTATGGTAAATTTGGTTATTGGTTATTTAGATTTGGTTGTAACAAATATGAAATTAATTTTGGATAAATCAGTTTAAATACTCAATAATTCGATGAAATGCATTTAATTTTAACTTTTAGAATATGTTTTTAGTATTTTTCTTACAAAAATTCAAATAAATACATCACAAAAAAAAGCTACCAGAAAGTAGCTTTAAAATTTTACTTGTAAGTTTATTTAAATTTTCATTTCTGGAATTTCGCCTTCTATAATCAATTTACCTTCGGTTGCATTCTTGATATCTTCAACAGATATTCCAGGCGCACGTTCCAAAAGTTTAAAACCATCTTGGGTCACTTCCAAAACAGCAAGATTTGTGACAATTTTTTTGACGCAAGCCACTCCTGTCAATGGCAACGAACATTTTTTTAGCAGCTTGGACTCACCTTCTCTATTGGTATGCATCATAGCCACAATGATATTTTCCGCGCTGGCCACCAAATCCATAGCACCACCCATCCCTTTGACCATTTTCCCGGGAATTTTCCAATTGGCAATGTCCCCCTCTTCAGAAACTTCCATGGCTCCAAGGATGGTCAAATCTACATGTTTGCCACGAATCATCGAAAAGCTTAAGGAGGAATCAAAAAAACTTGCTCCTGGTAACGTGGTGATGGTTTGCTTCCCTGCGTTTATGATGTCGGCATCTTCCTCGCCTTCATAGGGAAAAGGGCCCATACCGAGGACGCCATTTTCACTTTGAAATTCGACTTCAATGTCATCACGAACGTAATTGGCCACCAAGGTTGGAATACCAATTCCAAGATTGACATAATAGCCATCTTTTACTTCTTTAGCAATTCGTTTTGCAATTCCTGTTTTATCAAGCATAATTAATTTCTTTTTCTAACGGTCCGTTGTTCGATTCGTTTTTCATAATGTTCACCTTGAAAAATGCGCTGGATAAAAATCCCGGGGATATGAATGTGGTTAGGGTCTAAGCTTCCAACAGGAACCAATTCCTCAACTTCTGCAACAGTGATTTTTGCTGCACCACACATGGATGGATTGAAGTTTCTGGCTGTTCCTTTGAATATTAGATTTCCAGCGGCATCTCCTTTCCAGGCTTTTACAAATGCGAAATCAGCATCAAAAGCTTTTTCAAGGACATACATTTTTCCGTTAAATTCTCGTGTTTCTTTTCCTTCTGCTACTTCTGTACCAAAACCCGCCGGTGTATAAAAGGCAGGAAAACCTGATTGTGCCGCCCTGCATCGTTCAACCAATGTTCCTTGAGGCACTAATTCTACATCTAGTTCACCGCTTAACATCTGGCGCTCAAATTCATCGTTTTCACCAACATAGGATGATATCATTTTTTTGATTTGGTGTTTGTGCAGCAATAATCCAAGACCAAAATCATCAACACCTGCATTGTTCGAAATACAGGTCAATCCATTTACATTCATTTTTACCAAGGCGTTGATGGCGTTTTCCGGAATTCCACAAAGCCCAAAACCACCTAACATTAAGGTCATTCCGTCTTTGACACCTAGCATTGCTTCTGTGACATTGGCAACTTTTTTATTGATCATTATATGCTGTTTTTGAGTCTGAAAAATACGAAATAAAAAAGCCAAACTAAAATTCTAATCATTTTAGATTGGCTTTTGGCTTAAAATATTGATTATATCCTAAAAATCCAATTCATCCACAAATCCACCTTCTGTATCTGAAGAAGAATCATCGGATGATTTACTGCAATCCACATTGATGGAGAGTTCTTTGGGTCGTTCAAATTCGGCAGTAGATACGTCCAAGGTTTTGTCAGCATAGCAACTTTTCATATACATTCCCCAAATTGGCAATGCCATGGAAGCGCCCTGTCCATAAGTTATCGACTTGAAATGAGCTGCTCTATCTTCTGCGCCAACCCAAACACCTGTGACAAGATTTGGCACCATGCCCATAAACCACCCATCACTTTGATTTTGTGTGGTTCCTGTTTTTCCTGCAATAGGGTTAGTAAATGCATATGGATAGCCCGTGATTATCTTTTTATAAACAGGATCATTGGTTGCCCAAGTGGTTCGCAAGCGTGTGCCCGATCCTCCTTGAGTAACCCCTTCGAGCAGATTGCAGGTTACGTACGCGACTTCCTCGCTTAAAACATCTTTGGATTCTGGTGTAAATTGAAATAAAATGGTACCATTTTTATCTTCAATGCGTGTAATCATCACAGGTTTGTTATATACTCCTTTATTTGCGAAAGTGGCATAGGCTGCAACCATCTCATATACACTCAAATCTGGAGTTCCGAGTGCTATGGCAGGAACAGGCGGAATATCGGATTCGATTCCCAAATTTCTTGCCATTTGAACAACAGGTTCTGGTCCCACTTTGTCCATCAGACGTGCTGTAATGGTATTGATTGAGTTTGCCAAAGCATTTTTAAGTGTTCTAAAGCCTCCATATTTTCCATCGGAATTTTTAGCTGTCCATGGTAATGGATTGCCAAATTTATTGGCTTCAATAGTGGTCAACGTATTGGGAAATGTGTCACAGGGTGACAAATGCAATTGGTCAATTGCGGTGGCATATACAAAAGGTTTAAATGTAGAACCTACCTGACGTTTTCCTTGTTTGACATGATCATATTGAAAATGCTTCATATTGATTCCTCCCACCCAAGCTTTCACATGGCCTGTTTGCGGATCCATTGACATCATTCCTGAATGTAGGAATGTTTTGTAATAACGCATGGAATCCATTGGTTTCATAATGGTGTCAATCTCTCCTTTCCATGAAAAAATGGTCATGGGTGTTGGTTTGCTAAATGACGCAACAATTTCTTTCTCTGATTTTCCATCGCGTTTCATCACCCTCCATCGTTCAGATTGTCGCATGCTTTGGTTCAGCAATTTTTCAATCTCTTCGGTAGAAAGATTTACGAAAGGTGCTGTTTTGTTTTTTTCTGGAGTGTTCTGCCTAAAAAACTCGGCCTGCAATTGGGCCATATGCTTTTCAACTGCCTCTTCTGCATATCTTTGCATTCTCGAATCAATCGTTGTATAAATCTTCAGACCTCCATTGTATAGACTGTATTTGGACCCATCTGACTTCGGATTGTCGTTAATCCATTTTTTCATAAAATCTTGAAGGTAGGCCCTAAAATAGGTTGCGGTTCCTTCTTTATGGGACTGGGGAGAATAGCGTAGGCCCAGATCCAACTTTTGAAGGGAATCCTTTGTGGACTCATTGATATAATCATATTTCTCCATTTGGTCCAAAACAACGTTTCTTCTGTTTTTGGTGCCTTCCGGATTACGATGTGGCCTAGGGTTGTACAAAGAAGAGTTTTTAAACATTCCAACCAACATGGCTGATTCTTTAAGGTCAAGCTCTTTAGGTTCTTTTCCAAAATAAATGCTTGCGGCACTTCGAATACCATCTGCATTGTTTCCAAAGTCATAGATATTGAAATACATTGCAATGATTTCTTCTTTGGTGTATTGACGTTCCAAACGAGTGGCAATAATCCATTCCTTTATTTTTTGTGTAATTCTACCTAATGTGCTTTTGGAGCCTTCTCCATGAAATAATTGTTTGGCCAATTGTTGAGAAATAGTACTTGCTCCACCTCCTCCTCCAAGAGTGACAATCGCTCTTAATGTACCTCTAGCATCAATCCCAGAATGGTCATGAAAACGTGCGTCTTCAGTAGCAATTAGGGCGTCCACCAAATGTTTTGGGAGTTCGCTATAATCAACAGGTGTTCTATTGTCATTCAAGTAGAATTTTCCCAATGTCTTCCCATCAGATGAAATAATTTCAGTGGCTAAATTTGTATTAGGATTTTCGAGAACCGTGTGGTCTGGCATTTCTCCAAAAGCTCCCCAAGAAGCCAGTAAAAACAATAAAACAATGAATAAGATACCTCCCAAAAATGTCATCCAAAACCATTTAATGTATTTTGAAAAATCTTGTGTTGCTGTCTTCTTTTTAGCCATAATGAACAATTATTTGCCAGTGGTTTCTATCCGAAAACCGACATCAGTAATACCTTCTAATTTATCAACGCCATTTACATCCCCATTATTTCGCATGGCATGTTGAATATTGATATGGTACGCACCAACTTCTTCGAAGACAAAAGGTTCTTCAAAGCCTTTGTACCATAATTTATTCTCTTTTATGTCTGTAAATCCTTCGCCCAAAAGTTGACCGTCTGGCTTTGCCATTTGATATTCCAAGGTGTCTTTAGTGGTTTTGCCGTGAGGATAGACCATCTCTACAATTAAAAACAAATTACTGAATTTATAAGAATTTGTATTTCTAATGTTTACAAACAAATTATATGGCTTGATAGAGTCTGGAGGCGTTACCATAAATGAAATAATAGAGTCTTTTTGCCATTCGTTGGGGACCGATTTGTATTCGTCAAATACACGATTGGAGTCGCAAGAACTCAATAAGACTATCAGAATAATTACTAACCAAGCACTCTTATTTGGCATCGTTGTTTTTGCGTTTTGGTGGTCTTTTACGGTTTTGCTTTTTTTTCTGGTGATGTTGTTTATGGCTTTGCGTCGCGTTCTCAGATTTTTTTTGCTTTCCTCTGTTATTTCTACGCTTGTTTTTTCGTTTTGGACTATCAAAGCGGGTCAAGCTATCTTGACCAACCACATTTTCATAATCAGATTTTACTTCTTCAAGGAGCTCTGAAGCATATTCTTCAAGACTCATTACTTTTTCTTTTTTCTTGTTAAGTTCAATAATTTCTTTGGCTTGATCGGTTGTCAGTTTATGCCAATTCATCCATTCTCCTTCATAAGCAAACCACATATGACCTTTAAAAATATCTGTTTTTTGGCAAATTGCAATTCCTTTTTCGGTATAAAGTTTAGTGTCTGTTTTTGGAAAATCTTTTAAGGCATCCAGATAAGCATCCAGTTCATAATTGAGGCAGCATTTGAGCTTACCGCATTGTCCGGCCAACTTTAAAGGATTCAAGGACAATTGCTGGTATCTTGCTGCTGAAGTACTTACACTTCTAAAATCGGTCAACCACGTCGAACAGCATAATTCTCTGCCACAGGACCCAATGCCACCAAGTCTAGAGGCTTCCTGACGAAATCCGACTTGCTTCATTTCAATACGAGTCCGAAATTCTTTGGCAAATAATTTAATCAGTTCCCTGAAGTCAACACGTT
Source organism: Gelidibacter sp. (assembly GCA_041391925.1). Taxonomy (GTDB): domain Bacteria; phylum Bacteroidota; class Bacteroidia; order Flavobacteriales; family Flavobacteriaceae; genus JBPOFM01. The sequence goes on along the minus strand of JAWKNA010000003.1, from coordinate 550,975 downwards.
CTTCCGCAGTGTAGTAAAATGTTGCCTTACTTGCATCGCCCTGAAATTCGATATCCGAAATTTTCATTTGAAGTTTCAAATCAATAGCAAACTGACGCGCTTTGACCTTCATCGGTTCTTCCCTGTCTCTAGCTTCCGACCACACATCGATATCCCTTTGCGAAGCCTTTCGATAGATTTTCATGACTTCTTCTTCATTGTTGATGTTCACTTTTTTACGCTTCATCTGAATTTTAACCAATTCTCCTGTCAGCGTTACCATCCCAATGTCGTGTCCTGATTGAGCTTGTGTAGCGACTACATCTCCAATGCTTAATGTAAGGTTTTCTGTGTTTTTATAATATTGCTTACGTCCATTTTTAAAACGAACTTCAACACCAATGAAGGGTTCTTGTCCTTGTGGAAGTGACATATTGGCCAACCAATCAAAAACAGTCAACTTATTGCAACTATCTGTGGCACAAGTACCATTGTTTTTGCATCCTCTTGGTTGTCCATCCTTTTCGGTTGAGCAACTTTTGCAACTCATAATGTATATGTATGATTCGTTATCTTAGATAGCGAATGAAGATTAATAATTTATTTTAAAACGTAAAGATAAGATTATTTATTTAGTTCAATGACAGTAAATTTATGTCAATGGTATCAAAACATTAGCCTCGCTTGAAGAGCATCATTATTAAGAAAAAACTATTTCTTTGTGTTCAATATTTCAAATATATTTCTCAAATCTTTCTTGTAAGGTAAATGGTCTGCTCTACCTTTCTTAAAAATATCGTTGCTATTGCCTTGTCCTTTTCGCAAAGCCTTTTGTTCTTCATAGGGCAAATGATGGACTTCCATGCAAGTGGATGAACAACAATTGTCCATTTTTTCTTTGCACTCATCACATTGGATAAACAATAGATGACAGGCTTCATTGGCACAGTTGGTATGCAAATCGGCGGGCTTTCCACATTGGTGACAATGTGCAATCACATCGTCAGATATGCGCTCGGACCGTCGTTCATCAAACACAAAATTCTTTCCTATGAATTTATTTTCCAAACCTTTTTCCTGAACCTGACGCACATAATTGATAATACCACCTTCCAACTGATAGACATTTTTAAACCCTTTATGCTTGTAATAGGCACTTGCTTTCTCACAACGAATACCTCCAGTACAGTACATCACCAGATTTTTATCTTCCTTGTGTTCTTTTAAGTCTTCTTCGATGATGTCCAGAGATTCCCGAAATGTATCTACGTCGGGAGTAATAGCATCTTTAAAATGGCCTATTTCGCTTTCGTAATGGTTGCGCATATCCACCAAAATCGTATTTTTGTCTTCAAGAATTGCATTGAAGTTTTCAGCATCCAAATGAATTCCCTTATCGGTCACATCAAATGTGTCATCATTCAATCCATCAGCGACGATTTTATCTCGAACCTTTACTTTCAATTTTAAAAACGCAAAATTGTCATGTTCTAACGCAATGTTAAGTCTTACATTCTCTAAAAAAGTAATACTGTCGAGATGTATTTTAAATGCATTAAAATTATCCGCAGGGACGGACAATTGTGCGTTGATGCCTTCGTGGGCCACATAGATTCTGCCCAATACATCAAGTTCGTTCCAAACGACGAATAGATGGTTTCTTAAAAGTTCTGGATTGCCAATTTTGGCGTAGGCGTAGAAAGAGATGGTCAAGCGTTCTTTTCCCGCTTGTTCAATAAGTTCTGCTCTTTCTTTAGCACTCAAAGTATTGTACAGTTGCATGCTATACGAATGTTTTAAGGTTAAAAGAGGTGCAAAGATAAAAAAAGTATTCAGTATTCAGTGTTTGGTCATGTGATAAAAAAAAGCACTCTGGACTCTCCAAAGTGCTTTAATTAGGCTAACTCGTTATTAATATTTTTTCAATTTTTAAATATTCAAAAAAATACAATCCGAGCTAACCTCCATCGGCTCTACAGTTGCCATTTAAGGTAATCGCAACTGAAACACCTAATGCGTTGTTAAAAACTAGTTTCTTAAATAATTTCATCTGTCAAAAAGGTAAAGGTTCATGATTCAGATGAAACGCGCCGCTTCTCGAACGACAGATTTCATAGCAAGATTTCCCAATCTCATTAAGTAGATGCAAAAAGTATAAAAAGGTTGCGTCGCTCCATTGAAAAAATTAAAAGTTGTCGTACTTTAGCCTGAATTAATTTAGAAAAAGTAAGATAAAAATGAGTAGTGAAAAAGACGCAAAATTAAAAGCATTACAACTGACGCTGGATAAATTGGACAAAGCTTATGGGAAAGGAACTGTCATGAAAATGAGCGACCATGCTGTTGTAGATGTCGAGGCAATTTCTTCGGGTTCGTTGGGTTTGGATATTGCATTGGGAGTAGGTGGTTATCCTCGTGGGAGAGTTATTGAAATATATGGTCCAGAATCTTCAGGAAAAACGACATTGACCTTGCATGCTATTGCCGAAGCGCAAAAATCAGGTGGTATCGCCGCATTTATAGATGCAGAACACGCTTTTGATAGAACTTATGCCGAAAAATTGGGAGTTGATATAGGGAATTTGATTGTTTCGCAACCTGATAATGGTGAACAAGCTTTGGAGATTGCCGATAACCTAATCCGTTCTGGCGCGATTGATATCGTTGTCATTGACTCCGTTGCGGCATTGACTCCTAAAAGCGAGATTGAAGGCGAAATGGGAGATTCCAAAATGGGATTGCACGCTAGGCTAATGTCTCAAGCTTTGAGAAAATTGACAGGTTCCATCAGTAAAACCAACTGTACTGTTATTTTCATTAACCAGTTGCGTGAGAAAATCGGTGTGATGTTTGGAAACCCTGAAACGACTACTGGTGGAAATGCCCTAAAATTTTATGCTTCCGTACGATTGGACATTCGTCGTTCCACACAAATTAAGGAAACCGATGGTAGTGTTGCGGGAAATAAAACCCGTGTGAAAGTAGTAAAAAATAAAGTGGCTCCTCCATTCAAAACTGCAGAATTTGACATCATGTATGGTGAAGGGATTTCAAAAGTCGGGGAGATTTTGGATATTGCTGTTGAAAATGAAATTATCAAGAAAAGCGGTTCATGGTTCAGTTATGAGGACACCAAATTGGGCCAAGGTAGAGATGCAGTGAAGGTTTTGATAAAAGATAATCCGGAGCTTATGGATGAACTTGAACAGAAGGTTAGAAAAATTGCCAAGGCAGCATCTTCAGACGATTAAACTATTAAATCCCGAAAAAAAATCGGGATTTTTTGTTTTTCCACGCAACCTTTCAGTACTTTTTGCATCTACAGATTGAAAAGGAAGATTCCTAAATCTATTTTTAAAATTATGAAAAGACTATTTTTATTATGCATTACTATGTTATCATTGGCTTCTTGTAGTGTTGACAACGATAGCAGTAACGACTTTTATACTGAAATTTTACCCATTGAAAGTGTAGATATACCTGCAGAGTTCACGCTTGGTGAGACCTATCAAATTAATGTTTCATATTATCGCCCTTCGGGTTGCCATTTCTTTTATGATTTTTATTATTCGAGCGAACTCAACGAACGTACTGTTGCAATTATAAATACCGTATATCCCAATAGGGATTGTCAAACCTTTGATAACGAATTAGTTGAAGTGTCGTTCAATTTTATGGTGACCAGCAATGGCACGTATGTGTTTAAGTTTTGGCAAGGGGAAGACGAAAATGGCAACGACACTTACTATATTGTGGAGGTTCCTGTGGTTGAGTGAAAAAAGATATTTTAAGCATTAAAATCAAAATACCATTTGAGTTTAGAACAACTCATAGAACAATGTAAAAAAAACGATGCTAAAGCTCAAAGCCAACTATATAAACTCTACGCAAGTAAGTTGTTTTCGCTCAGCTTAAAGTATTCGCGAAACTATGCAGAAGCACAAGACAATCTGCAAGATGCGTTTGTGACTATTTTTAAAAAAATAGTACAGTATAAAAATAAGGGCTCTCTAGAGGGCTGGATGAAGAGAATTACCATCAACACAGCGTTACAGCGTTATAGGAGTGTTGGTGTATTTGACATTGTAGGGGAAGAAAAGATTGAAGATGTAAGTATTGAAATTGATGATGACAATATTGGGGTCGATTATCTACTCCAAATCATTCAAGAATTGCCAGATCGTTACCGATTGGTATTCAATTTGTATGCCTTGGATGATTATTCACACAAGGAAATTGCAGAGATGCTTGACATTTCAACCGGAACCTCAAAATCAAATTTAGCAAGAGCTCGTTTGATTTTAAAAGAAAAAATAGAACAGTACAAAGCGAGCCCAAACTCGCAAACATTATAATGAGTGAAAAAAAACATATAGACCGTCTATTTCAGGAGAAACTTAAAGATTTTGAAGTGAGCCCAGACGATACAGTCTGGGATAACATACAAGCAAGTTTGGATGATAAAGAAGATGAAAAGCGCCGTGTCATTCCGCTATGGTGGAAATTGGCTGGTATTGCTGCACTTTTAGCATTACTGTTGACTGTTGGAATTAAATTTATGTTCAATGATTCCAATTCCAATACTCAAAACCCTATTGTGGACACTGAAAAGCAATCATCAGACAAGTCAAAAGATGATTTAAAATCGGACACAGGCAATTCAAAAGACATCAGAAAGAATTCCACTGATTCACAAATGGAAACTTCATCAAAAATTGCCAATGAAGAGAGTTCCAATGGAACTTTTCATGAAGGTGCCAATAATAACTCCAAAAAAAATGGAAGCAACAAAAATGGTTTAAACGATTCTGAAGCCAATCATACCAAAGTTGCAAACAATTCCAGAAAGAATTCCAGGCAAAATAATAAATCGGATGACACTAAAAACACCCCTTTTATTGAAAATAATCAGGAAAAAGATGCTATTGTTGATTACAATATCCAGAAAAAGGACAGCTTCTATTTCGTGAATCCTAATCAAAAATCTGAAACAAACAAACTCATCAAAGATTCAAAAAGTAATCCCAATTCCGCTGTTACCGATGCCTCCAAAAAAATGGAGGATATACTAATAGAAGACCAAAAAGATGAGGAAAAAACAGAAAAAAGCATTGAAGAGGCCATAGCCGAAGCTAATACCGAAGAAGAAAAAGATGAAAAGGAAACAAAACTAAACAGATGGAACATTTCACCTAATGTGGCTCCTGTTTATTTCAATTCTCTTGGCAAAGGTTCTTCACTTGATGAACAGTTTGTGAACAACACAAAAGATGGTGACGTGACTATGAGTTATGGCGTTGGTGGCAGTTATGCCATTAATGATAAGCTCAAGATACGAGTGGGTATCAACAAAGTAGATATGGGTTACAGCACTAATGACGTTATCGCTTTTAAAAGTATCGACTCTTTAAGCCATGCTAGAACCCAGTTGACCAACATCAGTACAAATGAAAATGCTGAATACATGACCTATTTGAGTGCTGAGAGCCTTGACAGAAATATCACTCCCGAAATCATAAATACTAAAACCAAAGGAGCCATTAGCCAACGTTTTGGTTTTATAGAAGTGCCTATGGAAGTTGAATACGCATTGGTCAATAAGAAAGTAGGGGTAAATGTTATTGGTGGTTTTAGCACCTTGATTGTTGATAAAAACGAAATTTACTCTATTGTTGATGGTACCGAAACTCGAATTGGCGAAGCCAACAACATCAACAATATGAGCTATAGTGCCAATTTTGGATTGGGCCTCAATTACAACATTTCAGAAAAAATTAAGGTGAACGTAGAGCCGACGTTCAAGTATCAAATAAATACATTCAATAATAGTTCTGGTGATTTTAAACCTTATTTTATTGGTGTATATACCGGTTTGAGTTATAAGTTTTAGGTTTTTTAGTTGGTTAGATAATTATTGCAAACACGCAATGATGACGGAAAGCTGCTCTGTGCCAAGGGCGGCTTTTCAGTTTTTATGGCTTTCCTGAAGTTTCTCCAAAATGACACCCCGTGCTTTTTCGTTGAGTGTTTTGGTGTCAGAAATCGTTAAATTTTCAGTCGATAAAAATCGATGCATCTTCACTCTCATTATTCCTGGTCCACCACTAAAAAAGGTGTAGGAAAAACGTTTCTTATTGTCAAGGAACGTCAATGGAACAATAGGGATATGGTGATTGATGGCCAAACGGAAAGCTCCATCTTTAAACTCATCCAATTCTATATGTTCTTCCGGCACACCACCTTCGGGAAAGATACAGATACTTACACCTTGCTTCAAACGCTTTTGTGCTCTTAAAAAAACACCTTTTCTGCTTTTTTCGGAGGCCCTATCCACAAGAATACACGTCCGTTTATAGAAAAACCCAAACAAAGGAATTTTTGCCAATTCCATTTTCCCAACAAACACAAACGGATTTCTTACACATACCAACATTAGCATGATGTCTGCCATAGAGGTGTGGTTAGCAATGAACATATAACTTTTGTCCCTTTCGGGTATTTGCTCGCGTTCAATGCTCCATCGAAAACCCATGCCCAATAAAATAAACGTAGCCCAAAAACGTGCTAACTTAAAAAAATACGGATACCAAGACTCCTTTAAAATTGAAACTATTAACAATGGAAATAAAATAATGATGGGCAAAGTGACCAAAATATAAAACCAAATGCGGTACAAAATCCAAAAGGGGTATTTGATAAGTTTCATAGAAATCAAAACTACTTAAATTAATTGAGCTATTGTGCTAAAAAAATTACCTTTGTGTTCGGTTTAATTAAATGAGATTCCCTCTTTTTTGGGAAGTTGATATGGCAAGAATACTTACAGGCATACAAAGCACAGGAACACCACATTTGGGAAATATTTTGGGAGCCATCATTCCGGCAATCGATATGGCGAATGATGAAAAAAACGAATCATTCCTGTTCATTGCAGATATGCATTCGCTCACGCAAATCAAGGACGCCGACATATTGAGACACAACACCTACTCAACAGCAGCGGTATGGTTGGCATTTGGATTGGATGTGGACAACACTGTCTTTTACAGACAAAGCGATGTGCCGCAAACTGCAGAACTGACTTGGTATTTAAGTTGTTTTTTTCCCTACCAGCGCCTAACATTGGCACATAGTTTTAAAGATAAAGCGGACAGACTGGAAGATGTCAATGCAGGTTTGTTTACGTATCCAATGCTCATGGCTGCAGATATTTTGTTGTATGATGCCGAAATTATTCCTGTGGGAAAAGACCAATTGCAACACATTGAAATGACTCGTGATGTTGCGGCCCGTTTTCACGCCAAAATGGGAGAGACCTTTGTAATGCCAGAAGCAAAGATTCAGGAAAACACAATGCTCGTTCCCGGAACCGATGGCCAAAAGATGAGCAAAAGCAAAGGGAATATCATCGATATTTTTTTGGATGATAAACAATTGCGCAAACAAATCATGTCCATACAAACCGATAGCACACCTCTTGAAGACCCAAAAGATTGGAAAACCTGTAATTGTTTTGCTATTTATAGTTTGTTGGCATCCAAAAGTGAAGTGGAAACCATGAAATCAAATTATGAAAAGGGAGGCTATGGTTATGGCACTGCAAAGCAAGCCCTCTTTGAATTGATTGTCAAAAAATTTGCTGCTCAACGCGAACGATACCATTATTATATAAACAATCTCGACGAAATAGATTCAGCATTATTTATTGGTGTAGAAAAAGCAAGAATGGTGGCTGATGAGGTTTTGGGAAGGGTAAGAGGAAAGGTTGGATATTAATTTTTTTCAATCCAATTATAAAGATATTCAAGTGTCAATCCCATAGTTTTAAGATTGGTCCGTAAATGCATAGCTGGAATTTCTTTGTCCTTTTCTCTATGTGTTACTGTTCGCCAGCAATTAGGACATTTGTAATGATCATGAGATGCTTTAGTTCGTAAATATTTGCAGTTATGGGCGATAAGAAACTTAACCCAATCCGAAGTTTTAACTGGTCTATTATTGCCCATTTAAGCAGCAGCAGTTTCTAAAGAATTTATTTCTACTGATTGCAAGTCTTGAAGAACACCATTTTCGTCTACAAAGGCTTTGGAATATTGTTTCTTTGCATAAAATTTATTATTCCATCCCAAATTTCTCAACATCAGGTGACGCTCCTCCATTTTTAATTTTTTCAATTCCTCCCAAAAAGTGTTCATATGATGCTTGAAAGATTCTTGAGCTTCTTCTTTTGTGTCTCCATAACCCGAAACATTTAAAGAAGGACTAATAGAAATCCAGAAGTCTCCTTCTTGGCCTGTTATAACATTTATTTTAACCATAAATGAATCCTTTGACATTTTCAATTGCTCAATGGTATAGGGCTTTTCAGTAAATATGTGATTTTGATTCATAAAAAAAATTAAGCTAGTAAATATACAAAATATTTGTTCACAACGTGTTAATAGCAAAAATCAAACCGATTAAATAACCTCAAACAGTTTTCCAGGCAACGGTCTGATAACCCCTTTCAATTCCATATTCAACAAAATTCCGGCGACCTTAAAAATGGGTAGTTGACATTCAATGGCAATAATGTCCAATAATTGTTTATCATTATCTTTTAAATAATTGTAAATGACTTTCTCTTGTCCATCCAATTCTACAAATAACTGTTTTTGGATGGTTGGTTTTTTCTTTTGCTCCAATTCCCAATTCAATATATACGGCACATCCAAAGAGGTCGAAAGCATGTGAGCCTTTTGGAATTTTATAAGATTATTGCATCCCACGCTCTGACTATCCGTAATTCTTCCAGGCACCGCAAATACCTCTCTATTGTAAGAGTTCGCAATGTCGGCCGTGACCAAGCTGCCGCCTTTTTCAGCAGACTCGATAACGATGGTCGCTTCGCTCAATCCTGCAATGATACGATTGCGCTTTAAAAAGTTCTCTCTATCAGGATTTGAGCTGCTCCAAAAATCGGTCATAAACCCACCATGCTTCTCAATATCTGCTACATATTTCTTATGGATCCCTGGATAGATTTGATTCAATCCATGTGCTAAACAGCCTATCGTTTGCAAATTATATTTTAAAGCGGCTTTTTGGGCAGTAATATCAGTGCCATAAGCAAATCCGGAAACAATCACCGGATTAAAAACTGCCAATTGTTCAACCAATTGTTCACAGAACGCAATGCCATATGTTGTAATTTTCCTTGTGCCGACTATACTTATAATGCGTTGATTTTGTAAATTGATGTTTCCGGATTGGAACAACAAAATTGGACCGTCAATGCAATGTTTTAATTTTTCGGGATAATTGCTGTCCATGAAATAGCAGCACTCAATAGTATTGTCTTTAATAAATTTCAATTCCTTTTCAGCTGCCTCAAAATGATGTTTCCCAAAAATATCACTAATGGTTGTCGAACCTATCCCATCAATTGAAAGTAGATTTTTCTTTTTTTCTTTAAAAATAGCTTCCGCAGAACTACAATGTCTGATGAGCTTTTTTGCAGTGATGTCACCAATCTTGGCAACGTTCTGAAGAGCTAAAAGGTGCAATAAATCGGTTTCAGTCATTGTATCGTATTGATTATGAATATCAACAGTAAATTTGCTACAATGTTAATAAATAGTAAGGCTCAAATTTCGTTTCGCATCAAAAAATTTTAACTTTGTTTCAATGCATTTAGAAAACTACATAAGCGATTTATTGTACCGTTATGACTGTGTGACAATCCCAGAATTTGGAGCGTTTTTAACCCATAGGGTGTCCGCAAAAGTACACGAATCAACCCATGCTTTTTACCCTCCAAAAAAGGCATTGTCTTTTAATGAACAATTACAGCATAACGATGGCTTGTTATCTAGTTATATTGCTGAAATTGAAAAAATCCCTTATGAAACCGCATTGCAAAAAATCAATAAGCATGTTAAATCCATCAAATCATATTTGGTACAGGGTGAAACATTGACATTTCAAAATATTGGTGAATTGCTCTTGAACAAAGAAGGCAAAATCATTTTTGAGCCTTCCCATCATGTGAATTATTTGACCGATTCTTTCGGCTTATCACAATTTACTTCAACTTCAGTTACACGCGAGATTTATAAGGAAGAGGTAGAAACCATCGAGAAAGTGATTCCAATTACCATCACCTCTGAAAAACGTAAAACAGCACGTCCTTTCTTAAAATATGCGGCAGTGGCTCTCATTGCATTGACGGTTGGTGGATTTGTAGCTTCCAATTATTATGTCCAACAAATTGAAGCTCACAATCAATTGGCACAACAAGAAGCCAACACGCAGTTGGACGCCAAGGTACAGGAAGCAACTTTTGTTATTGAAAATCCTTTGCCTGCAGCCACCTTATCTGTTGATAAACAAACGGGCAATTACCATATTGTGGCTGGTGCTTATCGCATTGAGGAAAACTCCATTAAAAAAGTTGAGCAATTGCAAGCTTTGGGATATAAAGCTCGAAGGATTGGTACCAATAGATATGGACTTCATGAGGTTGTCTACGCCAGTTATCAAACTTCTGACGAAGCTTTGAAAGCATTGCGTCAAATTCGTCGTGAGCATAACGCGTCTGCTTGGTTAATGGTAAAAGAACTACGTTAATTTTCACTTTATATTTATTCCAATAATCGGAATTCCTGATTAAAAGTATATAATTCGTCTTATCTTTGCGCTTCATTAAATGAATGACTGATGCAACCTAAAACCCCCGAACAATCCAAAACGATTATGACCGACTTGGTTCTGCCAAGCGAAACCAATCCTATCAACAATCTCTTTGGTGGTGAATTGTTAGCTCGCATGGACAGGGCTGCCAGTATTGCGGCACGTCGTCATTCACGTCGTATTGTGGTTACGGCTTCCGTAAACCATGTGGCTTTTAATCGTTCTGTGCCTTTAGGAAGCGTTGTGACCATTGAAGCAAAAGTTTCAAGAGCTTTTAAATCGTCTATGGAAGTATTTATGGATGTATGGATTGAAGACCGTGAATCGGGTCTAAGAACGAAGGCCAATGAAGCCATTTACACCTTCGTGGCTGTGGATGAGTCTGGACGACCTGTGGAAGTGCCAGAACTAACGCCTGAAACTGATTTGGAAAAGGCTCGTTTTGAAGCCGCCTTGCGCCGTAAACAATTGAGTTTGGTTTTAGCTGGAAAAATGAAGCCTAATGAGGCAACAGAATTGAAGGCGTTGTTTGAGTAAATTTAATTTGCCCTGTCGAACCAAACAAGACATCGCATGAGCGGTTTTCTAGTTGCAGTAATGACATTTACTTCTTCATCGGATTTAGAAACAGTTTATGGCTTTACATCTTATAAATCCAACCCGATGGATCTTGGGTTTGCAGTTCTCCTCCCACTACCTTATAGATGCTAAAACTCAAAACTGTTTCCTGATCTACAGAACTTGTAAAAACCTCTCCTATAAATTGCTTGGTGTCTACCTTATCTCCTTTTTTTACATAGACTTTCGAAAGATTTTTATACGCTGTAAAATAATTTCCATGTTGGATTAACACAGTTGGATTTCCATTTTTAAGGGCAATAACAGAATTTACAGTTCCTGTGAATACCGCACGTACTTTTTCGTTCTTATCAGTGGCTATTCTTACACCATTGCTTTGGATGTTCACCGATGGGTCAATTGGAGAGGGCTGAGTTCCATAACGTGTTTTAACCACGCCTTTTTCAACTGGCCATGACAATTTTCCTTTGTTGGCTTCAAAATTAGCTGCCAATGTTTTTGCTTCGGGCGTCAATGCAAAACCTGAAGAAGGTTTTGAGGTAGTGTTGGTATTGGATTTCCCAGCTTTTTTATTCGCTTCAGCGATAGCTTCTTTAATCAAACGTTCTATTTCGCGATCGATTTTGTCTGCTTCTTGTTGTTTGGTTTTTATCTGTGACGCATAATTGCTAAGATTTTTTCGAATGGAAGCAACCAATTCCTGCTGCTGTTTTATATCCTCTTCAAGTTCTTTTTTGGCAATGCGGTTTTCCTCAATCAGTTTTTCCTTATCCTTTTTTTGTTGCAACAGCGAGGTATTCAAATCCTGAAGTTTTTGGGTTTTGCTTTTTATTTCCTCGCCTTGTTGTTCTTGATATTTAGTGTATTGCTTTATGTATTGCAAACGCTTGTAGGCTTGCTGGAAGTTGTCGGATGACAATAAGAACATTACCCTGCTTTGTTCGGATTTGCTTTTATAGGACTTCACAACCATTGCGGCATAATCTTTCTTCAACTCCGTTAATTGATCTCGTAAACTTGAGATTTCCTTTTGGTTGCTATTGATTTCACGTGTCAATAAATTGGCCTGGTCATTGGTAATCTTTATCAAATTTTGACGCACCCTAACCTTGTTGTTTAAATCCTCAACCAAGGAAATCATAGATCTTTCTTTCTTTTTGTCAGTAGAAAGAAGCAAATTATATTGTTTTATTTCCTTTAGGATTTCTTGGCGACGTGCTTCAAGTTCTTGCTGCTTTTTGCTTTGGGCTTGTAGATTCGCTAAACTGAAAAATGCCATTAGAATTAGCGCAATATGGTAGTATCTTGTAGGTTTCATTTAATTTCAATTTCTTTGTATCCAGAAGGGATTTCAAAAGGAAAACGAACTTCTTCATCAAGCGTTACGGATTTGTACTCAAGATCAATTTTCACTTCCGAATTGTCTTCAACCGCAACAATGTGTATCACTTCTGGAACAATCTCTTTCTTCACCATCTGGTATGTTTTGTAATCTATTTGTAAAAATCGCTTTTGAAGGGATTGCGAGAGTTGTTGGGAATCCAATTTAAAATGTCCTGGATTCACAAGGTAAAAAATTTCGAAAATCGGTTTTTGATTTTCAGGTTGCAGTACATAGGACACTTCATTGTTTGACAATACATATGTATCTCCATTATGGTCAAAAATCATTTCGCCCAATAACAAATTTTGGACTTTCTCAAAATCCAAATCAAGCCCCAAAAGTTCTGACAACAAGGAATAGTCCCCATCAAAATATTCGTTTTCAAGCTTGTTGTAATAACTAACTTTTGAAGGTGTAATCATTGCCCTAGCTACACCAAGTGGCGCACTCAACCAAATAACCTTATCTTTTTCCATTCGCAAGGTTACAGAAACTCCATTTGAGTTATCGCCGTCAGTATAATCAATTTTTACTTTGGCTTGAAGGGTTTTAAAGTTGGCTGTTTGCCTTTGGTTTTCTTTGATAAGCTGTTTTGCGGTCATGCTTTCTTTGATAGCGCCAGTTGAGGAAAGGCTTTTCGCGGATTTGCATCCACTGAAAATAGTGAAGATAAGAATCAAAAACAGAAATGTGTTGTGCCTCATTGTTGCTGTTTGGTTATTGTTTCCGCCCTTTTGGCAAACGCTTGTGATTTGGGAATATTATTGTCAAGCTTATATGCCACGCTTAATTGTGTATAAAAATCGCTTTCCATTTTAAGGTCATCAATGATGTAATCCAATCCCGCTTCCAGTTTTTCAATGGCTTTTTTGGGTTGGTTCAATTTATTGTTTGCAACTCCATTGAGAAGATACAAAATGGGTTGAGCAGGAAACAAATCTAGTGCTTCTTGGCTTTTATTTGCAGCCTTTTCATCCATGTTGAGGTCTAGCTGTAGAAGCAGGACATCTTTGATAATGGTAAAATTGTTTGGGTCTTGTTGCAATGCTTCTTCAAAATTTTGCAAGGCTTTTGGCTTATCATCAAGTTTTAGATAATAGTGTCCCAATTCTGTCAGAGTCTTGGTGCTTTTTTCCGTACCAACTAATGAGGTCATTTCTATCAAATCTTTCTCATATTCTGGATGTTTGGAAACAAAATTGACGAAATCATTGAACACTTTGGCTTTTGCCTCAGGATTGATTTCTGGAGCAGTTAATGTAATTTTCATGGATTCAATGGCTGGTCCAATTTGGTTGTTGTCCAAATAAAATTTATATAAAGCCAAATGCACCAATTTAGATTCTGGATGAACTTTCAACAAGTTTTTTGCAGCTTCAAAAGCTTTTTTGGTGTCGCCAGTTTCACTGTACCGATAGATGAGCCTCAAATAAATTTCTTCATTGTCGGGATTGGCCTTCACACGTTCTTCGAGGTTTTCAATCCTATCATCATCACGACCTGTTATATTGTAAATTTGGTTGCGTAAAATGTCCCTGTCTGGATTGATGCCAAATTCTTTATCAAGTTGGTCTAAAATTTTAAGTGCATCTTTATATTCTTTGGCTTTGATAAATAATTCTGCCAAGTCCTGTCGATAATCCGGGTGATATTTTACCAGTTGTTTGACTGTTTTTATGGCTTTATCAGTATCTCCCTGAAGATTATAGACTTCATAGAGTTCGTCAAGATACCATTCGTTTTCAGGTTCTTTAGAAACTGCTTTCTTGAGAACATCTTCGGCGGCACCATAGTTTTTTAATGCGATGTAGTTTTTGCCCAATTCATAATAAACAATCGTTTTTGAATTGTCAAGCTTTTCACACTTTAGAAGTGCATCAACCGCTCGTTGGTAATTTTCGATACCATTCTGTTTCAATGCTTCGAAGAAATTTTCCTGAAACTTATCTTCTACATCGCCTAGGTCATCTGTTGGTCTTTTATTGAAATCGACCTGGGCAATAGCCATTTGTGGAATTATTAAAATTCCTAGTAGAAATAGTGTTATGTAGATTTTTTGTTTCATTATTTATCTTCAAAATCGAAGCTATGATAGAATCGCTCAGAGTTTCATTTGCTAACTTCAAAACAACATATATTTTGTTTCTCATTAATGATTTATCTGACACTAATCAATTTTTATTCCAATACTGAATAATCGCCAATACTAATCGTTTTGAAATCGCCATCATACTGTACATGATTACCAATCATCGCTTGGTCTAAATTAGCATTTTTAATCGTGTTGTAGCTTTGAATTAGACTATTTTTAACTGTTACGTTACTCAATGTACAATCATTACCTATGGATACGTTAGGGCCAATGGTTGAGTTATTCAAAATGACATTCTTGCCAATATAGCAAGGTTCGACAATTTTGGAATTGTTCAATTGTACGGAAGATGCTATCATTTGTTCGACTCCGTCTTCATTCAAAAAACCTAACATTCGGCTATTGGTCTCAACAGTCACGGCCTTGTTGCCGCAGTCCATCCATTCATCGACCTCTCCTGTTTTAAAAACTTTTCCATTGGCCATCATACGTTTAATGCCATCATTGATTTGGTATTCTCCACCGTTTACAATGTTATTATCCAACACAAACTGCAATTCATTTTTGAGCACGCTAACGTCTTTAAAGTAATAAATGCCAATGACTGCCAAATCACTCACAAAGTCCTTTGGTTTTTCAACAAGTTCTATGATTTCTTTTTTATCATTCAATTTTACCACTCCATAAGCTTCGGGTTCGTTCACTTGTTTTACCCAAATTACGGCATCTGCTTCGGAATCGAGATTGAAATCGGCTCGAATTAACGTATCTGCATATGCAATTACTGCTGGGCCAGAAAGAGATTCTTTGGCAGACATAATCGCATGGCCTGTTCCTAGAGGTTGGTCTTGCCAGTAAATAGATGCTTTTGCGCCCAAACTTTGAGCTAATTCTGTTAAGCTCTTGACAACATCATCTCCAAAAAACGCTGGATCTCCTAAAATAAAAGCGATTTCTTCAACAGGTTGCTTTAGGACTTTGGTGATATCTTTTACCAATCGGTGAACAATCGGTTGTCCTGCAACTGGAATTAATGGTTTTGGTACTGTTAAGGTGTGCGGTCGCAGTCGAGAACCTCGTCCTGCCATTGGTACTATTATTTTCATATTCCCTTCTTAATCTCTCCAAAGGAAAGAACTGTTATCTAAATCTGTTCATTTTATTTTTGTTGTAAAGCCTCCATTCGAAAGGATTAGGAAGGATTTACTTTGTTCCTGTACTCCCAAAACCTCCTTCTCCACGGGAAGTTTCGGATAATTCTTCTACTTCAATCCATTCTGCTCTTTCGTGTTTGGCTATGACCAATTGAGCAATACGTTCGCCATTGTTGATGGTAAATTCTTCATTGGACAAATTGACTAAAATAACGCCTATCTCTCCTCTATAATCCGCATCGATGGTTCCTGGTGCATTCAATACAGTAATCCCCATTTTTGCTGCCAATCCACTGCGAGGGCGTACTTGTGCTTCGTAGCCTATGGGCAATTCTATAAACAATCCTGTTCCTACAATACTTCGTTCCAAAGGTTTTAAGATTCTTGCTTCCGATAAGCTGGCGCGTAAGTCCATTCCTGCCGAAGCTATAGTTTCATAATTGGGTAGATTGTGATTGGATTTGTTGATAATTTTGATATTCATATGATACGTTTTTCAAGAATTTGCAAACGTTTGCTTAGTGATTTGGATAGAGCCGTGTTACCTTTTTTTTATCAATTGTTTAATTTCCTTCTTTTCAAAAAAGAAAATAATGCCCAAAAATACTAAAACTAAAATGGTACTCACATAGTAATTTTCATTAAATCCATAATATGAAACTGCTGAGATAATAATTGCCAATGCCAGATAGCTTCCAATCCGAATAATGTCATAAGGAACTGAATAATGTTTTTTACCCATTTGATAAGAAATGAGCATCATGCTTCCATAAGCCAATAATGTTGCCCAAGCCGATGCCATGAAACCGATTTTTGGAATCATCGCATAATTAAAAACAATGGTAATGATGGCTCCAATGATGGAAATATACATTCCAAAATGTGTTTTGTCGGTCAATTTATACCATATTGCCAAATTGAAATAGATACCCAAACACAAATTGGCCAACAATACAATCGGAACAATTTCAATAGCTATCCAGTATGAATCATTGGGCACTATGAGTTGTTTGAAAATATTCAGAAACGCTACTGTAAATACATACATTAAACATCCAAGTATCACGAAATATTTCATGATTCTGGCGTAAGTCTCTTTTGCATTCAATTCTTTGGCATGGTTAAAAAAAAATGGTTCAGCTCCAAGTCTAAATGCTTGAATGAAAATAGTCATAAAAACCGCAATCTTATAACAGCCACTGTAGGCTCCATTAATGGATTTCCCAACCATTTCTGGTAATAACCATTTATCAAAATTCTCATTGATAACATATGCCAATCCAGCTACCATAATTGGCCAACCATAATTTAATAATTGTTTAAAAATTGGTGTGCTGAACTGTAATTTTGTCCGAAAGAAGTATGGCGACAATAATAGCAATGTTGAAATACTCGCTATAAGATTTGAAACAAAGATATATTGTACCAAATCGTCGGGATTGTATCCTGGAAAATCTATATCAAATTTTGGAATGGCCCACAGGAAAAAGAAATTTAAAATCACGTATACGATGACATTGGATAGCTTAATAGCCGTAAATTTTATGGGTCTTCCGGTGGCTCGCAAATAGGCAAAAGGAGCCACCACAAGAGCGTCTAAAACCAAAACACCTATCAATAAATTAAAATAGGTTTGATTCAAATTTACCAGACTTGCCAATTGCTCATTAAAAATGACAACCAATATAAAGAAAATAATGGTGGAAACAGTAAGACTGATTAGTGTGGTCGAAAAGACTTTGTCACTTTCTTTGTTTTTATTGAAAAACCTGAAAAAAGCAGTTTCCAGTCCATAGGTTAAAAGGACATTGAAAAATGCGGCATAGACGTAAAACGTGGTATTATCAGAGTAGCTTGTCGTTTCAAGCTTATCCGTATGAAGAGGCACTAAAATAAAATTCATTAGCCTGGGAAGGACGGTCGCCAAACCATAAATTATTGTATCCTTAAAAAAGGTTTTTATAGTACCCAAGTCTCAATATTTGAGATGCTAAAATACAGTTTTATTAACCGATTTACAAGCTAACACTTATTCCTGATGTGTTGGAGCGCTAGGGTAATTTTGGAGATGCCTTTCGACAATGTTTTCAATTTTGAAATATTTGGTTTCGTTTTGTTCTTTAAAACTAATCACACATTCAGAATCTTTCAGTTCAAAAGGGAATTTTCCATTTATTTTGGGCGCTTGATTTCCATACTCCTCATTTGGGTCACTACTCATCACAATATCTGTTTTTTGATTAAAATCAGAGTCAAATCGCGCTACATATATAGTGTTTTTGTCTTCTATCAATTCTATTTTTGCCACTCTACCTCTGAAATACGCAGAATCCAATTGTATATTTTGTGGGATTTGATTTTTTATGTCAAGGAACAGATTGATTCCCGAACCTCCACCTTTAACTCCTGCAATCCATTTTTGGCAATACACTTCTTCAAGATCGAAAGGTGCTTTTTCCTGTAATTTCTGAGCCGAAGAACAATTTGAAAAAAGAGAAGCCATTACCACTACAATTGAAATATTCCTTAGAGATTTCATCATGTCTGCTTTTTGTTTATTAAAGATAGGAATCAAAATTCATTCCATAAAAAAAGTCCTATGTAAATGTAGGACTTTGGTTTTTTGTGATTCAAAAAATCAATCTTGTTCAACAGTGGCGACAGCTCTCGTTGATACGTTATCATAGATAGCAGGCGGACCATCTTCGTAATAGGTTCCAGCTTTTTCTACAATACTAGCTATTTTAAGATATTTTATTTGACCGTTTTCAGTATAGCTAATTATACATTCATTAGGAGTTAAATTGAATGGATTTGTTATGGCAGTGGATGGGTTTGGTACGTAGTTAGGTGAATCATTTTTTAAAACAACTGAATACATAGAATCACCACTCACCAGTTTGCCTTTCATATTTCTAAAATATACGCTGTCTATTTGTATGTTCTTATCTGTGTTGAATTTCGGGACAAACATGTTGATGCCTGTTCCTCCAACCTTTATACCTGCATACCATTCTTGAAAAACTATTGGGTCTTGCATTTGGAATTCAGAAATTGGTTGTTGTGTCGGAGCCACTTTTGGGCTAGCACATTGGAATGTGCTTGAAATAATCACTGCAAAAATTGTGGCGTTCATCGCCTTTTTAAGTAGGTTCATCGGATATTTAATTAAGATTTGGACGGTAAATATATATAAATAAACAATCTGACAATGAAAAATCATGAATTTTTCGACGTAATACATGCTTTTTAACCGATTTATCGTGTATTTCGTCCGATTTTAAGGTTGGTTATTAGTAGCTTATATCCTTATTAAACATAAAAAAACCTTACTGAAGCAGTAAGGTTTAGAATATAATTTATTTGATAATCTAATTATTCAACGCTTCAGCACCACCAACAATCTCAAGAATTTCATTGGTAATAGATGCTTGACGTGCTTTGTTGTAAGTCAGTTTCAATTGGTCGCGCAGTTCTGTTGCATTGTCTGTAGCCTTGTGCATAGCCGTCATACGAGCACCATGTTCACTAGCAAAAGAATCTCTAACGGCTTTGTACAATTGAGTCTTTAATGATTTTGGAATCAATTGCTCAACGATTTCTGCTTTAGAAGGTTCAAAAATATAGTCAACATTTATATTCTTATCGCTTTGAATCGGAACAATTGGTAAAAATTGTTCACTCATAATTTCCTGTGTAGCTGCATTCTTAAACTTATTGTAGACAAGTACAATTTTATCCGCTTTATGGGTCAAAAATTTGTCCATCAACAATTCAGCTATTTCAGCAACATTATCAAAAGTTAAATCATCGTATACAGCGCTATTGTTGGAAATGACTTTTTTAGTCTTCTTAAAAGCATCATTGGCTTTTTTACCGATAGCCAAAAAAGAAACTTCCGTGTTTGCATAGGTATCATTCGTTAAAGTATTGACCTGTTTGATGATGTTGGAGTTAAAAGCTCCAGCTAATCCTCTATTGGACGTAATGGCTACAATCAACACCTTTTTTACCTCGCGTTGATCTGCAAACTTACTTCCAGAATCCGCATCCAAAGATGCGCTCAAGTTTTGTAAAAGCTCAGTCAATTTATCAGCATACGGACGCATAGCGGTAATGGCATCCTGTGCTTTTTTCAATTTTGCAGCAGATACCATTTTCATGGCACTGGTAATCTGCATCGTTGAAGATACCGATGATATTCTGTTACGTATTTCCTTTAAGTTTGCCATTTTTTATAATTATGAATTCGGAATGTTGAACTCTGAATTATTTCCTATACTTCGCCGACAATTCTTTTGCTACAGTTGTTAATGTGTCTGTAACTTCATCCGTCAGTTTTCCTGCTTTCAATGTTGCCAAAGTGTCGCTGTGTTTCGCTTTCAAGAATTCCAAATAATCTCTTTCGAATTCCTTTACTTTTTCAACAGGAACATCTCTTAACAAGTTTTTAGAACCAGCATAGATAATTGCGATTTGGTCTTCAACAGTATAAGGGTCATTTTGTGCTTGTTTCAAAATTTCCACGTTACGCTTACCTTTTTCGATGACATTCAACGTTGAAGCGTCAAGGTCAGAACCAAATTTAGCAAAAGCTTCCAACTCGCGATATTGTGCTTGATCTAATTTTAGGGTACCAGCAACCTTTTTCATTGATTTAATCTGTGCATTACCACCCACACGAGATACGGAAATACCTACGTTAATTGCAGGACGAACACCTGAGTTGAACAAGTCACCATCCAAGAAAATCTGTCCATCCGTAATCGAAATTACGTTGGTTGGGATATATGCAGATACGTCACCAGCTTGTGTTTCAATAATAGGAAGTGCTGTCAATGATCCTCCTCCTTTTACCATTGGTTTTAATACTTCAGGTAAGTCGTTCATTTCTTTTGCAATGTCATCATTGGCGATGACTTTTGCTGAACGCTCCAATAATCTTGAGTGAAGGTAGAAAACGTCACCTGGATAGGCCTCACGTCCTGGTGGACGACGTAATAACAAGGATACCTCACGATAAGCGACCGCTTGTTTTGACAAGTCATCAAAAATAATCAAGGCTGGACGGCCAGTATCTCTAAAATACTCACCAATCGCTGCACCAGCAAATGGTGCGTAAACCTGCATAGGAGCTGGATCGGATGCATTTGCCGCCACAATAACAGTATAAGCCATTGCGCCTTTGTCTTCCAAAGTTTGTGCAATGTTTGCTACTGTAGATGCTTTTTGTCCTACAGCTACATAAATACAGAACACAGGTTCACCTGCATCGTAAAATTCTTTTTGATTTAAAATGGTATCAATACAAACGGTTGTTTTACCTGTTTGACGGTCACCAATGACCAACTCACGCTGACCACGACCTACTGGAATCATGGCATCGATTGATTTGATACCTGTTTGTAATGGTTCTGTAACTGGTTGACGGAAGATAACACCAGGTGCTTTACGCTCCAATGGCATCTCATATAATTTTCCTCCAATTGGACCTTTACCATCGATTGGATTACCCAAGGTATCCACAACACGCCCAACAATCTCTTCACCAACTTTAAGGGATGCAATGCGTTTTGTACGTTTTACCGTAGAACCTTCGCTGATTTCTTTAGAAGGACCTAACAATACTACACCCACGTTATCCTCTTCCAGATTCAATACGATGCCTTCAAGTCCGCCGTCAAATTCCACCAACTCACCATATTGAACATTCGATAAGCCGTAAACACGTGCAATACCATCTCCAACAGTCAATACTGTTCCTACTTCGTCCAAAGAAGCGCTTGCTTCAAATCCTGACAATTGTTGTTTTAAGATTGCTGATATTTCAGCTGGTTTTACTTCTGCCATTTTTTAATTAGTATTAGATGTTAGACTTTAGATGTTAGACATCAACAGTCCGACCCTTTTGTTTAAATTTAATTTTTTGTAAGAAATCTTCTTTCAGAGACATTTTCGCTATACTTCTCAATCATTCTTTTTGCATTCTCAGTAGAGAGCTGTCCATCGACAATAATATTTGAGTTATAGAACATTTCAACAATGTTTTTAAGTCTTCCTTCATCCACTTCAAATACATCGCCTATTTCTTCATTGTTAAGAAACTTTATCTCAGAATACCAATGCATGATTTCGGTTCTGGGTCCATACCCTTGGTTGTATTTACCGGTTCCGAATGATTCCAAATTTATTGATAGTATTTCATTTCCGTCAAGTGTTGATACAAAGTATTTTGTGGGATTTATTTTTTCGATTTTTAAATACTCAACACCATCTACTTGAGCAACATCTTTTTTAATCTTGATTTTTTGAGCATTAACATTGAATGCTAAAAGAATGAATAAAAATGATGATAAAACTTTTATTGATTTCATATTGGTTAGTTTAAAGTAAATTCTCGCTTAAGTTTATTTAATTTATTCGCAATGCTGGCATCATACTGCAAATCTCCCAAACGAAGGATGAATCCTCCTAAAATCTCTTCATCTATAACATTTATGATTTCGGCATGTTTTCCTGTCAATTCTTTGACTTTTGCAAGCACCATTTTTTCCAATTCGTCCGTCAAAGGGACAGCTGTGGTTACTTTTGCAACTTGTGTGCCTTGTTCTTTATCAAACAACTGATTATATTTTTGAGCGACATTACCTAAAATATCAATACGTTTATTAGCAATCAGCGTGTCTATTAGGTTAATGCTCAATTTGTTTAAATCTTTAAATACAGCTAACAAAGCAGATTTCTTTGTTACAATAGGCACAACAGGGCTTTGAAGCATATCTTTTAATTCTTTGCTTTCTGCCACTGCATTGGCAATAGCCTTCATATCATCATTGACAGCAGGAGCTGACTTTTGCTCTTTTGCCAAATCCAAAACTGCTTTTGCATAACGTATTGCTGCACTTGTTTGCGCCATCAGTGTATTAATTTAGTTTTGCATCACTCAACATAGACTCAACCAATTTTAGTTGTTTGTCTTTGTCCGATAATTCTCCACGAACTACTTTTTCTGCAATATCTACAGACAGCGTAGCGACTTGATTTCTCAATTCTGCCATGGCCGCTTTTTTCTCGCTCTCTATCGCAGTTTGTGCTTGCTCAATCATTTTTTTTGCTTGTGATTGTGCTTCGTCTTTAGCATCAGAAATCATTTTGTTTTTGATGTCACGTGCATCTTTCAACATGGCTTCGCGCTCAGCGCGAGCTTCATTAAGGATGCGCTCGTTATCTGCCTTTAGGTTTTCCATTTCTTTACGAGCGTTTTCAGCCGAAGCCAATGCATCTTTAATACCGTTTTCGCGGTCTTCAACGGCTCCAAGAATTGGTTTCCAAGCAAATTTTCTCAAGATAAACAATAAACATAAGAATGTAATGATTGTCCAAACGACGAGTCCAAAACCAGGTGTTACTAAATCCATTTCCTTTTGTGTTTCTAATTAATTTTAAATTTAATATACAGAAGCAACCAACCGTTACTTCTGTATATCATTTGACCTTTTATTGAGATTATCCTTGCAAAAGAGCAACGACAACACCAAATAGTGCTACCGCCTCAACGAAGGCTGCTAAAATCAATGCAGAGGTTTGAATTTTACCGTGCATTTCAGGTTGACGTGCCATAGCTTCCATGGCAGATCCACCGATTTTACCAATACCTAAGCCAGCCCCAATAGCCGCTAAACCAGCTCCGATAGCTGCAATCCCAGTAATTGTTGTTACAGGTTCCATAGTAATAAAAATTTAAATTAATTAATGATGCTCTTCTTCAGTTGCCATACCAAAATACAGGGCTGACAAAATTGTAAATATATATGCTTGTATTGCGGTTACCACAATTTCTATAACAGTAATAAACAATGAGAATGCTACAGAAACTGGTGCAATCAATACGGTTTCAAAAATGAATATCAATGACATCAATGCCAAGATAATGATGTGCCCTGCTGTAATGTTTGCGAACAGTCGGATCATTAGAGAGATTGGCTTGGTGAAAATTCCAATTAACTCAATCGGCATAAGGAACAACTTCATCGGAACAGGCACGCCTGGCATCCAGAAGATGTGCTTCCAGTAATTTTTGTTTCCACTAACAGTTGTAATGATGAATGTAAACAATGCCAATACCATAGTAAAAGCAATGTTCCCACTTAAGTTTGCGCCATTCAAAATCGGAATCAATCCAAAAATGTTGTTAATCCAGATAAAGAAAAAAATGGTCAATAAATACGGCATATATTTTTTGTACCTGTGCTCACCGATCATTGGTCGGGCAATATCGTCGCGCACAAACACAATTAACGGCTCTACAAAACCAGCAATGCCAGTTGGTACATTCCCTTCTGATTTCTTATATCTTCTTGCCGCAGTGACAAATATCAATATCAAAACAAGAGCGGAAACCCACATCATAAATACGTTTCTGGTAATTGACAGATTCCAAGGAGTTGATGCATTTGTTGGATGGTGCTCTGCGTCAAATTCAACTGCGTGAGCCCCTTCGTTTAATTGATAGATTTTTTCATGCAGTTTTACGAATTTCATTCCGTCTTTTTCCACCACATGATGCCCAGAATCATCATGATGGAACTCACTTGCCATAAAAGTGACCAACCCGTTATCTGTAATTAAGATCACAGGCAATGAAATGGAAACAGGTTTGCCATTAATATCGATGATATGGAATTCATGTGCATCCTTAACATGGTGCATAATCATTTCCTTGGCATCAAACTTTTCTTTTTCAGGTGTTTCGGTTTCTTCTTTAGCAAATCCAACAAATGAAATTGATAAAAAAAGAACCGAAAACAAAACGTTTTTAAAGGTGCTTACTGTCATTCCTTATGGCTTAAAATACCTTGCTTTAAATTCCGTGCAAATGTACGCACAATAAGTTAATTGGCAAACACTTTTTTTATCAATATTAAATGAATGATTTTTAGGGCTTTTTTTGAAGAAATTGGGTGACAGAATACACCTCAAAAAACAAGTATAAGAAATAAGGTATAAAAAAGTTGAAAACATCCGGTTGCTTATTCTCAAAACTTGAAAGCAACAATGGCAGTAAAAACAAAATGGACAAGGTCATTTTAAGGAAGGTAACGACCATAAATGTGTTGAAGACCTCTGTTTTACCATTGGAATATTGAAGATTTATGACCGTATAAAGTCCAGTGGTGACCACAAAATGGAACAGATAAATTTGCCATAATTGGAAAAACAAAATGGTGTCTGTCGCAAAATAGGATATCAAATACGAATGAATTCCAAATAAAACAATTGAAACTATAACATTTTGTAGTAAGAACGTTGTTTGTCTTTTCTTGAAGTGTTGATTCATTTTAGTTGTCCTCTTTAGAATTGACAATGATTTGGCGAATGACCATAACTATTGAGCCTATTACAGAGGTTAAAGATAAAATCACTGTAAACCAATTGTTCTCATTAGGATATTTTTCATCCAATTTGACACCGATGAAAGTGCCAATGCCAATGATAGCAAACATTTGGATGGCTATACTAGAATACCTAGCATAAGACGAATTAAGCAGTTTGACCTTCTTTTCGTTCTGGTTGTTGTTGCTGTGCTGGTCTTTGTCCTCCATTCCCCAATTCTTTTATGGCTCCCTTCATGGCACATGTTGCATTAAAAGTTGCGCCTGGTTCCACAGCCAGTTTTGCGACTTCCACTTCTCCTTCCACATACGCCGTCGATTTTAAAGATAACGTGTCTGATAAAATCAGTTTGCCTGAAAATTTGCCTTCAATATCGGCATTGGCACTTGTTAATGTACCTTTGATAATTCCGGTTCTGCCAATGACTACTTTTCCGGGGGTTTTGACATTGCCTTGAATGGTGCCTTCTATTCTAAAATCGCCATCGCTGACAATATCTCCTGTAATTGTAGAGCCTTTAGCGATAGAGTTTTGCTGTGATCCTGTTTCTGTTGCCATATGTTCTTTTTTTATGCCTGAAAACATTGGTTCTGTTAGTTTATTGGATTGCTAAATAATCATTTAAATTTTTGTGCATTTGAACAATTTCGTAATTATCTGACGAAATTGCAATATAAGGTCTGGTAATTTTTGATTTTCGTTCAGTGAGCAAGTCTGCAAACCCTCTTGCTCCTTGAATGCTTTTAAGTCCGTGTACCACAACAAACGTGGTGTTTTTGTCGTATAGATCTGTTGAGGTCGATAGCTCATAATATCTGATGTCCTTGACTTCTTCATCCAATTTTTTGACAAATTCTTCAATTTCTTGAGGGGCATTACTATCAAATTGATAAATGACATTGAAGTTTTTTGACTCCTCTTCTTTTACAAATTCTTTATTCTCAAGTGTTGGAATTACAGTTTGCATAATTTCTTGTGCGCGCTTTCCTTCTGGAGAATTAGGATAGGTAAGCGCAATAAAATTGACACTTTCTTTATAGGCTTCAAACCCAAATAAACGTGCCTTGGCAGATGCTTTCAAAATCTCAAATTTCGGAACGATTGGTTCACCCTCAAACTGATTGATATAAGTGTCTGCTTTGTCTATGACCAATTGATAATTTTGATTGTTATAATCCTCGAACAGCTTTTCATACAAACTTTCAGGGCTGTTTTCATCTTTCGCTAAACCTGAATTAGGATTTCTCAAAATCTCCGCATAACGAGACTCGGAATAAGTGTTCATGATGTCATTCTTGACCAATTCTGCTTCAGAATCCAAATTTAATTCCTGATAGATTTTATAAAGATTATATTTGGTAGGCAAAATCAATCGCTCTTCCGGGCTATTATCCAATAACTTTTCGAGTTTATCTTTTGCCAAATTATATTCCTTGAATTTTTCCTTATAAATAGAGCCCAATTGGTAATATGCAAAGTTTCGTTCTTTAGCCAAACTGTCCAATACCTTTTGATCTGATGGAATCTTGGCTACATAAAACTCGGGGTCGTATAGCTCATCTTCAGAAGCATCAGCAAACAATGGATTGGAGGTTTGAGTTCCTCCAGAGGTTGTGCGCGAATCCGAAAGCCTCCAATTGTCCTTTAGCGAACGGTCTCCCCAAATTTTCAAAAACTCATTCTTCCCATAAGCAACTGTTGTTGGGTTATAAAAATAAAAGAGCTGTTTACCACCACCAACCTTGCTGTTGGCTGCATCACTTCTTTGAATGCCTTTGTCAACATCGTTTGCAGTTTTAAGACCCGTATTGAGACGAGCGGCTGCTTCCGCTTTTTCTTTAGCAGCTTCCGCTTTTTTCTTTAATTCATTAGTATAGTCTGTAAATAATGCCATTTGGTCTTCTTTGGAAAGACTGGCAAGATTCAGAATACTATCATTGACCTGCGCGATATCTTCATAATATATCACATCATCCAAATTTTCGCGTTTGCGCTTGATGGTTCTATAGGGTTTACTGTTCAAAACCATGTTATTCATAGTGCTGTCATAATACGCTCCGGCTATTTTATATTCCGCTTTGTCGAAATTCATGTCTCCAAGCGTTGTATAATCAATAGCACGAAGTTCTTTGTCTGTGGTTTGGGAACGGAGCGATTTATTATAATACGCTATTGCTAACGAATCTGATTCATTATGTTTGTGAAATTCAGCAATACGGTAATAAATCTTTCCTAAAAACGGACGATTCTCACGGTCTTCTTCCAGCTCGGTCAAATATTCCAAAAATGCCACTTGGTCGCCTGTATCATAATCAAAATTACTGGCTTTTGCCAAATGTGCATTAATATAATAGGCGCGTGGAATTTTTCTATGCAATTCAATCACTTTTTCAAAAGCGATATTTGCGCTGTCTTTGTAACCAAACTCATTATATAATTGTCCTCTTATGTAGTTGTAACGGGCTTTTTCCTTGTTTTTTTTGGTGACTTCAGCTGCAATGGCTAATTGTGTCAATGCACTGTCTTTGGCTTTTAGATTGATATAGGCTTGCGCCATACTCGCAGTAGCATCTGCCAAATCCTGGTCGTCCAATACTTCTTGATAAATCAGTCTCTTAAGATTTTGGATTGCCAGTTCGTTGTTTTCCAAACGAATGTTGGTTTTTTCACGCCAAACTCTGGATGTATTAATCTTATCACTTGCTGGATATTTGTAAAGAATATAATTGAAAGCCTCCAATGCAGGAACAAACCGTTGGTCAAAATAACGTGCTTGGCCCAACAACAAATAGGCCTCATCGATTTGTGGATTGTGCTCTTTTCCGTTGATGTTCATGCCGTGTTTTTGAACCGCTTTAATCGCCTTTTCCTCAGCACGTTCAAAATCGGCATTTTTGGATTGACCCGGCAGCATCACATCTTCTTCAACTTGCATCCGTTCTACAGGGAGTAATTCCCAATAATTGTCTGTGTAGGCATTGTCAATAGCTTCACGACCGTTTTCAAGTGCAATTCCGCCATTGTATAGAATGTTGTATTTTGTACCTAAAGCATGGAAATTCCTGTTGATGAATGTGTCATTTTTTCTGGAACAACTTGATATGATTGTAGCTGAACCAAACAGAAGTATTATGGCTTTTAAAGATGTATTCAACGTGGTTGTTTTGGTTAATAAATAACTAAAAACTGCAGCAAATAGTATGCAATGCTGTAAAAATAAGCATCTTTTTGAATAATTGAAGAAAAATAGAGGTGTTTTCGATGAGGGTTTCTCTTAATCTCGATAGCCATCAGGAGCAGACTCACAAAGCTTCATAACGAACCTTTTATGCATTTTGAAGCTGTAAGGCTTTTAGTTTGTTACAAGATATCATCCTGCAAAATGCGCCTCCAATTCTCGTAAAGTAGCTTCACTTGTTGCCAAATCTTTGACTACTTTACCTTTTTCAAGGACAACGATACGCTCGCAAACATCTGTGACGTGCATCAAATCGTGACTTGAAATCAAGACGGTTATGCCTTTGGTTTCTGCCAAATCCTTTATGATTCCTTTTAATCGTATTTGTGTTGTCGGGTCTAGATTTGCAAAAGGTTCGTCCAAAATGATGACTTCAGGATTACCAATCAAGGCTGCAACTATACCTGCTTTCTTCTGGTTTCCTTTACTTAAGTCGCGTAGGTATTTCTTCTGTTTAAGAATTTCTCCATGGAAAAAATCTTCAAATTGAGACACCAATTTGTCTACGTCTGCTTTATTCTGTCCTCTTAGTTCACCGATGAAGTAAAAATATTCTTCAGCCGTCAAATATCCAATCAGGAAACTTTCATCGATAAAAGATGATGTAAAAGGCTTCCACGCTTCACTTTCATGAACGAAAATATTATTGTTTTTGATATGACCCGTTGTGGGTTGTATCAAATCCAACAACAAACTGAAAAACGTTGTTTTACCTGCGCCATTGTTGCCCACCAGTCCAAAACTTTGTCCTTTTGGGATGTCCAGGCTTTCGATATTAAGAACGGTTATATCGTTATATTTTTTTGAAAGGTTTGAAGTAATTATCATAAGGTTTTGTTTTATTCGTCTTCGCTAAAAGCTTTAATCATTTTGTACTTAGAATCTAAATATTTCTCGGTAATGAATGCCATTAATTTTTGGTGAAATACAATTCCAAACAATCCCAAAACTATCAAAATTGCAATCCCGACTTCAAAGTTGAAGACGAAATACCCTGCTGCAAAAATCCCCATAGGCAACAACATCAAAGGCAGTCCTATGAGCCATTGTACCGCGCCTGTCCCTTGAAAATTGAAAGCCGCTCTTTGGTTCAAATCAATTTTTTTTCTGTTGAATGAACCTCCCAGTAGAATCACATGGGTATTGACGCCTATGTTATATATGGCAGCAGCAAAATGGGTCAGCAAAATTTTCCATCCAAAATACACATACGGAATGCTCAGCACAAACAGAATGATAACGCTTAGGGTCATCAATGTGAACTTGGATTTGAGATATTGTTCGTATTTGATGTTTTGGCTCATCAACAGTTTATAATAGCCGCTGTCCCATGCGGGAATGAACTGCCCAAAATTAATCAAGAAGATTCCTGTGACGAAGATGCCTATAAAAGCATAGAGCCACACCATGTCTTGATATATCGGATTGGGATAAAAAAACAAGCCATACATCAGTCCAAGACCCAACATCCATACGGTTGATTTAGACCGTTTGTTTCGCCAGAGCAATTTTAAATCGAGCTGCATAAAGGGTGCAATGTCTCCAAATTTATTGGTCCATTCAAGATTGGAAGCATTGACTTCCTGAACTTTGGTCTTAAGAGAACTGTCAAGAAAGAGCTTTTGTCTTAAAATTTTAAAGTTGAAAAAATATAATCCTACCAATAATCCAATCGGAATTAAGAGCAATAACGGGTTTTCTGTGACCGCAATGATTCCTGACGAAAGGAGTGACGAAATATGGATGATATTGAAATGATTCAATCCGTATAAAACGGCAACCAACACAATGATTGGCAAAAAAGACAATTCCGTCTCGGCCGAAAGACTTTCAATAATAAAATTCAAAAAATTATTGATAAGTGTTATTATCAGCATCAAAAACATCCAATTCACCACTGAAGTAGGGTCATAATTTTTAATCAATAATGTCACTCCAAAAGGAATGACGGCAAAAAGTGGCAAGAAATTAAAAAACGACAACACCGATTTGCCCAACACAAAATTGACCACACTGCTTCTTTTTATGGGAAGTGTCAATAATGGTTTTACACTCATTACTGGTAATTTCTGAAAGAAAAAACGAATCATCAAATCGCCCAATATCCAAAAAAAGATAACGCTGTTGACGATGACAAATGGGTCTTGATCTGGATAAATTTCTTTAAGCCCTGGATAGAGCGCAACTCCAAGGATTAAAAAGGTAGCCATAAAATAGAGCGCAAAAAACCCCATAAGGATTTTTAGGGCGATGCTCTTGCCCATGGTTGCAGACCTAAAAAACTGTTTCCATTCAAGGTTTAGAAAGTGTTTTATCATCTTGTGTATGGTTGTGTTCTCTTGATTAGTAATAATAAAACACTTTTTGTTACAATCAAAATGTATTCACGAATGTTTCTTACTTTTGCAAAAAAAATAAATGTCTCAATTTCACAACCTCGCCATTAGCGAAGTATCTAAAGAAACCGAAGCCTGCGTTACCATAAGTTTTCAGATTCCTTCAGAATTAAAAGATGCTTATAAATTCAAAGCCGGACAATATATTACCTTAAAATCTACAATTGATGGACAAGAAGTCCGTCGTGATTATTCTATTTGCTCGTCACCAAATAGTGGAATCTTAAGAGTAGCCGTAAAAGCGGTCGTAGATGGTAGTTTTTCATCTTTTGCCAATTCAAAGTTAAAAGTTGGTGACACTATTGAAGTTTCATCACCAAATGGACGATTTGTATTTGACCCTGATGCTTCCAAATCCCGAACCATTGCTGCCTTTGCCGCCGGAAGTGGGATTACTCCAGTGATGAGCATTCTCAAGACCGTTTTGGAAGAAGAACCAAAAAGTAATTTTGTGTTGGTGTATGGCAACAAATCTCCAAAGGACACGATTTTTTTGGATGAATTATTGCACTTGCAATCAAAATACCTAGAGCGATTGAAGTTACATTTTGTGTACAGTCAATCGCAAGAAGACGAAGCCCTTTTTGGCCGAATTGAAAAAAGCACAGTCAATTTTATCCTTAAAAACGATTATAAAGACACCACATTTGATAGATTCTACCTTTGCGGTCCAGAACCAATGATTCATACGGTCAAAGATGTATTGTTGGAATATGGCATCAACGAATCTCAAATTTTGTTTGAATTGTTTACGGTTGCAGCTCCAGCGAAACCAATTGACAACAATCTAATTGACGGAAAAACCAAAGTTACCATCATGCTCGATGATGAAGAAACGACGTTTGTCATGGACCAAAAGAAATCTGTTTTGGAAGCAGCTTTGGCTGAAAATTTGGACGCACCATATTCTTGTCAAGGAGGAATTTGTAGCAGTTGCTTGGCACGTTTGACAGAAGGTGAAGTTAGAATGCGCCAAAACAACATTTTAACCGATGGCGAACTTGAAGAAGGTTTAATTTTGACTTGTCAATCCCATCCTATAACTCCTACCATTCGGGTGGATTATGATGATATATAGATTTTGAATTTTTTACTAAAGTATCGATTCGATTTTTTTGATTACATCTTCTGAATAAATGGATTTCATACAGTCTCGGTAAGTTTCCGGACATTTGTTGCCATACACCGAAGTAGGTATCAATGGATAGATATTTCTATTGGCCAATAACGAATACTCTTGCGGTTGATTGAACGGCGCAAACCCAGCAAAGGGATGCGTCACGCCCCAAAGCGTCACAACTTTGACCCCAAACATGGCTGCTAAATGCCCATTGCCAGAATCCATGGAAAGCATCAGGTCTAAATTTGAAATCAAATCCAACTCTTCCTCCAAACTTAACATTCCTGCAACATTGACAACGTTTTCAAACTTGGTTTCCAATGTGTTCAATTCTTGTATCTCCTTCTCTCCTCCACCAAATAGAATGATTTTGTTTGCTTTTGAAAGTTCACCTATCACCTCTTCCATCAATTCCAATGGATACATTTTGCCTTCATGTGCTGCAAATGGCGCCATACCAATCCATTTATAATCTCGGCGTTCTATAACAATTGCTTCGGTCTTAGAATTCAGCTCTCTGCGTGCAGGAAATTGAGGATGTGTCAAATCCAAAGGAAAATCAAGGGTTTCAAAAACATCAGCATAACGTTGATGTGTGGTTTTAAGTTGATGGAAAAATTTGCCAGAAACCAATGCCCTTTTTTCGTTTCGTCCTTTATCAATTTGAATGGTTTCAATTCCAAATAAAAAAAACTTTAGGATTTTGGTTCGAAGTACATTGTGCAAATCTGCAACGGCATCGATTCCAAGCCTTTTTAATTCTCTTGATAGTTTAAAAATGCCCAAAACGCCTTTGTGCTTACCTTTTAAATCTGCTGAAAAGACCTCAACATTTTTAAAATCCCTGAAAAATGGTTTAAAAAATTCACGCGTAAGTATTGTAAGTTTAACGTTAGGGTATTGCTCTACAAAAGCTCTCAAAACCGGTACCGTCATGGCCACATCTCCCATTGCGGAAAGTCGGATAACGAGGATGTGTGTTGGTTTTAACATCTGAAAAAGTGAGTTTCCCTCCCAGTAACTATCGGTATTGCAGGAAATTATCTTTGACCTCGTAAAACAGGATTCAGCTCGTCGTCATTGTACATTTTCATCTGTTTATAGACTTTCATGTATTTGTCACCGTTTTCGATATCCTTCAATAAATCATCAATCGCAGAACTCAAATCTTTGCGTTGTTCCAAAAGGACATTCAATTTTGTTTGGCAATTGTGCTTGTGTGAAACTGATGCATCGGGACGTTCCACCTCTTCATTCATGTGATAGATTTTCAAAGCCAAAATTGATAATCTATCAATGGCCCAAGCCGGACTTTCAGAATTGATTTTAGCGTCTGCTTTAGGCTGGACTTTTCCATATTTCCGTAGAAAATAACTGTCGATATATTCCACCATATCGGTTCGGTCTTGATTGGAAGTGTCAATCTGACGTTTCAATTTCAAAGCAGCAATTGGGTCAATGTTTGGGTCGCGAATTATGTCTTCATAATGCCATTGAACGGTATCTATCCAACATTTTCTGTATAACAAAAACTCCAAAAGGGTGTTTTTTTCATCGTAAGGATTGTGGAACGGCTGGTCAACCATATCCACAATATGGTAGGTTTTGATAACATCTTGGAAAATATCGTTAGCTTTTTTTGAAAACATAACTATGGCTTTTTAAGACAACAAATATAAGCCTAAATTAATTAACTTTACCACTCAACAACGGCAACAAGCGTCTTATGCAGATTCACAACTTAACAGAAGAAAACTCGATTTTAAACACTTTTATTTCAGAAATGCGCGATGTCAACATTCAAAAAGACCGCATGCGCTTTAGACGAAATATTGAACGGATTGGAGAGGTTTTGGGATATGAATTGAGCAAACAACTGAACTATCACTCTACAAAAATCACCACACCTTTAGGAATTTGTGATATAAATTTGCCAAAAAATGACATTGTATTATGTTCCATTTTAAGAGCTGGAGTGCCTTTGCACCATGGACTTCTCAATTATTTCGATGATGCTCAAAATGCATTTATATCGGCTTATAGGCAACATCAAAAACATCCCGAAAGTTTTGAGATTATTGTAGAATATTTGGCCTGTCCAAGTTTGGAAGGCAAAACCCTTATTTTAGCCGACCCAATGTTGGCAACAGGCCAATCCATGGTTGCAACCTTTGAAGCCTTAAAACCATTTGGAACACCCAAAGAAGTGCATTTGGTAAGTTTGATTGGCGCACAAGCTGGCGTGGATTATGTTCAAAAACACTTTAAAGCAAACACACATTTATGGATTGCAGCCGTTGATGAAACATTAAATGAAAAAGGCTACATCATTCCTGGACTCGGAGATGCTGGCGATTTGGCTTTTGGCGAAAAACTACAGAATTAAAAACACGGCTGGAATCAGTACCAATACCCAAATCAAAACTTCTTTGAACCACATTTCTTTGGTGACCTCCAAATAATTGGTCATGATGATTGATAATGGTGCAAAAAGAAAAATAAATTCACTTCCGTTTTTGTTTGGCGAAATCAAGATAATCAACAATGCAATTATGGAAGACAAAACAACCAAATTAAATGATGGCCGTAGGCTTTTGGATTTCTCCTTTAAATGTTTGATAAAATAGAAAGACGCCCAAGTACCGTAAGAAATAAGAATGGTTGCGGAAATGACAATCCTAGCTGAGTTCAAACCCGTAAAATCAAAACTATAGACAAAAAGTTCATCAAAATAATCCGTAAAATCATAATCCAAAACCAACATCGCCGAAACCCAAATAATGATAACGGTCAGTATACCCATTAATGGTATCAACCAATTCTTAAGGTTGACTATGGAATATAATAGCATGGCGGCAAAAATCAAAATAAAGAACAATACTGCCCAGAAATAGAAAAGGGTAGCAATACTAATCCAGAATGCAGCATCAAATAGTTTTTTCTTTATTTCCTTCTGCGTTCGAAGGCTTATAATACGTCTTAAAGCCAATAAAATGAAGAAATTTGCCATCAATGCTTTGGAATTCAGCAAGGTCTCGGGCAGCATGGCCATAAACAATCCAAACATCAACAGTTTATAGCTGTTCTTTTTTGTCAAACTATTCCTGCTAACAAAGAAATCGAGGATGAACAAGGATGAAAATACAATGACAAAATAAAATCCCTGTTCGGCCACCAATTGAAAAGAAAAGGGTTCATGAATTGCATACATCTTTGAAGCTATAAACACCAACAGCAAAAATGTGCTGATAACCACAAAGTGAATGGGTCTAGCCTGGCTGAAAAATTTGGAAATCATTTAATTTGAATCGTGAATTTAAATGACGAATTATTTATTATCAAAAATAAAAATGTAATTTTGTGATGTAAATATATTGATTAAACTTTGTACGCTCCCAAAGAGCTTCGAAAAAACATCTGAACATGAAAGACTTTTTTTACGGCATTCAAGATTTATTTGTGAACTATTTGTTCTGGCCACTAGATAAATTGAGAAGCATACAATTAGAAAATTGGTGGTTGGCAAATATCATGTCGTGGATTTTCATCGTGGTTGGAATTGTTGCTTTTGTCTATTGGATGCTTCAATTAAAAGGCTACAACGACAATAACGAAGAAGACAAAAGCATTACGTCTCATTCGTATCTATAAATCAAATCCGATATCTTTTCGGTAATTCATCTTATCAAAATGTAGTTTTTCAATGTTTTGATAAGATTTTTTTATGGCTTCTTGATACGTTTCTCCATAGGATGTAATTGCCATCACACGTCCTCCAGAAGTTATTATTTTACTATCTTTCACCATAGCGCCTGCATGAAATGGGATAGAATCCTGTATATTTTCGAGCCCAGTGATTTCTTTGCCTTTTTCATAATCTTCAGGATAACCACCAGAGACCAACATGACTGTTGTTGCGGCTCGTTCATCAATAATAATCTCGATTTCATTCAATGTTTGATTTGCCACGGCTTGAAACAGTTCAACCAAATCATTTTTAAGTCGAGGTAACACAACTTCTGTTTCTGGGTCTCCCATTCTGACGTTATATTCGATAACTTTTGGTTCGTTTCCAACCTTTATCAAGCCAATGAAAACAAAGCCTTTGTAAGGCAATTTGTCTTTTTGAAGCCCCAAAATTGTGGGTTTTACAATGCGTTCTTCGATTTTTTTCATGAATGAAGCATCTGCAAAAGGCACTGGAGAAATAGCTCCCATCCCTCCTGTATTCAAGCCTGTATCGCCTTCGCCTATACGCTTGTAATCTTTTGCTGTTGGAAGTATTTTGTAATGTTTTCCATCGGTCAAGACAAAACAACTCAAC
The DNA here is from genome assembly GCA_041391925.1 of Gelidibacter sp. Taxonomy (GTDB): domain Bacteria; phylum Bacteroidota; class Bacteroidia; order Flavobacteriales; family Flavobacteriaceae; genus JBPOFM01. The sequence goes on along the minus strand of JAWKNA010000003.1, from coordinate 514,645 downwards.
TCAATGCCATCCAAAAACTCTTCAATGACCACTTTAGTGCTTGCTTTTCCGAATTTTGCATTCACCAACATACTTTTTAATTCCACTTTTGCATCATTCAAATCATTCAAAATTACAACCCCTTTTCCGGCTGCAAGCCCATCCGCTTTTAAGACATAAGGTGGGTTTAATGTCTCTAGGAATTTATAACCTTTTTCTACCGATTTGGCATCAAAGCTTTCATAGGCGGCCGTTGGAATGTTGTGGCGAAACAAAAACTCTTTAGCAAACTCCTTACTTCCTTCTAATTTGGCAGCTGCCTTTTGTGGCCCAATGACGGCAACGTTTCTCAATGTGACATCATTCAAGAAAAAATCATGAATACCTTCCACCAATGGATCTTCAGGGCCAACAACCACCATGTCAATGCTTTTAGAAATGACCAGTTTTTTTATCGATACAAAATCCGTCACACTGATGTTTACATTTTCAGCAATTTGCGCTGTGCCCGAGTTTCCTGGAGCGACAAAAAGTTGTTTACACAATGGACTTTGAGCGATTTTCCAAGCAAATGTATGTTCTCTTCCGCCCGAACCTAGAATTAGGATGTTCATAGTAGTTTGTTTGATGCAAAAATAAAGTTTATGCCTCCAAATCACGAATTTTTTTTCTTTCCTTTACAAAAAATATCCGCATTCCCATTGAAATTATTTGACATTTCATTACAACTTAATGGCTTTCCGATACAGAAGGCAAAATCTGCTTTACAAGCAATTCAGAAAAAAAATGAACTGGAATTTCAATCTTATTTGGAACATAAAAAACAAGGTATTGTACGCTATCATCTAAACCATAATGAATTTTATAAATCGCTTGGAAATCATGCAAATCCTGAAGACTGGAATTCCATTCCTGTGATGACCAAGAGTGATTTGCAGCAACCTTTGAAAGCTCGATTATCCAAAGGTTTTAACACTAAAAATGTTTATATAAATAAAACCTCGGGGTCGTCAGGTGACCCATTCATTTTTGCGAAGGATACGTTTTGCCACGCATTGACTTGGGCTGTCATTCAAGATCGATTCAATTGGTTTGGTCTCGATTTCAACACCTCCAAACAAGCCCGATTTTATGGAATACCTTTGGATAGAAAAGGATATTACAAAGAACGCTTTAAGGATGCTTTAAGTAAACGGTATCGGTTTTCGGTATTTGATTTAAGTGATCTTGCGTTTGAAAAACATCTAGAAAAATTCAAATCCACTCCATTTGATTATTTGAATGGCTATACGAGTTCGATAGTGCAGTTTGCTAAATTTTTAAGTCGAAAAGAAATTGTTTTGACCACTCTTTGCCCAAGTCTAAAAGCATGTGTCGTGACTTCAGAAATGCTGTTTGATGAGGATAAAATTTTAATGGAAACCCATTTTGGAGTTCCAGTTATCAACGAATACGGAGCCTCAGAGTTGGACCTCATCGCATTTCAAAATCCAAAGGATCAATGGCAAGTGAATAGTGAAAGCTTGTTTGTAGAGATTTTAGACAATGATGATTGTCCAGTCCCCAATGGTGAAGAAGGCAGGGTTGTTATAACCTCACTTTATAACGAAGCGCATCCATTTATACGATATGATATTGGAGATATTGGCATTCTATCAAAAAAAAGTACTCCTCAAAAACCAATTCTCGAAAAACTGATTGGAAGAACCAACGATATTGCTATCTTGCCAAGCGGAAAAAAAGCGGCAGGCCTGACATTCTATTATATCACCAAAAGCATTGTGGAAGATGATGGCAATGTAAAGGAATTTGTTATTGAACAGCTTAAAAAAGATACTTTTAGAATCAACTATGTGAGTGGACTGCCACTTACAGATTCTAAAATAAACATCATTACTGCCGCAATGGAACACTATCTAGAAAAAGGACTGACCATTCTCTTTGAGCGACAAGCTCATTTACAGCGTTCTAAAAGCGGTAAATTGAAACAATTCTCGTCATTATTAAACCAAAACACATGATCATTACCATCGTTGCAGGAGCACGACCAAACTTTATGAAAATAGCACCAATCATTGATGCTATAAAATCAAAGAAAGCAGAAGGAATTAATATTAATTTTCGATTAGTACACACTGGTCAGCACTATGATAAAAATTTGAGCGATACTTTTTTTGAAGAGCTTAATATTCCCTTCCCGGATGTGAATTTAGATGTAAAAAGCGGCACACATGCAGAACAAACTGCAGCTATCATGATTGGTTTTGAAAAAGATTTAAAACAAAATCACACCGATTTGGTCATGGTCGTCGGCGATGTTACCTCAACAATGGCCTGTGCTATAGTCGCGAAAAAAGAAGGTGTCAAAGTCGCACATGTTGAGGCAGGAATCCGATCTGGAGACTTGCGTATGCCAGAAGAAATCAACAGAATGGTAACTGACAGCCTGACCGATTATTTTTTTACAACATCAACTTATGCCAATCAAAATTTGAAGACGCTCGGATTTAATGACGGCCAGATTTTTTTTGTTGGCAATGTGATGATTGATACACTTAGAAAAAATGAATCCAGATTGAAACAACCTAAGCTTTGGAACGATTTAAATCTGCAAGAAAGAAAATATATGGTCATGACACTTCACAGGCCAAGTAATGTGGATGAAGAGCAGCAATTAAAAGCCTTGATTTCGCAAATTGTTACCCTTGGGAAAGATTATCCAATTATTTTTCCTGTGCACCCACGAACCAAAAAACTTTTACAAGATTTAAATTTGACCTTTGAAAATCTTCACTATGTAGAGCCATTGGGCTATTTGGAATTTAATTATTTGGTGAAACATGCATTTGCCATGTTGACGGATTCCGGTGGCATCACAGAAGAAACTACGGTAATGAATGTTCCGTGTATCACATTGCGAGAAAACACGGAACGACCAGAAACCTGTGAAATTGGAACCAATGTTCTGGTTGGCAACGACCCAGAAAAAATCAAAAAACATTTTGAAGTGCTACTTTCTGGCAATTGGAAAAAAGGACAAATCCCCGAATTGTGGGATGGAAAAGCCGCAAAACGAATTGTTGAACATTTAGTCAAAATTTACCATTTGAGTTGAAAGATGTTCTCATTATAACGAGTTATTTTCCGCCAGAAACTGGAGCCGCTTCCAATCGAATCTTCCATTTGGCCGAAGGTCTTACACAGCGACATTTCAATGTTTCGGTGATAACGCCTTTGCCAAATTACCCAACGGGAAAGATTTTCCAAGGGTATAAGGGAAAATTCAAAACTTCATCAATAGAAAATAGAGTCTTAATACATCGATTGTGGATTTATGCCAGTAACTCAAAAAACAAACTGTTACGATTGATAGCAATGTTATCGTACAGCTTTAGTTTAATTTGGTTTTTTGTATGGAATAAAATCCCTAAGCGAGTCATCGTGCAATCCCCTCCACTATTGGTCGCTTTTACATGTATGCTTTTTTTGCGTTCAAAAAAACGTCAACTTATTTTGAATGTGAGTGATTTATGGCCTGTAGCAGGATTGGAATTGGGTGCGTTGAAAAGAAATTTCAGCTACTTTTTATTGGAAAAGATTGAACGTTTCAATTATAAAAAAGCTGATTTGGTATTGGGTCAAAGTGATGAGATTTTAAAACATGTCTTATCATTGTTTCCGAATAAAGAAACATTTTTATATCGGAATTATCCAGATTTCCTAGCTCCTAATGTGGGTGTTGAAAATACCTCAGATTCGGGTAAAATTAAAATTGTATATGCAGGTCTCTTGGGAATTGCGCAGGGTATTTATAAACTTTGCAAATCACTGAATTATAATGGTTATGAAATACATATATATGGGTCTGGATTTGAACAGAAAAAAATAGAAGCCTTCATCGCAAGCAACCCACAGCTGTCAATTACATATCATGGTGAAATAGCCCGCGAAGAGCTCCACAAAGCCCTTGGCCAGTACGATTTAACCATCATTCCGCTACTCAATCGTATTTATGGTTCAGTGCCCTCAAAAATATTTGAGTATGCAAAATTAGGGCTTCCTATGCTTTATTTTGGGGGTGGAGAAGGTGAAACGATTATTAAAACCCATCAACTAGGTTGGGTCGCAAAAGCTGGAAACTATGAAGATTTGAACCAGGTGATTTCCACCATTGAAAAATCTGATTTAAGCAATGAAAAAAGGAAACAGATACAACAAGTGGCTAATACGCATTTTAATTTTGAAAACCAGTTGAATAGCCTTATCAAAATGATTTAATATGCTTTGTCTTCACCTTTAACGGCATTTAGGAATGTTCTGATGATAATCCTAATATCTAGAAGTAAAGACCAGTTTTCGATATAAAAAATATCATACTTCACACGACCGATAATATCCTTGTCCGATTCTATTTCGCCTCTAAAACCACTTATCTGTGCCAACCCAGTGATACCCGGCTTTACAAAATGTCGAACCATGAATTTATCAATTCGTTTGGCATAAATATTTGTGTGACTGACCATATGAGGACGCGGGCCAACTACAGACATATCCCCAAACAATACATTAAAAAATTGCGGCAGTTCGTCAATACTGGTTTTGCGAATAAACTTTCCGATTTTTGTAACCCGTTGATCTCCTCTTGTGGCCTGATATAAATGTGCATCTTGGTTTGGCATCATGGAGCGAAATTTGTAACAATCAAATTCTTTGTAATTGAACCCATTGCGTGATTGCTTGAAAAAAACTGGGCCTTTAGATTCTAGCTTAATTAAAACAGCAATGATTGGAGTCAACCAAGACAAAATAAAAACCACAATCAAACTTGAAAATACGATGTCAAAAGAACGCTTCAGGACTGTATTGATAGAATCTTCAAGAGGGATATTTCTTAATGAGAGTATGGGGATGTAATCATAATATTCGTACTTTAATTTTTTGGAATAGATTTCTTTATTGTCGGGAAGGAATTTTAAAATTTTCAGATTGTTGTCGGCAAAATCAGATATGTCGTTGATTTGGCTATTGGTCAATTCTGAAATGGAGCAGTATATTTCATCAACATTCTCTTTGAGAATATAGTTAAAACATTCCGAAAGACTCATTTCCCTTCTCTCTCTAAAATTGAAAGTTTTTTTGTGAATATAACCATATTCTGGATTCTTGTTAAAAAAATCCTGAAGCGCCAACGTTTTTTTGTTGGCTCCAAAGATGACTGTTTTTCTGTAGTTGCCACCAAAGGATGTACGATACTTTTGAAGCAAATAATATAGTGCAAACTTAAAAACAGCAATTCCAAAAAAAGCCACCAGGACATACTTTAGGATGGTCAATGGATAAACGTCAAGATCGTGATTATACCCAACAAAAGCAAACATAATCAATGTAAACAAGACCATCTGACGGATAGTCAATGAAAAAATCGTGACTTCCCTGGTAAATCTGTAAACCTCATAAAATTTAGAGAAAATTGATAAAATAATCCATGCTGTAGAAAAAAAGCCAACGAACAAAACAGCGTCGATATTCTTGAAATAATATAGGATTGCCAAACCATTGATGATACTTAAATCAATTAAGTATGATATAGGTCTTAAATACCCTGAATACCGTCCTTGTTTGAATAAGCTCAACCTATCTCTTTATATGTTTTACAAAATCTTTATGCTCACTTCGGTAAAGTTCTTCGTCCGAAAGGCTCTTAAAATAATCGAAGGTAATTTTCATCCCTTCAGCTCTATCCACCTTTGGTTCCCATTTCAATAATTTTTTTGCCAAACTGATATCTGGCTGTCTTTGCATTGGGTCATCAATTGGCAAGGGTTTGTAAATGATTTTCTGGTCAGTTCCTGTTAATTTGATTATTTCTTCAGCAAAATCTTTAATTGAAATTTCATGTGGATTTCCAATATTTACAGGATAAGAATAATCGCTAAACAACAATTTGAATATCCCATCCACCTGATCATCCACATAACAAAATGAACGTGTCTGTGACCCATCGCCAAATATGGTAATATCTTCCCCTCTCAAGGCCTGGCCCATGAATGCTGGGATGACACGTCCATCATTCAGACGCATTCTTGGTCCATAAGTATTAAAAATCCTGACAATTCTGGTTTCTAGACCATGGAAACGATGGTATGCCATCGTAATTGATTCCTGAAAACGTTTGGCCTCGTCGTATACGCCTCGTGGTCCTATGGTGTTGACGTTGCCGTAATAGTTTTCGGTTTGTGGGTGTACCAATGGGTCGCCATACACTTCGGATGTGGAAGCGATGAGCAATCTTGCCTTTTTAGCTTTTGCCAATCCCAAAAGATTATGTGTGCCCAAGGAACCCACTTTTAAGGTTTGAATGGGGATTTTTAAATAATCGATAGGGCTTGCTGGTGAAGCAAAATGCAATACATAGTCGAGAGGACCTTCTATGTTTATATATTGCGTGACATCGTGCTCTACAAACATAAAGTTGGGGTGCGGTGTTAGATGACTGATGTTTTTGGCATCTCCAGTGATGAAATTGTCCATTCCAATCACTTCAAAGCCTTCATTGATGAACCGATCGCACAAATGTGAGCCCAAGAAACCGGCAGCTCCCGTAATCAATACTTTTTTAGCCATTTTTTATCGATTTTCTTCCAATGGAAATGTAATTAAATCCTTCATTTTTAATATCTTCTGTGTCATAAAGATTTCGACCGTCAAAAATGACTGAGCCATTCATTTCATTTTTCAATTTTGTGAAATTCGGTGTTCTAAAAATACTCCATTCCGTGCATATAATCAATGCATCTGCAGCGGCTGTTGCGTCGTACATATTGGATGCGTAATTGAGTTTGTCTCCATATTTTCGTTTGACATTGGTCATCGCTTCTGGGTCAAACACTTTGAGCTTTGCTCCCTTTGCCAGCAATTCATCAATCATATATAGAGCCGGTGCTTCCCGAATGTCATCGGTTTCGGGTTTGAATGCCAATCCCCAAATCGCGAATGTTTTTCCTTTTAGATTGTTATTAAAATGAGCTTGTATGCGAGGAACCAGGATTTTCTTTTGAAGGTCATTGATTTTGATAACCGAATCCAAAATCCCGAAGTGATAACCACTGTCCTTTCCGGATTTGTGCAGAGCCTTTACATCCTTGGGAAAGCAAGAGCCTCCATAACCAATTCCGGGAAACAAGAACCGCTTACCAATGCGAGAGTCGGTACCCATACCAGCACGGACTTTATCGACATCAGCTCCAACCAGTTCGCAGAAATTGGCAATCTCGTTCATGAACGTGATTTTTGTCGCCAAAAAGGAATTGGCTGCGTATTTTGTCAACTCAGCCGATTTTTCGTCCATGAAAATGATTGGATTACCCGATCTAACAAAGGGCTTGTAGAGTTTTTCCATGAGCATAGAGGCGCGTTCGGAACTGGAGCCTATAACTATTCGTTCAGGTTTTAGAAAATCATCCACTGCAAAGCCTTCCCTTAAGAATTCTGGATTAGACACCACGTCAAATTCCACATTGGTCTCATTGGAAATGGTATCCTTGACACGTTCGGCTGTTCCCACGGGTACTGTGCTTTTGTCCACAATGACTTTATAGTCTTTTATTAATCTGCCAATATCTTTTGCGGCTCCAAGCACATAAGAGAGGTCTGCCGATCCGTCTTCGTCCTCTGGTGTTGGAAGTGCTAAAAATATGATTTCGCCATGGTTCAGCCCCTCTTCGAGTGAGGTAGAGAACTTTAGGCGGTTGGCTTTAATATTTCTTTCAAACAGTACGTCCAAATGTGGTTCGTAGATAGGGACTTCACCGCTTTGCATTTTTTTTACTTTGTTTTCATCGATATCGATACAAAGCACATCATTTCCTGTTTCTGCTAAACAAGTTCCTGTAACCAATCCTACGTAACCTGTTCCAATTACTGATATTCTCATTCAATTTTTATTTAATTATCCATTTTTTAATTGTTTTGTCTATACTGCTGGAATAAAAGATAGAATCTTTATAGTATGAAATTTTGAGCACTGCGGCCTCGTGGTAATTGAACTCCTTTGCTACCTTGAATTCTTCAAGGTCAATGACATAAATAGTTCCTTTCCAGCTTCCACAGATTAAATTGCCATCATGTCTTAAAGAATTTAAAACAAAATTATTGGTTAATTTTAGTTTTTGTTCCTTTTTTGACTTTAAATCCACTTTGACAATATCGCCATCAATAGTCGAATATACAAGATTGTCATCAATAAAATTAAAATCTGTGAGTATTGCATTGGTTTTGTAAATCAATTCATTTTTATAATCATTCATACTGTACCTAAAAATCTTGCCACTATCGGTGCAATAGAACAGCTCCTTGTTTTTAAAAACCAATCGTCTGCTGAATGCATCCAATTTTATTTCAATGATTTTTTTTAAGTTTTTACGGTCATCAAAATTTATAAATATTATCTTTTTGTTAGTGGCACTAAAGGCGAAGACATTCAGTTCGGGAATTTTGGCAAAATCGATAACCTTGCCTTTTTTGTAAAAAAATGATTCGGTAATTGTGTTTGATTTCTTATCATAAAACCGAAATGAAGAGACGTTTTTGACCAATTCATTGGCAACAGTAAGAATTTCGGAATCGCTTAGTTCGTAAAATTCCAAGCCAAATCCACCCACAAAGCAATTGAGGTTTGTATTGTTCTTAAAATCAAATAAGCGTAATTCTGTGTGTTCCAGATAATACAACGAGTCATTCTTGATGATGAAATCCCGAAGGCTATAATTGGAATTCTTTACAATATCTTGAGCCAGCAACATCAATGGAAAGAATAGAACAGATATGGATATTTTATATTTCAGCATTTTCAACAGCCACCAGATAATAATTATAAAAAACAGTAAAAAACACTATACCATGATGTCTATCCAATACATTTTCGATATAGAAAACCAATAGCACGATGGCAAGAAAGCCTATGGTTTCCCTCATCACAATTTTACCGGTCTTAGGGTTCGTGTTTTTAAACAAAAGTACACAGTAAGAAGAAAGTATCATAAACCCAAAAACGCCATATTTTAACAAAATCGATAAATATTGATTGTGACTGTTTAAATCCCTATCCAAATAATAATATTTACCATTTAGATAATGTTGATAGTTAAGCAGTTCTTTTTCTGAAGCGTGTAAATTTCCAAAAAAGGGATGGCTTTCAATATTTTCGACCGAGGCATCCCATATCTGAAGCCTGAAATCCAGTGCGGTTTCATAACTTGTCTTCAACTTGTGGTTAAAAACATAAAACGCTGCCAAAATAGTCAGAAAAATCAACAAATATTTTACGGCGTTTTCTTTGGAAAGTTCGGGGAACACATGTATGATAAAGAGTACGACAAAAAGGATGATTGAAACTTTGCTGTCAACCAGATAAATGAGCCAAAAGGCTCCTGATATAATTGCAACTTGCACAATGACTTGGGGTATAGAAAGGTTGTTCTGGTTTTTAATCAGTTTTATAAGGACATGATTGATGATGAACAACAAAAAAACGGACAAATAGGTGTGGTGAATATCAATGATACTTTCAAAAGAGTCTTGGTCAAGAGTATTGCCATTAATATATGAAAGAGCAAACACATAACAGATTGAAATGCAAAGTCCCAAAAAAAAGACCTTTATAAGTATTGTATTTATATTTCGTTCGCGCAATAGCATCGGCACTAAAAACAATAGCATCCAATGCTGAAATTGCTTTCCAAACATGTCAATGGTATGACTTAAGCCGGTTTGGAGGATTGAAAGTAAAATCATGTAAGCAAAAAAGACAAATCCGATGCATGCGGAGGCCTTTAGGGCTTTTGTCCTAAATACTCTAAAATCAAAAACAAAGACTTGGACAAACTTAAAGGCCAAGGAGAGAATTAGGGTAAACGTGCTTAGATTTATAGAAAAAGGCAATAGGAACAATGTTAACCCAAGCAATAAGAATGATATATCCTTTTCTTGGATCAGTGTTTTGAATATGTTATTTTTTAAAAGTAACATATCAGGATTTTGAATTGTATTTCAATCTATAAAGCTCAATCAAAAATAAAGGTGTTGAGTATAGGTAGCGTTTCGTGAGTCTCCAAGCGGTAAAACTTCGATAGAGCCATTCTAGTTTCATGTTTATGACCCATTGTGGTGCGCGTTTTTTTGTTTCAGCAATAAAATCGAAAACTGCTCCAATTGAGCATATAACATTTGCGTTCAAGGCTTCCTTGTGCTCCATCACCCATTTTTCCTGTTTGGGCGCTGTCATTCCTACAAAAAGGATGTCAGGAGCAAAATCGTTCACTTTCTTAATCATCAATGTGTTTTCTGCATTGGAAAAAACCTTTTTAAAAGGTGGTGAATAAAAACCGAATTGCACATTGTTATATAAAGCCGATAATTTTTCTTCTATGGCTGCCAAGGTTTTATTGCTTGACCCCAAGTAGAAGCATTTTAGTTTCTTTTCTTGAGCGATTTGCAATAACCTTTGATGAATGTCTGCACCCGCAATTTTGTTGATTTTTTGTCCCTTTAATTTTTTGGACATTAGTACAATACCCTCACCATCTGGTAATAGAATGTCACTTTTTTCAAGAGCTTCTCTAAATAATGAATCGTTTTTTGCAACAATAAAAGAATGTGCATTAATGGTGTTAATTATAGTTTGGGTATCATTAATAGAAATATTTTGAGCCTTGTCGGCATAAATTTTATACTCCTGTATTTTAACTGTTTTCAACTTATCCTTTGTTAAGAATGTCTATTAAATTTTTTTCAAAAATTTCATTGGTATAATTGTCTAAGAAAGCATTTCTACATGCAGAGCACGCTTTAAAGTTCAAATATTCCTCAGTGAATTTGTCAAAATCGTTTTCCAATGATTCTTTATTGCTTATTAATCCAATTTTAGTGCTAACTATTTCAGTAATAGCCCCAGCATCGAACGTCAATATAGGAATTCCATAAGATAGAGCTTCTAAAATAGTTAGAGGAAAAACATCCTTTTTAGAAGGGAAAATTAACAAATGTGAATTGTTAAACAACTTTGTTTTATCAGCCCCATTAATAAATCCCAGATATTCAACAGTATCCTTAAGTTTATTTTTTATAACAAAATTATCAAAATAGGTTCTGTCTGAATCAGAGAAATAAGCTCCTGCAAAATTGAACTTTATATCTTCTCGACCCCTTTGTTGAACATTTTTTGCAAGATTTAAGACGTGATGATACCCTTTATCCTTAATCATGCTGGACAAATATAAAACGTTTATAGTATTCGATTTAAGTTTGTCTTCCCAAATTGAATTAAAGTCTTCATTTATTGGGGTATCTTCAATACCATTATGAACATAAAAAACCTTTCTATAATTTTTGATTTTTTCCAATTCACCAACCATTGCTTTGGAGATAAAAATAAGATTTGTGTCTTTGATAAAGAAATTAGTCAATCTGCTATTAAATTTAGATGCCGTTGCAAAGGAATTTATCCCTTCAAGATGGTAGTGAAAAAATATATGGCTTTTGTTAAGAAATTTGTAAAATCTTAGTGGTAATGACACAATTAAATCTCTATAAAAAGCTAGTCCGCATGGTGAAGCTGTGTAATAAATCAATTGCGGTCTAAACATTATAAGTTGATAAATCACCTTGAAAAATAGTTCTGCAAAAAAGTACAATTTCAATACCTTGAATTTATTTATTTCACTAAGAGTAATCGAGGATTTGATTTTAATATATCTGGCGTCAAATTCTTGGTTGATTTTTTTGCTTTTTAATATTGTATCACCCACTTTTGCTGCCCCATGTATTGGGGGAGATAAATGAAGAATAAAAAGTATTTTTTTTTGTTTCATGCTAGATTTAACACATTGGTGTTCACCAAACAAAATGAATTCATACAATGTCGATTATGATTCCATTTTTTTCTATGTCCATAATTAGGGTTTAAGAAACCATTTTTTTTACCCAAACCAAGGGTTTCGAAATAATCTTTAAAAATAAAGCAAATATAGTTTCCAAAGGATTCATTCCTGCAAAACTTCTTGCCAAGTAAGCTTCTTTAAGCTCATCATAAAAACCAATCTGTCCGCTGACACCTCCCAATCGGAAATTGACCAATGGTTTGGCGATATGGACAAATCCATTTTGGTTCTGCAGAAAAGCCTCCAGTGTAAATTGATAGTCAGAAAGAGATTTTAAGGTTGTGTTATAATGGTGCTTACTATATTCTTCCCTTGTAATGAACATTGAAGGATGCGCATAGGTCATGCTAAAGTATTTGAATTTAAAAGACGATGGGTTGAATTTATAGATTCTTTTGGTGCCATTGGGTAAAACGTCATAACGATTGGAATGAACAATGCTGACATGCGGATTATCTCTATAAGATTTTACACTTAGTTCAACTGCATTTGGCTCGTACCAATCATCACTGTTGATGGTGCCTATTAACTCTCCTTTGGCAAGTTTGATGCCCTTATTCATTGCGTCATAAAGTCCTTTATCTGGTTCGCTGATCCATCTGGATATTTTTTGGCTGTTCTTCTTTATGATTGGAAGCGTGCCATCAGTGGATCCACCATCAATGATGATATATTCAATATTTTTATATGTTTGATTATGAACACTATCAATAGTCTGTTGAAGGTGTTTTTCTCCATTGAATACGACCGTGATTATGCTTACCAAAGGTGCATCCATCATTTGAATTTTATGAGTTGTTCAATCTCTTCGTCCTGCATGGTTCTATATTTCTTATTTAATACGGTTCCGATAGCAGTCCAAAGAATAATAAATGTTGGGGTAAATGCCGGCCTAAACGATATCAAACTCAATATCAAAAGTATGAGTATATACAATCCTAATCTTTTGATAAATCTGTTGTTAGACCTGAATAATGCCTTATAAATAGCATAAGTCATTAAAAAAGTGTTGAGGAATAACATTAAAAAGCCGCCTTTCAAAATCATTTGAAGATACCCAACTTCGGTGGTAATCCTTGTGGAACTGTCACCATACCAAGTCTGCTTTAATATCTCTTCGGTGTACCATTTGGTATGCTCAAAATATTCACTAAAATAGGTGCCCAATGACCCTCTTCCGAATATTTTTTCAACACCATTCAATTCTGACATCAGCTCCTTAAATAAAAAAGTCCTCGAATCCTGAAATTCAATATAATTCGATACCATAATGCTGATGTTCTCATATCCATAGGCAAATACGAATATAAGCAGAGCCAAAAAACCGAAAAGTGAAATTTTCAATAGCTTATATTTGATTTTTAGATGTTTCAATGTGTCAATGGTAAGAAATAAAAAAACCATGAATAAATAAACAAACTCTATACGTTGTTCCACTTTTATCGCAACGATGATATAGCAAACCACCAAGACGTACACCAAAAGCCTTGATGAAGCATTATATCTAGAAATCCCCAGGAGCATGATGAAATTCAAGGGCCTAAGCATCCATGTCCATTCTGGGCGTATATTGAAGAAAAAAGGTAAAAAGAACATTGAAATCACCATCAATTGAAACATAAAAAATATACATGTGATAATGGTTTTCCAATTTTCAATTTTTTGTCCAACGATGATCATTAAAGGAGTAAACCATGCCCAAGCCATGTATACGTTGCCAAAATTTGTAATCCAATCTTGTGGAGATAATGAAAATCCTCTCGCTGCGGTTATAAAACCCCAAAAAATAAGAACATAAAATATATTTCTCGCCGTTTTTGGGATTCCCGAAAGCTGATGTCTATTCTTGTAACAGATGGAAAGCAATGAAATCACAGACAATACATACGGAATTGTAATTAACAATTTTAGAATTCCCCCGTTTTCCACTTCCAGAAGAAAGAACAAGAATATATATATCGCAATGCCATAAAGCGAGTATTTTAATAATCTTTTTTCTGAAATTTGCATTTTAATACTCTTTAATTTTAAGAGAAGGATTTCTTTTTTACCCAAGAAAAGTTTTTACTCACCAATAAGTATAGATTTGTCCTTCTTACCACAAAACTCACAAAATAATCAAACAAATCGATGAATATTAGTCCATTCTTTTTGTTGTCCAAATTCTTGATGCTTTTTAGGATTTCTGTTTTAGAGTAATTTTGAGCCTTAAAATCTTCTTCGTCAATTTTGTTCATTAAAGCAAATGCATATTTTTTTCTTATGAAAGAATTGAAGGTCTGTTCCCATTTGTTGAGACCTTCCGATGAAATGGATGAATAGGTTTTGACTCCAGTTGGATCACCCAAAATTCCTTTAGTATCTTGGTTTGAAAAATGTTCTAAAATTTTGTCATCGAATTCAATTTCAAGATACTTGGAGATTTTAAGCAATTCCTTGGTTGGGTCTTTAATGAAGTCTTCGTAATTTAAAGAGATGGATTTATTTTTGTGTTTAGTGAACCCTTTGCTCAATAATTTAAAACCATTTATCATATCATAATAGGTTGAATATAATTTTCTGAACCGTTTGTCTCCCCAAGTATTCACTATTGAAGCATAGATGTGTATTGGATTTCTGAACAAGAAAATAAATTTGGCGTCCGGAAAAAGTTCGAAAATCTCATCTATGATATGATAGTACCTTGGGGTTTTGTCCAAAAAATAGGTTTCTCCATTTTTGCATTGTTTAGAATAAATTTCTGTCATAAACTTACTCAAGGAATCCATGTAATCCTGTTTTTTCTTTGGAAGGTTTTCCAGAAAACCTGCTATCCCATAATATGCAGTAACACTTGAATATTCTGATAATGATCCTTCTTCTTTTAAAGCATATATCTGAGGTAGCAACACCCATGGTTCAGCTAAACTACATACATCTCTATGGCCCATTAAAACACGTTGTAACAATGTAGATCCCGATCTGGGTAGCGAAAATATAAACAGTGGTGACTTCATTTATTGATTCATTTGACCAAAAATGGAATATATATGGTCCAAAAACCCAGTTTCCTTTTGATGATGACCACCAAGCATAGATTCCAAAAAACCATTGCTACAGAGCTTGCTATTGCAGCTCCGTTAAAACTGTAGTTTGGTATTAAAAACAAATTTAGAACAAGATTTATAAAAAACGATATCATGATAACGTACTGATAGGTTTTTTGTTGATCTGTCATTTGCATAATGTAGCCGACAGAACCTGATATTGCGTTGATGAAACTAGCGATACATAAGACGATCAGTGCCATGTAGCCAGCTTCAAACTCTTCTCCAAATAGACCCAAAATCTTTTTGGAAAATAAGACAAGTACAATCAAAATAGGTGTAGTGGCATAAAAAATCATTTTGGTAGATTTTTTTACAATGTCTTTTAAACCATCGAAATCCCTTTTGGCATAAAATTCGACAAATTTGGGCGTAGCAATGGCATTGATTGCTATCAGCGTAATGCCTGCCAATGCCGCCAATTTTAATGAAGAATTATAAATGCCTATATCCTTGGTGGTTTTGAAATATGACAACATAATGATGTCTGACCATCCCATAAGCAAGGCAAAAGAACTAGAGAGCAGCATTGGCAAAGATATTTTTGAAATACTTTTAATTGTATAGGTTTTTTGCAATTCAACATTTGTATGTGTCCCTTTAAAAACAGAAATAGACAGGATAATGCCTATAACCATCACGATACATACCGCATAAAAATACAGTTTAAAAACCGTTGTCCCAGAGTCTAAAAAATAATCAATCAACAACAGCAGCAAAAAAAGCAAATTGGTCAAGGTTGCTTGGAACAACATAAACAATACCGTCTTTTTCAAGGCCTGAAATGTCGCACTGACAATGACCAAAATCACTGTAGGCAAAATGGTGTAACTGATCAGTTTAATATAGGGTTGTATGCTTTCCTGATTAAGAATATCAAACACTATAATGTCGGAGAATTGATTAAGCATAATCGCCACAAAAAGACTGATTATCGATGAAACAAGCAGGGATTTATAGATGACATTCTTGATTTCAGCTTTATTTTTAAAGGTATTCAACTCCGTAATGATTCTTACCAAAGAATTATCAAAGCCAAACTTTGGAAGCAAAATAGCAATACTCAAAACCGTAAAACAAAGAGAATAGATTCCCCATTCTTCTGCACCATAATGATTGGTGATAAATAGCATTGCTGCATAATTGAGCAACATTCCAGAAACTTTCAAAAACAAAGAAATTGAGCTTCCTTTTAGAAGCTCATTAAAATTTTGGTCTCTTTGTGTAAAAAATTTCATGTGATATTGTAATGCTAATCCACCTTTTGAATACTGTCTAGAATTTTACGCCTTAAAAAAAGTAATGGGTTTAAAGCATTGTCGACCTTTTTTGTCTTGATTGTATTGGCAATGGAATCATATTCAATAAACTTATTGAAGGAAAAATAGTTTTGAATTTCATTTTGATGTATATTAAACACCGCGTCTCCATAAGAAAGGTTGATGTTTTTTATAGTTACTTCTTTGGTGTTTTTGTTACCAAGTCCAAATCCAAGCATTGCATCTGGTTTTATGTTTTCTGGAAATTCAAACTTTATTTTCTTTGAGGTCTCGTTCATATTCAGTTTATGCGTGATTCCAATGTTCATAAATTGGCTGTTATTCAAAAAAACATCGTTTGCAAATAGTACAAAGTCGTCGGCGTTTGAAGTTTCAAGGTCTATTTCAAATGTTAATCTGTTAGAATCCTTTTTTGATTCTTTGACCTCATTTGATTCAGTTGCTTCATTATGTTCAAGACAAGAACTTAATGCAAAACAAGCCACAAGGACAGAAAATTTGAGTTTAAAATTCATGTTTAGTTTTTTTAGGTTATACAATCATCCCTGCTGCCACTGTTTCATTGGTGGCATCATCAATAAGAATAATACTCCCGGTGGTTCTATTTTCTCTGTAGGAATCTATCATTAAAGGTTTAGTAGTTCGTATCCTTACCTTTGATATATCATTCATGTTTAATTCTTTATCGTCATCCTTACGGTCTAATGAGTTGATATCGAATTTATAAACCACTTCCTTAATCATTGCTTTTTGTTCATTTGAGGTGTGGCGTATGGTATATTTGGCATTTGGTTTTGCGCTGGAGTTATGCAGCCAACACAACATAACCTCAATATCCTGCGAGGGCTCTGGTTTGTTTTTTGAGCGGACTATCATATCGCCCCTGCTTATGTCTATATCGTCTTCAAGAGTTATTGAAACGGACATGGGAGCAAACGCCTCTTCAAGTGTTTGGTCAAAAGTGTCGATGCTTTTTATTTGAGATGTAAAACCCGATGGCATCACAGTTATTTCATCTCCAACCCTTAAAACGCCACTCGCCAATCTGCCTGCATAACCCCGATAATCTCTATGTGAATCGTTTTGAGGCCTTAATACAGTCTGTACTGGAAAACGAGCATCTACCTTATTGATATCGCTACTAATATGCATGGTCTCCAAAGTGTGGAGTAAAGGCGCTCCTTGATACCATTCCATGTTTTCTGAACGATGAACAACATTGTCTCCATCTAGCGCACTGATGGGAATAAAGCGAATATCCCTTACCAATAATTTGGATGAAAACTCTTCAAATTGATTGATGACATTGTTGTAAGCTTCTTCTGAATAATCTACCAAATCCATTTTATTGACACATACAATCACGTGGGGTATTTGTAACAATGAAGCGATAAACGAATGTCTTTTGGTTTGCTCTATGACACCGTGACGTGCATCCACTAAGATGATGGCGGCATTTGCGGTTGAAGCTCCTGTAACCATGTTTCTAGTGTATTGGATATGACCAGGTGTGTCTGCAATAATGAATTTACGTTTAGGTGTTGTGAAATACCTATAGGCAACATCTATTGTAATGCCTTGCTCTCGTTCGTCGCGCAAACCATCAGTGAACAATGCCAAATCAACACCTTCATGTCCTTTTTTCTTGCTTGTGCTTTCTATGGCTGCCAACTGATCTTCAAAAATGGATTTTGAGTCGTAAAGCAAGCGACCAATTAAGGTACTTTTCCCGTCATCTACGCTGCCTGCTGTTGTGAAACGCAGTAATTGATTGTTGTCTAGTATCATGTTCAATAAGAAATATTTATTAAATCCTCTTTAGTGCTATGGAATTTTAAAACAAAATTTGTTTCCTTATTTTTGTCTAAAACTTTCTCTCCAGTATAAAAATCTAACAATTCTATTTTGTTATTGCTAATGTCTAATTTATATTTTCTTCCTTTCCCAATTATTTTTTGGTCAGAATCGATAGTTGTAATTCTGTTCAATGCTATGGATTGGTTTTGTCCTTCAACAGAAAAAATGATTTGATTAGTTTTTGCGGCAACCAAAAAATCATCTGCAAAAATAATATTTCCAAAAGTACTATAATTATAGCTTTCATCCCATAAACGCATTTCTTCAATTTTAAGATTTTTCCCCATAAAATTGTCTGTCTTTGTACTAGTAACACCCAAAAAGGTAAATCCCTTGGCGTGAATATTAAGGTTGCTTAGTTTTTTGCTTAAAATATAATCTCCTTCTGGAGTCTTTGTTTTATTATCAAATTTATAATTCCCAAGCCCTTTGAATTCAAGGTCATTAACTATCTCTTCATCAGCATTTACTTTTATTTGTATAAGGTAATCTCGATATTTTTCTCCCTCAATTTTTGTCCTAGTGTAGTGAATTGTTTTGGCTTTTATATATTCCGCAATCACAAAATCAGGTAAGTAATCATACTCCATCTTAAACTCTGAGTAGTTGTCCAACAATTGCAATGGCAGTTTAATGCTATTGTCTTTTGCTAATATTATTGCCGTCATTGATTTCTCTGGGGAGGAGGGTATGAGATTGTTCTTTTTGATGTCTTTGATGAGTTGTTGTGTTCTTGTTTTTCTTCCTTTATTGTTTAAATGATATTCAGTATTGAGAAAATTGACTTTCTCATATAAATAGGATTTTCCGTTCCCCAACAAAGGAATGTTGGTATAAGTGCTTAAAGAATCCATAAATTTTTCAACATCATTTACAACGAATTTATCGATTAAGGCAGCAGGTGGATTTATATATAATTTTACGCCTTTTTCTTTGAAATAGTCTTCGTAAGCCTTAAGTTGGTCAAGTGCCAATGATTCCTTTTTAAACTTGACAGGCTCTTTAACAAAGTCTTTTTTATAAATATCATTTAAAAACTCATCCTTGATGTTGTCTGATTCAAAAGCTCTGCTATCATAGACGGTATATCGATCGGCTGTTTTTGGGAAAGGTGATTCTAGCCATGTTGCTTTTACAGACCTCATTATGCCATTTATGGCGGTAGAAAAGAATTTATAGTCAGATAAAAAAATATAAAGTTTAGATGGGGTATACGTGATGACCGTTGGAATAATATCGCCTTTTAAGCCATACCATCGTTCTCTAGTCAGGGTATTAAATTCAGGCGTGAGTATTAATATATCTCCTTTTTTAAGATTGTTTTTAACGAAATCCAAATTGTATTTTATACCAATATCTCCATGCAATGCCATGTTAACCACGGGCATCTGAAGCTCATTCTCCATTAAATCACTGTCAATTCCAAAAGCCCCATTACTTCCTCCTATGATGACAATTTTATTTGATTTGACACTTTCTAATTTTTTGTATTTTTTACTTATTGCGGCAAGATAGCTGGTTTTGTATTGAGGATTTAATCGTAAGATTCCATAGCAGGTAAGGATTACAAGAAGTAACATAATCAATGACTTAACATAAAATACGACTAATTTCATCTTTTTGATTTAGAATTGAAAATAAATAAATTCGGATTTTTCATCACCTCCATAAATACCATAAATTAATATCGTCATGATTAAAGCCAAATATATTAACCATCTGAAAATAATGTTGAATTTCAATATCTTTTCTGTCCAAATATCTTTTCTGTCCACAGCGTCTTTAATTAAAAGTAATAGTATGGATATAATCAATACCTTTATCTCCCTGTGATTCAATCCGAGTTGATATAAAAAATCTTCGTGCTTAACAACATAAAGTGAGTTTTTCAGAACCAGTAAGGCGTCTGAAAACGAATTAGCCCTAAAGAACACCCAGGCAACACATACAATGAAAAATGTAAATGGCAATGCCAATATATAGTTCAGGATATGCTTTTTTGAGGGGAAAATTTTTTTCCGAACACCCGACAATGCCTTTTCAATTACTATAAATATCCCGTGGATAGCCCCCCAAACCACAAACGTTATTGCCGCTCCATGCCAAAGCCCACTTACCAAAAACACGATGAACAAATTGGCATATGTTTTGTATTTTCCGTTTCTGCTTCCGCCTAGTGGAATATAAACATAATCGCGAAACCAAGTAGAGAGCGAAATGTGCCAGCGCCTCCAAAATTCGGTAATGGACTTGGAAAAATATGGGCTGTCAAAGTTTTTCATCAAATCAAAGCCCAAGGTTCTTGCTGCCCCAATAGCAATGTCAGAATATCCCGAAAAATCACAATAGATTTGAAACGCAAACAATACTGTGGCGATAATGGTCTCGTAGCCATAATAATCTGTCGGGCTGTTATAGACCTGGTTGACTAATATAGCTGCCCTGTCTGCAATGACCATTTTCTTGAACAGACCAAAGGCCATTAGCAATAAACCCGATTTAACCTGATTATAGTCAAATTTATAGGTTCTATAAAATTGTGGCAATAGATGTGATGCCCTTTCAATTGGCCCAGCCACCAACTGTGGGAAAAATGCAACAAATGAGAAAAAAGAAAGAGTATCTTTTGTGGGTTCCAACTGTTTGCGATAGATGTCGATGGTATAGCTCAATGTCTGAAAGGTATAAAAACTTATGCCTACTGGAAGTATAATATTTAGGGTGGAAACTTGGAGTTTACTTCCAAACAACCTGAATGAGTCCACAAAAGTTTCGATGAAAAAATTGGTGTATTTAAAATAGAACAACAATCCCAAATTCACGAAAAGACTGACAAAAAGTAATTGTTTTCTTTTGTTTTTTTGTTCAGTCACATAGAGCTTTTTGCCAATATAAAAATCTACCAAAGAGCTGATGGCAATCAAGAATAAAAAACGCCAATCCCACCAGCCATAAAATACATAGCTTGATACAAGTATCAAAAAATTACGTAATGTCAGATTTTTAGCAACAATCCAATAAAGAATAAAAACAATAGGAAAGAAAATTCCAAAATCTAATGAATTGAATAACAATTGAAATATTTATTAAAGATTGTTTTAAAAATAGCCTTGACGCTTTCTATCTTCCATTGCGGATTCCGATCGTTTATCATCACTTCTATTGCCGCGTTCTGTTTGGCGCATTCCAGAAACCTCATCCACAATTTTTTCAAGTGTATCGGCATCCGATTCTATTCCCCCTGTAATTGTGATGTCACCAAGTGTTCTGAAACGTATTTTTTTTGAAACCACCTGTTCGTGGTCTTCCAACTTTAAGAATTCGGAATTCGGAATCCAAGAATCTTGCCGCCAAACCACTTCACGTTGATGTGCAAAATACAATGAAGGAATGGCAATGTTTTCTCGTTTGATATAATTCCAAACATCCATTTCGGTCCAATTGCTGATAGGGAAGGCACGGAAATGCTCGCCTTCAAAATGTTTCCCATTAAAGATATTCCAAAGTTCCGGGCGTTGGTTTTTGGGGTCCCATTGTCCAAAATCGTCCCTATGGGAAAAGAAACGTTCCTTCGCCCTTGCTTTTTCTTCGTCACGTCTTCCGCCGCCAATGGCACAGTCAATCCTGTTCCTTTCAATGGCATCCAAAAGTGTGGTGGTTTGCAATGCGTTTCTTGTGGCACTTTTTCCTTTTTCCTCTGCAACACGACCTTCGTCTATGGATTCTTGAACGGAACCTACGATAAGATTCAGACCCAGCTCTTTTATCAAATCATCCCTAAATTTGATCGTTTCGGGAAAATTATGACCCGTGTCCACATGCATCAATGCAAATGGAATTTTGGCGGGGTAAAACGCTTTTCTTGCCAAATGAGTAACAACAATTGAATCTTTTCCTCCAGAAAATAAAATCACAGGATTTTGGAACTGAGCCCAAACCTCACGCAACACAAAAATTGCCTCACTTTCTAACTCATCTAAATAATTAAGAAAATATTTACTCATTCTTCAATTCTAATTTGGGTGTTATATAATCCATTATTCTATTTACAGCTTCATCTACCGATTCGTATTCTGTTTGAATTTCAATATCAGGATTTAAAGGGGCTTCATAAGGAGATGAAATACCTGTCATGTTTTTTATTTCTCCTGCTCTGGCTTTTTTATAAAGCCCTTTTACATCACGACGCTCACACTCCTCAACACTGGTGTTCACATAAACTTCAACAAAATTAACATCTTTGACGATAGTTTTGATGTTCTCGCGATCTTTTTTGTAAGGCGACACAAAGGCTGCCAATACAACCAATCCTGCATCAATCATTAAGTTTGCTGTTTCTGCTATTCGTCTTATGTTTTCGGTTCTGTCTTCTGGAGCAAAGGTCAAATCGCTATTTAACCCTTTTCTGATATTGTCTCCATCAAGCGAATAGGTTTTAATGCCTTTTTTAAAAAGTGCTTCCTCTACTTTGTTAGCAATGGTGGACTTTCCCGAACCAGATAACCCGGTAAACCACAACAAAAACGAGTTGTGCTTGTTGGCTCTTCTTCTGTCCTTAACAGAAACCTGATAGGAATGGGATATGATATGCTCTTTCATCACTGTACCTTTCTTGTTTGTTCTAAACCAAAATCGATATTATACCACACCTTTTCATGGACAAAATACAAAACCATTTTAGTCACCACTTCTGCCAAACCGATTTTAAGGCCAGTCATAGGGTCACCTGTAATCAGCCACGCCAAAAGCATAGTGTCCATCGTGCCCAAGATACGCCATGTAAGTGTTTTTAACAAATGCCGTTGATTGCTGTTCTCAAAACGGATTTTAAACCAAATGCGTTCATGAAAATAATACAATAGCATTTTAGTAACCACTTCAACAACTCCAATTTTAAGTCCTGTAAAAGGATTTCCTGAGATTATCCAAGACAAAATGGTCGTATCAATGGTGCCAACCAATCTCCAAGTAAGGGCTTTGGCAATATGTCGTTTTCGTGAGTTGTCTTTCATAATGCGGATACCAAAAACCAAGGATTTAGTAAGCTTTCTTTATTATATAGGAGCGGTTTATCCGTGTCTTTAGATATTACTTCTATGCCAAGAGCATTACAGATAGCCTGTCCAGCTGCAGTGTCCCATTCCATCGTGGGTGCATGGCGTGGATATACATCCGCTTTCCCTTCTGCCAATAGACAAAATTTTAGGGAACTGCCTTTTGACACAGTTTCTGTTGTATGTCCCTCCAAATTTAAGGACTCCATAAAATTAAGTGTTTCAGCATTCATGTGAGAACGGCTGGCAACAACTCTTATGACTTTCTTGTGAGAGGATTCGTGTTGAAGGGGTTGTGCGATATCCAAAATTTTTTCGATTGTGGTGTTATGCGATTTTAGATTCGCCTTAAATGCCGTTTTTGTTTGGACATCAGCAAAATAAAGCTCCTTGCTATAGGGTACATAGATGACTCCCAACTGTGGTTTTTGATGTATAACCAATGCAATGTTCACAGTAAATTCCCCATTGCGCTTTATGAACTCTTTGGTGCCATCCACAGGATCCACAATCCAACAAGTATCCCATTCTTTTCTTATGGAATAATCTGTCTGTTTGTTCTCTTCGCTAATAATCGGTATTTCGGTAGTTCTAAGGTGTGAGTTTATAATGCTGTTTGCTTGTCTGTCAGCTTCGGTAAGCGGCGATTTATCTTCCTTCAATTCTACTTCAATGGGTGCATCATACACTTTCATGATGGCATTGCCAGCTTCTAAAGAGGCTAGAATCGCTATTTTCAAATTTTCATTTATCATTGATATACCATTTGTAGATTGTTTTCAGTCCTTCGTCCAAATCTACGGAATGTTTCCAACCAAGACTGTTCAATTTTGAAACATCTGTTAGTTTTCTCATGGTCCCATCTGGTTTATTGGTATTGAAAATCAATTCCCCTTTAAAACCTACAAGATCTTTTATTTTATATGCCAGTTCTCGTATTGAGATGTCTTTCCCCGTGCCAATATTGATATGGGTGTTCCTAATTTCATCTTGACCTTTGGAAATAGTGTCTTTAAAATCTCTGTTTTCCATAATAAAAACGCAGGCGTCAGCCATATCCTTTGACCATAAAAACTCGCGTTTTGGATTTCCTGTCCCCCAAATTTCCACAGTGTTTTCAGTGACTCCAAATGTTGATAAGTACGCTTTTGCTTCATCAATTGTACTGAGATTTGTGTTTTCCAATACTTTTTCAAATTGTGATTCGTTGAGCATTTTTGCTAAATGGATTTTCCGTATCAACGCTGGAAGGACATGCGATTTCTCTAAATCAAAATTATCGTTTGGCCCGTACAGATTGGTTGGCATGACAGAAATGAAATTGGTTCCATATTGTAAATTGTAGCTTTCACAGGTTTTTATCCCTGCTATTTTGGCAATAGCGTATGGCTCATTGGTATATTCCAAGGGATCTGTGAGTAAATATTCTTCTTTTATCGGTTGCGGTGCGTTTTTGGGATAAATACAGGTGCTTCCCAAAAATAGAAGCTTTTTTACGCCATTTAAATAGCTTTGGTGAATGACGTTGTTTTGAATCATTAAATTCTCATAGATGAAGTCGGCACGATAGGCATTATTGGCAACAATACCTCCAACTTTAGCAGCTGCCAAAAAAACATACTCGGGTTTTTCAGAGTCAAAAAATTTGGCAACCTCATAGCTGTTCGTAAGATCCAACTCTTTGTGTGTACGAGTAATGAGGTTGCTATATCCTTTTTCAGACAGGTTTTCCAACAATGCACTTCCAACAAGTCCTCGATGTCCAGCTACATAAATTTTAGAATTCTTATCCATCGATTTATTCGAAATAGTTTTTTATGGTGTAGCCATTCTCTTTAAGAAACTGTTGTTTTTTCATGAGCTTTAGGTCGCCATCCATCATGTCTTGAACCAAACCGTCCAAATCATATTCTGGTACCCATCCTAGTTTTTCTTTCGCTTTTGTAGCATCACCTATTAGTAAATCAACTTCGGTAGGTCTGTAATATGCTATGTCAACTGCCACAACTTCTTTTCCAATAGGCAACTGATATTCTGGATTATTACATGTCTTAACAAAGCCTTTTTCGTCAATACCCTCCCCTTTGAATTCGATTTCAATACCCACATTCTCAAAACACATTTTTACAAAATCCCTCACTGGTGTTGTCTTTCCTGTCGCTATCACCCAATCTTCGGGTTCATCAGCTTGGAGTATCATCCACATCATTCGCACATAATCTTTGGCGTGTCCCCAATCTCGTTGCGCATTCAAATTGCCCAAATACACTTTGTCCTGAAGTCCCAAAGCGATTTTAGAAGTAGCTCTGGTAATCTTTCGGGTCACAAAAGTCTCACCTCTAATAGGCGATTCATGATTGAATAAAATACCATTACAGGCATAGATGCCATATGCTTCGCGATAATTTACCGTAATCCAAAACGCATACATTTTTGCGACAGCATATGGACTTCGAGGGTAAAATGGTGTTTTTTCTGTTTGTGGAACTTCCTGTACTTTGCCGTATAGCTCAGAGGTTGAAGCTTGATAGATGCGTGTTTTCTTTTCCATTCCCAGCATTCTGACCGCTTCTAGCAATCTCAAGGTGCCAATGCCATCGACATTTGCTGTATATTCAGGGATTTCAAAAGACACGTGAACATGACTCATTGCGGCCAAATTATAGATTTCGTCCGGTTTTATTTCCTGAATAATTCTGATAAGGTTGGTGCTATCGGTCAGATCGCCATAATGAAGCACAAAATTTCTGTGTTCTTCATGTGGATCTTGATAAAGATGGTCAATTCTATCGGTATTGAATAATGAAGATCTACGTTTTATGCCATGTACTATATATCCTTTTTTTAGAAGAAATTCACTTAAATACGCACCGTCCTGTCCTGTGACTCCTGTTATTAATGCTACTTTTTTTTGCATTGCTTTCTCTGTTTATGTTTTTATGTCAGATATCTCAAATTAGAGCTGTTTCTTACTTTTATTTCAAGGCTGCAAAGGTAATTGTTTTGTTATAAATATATAACTAACTAATCCCTATTCTTTAAAATGCTCTTTACAACGCTCTCTACGTCCATTGTCCAATAGTTTTGGTGCTTATAGATTTTTTGAACTTTAGAATTGTCCATAACACTGTACTTTGGGCGATTGGCTTTTGAACTGAATGTGGTGACTGGAATGATTTTATTTTTATCCACTTCGGTAAACTGGTCGGCAATTTTGATTGCGAAGTCGTACCAAGTCGCTTCGCCTTTGGCACTGAAATGATAGACTCCAAAATCAGTATTCTCATTTAAAATCAACCAATAAATGAATTTTGAAAGCTCAACACAACTTGTGGGCGTGCCTTTTTGTGATGTGGTAATGGTTAGGTTGGTAGTCTCCCTAATTTTGGATACAATGGTAGTCACGAAATTTTTGGGATATTTGGAATAAAGCCACGACGTTCTAATAATAAAATAGTTAGTGAGTGTTTCTTGAATTTTTTTTTCTCCTGCCAATTTTGAACGTCCATATTCATTGATTGGATTTGTGAAATCATCTTCAAGATAAGGTGTTTCCTTTTTTCCATCAAACACATAGTCTGTCGAAATGTGAATCAAAATTGTGTTTGACTTTTGGCAACGTTGTGCCAAATAACCGACTGCTTCAGAATTTATCCGAAAGGCCTCATAAGTAAATTCTTCGGCCTGTTCCACATTGGTATAGGCTGCGCAGTTGATGCAATAGTCGAATGAGTAATTATCAAAATAACTGTTGAAATCTTTTTTTTTTGCAATGTCAAATTCTTCTTTATCTACAAACACAAACTCAATGCCGCCCTGATCATTTTGAAATAAATCTCTCATCGTTTTCCCCAATTGTCCATTTGCGCCTGTAACCAAAACTCTCATAACTAGATTATAGCGTTTTCAAAAGTTGGAAGCGCTTTATCTTTATCGGAAATGATGAAATCAGCTTCAGGAAGTTGCCAGTCAATATTTAGGGTTTGGTCGTTGTAGATAATCCCACCTTCATATTCTTTGTTGTAGTAATTGTCACATTTATATAAAAAAATTGCAGAATCACTCAAGACGACAAATCCGTGCGCAAAGCCTTTGGGGATGAACAATTGCTTTTTGTTGGATGCTGATAATTCAATACTAAATTGTTGTCCAAAAGTTTCGGATTCTTTTCGAATATCAACCACAACATCCAGAACACTACCCTCAATGACTCTGACCAGTTTGGCCTGTGCCCACTCTCTTGTTTGATAATGTAACCCTCTCAATACACCTCTTGGGGATAAAGACTCATTGTCCTGAACAAAATTGATATCTTTTCCTGTCAACTCATAAAAGGTTTTGCGATTGAAACTCTCAAAAAAATAGCCTCTTTGGTCTTCAAAAATTTTAGGTTCTATGATATAGCATCCTTTAAGGTGTGTCTCTTCTAAAGTCATTTTTTGTTGTTCAGTAAGCCTAATAAATTTTTTCCATAGCCGCTTTTCATCAAAGGTTCGGCCAAATCCTTGAACTGTTTTTCGTTTATGTAACCCATTTCAAAAGCTGCCGCTTCTATGGCTCCAATTTTTAACCCTTGGCGCTCCTCAATGACCTCAACAAACTGCGAAGCCTGCATCAGCGATTGAAAAGTGCCGGTGTCCAGCCATGCTGTACCTCTATCAAGAATACTCACGTTCAATTTGCCTTGTTTTAGGTATTCCTTATTGATATCTGTTATTTCCAACTCGCCTCGATGACTGGGCTGAATACTTTTGGCAATAGTTACTACATTGTTATCGTAAAAATAAATTCCGGGTACCGCAAAATTCGATTTTGGTCTGGATGGTTTTTCTTCGATTGAAACAGCTTGTCCTTTAGAATTGAACTCAACAACACCATAGCGTTCTGGGTCATTGACCCTGTATGCGTAGATAATCCCCCCATCTGGTTCATTGTTTTCTTGGAGCAGTTTTGACAATCCAGAACCATAAAATATATTGTCGCCCAAGATCAGCGCCACTTTGTCTTTTCCGATGAATTTTTCGCCTATCAGAAATGCTTCAGCCAATCCTTTGGGCAATTCCTGTACTGCATATTCAAATTGACAGCCATACTTCTTTCCGTTGCCCAGCAAATCCTTGAATAAAGGAAGGTCTTTAGGTGTTGAAATGATTAAGATTTCTCTAATTCCAGAATAAATAAGGGTTGAAAGCGGATAATAAATCATTGGCTTATCATAAATAGGCATAAGTTGCTTGCTTATGGACAATGTTAATGGGTGCAATCGGGTTCCAGATCCCCCTGCCAAAATTATTCCTTTCATTTATGAGTTGTATTTATCTAAGTACCATTCTACGGTTTTCTTTATTCCAGTTTCAAAATTCTCGTCAGACTTCCAACCTAATTCTGTTTCGATTTTATGGGCATCAATAGCATATCTGAAATCGTGCCCAGGCCTATCTTGTACAAAACTTATTTGGTTTTTATAGGACTTATTTTGGGGGTTCATTTCGTCAAGAAGTTCACAAATTTTATAGGCTATATAGAGGTTGTTCCTTTCATTTCTTCCGCCAATGTTATATGTCTCTCCTGCTTTTCCTTTTTGAAAGACCAAATCAATGCCCTTACAATGATCTAATACATAGAGCCAGTCCCTAATATTTTCTCCTTTTCCGTAGATAGGAATAGGTTGGCCCGAAATTGCCTTTCTAATGATGGTCGGAATTAATTTTTCTTCATGCTGTTTTGGGCCGTAATTGTTAGAACAATTTGTGGTAACAACATTCATTCCATAAGTATGGAAATAACTTCTTACAATAAAATCAGAAGAAGCTTTTGAGGCACTGTAAGGACTATTTGGAGCATAAGGGGTGTGCTCAGTGAATAAACCCGATTCGCCCAAGGATCCATAAACCTCATCGGTTGAGATGTGGTGAAATCTTGAGTCTTTAAAGCTCTTTTTATAAATATTTGGTCCGGTCATCCAATGGTTTCTTGCAACATCTATCAAATTGAAAGTCCCTAAAATATTGGTGTTGATAAACTCATTTGGTTTGAGAATGGAATTATCAACATGCGATTCTGCCGCAAAATGAATTACATTATTTAGTTCGTATTCTACAAATAGTGATTCTATTAAATCTCTATTGCAAATATCTCCTTCAATAAAGGTATAGTGTTCATGGTTGGAAATTTCGTTTAAATTTGAAAGATTGCCAGCATATGTTAGTTTATCGACGTTGACTATATGGTCATTTCGATGTTTTTTCAAATAATATGGCACAAAATTGGATCCAATAAAACCCGCTCCACCTGTTACCAATATTGTATTACGATTCATAATTTCTAACAAATTTTATTGTTTTGAAAACAATAAATATTAGGCATAGTATTATAAATGAAGCAATCGGCAATATGATTGTATATTTGTTTTGAAGCTCATTACTTTTTGTTCCAACATTTTGAAAACCGGATACGATGTCAAAATAAGAATCTTCCTCAATTTTCTCGGCATCTATTGAACTAATTGAGTCTCTCATTTGTGTTCTTCTGTTCATCAGTTCAAATTCCTTCGTCTCTCTTTTATCTTGTTGCAACGGTAATAGGCCTTCATTAATTTTGAAAGAAGTAATCTTGTTTTTGGATTCCTCCTTAAGTACATCGATATAAACCTTTTGCAAAGAGTCAATATCAGTAATCGTTCTTAAATATGTTTCTTTCCTGTTTTGTAATAATGAATCTCTTTTTCTTTTCTTCTCAATGGCATATTTGTTTTCAAAAGTGCCATAAAAACCAGGCTCGAGTTGTTTAAAAATATCCTTTTTCAATGACGTGACTTCAATCAGAAAAATTTCACCATTGTACAAATCTCTGTTGTCCACAAAATCTTCAAAGCTAATGTCTTGGGCTCTCAAGCTATCAATGGATTTGATGAACTCGTCATACTCTTTTATTTGATCATTTTTGGTTTCAGGACCGGGTTCTATATCAAAGTTGATCAATTTCTTGGCTTCTTCTTCATTGATATCAAAAATAGAAGATAAAATGGTATAGTTTTTATCATCGATCAAGGCATTATAATAGCTAATGTTGGATACTAATTGGTATTTAGAATCAAAGTAAGGCTTAACCAACATCTCTGATTTGTAATGGGGTGGCGTAACTTTTTCAAGAATATAACCAGCAATAAAAGCGACAACTACAACCGCTAGTATAATCTTGAAATAGTCTAATATCGTCCTGATCAAAAAAACGATTAACTGGAAGATATAAAGGAAAAATTTTCCAATCGCAATGAAAAGATTTTTGATGCCATTGCCGATGAAATTAAAAATCTGTATTAAATCCAGTTCTTCTGAAGGTGAATTGTCTTTCGGTAATTCTTTACTCATGCCGATAAATTAATTAAAAATTTGTTGTAATATTTTTCTAGTTATCAAATATGTCGGCTTCACGCCTGATGTTCCTAAGCCTCCCGATGCCAAAGTGCTTCCAGTTTCTAACGGATTGTCGCTGGCATAATAAGCGTATCTGACCTTAACATCAGGGTTTATACTTCCCCTTACCTTTGAGGCGGCCTGAATTGCTTTTTGATAATGCGCACCTTCCATTTCTAGCCCGATGACATTCCAAGTAGAATTGAAAAAGAATTTCAAAATTTCCTTGTTTTGCAATGAGGTTCCCAAAACAGTTATCATTGAACCTTCGCAAACATGAATTCCTTGGTTTTCAAAATCGGTCTTTGATAGTTCATTATCAAATGGATAATTGTCGGCTGTTCCTTCGAATATATGCGCTGAAGGAATCATAATGTCACCTTTTCCGCCTTCAAGAATTCCTGCCTTGCCCATAATGGAAATGGATTTCACGTTTAAATGCACTTTTTTTCCATTGACTTTAATTGGTTTTAACAACTCATCCATCGTTTCATAAGCCTGCTCTCCAAATGCATAATCCATGACAAAAATCACTGGGCATGTTTCATCTTTTGATTTTTTTGCAACTTCAATATCTGTTTTTGAAAAATCAATTTTCGATGTGTCAAAAATTTGAACATCAATATTAGTACCCGAAGCATCGGGCATATAAATCATTCCTTTTTGCAACGCTTCCTTAACGACTTTATTGCGTAAAGCCTCATTGTCCTTTTGGCTTAATGCCTCATAAATTTCAAATATGGTCTTTTTGGATGTGAGAGATTTTAGTGCTTGGGGAGTGAATAATGAATTCATCACACTATGCATGTTGGCACTGATGATATGTATTGGGCGATCTAGAAGATTGTTTTTCAACAACGTCTCTTTGATGGTGTCAGCCCATATTTCGCCATGGATATGATGTCCTAGGCGCTCTCTTAAAACTGGACTGAATGTAACAGTTCTTTTATTGTTGTTGACAATTTCTTCAATGGCCAATTTTCCTAGCCAATAGACTAAATGTAGCAGACGCTCAGGCTGGTTTGGAAGGGCAAAAGAATTGTAAACTTCGGTCAATTCGTTAAACGTTCGCCCTAAGATATTCGCTGTATGTGTAATGGCAATTTCCCTGTCTTTTTGGGATAATTCGCCTTTCGATAAGACCGCTTTTTCCAGTTTGACCCAATCGCGAGTGGTAGTGCCTTGTTCGTCAATCAAGACACGTTTGCTGATTTTATGGGATTCCACAAACATAAAAGTCAAATGTGTAAGAATATCATAAATTTCGGACCTGCCACGAGTGATTTCTATATTCATCTGCTCTTCATCAATTCGGAAGCAGTTGCGTCGTCTTTTCGGTGGAATAATGGCTTTAAAGTGTGAATTACTGTATCCTTCATCACTTGTTAGGTTAATAAAAGTGCATTCCTCAATCCCATAAGGAAGTCTGTCTATGACATACAGCAACCCTTCTAGTTCGGCTTTTTCCTCTCCGATGGAACCATAGATTTCAGGACGTAACAACAATAATGCTTCACGAAGTGTTTCGCCGGAAATTCCCATGGGTTTGTAAAAACCGCGATTGAACAAATGTCGCATGGTAATGTACATCCTCTCAATGGCATTTGAGCTTTCTTGGGCTCTCGTTCGTGCATGAAGTTTTTTGTTGCTCATGGTTCTTCTTTAGCCTGCAAATATAGTATTATTTAGTTAATTTCAACTTGGTTAAGGCATCGGCAATGATGCGGTCATTGGAGAGTCTAGGTATTTTATTTTGCCCACCCAATTTTCCAATGGATTTCATGTAATCCTGAAAACCGTTCTTTTTTATTCCGGTTATTTTTAAAGGTTGGAGCACTTTTCCAGAAATTAAATCATGATAATATGAGTTTTGCTTTTGAAGTGAATCCTCAATTTTCTGAATCAACTTGGGTAAATTTTCGGGTTCGTTTTCAAATTCAATAAACCATTCATGATATGGTAAGCCTTCCGTTGGATTAATTTGAGGTGCAACAGTAAATTCCGACACTTGAATATTAGTGTCCGTTAAAGCCTCTTTCATGGCTTGCTCCACCTCTTTGCCGATGACATGTTCGCCAAAGGCCGAAATAAAATGCTTGATTCGACCTGACACGATAATTCGGTAAGGCTTTGTGGTGGTAAATTGGACAGTGTCTCCAATGTTATAGGCCCAAA
The DNA here is from genome assembly GCA_041391925.1 of Gelidibacter sp. Taxonomy (GTDB): domain Bacteria; phylum Bacteroidota; class Bacteroidia; order Flavobacteriales; family Flavobacteriaceae; genus JBPOFM01. The sequence continues at coordinate 481,863 of JAWKNA010000003.1, read as the reverse complement.
GGCCTGCATTGGAAGAAATAATCATGACATAGTTGATTCCAATTTCTACATCTTTGATGGTAATTCTTTTGGGGGTTTCATCAAAAAACTCATCGGCTTTTACAAATTCATAGAAGATTCCTGAATTGAGCTGCAATAGCATTCCTTTTTCATTTTGTTTATCCTGAAATGCAAAGAACCCTTCGCTTGCTGGATAGAGCTCAATACTATCTACCTTCCTTCCGATAAGGTTTTCGAATTTAGATTGATATGGTTCAAAATTGACACCTCCAAATATGAATAAATTGAAATTTTTAAATACTTCACCAACGTTTTTACCTGTCTTTTGGTTAATTCTCTCAAAATACATCTGTACCCAGGACGGAATTCCAGAAATGACAGTCATATCTTCCTCCAACGTTTCATCCACAATGGCGTCAACCTTTGTCTCCCAATCCTCAATGCAGTTGGTGTTCCATGATGGCATTCGGTTTTTTTGAAGGTATGGAGGTACAAAATGCGCTACAATGCCTGACAATCTTCCCACTTGAATTCCGTTTTTTTCTTCCAAAATTGGACTTCCTTGCAAAAAAATCATTTTACCATCTACAAACTTGCTCTTCCCTGTTTCAGCAATGTACATTAAAATGGCGTTACGAGCAGCTTCTACATGGGTCGGCATACTTTCTTTTGTGATTGGAATGTATTTAGCTCCTGAAGTCGTGCCCGAGGTTTTTGCAAAGTAAATAGGTTTGCCGTTCCAAAGAATATCCTCTTCACCAGCAACAACTCGATCAACATAGGGCCTCAAATTCTCATAATCCCTTATTGGAACTCGTCTTACAAAATCGGAATGTGAATTGATGCTGATAAAATCGTGGTCTTTACCAAATTGTGTATTGACTGCTTCCGAAATTAGGTAATGGAATACGTCGTTTTGGGTTTCAACAGGTCTGTTCGCCCATTTCAAAATCGATTTTTTTACGATGGAAGCAAATGGTTTGGCTAAGGCAGATTTTAACGACAGCATTATTTAAAATCAATAAAGTTGGTAGGATTTACTGGATAACCTTTGCTCCATAATTCAAAATGCAGATGTGGACCAGTTGTGTACTCTCCAGTATTTCCGGCCATGGCGATGACTTCACCCGCTTTTACCAAATCACCTTGCTGTTTGGTCAATGAGGCATTGTGCTTATAAACTGAAATCAATTCCTGACTGTGTTCTACGATGACCACATAGCCTGTTTCTGCAGTCCATTCAGCAAAAATCACAGTTCCATCGGCTGTCGATTTTACAGGAGTATCTTTTGCCACCACTATATCAACCGCATAATGTTTTGTTTTTAAATCATATCCTTCTGATATTGTCCCATTAACAGGCGGAAATAGGACAAAATTGGACTGTGTGATTGACGTTTCAAAGAGATTGTATTTATCTTCTTTGTCCACTTTTTCGCGGAGCAATGAGTCTTGTCTGGTTGGGGATAAATTAGGCAACTGTGTATCCTTGCTTGCCGCCTCAATAATAGAATCCCTGTTGAATTGAACGGTTTTCACATCACCAGACAATACACGTTTTATAGAGTTGAAGTATTGTTCATTTAAGGTCAAAACTTGTTGAAGGGAATCTGTCTTGAAATTGAGTTCGGTTGCCTGTTTTTTGAGCTTTGCCGAGGAATATCCTGGGATTAGCTCTCTTAAAGATGTGAAAGCAATTAAAAAAGTGGTTCCGGAAATAAGGATGATAACAGTAAGCATCACTATGACAAATACATTCAGGCGTGTAAGCTTCATAGCAAAGCGCTCTTCAAAAGTATCCTCATTTAGAACAACCAAACGATACTTGTGAAGTAGTTTTTTAGCAAACTTTTTATCTTTCTTTTTTTCTGTCATCGCAAAACAAAATTAATTAAAAATCGTTCAAAAACTGTTGGCATTAATCTAAAGTTTGATTTTTTACGTATGTATTGAAGTTTAATTAGTAACTTTGCATCTCAAATTAAAATGTTATGATAGCAGCAAATATAGTTTTAGCAATTGGCCCTGGTTCGTGGGTATTGATAGCAGTTGTAATTTTGTTATTGTTCGGCGGAAAGAAAATTCCCGAATTGATGAGGGGATTGGGCAGCGGTATTAAAGAATTTAAAGATGCCAGTAAAGATGATGCTGAAAAAAATACCACTTCAGACAAAAAAGACTAGACACACTTGAATTAAAAATAAAAGCCAACGTGAAGTTGGCTTTTTTGTTACTCTATTTTTACGGATTTTAAAATGGCCTCCAATTCAAAAATGTAGTCTCGTTTTTCAACCGAAGGTGCAAACACATACCCTTCAACGACCACATATCTATTGTGAGCCTTATCTTCAATGGCGTAGTTAATAAAAGGGCCCGACATAAATGCGTTTTTCATGTCCCAAAGTCCCTTTGTTTCTATTGTTGGCTTTCCGTCTATGGTGGTATCAAAAACATATGGCGCATAAGCTTCTTCGGTAATCATGTAGGCGCCTTCGATTGAACTTTGTATATGAGCCTTACCTATGGAATCTCGCATTCTTATAATGTCACTTACCATTGTGCTATCAGTTTTATGAATTTGGTTCAAGGGCACTTGATAAATCATAAAATCTACGTTTCCAGTAGCGATATCCTTGCGAATCCAGAAAAAATTATTGTCATGCGTCGCAATTCTATATGCGGTAGGAAACTTGATATCAACACCTAATTGTTCTTTAATTTCTTTGGTATCGTGCAATGACAGCCTTATTCGTCGTTGTTTTTCCTTGATTTCTTCAATTTTGAAAGCCTCAATGATTTTTTCTGCATTAGACTTCATTTGATTGATGATTTCCTGATTGGTCTTTCCAGATACAACTACCAGAGTCTGCGGTTTTGCAAACACATCATTACTTATGGAGGTTCCAGCAGGTTTTCCTTTTTCAATTTTTAAAACAATATGGTTTTTTGTGGCGAAACCAGAAAAAACCTGAGTAGGCATTTGACTGATGTTAAATAATGGTTCTTCTTGGTTTAATGCTGGTACTGGTGCAGCAAATACATCCCGAATGGCCTCACCAACAGTGTCTTCCCAAAGTAAATTATCGACTACGACCAATAGATTGTTTATGTTTCCCGAAGATGTGGAAACAAGTCGTTGGTTTGAAGATTTGTCGTTACAATTGAATACTAAAAATATGAGTAAAGTTGATATAGCTGTTAAAAAACGATTCATTTGGATATTTTAAGAGTGGTTCCTACTATTAAATTAGTACCACTAATATCGTTCCATTCTTTGATATTTTCAACAGAAACTCCAGGAAATTTTTGTGAGATGCTCCAAAGAGAGTCTCCCTGACGCACTTTATACGTCTTTTGATTGACCACAACTACTTCTTTGGACGTGGAACTTGATGGTGATATAGAGGAGGATTTAGCTACTGTATTTGGTTGTGAACCTCGTGTGTAAATTTTAAGGTTTTGACCAACTCGCAAATTATTGCTTCTCAATCCATTCCATTTTTTGATGTCACTTACCCTTACACCGTATTTTCGAGCAATCTTGCCCAAATAATCACCAGATTTCACACGATAAGTAGTTCTGGTGTCTTCCTCAAATAATTGAGGCATAGGTTTTTCTCGTTTGTCGAGTTCGGCTTGCACGTATGCATAGATTTCCTTTTCGTTGGTCACGAATTTGCCTATGGCTTGACGAGGCAGTCTCAATGTGTAATTTTCATCTTCAACGTAGGGAATGATGTCCAATTTATAGGATGGGTTGAGGAATTGCAGTTCCTCAATTGGCAAATCCATTAACTCTGCCACTTGATCTAAACTTATGGTTTGTTTTACGTGGATAGTGTCCGTTTCCATATAGCGATACCCGGATGAAGCTTTTTTGAACCCGTGTTCTTCAGCATATTCAAAAATGTACATTGTGGCCAGGAAAGCGGGTAAATAGCCTGCTGTTTCACGTGGTAAGTGCGGTCTTAAATTCCAATAGTTTTGGTATCCTCCAGAACGACGAATCGCTTTATTGACATTTCCAGGCCCCGAGTTATATGCCGCAAGTGCCAAATCCCAGTCGCCGAAAATCTCATATAACTTTGCCAAATATTTACAGGCCGCTTCTGTTGATTTAATTGGATCACTGCGCTCATCTACATAGCTAGTAACATTCAATCCGTACATTTTGCCTGTGGGATACATAAATTGCCAAAGACCTGTGGCTCCAACTCTAGACTTTGCTCTTGGTTTTAAAGCCGATTCTACAATGGCCAAATATTTAATTTCTAATGGAACATCGTAATTATCAAGTTCTTTTTCAAATAAAGGAAAATAGTATTCGCTCAAGGCCATAAGACGTTGCAGCGTAGATTTTCTATTTTTTAAATAGGATTTTATAACACTTTCCAATGCTGGATTGTACTCGATATTGAATGGTGTTTTGGCACTTAATTTGTGTAAACGTGCCTTTAAAGTGTCCGTAGGAAGTTCTGGCAAATCTACTTCGTCAAATTTAATATCAGCAATAGATTGGTATATGGTATCATATAAGGTGTTGCTGTATAACTCTTCCAGCCATTTTTCATCGTAAGCTGATGCCTCTTGATTGTCTTCCAGTTTTTTTAACACCAAAGAGTCAATTACGGGTTCGATGGTTTTGATGCCTGTAGGATTACCATCTAAAATGGAATCGATTTTAGTTTGAGTGGTATTTTGGATTTGTTTTTCCGTTGGTTTCACTTGGGCAAAACTCATACAACAGAAAAAAAACAAACCAGTCGTTAGGGTTAGATATATACGGTTCATCAATTAAATGTCTAAAATAGGTAAACGGTATGATTAGTTAAAACGTACAATGATATTCAAAAAGAGAATACAAAACAAGATTTTAACACAATAAAACGTATTTTATCGATAATATTGTTCATTTCGTCGACTAATCTACGCTGTTAAAAATAGCCGCTATCCCAGGAAGCGTTTGGCCTTCAAGGCTTTCTAGCATAGCTCCTCCTCCAGTGCTGACATAACTTACTTTATCTTCAAAACCAAACTGTTTCACGGCTGCAACAGAATCTCCTCCTCCAACAAGAGAAAAAGCGCCTTTCTGAGTTGCTTCAGCTATTGAATTGCCCAATTCGATAGTTCCTCTAGAAAAGTTTTCCATTTCAAAAACGCCCAATGGTCCATTCCAAAGAATGGTTTTGCATTTCATCACAACATCACGAAAGTTCTTTATGGATTTTGGCCCAGCATCCAAACCTTGCCAACCATCGGGAATGTGATAAACATCAACAATCTGGGTTTTCGCATTATTGTCAAAGGCATTTGCCGCAATGACATCAACCGGCAAGTGTATCTGTACGTTTTTCTCTTTGGCTTGCTTTAAAATGTCCAATGCCAAGTCTAATTTGTCATCTTCACAAATAGAGTCTCCGACCTGTCCTCCAAGTGCTTTAACGAAAGTAAATGTCATCCCTCCGCCAATAATCATATGGTCAACTTTATCGAGAATGTTTTCAATAATACTTATTTTTGAGGATACTTTAGCGCCTCCCAAAACAGCCAAAACGGGCTTTTCGCCTGTTTTCATTACTTTATCAATACTTTCAATTTCTTGCGCCAATAGTGTTCCAAAACATTTTTTGTCAGGAAAAAATTGAGCAACAATGGTAGTCGATGCATGTGCCCTATGCGCTGTTCCAAAAGCATCATTAACATAAATGTCTCCCAATCTTGACAGTTTTTCTGCGAACTGTTGGTCTCCTGCTTCTTCTTCTTTATGAAATCTAAGATTTTCCAATAACAATACTTCGCCTGGTTTTAAATCTTGGGCCGCTTTATCTGCTTCCTTTCCAACACAATCATTAACAAACTTAACGTTGACGCCCAAAACCTCTTCTACCTTAGAAACAATGTGCCGTAATGAAAATTCGTCCTGTACGCCTTTTGGACGTCCTAAATGTGACATCAAAATACAACTTCCGCCATCTTCCAAAATTTTAATAATAGTTGGTTTGGCCGCTTCAATTCTTGTAGCATCTGTAACCTTAAAGTTTTCATCCAAAGGCACGTTAAAATCTACTCGTATTAATGCCTTTTTATCTCTGAAATTGAAGTCGTTAAGTGTTTTCATTTTAGGTCGTGTTTTTGGAAATACAAATGTAACTATTTATGAAGAGCTTTAAAATGCCTTTATGATGAAATTAATTTCAATTTAACAGAGTAATAAAAGTTCTATATTTGTTCAATGTTGTTTTCAGAAGTACTCGGACAGGAACATCTCAAAAACCATTTGACACAGAGTGTTGACAATGGCCGTATTCCGCATGCACAATTATTTGTAGGCCCTGAAGGTAGTGGCGCCTTGCCAATGGCCATAGCTTATGCCCAATATATTTTATGCGCCAATGTAAATTCAGAAAACACAGGCGGTAATGAAGCGTGCAATCTAAAATTTAAGAATTTTTCACATCCTGATTTGCATTTTGCCTTTCCGGTGGCAACCAATGACAAAGTTAAAAGCCATCCTGTTTCCAATCATTTTATGGAAGAATGGCGGCAGCTATTAAAGGAACAACCTTATGGAAATCTTTTCGATTGGTATAAAATGTTGGATGTTGACAACAAACAAGGTCAAATTGGCGTGGATGAAGCTCAGAACATTGTAAAAGCTTTGTCATTAAAGGCCTATGAAGGCGGTCACAAAATAATGCTCATTTGGATGGCAGAAAAGATGAATGCTCCTGCGGCAAATAAATTATTGAAACTGATTGAAGAACCCCCAAATAAAACGATTTTTATTCTAATTGCCGAAGATGAAAGCCAAATTATTAATACAATTCGTTCACGTTGTCAGGTATTGCATTTCCCGCCATTGGCTGAAGCCGTCATCAAAGATGCACTTGTAAAAAACTACCAATTGGAAGAATCGGTTGCAACAAAAATTTCACATCAATCAAATGGCAACTATAACAAAGCTTGTGATTTAGTGTATCAAGATTCTGAAGATTTGCAGTTTGAGGAGTGGTTTGTATTTTGGATTCGTTCAGCTTTTAAAGCAAAAGGAAACAAAAGTGCCATACATGATTTGATAGGTTGGAGTGAAGAGATTTCTAAAACAGGGCGAGAAACCCAAAAACAATTTTTATTGTTTTGTGTTGATTTTTTCAGACAGGCTTTACTTTTAAATTATAATGCTCCAGAATTGGTGTACATTGAAACAAAAAGCAAAAATTTTAAACTTGAAAATTTTGTGCCTTTTGTAAATGAATCAAACATCATAGACATTAACAACGAACTACAAGATGCCATCTACCACATTGAACGCAATGGGAATTCTAAAATAGTCCTGACCGACTTATCTATAAAATTGACACGCTTATTACATAAAAAAGCCAGCTAAAAAGCTGGCATTTGTTTAAAACATAAAAGGAACATTAATTTTTCTTGTATGCTTTGTTCAGAGCATCCAAAATTTCTTTGGTCAAATCTTTACTTTCTTCACCATATAAAACACTTCCAGCATCATTACTCCCTAAAATATATGTATAGCCATTTTTCTTGCCATAATCCTTTACAAATGTTCTTACCTCTTTAATTAAGGTATCTATCTCTGTTTGACTTTCTTTTTGAATATTTTGTTCTTCTGCTTGAAACTGTTGTTGCAGCATTTGTTGTTTTTGTCCCAAAACTTGATATTGTTGTTGCGCATCTTTTTGTGCCATCGATGATGCTTTAGCCTGAAAAGCTTGAGCTTCCATTTGAAATGCCTTTCCTATGCTGTCCACTTTTTTATCGAACTTTTCAATCTTGACCTTAAAAGCCGCTTCGATATCTTTTCTTTTTTGATATTCTTTGATAAGTTCGCTGTTGTCAATAAAACCCGTTTTCATTTCTTTCTGACAAGATGCCATTAACATCATTCCGAAAACTAATAATACTAATTTTTTCATTTTTTATGTAAATTATAAATTTTTTGCAAATGTAGGAAAGTAAACGTGAATAATGAGAAAATAATTATAATAGACAAAATTAATGATTATAAAAAAATCAATAATGAAATCTTATCGATAATCATGCCTTTTAATTGCGATTTGTTGGGCTTTCGGCAAAATGTAAGGCTTTTACTTGTTTTGAATCGAAATAAGTCAAATATAAGCCTTAAATTAATTCTACGTTTTTTTTATGACATAAATCAAGGAAGAATATTCGCCCGAGCGTCTTGCTTTTAGATTTGAGCGCAAACCAGTCCACAATGCTTTTAAAACATTCATTGTTCCTCCTTTATACTTTTCGGAAAGTAAGCTTACATAATAAGCATCAAATTTCATTGGCAAAGTTTTAACCACTTTCATATTTTCTTTTGAAACCAATTTTGAGACGGAATGTTGAGAAAAATGCCAAAGATGTCGTGGCACATCAAATGCCGCCCAAAATTCTTTATAGTGATTGGCATCATAGCTTTTAAAATTCGGTACAGCAATAATCAATGTGCCATTAGGTTTAAGCAGTTTATTGTAAATTGAAATCTGTGTTTCTAAATTGGGCAAATGTTCCAATACATGCCATAATGTTATGACATCAAAACTTTTAATTTTAAATTTTAAAAGATGCTCATCGTCAAACACACAATTGTTTGTTTTTTGATTTGCCAGTTGTCTTGCCTTTATGTTGGGTTCAATTCCTGAAACTTTCCAATGGTTTTCGATTGCGACTTGAAGAAAATCTCCCGTTCCGCATCCCACATCCAAAAGCGTTTTTGACCCTGTTTGGAGCGAATTGATGAGATTGAGTTTTTGTTTTAATGCAATTGACTTAATAAAATGATACGCCTTTTCTAACAAGTTTCGCCTAGCATCTGTGTGAGAAATATAATTTTCGCTTAGATAATAACTTGGAAGCTTTTCCAAAGAGGGTTGCGGGAAAGTTTCTAGCATTTCGAAATCCTCATTGTATAGTAATTGAAATGTTTCACCCGAAACGGAATGGTCCTTAGCCTTGAGAAAAATCTTTTTGTCTTCCATAAAATAAAATTCCCGCTAAAGCGGGAATCACAAATTTATTGATTTTCATTAACTGTTCCACGTGGAACAACTCCAAAAAAATCTAAATTATCTTCCCATATACACCAAGAGAACCGACACATCGCTAGGAGAAACTCCACTAATACGGGAGGCCTGAGAAATGGTTACGGGTCTAATTTTTTCCAGTTTTTGTCTTGCTTCGATACTCATGGATTTAAGTCGTGAATAGTCAAAGTCAACTGGGATTTTCACATGTTCCAATCGATTCAATTTATCAGCATTATTCTTTTCCTTATCTATGTAACCAGAATATTTTACTTGAATCTCTGTCTGTTCAATGATTTCTTTATCCAAATCATGTTCTTGGATGTAGTTTTCCACGGCATCAATTTTGCGTACATCGCCCATTGAAATGTTTGGTCGAGCAAAAATCTTGAACAATTTACCAGATTGATTTACCTCTGCAGAACCATTGTCAGCCAATATAGGGTTGATTGTTTCTGGAGAAACGCTGGTTTCTTTGAAAAAGTCGACAAACGCTTCGGCCTTAGAGTGCTTTTCTTCCATCCTACGGAGACGCTTCTCACTTGCCAAACCTAATTCATGACCTTTAGGTGTCAATCTCGCATCAGCATTGTCTTGCCTCAATAGTGTTCTATACTCAGCCCTAGAGGTAAACATTCGATATGGTTCTTCCGTGCCTTTTGTAATCAAATCATCTACTAAAACACCAATATAAGCTTCGTCACGTTTAAGAATAAATTCATCGCGCTCCTGAACTTTTAAGGCAGCATTGATTCCCGCCATCAATCCTTGCGAAGCAGCCTCTTCATAACCAGTTGTTCCATTGATTTGTCCTGCGAAGTATAGATTTTTAACAAGTTTTGTTTCCAATGTATGCTTTAATTGTGTAGGCGGAAAATAGTCATACTCGATAGCATATCCGGGCCTAAAAAATTTGACGTTTTCAAAACCAACTACGGAGCTCAGTGCTTTAAACTGAACATCTTCAGGCAGTGATGTCGAGAATCCATTGACGTAAACTTCAACTGTATTCCAACCTTCGGGCTCAACAAACAATTGATGGCGTTCTTTATCAGCAAAACGATTAATTTTGTCTTCAATAGAAGGACAATAACGAGGTCCTGTGCTTTGAATTCTACCATTAAACATCGGCGAACGATCAAAACCCTCACGGAGCAATTCATGCACTTCAGGGCTTGTATAGGTCAAATGGCAATCTCTTTGGGTGGTCAAGGGTTTTGTAATATCCGAAAATGAAAACTTTTCCGGAACAGCATCACCAGATTCAACTGTCATTTTAGAATAATCCAAAGACCGTCCATCAACCCTTGGAGGTGTTCCGGTTTTCATTCTACCAGATTCAAAACCAAAATCAACCAATTGCTCCGTAATGCCAGTAGCAGATTTTTCTCCAGCTCGACCGCCTCCAAAACTCTTATCGCCGATATGAATAAGTCCATTTAAAAAAGTTCCATTGGTGAGAACAACAGATTTTCCCTTTACTTCTATTCCCAAGGATGTTTTGACGCCAACGACGGTATGGTTTTCTACAATCAATCCAGATACCATTTCCTGATAAAAATCAAGATTAGGTGTCGCTTCCAGCATCAAGCGCCATTCTTCTGCAAATCGCATACGGTCACTTTGAACCCTTGGACTCCACATTGCCGGCCCTTTTGATTTGTTGAGCATCTTAAACTGAATAGCCGAATTGTCGCTAACGATGCCGCTATAACCGCCAAGTGCGTCAATCTCACGAACAATTTGACCCTTGGCAATTCCACCCATGGCCGGGTTGCATGACATTTGTGCAATGTTTTGCAAATTCATTGTTATAAGCAATGTTTTGCACCCCATGTTTGCGGCCGCGGCTGCAGCTTCGCTGCCTGCGTGGCCAGCCCCAACAACAATGACATCGTAAACCTCGTTAAACATAAATTTTTGAATGTTCCACGTGGAACATATTTGATTTATAATATTGACTCTGAATTTTCAGGCTGCAAATATACATTGATTTCCTGAATATTAGGCAAGTTTTGACATGTAGTAATTTTCTTTCGAGCGCATCAGTTTTTGGTCAGTCTTTGCTTTGTCCTTATAACCACAATAATGTAGTACACCGTGAATCATGACTCGGTTCAATTCTGTTTCCAATTCTACTTTAAAATCTTTTGCATTGTCGATTACTCTTTCTACTGAAATATAAATATCCCCATTGATTTGTTTCCCCAACGTGTAATCGAAACTGATAATATCCGTTAGTGTGTCGTGGTTCAAAAACTCGATATTCAAATTTAAAAGATAGTCGTCATCACAAAAAATATAGTTGATTTCTCCCTCATTGAATTGTTCTTCACTAATAACAGATGATATCCATTGTGAAACTGCTGTTTCGTTTTGAAGCTCAAAATCGGTTTCGTAATTAAAGCTGATCATTAGATTTCTTGAAATATTCTTGCACTTTCTTTTTATAAACGTCCTGCAAAGGTAGTGCCTGACGATTTAAAATTTCTGTAGTGTTGAAATATTCTTTTGCTGTGGGAATTTGATTGTTACTGTCGTTGTTATATTGTTTCTGATTACTTTCTGCTTTACGCTTATTGTCTTCGTCCTGTAAAAAACTTGCATTTTCCATTTTCAACAATCGGTGCTGTAAGTCCATCATCTTCTGAAGGGTTTGATTGGTAAACCCTTTGTTGATCAAATCAAGTTCCACTTCTTCCATTTTCTGCAAAAGCAATTTTCCCTCACCTTTGGTTCCAGCATCGCCAAGTTTATTCTCTAAAGCTTGACGTAGTTGCTGTTGTTGTTGATAGATGCGATAAAGCTCGCCATTTAAGTCCTCGTTGGAGCCTTCTCCTTCACCAAGTTGTTCTCCCTCTTTGCCATCCTTACCAGATTCTCCACTGTTGTCCCCTTCACCGCCTTGTCCCTCGCCGTTTTTACCTTTTTTCTGCCCTTTACCGTCTTGAGAATCACCATTCTTTCCATCCTTTTTCATGCCCTCTTCCATCTGTTTATTCAACTCCTCCTGACTCATGATAATGTCTGGCAACTGCATTCCCCCATCTCCTTGACCTTGACCCATTCCCTGACCTTGTCCCTGTCCTTGACCTGGATTCATTTGGGCTTCCATGTTGTCCAAAACATCACTTAAAAAACTAGCCAAATCGTTGGTGGCGGTGATGGTGTATTGCTGTGTGGAAACCCCTTTATATAACTGATTTTCGGACAATTGCCCCAGAGATTTGTCAATATAAAATAATACATCGGTAATTTTTGAATTGACGGTTTCTGAAATCATCGGTTGGCGTAAAGACAGTGCAAATAAACTGTCGTCAATATGCTCAAAGTGTTCCCTTAAACTGCTTTGTTTGCGCAGAAACTTACCATATTCATTATTGTTGATTTGGATGTTCCTAAATTGATTCATCAAATCTTCCTGCTCAAAAGAAAATAATACCAAATTATCCAAAATCTGCCGTAACATCGCCGCATCTTCCGAGAGCTGCTCACCACTACCCGACATCATGGACTGTTGCATTTCAGCGCTCATTTGTTTCATTTTCTTACCAGCCTGCTTCTGTTTTTTTTGGGCATTTTGCTGATTTTGTTGAGCGCCATTTTTGTCGTTTTGCTGTTCGTTTTCTTCCTTTTTTTCCAAATCATCGGTTGCCTCTTGTTGGTCATTTTGGATGTCTTTTTCAGCTTCTTTGTCTTGTGGGACCTCCAAAGGCTTCTTCAATTCTTTGTTTTCTTTTTGAACAGCATCCATTCCCTTTTGGAACTCATCAAATTTTTTGTTGAGTTGTTCTTGCTTCTCTTGGGTATTCTCTTCTTTAGATTGTTTAGAGAGCTTATCTTGTTCGTCTCCAAGTTTATCCAGTTCCTGCAGAAGCTTTTCAGCCTTTTTGGCCACATAATAACGTTTGGTCAACTCCAATAATTGCTCTAGGCTTTTTTGTTTGTTTTTGTTTTGTTTGGCGAGCTGCTCCAGCTTTTCACTCAATTCTTCCTTTTCAATTTTATCCTGTAGCTTTTCGAGTTCTTCAAAGAGCTTTTCGTCCTTCTTGAGTTGTTCTTCGTTAGCCTTCAATCGTTCTTTAAGGTCTTCCTTAAACTCATCTTTCTGTTCATTTTCAGGTTGGAAATTTTCAAGGTTTTCTTTCAATTTTTTATTGAAATTCTGCATCATTTCCTCCTGTTGTTTCTGTCTTTCCAAAAAGTTTTCAAATTTCTTTTTATCATTGAAATTTAGCTCATTCTTTTCTTTTTGGGTTTTGGAAAGCTCTTTTAACTGTTGTTCTTGTTCCTTCAATTTATCGAACGATTTACCCATGTCTTGAATGGTTTCATTCTGTTCTTTCAGTTGCTTTTCTTCCTCCTCGTCTTTTGTTAACTTTCTGTATGTGAACACACTACTCTTTGTGCTTTTATAATTATGAATGGCATCATTGTCAAACACTTGAAAATATAGTTCATAATTAACGCCTTCTTCCAATTCCAAATTATTTGGAAATGCCGTTACAAATTCATCAAAATTACCAGACGCTATCTGCATCTTCTTAATATAGGCCTTTTCTTCATTATTGGACGGATAGTAGACCAATTGCAATTGTCGAAGGCCATAATCGTCACTGATTTGACCATAGAAATACAAGGTTTGGTTGTCCAATGAATCTTTTTCCATTTTTACGTTCAGCTCCGGATAATCATCTCGAACAACATTAATGGAGAAAGCCAAGTTCTCATAATCCTTGAGCCTTTCGTTACTTGTGGAAATGTTATAGTCATAATTTTGAAAAATGCGTTTGGAAGCCTCAAACTTACCCTCTGATATGTTTTCAAATCGAAGTGTATCTTTTGCATACAAAGACACATTATTTGTGGAGCGTGTGTTGATTTTCCAAGTGACATTTGTGCCTTCGGGAATGGTTGCGCTTCCCGTACTTTTTAAGGTTTCGCTTTGTTTGTGAATGTACGATGGATAATCCAAGACCATTTCAAAATTGACTAAAGTGGGTACTTTAACAACTTCAAGATTGTAAACTTTCGATTTTACCTCGTTAGCAGAAAGATTAAAATCAATTTCACTTTTGGGTTTTGAAAACACATATTCAAATTGCCCAGGTGCCGTTTGTTGCAAGAAATACGTCTCGCCATTGTAATGGATTTGTGCATTGTCAGGTATCACTGTTCCAGTTGTTTTGACCAACAGTTTATAATCATTGTTTTCAATTGCCTGTAATTTTTCATTTACAACAAAAAACTGAAATGGTGCTGGTGGCTCATATGCGGTTGTATAGTTGACCACTCGTTTGTAACTGTCGCTAAAAAGATTGAAATGGCCTGTGAGATAGGTCAGCAACAAAACCACAATTGGTATGGCGGCATATTTTAAATATTTAATATTTTGTTTAAAATTGATAGCCAATTTAAAAGGGATTGGCTTTAATTCAGCAGACTTCTGTTCGATACTGGCAAGTAATAATTCGGACTCATTTGTTCCGACGTTCCTCGACTTAAGTTGAAGCACATTCAACAACTTATCATTTACTTCAGGAAAATGTTTGCCGATGATTTTGGAAGCGTCTTCATAATTGATACCTTGCTGTAGCTTGAACAATTTCGACAATGGAATTGCAATAAACTTTACGAACAACCCTAACTCAACCGCAATAAATGCCCAAAATAAAATGGTTCTAGCCGTTGGATTGAGCCATAAAACATACTCAATGAACAATGTGAGCAAAAAATACAGCAAGCCTATTGCGAAAAATAAAATCGCACCTTTTAAGAGCTCATTGGTGTAGTATCGATTAATGAATTGCTCTAGCTTGGTCTGTATAGCGGTAAAATTGTTTAACATGCAATTATTTAACTTACTAAACTACAATTTTATTTTAATCCATAATTGTCTAAATTTAATAAGGTTATGTTAATTTCGAAATATTGGGGAAATATCGGTTTAATGAACAAGTCAAGGTGTGGCTTTACATCTTTTTTTCTTTGCTGAATGTGACATCAATTCTATCTTTGCAGTACAAATCCTGAAAAATGACCAAAAACGTTCGTGTGCGATTTGCACCAAGCCCAACAGGGCCCTTACATATTGGTGGTGTACGCACCGCTTTATTTAATTTTTTATTTGCAAAAAAACATAACGGAACCTTCGTTCTACGTATTGAAGATACCGATCAAAATCGTTATGTGGAAGGCGCGGAAGAATATATTATTGATTCGTTGAATTGGTGCAATATTCCGTTTGATGAGGGTCCGGGAAAGAACGAAAAGTTTGGCCCATACAGACAAAGTGAACGAAAAGCAATTTACAGACAGTATGCCGAGCAATTGATTGCTTCGGGCAACGCTTATTATGCTTTTGATACTGCTGAAAGTTTGGATTATTATCGTAAAGACCATGAGGCCAAAGGAAAAACATTCATTTATAATTGGCACAACAGGCATTTGCTTTCTAATTCCTTAACCTTGACAGAACAAGAGACCCAGGCTAAATTAGATGCTGGAGAGGAATACGTTATTCGCTTTAAATCGCCCGAAGATGAAACTTTGCAATTAAAGGACATTATTAGAGGGGATATTTCTGTCGAAACACGGATACTGGACGATAAGGTTTTATTTAAAAGCGACGGTATGCCAACCTATCATTTGGCGAACATCGTTGATGACCATCTAATGGAAATCACTCATGTCATTCGCGGTGAAGAATGGTTGCCGTCTTTAGCGCTGCATTACCAACTCTATAGTGCATTTGGTTGGGACCCACCACAATTTGCGCATTTACCTCTCATCTTGAAACCGACTGGGAAGGGAAAATTGAGCAAGCGAGATGGTGACAAATTGGGCTTTCCTGTATTTCCGTTGCAATGGACAGACCCAGAAACTAATGAAATTTCAAGAGGTTATAAAGAAGATGGATATTTCCCCGACGCTATGGTCAACTTTTTAGCCTTTTTGGGTTGGAATCCAGGAACCGAACAAGAGATATTCTCATTGGACGAATTGATTGAAGCTTTTGAACTGGAGCGTGTCCATAAATCTGGTGCTCGCTTCGACCCAGATAAAATTAAATGGTTTAATCATCAGTATATGCAATTGCAGAGCAATGATGAATTGGCTGAAAACTTTAAAAACAAGCATTCCGAATTAAAAGAAATTGATGTTAACTACATTGCTTTAGTTGTTGAAATGATAAAAGAACGAGCCACATTCGTTGCTGATTTTTGGGATTTGAGCTCTTTCTTTTTTGAAGCGCCGAAAACTTACGATGAAAAATCATTTGTCAAAATAATGAACAACGATACTCGTGAATTGATGAGCGAACTAGCTCAAACAATTAATCTTGTCTCAGATTTTACAATTGAAAACATTCAAACAGATGTAAAGGCCTGGATTGGCAAAAAAGAGGTTGGTTTTGGAAAAGTGATGCAGCCTCTAAGATTGGCATTGGTCGGTGCTATGCAAGGACCCGATGTATTTGAGATTATGTTTATGATTGGAAAGGCAGAAACCGTTCAGAGGATTGAGAATTTGGTTGAAACAATTTAAAATCAATGATTTGTTGAAATTTTACCGTATTACCATCTTCACAAGAACTACAAATAAATAAATGCCATAAATGCCAACATGGACTGGTTTCCTTTAAAAGTCTTGTTCGATGGGTTGGCGTCCAAATTTTGGTCATTAAGCTTGTTGAACATATTGGTCACACCATAAATATACTGGACCCTCAATTTAAAATGGTTAAAACCTGCCGTAGCGCCTATTGAGGCATTCACATTGAATTTTGAGATATCACTGATATCTTTTGCCATAAGGTTTGTGTAGCCATCAATCAAATAATTTTCCTTATTGTCATCTTTCAGCTCTAGCTCACTATTGTATTGCAGCATTGGTCCACCATCAATCATTAAATAATCTTTTGCAAGCTTAAGATGAAACAAGAATTGCGCCTGAACCATCATCAATTTATATTCCAAAGGCTCACTTTCAGAAACTGGCAAGCTTCTCCCCATTATGTCCATAGTACTTTCAGAAACTTGCATACCATAACTAACTGTGTACCACTTGTGAGGCAAATCAAGGGTAGCTGCCAAACCTCCTGTCCAACCATCGCCTGCTTTGGTCTCAAAATTATCGGTTTTGATGTCAAATTGTGTCAAACCACCACCTATGCCAATACCATTTACAATATTTACCACACCATGTGGACGACGTTGCGAAAAAGAGTTTGTAACAAACCCTATGCTTATGGCTACTAATAGAATGTATTGTCTGATTTGCATGATTATTTGTTCAAGTTTCAACAAATATAACTTAAATTAGGCGTGTATGTTTTCTAACCATTAAAAAAACTATTATGTCTTATCTAGCAATCCCATTTATTTTTTTAGGTTTGATTATTTTACTGTCTTCATTTTTTACGGTAAAACAACAGTCTGCCGCCATTATTGAACGATTTGGTAAATTCCAGAGTATCAGACATTCAGGCTTGCAGATGAAAATCCCAATTATCGACCGAGTGGCCGGTAGAATGAGTCTGAAAATCCAACAATTGGATGTCATTGTTGAAACAAAAACCCTTGATGATGTATTTGTCCGTCTTAAAATATCCGTTCAGTTTATGGTCATTTCTCAAAAAGTGTACGATGCCTTTTACAAATTGGATTATGCCCATGACCAAATTACAAGTTATGTGTTTGACGTTGTTCGCGCCGAAGTTCCAAAGATGAAATTGGATGATGTGTTTGTCAAAAAAGATGATATTGCCATTGCGGTAAAAACAGAATTAAATGATGCGATGTTGGATTACGGATATGACATCATTAAAACTCTTGTCACAGATATTGACCCAGATGCTCAAGTAAAAGCGGCCATGAACCGTATCAATGCGTCTGAACGTGAAAAAATTGCTGCACAATTTGAAGGTGATGCGGCCCGTATTTTAATTGTAGAACGCGCTAAAGCAGAAGCAGAAAGCAAGCGTTTGCAGGGTCAAGGAATTGCCGACCAACGACGAGAAATTGCCCGTGGGCTCGAAGAATCAGTTGATGTTTTGAATCGTGTTGGTATCAATTCCCAAGAAGCGTCGGCCCTTATTGTAGTGACGCAACATTATGATACGCTACAATCTATTGGCGAACACGTGAACAGCAACTTGATTTTATTGCCAAACTCTCCGCAGGCAGGAAGTGATATGTTGAACAATATGGTGGCGAGTTTTACGGCAAGCAATCAAATTGGGGAAGCTATGAAGGAAGCCAAAAATAAGAAACGCTTGAGTGATGGTAAAGATTCCAAAAATCAATAACATGTAATACTTCAAAAAAATAAAACCTCGAAACAAAATTTTCGGGGTTTTTAAATTTTAATGCTCTTCCTTGTATTTCTTAACAATGGCTTTAAGACTTTCTAGATAATTCTTTAAAGCCTTCTCGTCCATTTTTCCCGCCTTGTTTTCTTCGTCTGATAGCGTTTCGGGGGTTTCTTCCAAATATTTTTGCAGCTCTGGATACTTTTCCTCTATTTCTCTTGAGATTTGTGATATCTCGGTCAATATTTTATGTGGTATTTCCATTATATTTGATTTAAAGAAAAAAGTTACTAAAATAAATACGCTTATCAAAGGAATTAACTCATTTTTAAGCCTCTATATTTATTTGAATGGATGGCGTTCTTCCCATTCTTGTTTAGGATTCATCAATTTAAAAATACGCTCCAATGATGCATTCATAATATAATTTGTATGTTTCAAATACACATTCATTTTTATGGGTTTTGCGCCAACAGAACTTTTAATTTCCATTGCTGTCCTAGCATACACAATTGAGTTGAAGCTATTACTAATCGCAAAATCCAACATGTCATAAAGCATATTAAGATACATCTGGTTGGCATATTGATGTGCTTCATCATATCCCAAGAAATAAGTTTCAAGAATCTTGTTATTGAGAATCAAGGTATAAAAACCAATCAATGTATCATCTAAATAATATCCAAACACTTTAAGGTTGATTCCCAAATGGCGCTTTAAATCACAAAAATGACCTTTGGGCAATATGAATGTATTGATTTTTGCATTATCCGAAACAGTTTTATAAAGCTCATACAGTCGATAGGAATTAAACTCTATATCCTCAAGTGACAACTCTTTTTTTACGATTTTCCCTGCCTTTTTTCTTGCGGCTTTATAACGCTGTCGGTACTTTGTGTTCAAATCCAAAAGATAGGCATCAAAATTCTTCCAACTGGGTTTGATGTCCATAATCATATTCGGCTGGACACTTATTTTGTGCAGTTTTTTGGAACTGAAAAAATCCTGTTCCAAATGAATACGGTCGTCAGCAAAATAATCTTTGTACATGACAATTCTGATTCGCTTATCATGTTTCTTTTTTATCATGCTCTTTAACTCTTCTAGGGCTGAATAAATTGTTTGTAAAAATTCTGATTGAGAAATTTTACCGGAATCGAAATAAATGCCATGTTGACCCGTGTGCATCAGATTGCCAACCACGAGCATGTTGCCTTTTAAGAATTTCGAAATAAAATGCTTGAATTTCTGTCGGTAACAGGAATCTTTATAATTTCTAAAAATATCTTCTAAATACAGTTCAACACGCTGGATAACTGCGGCACCAACTAATTTTTCATGTTTAAAGATTCCCAAATAGAACCAAGAAATGTTCTTTGGTGATGCGAGTTCCAATCCCTCAAAATAGGATGTTTGAAGGAAAACATCATGTGACACAAAACCGTTCCAATTGCTCGGCAGTTCTTTGGCATTATTATAAATTTTAAATTCTATCACCTGAAAAAAGAAAAGACTGAATTCAATAAATTCAGTCTTTTGTAAAAGTAGTCAATATTATTAAACCCATCCACAAATAATAGCTCCCATTATGGTTAGGGTAAGAATCCAATATCCTGAATTTATAAAGATATACTTGGCGCTTTTGTGCTCAAACAAACCGTTGATGGCATTGATTGGAAATGCAAAAAACAGTCCCGCAATAAATCCGTGCAGTGCTCCATGTTTGAACGTGCGGAAGGCCATCCCATAATCGTCCATAAAGACCTGAAAAGAAGGCAAGGTTTCATCAGACGGCATGCCGCCAACCATGCCATAAGCACCCGTTTGATGAACTACAAGTGCCATAATTACCATGGTCATCATCAATGATAAAATAATTGTAAAACCAAAGATTTTGAGCATATTTCCTTTTTTAAGCTCATCTTCAGTTAGTCCAGAGGCATGCATCCAAGCCGTTCCAAAAACTTTTGGGTGGTACCAAATAAAACCGACAACAAGTGTTACCAATGCGGCCACAAGCATGGCCCAATAATTCATTTCCATAATTTATAATGTATTAGTTAGTGAATTAAAAGTACAAAAAAACCTCAATGCTGTGACATTGAGGTTATAAAATAAAGTTTGAAATGACTTTTAGAGTAAACTTGCTTCCTTTTGCAACAATTCATTTTTATCCTCGAGTCCGCCTTGAATGAATCTGTGGATGTCCTCATTTTTCTTCAATCCGTTTTCAATCAGAACACCCAGCGTAATCATCGTGGCAATACGAGTTCCTATCTTTTTGGCTGCTGTATTAAACCAAGGTTCCAAATCTTCATAAGACACATTCTTTGCCAATTCCTGAATTTCAGCTTTTGTTTTTAGCTGTTTTTCCTCTGGTAAATTGGTGTATTTTTTTCCCAATTGTTGAATAATGTCAATCGCTTTGCGCTGCGGTTGATTGTTTTGAGGTTTTAGTTGGTTTTGAGTTTTATTCTCAACTGGTTTTTGCTTTTCCCATGAATCGCGCAAACCAACAGTTTTGTTGAAAACCAATTTATCCGAGGTAGACTCTTTGTCCACATTGAAATACCCAATCCGTTGGAATTGAAACCCATCGCCTGCTTTAGCGTTCTTTAAGCTAGGCTCAACATAAGCAGTCACGATTTTTAAGGATTCTGGATTCAAAAATTCCATAAAATCCCTTTCAGGATGGGCGTCTGGAGCTTCGTCCATAAACAATCGGTCGTATTCCCTGACTTCTGCCTTGATGGCGTGTTTGATGGAAACCCAATGCAGAGTTCCTTTAACCTTTTTTGAGGTATCTTCGGAATAGGTACAATGAATTTCTGTGATGTTTCCTTTATCATCCTTAACCACGCTTTCTCCTTTGATGATGTAAGCATTTTTCAATCGAACTTCTCCTCCCAATTGCAATCTGAAAAATTTATTGCCAGCTTGTTCTTTAAAATCCTCTTTTTCGATGTACAGCTCACGGGAAAAAGGCACTTTTCTAAAGCCAGCACTGTCATCTTCTTGATTGTTTTCTGCATCGAGCCACTCTTCTTTTCCTTCGAGATAATTCGTGATAACCAATTTCACCGGGTTTAGAACAGCCATCACTCTCGGAGCGGTTTTGTTCAAATCTTCTCGGATACAGAATTCCAGCAATGCTACATCAATGACATTATCTCGTTTAGCAACCCCAACAGTTTCTACAAACTTTCTAATGGCATTTGGCGTGTAGCCGCGACGTCGCAGACCGGAAATGGTTGGCATTCTTGGGTCGTCCCATCCAGAAACAATCTTATCTTCGACCAATTTGAGCAACTTACGTTTGCTCATGATGGTATAACTTAAGTTCAGACGCGCAAATTCGCGTTGTTTGGGGCGCAATTTATTGGAATCTACCACTTGGTCCAAAAACCAATCATACAGTTCTCTATGGGGCTTAAATTCAAGCGAGCATAACGAGTGTGATATTTGCTCTATATAATCGCTTTCACCATGGGTCCAATCGTACATGGGATAAATGCACCAATCGTTGCCTGTACGATGGTGGTGCTTTTTCAGTACGCGATACATGATGGGGTCTCGCATCAGCATATTGGTGTGCTGCATATCAATTTTGGCACGCAATACATGAGATCCTTCTTCACATTCGCCATTTTTCATTTTGTCGAACAGCTCTATGTTTTCTTCAACCGACCTATTACGATATGGACTGTCCACGCCTGGCTGTGTTGGTGTTCCTTTTTGTTCGGCCATCGCTTCGCTTGTTTGTGAATCTACATACGCTTTGCCTTCTTTGATAAATTGAATCGCCCAATCATACAGTTGTTGAAAATAATCTGAAGAATACAGTTCATTCGCCCATTTGTAGCCCAACCATGAAATATCCTCTTTAATGGCATCCACATATTCCTGTTCTTCCTTTGCGGGATTTGTATCATCAAAACGAAGGTTGACGGGCGCGTTGTACTTTTCCCCTAGACCAAAACTGATGCCGATAGCTTTGGTGTGACCAATATGCAAATAGCCATTGGGTTCGGGCGGAAAACGAAAACGTAAGTCTCTTTTTGACATGCCGTTTTCCAAATCTTCTTCTATGATGTGCTCAATGAAATTGAGAGGTTTTGATTCTTCAGACATATTTTTTTGAATTACACTTTTGGTATAGACAATTAGCAAAATTAAGGAATTATAGCATTTAGGCCTTAAAATTATAAACGAGAATATGTATTTTTATAAAAAATTCACAACCATGAAACAATTGAATTATTCTTGCCCCAAATGCCAAAACAAAACTTATATAATTGGTGAAATGAGGGCAACGGGTGGTCGATGGTCTAAAATTTTTGATGTCCAAAACCAAAAGTTTTCATCCGTTACTTGTGAACGTTGTTCTTATACAGAATTTTTTAAGGCTAAAACAAGCGCATTGAGTAATGTTTTTGATTTTTTCACTAACTAATGGGAATCATCAAAGTTGAAAATATAAGGATTTTTGCACATCATGGATGCTTAAAGGAAGAAACCAAAATTGGAAGCGATTATCGTGTTGATTTAAAGGTAAAGGCTGATTTGCAGCCATCGGCAGTATCCGACAAATTAAGCGAGACCGTTGACTATGTTTTGTTGAACCGAATTGTGAAAGAAGAAATGCAAGTGCCCACCTATCTTTTAGAAACAGTTGCTAAAAGGATATTGAAACGAATATTTGAAGAAGATAAATTGGTACAAAAAGCGACTGTTTGGGTCAGTAAACTTAATCCACCAATTGGTGGCGATGTGGAAATGGTAACGATAAAAATGGCCGAAAAGCGAAAAAAACACTTGTAAATACTTAAATTTTTATACATTTGCCGTTCAATTATGGTGTCGTGGCCGAGTGGCTAGGCTCAGCTCTGCAAAAGCTGCTACAGCGGTTCGAATCCGCTCGACACCTCTAAGACCTTCAACTAGCGTTGAGGGTTTTTTTGTTCTAAATTTTTAGAAAAAATTAATTAAATATCCAGCAAAAGCTGCAACAAAATATTCTTCCAATCCGCTCGATACCTCCAGGATTTTAACTTAAAGTGAGGCTTTTTGTCATAATTTTTTAAGGGGTTCTATCCGTTCCCAAAGGATTGATTTTTTCGATTCTATCTTTGAGGAGCTCCTTTTCTTTTGGAAAAAGTGCCTGTGCCAACAACAAAACTCCAAATCCGAGAATAACCAATGCAATTATTTTTTTTGTTTTATAGATGCGACGGGGAGTGAGTTTGTTTTTAAGCTTTTTTGCGATTGCTATTTTAAATAAGTCTACTAAAAAGTAAGTAATCAAAATTGTGGCCAAAAAAACAATCAGACCTTCCTTGGTTTCTGTTAGCGAATTCCCTATGACAATAAATCCGAGCCAGCCCACCAATACTCCAATATTGATGAAATTGAGCAAAAATCCCTTTAGGAAGAGCTTGTGGTAATTCTTTTGTATTTCGACCTTATGGTATTCCCTAACGATGGAACGGAATGATTTGGAAGTTTTGGTAAAGGTTATAAACCCATAAACAATCAACAAAACACCCCCAAAAACTAGAAAATTGGGGTCATCTTTAATTTTTTCAAGAAGTCTATTGGTGCTGAAGAATGCTACGGCAATGAAGAAGATATCAGCCAAGAGGACGCCTAAATCAAAAATTATGGCGCTTTTAAAACCTTTGGTGGCTCCTGTTTCCAATAGCACAAAAAAGACCGGACCGATTGTAAACGCTAGTATGATACCAAAAGGAATTGCCGATAGAATGTCGTCAAACATTAAATTTGTGTTTCCACAAATTTAAAAAAAAGATGTGACTATGCTGTCTGAATGCTAACCAAATGCTTATTTACTCAGCAACACTTACTGCTGTTCCTGTAACGGAAACAGCAACATAATTAGTAGCTGTCAATTCAATGTCTACGGAAATTCCAACCACAGCGTTGGCTCCCATTTTCTTGGCATTGTCGTGAAGCTGCTGAAACGCTTTTTCTTTGACTTCAGACACGCTTTCACCAATTGCATGATAATATTTTTCTACATTGAAAGTCATTTTCATTTTTTGAACATTCACACCAATCCCAGAAACGATGCCTTTGTAGTCAATTATTTTAAAACCTTCAATGGTATTTGTAGTAGTAAGTATCATAAACTGTTTTTTAGGTTTTTTAATCCGTTAAATGTGATCGGGTATTTCATGTTTTCCAATAAGCGTGAAATCCAAATGCTTTTTGACCAAATCGGTATTTTTAACTTTTACAAGCACTTCATCTCCAAGTTGGTAAATTGTTCCAGATTTTTTTCCAACCATGGCGTATTGGGATTCATCGAACTGGTAATGGTCATCAGTCATTTCCCGAACACTTACCATGCCTTCACATTTGTTGGATATAATTTCGACATAAATTCCCCAATCGGTTACACCTGAAATTACACCGACAAACTCTTCATCTTTGTGGTCTTGCATAAATTTGATTTGCATGTATTTGATGGAATCGCGTTCGGCTTTGGTTGCCAGATTTTCCATATTGCTGGAATGAACGCATTTTTCTTCATAAATATCTTCATTGGCGGATTTCCCTCCATCAAGATATAGTTGCAATAAACGATGTGCCATGACATCTGGATAACGACGAATTGGTGAGGTAAAATGAGTATAATAGTCAAATGCCAATCCGTAATGACCTATATTGTGGGTTGTATATTCTGCCTTGCTCATGCTACGGATGGTCAAAGTATCCACTAAATTTTGTTCTTTTTTCCCTTCTACATCACGAAGCAATCCATTCAACGAAGCTGAAATGCTATTTCTGTCCCTGAAATTCAATTTATAACCAAATTTTGAAACGACACCTTGCAAAGCTGCCAATTTGCTTTCATCGGGTTCATCGTGCACACGATATACAAAGGTCTTTTTTGGTGATTGTTTCCCTACAAACTCCGCCACTTTTTTGTTGGCCAACAACATGAATTCTTCAATCAATTTATTGGCATCCTTACTGGTTTTGAAGAACACGCCAACTGGATTTGCTTGTTCGTCCAAATCGAATTTCACTTCCACTTTATCAAAGGAAATGGCGCCATCTTTCATGCGTTTTCTTCGCATGATTTTAGCAAGTTCATCCATTTTCAAGATAGCATCAGCTACCTTTTGATCTGCTAAATATGGTTTTCCAGTCAATGAAACTTCAGCTGGAATTTGATTAGCTTTGGTGTCTATGATTGCTTGCGCTTCTTCATAGGCAAAACGTGCATCGCTATATGTCACTGTTCTACCAAACCATTGGTTTTTGACCTCTGCCTTATCATTCATCTGAAAAACAGCCGAAAAGGTGTATTTTTCTTCATGTGGCCGCAAAGAACAAGCATTGTTGGATAATACTTCAGGAAGCATGGGTACGACCCTGTCCACTAAATATACTGAAGTGGCACGTTCATAAGCCTCATCATCGAGAATGGTTCCTTCCTGTAGGTAATGGGAAACATCAGCAATATGAATTCCTATTTCAAACAAACCGTTCTCCAAGAGTTTAAATGAAAGTGCATCATCAAAATCCTTGGCATCTTTTGGGTCGATAGTGAAGGTTAAAGTTTTCCGCATATCGCGACGCTTGGCTATTTCTTCTTTTGTAATCGACGTATCGAGCTTGTTTGCGTATTCTTCAACTTCATGAGGAAATTCATAAGGCAAGCCATATTCTGCCAAAATGGAATGGATTTCCGTATTGTGTTCGCCTGGTTTTCCAAGGACTTTTAACACTTTCCCGATTGGAGAATCTTCGTTTTCTTCCCAAGATTCCATAGCTACCAAAACCTTGTCTCCATCTTCGGCTTTGTTCTTTTTGTTATTGGGCACAAAGATGTCCTTATACATTTTACCGCCATCCACTACGACGAACGAATAATTTTTATGCACTTGTATCACGCCAACATATTCACTCTTTGCGCGTTTGATAATGTTCGTGATTTCGCCTTCAAACTTTCCTTTTTTACGGCGTTTGTAAACGTAAAATTCCACTTCATCCCCATCCAAAGCTCGATGGATGTTATTGGATGCTATAAATACATCTTCATCAAAATCATCTGAAATAATGTAACCGGAACCTCTGGAGGCCATGTCCAATTTTCCGATGTGGTATTCGGTATTAACAACCGCTTTATACTTGCCGCGTTCTACTTCTACGATTTCTTTTTTGGCTAGAAGTTCATTCAGTTTTTTGATGATTTGGTTTCTGCTGCTAGCATCATTGAGTTGAAGTTTGGCAGCAATCTGTTTATAATTGAAGGATTGGTTTCTGTCTTTTTTTAAAATACTTAAGATTGTATTTGTAAGGTTTGAAATCCTGTTGTTGGATTTCTTTTTTTTCTTTCTTGTCATTTATTGTGTAATCATATTGATTTCCTAAAGTAAAGGAAATTCTGTTATCTTTTGACTTAATTAAAGGAGAAGATTGGTAATTAAGTTATTGGCAAAGCTACGGTTTATTAATTTAACCGTATGGGTTTGCTTAAAACTTTATCCACATTTAATAGTTAGATAATCATCTTTTAAATTTAATTTAAAAAAATGATTATTATTATGATTGCTTGTTAATAGCGGTATAACTTTTTTTGGATTTATTTTGATGAAATGAAATTTACATCTTGTTAATATAGAATTAACATTGAAAATGGATTCAACTACTTGATAAATAGCAACATTTTGACTTTTATCAACAACTGTTTAAAACCCATGTTGATATTGAAATTTGCATAACTTTAATTGAAATTGATGTGCATTTCCATAAAATTTTGTCTGATAAATTGTCCAAATAAAATCATTAACTTTTTTGGTAGTATCATTCCCATTTTCGTTTGAAAAAATTATTGAATTATTAAAATTTATCTTTTAGATTTTGATAGCAAGTTATGAACATGTAATGAATACCCAAGCAGTTTATTTTGTTATTAACCTTTTTAATATTTAAATAAAGCGTTTATTCCGCTTCATTCACTAACTTTATAAGCTCAATCTAATATAAAAATCATGAACATCTCTATTGGAAACGACCACGCTGGCACCGAATATAAAGAAGCTGTTGTAAAGCATTTAGAAACCAAAGGATACAAAGTCAATAACTACGGTACTGACTCCAATGAGAGTGTGGACTATCCGGATTTTGTGCATCCAGTGGCAAACGATGTTGAAAACTACAAAGTGGATTTTGGAATCATCATCTGTGGAAGCGGCAATGGCGCCAATATGACTGCTAATAAACACCAAGGCGTGCGTTCAGCGCTGTGTTGGACCAAAGAAATTGCGGCACTTGCCAGACAGCATAACAATGCAAATATACTGAGTATTCCAGCACGATTTACAGCCAAACAACAAGCCATTGAGATGGTGGATACGTTTTTAAACACGGCTTTTGAAGGTGGAAGGCACCAAAAGCGAATCGAAAAAATTCCTGTATCGCATTCATGACAATGGGCCACGACCATTCACACAATCATAAAGATTTGAAGGGCAGGAATCTATTTATTTCTATCCTACTCAACATTGTTATTACTTCAGCTCAAGTGGTTGGCGGACTGTTGTCTGGAAGTTTGTCATTGTTGAGTGATGCCTTACATAATTTTAGCGATGTTATCTCATTGATTGTAAGTTATATAGCTGCAAGACTTTCTAAGCAAAAAGCGTCCATTCACAGAACATTCGGGTATAAACGAGCAGAAATTTTGGCAGCTTTCATTAACGCTTCTACCTTGGTCATAGTGGCTGTATTATTGATTATTGAAGCTTACAAACGTTTTCAAAATCCTCAGGAAATCGAATCGGGTTTGGTCATATGGTTATCTTTAGTGGCCATTTTGGGAAATGGATTTAGCGTACTCTTACTAAAAAAAGATTCCAAAAACAACATGAATATGCGTTCGGCATACATTCATCTATTGACGGATATGATGGCGAGTGTTGCGGTTCTGCTGGGAGGAATTCTGATGAAGTATTTTCAGTGGTTTTGGGTGGATAGTTTGTTGACATTTTTAATCGCTTTGTATCTTATTTGGGTTGGATTTGATTTGTTGATTAAATCTTCAAAAATGCTGATGTTGTTTACGCCGGAACATATCAATATTAAAGACGTTGTAAGAGCTGTGCATCAAATACCAAAAGTGAATCGATTGCACCACATACACATTTGGTGTTTGAACGATGATGAATTGCACTTGGAAGCCCATCTCGATTTCAAGGAGGATATCGCTATAAGTGAGTTTGATGAAATACTACATCAGATAGAAAAAGTGTTGCATGATGAATTTTCAATCAATCATGTGAACATCCAGCCTGAATTCAACAAGGAGGATCCAAAGGAAATAATCGTTCAAGACTGATGCTACATATACAGACCAAAACCTTCAAACAATTGACAAAAGACGAATTGTATGCCATTTTACAATTGCGCAGTGAAGTCTTTGTGGTGGAGCAAAATTGTGTCTATCAAGATGTGGATAACAAAGATCAAAAGGCATTACACATCCTTGGATTTAAAAACAAAAAACTAATTGCATACACACGTATTTTTAAACCAGGAGATTATTTTGAAAATGCCAGTATTGGGCGTGTGGTGGTTGCTCATAATGAACGAAAACATCAATATGGTTACATCATTATGGAGGCGTCCATCAATGCTATCAAAAACTATTTTAATACGGAAACAATCAAAATATCAGCCCAAAAATACTTACTGAAATTTTACAATAGCTTAGGATTTGAACAAGTTGGTGAGGAATATCTTGAAGATGGAATTCCGCATGTAGGAATGATTAAAGGTTAATTGTTTTCCCCAACATAGGTTACCAAAATCTCAACTCGGCGATCATATTTTGCTTCACCTCCAAGTGGAAATTTGCGACGCATTCCAATATACCTCATGCGCTTTTTATCCACACCTTTTTTTACCATATAATCATAGATATACTTGGCTCTAGCTAATGAGAGATTTCTTTTTTTGGTCTTTCTGTCTATCGCATCTCTACTATTTTGGGTACAGCAAACATGTCCCAATATTGTAAAATAAACGTCTTTGCGTTTTACCATTACCTTTGTGATAGTCTCAAGGGTTTTTACAGATTCTGGCATTAAATAGCTGTAACCAGTTTTAAAAAGAAGATTGTCGAGCAGGATGGTATCTCCTGCTTTTATGTTGCCGTCCAATATTTCGGCTGCATCTTTTGGCTTAGTTTCAATTATAGGCTTTGGAGGAAACACTTGTTTAACAATGATCTGCACCTTTCTATTTAAGCCTCTAATTTTCTCAATGTTATTTTCTTGAACCAATTTCAATAACACTTCTCCTTTTCCATCTACATTGAAAATGATGGATTCATCAAATTCATTGCTGGAAAATATTTCCCTTATGTTATTGGCACGATCGTTGGACAGTTTCAAATTGTACTCATGGCTGCCACGGTCATCACAAAAACCATAGATAGAAATTTTTTCAATGTCAAGCGATTCGATTTCGGAAAGGAAAGCCAGCAGTTTAGTATGTTCGGTTTGAGGAACTTCAGATTGATCTGTTTCAAAATACACTTCATGCACCAACTCTTTTTGAGCTACTACAAACTGGGAAAATAGCATTAAACAGATAACCAAAGTTTTCATTAGTTGCTAGATAGGGATTATAAATATACTTTATTTTGAGTCCTAATCCACAAAACACAGTGGATTATAAATTTAGATAGCTTGCAAATTTTACAGGATTTTTAAGCAATTCAGTACTTTTTTGAATTTCAGTATTATGAGTCAGATAGTAGGTATATAGACCTTCCCTATAAAAGTAACGTTTCACAATTTCATCGGTCAACAAGGAGCTGAGTTGCTTCTTATTGTCGTCTATAGCCTTATTTTTGTAAGTATCCAAAGCCGAAATCAAAGCTTTATAATTAGCATCCACCGTTGTGTCCAATGCTTCATCCTTGGCCACCTCCAAAGCTTCTTCAAAAGCTTTTTCGGTTTTGGTTTCAAAGGTGAAATGATTTGATTTTAAGTATGTTTTGAAATCATTGAAATCACTGTCCGTAAATTTAAAATTGGACAAATCGTTAACAGAATTGTTGTAGAAATACTTGGTTGCATAATTAAAAACCAAATTTTCATCTAATATTGCGGAAGTAATCGGACTCATTTTAGAAGCCTCCAATTCTATATCGGGCTGTATGCCTCCGCCGTCATAAACTGTTCTTCCCCTTCTGGTTTTAAAAGCGTTATAGTTTTCTTGGCTTACCCTTGTGGCATGGCCTTCTTTATCTCTATTCCAATAATCCAAAGCCTGGATACAACGGCCCGAAGGAGTGTAATAGCGAGAAATGGTAATTTTCATCTGCGTGCCATACGCCAAGGGTTTGGGTCTTTGTACCAATCCTTTTCCAAAGCTACGCGCACCAATGATGACCGCTCTATCCAAATCCTGGAGCGCGCCAGAAACAATCTCGCTTGCAGAGGCACTTTTTCCATCAATCAATACAACCAGCGGGATTTCGGTGTCAATGGCATCTTTTTGTGTATAATAGGTTTTGTTATATTTCTCCACTTTTGATTTTGTCGTTACCACCAGTTGGTTTTTTGGAACAAAAATATTGACAATGTTCACCGCCTCATTAAGCAATCCACCTCCATTTCCCCTTAAATCCAAAATCAATTTTTTGGCACCTTGATTTTTTAGAGCTCTTACCGCAGTCATTGTTTCGTGCGATGCTTTGTCCCCAAATTTTCGAAGCACAACATAACCAATCTCATCATCTATCATGGAATAATGAGGCACGTCATGTATTTCAACCGATTCGCGTTTGATGGTTGCCGTCTCTGTTTTTCCTTGTCGAACGTAAGTGAGATTTACCGTTGTTCCAGCGGCTCCCTGAAGCAAATTGCCCGCATCATCCTTAAAATCAGCCACCACCACATTGTCAACTTTTATGATTTCGTCGCCAGCCTTCAGACCTGCTTTATCTGCCGCATAATCCTTATAGGGCTCCACAATGACCAACTTGTCTTTCAGTGTCAATACGCTTGCCCCAATCCCAGTGTAATCTCCAGTATTGTTGATACGTGCATCCTCAACATCCTGCTCGTTATAAAAATTGGTATAAGGATCTAAATCCTGTAGCATGCTCTTAATAGCGGTATCCATAAGTTCTCCTGGATTGGTCTCGTCAACATAATTCATGTTGAGTTCCTTATAGAGTGTGGTAAAAATTTCGATTTGTTTGGCGATTTCAAAAAAATCACCTTTATAAAAAGCTGTTCCAGAGATGAATATGGCTAATGCCACAACCGGAATAAACAATCGTTTTTTTAGAATTTTTTTCATCGTTATATATATTTTTCTGCTCTTCAAAGCATTATTGTTTTTTACGCTTTAACCATCTTTTAATACCAAAAACGAGTAACAATAAGAGGATTATGAATGGCCACATGTACAGAATACCCAGAAAAAAGAATGATAAGCCGTCAAAACCCGAGGCGATGGCATTCCACATTTTTTGTCCATACGAGACCGTTACGCCAGATTCGGATGTTGTTTTGTAAAATTCGACGGTTAATGTACTTAATGATACTTTGTTTTGCAAATATTTTAGCCGCCCTTGCTTTGCCTCGATTTCTTCCCTTATGGTAGAAAGCTCACGTTCAATTTCAAGTACTTCCTTGACATTGTTGGCTTTTTTGAGCAATTCTAGATAACGGGCTTCTAAAGTTTCTTTAGCTTTTAGCCTAGCCTCCAAATCTATAAACTCCTCCGTAACATCTTTAGAAGTAATTTGTTTGGTGTCAAAATATTCCACATGTGAAGCAATGGAATCGATTGTTTTTTGGAATGTATCGGTTGGAATTCGAATAATCAATCGTCTTGTAAACTGATTGTACGATTTTGAAGCTTCATCATCCTGAATATAACCATTGTTTTGAAGTACATGCTTGGTAATTTCTTTATAGGTTTTTTCTAAATCTTGTGTCTCAAACCTAAGGTAAGATTCTTTTATGAGTTTTTGTTCTTGAACTTGATCATAGGTGTCTTCTTTTGCTCTTGTCAGCTGCATTGAAGGAACTTCAAGACGAGAGCTCTCAATTTCATCAGCATAAGAAAAATTATCTTCCGAGCCACTTTTGGAGCACATCAATGGAAGCGTCAAAAGTAAAAAAGCGAAAATTACTTTCATGGGCGTTAGGGATTACTTATTGGAAACCTCCTTGGCGAATTTTTCCAACAGATGGAACATTTTAAGTTTTATGGTCTCAAAATCCGTTCCATCTTTACCAATGTACAAAATCATTAACGCATATTGAGTAGAACTATTGTTAAAAACAGTTCCTTTTTGAAGCCGATAGGCCTCTCTCATGAGGCGTTTGATTCGATTCCTGTCCACGGCTTTTTTAAAATTACGTTTACTTACCGACACTCCCACTTTTACGTTTATATGGTCATCAAATGTTGTTGGGATAAACACCAATCGCAATGGATAAACAGCAACGGATTGCCCTTCGGCAAATAATTTTGCAATGAGTTTTTCGCTTTTGAGTTTTTCCTTTTTGTTAAACGTGAATTTCATAATAGGTAAAGATACAGAGGTTTTGTAAATAAAAAACCGCCATGAGAGGCGGTTCATCATTTAAATTTTAAAAGCAAAACTATTTTGTGTTATTACTCTTATCAACATCAGCCATGAATCCATCTGGGTCAATGGTCACTGATTTTATGAATGGTCTAGCTTTATCAATTGAGAATTCGTAAGTAGGATATGCCCAAGCCCAATCTTTCAATTTGCTTGCAGAAGTGGGTTTTGAGCCGTACATCATTCGCAGCGGAATGTAAAACAGTTGCTTCGTACCGTCGGTAAATTCCACTTCTAAATCCAATGGCATTGGCATCAAGCCAATTCGCTCTAGAATAATCTTGGTATTGTCCCCATCACTTTCCACACTTTTTATGCCATAATCGATGGTATTTATGGTTTGGGTCCAATCGGTCAAATACCAGTCTAATTCCAGTCCTGATACTTTTTCTGCAACTCGAATAACATCCAAAGGTTTCGGATGCTTGAAGGACCATTCACTAAAGTATTGTTTCAATGTCTTATCCAAGTTTTCTTCGCCAATGACATATCCTAGCTGTGCCAAAAACACTTCGCCCTTACTGTAAGCAGAAATAGAATATGCTTGGTTGTAAGCGTATCTATCCGCATGTGTTGCCTGGGATTGTTCTTTACCAGAACTGGCCAAATAAATGTAACCTTGGTATGCACCGGAAAACGGATTTGTTTTTTTAGTTTGGTTGATGTCGTTTAATGCTCTATCCTCCAGATAACTTGTAAAACCTTCATCCATCCAAGAATGTTTAGACTCATTATTGGCCAATAAAAACTGAAACCAATTATGGGCCATTTCATGAGCCGTGACGCCAATCAAACCGCCCAATTTGCCTTCTCCAAGAATCAATGTACACATGCCATATTCCATGCCTCCATCACCACCCTGAATCACTGAATATTGCTTATAAGGATATTTGCCCACCTTGTCACTGTAATATTCCATCAACTTTCCAGCAACGGGTTCCATGTTTTTCCAGTTTTCAATAATTTTCGGATTGTTTTTGTAAAAGAAATGCATCATGGGGCCATTCTCCAACTGGAGAGTGTCGTGAATGTAATCAGGATCGGCAGCCCAAGTAAAATCGTGCACATTTGGTGCTTTAAAATGCCATGTCAAAGTCTTTCCTTTTGATTTTTTTATAGGTTCGGTTTCGTAGCCATGACCTATCTCGTTCGGATTTTGAAGATAACCCGTTCCTCCAATAGTGTAGTTTTTATCAATTGTAATTTTCACATCAAAATCGCCCCAAACCCCATAAAACTCTCGAGCGATGTAAGGATCGGCATGCCAACCCTCATTATCATATTCTGCCAATTTTGGATACCATTGTGTCATGGAAAGTGCAATCCCTTCTCTATTATTGCGACCGGAACGCCGAATTTGGACAGGCACCTGGGCATCAAATTGCATATCAAAAGTTGTTATCCCACCAGGTTGTATGGGTTCGTTAAGCGTGACCACCAAAATGGTTCCTATGGTTTCATACTTCACCGCATTGCCATCTTGTGTCAAAGAGTTTACTTTGATGTAACCAATTTCTTCCGGTGTAAGTTTTGTGATTCTGCTTTCATAATTTGGAGCCTCTTTAGTTCCCATATTATTGACCATTCTTCCATCTGGGTCCGCAATAGCTTTTAGTCTAGCATCCATTTCACTATCTGGTTGAAAGGCATTTGGATACAAATGATAGAATACGCGGTTAAGCACGTCAGGTGAATTATTGGTATAAACCAATTTTTGTGTACCAGTATATTGATAGGTTTCAACATTCATATCAATATCCATGGTATAATCTACATGCTGCTGCCAATAGCAAGAAACATCCATAGCTTTTTTATCACTTTGAGAGAAAAGTACCTGACTTGAAAAAATCAAACTTGTTGCAAAAATCGATTTAAAGAGAAATTTCATATACTGTATAAATGCAAATACCCCATAAAAATGAAATTATGGGGTATTTGGTTAAAATTATTATTTGTTTTTTGCCATTTCGCCGGCCATAATCAAAGCATTGTATGCGTTGGCAATACGGCCATATTTAGACAAAGCGGAAAAAGACTTTACATTGTTGGCATCGCCAGCCACAACAACCTTTGTGGTAAGAGGCAGCCCTGAGTTCACAACGATATCTTTGACCTGCGCTGCAGTTAAATTTGGATATTGTGAACGGATTAAAGCAACAATTCCAGCAACGGCTGGTGAAGCCATTGAGGTGCCACCTTTGGTATCATATTCATTTTCGGGTGTTGTTGAATAAACCTGCCCTCCAGGAGCAAAAATATCAACATTTATTTTTCCATAATTTGAAAAACTGGAGACCATTTTTGTGCCATAAACAGGGTCCAAAGACCCTACTGTAATCAAAGAACTTGAAACTTCAGGCCCATTATCGACTTGGTCGTTTGGAAAATTATAATCCACGTCCAAGTCATTTCCGTCGTTACCAGCCGCATGGACAAAAACGACATCTTTATCAGAAGCATATTTGATGGCATCCCTTACCCAATCGCTGTGCGGAGAAAATGATTTCCCAAAACTTCCATTGATTACTTTTGCACCATTATCTACTGCATATCTAATGGCATTTGCTACATCCTTATCATATTCGTCACCATTTGGCACAGTCCTTATGACCATAATTTTTACATTGTTGGCCACACCATTGACACCTTTTCCATTATTGCGTTCCGCAGCGATAATTCCGGCCACATGAGTACCATGACTTTCAGTTTTTACAGTTGGTTTTACATTGCCATTACCATAACCAGGTTTATCATTGAGAATGTCTGGATTATCACCAGTTTTACGACCTTTGAAATCTTTGTTGAGGTTGTAGTTTAGTCGGTCATTGATTTCAACCAAACCATCAGCAATTTCCTTTTTGAAATCGGCAACAGAGTCCATATCCAAACTATAGACATATTTAATGATTGCAATGGATTGTTGTAAAGAGGCATCATCTGTTTTAATAGCATTTACCTCTTCTTTTGTATAATTTTTCTTTTTCAAATATTTTGAAACAGCTTCATCTGCACCTGAAACTTGTTGAGAGATTTGCTCATATTGTGTTTTATAGCCTGTATATTTTTGAATTTCTGCATCGTATAATTTTTGAGCCTCTGCGTACCTTGGATCATTGGTATTTCCACTCGCCAAAAGCCTAACGTATTCCAATTGCTCATTGTAGGCATCTCCCAAAAAATTCCAACCATGGATATCATCAATGTAACCATTGTTATCATCATCCTTGCCATTGTTCGGAATTTCTTTAGAATTGGTCCAGATGACATCATCCAAATCCTCATGGTCAATGTCGATACCAGAGTCAATAACAGCCACAATGGTAGTTTGACCTTTTTTGTTTTTAAGGATGTCACTGTAAGCTTTGTCAACGCTCATCCCTGGAATTGTGTCTTTCACAAGGTCCAAATGTCCCCAAGTGTGTTTTTGAGCTTCGGTCAATTCCGAAGTTTTAAGAGGCATCGAGTCGATGTTTTCAAGAGGTGTTGAGATGACGCCTTTGGATGCGCCACCACAGCCAAAAATCAATGTTGCTGCGAAT
This sequence comes from Gelidibacter sp., assembly GCA_041391925.1. Classification (GTDB taxonomy): domain Bacteria; phylum Bacteroidota; class Bacteroidia; order Flavobacteriales; family Flavobacteriaceae; genus JBPOFM01. Next base: position 445,311 of record JAWKNA010000003.1, on the reverse strand, counting down.
GCAGAAAGTAAAATAGGTTTAAAATGAATGTTCATTGCTATATAATTGTTATGTGAATATTTCTTGAGTTGTATAAATATCTTTTAGTCGAACTCCTTTTTCGGTATGTTCAACAGTTATGATTTGATTATGTGCATCATGCTCTAAGAACAAATAAAAATTGTTATCGGCAGCCATGTTTAAAAACTTTTCCTTTTCGTTTAATGTCAGCAATGGTCTTGTGTCATAACCCATTACAAATGGAATGGGCAAATGACCAGCCGTGGGCAATAAATCTGCCATAAATGCAATGGTTTTACCTTGATAATGAATTATTGGAATCATTTGTTTGTCGGTATGGCCATTAGCAAAAAAAATGTCAAAACCCAGTTCAGAATTGTTAACCCTATCGGTTTCCGGAAGAGATGTAAATTTTAATTGTCCACTTTCTTCCATCGGCAAAATGTTTTCTTTCAAAAAAGAAGCCTTCTCACGATTGTTGGGCTGTGTGGCCCATTTCCAATGATCTCTGTTGCTCCAGAAATGGGCGTTTTTAAAAGCGGGTTCGTAACCGGTTTTATGGCTGTTCCATTGCACACTTCCACCGCAATGATCAAAATGTAAATGGGTCATAAAAACATCGGTGATGTCATCACGATGGAACCCGAAAATTTTAAGAGATTTATCAATGGAATCATTTCCCCATAGATAGTAATAGCTGAAGAATTTCTCACTTTGTTTATCTCCCATTCCCGTGTCAATCAATATCAATCGATTGCCGTCTTCAATGAGCAAACAACGTGCCGCAATGTCAATCATGTTATTAGAATCCGCTGGATTTGTTCGGTTCCAAAGGGATTTTGGGACCACGCCGAACATGGCACCACCATCTAGTTTAAAATTTCCTGACTCTATAGGATATAATTGCATTAAGGGCTTCAATCTTTAAAAATGTCTTGCAAATTACTAAAAGCGTTATTGATATGAAGAAAATCATTGGTTTTATTAGATGTATTTTAACATTTGGACGTATTGGGGTGTAATTATTGTTTTGAAATCCCTAAAAATTGAATTAAATTTATAGGAATAAGTAAATTACATCATGAAACGTATCATCGAGGCGCCATTGAAAATCAAAAAAATGAAATTATTGCGTTTTGGACGCGATTTTAAACCTGATGAAGAGGTCATTTTGAGAGACTATCTTGCGATTGAGCGCACACGACTGGCCAATGAACGCACCTTGCTTTCATATATCAAATCTTCATTATACTTATTGTTAGGTGGAATAACATTTTTGCAACTAACAAATAATCCGGAGTTAAAATATTTGGGAATCACCGCCTTGGTATTCAGCGCCATTTTTTTTGCGATTGGCATCTATCGATTTACATTGTTGAAAAAGAGCCTCAAAAAATTATATGATATATCAGAATTTAACAATCCCAAATAATCCAAATCATGATATTTATGGTTTGTTGATTTTTGCTTCGTAAAAATAAAACACGACCTGCTACTTACCATAAAGAATAACTTTACTATCTTTCAGCAGACAAAAGATACTGTTGAATGTTAGAACTTGCAGGAATAATCATATTAGGGATATTGGCACAATGGGTGGCTTGGAAACTAAAAATTCCAGCTATTTTACCTTTGATTCTGATAGGCTTGCTCGTTGGGCCAATTGCCGCAGGTTATTTATCTCAAGACGGCACCAAATGGATTGAGCCTATTTGGAATGAAAAAGAAGGATTGTTCCCAGGCGAAAGCTTATTCTATTTTGTTTCCTTAGCTATCAGTGTCGTGCTTTTTGAGGGCGGTCTTACCTTGCGGGTCAAGGAAATCAAGAATGTTGGACCCGTAATTACAAAACTAATCACAATAGGTTCAATCGTCACCTTTATTGGCGGCGCAGTTGCGGCCCATTTTGTATTTTACCTTACCTGGGAAATGTCATTTTTGTTTTCAGCATTGATTATCGTTACTGGACCAACAGTGATTACGCCCATATTGCGCAATATTCCTTTAAAACCTGATGTTTCGGCAGTTTTGAAGTGGGAGGGGATTTTGATAGATCCAATAGGCGCATTGGTTGCCGTATTGGTATTTGAGTTCATAAGTGTTGAAGGCGGAGGAGAGTTTACCAAAACAGCTTTTATAGAATTTGGAAAAATAGTTCTTTTCGGAACAACCTTTGGTTTCACTTTTGCCCACGGTTTGAATTTTGCCATCAATAAACGATTGATTCCCCATTATTTATTGAATGTATTTGCCCTGGCAAGCGTTCTCGGCGTCTTTGTCTTATCTGATAATTTTGCACATGAATCCGGACTTTTGGCAGTGGTCGTTATGGGAATGGTTTTGGGAAATTCCAATTCGCCATATCTTAAAGAGCTGCTTTACTTTAAAGAATCATTGAGCGTTTTATTGATTTCCATATTATTTATTCTTTTGGCGGCCAACATCAATATGGAAGATTTGATGCTCATCTATAACTGGAACACTGCGGTATTATTTGCAATTGTGGTATTTGTATTACGACCAATTGGCGTGTTTTTGAGCACTTACAATTCTCCTCTAAAACTTAATGAACGTCTTTTTATTAGCTGGGTGGGGCCTAGGGGAATCGTTGCGGCAGGTATCGCTTCTCTTTTCGGCTTAAAACTCGCTAAGGAAGGTTATGAAGGTGCAGAATACATTACGCCGTTGGTATTTATGATTGTACTAGGTACAGTTTTGTTGAATGCCACCACAGCTCGATTTTTTGCATTGGTTTCTGGAGTATTCCTGAAAAAGTCAAATGGGATACTTATTGTCGGTGCCTCAAAAGCCTCGCGATTGATTGGTAATTATTTGGAAAAAAATGGACGACACGTGGTGTTGATTGACAATAACCAGACCAATATAACCAAAGCAATCGAAATGGGACTTGAGGCCATTAATTCAAACATTTATTCTGATTCTTTGGGAGATAATATTGAATTGAGTGACGTGGGATATTTAATTTCAATGACCGGGAATGCCGACATCAATAAATTTGCCATCAATAAATTTGAAAAGGAATTTGGGGAAAATGGAGCTTTCCGATTGATTACATCTGACGAACTTAATGATCCAAATCATACACCAAAGCAAAATATTTTCATAAAGACTGACGACTTTATTTCCCTTGCTGAAACCACACGGAGGTATCCTGCTATCAATGAAATTGAGCTTCGAGATAAAGAGCATTACGAAAGCTTAATACGGATAAGTGAAAATGACGATGATATTATTCCGCTGTTTTTAAAGGACGAATCTGGAGAACTTCATATTATATCCAACATTGATAAAGACAATGAAGAATTTACAGAAGGTTGGGAACTCGTCTATCTCGGAAAGCCTTTTGATGTTGAAAAGGTAAAAAATAAAGAAGCCTCAAAACAAGAATGAGGCTTTTTAATCGAATCCAGTTGTTTGTTTAGCTAATTACAGTTCCATGAGGAATTGTCGCGCCTTTTTTAATGACCACGATACCTTCTTTGATTACATAGGTATCAGTTTCAATATCTTTTGAATGATTGCTTCCGTTGATTCTGACATCATTTCCAATACGGCAATTTTTATCTATTATGGCATTTTTGATAAAACAACGTTCGCCAATACCCATAGGTATTTTAGATTTTGAGGTCACCTCACTCAATGTTTGGTAACTATCAGAACCCATCATATAGGTATTAATGATGGTCGATTCGTGTCCAATGCGCGAACGGATTCCTATAACAGAATGTTCAATTTTTGCGGCATTGATAATACAACCTTCAGCAATAACGGCTCTGTTAAGGGTGGTTCCACTTATTTTAGTAGTTGGAAGCATCCTTGCCCTTGTGTAGATTCTATTGGTGTTGTTGAACAAATCAAATTGCGGGATTTCGTCAGTAAGCCCTAAATTTGCCTCAAAAAACGAATCAATATTTCCAATATCGGTCCAATACCCTTCAAACTGATAACTCAAAGTTTTATGCTTGTCAATGGATTGCGGAATGATTTCTTTTCCAAAATCATTTGTGTCAGGATTGTTCATCAAATCAATCAATAAATCTCTGTTGAAGATATAAATCCCCATCGATGCCAAATGGTTTCTGCCCTGTTTTTTCATTTCAGCGCTGACGTTGGAGATCCAATCAGGCAAAAGACTCGCATCGGGTTTCTCAATAAATGAGGTAATGACATTGTTTTCATCCGTCTTCAATATCCCAAAAGAGGTCGCTTCTTTTTCCTTCACAGGAAGTGTTGCAATAGTGATTTTTGCGTTTGCCTCCCTGTGTGCATCCAGCATTTTATTAAAGTCCATCTGATATAATTGATCCCCAGAAAGAATCAATGCATAATCAAAGTCGTGGCTCAAAAAATGATGCATACTCTGCCGAACTGCATCTGCCGTGCCCTGAAACCAAGTGCTGTTGGAAATAGTTTGTTCGGCAGCCAGAACATCCACAAAAGCAGTACTAAAAAAACTAAAATGATAGGTGTTTTTGATGTGCTTGTTTAACGATGCCGAATTAAATTGTGTCAATACAAACATTCGCTTTATTTCCGAATTAATACAATTGGAAATGGGAATGTCCACCAAACGATATTTTCCAGCAATTGGTACAGCTGGTTTAGAACGTGATTCTGTTAACGGATAAAGCCGTGATCCTTGTCCACCACCAAGAATGATGGAAATTACATTGTCGTGATACATAATTAAGGTTGTATTGAATAATATAAACTGATATAAGTTTGAGCAGATGCATCCCAAGAATGGTCAATCTGCATGATTAATTTACGATTTTTTTTGAAATGTTCGGTAAATTCAGTGAATTCAATTGCTCTGCCGATGGCGTGAACCACTTCATGGACATTTGGTCCACCATGTCGGATACCAAATCCTTTCTCGCCAACATCGACTATGGTATCCTTAAGCCCTCCTATGCTATTGACTATGGGAACCGTTCCATAACGTAAAGCATACATTTGATTAAGTCCACACGGCTCCACACGAGAAGGCATCAATATAAAATCGGCAGCTGCGTAAAGGATATGTGATAATTTCTCGTTATAACCAATATAGTTATTGTAAAAGCCACGATGGGACTGTTTTAACCTATCCAATTGATTTTCAACATTTCCGTCTCCAGAGCCCAACATCATAACGGACAGTTTTTGGGATTTCAACACCGAGTCAAAAATATAAGGCAGCAAATCCGCGCCCTTTTCACCGACTAAACGACCTATAAAAACAAACAAAGGCAATTGAGGATTCAAGCCAAACTGTTCACAAATCCAATGTTTGTTTGCTTTTTTGCCCGATTCAACAGATTGCGTAGTATAATTTTTAACGATATAGTCATCTGTTTTGGTATTCCAAACAGAAGTATCTATTCCGTTAAGAATTCCGACACATTTATGACTTTCACTTTGCAATAGAAACTCCAATCCATTGGCAGCATACTTCAATTCTTCCATGTAACTTGGCGAAACAGTGGTCACTTTCCAAGCACATTTAATGCCAGAAGCAAGAGGATTGACAGTTTTGTTCCAATCCAACAATCCAACATTATTAAAGTCAAAAGGAGGTATCAGGTGCATCAAATCATGGCTGAACCAACCTTGATATTGTCCGTTATGGATGGTAATAATTGAAGGGGTTGACTTTAATTTTTGATACGCATAACATTGCGACATCATAAACGGAATCAATCCTGTATGATGGTCGTGGCAATGAATGAGATCTGGTTTTTCATCTAACTGCACCAACCAGTTTAGCGCAGCAATCTGAAACGCCAGAAAACGACCTGTATCCTTGTCAGAATAGACATAGTCCTTATAAAGCAAATAAGGAACGTCCACAAAATAAACATCAAAGCCTAAATCATTGTTTTTAAGCGTCAGAATGCGAAAATCCATTGACATGCCCAGCTGTAATTTTCCAATAAAGACAGTTTCAAAATCGTTTGAACGCGTGAATTTATTGTCATAAAAAGGCATGATAACACTACTTTTTTCACCTAACTTATTTTGATATTTTGGAAGCGCCCCAACGACATCACCCAAACCACCAACTTTGGCTATTGGGTAACATTCGGCACTGAGATGGAATATGGTCATTGTGATATTTTAGAGTCGATTTAAAACTACAAAATATTTGACCATCTCACATTAAGATACCATAAAATTTTAAGAGAATAGTTGCCGATTAGTCATTCAGCTTCAACACAGCCATAAAAGCTTCTTGAGGAATCTCAACGTTTCCTACTTGTCGCATCCGTTTCTTACCTTTTTTCTGTTTTTCCAAAAGTTTTCGCTTACGTGAAATATCACCACCATAACATTTGGCGGTTACATCTTTTCGTAAAGCTTTTATGGTTTCACGGGAAATGATTTTAGCACCAATGGCTGCTTGGATTGGAATATCAAATTGCTGGCGAGGAATCAGTTCTTTGAGTTTTTCGCACATTTTTTTGCCAATGGTCTGGGCACTGTCAAAATGAATCAATGAAGAAAGTGCATCCACGGGCTGAGAATTTAATAAAATATCCACTCTAACCAATTTAGAAACTCGCATTCCAATTGGCGAATAATCAAAGGAAGCATATCCTTTTGAGACTGTCTTCAATCGATCATAAAAATCGAAAACGATTTCTGCCAATGGCATATCAAAGGTAAGCTCCACGCGCTCTGTAGTTAAATAGGTCTGATTGGTGATCAGACCACGTTTATCAATACACAAAGACATAACGTTACCCACAAAATCTGCCTTTGTAATAATGGTGGCTTTGATATATGGTTCTTCCACGCGGTCCAGACCAGATGGATCTGGCAAATCGGAAGGATTGTTGACTATGATTGGGGTATCAGGATGTTTTTTGGTAAAAGCGTGGTAGGATACGTTCGGAACCGTAGTAATCACGGTCATGTCAAACTCGCGTTCCAATCGCTCCTGGACAATTTCCATATGCAACATGCCCAAAAATCCACAACGAAACCCAAATCCCAAAGCCGCTGAACTTTCGGGAATAAATACCAAAGAGGCGTCATTAAGCTGGAGTTTTTCCATAGAGGCACGTAGCTCTTCATAATCTTCGGTGTCCACGGGATAAATGCCCGCAAAAACCATTGGTTTTACGTCCTCAAACCCTTCGATGGCATTTTTGGTGGGCTCTTTGGCATCAGTAATAGTATCTCCAACCTTCACTTCCTTTGCCTCCTTGATACCCGTAATGAGGTATCCAACATCACCAGCCTTTATTTCTTGCCTCGGAAACTGCTTTAGCTTTAAGGTGCCAACCTCATCGGCGTTGTAAGTTTTTCCGGTAGCGATAAATTTTACCAATTGATTTTTCTTGATGGAGCCATTAATCACCCTAAAATAGGTCTCAACACCTCGGAATGGATTGTAAACCGAATCAAAAATCAAGGCCTGAAGCGGTTCATCCACATTGCCTTTTGGCGGAGGAACCCTTTTGATGATAGCCTCTAAAATATTGTCAACCCCAAAACCAGTCTTTCCGCTGGCGTGGATCACTTCGGATGGGTCACAGCCCAAAAGATCCACAATATCATCGGTCACCTCTTCTGGATTGGCACTTGGTAAATCGACCTTGTTTAAAACAGGAATAATTTCCAAATCATTTTCCAAGGCCAAGTATAAATTTGAAATGGTTTGTGCTTGAATACTTTGAGCGGCGTCAACAATTAATAAAGCGCCCTCACAAGCGGCAATGGAACGAGAGACCTCATAACTAAAATCCACATGACCAGGGGTGTCAATAAGGTTTAGGATATAGTGTTCACCTTCAAACGTATATTCCATTTGAATGGCGTGCGATTTGATGGTAATGCCACGTTCACGTTCCAAATCCATATTGTCGAGCAATTGATCCTGCTTTTCTCTGTCGGTTACTGACCCTGTAAAATCCAACAAGCGGTCAGCCAAGGTGCTCTTTCCGTGGTCAATATGCGCAATGATGCAAAAGTTTCTAATGTGCTTCATAAAATCAATTCCTTCAGCTAAATATTTTGCAAATATAACTGATTTATTATGCTTTAGATCCTTTTATTTTGTTCGTAAAATGATTGTGATTACGGCAAAACTGTAAACTAAAGTCTAAAACAATTTATATATTGCACCATTAACAAAAAGCGATTTGAAACGACCTACTATATTTTTCCTCATTTTTTGCGCCCTGTTGTCAACAACTTTGTGTTTTGGACAGGAATTTTCAATTTCGGGATTTGTAGATGACACCAACGGAGAAGCAATTGCATTTGCAAATGTATTCGTTCATAAGGCACAAGACTCAACAGTTCTGAAAGGCGTTTCCACAGATGAAAGGGGTTTTTTTCTTATTGATGGTTTACCACAAGAACGTTATTTGGTAAAAATTAGTTTTTTGGGGTTTAAGGATGTTAGTGTGCCTGTAGATTTAAAAGAGAATATCGATTTGAAAACCATTGCTCTTGAGGAAAATTCCGAAACACTCGACGAGATTAACATTATTGCCCAAAAACCAACACTGAAAAAGGAAGCGGATAGATTGGTTTTTAATATCGAAAATACCGCATTGATTGAGGGCAACATGTTTCAGGTGTTGAAAAGCACACCAGGGATTTTGGTTTTGGACAATTCTATTCAAGTTAAAAATTCAACACCGACTGTTTACATCAACGAGAAGAAAGTGCACTTGAGCAATGAAGAATTGATACAATTGTTGGAAGGCTCTTCAGCAGGTTCCGTAAAATCTGTTGAGGTGATTACCAATCCATCTGCCAAATATGATGCTCAAAGTGGAGCGGTCATTAATATTGTGATGAGCAAGAACTTGATAACTGGCTACAGAGGGAATGTTTTTGCCAACTACATACAAGGCGTCTTCCCTCGTTATGAAGCTGGAACAAGCCATTTTTTCAAAAATGATAAAATCGATTTTTTTGCCAATTATACCTATTCAGACTCAAAAATCAATCGTGACCAAGACAATACGGTCAATTATTTGGATAGCACTAACGATATTGACCAAACCTATACATCAAGAATCAATCGCAACACGTGGTCCAAAACCCACAACTTCAATTTTAATTTTGATTATTCAATCAACGACAGCAACACCCTGAGCTTGTCATCCACAATGCTTGTGTTGCCTTATTTTAAATACAAAATAAAAAATGCCACCACTATATTTGATGCCAATCAGAACCTGGACTCCTATTTGATGACAAACAACCTATCCCATGACGATAAATATAATCTTGGCTTTGACCTGGATTATGTCCATAGATTCAAAAAGGATGGTGAAAAATTAAGTTTCAACACGCATTACACAACCTTTAATTACAATCGTAAGCAACGTGTTATGAGTGATTATTTTGATAATGATGCAACATTTTTACAAACCACGGCTTACAGGACCGACAACAATCAGGATACTAACATTTTTACCGGACAAATGGATTATGTTTTGCCGATAGATGACACTTCAACATTTGAAACGGGTTTGAAAATCTCCAACATCAAAAATAAAAGCGATATAACACAGTTTGATATTGACAATGGTCAAGAAACCATAGATATCAACAATACAGATGCGTTTGATTATGATGAAAGCGTGTTTGCTGCTTATATTGACTATTCGAAGGATTGGGAAAAGTTAAGCGTTTCCGCAGGGCTGCGAGCCGAACAAACCAATGTAGAGGGATTTTCTATTTTAGATAATGCCACTAACAAGCAGGATTATTTGAAATGGTTCCCGACGGCAAGTGTGAATTATACGTTTTCCGAAAAATTTTCGCTTTATGCCAACTATAAGCGAAGCATCCAACGACCGGATTACCAAAGTTTGAATCCGTTTCAGTTCTTTTTGAATGACTTTACCATTGTTAAGGGCAGTCCAGATTTACAACCAGTGCTGATAGATTTTGTGGAGATGGGAACACAGCTGTACAAACAGTTTACCATACAAACCTATTACAAGGTTTACAATGATAATATTTATGAATTGCCCAGACAAGATAATCAAAACAACACCTTAACATATACGGTTGTTAATTTGGACAAAACCACAGAATATGGATTTGACTTCATCACTTACTTTGATGTTGTTAGCAATTGGTCAGTTTATTTTGTGACCTCCTTTTACAACACAAAAGACGAAGGTATATTTGACGGGGAAAAAATCAGTAAAGATACTTGGTCCAATTATAGCATCTTGAGCAATGATTTGACGTTTTTAAAGGACAAAAGCCTGAACGCCAATTTCACATTGACTTATATTGGAAAAAGTATTCAGGGATTTCAGGAAGTAGAAGATCGGTTGGCGAGCGAATTGGCAGTTTCCAAAAGTATTCTCAAAAAGAGAGGGACGCTCTCATTGACAATTTCTGATTTGTTCAACACACAGGATTTTAACATCAAGACACTTTATAAGAACCAAAACAGTTTCAGTTTTACAGACATTGATGATCGATATGTCAAATTAGGGTTCCGTTATAAATTCGGAAACACCAATTTAAACACCAACCAACGCAAAAAGGAACAGCAAGAGCTTGATCGTTTAAAGGCAAAAGATAACTAATCCTGCCATTCGGCAATAAACAAGTTAGTATCGTGACCACCTCCATTGTTTCTATTTGAAGAAAAAATCAGTTTTTTGCCATCATTTGAAAACACAGGGAATGCGTTGAAGGCATTGCCATAAGTGACACGTTCCAAATTCTTTCCATCAATATCAATCATGTAAAGGTCAAAAGGGAAACCTCGCTCTGATTCAAAGTTTGAGGAAAAAATCACACGCTTTCCATCAGGTAAAAAAAATGGGCTCCAGTTCGCGTTCCCAAGATTGGTCAATTGTCGTAAATCGCTTCCGTCGGCATTACAAATGTAGAGTTCCATTTCGGTTGGCTGCACCAATCCTTGACTTAACAACTCTTTGTATTCTGCAATTTCACCATCTGTTTGAGGGCGTGATGAGCGGAAGATGATTTTCGTGCCATCAGGCGAAAAGAAAGCGCCACCATCATAACCTAATTCAAAGGTGATTTGTTTCACGTCGCTTCCATCAATATTCATGGTGTATAAATCGATATCGCCATTTCTGGTGGAAGTAAATACAATCTTATCACCTTTTGGAGATACAGTTGGTTCAGCGTCATAGCCTATTTCGTTGGTCAATTGTGCTGTGATAGTTCCCTTTAAATCAGCAACAAAAATGTCATAGGTGTCATAGATGGGCCAAATATATTTGCCATCCTTTTTCATGGGTGTTTCTGGGCATGCCTCTCCTCCCAAATGCGTTGAAGCATAAATGATATGTTTGTTGTCTGGCAAAAAATAGGAGCAGGTGGTTCGGCCATTTCCTGTGCTAATCATAGGCGGAACTTTGTTTTCAAAGGTTTCTCCGACATTCATTAAAAACATTTGGTCACAGTTTACACCCCATTTTTTGTTATTGGATTGGAAAATGATTTGCTTATCATCAAAACTCCAATAGGCCTCAGCGTTGTCCCCTCCAAATGTGATCTGTTTTATGGATTTGAAATGCTTTTCTCCTGGAAACATCAGGGAATCATCTGAAATGGTTTCTGTAGATTTGGAAGCATGGGAACGCAATTCATTTTTATCCTTGCAGGAAGCAATTGTAAGTGCAATTATTAGAAAGAAGAACTTCTTCACCATTTTAAATAGTATTATTTTTGTGCAAAACTAATATATATCAACATGAAATCCATTATAGCTTTATTTTTTTTGTTGCTTTTGAACTCTTGTAAAGACCAATCAGTAAAATCAGTTAGCCTTAAAGAAGATGTTGAAGTTTTGGCATCCGATACTTTTGAAGGTAGAGAAACCGGTTCTACAGGCGAGAAAAAAGCAGCGGATTACATCTCCAAACGATTTAAGGAATTGGGCTTGCAACCCAAAGGAACGAAAGGATATTTTCAAGCATTTAGCTTTAAGCCAAAAACCGATCCACATAGCGAAGTATCATTTACCACAACAGCCGAAGACAGCACCATTACCGGAACCAATATATTGGGCTTTATAGATAACAAGGCAGAAAACACAGTGATTATTGGGGCGCATTACGACCATTTGGGTTTTGGCGGAGAGAATTCGCTGTATCGCGACAAGGACAAAGCAATCCATAATGGGGCTGACGATAACGCAAGTGGTGTGGCGGTAATGCTCAATTTAGTTGAAAAATTAAGAAAGGAAAATAAAGGTAATAACTATCTGTTTATGGCATTTTCGGGCGAAGAAGAAGGGCTTTTGGGCTCCAATTATTTTGTCAAACACCCAACGGTTGATTTGAAGAAAGCCAATTACATGATTAATATGGATATGGTTGGTCGTTTAAAAACCGACAGTACTTTGGCGGTATATGGCGTTGGTACGTCACCAAGATTTAAACAAACATTGAATGCTACCAACGAGCGGTTTAAATTGATTTTCGAAGAATCTGGAGTCGGACCTTCCGACCATACCTCCTTTTATTTGAATGATATTCCGGTACTGCATTTTTTTACTGGTCAACATGAGGATTACCACAAACCAAGTGATGATTCAGATAGATTGAATTATAACGGAATGGAAGCCATATCAAATTATATTTTTGATGTGATTTCCGATTTGGATAAAGCAGGAAAATTGCCCTTTAGAAAAACAAAAAATGAAAATAAAGACACTCCCAGTTTTAAAGTGACTTTGGGAGTCATTCCAGATTATATGTTTGATGGAAATGGGATGCGCATTGATGGTGTCAGCGAAGATAAACCAGCCCAAAAGGCAGGTCTTCAAAAGGGTGATATTGTTGTAAAATTGGGCGATAGTACAGTAACCGATATCTATGCCTATATGAGAGCCTTATCGGTTTTTAAAGCAGGTGATTCCACAAAAGTTGTGGTCAACAGAAACGGAAAGGAAGTAGAGTCAAGCATAAAATTTTAAAGCATCAAGCTTCCGCAGATTCCCAAGCTGATCAACAAATAAACCGCAGAAATGATGTAAAACACTTTTGCGGTTTTTTTGTGTTTATTTCGATAACTAAAGCCAATAAGGAAAAATAGGAGTGGAGGTCCAAACATTATGGCCAAAACAATAATTATGATTGCGGTATAATCCGCTTCTATGAATAATGTCATCAATGGTTAAAACTATTGGTTAAACTATACAATAAACTTCCACAAATTCCCAAACCAATCAACAGGTAAACAACTGCTACAATATAATAAACTTTTGCTCTTTTTTTATCAGATTGATTACTGCCAATAACCGTAAATAAAATTGGAGGTCCAAACATCACAAGCAAGATCATAACTATTAAACCCATTTAAACTTGATTTTGAAGTTTGTGAAGCAGCTCTTTTTTATCATCCCGATAAAACAGGTTCATCGTTTCAAAAGGAATGATGTTGTAATCCTTGTCCACGATGTGCACACACGATTTTTTTATGGCACGCACATCAAAATTGTAGGCATCAATAAACTGCATAATAATCACCCGGAACAAATTGTCGTAACCCAAATTTGGCGCATCGATGTTTGGCAAACAACACATAATTGATTTCAAGTTTTCTTCAGCAACCTCTACCGAGTTTCCTGTGCTGAACAATTCAATCATTTTGCCGTGCAGCACTTCATCCTGCTCATAAACAATGGTGTTTTTGCTATTGTCCAATAAATCATTGGGATTGATATAGCGTGTCAATGGAAAGACTTCGCCATCCATCTTCAAGGCGTAGCCCATCACCAACGCATCTGGATTGCAAGGTACAGGCAACAAATCATCACTATTGAAAACAGAGGTTTGCTCTAAAATGTTTCGACGCACTTCCGTTAAAGTGATGCGGTCGGTTTCAGGGTCGAAGTGTTCCAAACGTCCAGCAATTTGTGTGGGTTGAAAGGTCACACCTCTCACACATTTTTGCTTTAAGGCAAAATCGATAATCTTTCCAATTTCTTGGTCATTCAATCCTTTTTGAAGTGTTACCACAAGGGTTGTCGAAAGGTTCAACTCGTTTAAATTGTCAAGTGCTTGTTGGCGGATATTTGCCAAATCGGCACCACGCAATTCTCTTAATACGTTATCTTCAAAGGAATCAAACTGCAAATAGATTTCAAAGTCAGGCGTATAGGTTTTCAATTTGGCGACAAACGCTTTGTCTTTTGCGATTTTTATGCCATTGGTGTTCAACATCAAATGCCGAATCGGAAGTGTTTTTGCATAGTCCAAAATTTCAAAAAACCCTGGATGAATTGTCGGTTCGCCACCAGAAATTTGCACCACATCAGGTTCTTTTTCGTTTTTTACGATGGTATCGAGCATTTTTTTGATTTCCTCCAAGGTACGATGTCGTCCATACGTAGGCGAGGAGCCAGCATAACAAGTTGGACAGGTCAAATTGCACCTATCGGTCACTTCCACAATGCTCAAACATGAATGTTGCTCGTGGTCAGGGCACAATCCACAGTCATACGGACAGCCATAATGTGTTTTGGTATTGAATGTATAAGGGGTTTCAGAAGGTTTGTTATAGTTGCGAATGTTTTTATAATAGTCGATATCGTCAGCAATCAGCACCTTGCTATTGCCGTGTTCGTTGCAACGTTTCAGCATATACACCTTGCCATTTTCAAAGACGACTTTGGCATCGACACGCTTTAAACATTCGTGGCAAAGGCTTAAGGTAAAATCATAATAGGTGTATTTTCTAACTGGCACGCTTAACGAAATTTAAGATGGTTGTGTAATAATATAGGAGACAAATTAGGCAAAGAATTTGGATACTGCTCAATCCAATGACAAAAAAAGTGTTTGGTTTTAAAAATTCAATCAAAAATCTAAAACTGAAATACAGAATCATGAAGTATTTGAAAAGCATTCCACTTTCTAAATTTCGATGTTTTTGAAGTTGTTTCAGAAAAATGAATAGAAATATCAGAAAGAAGAGTTCGTACAACGCCAAAGGATGACGTATCAATCCATCACCTAAATCCATTCCCAAAAAAAAAGAAGTAGTTTTTCCATAAGTAAATTCGTTGATACCAGATAGGAAACAGCCAATCCTTCCTATAAAAATCCCGAGAATAATCGGAAAGGCAAACAAGTCGCCCGAGGATTGTGTTTCACCTATGATTTTTTTGGAAATTTCCACCCCAAGCAAGCCTCCGAACAAACCACCCATGATGGTTTTTGCGTTCAGCAGTTGAATGATATTGTCCTTGGTAATTTGCACCATAGGATTTTCCAAAAACCCAAAAAGCCGCGAACCAATCAAAGCCCCAATGACAGCACCAAGGATGATTGACAGACGATTCATCGTGTTTATAGGGTCTTGGCTTCTCTTTCTCAAATACATATAATACCTAAAAGCCACAAAAAACGCCACATATTCCAATATCAAATGCGTATTGATGCGGATACCAAATAAGCTCGGTTCAAAAGGAATATCCAAAGCGTATCAATTTGAGTTAAAGTTTGATGAAGATACACAATTACACAAAATAATGTAATTTTGCCTCAAAATAGAATCCATGCCAAAAATAGGCGACATACAACTTCCTGATTTTCCATTACTTTTGGCACCAATGGAAGATGTGAGCGACCCACCGTTTCGAGCGTTGTGCAAGGAGCAAGGTGCTGATGTTGTGTATACCGAATTCATTTCGAGTGAGGGACTGATTCGTGATGCCGCCAAAAGCGTTATGAAGCTGGATATCTATGAAAAGGAACGTCCTGTTGGCATTCAAATTTTTGGAGCCGAATTGGACAGTATGCTTCAAAC
This sequence comes from Gelidibacter sp., assembly GCA_041391925.1. Taxonomy (GTDB): domain Bacteria; phylum Bacteroidota; class Bacteroidia; order Flavobacteriales; family Flavobacteriaceae; genus JBPOFM01. The sequence goes on along the minus strand of JAWKNA010000003.1, from coordinate 429,531 downwards.
TGTTGATATTGTTGAAAAGTCCAATCCAGACATCATTGACATCAATTTTGGTTGTCCAGTGAAGAAAGTGGTTTGCAAAGGCGCAGGTGCAGGAATTCTTAAAGACATTGATTTGATGGTAAAGCTTACCGAAGAAATGGTAAAGCGCACCAAACTTCCAATCACCGTCAAAACACGATTGGGCTGGGACCACGATTCCATTAGAATTGTAGAGGTTGCCGAACGACTTCAAGATGTTGGTTGCAAAGCTATTTCCATTCATGGTCGAACACGTGCTCAAATGTACAAGGGAGATGCCGATTGGCGACCTATTTCAGAAGTGAAAAACAACCAGCGCATGTACATTCCCGTTTTTGGGAATGGTGATGTCGATACACCTGAAAGAGCGATGGAAATGCGCGATGTGTATGGCTTGGATGGTTGTATGATTGGTCGTGCCAGTATTGGGAATCCTTGGTTTTTTAAACAGGTGAAACATTTCTTCAATACAGGAGCCCATTTGGAGCCTATTTCGTTGGAAGAACGGGTAACAGCAGCCAGAAGGCATCTTCAAATGTCCATTGACTGGAAAGGAGAGAAGCTGGGTGTTTTTGAGACCCGACGCCATTACACCAATTATTTCAAAGGCATTCCAAACTTCAAGGAATATAGAACAAAAATGGTCACCAGCGATGAATCATCTGATGTGTTTGCTGTTTTGGACGAAGTGTTGAATGATTTTGCCGACTATGAATTTGCCTAAAATTTGAAGTCTAAGAATTTTAGTTTCAGTATCGAAGACTGTTAGTTGCGTACCAGTTTCTCACTAATTCTACCCGAAGCAATCTTTGACGCCATCAATCCCAAAACACTAATTGTGACCAACACGATGAATGCATTCATCAATTCCAAAGTTACTGGATACGGTAGAGAAGTGGTCAGCATGACCAATGCAAACTGTTGTTGTAAAAAAACCAATAGAACTCCAATAATCACCCCAATAATGCCACCTAAAACAGTCATTAAACTTCCTTGAAGGAAAAAGATCTGTTTAATTTCTTTGGTTGTGGCGCCTAAATTGAACAAGGTGTGCAAGGAGCCTTTTTTGTCTAAAATCATCATAATCAAAGCACCGATGACATTGAATAATGCAATGATGATGACCAAGGTAAAAATGAGATACACCGCAAGATTTTCGGTATTCAACATTTTATAAAGCGCATCGTTGAGTTGCGCCCTATTTTTTACAATCGCCTTATCTCCAAAAATTTTTAAAAGAGCATTGGTAACTTGCGATTCATCAGCAGTTGGTTTGAGTTTTAAATCAATGGAACTGACTTGGTTTTTTTGATAGTTCAATAAATATTCTGCATTTACAATATCTGTAAAGACATAGGAGTTATCCAAATCTTCATTAATTTGAAAGACACCAATATTAACGGCAGTAATAGTGTTAAAGGCACCCTTTACAGAATTTATTTGGCCTTTTCCCGGTTTAGGAACATAAATCTTTGGAGTTCTACCGTAATCAAGTATTCCCATAGACAAATTGTGTGCAATGCCCCATCCTGAAACAATCTGTCCAGAACCTGGTTCAAACCATCGACCTTGAGTAATCATTGAGTCAACTCGAGTGACATGGAGGTAATTGTTGTCTACACCTTTAAGAGTCGCTAACACATTTTTATTGTCAAACTCAATGATGACACGCTCTTCAATAATTTTAGAAAAAGACGAAACACCCTGGATTTTTTTTAGTGAAGCGGAATCTGACGTGGTTAAAATAAAGGATTTACCTTGAGCTGGAAGCACTTTTAAATCCGGATCTACAACAGTAGAGAACCCCAAGCTAAAATCCTTTAATCCTCCAAAGCCCGAAAGAACTATAAACAAAGCTGCGGCAGCAATGATAACTCCGGAAGCCGCTATAATGGTCATGATATTGATGGCATTACTACTGCTTTTGGTAAATAAGTAACGCTTGGCGATGTAAAGTGCGAAATCCACTTAAGATTTTTTGCGTTTGTCTAAAAGATTGGAATCTTTGATGGGATCTTCCTCTCTCTTTAAAGATTTATCGATACGATCTATGTACTCCAAAGAGTCATCGATAAAAAATTCTAAATTGGGCATGCGACGCAGCTGATGTTTGGTACGTTGCGCCAGCTCATGACGAATCAAAGGCGTGTTTGAGCGAATGCCTTTTAACAATTCGGCACCTTCTTTATTTGGGAAAATACTCAAATACACTTTTGCAATGGATAGGTCAGCCGTCACATTGACTTTGCTCACTGAAATGATGACCCCTTTCAACCCACCTTTGGTTGCGGCACCTTGAAGCACTTCTACCAAATCTTGCTGTAGGATGCCTCCTATTTTCTTCTGTCTTTGACTTTCTTCCAAAACGCTCTATTTTTTATATGCCAACCGATTGCTAATCGACTTAAAATTAATTACCAAAAGTCCAATACAGACTTATCAATTACAAAAATAGAGCATATTTGAGGATTATTGTATTTTTGAAAGGATAAAAAGAGTTTTTGTATGAACAAAATCGAGCATATTGGCATCGCTGTAAAAGACTTAAAGGCTTCCAACGAATTGTTCGCCAGTTTATTTGGTACGCCACCATATAAAACAGAATCGGTGGAAACTGAAGGGGTTAACACCTCTTTTTTTAAGTCAGGACCAAACAAAATCGAATTATTGGAAGCTACCAATCCCCAAAGCCCAATAGCAAAATTTATTGAAAACAAAGGAGAGGGCATCCATCATATTGCCTTTGAGGTAAATGATATCGAAGCCGAGATAAAACGACTTTCCAAAGCAGGATTTACGATATTGAATCCTACGCCCAAAAAAGGCGCAGACAATAAGCTGGTAGCTTTCTTACACCCCAAAACCACAAATGGTGTTCTCGTTGAATTGTGCCAAGACATAAAGCCATAAAATTGTTGTAGCATATTAAAATATATATTAGATTTGCATCCTCTTAACTGGTCCTATAGCTCAGTTGGTTAGAGCACCTGACTCATAATCAGGTGGTCCTTGGTTCGAGCCCAAGTGGGACCACCAATAAAACCAAGCCTTACAAGACTGTAGGGCTTTTTTTGTGCATTCAGGTTAAACATAGGTTAAACATTTTAGGTTTATCTATATTTGTTGGGATTACAATAATCCGTTATATGCAATCTTCAAAACATACTCTTTCCTTTTATTTTGATATGCTATTTGTAAATAGTATTGAACAGGTTACACAGTCATTTGTTGGAAACCCTAACTTTTATGAACAGGGATATTCTTATGTTCAGCAGTTTGATTATTATATCAAAGATGTTATGGTTGAAGAAGATGATATAATGCCAATATTTGAAACTGATATTATTGAAAGAAAAGATTTTCTGGAATGGTTGCTTAATATAGAAAACATAAAGTTTTATAAACGTTTAAATGAAGACCTCTCATTTTTGTCTGATAACAAAGATAAATCTGATTATCTGAAAAACATATATAATGATATTCAGGTGCTAATAAGAAGATTAATAAAATTTGAACATGCAGATACTGAAATCGTAGAGGACAAATTAATTGAAATCATCAATAATTTAAAGGATAGATATTCTGCGATTCTAACTTATCATGATGTTTTTAAGTACTTGATTAAAGAAACTGATATTACATTTTTTAAGAATAAGGATTTGAAATATTCTTTCTATGTGGATTTGTATGAATGTGCCTATACTTTGTACTTGATTGATGACACAGAAATAGAGGAAATCGATTTTATAAATGCTTTCACTTCACCAAATCCGCAGCTACTGAAAAAGAAAATTAGATTTTCCGTCAACAACTATGTGCTATCTTACTTTTTAGAATCATTGAAGCCTTTTTTTAATGGATTTTCACATGCCGCCATTGAAAAAAGTGAGGTCTTTCTGAACAAACAAAATAAGCCCCTAAAAAGCACAGACATATATGTATCACTTTCAAGAGGCAAAGGAAAGATTGAATTTGAAAAAACAAAAATAGACTCTCATTTGTTAGACCTAAAAAATAAACACCTGAAATGACCTTACACTTTACCTTACACTTTATCTGAACCCTTTGTTACACTATTAAAACAAAGGGTTTTTTGTTGCCTTTCTTTGTTTCAAGTCTAACAAGGATATGCGCATATCCATAACATTTTAAGTTATGGAATTTATCCAAAATGAATTAAAAGAAATAAAAGAACTGCTGATAAAACAATCTATTCAGCAAAAGGAAATTTTAACTATTGAAGAGGCATCAGAATTTTTGGGATTGTCAAAATCCCGTCTCTACAAAATGACCAGTAATAAGGAAATACCTCATTACAAACCTGGGGGGAAGATAACCTATCTAAATCGTCAAGAATTAGAGCAGTGGATTCTAAACAGTAGAATATCATCTATATCAGATTTTGATAGCGATATGGACAACTATGTTGGTAGGACTAACAAACATATCAAATCATGATAGATTTTGTTAGAATCCATTATGGTGATAAATCAGAATTTGAACCATATGTCGACAACCCAAGCAACTTTAAAAATTTATATAAAGTACTTGAGAGCCATTCAGGAGAAGTTTTATATCCATACAGAACCAAATTAAAAATAATGGATATTGTGGTGTTAGAAAAGGGGGGGTATGTGAAAAACTCACTTCATAAGTTATATAATTATATACACTTTAAGGAGGACCAAAACCACAATGATTTTACACACACTAAATTAATTGAATCTATACAGTATGTTTCAAAAGTTCCTAACCTTACCAGAACACGTTTAACCCAACTTGAATTTGGACTCAATATTAGAGTTGATAAGCCAGCAGAGGATATCATCAAACAAAACATTTTAATGCATCAGTATGAGAATTACACTAATAATAAAAGATTTGATGGTAAAGGTGAATTAAAAGAGTTTTTTCACGCCAATTATCTTCTAAAGGTTTATGACAAGGCGAAACAATATAAACTTCCCTACAATGTGTTGAGGTTTGAGGTCAAATTCACAAGAAGAAGAGATTTTAATGATGCGGGAATTTATAATCTTGAGGATTTAAAGGACAAAGAAAACCTTAAAAGTTTATTTGATATATATATGAGGAGATTTGATGAATTACAGATTATTGATAATCTCGACAACAGAAATATAGATAGTGCTGACTTCAATAAGCTTATTCTCTATACAAATCCAAAATATTGGCAGGAAGATTTGAAATTATTTTCTGGACAGACCAGAATGAGGAAAAGAAGAGAATTTAATTCACTTATACAAAAATATGGACTTGATTCAACTAAAAAGCAATTGAGAGGATTGTTAGCTGAAAAATTCAACTATTTACTTAATAACTAAAGAGTGACGTTTTCCTGACGTACTATATATGGAAAACATCACTTTCAAATAAAAAAAATATGGCAAGTATTAAAATATTATTGAGAAATAAACCAAACACAGAAGGACAATGCCCAATAGTTCTAAAAATTATTAAGGACAGACAAATAAAGGTAATTACTTTAGGAATCACTTGTTTGGAAAAAGATTGGGATAAAGCAAATGGACAATTTAAAAAAAGTGAAAAAAACCATATTCAAAGAAATAGGGCATTACTCAAAAAGAGAGAAGAAGCTTTGAAAATTATTGATGATTTTTTCCTTGAAGGTATAGATTTCACATTGAATCAGTTTGAAGAAAAATTCAGAGGCAAGAAGACTTCAAAAGTTACAGTTTCTGAATTCTGGAATGAAAAAATTGATGATATGAACAAGGCTGGCAGAACAGGAAATGCAAGAGCCTACAAAGACACGTACAACTCCTTTTTTAAATTTCATAAAAATAAGAATTTGGTGTTCAGAGAAATGACTCCAATTATGTTGGATAAATATGAAACGTATTTAAGGAGCCATAATAATTCAGATGGAGGTATTGGAGTAAAAATGCGTGAATTGAGAGCATTGTTCAATGATGCAATAAAAAAGGGGTTGGTGGACGAAAAGTATTATCCATTTAAATCCTATAAAATTTCCAAATTAAAAGGGAAAGGACTTAAAAGAGCTTTAAGTAGAGAAGAAATGAAGCAAATGGAGTCAATTGATACTAACAATAACCCTCATCTAACAGATGCAAAGAATTATATGATTTTCAGTTATTATATGGCTGGAATGAACTTCGTGGATATGATGAAATTGAAATGGGAGAATGTTCAGGATGATAGGATTTCATATATCCGCTCTAAAACTAAAGGCAGGTTTTCTGTTAAAATGTTGGAGCCAGTAAAGCAAATTATAGCTTACTACAAAGCTCAAAATAGACCTTCAGATTATGTATTTCCCATTTTGCTAAAGGACAACCAAACACCAATGCAAATTGAAAACAGAAAACATAAAACTTTAAGAAGGTTCAATAAGCAACTCAAAGAGATAGCTAAAATTCAAGGAGTAAAACAAAACGTAACTTCCTATGTGATTAGGCATAGTTTTGCAACAAATTTAAAATTTGCAGGTATTTCAACTGATATAATTGGAAAATCTATGGGGCATCATGATGTGAGTGTTACTCAAGCCTATCTCAAGGAATTTAAAGATGAAATCATTGATGATGCGATGTCAAAACTTTTGGAAGAACCCATACTCCAATATGCATCTTAAAATAATAGAAGCCCTCAACATTGAGGGTTTTTTCATTATACATAGAATCGGTTCAGATTCAATTAAAAATTCATTCAATTTAATATTAACCTTAAACATTTTACAAAATGGAATTAAGACCATCAGAAAGGAAAAAAGCCAAGATTAAAATGGCTTTACAAGGTTCAGCAGGTGCAGGTAAATCATTATCTGCATTATTGTTGGCTAAAGGATTGACCAATGACCAACTGCATAAAGTTGCTGTAATTGATACAGAAAATGGCAGTTCAGACCTCTATGCACACATTGGAAATTATAATGTGCTGAATCTACAACCACCCTATACTCCAGAGAAATACTGCGAAGCTATAGATATATGTATTGCTGCTAATATGGAAGTTATTATTGTTGATAGTATTTCACAATGTTGGGATGAACTGATTGACTTTCATAGCAGATTGCCAGGCAACAGTTTCACTAATTGGAACAAGGTAACACCAAGACATAAAGCCTTCGTGGATAAAATTCTTCAATCACCAGCTCATTTCATTGCCACTATGAGAACAAAACAGGATTATGTGTTGAATCAAAAAGATGGCAAATATGTTCCTGAAAAAGTAGGTCTGAAAGCTGTACAAAGGGATGGAGTGGAATATGAATTTACATTGGTATTCGACATAGACAGCAAACATTTTGCCATAGCCAGTAAAGACAGAACAAACCTATTCAATGGCAAGCCAGAATTCATGATAAGTGCATCTACTGGCAAAAAAATCTTGGATTGGTGCAATGCCCCAACCTTACAAGAAGATGTCTTAAAACGAATCAATGAATGTTTATCAGTCAGTGATTTAATGAAGCTCTTCAAAGAGTTTCCAGATTATCAAAAATCTTTGAATGCTCAATTTCAGGGCAAAAAACAAGAATTAGAAAATTTAGTTTCACCAAAAAATTACAGTCAAAATGGAATTAGTACAAGTAATGCCCAGACAGGGCAACAATGATATTTCTGTTCCTGATGGTACAATACACTCTGTTACAGAATTGAGAGTACCATCAGAAAAAGAAGTGTATAAACAAAACCCTTTTATAGAGGCTAACACAGAAGAGGTTAGCCTTTCTAATTTAAAACAGGACTGTGTAATTCCTGTATTCGCAAAGGACAATGAAAAAACCATTGCCCATCAAGAATTCATAGAGATTACTCAAAACTGTTTAAGTAAAATTTTTGGGAATGAGCAAATGGATTTACCTGAAATCAGGGTCAGTCATGAAATCAAAGGTAGAACACCAGATGCCATTCACAAATCAGCCAAAGAGTTATTGGACCATGAAAAAACCCAATATTTTGAGAGAATGGCTTTTGTAGTTAGAGTTCCATCAATTACAGAAACTATAAATGGCAATCCTCTTTCTTTGATGGTAGGAGGTGTAAGAGCTTATTCAAATGAAAATCTTTACAGTAAAAAGACTCATGAGAAATTTAAATTTTTCATTGGTTTTCAGAATATGGTATGCTGTAATCTCTGTATTTCTACAGATGGATTTGCTTCAGAATTAAGAGTTGGGAGTAATGAGGAATTGCAGACCAAAATTCTTGAAGTAATACAAGGCTATGAAGCAGAAACGCATTTAAGGACAATGAAAGAGCTATCACAAAAAAGTTTGACAGAACATCAATTTGCCCAACTGATAGGTAAATCAAGATTGTATAATTATTTGCCAAAAGAACAAAAACTTGGATTACCTCAATTGGATTTTGCAGATAGGCAGATGACCACAATTGCAAAGGATTATTATGAGGACAAAAGTTTTTGTAAAGATGAACATGGAAATATTAATCTTTGGAATGTCTATAACTTGTTTACTCAAGCAAATAAGAGTTCTTACATAGATTCTTTTCTGGATAGAAATGTCAATGCATTTGATTTTTCAAATGGATTGGCAAAAACTCTCAATGGAGATTCCAAGTACCAATGGTTTCTAAATTGATGTTGAAGAAACCAACCTCACTTATTTGGGGTTGGTTTAAAAAAATAATCCCAAATATTTGAGACTTCTAAATAGTCAGAAGCTAAAAACAAAATGACTACGAATAAGATTAAGGAGGCTATCCATAATCCTTTATGGATTTTTACTTTTTCATCAAAGTAAATCATCTCATCATCATATTCAGAGTTATTGTTTAAAATCTTTTCAATATCCTCATCGATTAAAACATCTCTGAATCTATTTTTTACATTTTCATACCTTTCCTTAACTCTTTTTTTGTCCATATTCAATAGATAAATCGAGTATAAAAGAAACAGGAATGATAGAAAAATTAGACCTAAACCTAGTAAAGATGTTTCTTTGTTGAAAATTTTTTCAGGGCCTTCTTGTCTAACTATTTTGAAAAGAAAAACGCTTAAGAAAAATGAAATGAAGACAAAAACACTTTTCTGAAAATTATTGAAAAAAGAATCAAGAGATTTATTAATTTTTTCTATGGTTGTTTCTATGGATTCAATCATTTTGTTTCTAACCTCAAAATATTTTGAGATGTTGCCTTTAACATAGATTTTATTGGAGGACAGGATTGAAATAAATGCAGATTTTTCTATTATTATTGAATGACCATTTATATATGAAGTAATTATATTTCTGACTATTCCTATCTTATCTTCAATTTTTCTATTTTCGGAATAAACCCATTTATATATATTATAATATTCTAAAAGTGTGAATTCACTTAAATCATTGAAGTCTAAATTATAATGGAAGGTTTTAATTCCAGAAATGGACAGTTTAATTTTGTCCTCGATAATTTCAGAAGTATCAAAAAGATAAATTAGACTATATAGTATAGTTAATTTAAAAAAAGTCTTTTCTAAAACAGTAGAATTCTTTATTTCTTGATTTAAATGTTCTGAATAGAAGTAATTGGGATAGAAAGGATATTTTATATAATTTCTGAAATTACATTGAGTGCTTAAAATATGTTTCTCTGTATCATTATCACAACCAAAAATTAACTTGTTTTTTGTAAATATAAATTCTAATGGGAAAAATTTGTTTTTTAAAGAATCGAGAATTGATGATAAAGAAAGATTCTCTAAATGATTATAAAATATATTTTCATCGAAAACCAAAATATTATTACCAGTCTTGAAAATGATAAAGTTTATCTCAAATTCAACTTCACTTTGCTCATCAGCTTCAAGTGGAATATATTTTTCTTGGCTTACCGAATATTGAACTTTCTCAATAGTTAGTTCCCATTTATAATTTTGTTTAACCAAAAAATCGTTTAACTCATTATAAACACTTTCAGTTAGTAGATTACTTATCTCTGCTATTCTTTTTGATGAAAACTTAACTTCAAATTTGAGAAAATTCTCTTTTGAGCTTTTTAGTTCAGAACTCTCTAAAAGAGTATTTAGAAAACTATTGACCACCATAGTTTTTATATTTAACTATGTTGTAGGCTTCATCTGAAAGAATAGTCATTCCAACTCCTTCAATACCTTCAAATGGAATTAATTTTTCTTCCAAATTTTGAACAAAATCTGAAATTCTTAAAAATATTCCAGAGCTTAATTTCAATTCTGTAATAATTCTTTTGTTTATTTTATTTGGAGCAATCTTGAATTGACTATCAAATTTTTCATTTTTAATCAAACCACTTATACTATCTCTTAATTTATTGATGGGAAAGTTTTCATTATAAGGAGAGTAGTCTTCAAACACTTTTTCCATAAACTCTGAAAAATTGAAGTTTTTATTTGTTCTGAAATAACCAATAGCATTGTTTCTAATGATAATACCATCAAGCAAAAATTCTCTTTTCTTTTTTTTATAGGTATCAATTAAGGAGGTTATCTTCTCCACAGCCTGTTCAGTATTTCTCTCATTAGTATTTACTTGTTCTAATTCTAGAAACTCTGACCACCAATACACACTATTGTTTTTGTCGTTTAAATAAATTTCTTCATTTTTATCATCAGTACCCATATAAATTAAAAAAGATTTAAAAATTTTCTTTTTAGTATTTAAACCTCTGTCTTTTTCAAATGTAATTTCATTTAAAATTTCATCATGGTCAACTTTGCAAATTAATACTCTATCATTACCATTTTGACTGAAATATATATGCAGCAAACTACCCCTTTGAACTTTTCTGCCCATTCTTTTCACTTTTGCCTCTGCTACTATTTCTTTTTCAAGCAATCTTTTGGCATTATTTAAGAGCACTTCATCAACTGTTTCAATTTCCTCAATAATGTCTTGAATTGAAGATTTAACTTGTGTGTTGCCAGGCTTAAAAGTGTATTTTCTTTTATTTGGACTGTCCAAAATTTCTTCTATTAAATCTCCGACATATTCCTGAATATTATGCTTATCAGCATCTAATGCAACAGATTCTATTTCGTTTTTAGAAACATCTAAAAAATGAAGCGACAATTTGTGTAAAACTATATCCATAAATACTTTATTTAATTTTATTTGAATCTTTTATCTACAAGCTCCTCACTTTTTCACTATTTAGATTTTAAATCTTGCATTTAATTGAATGAGCTATTTTAATATTATTTGTTTTTTTTCAGTATCATATTTATAATTCACAACACTACCATTTAGAATGAGATGAACAGCCTCCTCAATCACATTAAAAGGCACTACAAACCATTCTCTTGGATTTATTCTTTGCCCTTTGTCATTTGTGAATTCTATATCCAAACAAGCATTTCCAAAGAATTTGTGGAGTAATAATTCTAGCTTGTCAGCATTCCGGTTATAGCAACTGTAAGCGGCAACTTTTTTTACGTCATCAAAAAGATATGTGGCTTCCTTTTTTGCATTTTTTATTCTATCATCAACAGGAGTACTAGAGAATCCTATTTTATATAAATCTTTAATTTCTGAAATTTTGGGATGTTTAGATTTAGATTTTAAGACATATATCCAACCAGTTTGAACATCATTTTCTTCAACTAGTCCAGATGTGACAAATAGTTCATTTTCAATATATTCATTTGTGTTGGTAATTAGCTTCCCATTCTTTTGAATTTGTTTTCCTAAAGAACGATATAGCATATTGCTGTAAGTACCATTTTCAAAGATGGTTCTTGTCCTACCCTCAAGCCTCACTCTGTTTCCAGACTTTAGTTCAATTTCAGATTCTTCAAGATTAGCTGATTCCAAATAAAGTAAAATGCCATCCATTATATAATAGTTACCTATATGAAGGTTTTTTTCAATATTTTTAAATGGCTTTATTTCTCTTTTTCCATTTTTAATTTCTTGATGGACTTTATGGAACATACCTTCATAGGGTTTAAAATCCTCCTCTTTTAAGGGCTTTCTTTGAGCCACAAAATCTGCTTCTGCTCTATCTTCATTTTTAGGTATATGTTTAAAAGTGAATATTGATAAATCTTTATCGGTATCTAGTAAACCTAAATCATCGTCATTTAAAATGTCATCTAAACTAGGTTTCTCCATCTCTACATAACCCAATAAATTGTGTCTATCAAAGGGCTTAACTATTTTTTTCTTGGACTCATCTTGCCTAAAGTTTTTAAGTTTTGCCAATAGACCATATTCTGACATACTGGAAGTGCTTGGTTCTCGGTTATTTTTATCTATAAAAACATTTATCTCTTCAAAAGAATCAATAAGCCTGTCTTCTTCACTTTTTACAGTTGAAGTTTTTTCTTTTGAATCCAATAGCCCAAACTCGTCATCATTAAAGATGTCATCTAATGTTGGCTTCTTTTTACTCATTTTGCATTCTTTTACGCTTTAATTCTCTTAAGAATATAATAGCTTCTGCCATTCTCTTTTCTTTATGGTCAAAAGCTTGTAGATTTGGTTGTTCTCCTGTTTTAGCAACCCATTCTTTTATTTTAGGCCATAATAAGATAGCTTCTTCTTCAGTCATTTCAATCTTGGTAGATTGTATGTGGTCATCTATTAATTTTAAGGTTTTAGCAGTAACTGATTTAGATAAAATTTCAAAGGCTTTTTGAAATGGATTTATCTTGTCAATTAAATCAATGTGAATATCATCTATATTTATAAAGCTATTTGCAGTTTTTATAAACTTTTTACCTCCTTGCTCTTCAATAGTACCATTCTTGATAACAGAATCTACAACTACATGTTGCCTTACAGCTTCTAAATCTTCATCATCCAAATCTGGGTAAATTTCTCTTATTATCTTTGGAATTAGAACAGTATTTATAGTTTCAGGGTCTAAATTTCCTGGCATTGCTTTAAGCATTTTGTCATCTTGCAAGATTCTTGCCTTTAGGTCATTTAAGTCAGTTTCTATAATGTCTTTAGCTCTTTGTGATGTTGGTAGTTTAAAACCTCTAATCCTAATAGTATCATCATCATCATCATCGTCATCATTATCATCATCATCTCTTTTTAATTTAAACTTAAAGTTTGGAGCCAATACTTGTTCCATTAATAAAGATGCTGTGATAGCTTTAAGCATATTGTTTACCGCCACTTTTACATCCTCATTTTCAGCATCTGGTTCAGCTACCAAATTAGTAAACTGTGCATGTGTTTTGTTATTGCTATCTCTTGTAGCTCTTCCAATTATCTGAATAATTTCTGTCAATGAACCTCTATAACCAATTGTTAAGGCATGTTCACAATAAGGCCAATCAAAGCCTTCTTTGGCCATACCTAAAGCAATAATGACATCAATATCATCAGGAGACTTTATCTCTCTTAAATAGGCTGTAATTTTATCTCTGGATTTGGGGTCATCATTAACTAAATTTGCAACTTTGAGGGTTTTGTTTGACTCCTTATTCTTGACAAAGATTACCCCAGTTTTTTCATCTTGAAAATCGATTTCTCCCAAAACCTCTATGACATGACCTACTTCATCATGCTTTTCTTTGGAGGATTCAGCTGAATTAACACTTGGTATATGAACTATTGTTTTCTTATTGAAATCTAACACTTCTCCTAAAGCGGAAATGTTTTTATCAGGTTGTTTTTTAAAATATCTTCCTGTGTAAAAATGATACCCAATACCTAAAGACTTTAAATATTCATATCCATTTAATTGTTGATAATAATTATATGTTACTTTGGTAAACTTTTGCTCATCTTCTGGCATTAAAACAGGAATATTATCTCCTCTAAAGTAGGAGCCTGTCATTGCTACTATGTGAGCACTAGATTTAGTCATAATGCTCTTTAATACTTCACCTAATCTATTATCACCTTCAGCAGAAACATGATGAAATTCATCAATAGCAACTAGAGTGTTGTTCAATTTTTCTTCATCTAGACCCTTAAAGGCATGTCGTAAAGTAGAATGAGTGCATATAAGGATTTGTTCATCGGTATCTAAAAACTCTAAAAATGCAGTGACTTTACTTTTCTCTGGTCCTGGAGTGCATAAGTTGTATTTAGGGTTTGGGGACCAATCTGTGAAAAAGCCATACTTTTTCAGTTCTGTTGTACTAAAAGATGCTCCAATAGATTTTTCAGGAACTGCTACAATTACCTTTTTAATACCTTGTTTGTATAATTTTTCTAAAGCAATAAACATAAGGGCTCTAGATTTACCAGAAGCAGGAGGTGCTTTGATTAATAGATATTGTGCAGAATTTGCCTTAAAAGCTTCAGCCTGCATTTCTCTCATCCCTAAAGCATTGGTTTTTTTGCTTTCTCCTGTTTGTTTATATGTTACTTCTACTAAATTCGGCATGTATTATTATTTACTTTTGGACTTTCTTGTTTTCTTTTGCTTGGCAAACAAAGTGTCTTTTTTTGTCATTTCTTCGTAAAGCTTAAAGAGGTATTCTAAACGTTCTGTATCACTTTTAAATTCTTGCAACCTATAACATTTCTCTATTGCTTCATCTAGGTTTTTGTGTGCAAGCTTTAAACCTTTAGGCATGGTGTCTGGATTGTATAACCACGCCATAGTTTTACCTGTATGTTTAGCTCTTTCATCTAATATATCAAATACATATTGATTAAGAGTTTCTTTTTGTTTGTCACTTATATTAGGGAAAGGAAAAGTGTTGTAACAGATGTTTTTTGAATACCTATACCTCGTTTCAAGTTTGCCTCCAACTGCTTTGACCCAAACCATATGAATTCTAGAATTAATAACTGAAAACACATATGGTTCTGCATCATAAATAACTTGGGCAGAATTTGATACAATAATATCGTTTCCGAGATAACCACAAGGTATATATTCTCTCCTTTCAGAAGAAACACTAGGGATTATTAATTGACTGTCTTTTGCTGTGTTTCTGTCTCTAAATTGATGAGCTCTTGCAGCTAATTCATTAGTTCCTCTGTCTTTGCTTTTAAGCCTATGCTTTCTAGATATTTCTATTCTTTCCATTAAAGGAATAATTTTGGAAGCTTGAATTAAATCTTTGTCTTCGATCCATATACAATATCTCTTCTCTCCTTTAATATATTCTGAAGAGCCTAAAAGTATTCTGATATACTTTTCGGCTTCAGGTGCTCTATTTACTATATCATTTTTTTCCTCTTCTGTCAAAATCAAACCACCTCCATCATTTGGCATGTTACCAAATTTCATCTCTGGAAAATTGGAAAGTGGTTTAGTTCTTCCATCTACAATAATGTTTGAAGAATCCATTAAGTAGGGATTGATATTTTTAACTAATTTTTTATAGTTGTTTTGATAAAGATATTTTGGTGCATTGGAATTGTTTCTCAAACCAATTATTATAACTGAAACACCAGCGTTCCCTTTTGCATTATTTGTCCATTTAAAAGATTGATGAGCAAAATCTATTTCAATATCATTTGCTAAAATATGCGGCCATATTAATGGTACTTGTTGACCTTGACAGATAGAATTGGTTGTTACAAAGGCACATTTAGCATTCAACCCATTTATGTAATTAGCTCCTTTATATACCCAGCAATTAATATAGTCTAAATCCCTATACTTTTTTAATCGATTAAATACAAAATCCATATCATTTTTTTGCATAGAATCTTGTAATCTAGCACCCAAATAAGGAGGATTTCCAATAATATAAACTTCACTAACTAAATCAATTGGACAAACATCTTTCCAATTCTCTCTAGTGGCATTACCTTGTTTTATTTGTCCTGATTCTTTTAAAGGAAGAATAGGTTCAGACTTACCATAATCAAATAATCGTTCTTCAAAAATCCTGTTCATTTGGTGTTCTGCAAGCCACAAGGAGAGTATTGCCATTTCATGAGCAAAGTCATCCAACTCAATACCATAAAATTGAGAAAGTCGAATTTGGGTAAACTCCAATTGAGGGGTAGGGGATAAATCAATAATCTGTTTGAGAATCGTTATTTCAAGTACTCTTATTTCTTTGTAGGTAATAATTAAAAAATTACCACTACCACAGGCAGGGTCAAAAAATTTAATTTTAGAAATTCTATTGATAAGTTTTCTTAATTGAGGAATACTGTTTTGATGTTTTTCATACTCTGCATAAAACTCATCTAGAAATAAAGGTTTAATTACCTTCAAGATGTTAGGAACAGAGGTATAATGCATACCTAAATCACTGCGATATTCATCAATAACCACAGCCTGAATCATAGAACCAAAAATATCAGGATTGATGTCCTTCCACTGTAGATTTCCTAGTTCTAAAAGTACCTTCCTAGCTTTTGATGAAAAGTGTGGAGAGCTAATAGGGTCTTTAAACAGACCTCCATTAACATAAGGGAATCTAACAAGGTAATCTGGAAACTTGTCTGTCTTTTCTGTGTTAAGTCTTTTAAAAAGGTCATTTAAAAAGTCATGGGTGTCCTTGCCATTGGTATTGGTGTGTTGAGCCAGTGTGTTAGTGAAAATACTTTCTTCTTCAAATATCTCTGTATCTTCTGCAAAAAAGCAAAACAGTAATCTTGATAGGAAAATATTAAGATGGTGAATACTCTCCTTGGATTTATAAATTTCAGGATTTTCTTCCCTTAAGTAATCATAGAGTAGAGCCATTTTATATGCTGCATCTCTATCTGCTTGGTTATCATTACTAGAATTATAAACTTCACTACCTGCAAGAGGAAGAAAGAAACTATGATGATTGGCTAAATCACTTATTTGGATGTCTTTAGTAGTACCAAGTCTTAAATCTTTTGCTACAAGTTGTTTGAAATCTGTAAGAATGGCAAACTTTGGTTTATGTTTAAGAATTCTTTCTTCTTTAGAAACAGTATCTATAGTACTTAATAGTTTTCCAGAAGATTCAACTTTAAAGAACACTTTGTTTTTTGAAAGTAACTCACCTTCAACTTTAGAAAGGTTATAATCACCTTTTTTAAGCATTGTTGTTACAGTCTTGGTAGTACCATAAGCCATTAGTAAATCATAGATAAATTCCTCTTCAGAGAAATTATCAATTATAGCTTGAACATTGTTCTGTATTTCTTTAGAGTTCATTCATTAAGATGTTGCATAAGGTGTTTTGATAGCATAGAATTTATGCCATAAAAATAGCTAAACATTAATAGGGAGAGTATAAATCTACAGATATTAAACTTGATAAAAAATTTTTTTAAATTTTTTTCAGACAAGTCTTAAAGAAAGCGTAGAGGACCTGTTAAAGACCCCCACCCATTCATGGCAAAAGGGGAAACCCCCACCTTGCTGTGTATTGCAAAACTTTTTTGTCAGCCAAGAATTTATAACAAGGTGATAGCTGTTGTTTTTTTTGCTGATGGTTTAAGGCAATTGTGATACAAACAAATGTTCAACTCAAAATTTTAAATCATGGTACGAATTGTAAACTTTAAGGAGATTGAATCACATGATGGTTCAACTTTCTTTGCTCTCACCATTCAGGGTGGAGTGGAATTAGTAAAAAGTAAGGAGACAGGAAATTTTTATGCTACGGCAAGAAAGACCTCAATCACCTCAACATTTGATGAAGAGACCTGTAAGGCTCTATTAGGCACTGAAATGCCTGGAAGCATTGTCAAGAAATCTTGTGAGCCTTATACATTCACTATTAAGGAAACAGGAGAAATCGTAGAGCTTTCTCACAGGTTTGAGTATGTTCCTACTGAACCATCAGCAAGGAAAGATATGAGTGAGTCCACAATTGATGATTTTGTCAAGGCTAAACCTGCTGATTTGTCCAGTCATCCTTTATTGACCTGATAATTAATTAATGCCCAGAATCAAATTGATTTTGGGCATTTTAATTTTTTAAATATGAACACGATACAAGAAATCAAGGTTTCCTATAAAACAGGAAATACAGAAAAATTAAAGGTTGTCAGCAGTCAGGATTCTTACAGATTATTTCTTTCCTGTTGGTCTTTAAACACCATTGAGCTTCAAGAGGAATTCAAAGTTCTTTTGCTAAATAGAAACAACCAAGTTCTTGGCATTTATCCTTTATCTAAAGGTGGTGTATCAGGAACTGTTGTGGATGCAAAACTGTTATTTAGCGTTGCCCTAAAATGTAATGCCTCAAACATTATTATTGCTCACAATCACCCATCAGGCAATTTAAAGCCCAGTGAAGCGGATATTAAATTGACAAGAAAGCTAAAGGAAGCAGGAAACTATCTAGATATAGTTTTGCTTGACCATATCATAGTTTCACGAAATGGCTATTATAGTTTTGTGGATGAATCAAAATTGTGAAGCAGGTCTAAAATCCACTTTTTTGAGACTCTTTTGAAGGATTGAAATTTAGGAGATAGTTATAAATAGCCATTTCCTATTTTTTCTCCTTTTCAAATTTTAAAAGTTCAGATAATGTAACGGAAAGCTTATCGGCTATTTTACTTAAAGTATAAATGGTTGGATTTGTATTGCCAGCTTCAATTCTACTAAAGTTTGATTTTTCGATGTTACAGGCAGCAGCTATATCCTGTTGAGGTATTTTCTGTTCTTCCCTTAACTTTTTAATCCTTTTACCGACAAGTGATTGTAGCGTTTTTTTGTCTGTCATTTTTAGCAATACTTGACAAACAAAGTTGTAGTTTATGATAACTACTTGGTTATCATAAATGATAAATGAATATATTTGTTAACCATCCCAACTTTCAAAATATGAATAAGAAATCTAAAACAATTTCAATAGCTATTTTAATATTAATTGTAGCAGTGATTGGCACTAAAGTTTATGTCAACAATAGAATAAATAATGTCGATTGGAAAGAAGCCAATAAAAAAATGCTGGAACAAGATAGGCAGAAGGAAGACAGCATTAACAAAATCCATCAAGATGAAAATCAAAATGAACATCAAAATTCCAATGACTATAAGTCAATAGGTGAATTATTTGTACCATTTAATAATGATTGGTCAATTCAAGCAGAGGTAAATGACCCTAAAATTGGGCTTTATTATACGGTGTTAGCCAGTAAAAAGGATGAAAGTATGATTAGCATTTCCTCACAAAAGCCACATGAATATATTGAAGGGTTAGAAAAATTGGCAGATTATTACAATGAAAAATTTGTTAGAAACCTTGGCGCATCAGGCATTTTGCTGAAATCAAAATACAGTATTGACAACAAGTTCAGAGGTATAGATGCTATATATGAGTTCTATGACGCCACTTATGTTGAAACAGGAGAAATCAATACTTGTATAGCTGTAAACATGATTTACAAGGGTAATATCTACACAATATTTTATCTTGAAACCCCTGAATCTCAAAAAATTATAGGAGGTATTTATTTGAATAACAATCAATAATTAACAATGAAAAAATATGCAATTTTAGTCGTTAGTTTTTTGCTTTTTACTTGTGGGGATAAAGAAGACAGCGACAAGGTATCATTTGAAAAAATGATGAAGTTCAAAGAAGAGGTCATGGAAAAGCAATCAATTGAATTTGATTGGTATGGAGAAGAAATGTATAAGAAACAATTTTCTAATGACTATGAAGAAGTTTTGCAATCAGATAAACAGTTGGCAACTTACTATGATATATTGGATATTTTCAAAGCAGATGGAGATAGCTTTTTATTAATAGATATGGATGAATATATTTTTCAGTTAAAAGTAGATGCTAAAGATTTGACAAAGACCATTGAATTAAGTAAGGTCAAATTCAATGAAAAAGAATGCTTGTTAATTATCCATATTGATGAATTGAGCAAAAATAAAGAAATATTGATACCCAATAGTCTGTTTCAAGATACTGATACATCAATGGTCAGGTTCTTTGGAAGAGGAAGCTTGCTTGATATTAAGTGTTTAAATAATTAATCCTTTAAACTACATACAAGAATTTGAATCTCTTTGTTCTGATGGTATCTACAATCTGACTAATTTTGAATGGTGGTTGTTGAAATATCAGGATGCATACAATAGATTAAAGAGAGAAGACTCAAATCGTTTTACGCATTTCATAGATGGAAAAACAATTAGATTACCAGACTATTTTAACCCAAGGACACCAGAGGAAAGGTTTATTCAAACCTTTGAAGCTTTAGAAGAACTTTCAGAATTTCACAAAAACGAAAACTACTTCAAACAAGAAATGGCTATTTATAAAGCCATTAAAAGCGACTCCAAAAAAGTAAAGAAATGGTTGACCAAAAATGAATCATTAGGAGCTGAAAAATACTTTATGTTTTCAATGGATTATTTTGGTGATGAAGATGAAATTGAAAACGAAATTCATTTAAGAGTAACCTTGTTTGAAAGAAAAGAAATCTTTGTTAACAGAAAGGATTTCAAATATACCATTCTATTCACTCATACATTCAATAACCTATATTGGAAGTTGTTGGAACATTTGGGAGTGGAGAAACTTAATTGATTTAAATATTCATTTTTGCCACCTGTGTCAAATACTTATATAGAACTTTGACATAGGTGGCATTTATATACCCAATTGTTATGAAAAAGAAAAGGCTACCATTTACAATCGGTGAGCAATATGAACTTCATGAATTTGAACTTAATGGAACAGAAACCATTAAAATAGGTAAATATGAATATGAAGTTTACAGATGCACAACAAAATTATTTGACAGTTTAAAACTTGAAGGCTTAATGGATGTCAAGTTGTATTACAACGCTGATATTTTGGCAAGGATTGATTATATATTTCACGACAATATTGAAAAATATATGACTTATTTTATACCTTCAAAAAATGAAAACATAATTAATTTCAACTATCTTGAATGTGGAATAGAAGTGATTGTTACTCACTCTAAATATTCAAGGTAATTTAAATCTGGGTTAAACATAGGTTAAACATTTCAGAGAAAATTAGTAAATATTTGAAACCAAAAGAAAACAACCTAAAATATAATTAGTTGAAAATCAAACATCTGAAAACAACTGTTACAAACTGAAAGCATCTTGATACAGACTCATAATCAGGTGGTCCCTGGTTCGAGCCCAGGTGGGACCACAGATGAAAAGAGTTTTACATTTCTGTAAAACTCTTTTTTATTTTCACAGAATACATACTGAAACGTTTATCGGTTTTTATAATGGAACGACTATTGATCCGTTTACAATACAATAGAGGATTTTACATGTTACCGTTTTTTATTTTAATACTTTCATTTCATGCTTTTTTCCAGTTGTTTTACAACCATAATAAGTGTAAACCAAAACAAGGCTGAAAGTGAATCTTAATAAATGACATGATTTCCTAGCAAAATGATAAAAACATTGAAAAGATTCTAAATATCCCTCACCTTTTATCAATAACCAATCTTGTCTTTCGGTCCAATCCTGAACGCTGCAATTTTTGAATTGTTACCAAATCACACAATTCAATTGATGGAATCACGCGTAATTTTGATTTAAAAGTGTTTTGGATGTCTTGAAGAAATTGTTCTGGTGGATGGACACATGCCACCTTGATAATGAGGTCATCCAAGCCCTGGTTGTTGTGCTTGATTTCAATTACAAAGCCTTCCAATGTTTGAAATTGGTTGAGAATATCCACTATAGCTGGTGGATAAAGGGTAGTTCCTTTGTATTTAATCATTTGTTGTTTGCGGCCCATAATGGGACCTAAACGAAGGGTGTTTCGTCCGCAATCACATGGATTTAGATGTGCGTGAACCATATCTCCTGTTCGGAAGCGCAAGAGCGGCATTGCCTCCACGCCCAAGGTAGTAATTGTTAGTTCGCCTAGTTCGCCCTCTTCAACAGGCTGTTGCTGTTCGTCTAGTATCTCCACTATAATGAGGTCTGGGTGTAAATGACCGCCTTTTTGTGCTGAACATTCCGTAAAGGCGGTACTCATTTCAGTAGATGCGTAGGTAGAATAGAGTTGAATGTCCCACGTGTCCGCTATGTTTTGTCCCAAGGTATTAAGGGAAAAATCCGAGTTGCGTATGGGCTCACCGATGCAGATGGCTGCCTTTACCGAGCTATCGTTGATGGAAATATCGTTTTGTTGTGCGTGGTCAATCAATTTTAATAAGAAGGAAGGCACACAAATTAGATAGGTAGGTTTGAATCTCCGAATGGAATCCCACTGTAGTTCGGGTACTCCAGCCCCTACACGGACGATGCTTGCCCCCACTTTTCTAGCTCCCAAAAAATAGGCGAGTCCTGCCATAAAACATCGGTCCATGGTAGTCATAAGCTGTATGGTGTCGTTGCTGCCCATCCCAGTAGACGCGAATGAAACAGCCTCATTATAAGCCAATCGGTCCAAATCTTTATCGGTTAAGGCAAAGGTTACAGGTGCCCCCAAAGTTCCTGAGGTGGTGACGTAGTCGATAATTTTGTGTTTAGGGACACATAAGAAATCGTCATTGTGCTTTTGTAAATCGTCTTTGGAGGTTGTGGGTAACTTGACCAAATCCTCCAGCAATTGTATGTCGGATATCTGGAAATTGTTTGATTTGAAAAGGCGTTGATAAAAAGGTGAATGCTGTGAGAGATATTTCAGCGTTTTTTTCAATTTCATTTCTTGGAACGCCTTAATGGTTTCTTGGGTTTGAAATTCAATATCGGGATGCATCACTTAATTTTTCGTTTGGATTTTTTGATGAATTTACGTAATTCTTTGGCATCTATCGCGGTAGTAACAGACTTAGTATTAGCAAGTTCGAAATTTTTTAAAGCCTCAACATAGTTTTTATGTTGGTAATGGTACTGTCCCACTAAATAATACGCTTTCCAATAGTTTGGATTATCCTCAATAAGCGCGTTGAGATTCTCCTTGATTACCGCACTTTTATTTTCTATGGCTTCTTCCATGGTGCGCTCCAAAATTCGGTAGTCTTCATAGTTTTGAAAAGCATCTGTATGAACAAATGGATCTTCTTCAATCGTTGCTTCTCCATCGGATAGCGAAAACCTAGACGGGTTCCCTTCTCTATATTTAAAGATTTCGTTTAAATCGTAAGCCACAAATTCCCCCAATTGATATGGATTTGAAGAAACCCAAACTTTTAATTCTTCCGGTTGAAAGACGATGCTGTGGTGTGCCAAGAGTTGATTGATGGCCTTTTCGTTGCCATATCCAAGGGCTTCACCCTGTAATCCGTTCCTGTTTCTTAAGATACTCACTGCTTTTTCAGGAGTCAGTTTTTGTTCTTCAGAGAGTAATTCTTCCATTCGCTCATAGCGATATTCCGAATGACTATCTTCAATGGCTTTTAGATTTCGGCGGTCGTTTTTAAATGCCTCGCTTTGAAAATGGTTGGCGCAGATAAGCTGGTTGCTATTGTCAACCTTGTACACACCAAAGTTGTTGGGAGACACTTCTATCAATACGGCTTTATGATCGATGGCACTGCCAACCATGATTGCTTCGGAGACAAAAACTTCGCGGTTTTTGGCGATGGCGATGGCTTCATCAATAGTAGATGCATATTGCAGAATCTCACGAGCGACTATGGATATTGGGGTTTTAGCTACCAGTGGAATTTTGGACTTGCCAGCATTGATGGTAATGGTGAGCCCTTTTTCGTTCATTCCAGAGACAACCCCTATAAAACCACCCCAAGTTACGGACATGAATTTATGTCCTTTGGTTGGATTGACAAAGGCAATGATTTTGTTTTTGGCGAATGCATCGCCTGCATAAAAGTCAAAATTGCGGCCTACAAGCAAGTGGCCGTCGGCGGTATTATCGTTCCAAGCGGCAAAAGATGTGCAACC
The DNA here is from genome assembly GCA_041391925.1 of Gelidibacter sp. Classification (GTDB taxonomy): domain Bacteria; phylum Bacteroidota; class Bacteroidia; order Flavobacteriales; family Flavobacteriaceae; genus JBPOFM01. The sequence continues at coordinate 405,796 of JAWKNA010000003.1, read as the reverse complement.
CACGAGAGCCAAATCTTGTAAGGCATGCCCAATGTCATGTGTCCCATGTAAATAAAGCGAACGCAAATAGGGCGGGGCAATAGCATCAAAATCTTCTGAAGCATAGCGAGAAACACCATAGATTTCTGCTTTGTATTGTTCGGGCACATATTTGTACATTTTCCTATTGTACCACGAAAGAAATTTGCGAAGGAATTTCTGTTTCCCTTCCGATGGGACTAAGTCATTTATTTTATTGTAGAAGACTTCTTCTTGGGTGTACATCAACTCTTGAGTGAGGCTGCCTGTCAAGAGGCCAATTTCCAACGGGTCACCTTCTACATAAAGTTCCCATTGGCCCTGTTTGTTTTTGGTGAGGAAATTGTTGCCAGCCGTATATGTGGAATCGTTTATTTTGACTCTTTTTGGGATGGTTGCATTATATTCTGAAATGTCCGGAAGGTTGTGGAGGGACTTATTGATACCACAGGAATTGCATAAGACCGCCACAAAACATAGCACTGATAGGCGACATATGTAATATATTTTACCCACGTTGTTCGTGTATTTTATAGTTGCGGTTCATGCGTTCTACCATTTTAGTTTCTTTGTAATCTACCCAATTTTGGCCCATAATACGACGCATCATATTCTCAAACGTTCGCATGAACACAATATTTTTAAAAAGTTTTGCCAACCGCAGTGGTTTGCGAGGAAAGGCACGCAAAGTGATGGAAAACCCACCGTCATCATAAGTAATATAATGCCAATATCCGCTGGGCATATAAAGCGCATCACCGTGCTTCATTTGTATGGAAATACCTTGGGCATTTTGTAAGGCTGGATAGTTTTCAAAATCCGGATTATCCATATCGATGGTTTCCAAATTATGAACTGTAAAGGGGACTTTGTAGAGATGTTTCGCTTGGTCTGGGGCGAATAGGGTGACGTGTTTATTGCCATGAAAATGCACGTGGAGTAAATCTGCCAAATCCATATCATAATGTGCCAATACTTTAGAGCCTTTCCCTCCAAAAAACATCACAGGAAGTTTTTTAAAGAATTGTAAACCAATATCCGGATAGCTAAAATCCCTAGTCAATTCTGGCATTTTTTGAAGCACGTTGTAGAAAAACATTCGCAAATCCGTTGGTTGTGTTTTTAGAATTTGGATGTAGTCATAGAGCTTCATTTTTTTTGCAGGCACCACGGAGTTTTGTCTGCCTTTTGTAGGCTCATTATTGTATAGTGGCACGATTTGGTCGCCCGCCAAGCTTTGAATATAGTCGAGATTCCACTTCTTAAAAGCAGGCCACTCTTTGGTCAAATCCTCAATAAGCACGGGTTTTTGAGGCTTGTAATAACGCTCAATAAAATCTGTCTTGCTGATGGATTTGATACGTTCAATAGGTGTGGTTTTAATTGTTCCCATAAATTACTCTTGAGGCTTCTTGTCAAAAATAAGAAGTTTAAACAACAACGGCTGAATCGTAAACGCAATTAACATAGCACTAAAAATTCCAATCATGGACACTATTGAAATGGAATACAAAGCAGGATGCTTTGCAACTATCAACACGCCAATACCTAAAATTGTGGTCAGCACTGATAAAACGACCGATGTTTTATGCGTGGTCAAAATGTTTTCTTTGGCACTTTGATATTGTCTTAGCAAACCATTGGTCATAAAAATACTGTAATCAACACCCAATCCGAAGATAAAAGTAGATATTAACATACTGAAGATATTGAATTCCATCCCGAATACTCCAATCATTCCAATGGTCAGAAACCAGGTAATGATAATTGGCAGGATTGTTATTAAAGTAAGTTTAATATTCCTATAAAACAGAAACAACAATAAAAGTACAACCACAAAGCAATAGCCAATCAATTTGTTGAAATCTGATTTTAAATGTCCCAATAAGGTTTCGTTGAGGTTTTGACGGTCTATGACCAAAGTGTTTTCCGAGTTTTTAAAGGCTTCTTTTACTCTCAGAATCTGCGCGTCTTCAACTTTTGCCACAGATGTGATGGTGTGAAAATCGTCAGACGATGTGATAAAATCTTCCAAAGGGAAGTTGAGCGCTTTAAAACCTTTTAAGCCCAATGGCTTAAAATCCTTATTCAAAAGTGCATTAAATTTCTGAAAGCTATTTGATTTAAACCCCACCTTTTGACCGCTTTCTTCGAGAAATTGTTCAGTTTGAATCTTTTTATCTGTGGTCCAAAAGTTGTTCCAAGTCTCGATTTTTTGTTGCTGTGATGCTTCAGAAGTCACCAAAGACCCAATTGAATTATAACTGATAAGTTCCTTTGAATTTTCCAGCTCTTTTAAACGATTAAAAATGGTATCATTCGTTTCCAATGTTTGTTGCAATGTGTTGCCATATCCAATGATGTATAAAGATTTTGATTGCTCGTTAGTGAGTTTGTCAAGATTGGTTTCTGCCGTTTTTAAGTGCTTGGGTTCATAATTTAGTTTAGAAATATCATTGTTGAATGTCACTTTGCTATAAGTAATCGCACTTACAACAAGCAATACTGCCAAACTTCCAATGAGCCATTTATTTTGATGAAATTGATACTGGGCAATACCATCAATAAGTGTCTTTTTACTACGAGATGAAACAGCTTTCCCTTGATATACTTGAGGAATAAACACCAATGCAAAAACTGAAGCACTGAGCACACTTACCGAAGCGAATATGCCCAAATCCTGTAATGCTTGTGAGTCGATAAACAATAAACATAGAAAAGCGAGTGCCGTAGTGAGACTGCTCATTAAAATAGGATTGGCGACGTCAGCATACAGTTCTTCATTAGTGTCGTTATTTCGAATGTGAGTCAAAATATGTAGCGAATAATCAAGGGTTACACCTAAGAGTACGGCACCAATTCCCAATGAAATGGCCGAAATATTTGTTCGAATTTGTGAGAGCAATGCAAGTGCCAACAATCCACCGAAAACCGTTGGTACCAATAAAATAAGTGGAATTGTAAACTTTCGGTAGAAAACAATTAATAAAATCAACAATGCCAGCACGGCAATGGTTACAGTGAGTTGGATGTCCGTTTTGATTTGTTGAGCATTGGCAACGGCTATCAGGCTTCCGCCGAAGGCTTCGCTATATACTCGTTCTATGTATTCGGCATTCAAAGCGTCCTGAAATCGGTACAATTGTTCTGCTAAAACTGCATTTTCATTTGTCTGGCTAGATTTATAAGTTGGTGTGATAAACAGCAAAATATGTTGTCCGTCTTTACTGGTCAAAAAACCATCCCTCAGTTCAAATCCATCATTAAATCCCAATTGCTTTAAATGTTGCAAAGCCAAAATAGAAACTCCCAATGGATCTTTGACGATAGTTTGTTTGGCAACTATTCCAGAGGGTGAGGCGAGAGTTTTATAATTAGCCTCGATGATTTTTTCAATGGAATCCTTTCGGGTTCTGTTAGAAAGCGTTTGGTAATCATTTGGCGAAAGAAACAATGGCGCATTTTCAAAAGCAAAATTCAGTGTTTCAAAAATCGTTTCGTCTTCAATCTTACCTTGAATATTTTTAATATAATCGGTTGATTTTTCAGACAGACTATCCAACAAATCCTGCGCATAATCCGTCATATCCTCCAAAGAACCCTGTTTCCGTCGTTGAATGTTGATGATGATTTTATCACTGAATTGAGCTGTCTTCAATACTCTTTGAAGTTGGACGTTATCAGGATTCATAGGAATCAATTTGGAAATGTCTTCATCGAACTCTATCCTTGAAGCCATCCACATCAAAGCTCCAAAAAGGACCATCAACCCGATAAAAAATAGTCGTTTTTGCTTTTGTAGCGATTGAAATATGAAGTTCAAGAGCTTAATCATAAACCGGTTTTATGATTTGTATCAAATACAGAAAACAACACGTATCCGACACATCCGAACGCTATTGCACCAAAAGTCGATAATAAAAGACTTCCGATGAGGTAAGATTTAAGGTTTTCCAGAATGTCAAAATTATGTAAAATGGCATTTAGTTCGTAGTCTGTGTCAATGCCCAAAACCCAATTTCCGGTTTGCAAACTCAATAGCAATACAAAGGGAATTAATGGTGGTAGACTGATATTGGAAAATGCAAATGCAATGACTTTGTTGAGATTCATTGCAAGGGCACAAAAAAGGACAAGGATAGTATGGAAACCCCAAAGTGGCGAGAAACCGATAAAAACCCCAAGAGCTATGGAGAGCGCTTTCTTTTTTGGGGAATCCTGATTTCTTAAAAGGTCCTCCATCAGAAATCTTTTGAGCCCTTTTTTTCTAAAGTTACGATATCCATCACGAGGCATGATGACAAACAGGCGTACCAACAAAAACCAGATATAGAGAATTACCATCCTGGCTATGTCCATAAACGGTCGAAAGTGAGACACGCGCTCCTTCATATCGTATAGCACTTCAATAGGCACATGTACGATGTCAATCCCTGCCCAATAGGATTTAACAATGGCCTCAATTTCAAATTCAAATTTTTTGGTGGCGTTCATAAACCGGATGCGATTCATCCGTTTGATGGGGTAGAGCCTAAAACCTGATTGTGAATCTTTCAATTTTAGACCTGTGGCCGCTTTCATCCAATACGTAGACACGCGGTTGCCTCTAGCGCTTCGAGCCAAGACGTCTGCTTCGTTCATGTTACGGTCGCCAATAATCAGGATGTTTTTGTTTTCCGAAGCATCCAATGCCCTTATAAAATTAGGAATATCCTTTGGGAAATGTTGCCCGTCGGTGTCTAAGGTAATTGCATATTGATAACCCAATGACACGGCATAGCGAAACCCCGTTTTTAGCGCATGCCCTTTCCCGGTATTTTTTGGTTGGTGCAAGGTAATGATGTCTGGGTATTGATTTAAAATTGTAGATGTTTCATCGGTAGAACCATCATTTACTACAATAATTTCCTTCGTATATGCCATAATTCCATCAATAACCAGCTTTAAAGTTTTAGGATTGTTATATGTTGGAAGTACCACGCAACACTTATAGACTTTAAATTTTGATTTGACGTCGTTAAGCTCCATTCTAGCGTTTCGTGGGGTTATTTTTTACAAAGGTAGTATTACATTTCAATACTGCTCTTCCGTCTTTAAAAGAAGTGCTTGTTTTTACGTTTATCACTTCGTTTTCCATAGTGTAATGTATGCCAAAAAAAAGGATATTTTCTTTATGAGGATTTACCAAGGATAGAAATTTAATCGAAGATGAACTTTTCAAAAAAAGGGTTTGTTGCAGATGCTTCTCCAGTATATTTTTAATGATTTGGAGCATTGCCACACCGGGCACTACAGGAAAATTTGGAAAATGCCCATTAAAAACAGTGTGTTCCTCATGAATTTTTACTTTTACCGTTAGAAGCTGCCCTTCTAGAAGTTTACTTTCCATAACGGTATAAAAATCGTCCAGCACCATCGATTAATTTGTAAAAATTGAATCGGCAATATTACTATTCAATTGTTTGTCTTTAAACTCGATAACTGTGTGGTCATTATTGGGTTCAATAAGTTTCACCTGGATAACTTGTGCAGACATCTTGTCAAATAATAATTCAAAAGAAGCAATGAATTTTTTCAAACGTTTGTCCTTGGGAATGAATTTTACTAAATAACCATTCGCCGTTCCAAAATACGAAATGTCAAATTGCGTATCGTCAAACATATCGCCTTTGATGCTGTTGATAATAAGTGAGTTCAGGCTTTTGAACAATCGATTGGCCCTTAAATCCATTTCGTCTTTTTTCCCTTCATTGTTCACCAAAAGCGTTTCATTTTTAAAAACAGCACTATTTTTATAAGGCGTAATGTATTCCCATTTTACCAAGTTGGGTGCCTTGAAATACAGTTTTCCCTCCGAAACAATGTTGTTTTCCAGCACACTCAAATGTTTGGTCTGTATAAAATTACTTTGGATGCTTTTAGTAGATTGCGCTGTTTTCAACACGTTTTGTTTGAATATTTTTTGTTCGCCTTCAGAAAGTTTGGTCTGCGAAAATCCCACAATGGCAACTAAAAACACGATAACAAAGGACATCTTATTTCTCATCTAACAAATCTTTAATGGTGACCATTTGATAGTCGTTGGTTTTCAGGAATTGCAACAACTGTTCCAAAACCATTTCCACGCGGTCGTGGTTGTCGTGAAGCAAAATGACGGCACCAGGATGAATCTTCTTGGTGATGCGTTTTACAATGGTTTTAGAGTTTTTGATGGCAGTATCGAATGAACGAATGTTCCAGCCAATAGCCTTGTGGCCAGTAATTTTCAAGGCTTTTGCCAATTGCGGTGTGGTGACACCAAAAGGCGGACGAAACAGATTGGTTTTTAGCCCCGTAACATTAAAAATAGCCTCATCTGTGTTTTTCAACTCCGTGAGCCATTCTTCGGTCGATTTAAAATCAATAGTCACACTATGCGAATACGAATGATTGGCAATTCCGTGACCTTCAGAAACAATTGATTTTAAGAGCTCGGGATGTTTTTTTACCTGTTTTCCAATGCAGAAAAAAGTTGCTCTAGCGTCATAATCCTTCAGCAATTGCAACACTTTTGGTGTGTAATTTAAATTTGGTCCATCATCAAATGTGATGGCAATTTTTTTCCCTGAAATTTTCGGGTTTGATGTAACTGCTTTTAAAAACAAACCCCAACTCATGGAAAAACTACCTATCACAATTATCCAAAAGGTAACCGAAAATAGCAGGATATACCACCAAAATGATATATATACAAATGGCTCGCAAATGAGGAGCACTGCCAAAATCGTTAATGTCAAAATGGTGATATATTTGAATTTCAGCATGATTTCAACAAGATAAAACTATGGTCGCGACCTTTAAACTGATTGTATAAAAGTATGGTTTTTATGGATGATTTTGAGATTTTATGTTGAAGTAAAACTTCTGGGATATGTTGTGAAGAAAGAATTTTAAATCCCCAAAACAAAGCAAAAGCCGAAGCCGTAAAATATTCACCAATATATTTTTTATAGGTAATGGAAGTTATATGTGGTGAAAATTCAGAAGACAACGTGCCATAAAAATCATCAAAACCATCACCATTATTTCCTAAAACAAGGGCATCAATATCAGAATGGTTCAAATTGTTTTCCATTAAAAAATCATTCAATGTTTTTGCGACCTCCTCTTTTTTTAATTGACTGAAACTTTGTATGTCCAAAAGTTCAATGGCATTTTCTTTAGCTTCTGAAGACATGACAAAAAAGGTAGCGCCTTCACCGATTGGCACTTTGATACCGTGAGAATTTTGGTCTTCAAGCATTCGCACGGAATCCACAAATTCAGCTCCCAATTCATCGATGCCACCAACTAGCACATTTTTTGCTTCTGATTGTTGAATCAACAGTTGTGCGTCCATCAAGGCCGATTCAAAAGACAAGGCGCCATGCACATACGTATTGTTATACATTTTGCAATTCAATCCCAAGGCAATTTGCGCTCCAACCGTGTTGTGCGTGGATTGGATAAAAGCTGTTGGCGTTAAAAATTCTTCATCATTGGCGATGATATTGTTTAGGAATTTTTCGGTATCTTCAATACAACCCATTCCCGTACCAGTTAAGATAGCGTCAGGCTCTGAAATTTCTGCATTTTTAAGCGCTTTTGTGGCTGCTGTGACACCCATTTTTACCCCTGTTGCCATTCTGCGTAATGCCAGTGATGAAATGTAGTCTTTATAGTCAGGGTGAATAGCCTTCGCTTTTTTGTCTGAATTTGATGTCAATTGTGATATCCATGCATCCGACTCAAAAGTGTTTTGAGCTGAAATGGACACAGCGCTATGGATATAAACAGATGTCATGGTTTTGAAAATATCAAGGAGGAACAATTACCGCCAAATCCGAACGAATTAGACAAAATGTGCTGTATTTTTTTTTGTTTCAACGTTGTGACGGGTTCCAAGCCTATTTCAGGAATTCTTGTTTTAAAATTCAGATTTGGAAACACAATTTGTTCCTGAAGTCCCAAAATACAAAAGACTGCTTCTACCGCTCCCGCTGCTGCCAAAGTGTGACCTGTAAACACTTTTGTCGAACTGAAATCTGGAACTTTTTCTCCAAAAACCCTTTGGATAGCTACGCTTTCCGATAGGTCATTATTGGGCGTTGCCGTGCCATGTGCATTTACGTAATCTATTTGTGAAGCGTCCAAATTGGCAAATTTCAGAGCTTTAAGCATTGCCAAATATGCACCTTCTCCAGTATCAGAAGAAGCTGTTTGGTGAAACGCATCGTTGGCATTTCCGTAGCCAGATAGATAAGCAAGAACTTTTTTATTATTTTTTAGAGCCATATCATTGGATTCCAACACCAAATATGCTGCAGATTCCCCTAAATTTAACCCTTTTCTATCGGCATCAAATGGGGCACAACGCTCATCGGATAAAATCATTAAAGTTTTGAACCCATTAATGGTAAATTTTGATAACGCATCCGTTCCGCCAACGATGACGCGGTCCAATGTTCCAGCTTTTATCAAGCGTGCGCCGAGCATGATGGCATTCGCCGAAGAGGAACATGCGGTACTGATAGTGGTCACAAAATCGGTGACCCCTAATGCATCCGCAATCTTTTGAGTGCTGTCACCCGCATGATGGCTCGAAATGTATTTTTGTGTTTCGGATTGTGTTCGGAACTCTTTAAAATGAACTTCAGTTTTATCCATTCCACCCACAGTGGTTGCAGAAATAAAGCCGGTTCGAACCTCATTCATATCTTTAATGGTGGCATTTTTAATCGCTTCTTTTGACGCCATCAAACCCAATAGTGCTGTTCTGGTAAAATTAGTGTCTTTGGGAAGTTGGAGCTGTGTGGTGAGCTCGTCGTTGGTCAATTTGACTTCTCCAACCTTGATGTGGGCGGCCTGTTTTGAGTGGATGTGTGTTAAATCTCCAATTCCCGAAGTGGAAGACAACAAAGAAGTTCTGTTGTCTTCAAGGGTGTTGCCAATGGCGGAAATAATTCCCATTCCAGTGATGGCCACACGGTTTTTGGCCTTATTTTTTTCTGTGCTCGGCAATATAATTTGCTAAAACGGAAATGGATTTAAAGACTTCTTTGCCTTCTTTTGGGTCAGTCAATTGGATGCCAAAATCTTTGTCGAGCATCACAATCAGTTCCAGGGCATCAATGGAGTCGAGGCCCAATCCGTCACCAAAAAGCGCGTCATCGTCGTCAATATCAGACACTGAAATGTCTTCCAAATTTAATATCGCTATAATTTTTTCCTTCAGTTCTTGCTTTAACTCTACCATCTTGGCGTACTATTACGAATTATATAATTTCTTGATGTCATTAGACGTGTGTGCAATATTACCATTTTCTGACACCAAATATAAGAAAGCTTCGTAATTTTTATCATCAAAATCGACCCAACCACACAGCACACGTTTTGCTTTGTGATGATTGATGAGGTATTCAGCATTCGTATGAAGATGTTCTGCATTAAAATGGTCGAACACAAAAAAACAGTTTTCTGAATGTAATTGATGTTTGATGCTGATTTCACCAATGCAAATATTGGGCAAGGTATAAACGAACACCGATGGGCTCGGATAGTAATTGGTTTTGTCAGAAATGGAGGCCTGATATTTCCTGTCTGTATCCAAACTGGAGGCGCGATTGGAAAGAAGAATTGCGGTATCTTCTTCTTTTTCTTCGAACTTTAAGAGACTATCAGCGCCCAAGAAAGCCAATTTGCTTAAAGAATCCATTTTAAAAAATTTCGGATAGTCCATATGTAAATTAACGGATGCTGATTTTATAAAACTCGAAAAAGTTTTGTCATCATTTGAAAAAAGCAAATTTCCATTTAAGGAAACCGTATTGTTCTTGATGTGGCAAAAGGATGATATATATAGATTTTTATTCAAGAGCGACTATATTTTACAGACCAACATGGTGTGAAATTCTCCAATAGAATTGTCTTCGGCTATGTTTAATCCGGCTTTTTCAACCAATTCCTTAAACAGGACCGAATTGTACATTTTACTATTACCGTTTGCCATCACCGTAAAATATAAGGAGGTGGCTTCCAGAACGAATTTAGCATTATCAAATTTCTGTCTATCCGTAAAGGTTTCGATAATGATGAGTTCCGTTTCCGAATCCATGGAAGCCACACACGTTTTAAGAATCTTGATGATGTCTGTTTCGGAAAAACAATCCAAAAATTGACTCATCCAAATCACGTTGGCACCGGTTGGAATGGATAAATTTTTATGTAGCCAATTTATTTCGTGACCGACAACGCGGTGTTCGAAACCTGCATTTGTAATGTTGGACAATGCTTTCTCAAGTTGTCCTGGCAAATCGAAAATAGTGATGGTGACGTTTTCGTCATAATTAAGACATTGCAAAGCGAATTTCCCGGTATTTCCACCAATATCAAATAGCATTTTCGGATGATGTTTGAATACACGAGGTAAGGCTGCCTCAAAAATCCCATCCGAATAATGATGGTCAAATTCAAACCATGATTTCTGGACTTCTGGGGTCAACTGTGACAAGCCATCATAAATTGTGTCCCATTTCCCCAATTCTTTTAAGCCTTCCGGTGTTCCGGTTTTTATGGCATCATTCAGATGAAACAAGCCTTGGTAGCATACATCATTGGTGAAATTCAAGTTGACTTCAACGGTTTTATTATGATGTAGAAAGTATCCGATTTTGGTTAATTCAAACTTTCCATTTTCGGCTTTTTCAACGATGTCATAACTTTCCGCGATTTCAAGTAACACGCCAAGTCCGTATTCGCTTATGGAAAGTGATTTGGACATTTCCTGAATGGTAACGCCACCTTTTGAGCGTTCTTTAAAAATCAAATCTAACACACCCAATTTTCGCAAAGACACAGTCGTTTGAAAAATAAATGGCGCGAAAGCAATTTTTTGTGCTTCTTGTAGCGCATCAACGGCTCGCATTGTTTTCTTGGTCATGTGTGTACTTTTTTAAAGAATGCTGCGGTATTGCAGCCCCCAAATCCTGAAGCCGTTTTTAAGAAGACATTCAACTCTTTTTTTGTGGCTTTTGTGATGACGTTGAGAGGTTTTGACACTCCCAACACATCAAAACCAGCAGACGCGAACAAGGTATTCCTGTGTAAGGAATGCATTCCAATAATAGTTTCCAACAATCCGGAAGCTCCCAATGTGTGACCAAAATAACCTTTAAGACTGTTAATGGGAATGTGGTTTAATCGCAATCTGTCAAACGCAATAGCTTCCATTTCATCGTTAAAGGCTGTGGCGGTTCCGTGTGCTGAAATATAATCGATAGTGCTGCCATCCAAATTTGCTTCTACCATAGCTTTTTGAATGCTCCGATACAGGCCTTCACCTGTTCTGGAAGGTCCGGAAATGTGATTGGCGTCGTTGCACGAACTTTCGCCCAACAATTCCACGGATTCTTTTGCAAGATGATTCTCATCTGAAGTGATTAAAATGGATGCGGCAGCCTCTCCCAAAGTAATGCCAGAACGATTAATGGAATACGGTTTGCAAGGTTCTGGGCTCAAGGCTTGAAACGAGTTAAAACCCGAAAGCACAAACTCCGACACCAAATCGCCACTCACAATAAAAACATATTTATAAATGCCTTGATGAATGTAGCGTTTCGCAATGGAAATTGCCAATAGTCCAGATACACAAGCATTTGAAACGATAATCGGTTCGTTTTTGAATCCAAAAAAATCTTGGATAATTTTGCCAAGAACACTTAAATAAGCACGTTCTTTTTGAAATTTACTATGCGACTCCAAGACATCAATATTCCCTTTGGTGGTTGAAATGATTAGTCCGACGTTGTCATCCAAAGGAATGTTGGATTGATGGATGACATTCTTTAAAGACAACAACATCATGGTTTCCAATCGTGTAAAATCATCCGAAATATGTGATGCCATTGCAGAAGATACAAGTTCCTCCTTATCAATCATTGCACTGTAAAATGGATGTTGTAACAGCGACTTGTCATCAGTCAATTTAATACCAGATTGCCCCTTTGAAATGGCATCCACAACCGTTTTCGAATTAAAACCAAGCGAAGAAATGATATTGTTATATGACACATATACCTTATTCATCCACCAATCGATGCTTTAATTTCCAGGCTTTAAAAAATTCAGGAGTGTTTAGAGCCATGTCTCCGGTTTTTATAGATGTAAATACTTGAACCGTTTCGCCTTTGCAAACGATTTGATTCTTATGATTTTTAATCACATAATCAAAGATTAGTTTTGAGGCGGACGAATTTTTAAATATCGTTTCCACAGTGGCGGTGTCACCATATTTTAAGGGGAGCAAATGTTCGGTGGTTGTTTTTACGATGGGAATGGCAAATCCTTTTGCTTTGATGTCTAAATAGGAGATGCCAAAGTTTTTTCCAAAGGCTTCACGACCCTCTTCAAAATAAGACATGTAATGTCCGTGCCAAACAATGCCCAACGAATCGACTTCATTGAATCGTACGGTAATTGTATGTGTGTGTTTCAGTTCGTTCATTCGTTTTCTCTTAAAACCAAGGTCATTTCAGCGGAAGCAATGTCGATTTCATCTGTTTTTGAAGTGATGTGGACGATGCTCATCGTTGGCAATCCATAAGCAATTTTGACTTCCGTTGCAATGACATCATTCACTTTTGGAAGACGTTCAATTTTCAAATTTTTGATGCTTGCGATAAAGCCATCTTTGACGGGTAAATTTTGAATTTTATGTCTGTAACCCGTCAAAAGCGCTGCCGATTGTGCCATATGTTCTACCAATCCAGGTTCTGAAAAATGAGTTTTGTCAACAAATATATTGGAAATCGCTACCGTAAAATTTGAAACAGCTTTTTCGCCATCAAAATAGACCAAACCATCTACCATGAGCATTGGTTTGCGATGTGGAAGCAGTTGTTTGATAGCTTCCTTATCGGTAATTGGTTTTTTTAATACATTATTATTTGGCATCTTCCCAAAAGTCATAAAAATTAAACCATTGATGTGGATATCGTTTCACTAGCAATTCTAAATTCCGAGTATATTTTTCGAGTAAGTCCTGCGCGTTCCTTTTTTTAACCACAACTCTTCGCGCATACAGATGATAATGTCTTTTGGGCTCCCTCATCACACACACAAATAATACAGGAACATCCAGCCGACTCCCCAAATGGAATGGTCCCATGGGGAATTTAGCCTTTTTCCCCAACAATACTGCTTCCATACATTTAGTATTGGCCAAATATCTATCACCCGCAATACAGATAATCCGATTTTGCGCCAAAGCGGCATTAATTTCAAAAATATGCGACAAATCATCTTTGACAATGATGAACTGCATCTCATCTTTCTTTAGATATTGATTTAGATAATCCTTTATATGCTGATGGTCTTGGTCCGTGATGACGATGCTAATAGAAGTAGTTGTCAATCTTCCTTTGAAAAAATATTGAGCCAACTCAAAATTGCCAACGTGGGCACTGATAAGAATGCCGCCTTTATTGAGGTCTAGGGCTTCTTGAATAAGGGGTTCTCCATCAAATTGGTAGGTATAATTTTGTCGTAATCCTGAAGAAATGGCAATTTTATCAATAAGTGTCTGACCAAAAACATAATACGTTTTATAAATGCTCACTATTGTTTTGAACCAAGAATATCCAAGTCTTTTTTTAAAATAAAACCGAAGCCCACGGACATTTTTCCGAGAGAAAAGGCAAAAATAAGGAACAGGTAAATGCATCAAGTTGTAAGCCGCTTGAATGCCGAAGTTTTTGATAAAAAAGATAAACACCTTAAATCCAAAAACGGTGCCTCTAGATTTTCCGTCCCATTCCGCCATTGATGTGTTGAAATTGAGCTTATGCAAGTAAGCCGTTCGTTAATGTATTGGAATGGTAAATTTACAGTTATTTTCCTTAACTGATGCCACCATTGATATTGATGACTTCGCCCGTGATGTAGGACGCTTTTTCTGACACCAAGAATGATACCAAATGCGCCACCTCTTCGGGTTTGCCAAAACGATTGATGGGAATCATTTTTTTGAGTTCTTTTTCATCAAAATCGGACGTCATATCACTTGAAATAAAACCGGGAGCCACAGCATTTACGGTGATGTTTTTTTTGGCAACTTCTTGAGCCAAAGATTTGGTCGCAGCAATTACTGCGCCTTTTGCTGCGGAATAATTGGTTTGGCCAGCGACTCCTTTTGAACCAGAAACGGATACAATGTTGACAATGCGTCCATATTTATTGAGCAACATATTTTTAATTAGAGAGTTAGTGACGTTGAAGAAGCCGTGGAGACTTACGTTAATCACATCGTGCCATTCGGACGGTTTCATCCAGAGGAATAAGCCATCTTTTGTGATTCCAGCATTGTTGATGAGGATTTCAATTAGCGCTGTTTCATTGTTTTTCTGCCAGTTTTCCAATGTTGCTGTGACTTGTTCAGAATTTGTAACATCAAATGAAATGAGTTCTCCAGAGCCGCCATTTTGCTTTATTTCTCGCAATGTAATGTTAGCTTCTTTTTCATTTGAATTGAAATTTACCAGAATATGATAATCAAAATCCTTCGCAAGCTGAATGCAAATTGCTCGTCCAATACCTCTTGAACCACCTGTAACCAATGCGCATTTTCGTTTCATCAGTCGATTTTAATTTCATTATTAATAAGAAAGTCCTTCACCTGTTTCACATATGGATACATGATTACATCATCAGAAAACTTTGGAACCAGTTGACGAATATCTTCATATATCTTTTGAGTTTGAAAAGACATGGTCCCTTTCGAACCCAAATAATCAATCGCCTGAACGATGGTCATCAGCTCGATGGCTACCACTTCAAAGGCATTTTCTATCACTTTTTTTGTGATAAGCGCCGCATTCGTCCCCATACTCACCACATCCTGATTGTCATTGTTGTTTGGAATGCTATGAACATACATCGGGTTAGACAGCATTTGGTTTTCAGCAGTGGTTGATGTGGCGGTAAATTGTGCGCCTTGCATGCCAAAATTGATGCCCAAGGTGCCGAGATTTGCAAATGGCGGAAGAATATTGTTCAGTTTTGGATTCAATAAATAGTTGAGTTGTCGTTCGGCAAGCATGCTCATTTTGGTCACGACCAATTTTAGTTTGTCCATCTCTAATGACACATAATCGCCATGAAAATTGCCGCCATGATAGACGTTTTTGTTTGCAACATCCACAATCGGATTGTCATTGGCAGAGTTGATTTCTTCAACTAATATAGTTTCAACGGAATTCAAAGTGTCCAATATTGGTCCCAGAATTTGAGGTACACAACGCAGTGAATAATACTCCTGCACTTTGAACTCAAAGACGGAAATGTCTTTTGTATCTGCATATAAATGGTGTTCGCGTTTTCGAGTGCGTGAGCTGTCTTTAAGATACGAACGCATCATTTCGGCAATTTGTCGTTGGCCTTTGTGTTTTTTGGTATTATTGAGTTCAAGCGACACATGGTCATCATAGGCTTGCACAATTTCATTGATGGCCGATGAGCAAGCAATCATCCAATGGAGGAGACGTCGAGAATAAAAAGCATTCACAATCCCGATACCTGTCATCACCGACGTACCATTCATGAGCGCCAAACCTTCCCGAAGCACAATCTGTATCGGCTGAATATTTTCTTCTTCAAACACGTCTTTAGTAAGTTGTTTTTGGCCGTTATAATTGACTTCTCCCTCACCAATCATCACCAAAGCCAAATGCGCCAATTGCACCAAATCGCCACTAGCCCCTACACCACCGTGTTCGTAAATTATGGGCGTGATGTTCTTATTGATAAGCGTTGTAAGTAATTCAATCACTGAATTATGAACCCCGGATTTCCCTAAAGACAATGTGTTTAAACGTGCAATCATTGCAGCTTTCACATACAAGGGAGGAATTTCATTTCCAGTTCCGGATGCATGACTGCGTATCAAATTATATTGCGTTTGGATGCGTTCCGAATCCTTGATTTTATATTGTGCCATCGGCCCAAACCCTGTGTTGACACCATAAATCACTTTGTTTTCTGAAAAAGATTTTAAGAATTCGAAACTTTCTTCAATAGTCGTCATGGTATCTGCATCCATCTGAATAAGTTGTTCATCAAAAAGAATTTGATAAAACATATTGATTTCCAAGTTGCCTTTGATAGTTACCATGTATTGACTGTTCAGAATATTTTTTGAATAATTTACGAAATCCAAAAGTAAAGTAGTTATTTTGGGCTACAAATTTAGAATAATTAATGGTTTATTCTGATGATAGCTATGAACGTTGAGTCTATAGAAGTTTTGATTATTGGCGCTGGACCTTCGGGTTGTGTGGCGGCCGCCTATTTGCAACAGCGAGGAATTTCAATTAAGATTGTTGAAAAAAGCAAATTTCCTCGTTTTGTGATTGGCGAAAGCCTGTTGCCACGATGCATGGACCATTTTGAGGAAGTTGGGCTTTTGGAATGCTTAAAATCACAAAATTTCGAAATCAAAAGAGGCGCCCGATTTATCAGGGGAAAAACAATGTGTGAATTTGATTTTAGCAAGAAGTTTACCAAAGGCTACAATTGGACATGGCAAGTGCCACGCGAAGATTTCGATTATGTGCTTGCACAGGAATTAATCAAAAAAGGTGTTGACATTGTTTTTGAACAAGAAGTAATGGACGTGCAATTTTCCGAGGACGGCTCTTCTACTATCGTCATTAAACCTTTAAATGGTGAAATCTATTCCATTCATGCAAAATTCATCATCGATTCCAGTGGTTATGGACGAGTGCTGCCAAGATTGTTGGATTTGGACAAGCCATCTGAAATTCCAGAACACGCATCAATTTTTACTCATGTTAAAGATGTGCATCGACCAGAAAGAAAAGAAGGCACACTCATCACCTTTGAAGTTTTTGATAATGATACGTGGTTTTGGGTCATTCCTTTTTCCAATGGCAATACGAGTTTGGGCTTTGTCGGCAAAACTGACTATATCAATTCATTTGAAGGAACTCCAAGAGAACGACTGTTGAAAATGATTGAAACTTCGGATTATTATGCCAAACGTTTTGAAAATGCCGAAGTTTTGTTTGAACCCAAAATCGTTCAGAATTATTCAAAATCCGTCAAACGACTTTACGGAAAAGGATTTGCACTTACGGGAAATAGTGCTGAATTTCTTGACCCTGTTTTTTCATCAGGCGTGACGTTTGCAACAGAATCGGGTTTAAAATCAGCAAAACTTATTGCCAAAGAACTTGAAGGCGAAGCAGTGAATTGGGAAAAAGAATACTCTAACTATATAAAAGATGGTGTCAGGGTTTTTGCGTCTTACGTCAAAGAATGGTACACGGGCAATTTACAGACCATTTTTTTTGAAGGTAGCAACAACCCCGAAATCAAAAGTCAAATTTGTTCTGTTTTGGCAGGTTATGTTTGGGATATGGAAAACCCTTTTGTGAAAAACCACGACCGACTTATTAAAACACTTGCTAGAATTATCGATTTGGAAAATAAAATCGATTGATACTTACAACATTGTCGATAACAATAAAGTGCCCACAACCAATAATAGTATCGATAAAAGCCCACCAATTATTACAAAATGCCTGAATCTATAGGCGCCAGTACCATAAATTAAGGTGTTTGTTTGATATCCCATAGGTGTAAAAAAACTAAAATTGGCCGCAAACATGACCGCTAGAATAAAAGGTTTTGCGGGCAATTCCAAACCCGCGGCGAGCGTAATAGCTATGGGTGTTATGATGACAGCGGTGGCGTTATTGGATATAAACCCGCTCATTAACATTGTGATGGCAAACAAAATACCTAAAACAAAAATATGGTTTTGCCCCATTAAAATGTCCAGTAAATGTTCCGAAATCCAGAGGTCAGTCCCAGAATTGTGCATCGCAATGCCCAATGGAATCATTCCGGCTAATAGAAAGATAATTTGCCAATTAACCTTTTTATAAAGCTTTGAAAGATTGATACAATCTGTAATCAGCAGGAGTGCGACGCCCGACAATGCGCTTGTTAATATACTCAGAACACCACTTGCTGCCAGGCCAATAACCATGATTAATGAAAAAAGACTAATGGCGCGTTTGTAAGGATTGATATGGTAATCCTCTTCGTGATGGCGCAATACTATAGCATTATCAAGTGAATATAGATGATTGATTTCACTTTTGTTAGCTTTCAACAATAATTTGTCCCCGGCTTGTACATTGGTGTTTTTAATGATTTTAGGCAGATTAAAGCGCATACCTTTTTTAAACTGCTGCCTATTTTGTACTCCCAACGGTTTGGCGATGTTATAGAGTAGATTTTTTATTTCGGAAAAAGACTTGTCTATGAATTCCGAGCCAGGCAATACCAACAATTCAATATAACTGTAGGGGCTTTTGCCTTCTTCCTCATTTTCTATTTCTTCAGCGACGTTCAATTCATTTTCAGCTGATAATCTAAAGTCATCCTTAGAAATACTTGCATACGCTTTCACATCGCTAAGCAATACTAATTGATCATTCATCCGCAAGGTTGTATTTGGGCCTGGTGTGGTGTTTACGATATCATCCCGAATCAATTTCAAGACACGAATGTCTGGGTTGTTGAAAAATTTTGCGTCAGAAAGTGGCCTGCCAATCCATTTAGACTCTTCCTTGACCGTTAAGGTAAACACAAAAGTATTATCCACATAAGCATCAGCCAGTTCGTCTGTATTGGAATTGGGTAGCCATTTACTGGCAAAGGACATAAACACAACTCCCACCATCAGAAGTATAAATCCGTATAACGTGAATTCAAAAAAAGTAAAAGGCTCTGCACCAAGTTTTTTAGACACAGAATTCACCAATAGGTTGGTAGAGGTCCCCATAAGAGTACAGCTTCCACCTAAAATTCCTGCAAACGAAATAGGCATCAAAAGCTTTGGGGCAGAGAAATTATATTTTTCTGAGAGCTGTGCGATGATTTTTATAAAAATTACCACCACAGCAGTTGTACTGATAAAGGATGAAATTGAGGCGGCAACCATCATAAAAGCAGGAACCATCAGTATCATTGGAAGGATTTTTAACCGCTTGATGGATTGTGTGAGCATGTCAATGACGCCGTTTTCTTCCAAACCTATAGAAAGAATCATCAACATCAAAATAGTGATTGTTGCAGGACTGGAAAAACCGCTTATTGCTTCTTCAGGTGTAGTAAGGCCCAATAGCACTAAAGACACAATAATAAGAAAAGCGATTTTGTCAATTGGCAAAAATTCTGTGGCGAAAAGCAATATTGTCACGCCAATAATGATAAAAACCAGAATAATCTCTACACTCACGGATTAACTCTTTTAGAATTTCAAATCGATAATTTTTAAAATCAAGTGCAATTTAGAACATAAACATATCCAAAATTTAAAATTTTTACAGAATCATAAAAAAAATGAGATTGGACATTTCTAGCTTCTTGTTTTGCATAAGCTGTAAAAAAAACGAAAATATTAAATAACAAAAATGAAGATTGACTTTTTCCAGCCCATATTTAATCCAAAACCAAAAATCCTTTTATTTCGTAGATTAAACATCTATATTGATGTTTTGATATTCAGAATAACCGTTTAGTTTTTAAATATTTACAGTTATTTTAATAAAAAAATTATTTTTTGCTAATAATATGGTTACTGTTAGAAAAAACATATATTTGGAGTGCGGGTGATAATTTAGATAATATTAACATAGATGCTTTTAATCGATGTTTTTTGCATTTTATGGATGTTTTTTTTATAAAACATTTTGTCAGCTCGCTTTTTTTTATACATTTACAGCATAATTTTCACAATGGGATTACAAAACAAGAAAATTTTAGCCTCAATCTTATTTGTATCAATAAGTTTTGTATGTGCCGCTCAAGGGATTGAGCCACCGCCTCCTATGCCACCACCACCACCTGGTCTGCCTATTGATGATGCACTTCCTGTTCTTTTTCTTTTGGCATTGTTCTTTGGGGTTTATAGGAAAATCAGAATGACAAAAAAACAGCTCTGATTTAAAAGTGAAGTTGATAAAGCTTTTGAACGTATTTTCCCAAAACATCAAATTCCAGATTAACGATACTCCCTATTTCCAATAGGTTTAGATTGGTATGTTCATATGTATAAGGAATAATTGCTACACTGAAATAATTTTTTCCAGAATTCACCACGGTTAAGCTTATTCCATTTACTGTAATAGAACCTTTTTCAATGGTGACATTATTTAAGGAAGCATCATACTCAAACGTAAACACCCAGCTCCCGTTTTGTGATTCTATATCTGTACAAATCGCTGTTTGATCCACGTGGCCTTGTACCATATGACCATCCAATCGATCACCAAGTTTCATAGCTCGTTCAAGGTTTACCAAATCATTTAATTTTAAATCTCCTAGATTTGACTTGTCCAGTGTTTCCTTTATTGCAGTAACAGTATAGGCAGTATCATTGGCCGCAACAACTGTCAAACAAACACCATTATGAGCGATACTTTGGTCGATTTTCAATTCAGAAGTAAAAGCAGATTTTAATGAGATGTGAAGATTTTCCCGTTCCTTTTCTAGATGTGTAACAACTCCCAAATCTTCAATGATACCTGTAAACATAATGTCGAATAAAAGGTTAAATTTGCAATGATAATAATCACGCAATGTAGCGTAATACAAAGATAGTACATTAATGAAGAAGGCAGAGCTTATAAAAGTCGGTATTTCGGTTGGCGACTTAAATGGTATTGGAACAGAAATCATTTTGAAAACATTCGAAGACAGTAGAATGCTTGAGTTTTGTACACCAGTTATTTTTGCCTCCATCAAAACAATGTCATTCTTCAAAAAGCATTTTGAAAGCCCGATTAATTTTCATGGCATTAACGAGGCCAATCAGATTGTTGAAGGCAAAGTCAATGTGCTGAATGTTTGGAAAGACCATCCCAACACTGAATTCGGCAAGGAAGATAATGAGATAGGACTTTACGCAGTAAAATCTCTGGAAAAAGCTACTGAAGCCTTAAAAAGTGATGACATTGATGTTTTGGTAACCGCACCCATCAATAAATTGACAATTCAGTCAGATGCTTTTAAATTTCCAGGCCATACCAATTATTTGGCAAAAGAACTTGGAGGCACAAGTTTAATGTTTATGGTGACTGAGGAATTGAAAGTTGGATTGTTGACAGACCATGTTCCGGTAAAAGATGTAGCGAGACACATTACTTCAAAGTTGATTATGGAAAAGGTTGATATCGTTTATGAATCTCTGGTAAAAGATTTCAAAAAAAACAAACCTAAAATTGCTTTGTTGGGAGTTAATCCACATGCGGGTGACAATGGTGTTATTGGTGAAGAGGATGATAAAATAGTAAAACCAGCTCTTGAAAAAATAAGAGAAAAGGGCAAGCTAGTCTATGGACCGTATTCTGCCGACAGTTTTTTTGGCTCAAAAAACTATAAAAATTTTGATGCAGTCATTGCCTCTTATCACGATCAAGGCTTAATCCCCTTTAAAACCATTACTTTTGGCGAAGGGGTGAATTACACAGCTGGCTTATCTAAGGTTAGAACATCTCCAGACCATGGCACAGCTTTTGAAATTGCCGGCAAGGGAGAGGCAGACGAAACTTCATTCAAAGAAGCTGTATTTATGGCCATTAAAGTTTATCACAATCGAATGGAGTATAAAAAAATCTCCCAAAACCCCTTAAAACATAACCCAAAAAAGATATAAACATTTTTTTGTTCATATCACTTTTGGATAAATAAAATAGTTGTATATTTGCAGGCTCAAAATGACAGTGACAATGAAGCCTTTGAAAGAATACGACATACAGTTTGTAGGTTTAAAACTAGGAAAGCATCATTTTGACTATCAGATTGACAATAAGTTCTTTGAGCAATTTGAGTATGATGAATTTAATGATGTCAATGTAAAAGTTGATTTGCTATTCGAAAAGAAAACAACGCTTTTGGAATTACACTTTAAGGTCTCGGGATATGCGAATGTCAATTGCGACACGACCAATGAACCTTATGATCAAAAAGTGAAAGGAGCTTTTGACCTTGTTGTTAAATTTGGAGAGGAATATAATGATGAAAATGAAGATATTTTAATCATTCCTCATGGTGAATATGAAATCAATGTGGCACAATATATATATGAATTGATTATATTATCAATGCCCAGAAAACGTGTTCACCCAGGTATTGCTGACGGAACTTTGCAATCGGACATACTTAAAAAGTTAGAAGAACTGAGTCCAAAACGGCTTGAAGAAAAGGAAAATACAGAGGAAACAGACCCTCGTTGGAATACATTAAAAAAACTATTAACGGATAAATAATACTATACAATGGCACATCCTAAAAGAAAAACCTCGAAAACCAGAAGAGATAAGAGAAGAACACATTATAAAGCATCTCTCCCTACGATTGCTACGTGTCCTACTACAGGAGAGGCACACCTATTCCACAGAGCCCATTGGCACGAAGGAAAATTGTATTACAGAGGTCAGGTGCTGATTGATAACTCTGAAAAAGAAGAGAATTTAGCATAACTATTATGCACGCATATAATAAAACGCTCGATACCGAGCGTTTTTTTTGTGATTAATTTTTGAAAGTCTTAAAAACAACTTAATTTGCATCAAATTTGACCAATTATTTAGTAAATTGAATAATTATTCGTGTTTTTTGGGTCTTTTTTGCCAATTCCGAGGTCATTTTAATACACTATAATGAGTAAAATCACTGCTGCAATTACTGCCATTGGAGGATATGTTCCAGAATATGTATTGACAAATCAAATTTTGGAAACTTTAGTAGAGACTAACGACGAATGGATTACTACACGTACAGGAATCAAGGAACGACGAATACTTAAGGAAGATGGCAAGGGAACATCATACTTAGCTATCCAAGCAGCCAAAAATTTAATTAATAAATCGGGAATCGACCCAAAAGAGATTGATTTGGTCATTGTGGCCACAGCTACACCAGACATGAAAGCAGCCTCAACAGCAGCATTTACTGCTACACATATTGGCGCAACCAATGCTTTTTCGTTTGATTTAGAAGCCGCCTGTTCAAGTTTTCTGTTTGGGATGTCGGTAGCCTCCAGCTATATCGTGTCTGGAAAATACAGAAAAGTACTGCTGATTGGAGCCGACAAGAATTCCTCAATGATAAATTATAAGGATAGAGCTACATGTATCATATTTGGAGATGGAGCTGGAGCAGCCCTGTTTGAACCGAATACCGAAGGATTTGGGCTTCAAGATGAATTGTTGAGAAGTGACGGGACAGGCCGAGAATTTTTACAGGCGACTTATGGTGGGTCTTCATACCCATCGACTCCAGAAGCAGTATCTGAAGGTAAACATTTTGTGTTTCAAGAAGGAAAAACAGTGTTCAAGAATGCGGTCTTCAATATGGCAGATGTCACAGTCAGAATATTAGAAAGAAATAACCTTACCAAAGAACAAATAGATTGGCTTGTGGCACACCAAGCCAACAAACGTATTGTCGAAGCCACTGCCAATAGAATTGAATTAGATGAAAATAAGGTGATGATGAACATCCACAAATATGGAAACACCACCTCGGCGACATTACCCTTGTTATTGCACGATTATGAATCCCAACTCAAAAAAGGAGATAAATTGATTTTTGCAGCTTTTGGAGGAGGCTTTGCTTGGGGCTCTATTTATTTAACTTGGGCCTATAATTCATAACTAATCAACTAACTATAAATTAATTAAATAATTTAAACATTATGGATATAAAAGAAATTCAAAATTTAATCAAGTTTGTGGCCAAATCCGGAGCCAGCGAGGTTAAATTGGAGATGGACGATATCAAAATCACCATTAAAACTGGTGGAGAGGATAAAGGAGAACCAATGACGTATGTTCAACAGATTCCTGTGAGCACACCTGCATCTCAATCACCACAGGCGCCAATGGCTACACCACAAGCAGCAGCTACCCCTACAGCAACAGCTGATGATAATTCTAAATTTGTCACCATCAAATCACCAATCATAGGAACATTCTATCGCAAACCATCACCGGACAAACCCGTATTTGTTGAGGTTGGAAAGACCATCAAAGAAGGTGATGTTCTATGTGTAATTGAAGCGATGAAACTGTTCAACGAAATAGAATCTGAAATTTCAGGTAAAATCGTCAAGATTTTGGTGGATGATTCGTCGCCGGTTGAATATGATCAACCATTGTTTTTAGTAGATCCATCATAATTTGAAGTTTAGAAGTTTAAAAGTTTAAAGTTTAGCGAAATGATGCCAAACTAAAAACTATAAACCAAAAACTCTTAAACCGAAAAGTATGTTTAAAAAAATATTAATTGCCAACAGAGGAGAGATTGCACTTCGTGTGATTAGAACCTGTAAGGAAATGGGCATCAAGACGGTTGCTGTTTATTCTACCGCTGATGCCGAAAGTTTGCATGTAAAGTTTGCTGACGAAGCCGTTTGCATAGGGCCACCAGCAAGTAAGGATTCTTATTTAAAAATGTCCAACATCATTTCTGCTGCGGAAATCACCAATGCAGATGCCATACATCCTGGGTATGGATTTTTATCTGAAAATGCCAAATTTTCCAAAATTTGCGAAGAACATGGTATTAAATTCATTGGAGCATCACCAGAAATGATTTCAAAAATGGGTGATAAAGCTACGGCCAAAGAAACCATGAAAGCAGCAGGCGTACCCTGTGTCCCAGGAAGCGATGGCATCATCAAAGATTTTGAAGAATGCCAAAAAATAGCCAAAGAAACAGGATATCCAGTGATGCTTAAAGCAACTGCTGGTGGAGGAGGAAAAGGAATGCGCGCCGTTTGGAAACCTGAAAACCTAAAAGACGCTTGGGATTCTGCACGTCAAGAATCAAAGGCCGCATTTGGCAACGATGATATGTACATGGAAAAACTCATCGAAGAGCCACGCCATATAGAGATACAAATCGTAGGCGACTCTACAGGAAAAGCATGCCATTTATCAGAACGCGATTGTTCCATACAACGTCGTCATCAAAAACTGACCGAGGAAACCCCATCGCCATTTATGACCGATGAACTTCGTAATAAAATGGGATTGGCCGCTGTAAAAGCAGCAGAATACATCCAATATGAAGGAGCGGGAACTATCGAATTTTTGGTTGACAAGCATCGTAATTTCTTCTTTATGGAGATGAATACACGTATTCAAGTGGAGCACCCAATTACCGAACAGGTCATTGATTTCGATTTGATTCGCGAACAAATTTTAGTCGCTGCAGGCGTGCCAATTTCGGGCAAAAATTATACGCCAAATCTCCATTCCGTAGAATGTCGTATCAATGCCGAAGACCCATACAATGATTTTAGACCTTCGCCAGGAAAAATCACAACGCTTCATGCGCCTGGAGGTCATGGGGTGCGATTGGATACGCACGTATATGCCGGTTATACCATTCCGCCAAATTATGATTCTATGATTGCCAAGTTGATTACCACGGCACAAACCAGAGAGGAAGCCATCAATAAAATGAAGCGTGCCTTGGACGAATTCGTAATAGAAGGCATCAAGACAACGATTCCATTCCATAGACAATTAATGGACCATCCCGATTATTTGGCGGGCAACTATACCACCAAATTTATGGAAAGCTTTAAAATGGAAGCACCCGATGAAGAATAACAACCCAACTCCGAAAACAAAATTTCGGAGTTTTTTTATGGTGTTCACTTGCTTTTCAAAAAAAGCAAGTGTCAGGCTGTCCGCTGTATCTTTTTTGTGAAAAACAAAAAAGGATGCCGCTTCCATCCTTAACACAAAATCACTAATTTTACTACACAACCAACAATTGATGAATCTATCCTACTGGGAAATCAAATCCTATCTCACCAATGTAGACTTTACCATTATTGGTAGCGGCATCGTTGGTCTTAATTGCGCACTGCAATTAAAACGACGTTTTCCCCAATCCAATATTTTGATATTAGAGAGAGGGATGTTGCCACAGGGTGCCAGCACAAAAAACGCAGGCTTTGCCTGTTTTGGAAGCTTGAGCGAAATCATTGATGATTTAAATTCACATTCCGAAGAAGACGTTTTCAATTTAGTGAAAAAGCGCTTTGATGGGTTGTTGTTGTTGCGACAAATACTTTCAGATAAAAACATTGAATACCAACAACATGGTGGATATGAACTATTCTTAAATTCTGACAGGGAGCTTTATGAGAGTTGTGTATCCAAGGAAAAGACAATCAATTCATTATTGTTTCCCCTATTTAAAGATGATGTTTTTTCATTCAAGGACAACGTCTTTCAGTTTGAAAACATTGAACAGAAGTTAAGTTTTAACAAATTTGAAGGGCAAATAGATACTGGAAAAATGATGTTGGCATTGACCAATTTGGCATTGAGACAAGGTATAAAAATTCTTAACTCCGTCTCGGTTGAAAGTTTTCAGGAAGCGAATGATTACGTCCATATTACAACAAATCATTTCGATTTTAAAGCCAAAAAATTATGGATTGCCACAAATGGCTTTGCCAAACAATTATTGGGCGAAGAAGTCAAACCCGCACGAGCACAAGTTCTCATCACCAAGCCGATTAAAAATCTTCATATCCAAGGAACCTTCCATCTTGATAAAGGATTCTATTATTTTCGTAATATTGACGGCCGAATACTATTCGGTGGTGGGCGGAATCTCGATTTTAAAGGTGAAGAAACTACAGAAATGGGACAAACAGAATTGATTCAAAACAAACTGGATGAACTTTTGAAAACCACCATTTTGCCAAAAACTCATTTTGAAGTTGACCATCGATGGAGCGGTATCATGGGTGTTGGCCATCAGAAAAAACCGATTGTAAAACAACTGTCCAATAATGTGTATTGCGGAGTTAGATTGGGCGGCATGGGCATTGCAATTGGTAGTTTGATAGGAAAGGAAATGGCACAATTAATCGAATGACATGATAAAACGAATTCTCAAATTTATTTTGAAAGCATTTCTCTGGTTTTTGGCCATTCCATTGATTGCAGTTGTAGTTTTCAAATGGGTGCCAGTCCCCGCAACACCATTGATGGTAATTCGGAGTTATGAACAGTGGCAAGATGATAAACCAATTGTCTGGAAACACAACTGGGTGTCCATCGAAGAGATTTCAAATTATCTGCAATTGGCTGTCGTTTGCAGCGAAGACCAAAATTTCTTGAAACATCATGGGTTTGATATGGGAGCCATTGAAAAAGCCTTGGAACATAATAAAAAATCCAAAAAAATTAGAGGAGCCAGTACCATTAGTCAACAAACCGCAAAAAATGTTTTTTTATGGCCAGGACGTGGCTGGATACGTAAGGGGCTTGAAACCTATGTCACCTTTTTGATTGAATTGATTTGGTCCAAAGAGCGAATCATGGAGGTTTATTTGAACAGCATCGAAATGGGGAATGGCATTTATGGTGCTGAGGCCGCATCTCACTTTTGGTTTAAGAAATCAGCTATCAAACTCAATAGAAATGAAGCGGCAGCTCTTGCAGTTATTTTACCGAATCCCCGAAAATATAGAGCCAATCCTGCATCTGCCTACATTTCGGGCCGCAAAGCTTGGGTTGTAAGACAGATGGGATATCATGGGGGCAAACTCGATTATGACAAAGTTTACAAAAAATGATTTACAAATCAAGGCTCAATTATATCAAAAATGTATTGATTTTGTTGAGAATCGATTTCTAATAGTTGAGAATTCAATCAAAGAAATCCAAGAGTCTCTGATATCAGAAACCAAAAGCAGTGCTGGCGACAAACATGAAACTGGCCGCGCCATGTTGCAATTGGAACGCGAAAAGGTTGGCCAGCAACTTGCGAAAGTTGAAAAACTGAAAAAAGACTTGATAAAAATCGATATTTCCAAAACCACCAAAATAATCGGTTTGGGAAGTATTGTTTTTACCACACAAGCAAATTATTTCATTTCCATAAGCGCAGGAATACTTCAAGTTGGTGATTTTAGTTTCTTCGCCATTTCTCCAAATTCTCCAATCGGAGAAATATTGATGGGTAAAACTTTGGATAATACCATCGTTTTACGAACACAGAATTTTAAGATACTCCACGTTCTTTAACGCTTTGGATTTATTGTGCGAAGTAAAGCAAGCTTGATTTTATTGCAAATAGCAAAGAATTCAATAGCCGAAATCATTGAAAACAACAAAGAACTTCTTACATTGTAAGATAGTATAGTGAAAACATATAATGATAAAAGATTTTGAACACTCAAATTATTGGGCTCTCATCTTAGGTGGTTCTAGCGGATTGGGCTTGGCCACGGCAAAAAAGTTGGCCCAACATGGCATGAACATTTGTGTCATCCATCGTAATTCAAGAGCACAAAAAAACGTGATTGAAGGCGAGTTTAGTGTGATTGAGAAACATGGAATAAAATTTAAGTCCTACAATGCCGATGCTTTTAAGGAAGAAAAGCGAACAGAAATCATTTCAGAACTAAAAACTATTTTAGGAGATAATGGAAAAATACGAACTTTGGTTCATAGCGTAGCGAAAGGAAACTTAAAACCAATGTTATCAAATGACACGCCAACGTTATCTTCAGAAGATTTCAACCTGACCATCAATGCAATGGCTATTAGTTTGTATGATTGGACGCAAGCCGTTTTTTCAGCAAAACTATTCTCCGACGATGCGAGAATCATCAGTTTTACCAGTGAAGGCAATATCAAAGCGTGGAAAAACTACGCAGCTGTTTCAGCTGCAAAAGTGACCTTAGAGGCCATTACCCGAAACATTGCTTTGGAATTTTCACCCCATGGGATTAAAGCAAATTGTATTCAAGCAGGCGTTACTGATACAACTTCATTGCGAATGATTCCCGGAAGCGAAAAATTGATAAAACTTGCATTGACCCGTAATCCCTACAAGAGATTGACAATGCCGGAAGATGTTGCCAACGTGGTCTATCTACTCTCAAAAGATGAAGCCTCTTGGATCAATGGATGCATCATCCCTGTGGATGGCGGAGAACATATAAGCTAATTAATGGAATGACTTCAAATGAAATCATAGAAAAATTGCCTTATCAAACACCATTTTTGTTTGTAGATGAAATATCGAGTATTTCGGAAGATGGAATTTCTGGATATTATACCTTGAAGAAGGATGAGTATTTTTATGAAGGACATTTTAAAGGCAATCCCATAACACCTGGAGTCATATTGACAGAAATTATGGCGCAAATCGGTGTTGTTTGCTTAGGAATTTTTTTAATAAGACATGATCTAAAAAAAACCAAAGAGACTCAAATTGCGTTAACTTCAAGTCAGATAGATTTTTTTTTGCCAGTATTTCCTAAGGAAAGGGTAAAGGTAATATCCGAAAAAGAGTTTTTTAGGTTCAATAAATTAAAATGCAAAGTGAAAATGTTGAATGAACAAGGAGAAATGGTTTGTAGGGGAATAATTTCAGGCATGATAAAATCAACATAGAATGAAAAGAGTTGTAATTACAGGAATGGGTATCGTTTCACCCAACGGTGTTGGGCTGGAGGCATTCACTGATGCCATCAAATCAGGAACTTCGGGAATCACCTTCCAACAGGATTTGATGGACGCAAATTTTTCTTGCTGTATAGGTGGAATTCCCCAGATTTCGGAAGATAAAAAGTTGGAATACCTTACCCCATTACAACTCAAAGGGTTTAACAGTTCGGGAATTTTATATGGTTGCATTGCGGGAATCGATGCTTGGAAAGACGCAGGTTTTGAAGTCAGCAACGATTCTAAAGTCGATTATGATAGTGGTACAATTTTCGGCACTGGAACTTCTGGGGTCGAAAAGTTCAGGGAATCCATTTATAAAGTAGACAGTGGAGACATTCGACGTTTGGGAAGTACCGTGATTGTGCAAACCATGGCAAGCGGTATCAGTGCTTATTTGGGAGGTATTTTAGGTTTGGGCAATCAAGTCACCACAAATTCCTCAGCCTGCACTACTGGAACAGAATCCATAATTTTAGGCTATGAACGTATTGTTTCAGGTAAAGCAAAGAGAATGTTGGTGGGCAGTTGTAGCGATAGCGGTCTCTACGTTTGGGGTGGTTTTGATGCCATGAAAGTCATAACGTTCAAGCACAATGACTCACCTGAACAAGGCTCTAGACCCATGAGTGCTTCTGCCAGTGGATTTGTACCAGGAAGTGGGGCAGGAGCTATGGTCTTGGAGACTTTGGAAAGTGCTCTCGAAAGAAAAGCCACAATTTATGCAGAAGTTTTGGGAGGGCATATCAATTCTGGTGGCCAACGCAATGGAGGAACATTAACGGCTCCAAATGCAGAAGCTGTCAAACGGTGCATTAGAGAAGCAATCCAAAATTCAGGAATTGATGCTCAAGATATTGACACCATCAATGGTCATTTGACAGCCACTTCAAAAGACAGTCTAGAAATTGAAAACTGGGCCGAAGCGTTAGGACGTAAAGGTTCTGATTTTCCATATATCAATTCTTTAAAATCTATGGTTGGACACGGTTTGGCAGCATCCGGAAGCATAGAAAGTGTAGCAACGATTTTACAATTAAAAGAACAATTTTTGTTTCCGAATATCAATTGCGAAGATGTGCATCCTGACATATTGGAACTGATAGATGAGGGCAAAATTCTGAAAAAACTCACGTACAGAAAAATGAAAATTGCTGCAAAAGCAAGTTTTGGATTTGGAGATGTTAACGCTTGTGTTATCTTTAAGACCTATAATTGAAAAGTTTTTTGAACAAAAGGCTTTAGTTTAAAAATATCGTTATGAATAAAGAAGAATTGATAGAAAAATTAAAACCCATCATTGAACCCTATATTCAAGATGAAGAAGCATTTAAAAATTTATCTGAAGACACGAATTTTATTTCAGATTTAAAAATAAATTCCGCCAATTTGGTCGATATTATTTTGGATGTTGAAGACGCTTTTGATATTAGGATTGAAGATGACGAAATGGAAAAGATGGTATCCGTAAAAGCTGCAATGGATATTATTGAGCCAAAAATTAAAGCATAATTGTGATCGGTAACGATATTATTGATTTACAAGTTTCAAAGAAGAGTCGTTGGGAAGAACAACGTTTTTTAGATAAACTTTTCACTCCAGGCGAAGAGGAATTTATCTTGGATGGCCAATCCAAGTTTTTAAACATTTGGTTATTATGGAGCATGAAAGAAAGTGTCTATAAAATTGTTTCAAGAGACCAAAAAAACCAAAGATTCAATCCGAAGGATTTTCATTGCAGAGTTGTTTCAGATACGACTAATTCAGTTTGTTTTGAAAACAAATGGTTTCAAACTGACACTCTCATTCAGAATGGATTTATTCATACCATAGCATATTTTAAAACGGGAAACATAATCGCAAACCAGTTTCGCCTACAGACAAATGATATCAATACTCAAAGCGTAGAAATTAAAGAGGCGTGTATTAAAGATTTTTCCAATTTTAAATCTATTCCGGTGTCTTCGATTTCCCTAAAAAACAACCATCTTGGCATTCCACAGATGTATGTGGATGACAAACTCCAGAACGAGAAGATATCTATCTCGCACCATGGATGCTTTGGTGGGTTTGCAATTGCTATTTGAAAACCTTCAGACAAACAATTGAATTTACTTCTAAAGATATTGGATGTTCAAACAACACTATTGTTTTATTGAACTCAGCTTCAATAAGGTAGTAATTTCCTTTAAAATAGGATTTTAAAACACAAACTTTAAAGGTTGAGCTTTCAACAACTTTAAGCTGATGGGCATAAAAAATCTCACCATCAATAACATTAAATTCGCCAAAAAAAGAAGCAATCAACTTATTTTGTGGTTTTTTATAAAGCTGACTTGGACTGTCATTTGCTATAATTTTTGAATTATGCAATACAATCATTCTATCTGCATAACCCAGAACATCTTCCTTGTCATGTGTCGCAACAATGCATGTAATATTTTTTCTTTTTAAATAATTAAAAAGGTTACGACGAAGCCTTTGTTTTTTAAAATTATCGATATGGCTAAAAGGTTCATCCAATAATAAAATTTCAGGTTCTTTAGCGAGTGCCCTGGCCAAAGCGACACGCTGTTTTTGGCCACCACTTAAATTTTTTACTTTAATGTTGGAAACATCTGTTAGCTCAACAACCTCTAAAAGTTCTTGGACTCGTTCTTTTTTTTCTACTGGGAAGAAGTTGGACAAATATTTTCCGATGTTTTCTTCAACAGTGACGAATGGCATTAGATCAAATTCCTGTGCTACAGATTTCATAAAATCATAACCGACCACAAGGTTAAATTTTGGACCAAGGATTTGAGTATTTTTCCAAAAGATGTGACCTTGTCCCAAATCATATTCACCATAGATTAATTTGAGCAAAGTCGATTTTCCAGAACCACTTTCGCCAATAACAGAAAGATGCTCACCAGTTTTTACTGAAAAGCCGATATCTTTCAGGACAAGAGAGGTGTCGTAAGCAAATGATATGTTTTTTAACTCAAGCATTTATCTACAAGCAAAAATAGCATAAAAAAATCCGCTCTTTTAAAGAACGGATTTTAATTAGTTATGCATTTGTATTTTACTGTTTGATAAACTTTTGGCTTTTGATGGAATTACCGGACATCAATCGCAAAACATAGTTCCCAGAACTCAATCCAGATACGTCAATACTGTTGGAAACTAATTTGGAATTCAAAACACGCTTTCCATTCATGTCAAATACGGCATAGACAATATCTGACAAATCTTCCAATGTATTTAAATTCAAAACAGATTTCGTTGGATTAGGATAAAGTATCAGATCCGTAACAAAAGATCCTTCTGCGCTCAGTGTAGAGCCTTCATTGATAACCAATAGCTCATTGATGTCGGGAGATTGAATGATATCCACAATTCCAGAAGGCCAAACAACCTTGACGTAGTTGATGGAAGTGTTGGTTCCAATTCCAAAGTGGGTGTTCAAACTGTGCATATATCTAAATCCTTCACCACTTCTGACATCTCTAATTTGTGTTCCCGAATCGGTATTGATTTCTACACGAGCACCAATTCCATTTTTGTTGCTATATCCACCTTCGGTATTTCCCACAGTAACAATTTTAATCCAATTATTACTATTCCCATTATTTTTAAAAACACTTCCATAGAAAAAATCCAAAAAGCCATCATTGTTGATGTCTCCAATGCACCCAACGTCTGGAACTGTCAAGGAATTGTTTACTGAAAAGGTCAGGTCTCCATTTCCAAAAAGAATGGATCCATTGGAATAAATATCAAGATTACCGTCATTGTCAAAATCTCCAGGCACATTCTCATGCCCAATTTCAGCTGTTCCTACATTGGCAGATGAAGTAACATCCGTAAATGTATTATCACCATTATTACGCATCAGTTTATGATCGTTTCCTGTACTTGAACCAACATATACATCCATATCGCCATCATTGTCAAAATCACCCCAAGCTGAAGACCAAGTTTGGATAATATCAGCCAGTCCAGCAGAGGCTCCAATTTCTGTGTAGGTGCCATTACCATTGTTCCTGTAAAGTTGGTTAGTTCTTCTGGCTTCATTGCCACCACACTTTGCCATAAACATATCAATGTCACCATCGTTATCAAAATCAATCCATGTGGAGGCATAGTTTCCTCCAGTAGGATAATTTCCGAGACCGTTGGAATTACTAAACACTAAATTATTAGAACCGTCATTCATATAAGAAACGCTAGGCGCAACATCATGGCAGACAAATGCATCCAAATGACCATCATTGTTGATGTCAACAAAATTTGAGCGTTGTGAAAATACATCTTGAGGTCCAGAAATTTCAGTATAGGCAGTTCCATTGGCATTTGCTCTCATGAATGTGACACCATTACCATCCCCATACAACAAATCATTATAGCCATTGGCATCCCAATCGCCTGCGGCAAGACTCCAAGAAGGTTGGTAGTCAGCAGAAGTTGTAGTGATATTCACACTATTAAATCCACCTGAAGCCAATTGGTAATTGATGTTGATGTTTGTTTGGCTAATGGATACTAAATCGTCAAGAAAATCTCCGTTCATGTCCACAATCGCCCTATCAGAACCATTGGCTGAAACACTTTGTTGGGTGAAGGTAACAGGAGATGGTGGTGGTGGAACGTAGTCGTCTTCTGTTAAAGTGAAATCAAAATCACTGCTATCGCCCCATCGATTGTCCCAAACGATGTAATAGGTCTGTCCAGAAAGCACATCAAAAGTGGCCACTGACAAATAAGAACTTCCATTAGTACCATTATAATTTCCAGAATCATCATCGCCCGCAACGCAAGCCAAAGCGCCACAAGTTCCTGTAAACACATGGAAACGGGTGTCCTTATCGCCATTGACTGCAAGGTCTGAGCTCACGGTCACGGAATAATCATCTGTTGGCACATACTTTATCCATTCGCCCGCCGTAACTCCACTGCCATTTCCTCCGTCACAAAAACTGGGAGGGATGTCTCCATTAAGGGTGCCAACGTGGTAGGTTCCTTCGCCTATTGTGGCTGAGGCAAAGGCTTCAGAACAGCTGTTGTAACTTTGGGCATTAAGCACATAAGTTGCGGAACAAATTGCAATTGATAGTAAAAGTTTTTTCATAATCTAAAAGTATAAAATAATATTATTCACATATATTGGTTAAGGAATTAATCCAGGTTTCAATAAGCTCAACACCTTCTTCATGTTTGAGGGTTCGTCCCAACAAAGGCATTCTGAGCTCTTGCGCAACAGAATTAAGACGTACCGCCATAATAGAGCGTTCCGCATTTCCAGGGTTTACTATATAGGTCAACGAAGGGTCAAAAATTTCATGGGCCTGAACACAAACACCAAGATTTGTGATATTAGAAGACTCGTGAAAAGCGAATCTAACAGGTCTATAGTCACAGTGTCTGTTGTCGGAATGGCAATGCGCACAGTTAATATCCAAATAGGAACGAACTCTCATCTCTAATGGTTGTGTGCCATCCTCCCAATCCACAACGGTATCTATATTTGTTGGGTAACCATCAGCCAAATAACCCATTTCTACCCATTTTTCCAGTTGGTTCATAGTGCCATTAGGATATGTCATCATCCGATTAAGATTTTGAGGTTTAACACCTATTGGTGTCCCAATATCATTTTCAGATTTATGGCAGGTTAAACACTGAGCACCCGAAGGTATGAAATAATTAACACTTTTTTGTGTGTCCTCCGCTATAAAATCAAAAGGCACATAGCTCCCATTTAAATCATAGGTTGCTTGGGTCTGTTCCTCATTCCATTTGTAATTGGCAAACACCCAACCTTCTTCTTTTCTTATCTGCAATCGTGTTTCTAATATTTTGACATTTCCTTCGGGAAGCACTTTGTCATAATAAAAATTCTTGATGAGCATGGTTCCAACAGGAAAATTCAAAACTGAAAAATCATTCACATACGTTGCACTGACATTATTTGGCATCCAAATAAAACGTTTTTTGGATGCATAATCTGAAAACAATGGAGAAATCAAATCATAAGGTAAAACTCCATAAACAGGTTCCAAATCCTTCATTTCACCTTCAAAAAAATTATATTCCGAGAGTGTCTGATAGGGTACTTGGTCAATATCGAACACCACGGGCGACACTTGTTCCGGATCATCATCAGAGATGGATACATAAGCGTCATCGTTTCCACAGGAAACTACCACTAAAGATAAAATCAGGCACAAAAAACTTAGATATTTTTTGAACATTTAAAGTAAAATTTGGTTCGCTAATATAACAAATATTGTCGTTGACAGACAATTAATTAGATGTATTACGAAATTTTACTGACAATCTACTAATGAAAAAGGAGTTCCTAAACTAGAGATGGTGTCAAACTAAGTTGTGAGCAATCAAATATTCTGCAATTTGGATTGTATTTGTGGCTGCACCTTTGCGTAAATTGTCACTTACAATCCAAAGGTTTAGTGAGTTCGGTTGTGAACCATCACGACGAATCCTTCCAACAAAAACATCATCTTTCCCATTGGCATAAATAGGCATTGGATATGTATTGACATCGATATTGTCTTGTACGACAACCCCTTCCGTTTTGTTTAATATTTGGCGGAGTTCATGAATGTCAAAATCGTTTTCAAACTCAACATTCACAGCTTCACTGTGACCTCCAGAAGTTGGGATTCGTACAGCCGTCGCAGTGACGGCAATAGTTCTGTCATCAAGAATTTTTTGGGTTTCACGAACGAGTTTCATTTCCTCCTTTGTATAGCCATTTTCTTCGAACACATCGCAGTGAGGTATGGCATTTTTGTGTATAGGATAGTGATACGCCATTTCTCCTTTTATTCCGGCAAGCTCGTTTTCCAACTGTTTAACAGCTTTCAAACCCGTTCCTGTAATGGATTGATAGGTAGAAACAACAATGCGTTTAATTTTATATTTTTTGTGAAGAGGCGCCAAAACCATGACCATTTGAATGGTTGAACAATTTGGGTTTGCGATGATTTTATCATTTTTGGAAAGTTGTGAAGCATTTATTTCTGGAACTACTAATTTTTTAGTTTGATCCATTCTCCAAGCTGAAGAATTATCGATAACGGTAGTTCCTACTTCAGCAAATTTAGGAGCCCACTCCAGAGAAGTGGTTCCACCTGCAGAAAATAAAGCGATGTCGGGTTTTTTTGAAACAGCTTCTTCGAGTCCAATAACTCGGTATTCTTTGTTCTTGAAGGAGATGGTTTTCCCGACGGATTTTTCTGAAGCCACAAGAAACAACTCAGAATAAGGAAAATTGCGCTCTTCCAAAACTTTTAACATGACTTCGCCAACCATTCCTGTGGCGCCAACAACTGCTACTTTCATTTGATGAATTTTGAATTGCAAAAGTAACCAATAAAGTATTTCGATATTTTAAATTTTAGACAAAAAATGAACCCGACTCTTTCGAATCGGGTTTAAGTTAGAACATGTAAGTGTAACGGTTGTTATTTTTTTAGAGCATCTCTAATTTCTTTTAATAAATCAATTTCTGTTGGTCCGGGAGGAGGTGCTGGAGCTTCTTCTTTTTTAGCTCTTACTTTAGCATACGCTTTTACAATCATAAAGAGGACAAATCCAACAATGACCAAGTTAATGATGGAATTGATCCATCTTCCATACATAATGGCATTTTCAGGGGTTATCACACTGCCATCATCACCAATAACAGCTGGAGAAAGGACTACCTTCATGTCTGAAAAATCCACGCCACCCGAAACGGAGCCCACTATAGGCATCATAATGTCTGTCACAAAACCATTTACGACCATTCCAACAGCACCAGCCAGTAAAACGGCGACTGCCAAATCTATGACGTTGCCCGTCATGATAAAATTCTTAAATTCTTTCCACATATTAGTTGTATTAAGTTAGTTATTAAAACACTAATGTAAGAAAAATATAAATAGCTTTAAAAGACAGATATTATTTTATTATGATTCTTTTCACACGTTGGGAAATCGAAGTAATCAGCTCATAAGAAATGGTATTGGCATTTTGTGCCAAATCACTTGCAGTATGATGGGCATCAAAAATAATGACTTCATCACCTTCTTCACAATCGATATCAGTCACATTGACCATTATCATATCCATACATACATTTCCAACTAAAGGCGCTTTTTTCCCTTTGATAATTACATACCCTTTGCCATTACCATAGATTCGGCCAATTCCGTCAGCATGGCCAATGGGAATGGTT
Organism: Gelidibacter sp.; assembly: GCA_041391925.1. GTDB lineage: Bacteria > Bacteroidota > Bacteroidia > Flavobacteriales > Flavobacteriaceae > JBPOFM01. The sequence continues at coordinate 367,957 of JAWKNA010000003.1, read as the reverse complement.
GCAGTTGCCTGTTCGGTTTCACTTTTGTAAGCGCGATTGTAACCAACAGAATCTCCTTTTTTAACATGATGAATCTGGGAAATAACGGATTTAAGTGAAGCGATAGGTTTGAAATTCTTATCCTCTTCCTCTGAATTTCCAAATCCATAAAGACCAATCCCGCTTCGGACCATATCAAAATGCGCTTCGGGATAATTTAGGATTCCCGATGTGTTGCACATATGGGTCAAAACAGTATTACCAAAATGTTTTTCAAATTGGGCAATGATATTTTTAAAGGATGAAATCTGCCTCAAAGTGAATTCCTTTTCCTCCATATCTTCACTTGCTGCCAGATGCGAGAAAATGGATTTTACCTTTACATTTGGAGAAGAACTGATTTTTTTGTGAATGACTTCGATATCTTTTTTTGCGAATCCCAAACGATTTAAACCTGTATTGAATTTTAGGTGTATGGGATAATCGATTTGGTTTTTCTCTGAAGCCACATCGATGAATTCACCTAAAACCTTTTGGTTGTAAATGCTTGGTTCCAGACAACGGTCTATGATGGTTTTGAAGCTTAAAGGCAACGGATGCAACACTAAAATAGGTTTTGTAATTCCCGCATCTCTCAGGGCAACTCCCTCGTTGGTGTAGGCGACGGCAAAATAATCAACACCCAAAGCCTGGAGATGGAGCGCGATTTCATTGGCATCACTTCCGTAAGCAAAAGCCTTTACAACTGCCAAAAACTTTGTTTTATCGCTAATTTTGGACCTGAGGTAATCAAAATTATGTTTTAAAGAATGTAAATTAATTTCGAGAACTGTTTCTTGGGCTTTAGGCATTGGAGTTTTTTGTTTTTGGAGATAATTCTTCAGGGTCGTTCACTTTCATGTTCCGAACTTTATCGCGAAGCATTGCTTTGTAAAATGCGGCCCGACTTAAGGGTTCGTATTCATCCACTTCACCAAGCAATACCAAGGCATCACTTTTGGCTTTTCGGTAACTGTATTGAGCCAAATTGCCTGTTCTCGTGCAAATGGCGTGGACTTTGGTCACATATTCGGCAGTTGCCATCAAATGTGGCATCGGCCCAAAAGGATTGCCCTTAAAATCCATATCCAATCCCGCAACAATCACTCTTATGCCTTTATTTGCCAAATCGTTGCATACACGTACAATTTCATCATCAAAAAACTGTGCCTCGTCAATGCCGACCACATCACAACCATCCGCCAAAATAGGAATATTGGCAGCTGCAGGAACAGGCGTGGAACGGATTTCGTTAGAATCATGCGACACGACCATTTCTTCGTCATAACGTACATCTATGGCAGGTTTGAAGATTTCTACCTTTTGTTTTGCAAACTGAGCCCGTTTGAGCCTTCGAATCAATTCTTCGGTCTTGCCAGAGAACATCGAGCCACAAATAACCTCAATCCACCCAAATTGTTCTTTAGGATTTACTGTATTTTCAAGAAACATTTTGTAATTTTAACACTAAAACGAAGTCAATCTACGTTTTTATAAAGGTGGCGTAAATTTATTAAAAATCAAAAGCATAAATCAGATTTAAAGTTAAAAAAGTTATGAAGAAGAAGTTGGAATCGGAATTGATGAGCATAGCTCATAGAATTTTGAAATTGAAAGGAAAGGAAGATGTATTGAAAATGCATATAGAAGTTGGGCAGCTGTATGAAAAGCTATCCGTTTTAAAGTTTGCCCATGAAAATTTTGAAAATGGGAATATGCCAACGATAGGCAGTGATAGTTCGTTTTTTGGAATGTTGGATGAAGCGTTTAACAATAAAATAAGTGACAACATTGAGCGGGAAGATAAAATATATATCAATCTTGATGAGGTAGAGGATGATGGCATTATGGAACCTGTCATGGAAAAAATAAAGGATATGTTCGCGCAAATGCCGCAAGAATCTGAAGAAATAGATATTATTGTGGATGAGGCAATTTCAAAATCATCAGTAGATAAACACGATTTTGATGCCATGACTGCCGATTTTAAGGATATTCCGGTATTTGACCCAATTACCGCTAACCAACACTCCATTCGTGAAAACACAAAAAAAATAGCGTCTTTAAATGACAAATTGAAGACCAAGGCTCTCAATATTGGTTTAAACGACAAGATAGCATTCATTAAACACCTGTTTGATGGCAGTCGCGAAGATTATGACAGGGTTCTGTCGCAAATCAATACGTCAGACTCTTTTAAAGAAGCTAATAATCTCATCCAAAACATTGTAAAGCCTGACTATAACAACTGGAAAGGCAAGGAAGAATTTGAGGAACGGTTTATGGAGATTGTTGAAAGCAAATTTGGTTAATGAGTAAACTCTATATCGTTCCAACGCCTATTGGAAATTTAAAGGACATGACCTTTAGAGCCGTTGAGGTTTTAAAGGAAGTTGATTTGATTTTGGCTGAAGACACACGTACTTCTGGTAAATTGTTGAAACACTTCGATATTGACACGCCTTCGCAATCGCATCATATGCACAATGAACACAAAACGGTTGCCAATTTAATTCAAAAGATAAAAAGCGGAACTAAAATTGCTTTAATCAGTGATGCAGGAACCCCAGCCATTTCTGATCCAGGTTTTTTACTCACACGAGCGTGTATAGAAAACGATATTGAGGTGGATTGCTTGCCCGGTGCAACAGCTTTTGTGCCTGCTTTGGTCAATTCAGGATTGCCGAATGATAAATTTGTGTTTGAAGGATTTTTACCAGTCAAAAAGGGCCGACAAACACGCTTGACTGTTTTGTCGGAAGAAACAAGAACCATGATTTTTTACGAATCACCCCATAAGTTGATTAAAACATTGACAAATTTTTGTGAGTATTTTGGAGAAGATAGACCGGTTTCGGTGTCTAGGGAATTGACAAAGTTATACGAGGAAACCATTCGTGGCACCGCCAAAGAAGTTTTGGAACATTACACAAAAAAGGCGCCTAAAGGCGAGATTGTAATTTGTTTGGGAGGAAAGAAGTAAATAAAACCCCACCATTTCTGATGAGGTTATATGTTTTATGCACATCAATTACTGCCAACTGCGACTGAATACTGCCAACTCAAATATGCTTCCCCTTCTCCCAACCATATTTCCCCAAATACTGATTGCCGCTTTCTACAGCACCTTCCTCAATACTTGTTCCCATAGAATCATTCCAACGGTTCAAATACCCAAAGAGTGAAATCACGCCTAACATTTCCACAATTTCACCTTCATTCCAATGCTCATAAAGACGATTTTTAATGTCTTCATCTACGGCATTTGGGACTTGGGAAGCCGCAAGACTAAAATCCAAAGCCGCGCGCTCAGCCTCGTTAAAAGCAGGATGGGTTCGGTAGTCCCAAATATTATCCAATTGTTCTTGTGCTGCCCCATACCGTTCGGCAGCTCTGATGGCATGTGCTTGGCAATATCGACAGCCTGTTGCGTTACTGCTTACCCAAGCAATCATTCGTTTCAAGGCAGATGTCACGCGACCTTCATTGGCCATAACAGCCTTATTCAAATTGATAAACGCTTTGGAAATCGCAGGACGACGTTGCATGGTGAGTACCGAATTTGGGCAAAACCCCAAGGTTTCATTGAAGAATTCTGCCAATTCTTTGGTCTCCAAATCATGGTCAGCAGATAATGGCGTCACTAAAGGCATATTTTTGTTTTTTAGTAGTATTTTTGATTCAACAAGAAACGAAAAAATCTTCACTTATGGGGCATAAAGTCATCACGCATTGGAAAGGATATCTGCAATTTGAAGCAGATAATCCCAATGGAAAAACCGTTTTAATGGATACCACTCCGGAACATGGTGGACATAGCTCAGGATTATCACCAAAAGCAATGATGCTTGGTGCTTTGGCTGGTTGTTCTGGATTGGATATCATCATGATATTGAATAAAATGAAAGTCACTGTTTCCGATTTTAGAATGGACACGTATGGAGAACTGACCGAAGAACACCCAAAATATTATCATACTGTGACTGTTGAATATCACTTTTACGGAGAGAATCTAGACGAATCAAAAATCAAAAAAGCTGTGGATTTATCCATCGAAAAATATTGCGGCGTAATGGAAATGTTCCGGAGGTTTGCAACCATAAAAACCTCGATTCATTACCATAATAAATGATAATTTATTAAATTTAATGGTTAACCAACCATTATTTTTCATGAGGCATTCTTTTGCATCACCTTCAGCTGCTTTAAAAAGTTATATTGATTATTATTTTGTTTTTGAGAACAAGACTGATAATCCATCTGCAATTGTTGATGTGTTTCCCACACCAGGAACCTCCATGGTTTTTTCATTTGGAAATAAAGACATTCATGAATACACACACCAAGGCAAAAACCAAAAACCATCTTACGAATTCGCTGTAGATACCTATGTACTGAAAAAACGCAAGTTTATCGGTCGAAATAATTTTGGCATTTTGGTAGTATGCTTTAAGCCATGGGCAATTCACAACTTCATCCCCTTTCATATAAAAGAAGTTCCAGGGCAACGGATTGAATTAAAAGATTTATATCCAAATAAAATGCAACAATTGGAAGAAAAGCTGCATCATGCAAAGGCAGATTCAGAACGAATTTTTATCATAGAATCTTTCTTATTGGCAATACTTAAAGAAAAACCGATAAGCCAAAAAATGCTGAAGGCATGCAGTATGATTAAAAAATCTGTTGGGATGATGACTGTATGTGATATTGCCAAAAAAGTAGATTTGAGCGAAAAACAGTTTCATCGAAATTTTACCGAATCTACAGGCATTTCACCAAAATTGTATTCAAGATTGGAACGCTTTTATTTTGCGGTCACAAAAATGAAACAAGCACAAACCTCATTGACCGATATTGCCCTTGATTCTGGCTATTTCGACCAAGCACATTTTATCCATGAGTTCAAAAATTTTGCTCACATAACCCCAAAAGAATACCAAAAAAATGAAAAAAATGCTTTTTTTGGTCATCCATTAAATTCTTGAATGTCTGTTTTTTACAATTTTTAGTTCTTTCGATGTTATAGGTTTGCTTTAATCGAATACCTAAAACCACATTATGAGAAATTATAAAAACAGTATCTATGCTTTAGCTTGCCTTTCTTTTACAATGATTATTGGAGCTGGTGTTTTTGAACACCTTGTATTATGGCCTAAAGCTTATGAAGCCATGCCAAAATCACTAACGATGTTTCAGGGAGATTACGCTTTGAATCCAGGAAATTTTTGGATGCTCATACATCCCATAACATTATTGCTCTTTACAGTAAACTTAATTGTTTTTTGGAAGACTAGCCGAAGAAAAACCATTGCAATTGTCTTTGGAAGTTATTTTATCATACTTGTAATCACAAACTTATATTTTGTTCCAGAATTGATGGATCTTACAGGAACACCAATGGCCGACTCAGTAGACCCTGCTCTTGTTGCTCGTGGTAAACTATGGATGAACTTGAGTTTAATACGAATTTGTACATTAATTATTCTGGCCATATTACTGTATTTAGGATTAACCAAACCTATTGACAAGCAAAACACCTAACAAAGCGTTCCTTGTAAAGAGTTAACGATTTTTGACAATAAAAAATAGTCTATTTTATTGAAGGATGTTTTAAGGCTCATGGTTTAGAAAGACATCTAAAATTTAAGACATCCACACATCATAATTATTCGTTTTTATTTCATATAATTGTTTGTTTCAATTCTTAATAGAGTAACAAACACAATGCGTTGGACGCTTAAACCAAAACCAGAATCGTTTAAAATCAAGCAACTGTCAGAATCCCTTCAAGTGGATGAGACTGTTGGCGCTTTGCTAATTCAGCGTGGTATTGAAACGTATGATGATGCTAAACAGTTTTTCAGACCAAGTTTAGAAGATTTACATAATCCATTCTTGATGAAAGATATGGACAGAGCTGTAGAACGCATTGAAAGAGCGATTGCAGACAATGAAAACATTTTGGTCTTTGGAGATTATGATGTGGATGGCACATCATCCGTCGCGCTGATGTCTTCGTACTTAAAAACCAGAACCGAAGCCGTTGCTACGTATATTCCGGACAGATATGATGAAGGCTACGGCGTGTCCTATATAGGAATTGATTTTGCCCACGACAATGATTTCACACTCATTATTGCCTTGGATTGTGGCGTAAAAGCAGTAGAAAAAGTAGCTTATGCCAAAGAAAAAGGCATCGATTTTATAATTTGCGACCATCATAGACCTGGAAATGAATTGCCAAATGCGATTGCGGTTTTAGACCCCAAACGGGACGATTGCGACTATCCTTATGATGAATTGTGCGGTTGTGGTGTTGGTTTTAAATTGATTCAAGCACTCGCATCCAATGATGGCAAAACTATTGAAGATTTAGTTGGGTATCTCGATTTGGTGGCGACTGCTATTGGTGCCGATATCGTTCCTATTACAGGAGAAAATCGCACCTTGGCTTATTTTGGATTGCAGGTCATCAATCAAAATCCACGACCGGGAATCAAGGCGATTATTGCTGAAGTTAAGAAGAAAGAACTTACCATCACAGATGTAGTTTTTATCGTCGCACCTCGTATCAATGCCGCTGGAAGAATGAAGCATGGAAACCATGCCGTAACATTGCTTACGGAAACGGATTTTAATCTTGCAGTGACGTATGCGATGGACATCGAACAATTCAATTCTGACAGAAAAGAAGCTGACCAGCAAATCACAAAAGAAGCTTTGTTGCAGATTGAGGCTAACAATGAACAAGAAAAGGTAACGTCAGTAGTATATAATGAAACCTGGCACAAAGGTGTCATTGGAATTGTGGCGTCCCGATTGATAGAAACATACTATAGACCTACGCTGGTATTTACGAAAAGTGGAGATAAATTGGCTGCATCGGCACGTTCGGTATCTGGTTTTGATGTTTATAATGCACTGGAAGCTTGTAGTGACCACATCGAGCAATTTGGCGGCCATAAATATGCTGCTGGATTGACGTTAAAAGCTGAAAATTATGAGGCTTTCAAACAAGCATTTGAAGATGAGGTTTCAAAAACCATTGACAAATCCTTATTGACGCCCGAAATTAAAATCGATACTCAAATCGATTTAAAAGACATCACACCAAAATTTTATCGTATCCTAAAACAATTTGCACCCTTTGGCCCAGGTAATATGACACCAATTTTCATGACCGAAAATCTAAAAGACACAGGTTATGGCAAATGTGTTGGTGAAGATGATAAACATTTAAGAGTCACAGTCAAGCAACCTGATTCAGATAAAATCGTGGCCATTGGTTTCAATTTGGGAGACAAATGTGATTTGATTACGAATCGAAAATCTTTTAAAGCCGTCTATTCCATTGATGAAAATGAATGGCAAGGCAATGTGAGTTTGCAATTGAAATTGAGGGATATTAAAGAATAAAATCATCATTTAGCCGTTTAAAAAATGATGCAGAAAACCCTCTTCACAATTCTTTCCTTTATAACTCATTGTGTTTTTTCGCAAAATTTGGTTTTGAACCCAAGTTTTGAAAGATACAATAGATGTCCAGAATTAATAGGTACTTTTAGCTATAATGTTGAGAATTGGTCTACACCAAATTTAGGAACAACAGATTTTTTCTCCAATTGCAGTAAATCGGTAGGGAACACAAATTATAATGGTTCGCAAAAACCAAATGACGGCAATTCTTATGCAGGATTTTATTTGTATTCTCCAGGCAATTATAGGGAATATATTCAAGGTGAGATTTCTGAAACATTGGATATGGGCAAGGAGTATAGGATGGTATTTTATATAAGTCTTGCAGAGAATTCTACGGATGCTATTAAAAATATAGGTGTGCTTTTTACTGAAGAACAACTTGGTTTCCCTAAAACCGACAGTAATAAAAACCCCAACCTCAAAAAAATAGCTCAAAAACAGTTTAATCAAAAAAATGAGAAATTCATTAAACCAAATAAATACACAATCAATCAATATGAACTGATTGAAATTCAAGATTCAGCGTTTTTCAATAATACGCAAGATTGGACAAAAGTTTCTATTGTTTATACTGCAAAAGGTTTTGAAAAATACTTTTCTATTGGAAATTTTCAATCTAATGGCAAAACAAAAACGCATGAACAATTATATTCAAAAAGTCACCGTTTTGCTTATTACTATGTAGACGACGTTTCAATAGAATCGATGGAACAATTACCGTCCAGAGAATTCATTTTAGAAGACAAACCTTTAGACACATCTTTCGAGAGCAATAGAATATACATTTTCAAAAACGTGCTATTTGATTTTGATAAATCGGAGTTATTAAGTGTTTCAATAGAAGAATTGGACAAGCTTTCAAAATATTTAAACAGAAATCAGGAAACATCTATTGAAATCTACGGACACACAGACAATGTTGGTACTGCTAAAAGAAATAAAGAATTATCGCTACAACGAGCCAAAGCAGTTTCTGATTATTTAATTGCGCATGGATTAAACGCAGAACGTATCAAATGGTTTGGCTATGGAAGTTCAAAACCAATGACTTCTAATCAAAGCGAACAAGGACGAGCGCAAAATAGGCGTGTGGAGTTCAAATTGATTCCAAAGGAATAACATCTTTAATAGGAATTAATCAAAAACTTTTCATCTTTTTTCACGAATTGATAAAAATAGATTTACGTCCAATTAATTTCATTTAAATCTGAAATAGCAACCGTTCTTATCTTATTTTTGCATAGAATTTTAATATTAAACCTTTTCGGATTCAATTCAAATAGATCCAATATAAGGTTTTAAATTATGGAGAAACCCATCAAAAAAGACCCCTATGCCGCACTGCGCTTCAGGGAATTCAATATTTTTTTATTAGTCAGATTTGCACTTGTGTTCGCTTGGTCTATGCAATTCATTGTCATTGAGTGGGAAGTCTATTCGTTGACCAAAGATCCATTGTCATTAGGTGTGATTGGGCTGATGGAAATCATTCCGGCACTATCGATGTCATTGTTTGCCGGCCATATCGCTGACCAAAGGGAAAAGCGAAATCTGTTGGCCACATGTATTGCCGCTTTTTCACTGATTAGCTTTGGATTGTTTTTACTCACCTGGCCTATCATTGTTTCCGATTGGTCCACCAAAACCGTATTGTATTGTATTTATGCTCTTGTTTTTTTTGGTGGATTTGTCCGCTCGTTTTTTGGGCCCACTATTTTTTCATTGGTAGCATTGATTGTTCCCAAAAAAGTATATCCAAATGCAGCCACCTGGAGCAGCTCCACGTGGCAAATGGCATCAGTATTGGGACCTGCATTCGCTGGATTTTGCATCAATTGGATTGGTGTGCATTGGACTTTGTGTTTTGTATTTGGATTGGTCATGTTTTCATTAATAGTTTTAACAAGCATCAAGAAAAAGCCAATTTTAAATCCAAAAATCGGAGAACCCATTATGGACAGTTTAAAGGAAGGCATTCGATTTGTATTTAAAACGAAAGCCATTTTGGGAGCCATCACATTGGATATGGTGGCCGTTCTTTTCGGTGGTGCTGTGGCATTGTTGCCTGTGTTTGCGCAAGACATCCTCAAAGTTGGACCAGAAGGATTTGGAATTTTAAGAGCGGCTCCAGCAGTAGGTACGTTTTTGATGCTCATTTTGACGGCCTATATACCAATCAGTAAAAATGCTGGCATGAAATTATTGGCTGCGGTGTTTGGTTTTGGGGTTTGTATCATTGCTTTTGGACTATCATCCATTTTTTGGATTTCAGTAGTAGCTTTGTTCTTTAGCGGTGTGACCGATGGTGTGTCGGTGGTAGTAAGACAGACGATTTTACAATTAAAAACTCCAGATCATATGCGTGGAAGAGTCTCTTCGGTTAATTCAATGTTTGTTGGATCGTCCAATGAGCTGGGAGCTTTTGAAAGTGGATTGACCGCAAAATTGATGGGCACGGTTACAGCCGTTGTTTTTGGTGGAATGATGACCTTATTGACTGTTATTACTACAGGAATCGTATCTCCAGCTTTCAGAAAATTGGATTTGACAAAAGATATGGAAGAAAATGAGAAAGAAGATTAATAGGTTTTCAACTCGAAAGTTTCTCCATCAAAAACACCATAGGTGTAATACGAAATCCAATCTCCTAGATTGATGTAAGTGGAAGCGTCATTCAATTGGATTTCCAAAGGCAAATGTCTATGCCCAAATATAAAATAGTCACGGTGCTTTTCTTGCAGTTTCTTTTTGGAATATTGAACTAACCATTCATCTTCTTCGCCTAAAAATTTAGCGTCTTCATCACCAGAAATCAATTTATTTTTAACCGACATGTATTGTGCCAATTTTACACCCAAATCTGGGTGTAGCCATCTAAAGAACCATCTAGAAAACGGATTGGTAAATACCTTTTTCATTCGTTTGTAACCTTTATCTCCAGGACCTAAACCATCCCCATGACCAATAAAAAAAGTCTTGTCATTAAATGTGAATTCTTTCGGTTGATGATAGACCGGAATATTCAATTCGTCTTCAAAATAGCCATGCATCCACAAATCATGGTTCCCAACAAAATAGTAAATAGGAATTCCTGAATCGGTTATTTCGGCTAGTTTACCCAAAGTTCTGGTAAAGCCTTTGGGGACGACTGTTTTGTATTCAAACCAAAAATCGAATAAATCACCCAGCAAAAATACCGCTACAGCATCTTTTTTGACCTCATCCAACCATGTCACAAATTTTTGTTCACGAGGACGCGACAATTCAGATGTGGGCGCACCAAGATGATTGTCTGATGCGAAGTATATTTTTTTGCCGGCAGGAATGTTCATAGAGTAAATATAAAGATTTTAGCCTCGAATGCACGAATGTTTTTTCTGCCAACTGCCACCGAATACTGCTTACTGATTATCCAACGCATACCATTCAGCAAAACTGGTATCGGTTTCTTGAAGTTTTAAGGAATGCAGTTGAATGTTTTCAGGTAAATGTTTCTTGATTTTTTCAGCGAAATCAACTACCATCATTTCACTGGTGGGTTGGTAATTCACCAAAAGCACGTTATGGCCTCGGTCTTCCAGTTCTTTTGCCAATTCCACATGTGGTGTATTGTTATTAAAAACCGTTGCATGGTCAAAAACGTCCACTATTTCTGTTTTAACGATTTTCTTCAAATCACTAAAATCGATAACCATCCCATATTTTACGTTTGAAGTATCAGTAATTGGTGAGCCTATTACTGTGACCGATAATTTATAACTGTGTCCGTGCACGTTCTTGCATTTGCCATCATAGCCATACAGTGCGTGCCCAGTTTCAAAAGAAAATTGTTTTGTAATGCGGATTGTGCTCATTTTGAATTCATTTTCAATGCAAAGATAATCGTTTTGTAAAAGCAAATTGTTTTTGGAGTACATTTGGCCGATAATTGATTTTTTGCTTTGATTTAGGAGTTAATTTATGAGTGCACTTTTTGAAGAATTGTCATTTGTTGAAAATCCTTTATACGAAGGAATAATCGAGAATATTATTTCACAAAAATATGCCATAGTGGAAAATTTCTTCAGTGATGAAGAAGTTTTGGCATTAAGGGGTTCTTTGCTTGAAAAACATGAAGAAGACCGCTTTAAAAAGGCTGCCATTGGAAATCGAACCAATGAAGTGATAGAAAAGTCAATTCGCGGCGATGTCATTTTATGGATTGATGAATTAAAGTCAAATCATGCAGAATCACGCTTCTTCAAAAAAATCAATGATTTAATTGGGTACCTGAACAAAACTTGTTTTCTTGGTATTTTGCATAAGGAATTCCATTATGCACTCTACCCAACAGGCACATTTTATAAACGTCATATCGATACCTTTCAAAATGACGACAGGCGAAAATTATCGTTTGTCTGTTATTTGAATGAAGATGGCTGGTTACCTGAAAATGGTGGTGAATCGGTACTTTATCTAAATGTAAATGGGCAAGAAACCGAGAAAGTCATTTATCCCTTTCCAGGACGTGTTGTCATTTTTGAAAGCCAAATTATAGAGCACGAAGTAAAGCCAGTTGCCACAGAACGCTTGAGTATAACGGGTTGGCTCAAAACGCGATAATTTTATTTATTTTTTCTTCGATTGTAGAAATAAACCACGATTAGTACAATAGCTAACAGCAAGAACAATCCGTTACCGCTTAAAAACCTCATAATATCCATTAAACATATTTTTGTTGAACAAATGTAATTTATTTACAGGATAAGTTCGTAGCAGTAAAAGGGGAATTCACTTTGTTTTGGAAAATAAATATTCCCCAATTTTTGATAACCTCTTTGTTCATAAAATTTTTGGTTTTTCAGATTTTGGGAAAATGTATCCAATCGAATGGATATACAATTATTTTCTTTTCCCAAGGCCTCGGCATAATCCATTAATTGATGAGCGAAGCCTTGCCCTTGAAATTCAGGATGGACTGCTAATCTGTGTATATAGAAGTTGTTTTTGTCCTGAGTCAACCATTTTATTGGCTCATACTCAATATCCATAAAAGTTGAAATCACAATACAGCCAATGATAGATTTTTTATTTTCTAGCACAAACAGCTCATCTCTTTTTACATCATTTTCAAAAGCCGAGCGATTTGGATAAAATTCGTTCCATTGAAAAATTCCATAATCAACCATATGTGCGGCACATGATTTGGTGATTTCCAAAACAGAATCAATATCTTCTTCCTTAGCTTTCCGAATCATTTTTAATGTTTATTTTTGCATTGACTTTGTGTAAATTTAGTTTTTAAATTTTTATGATGAAGAATATTTTAGTTCCAGTTGGCTCGTCTAAAAATGCCGTTAGCCATTTGCAATATGCGGTTGATTTTGCCAAAGAATTTGGTGCCAAATTGTATGTGATTCAAATATTCAATGTTTATACGAAAGCAGGAACCATGGTAAAGGTAGACCATATTCTGGAACGCGAAAGTTTAGAATTTTTAAAATCCCATGTGGCCAATGTGGATACTAAAGGCGTTGAAGTCATTGTCAAAACCTTTAAAGGAAAACTGATAGATACATTGGAGCTGGTTTGCCAAGCGGCCGACATCGATTTGATTTTGATAGAGCCTCGTACCACATCCATCAAGGATGAGGTGTTTTTGGGTGAAACGTCAGGAAAGATTATCAAACAGACCAACATACCAGCCTTAATTGTTCCGGAAGGATATAATTTCAAACCGATTGGCCATATATTGATGGCGTTGAAGTCTGCGATAGTTAAAAACACTAGTGCCTTGATTCCATTAAAGGATATTCAACATAAGTTTAAAGCAAAAGTTGACTTATTATTGGTAAGAACACCATTCCATAAAGAAGGTGATTTTGAAGTCAACAAAGACCTCTCGAGCTTGGTGTCCGATACTATTTATTCTGACAATCCAACAACTTATCAGGGCGTTCTAGAACATTATAAGACCCATGATCCAGATATGCTTTGTGTGGTAAGAAGAAAAAGAGGGTTTTTTACAAAGCTATGGGAAAACAGTACCATTTTAAAAAAGGATTTCTATACACATTTGCCTGTGTTGGTCTTGGGAGGTTTGAAATAATGTATTCACAAGGAAATCTAAAAAATCCACATAATTAATTTAAACAACTTCTGTTTAAATTTTTTTATTACTTTCGTCAAAGTTTTGGGGATGTAGCTCAGTTGGCTAGAGCGTTTGGCTGGCAGCCAAAAGGTCGTGGGTTCGAGCCCCATCTTCTCCACCAAAAAGGCAACAAAATAATTTTTTTGTTGCCTTTTTTTATGCAGTAAAATAGGGAATCATCGATGAAATGCATAAAAATCAGACAAAAAAGCATTTTTTTTGAATTTTTTAGTATGTATCTCATTACTTCTTTGTATAGTTGTACGTTCTAAGTCTCCCAAACTATGAAACAGCTAACTATTTTAACCTACTTATTTGGTGCATTTTTATATGGCCAAACGCCAAGCTTTGATCCAGAAATCAGCACAGGGCAACTTTATGAATATGCCGAATTTGTAAATGTTGGCACCCACAATTTAACCCTAGAGGAAGTTCAAGGCGATACATCTTTGAGTTATACGTCTTTAGACTCCGAAAACCAAAGCCTAGGATTTACCACAGACAATTATTGGCTACGTTTTCAATTGGAAAACTCAAGCAACCATCCAACCGTTTATTATTTAGAGACCGCTAGACCAATTACAGATGTTTCAGAATTATATCAATTGGATGACAATGGAATGAAGAGTTTCAAAAGTGGAGACCAAATCCCATTCGATGAACGACAAGTTAAACATCGCGCCACAATTTTTAAACTTGAGCTTCCAAAACAATCCACACAACAATTTTATTTACATTTCAAAAGCGATGGCGAAACCATTAATTTACCATTAATCTTATCTAATGAAGCTGATTTTTGGCAAATAAACTATAAACAGCAATTGTTTCTTGGTCTTTTTTATGGTTTACTTTTTCTGGCAGGGATTATCTATCTGTTTTTCTACACAAGCTTAAAAGTCATTTCTTTATTACAGTCTCTATGTATTCTCTATTGCATTCATGCAGGCCGCATTGGACGGATTGATTTTTCAATATGTACTTCCAAATGGAGGGTTTCTTAACGATAGAGCGGTTATGATTACCGCATTATTGTCTAATTTTTTTCTGTTGAAATATTGCGAGTACTTTTTGCAAGTGGATGAAAGCCTCCCGAGTTTTAAGAAAGGATTTAATATCATTTATGGTTTAATTTCGGTTTTATTTATATTGCTATTTATAAACACAAGAACGTTAGAGCTTGTCTATCCTATTGCCAATCTAAATGGTTTAATTAGTTTAATCTTGATACTTTCAACGGTCTTTGTGATGCGATTCAAACACATATCCATTGACGGATACTTCTCATTTGGTATTTTCTTCTTGGTTGTAGGCCTCTTGGGCTTTGTGATGAACAATTTGAGTTTGCTTCCCAATAATTTCTACACTTTGAACAGCGCCAAGTTTGGTTCTGGTTTTGAAGTAATTTTTCTCTCGCTCTCAATGACCAACTTAATCAAGAAGCTGCGTTTGGAAAAAGAAAACTCACAGGAAGTGGCCTTGCAAAAATCACAAGAGATAAGCCAGTTAAAGACCTATTTTATGTCGAATATGAGTCATGAATTGCGTACTCCAATCAATGCTATTATGGGAATTGCAGAAATGCAATTGGGTGAACAGACCAGTAATGAACAGCGCAAACAATTTGAAATCATCAAGAATGCGTCATTAAGTTTATTGAGCAATGTGAATGATATTCTAGATTTTGAAAAGATTGAAAAGAATGAACTTCAGTTGAAAAATGAAGATTTTAATCCATCAATAGCACTTCATCAAATCAGCAACAATTGGAAAATTGAAGCAGAAAAGAAAGGTTTGTACTATGAATTTGAAATGGATTATGAAATTCCCACACTTGTTAATGGGGATTCTGAACGATTTATGCAAATCATCAATAACGTTTTAGGAAATGCAGTTAAATTCACAAATGAAGGAGGTGTTTCTTTAAAACTACGATGCAACCAGATACCTGGTGAGGTTTGTCGTTTTTCATTTAACGTGATTGACACGGGAATCGGAATGAATCCCGAAGTCAAAAGGCATGTCTTTGACGGTTTTAATCAAATGCGTTTAAACCATAACCGCCAATTTGGAGGCATTGGACTTGGATTGACCATTGTGAGACACTTAGTTGAACTTTTCAAGGGACAAATTACCATAGAAAGCGAAGAAGGAAAAGGTACGGAAGTCTTTATAGATTTGCCATTGAAAAGCATTCCAAATGTGCAAAGACAGTCCAATAAATCTCTTGAAACGCTAAAATCCATTAAGCCATTGCATGTTCTGGTGGTCGAAGATAATCTTATGAACCAGATGGTGATGCGTAAGTTATTGAGCAGCTCTCCAAACATAAGTTTTGCCGTCGTCAATAATGGAACAGAAGCAATAGATGCCTTAAAGAAAGATGTGTACGATATGGTTTTAATGGATTTACAGATGCCAATTATGGATGGTTACGAGGCAACAAAAATCATTCGTAGCGGTGACCTTGGTAAATCCATTATGGAGATTCCAATCATAGCAGTGACCGCTGATGCAATGCAAGAAACCAGGCAACGAGTTCTAGACCTCGGAATGAACGACTATATGACTAAACCAGTAAATAAAGAGCTATTGTTTAAAAAAATGTACTCGTGTAGCGAAAGTCTTCTTAAAATTGCTTAAAGACAATTAAATCATTTTTTCTATAAAATCTATTTCTGGATTGCAGATTTCCAATATCAATTTCTTTAGTTCAGAGGAAAAATCATTCAAGGTTTCTTGTGATATAATACTATCTTTTGTGGCACCTCTACCTGCCCTGTCTTTTTTTGCAAACTTCAGGAAATAATCTCCTTTCAGGTTTTTAAATGAAATGATACCACCTTCAACCGAATCGGAAAACATCTCAATTTCATTCAACATATATGCATAAGTGAGCACCTGAAAGCTTTTACTGTATTTGTCATAATCTGTTGTGATGTCTTCCCAATTGACGACTTCAACTTTATTTTGTTCTACTTTTCCGGTCTTATAGTCGATGATTCGAGTCACGCCATTAAATTCTTCAATTCTGTCTACGGTTCCTTTTAAAAAAACAGGGAATTCAAGTTCAGGAATTTGAATTGGCACACGTATTTCTTTTTCTAAGGCAATTATCTTAATATTGTTTCCAGCCCTCACCGATTCAATCTCTTTATCAAGAAAATTGCTGACATGGCGTTTTGCAATTTCAAAAATGATGAGGTTTTTGCCTTTTGTGATATCCCCTTCTTTAAAACAAAACTTAAAATGCTGTTCAACAGTTTTGTCAATGGACAGTTTTAAAGTTTCCAAATATCGCTCGGTCAAACAATTATTCACAACAGGGCTATAAAAATCTTCCAAGGTTTTGTGGATAACGGTGCCCAACGTGTTTGCTGCAACGGTTTCCTCAACATCTTCATAACTTTTGACACCCAGGATTTTTTCATAGTAAAAATCAATCGGATTGCGAATGTAATTGGTCAACGATGAAGGTGAAAACCCTTTTTCAGCAATGGATTTTATTGTATTCAAAATATCCTCTGTCTTTTTGATAACTTTGAGTGTTGGCCGAATGGAGGGTACTTTGGGAGATACAATGTAATGATTGATGGAATGCAATTTTTCAATTTCCATTTGTGTAATGAATCTACTTTTTTCACCGCCATTCAATACATCGGGCTCAGTGTTATATAGAAGATAAATAGTTTTAGCTCGTTGTAATAATCGATAGAAGTGATAGGTATAAACGGCATCTTTTTCTTTATAGGTTGGCAGTCCATTTTCCAATTTCACATCGAAAGGGATAAATGAGTTATTGCTTTTTCCGGCAGGAAGAATCCCTTCGTTGACCGACGAAATAATAACCGTTTCAAAATCCAATACACGAGATTCCAACATTCCCATAATTTGAAGTCCTTGCAAAGGCTCTCCTTTAAAATCCAGAGTTTCATTTTTAAGAAGTTCTTTGTAAAGGCTCAAAAGGGTACCGATGTTTTTAATATGTTGGTAAGTTGTGTTGAGCCGACTCAGTTCATTAAAAATCTCATTAAAACGATATAAATATTCTAATACCAATAAGTTTCTTGACTTTTCAATATCCAGAGATTCTTTGATGCTTAAAATCAATTTAGAACAGTTGTCGATGGCTGAATCGGGACTGTCATCCCATGAAGCAAACAGTAAGTTAATGATATTAACTTTGGTTTTTGCCAAAGACCTCAAGGTATCTAGGGAAAGAAAAACAATGTTGTTATTTTGAATGTGCTCAATAATGGAATCGGAATAAGTTTCATGATCATTCCTTAATAACAACTTAATGAATTGGTGAGACAAAAGGGAAACAATATCTTTATAATAGAATGTGGAAGGGTTTTTTTTGTGTAACTGGAACAATTCTTCAAATAGAGATGCTAATGGGACTGACTTTATAGGCAAACCCATGGTTATATTAATTGCATCGACCTCTTTTGGAATACTGTTCAATAAAGGCGTTAACAAAGTTTCATCACCAAGAATGACAGCTGTATTCTTGATACTATTTTGATTGTTTTGAAGTCTATTTAATAATTCTCCAATGTATTTAACTTGCCCAATATTTTTAGGTATACCAATGATTTCAATGTGTTTGTTTGATTTATAATTTGACGAAATCCAATTAAATGGATGTTTCTCAAAATAAGACCAATTTCTTTTATACGAACGCATGAATAACCCAGCATCATGAATTGGGTTGTTAATGAATATTTCATCAATATCCCAATAGATAAGGGCCAAATCTTGTTGCAATAGTTCTTGTATAATAATTTCTTCAGCCCTATTCAATGCATTGAATCCAATAAACACATGTTTTTTGTTTGTATTGGAAGCAATATAATGTTCAAGTCCATCTACGGCCTCTCGATACACCATGCCTTGATAGCCTTTTTTATTTGCAATTAATTGATTGTTGAATTTATGGTAGTAGTTTTTTAAACGTGTCCAAAAGGAGATATAGTTTTTGACAGAATCTGTTTGTTCTTGTGCCAAAGACCAATGATTGAGTTGCTTTATGGCTTTTAAATAGTCAAATATATTATCGGCAGGAATGAGATAACGGTCTATCTCATTAAAATCCTGAAGCAGCAATTGAGCCCATTTTGAAAATGAATCAAATTGTTCAATTTGTTCTTTGGGTGTGACAGACACATAAACGTCATAAAACTCAAAAAGCAGTTCTGTATTAGAAGAATACTTTAAATCCGACAGATTCTCGACAAATTCTTCAATAGAAATTATTTCTGGAGCAAATATAGTTTTATGGAGTGCCTTGGAGAGGTAATAGGTAAAAAATACACCAGCCCTTTTACTAGGCAATATAAAAGTTAGTTGAGAGAAATCAACATCTTTTTTTTTAAGGTCTACTATAACGTCTTCTATAAAGCTTGTCATAGCATAAAAATAAAAAACGCCCCGAATTTCGGGGCGTTTTTCAACTTATTTATTCAGAAAACTTAAATATTATTTAAGTATTACTTCAACACGTCTGTTATTGGTTCTTCCACCAGCAGTTTTGTTAGAATCAATTGGTTTTGATTCTCCAAATCCTCTAGCTTCTAATCTAGCTTGGTCAATACCATTAGCAATTAACCAATCTCTTACCGCATTAGCTCTTCTTTCAGAAAGCAATTGGTTTGATTTCTCAGAACCTACACTGTCAGTATGTCCATCGATATAGAAATCAGCTTTTGGATATTCTTTAAAGATAGCATTCATTGACTCTAATGTTTGGATAGATTCTTTTTTGAATGTTGCTTTACCGGTATCGAACAAAATAGTTCTAGCATACTCGTTCAATTGTTTCATTACTTCTGCAGTTGGCTTAACTTCTGGGCAACCATTGTTTGCAACAGTACCAACTTCATTTGGACACTTATCATCTTTGTCTAAAACACCGTCACCGTCAGTATCTGGCCAAGGACAACCTTTATTGGCAGCAGGACCAGCTTGGTTAGGACATTCATCATCGTTATCAGCTACACCGTCACCGTCAGCATCAGGACAACCAGCCAAAGCTTTTAGACCCGCAACTGTAGGACAAGCATCTTTATTATCAGGCACACCATCACCATCAGTATCAGGACAACCATTAAATTCAGCCAAACCAGCCTCATTTGGACAATCATCTTTAGCGTCTTCAATACCATCGCCATCAGAATCTGGACAGCCGTTGAAAGCAGCTAAACCTGCAACTTCAGGACAAGCATCATCTTTATCATAGATGCCATCGCCATCAGTATCTTTTCCACCAAATTTGATAGCCAAACCAACAGTATGTTGGAAATGTGAAGCTAAATAATCTTCAAATGCATGTTTGTATGAAGATTGAACTGTAAGACCTATATTTTCAGAGAACCAAAGATTGAAACCTGCAGTACCATTTAAAGTGCCTGCACCGATTTCGTCAACCCAAGTGTAACCTCCACCGACACCTAAATAAGGGTCGAACCATGAAGATTTGAAGAGGCTTCCGAAGCTATATTTGACTGTACCATCCACTGCATAGTATGATAAATCATCAACTGATGAATCACCAAATTTGTCAATTTCATTGATTGTTCCAGCTACTTTAAGTGAAAATCCATTGCTTAAATATCTAGAGACAGCAATTGAAGATAAAGAAGGTAAATAGTTGTAGTGGTCTGAGACATTGAAGTACTCATCAAAGTACTCGCCACGGGGCGCAGTCTCACCAACAGGATAAAAGTCAACCGCATTGGCGCCAACTTCCAGAGCCCAAGGATTGTTCTCATCTTGTGCATTTGCGTTGCTGAAGCTCAATAAAAGCAACGTTGCAATAAATAATCTGCTAAGATTTTTCATATTCTAATAATTTAATTTTTAAGTGTTAATTGTAAACAAAAGTAAGTTGTTAAATTCTATTAACAAAGACAAATATATAAAAATATTGATTAGATGCCCTAAAATATGCGTTTTTGGATTGATTTTAAATAATTTCGAGCGCCTTACCAACTTTAGTAAATGCAGAAATAGCTATTTCTAAATGTTCTTTTGTATGAGCCGCTGAAAGCTGAACACGAATTCGAGCTTTTTCTTTTGGAACTACTGGAAAGAAAAATCCAATCACATAAATGCCTTCTTTTAATAACATTTTTGCCATTGTTTGTGAAAGTTTCGCATCATACAGCATCACTGGCACAATAGCTGAATCACCATCAATGATGTCAAACCCGGCTTTTTTTAATCCAGCTTTAAAATACGCTGTGTTTTCTTCTAAAGTATCTCGTAAAGATGTGTCATTTGTCAGCATTTCAAACACTTTTATGGAAGCACCTACAATTGCTGGAGCTAAAGAATTTGAAAATAAGTAAGGTCGTGAGCGTTGGCGAAGCATGTCAATGATTTCTTTTTTACCTGTTGTGTAGCCTCCCATGGCACCGCCAAGTGCTTTTCCAAGAGTACCTGTGATAATATCAATTCTGCCAAGAACATTTTTTTCTTCCAAGGTACCTCGCCCGGTTTCTCCAATAAATCCAGCTGCGTGACATTCGTCAATCATAACCAAAGCATCATACTTGTCTGCCAAATCACAAATTTTATCCAAAGGAGCAACCAATCCATCCATAGAAAACACACCATCTGTTACAATGATTTTAAATCGAGAACCCCTATCGTTGGCTGCAATAAGCTGTTCTTCCAAATCTTTCATATCGCTATTTTGATAACGATAACGAGCTGCCTTGCACAAACGAACCCCATCGATTATAGAGGCATGATTCAGCGAATCTGAAATTATTGCGTCTTCTTCACCCAATAAGGGTTCGAATACGCCGCCATTGGCATCAAAGGCTGCGGCATATAATATGGTATCTTCAGTTCCGTAGAAATCAGCTATCTTTTGTTCTAAAGTTTTATGGATATCTTGGGTTCCACAAATAAAGCGCACAGAAGACATTCCAAAACCGTGAGTATCCATTGCATCTTTTGCTGCCTGAATGACTTCTGGATGAGAAGATAGCCCCAAGTAGTTATTGGCGCAAAAATTTAAAACAGTCTCACCTGTATTTAGAGTTATTTCTGCACCTTGGGGCGACGTGATGATGCGTTCTTCTTTATAAAGACCATCATCTTTTATGTTTTGCAATTCTTTTTGTAAGTGTTGTTGGATTTTTCCGTACATAAGTTTTGAGTTTAATACAAATTTAAAATTCTTTTACATGAATATCCTCATTAATGTAAATCAATATTTTTTTTGTGACTTTAAAACCCATTTCTTCCAAAATAGATTGATAACTTAATAGTTGTTGCAAATGTGAAGGTTTTTCAAGGCCAGTTTTATAGTCGATTATAATGGTTTCATTAACTTTGTTGACAACAATTCGGTCTGGACGCATAATGGCACCTTCTTTTGTAATGATGTCTTTTTCGTTATAAATAATTAATTCATCCATATAGTAGGAGCGCAAGTCCTCATGGGCAACAATTTGTTCTATTAATGGAGTTAATTCTAAAACTTGTTCGGAGTTAAGTTTTCCTGAAGTATAAAAATCCTCCATCACAAAAGGAATGTCATTTGCAGTATTGATTTGCGACATAATATTGTGAACCAAATTCCCTTTTTCCTGTGCTTTTTCTTGTGCCGTATCCCATAAATAACCCGAATTGGTAATTATCGTAAGATTATGGTCTTCCTTTGAGGTGCATATAAACTGACCTTGAGTTATCGATGCTTGTTTCTCTTTAGATTTGAGTTCTCGTGACGCATTTCCAAATGAATATTTAAGCTGTCCATCCGCCCATTTATTGATGAACTTTAGATAATTGATGAACAGTCCGGAATACAGATTTTGCTTTTCATTTTGTTTCGCATCCAAATCCAATTCGGAAATAATGTAGAGTTGTTCAATAGCTCTAGTCATCACTACATACAAAAGATTGAGCGTATCCAATTCTAATTCAGAACGATAATCATTGTAAATTTTTGAACCTAATTCTCCAAATTCCTCAAGGTCTTTGGTGAGGCTGATGAACAATTCCGTAAAACCATTATAATCTTCCTTATTGACAGAAAACCATGATTTTGGTGACATATCGAAATAAATATCCTGATTGGCATAAGGAAAAATAACCACAGGAAACTCCAAGCCTTTTGATTTATGGATGGTCATTATTTGCACTGCGTTATTGCCTTGCGGAGATACAACACTCAATTTATTTTTTTTGAGTTCCCAATGTTCAATGAATCCCGAAAAACTGGCATCATGTTTTTGTGAATACTCAAAAACCTCATCCATGAAGAACTGCAAATAGGCGTTGGAAGTCTCATTCAAATGAAAAGCCCTTACGACACTCTCAACCGCTTCGAATAAAGACAACTGAAGAAATGAATCAAAATTAAAATGGAACCCGAAATCGGAAAGTTTCTTGAATAGTTGCGACACTTCTTTTCCAATCAAACCATTATAAAAGGAATGTTGGTCTTCCAATTTCAATTTGTGCTCTGCCAAATAGCTTAAAACCTCAATTTTAATCTCATCATTTTTTGGTTGAGACGCAAGTGAAATTATGGAAGCAATGAAATTAACTTCAGACGAATTTTTAAGCAATAAAGATTCTGAAGATACAATTGGAATATTTTCAGAGCTCAAATATTCAGCAATGGCAATCCCTTCTTTTGATTTTCGGGTAATGATGCAAATATCTTTTAACTCAAAGCCATTTTTTTGAACGTTCTGTATGGTTTCCACAATGTTTTGGCAATGGAGCAGGTCTTTGCTTTCGTCTTCATCTATGTTTTTGACATCCAAAAAGGATAATTCCACATAGCCTCCTTTGTCAATTGTGGCGTCCTGATGGCTTTTCTCAAAAATAGTCTGATGACTTTGATTTGAAAATGCAAAACTTGATATATGATTAAAAAACGAATTGTTAAACGCTACAATCTGTTTCAAGCTTCTATAATTAGCAGGCAAATTCCGAACACATTTGTCAACAAAAAATGGATTTTTATCCATATACAAATCGATAAATTGCCGTGCTTTTCCGCCACGCCATCTATAAATTGCCTGTTTGGCATCACCAACAATCATGGCGGAGCCAGTTTCGCCTTTTAAATTTTCACTGGAAAGGGCATTATCTATTAATGGGATTATGTTTTCCCATTGCAACTCTGAAGTGTCCTGAAACTCATCAATAAAGTAATGTTTGAACTTTTCTCCTATGCGCTCATAGATAAAAGGAGCTGGTTGGTTTTTTATTTCATTGCTGATGAGTGCATTAAATTCTGAAATCAATAATAGATTATCCTCTTCTTTCAGTTCCTGAAGCGATTTGTTGATGGCATTTAATACGGATAAGGGTGTAAGGTTCTTCAATGCATTTTTCAAAAATTTATATTGAAGAAGTTGTGCTTTAGTTACATTGAAACTTTCCAGCAATTGAGGCTGAATAGAATCAATGAGCGAAGCAACATCTGATGAAACGCGTTTTGGATATAGATTGATACCTTCAACAAGGTCGTTCTGCCAACCCAAACCATAATTGGCGTCCAACTCGCCATCTACAAATTTTTGAAAATATTTAGGCAGATAACCTCTTGAGAAATTATCAAACTGTAAACCATAATTCACAATTAGCTCCAGCGTTTCCTGTGCTTTTTGAACAATTTGAAATTCAAGAGAGATAATGGATTTTGATAAAGTGGATTTGAGGTTTTTAAAATCTTCCAGTGATTTTCCTTTTAAAACTTCTATGTAAGGAATATCAGTTTCATTAATTAGGAGCTTTGCAATATTATTAAAGTCATAAGCCACATCCCAGCTTTTGTCATCATCTGCTTTTTCAATGGCAAAATCGATCAATATTTTGGTGAGTTCTTTTTCGGTTCCTGCCTTGTCAATGAGCTTATCAACGGCTTTGCTCAAAAGATTGATTGTATCGAGCTCCACTTCAAAATTCAATGGCAACTTTAAGTCATAGGCAAATGTTCTAATAAGCTTGTGGTTGAATTTATCAATCGTCGAAACGTCAAAAGACGCATAGTTATGAACCATGGTTTCCAGGATACTTTTAGATTTCTGATGCAGAAGCTTTGGTTCCATGTTCAATTCACCGGAAAGTGTTTCAAACATAGAATGGGATTGGGTCACAATAGTCTCTTCTGAAAACTCTTGGAGTGTCTCGATAATGCGCTCCTTCATTTCAGCAACCGCTTTGTTGGTAAAGGTCAGTGCCAAAATAGTTTTGAACGCTAAAGGCGATTTAGATTTTAGTAGAATTTTGAGATATTCTTTGACAAGGGTGTAAGTCTTACCACTTCCAGCAGATGCGTTGTAGATTGTAAAGGCACACTCTTTTGACATTCAAAATAATTTCGATACAAGATAAAACTCTTCAGGGGTTTGCCGAAATAATTCGTTTAAAAAAATAAGCACAGTATCCAAATGTTAAATTTTTTATAAGACTTTTCCCGTCACTGGTTTATATTTTTTAATGCGCTGTATTATGCGTAAATTTGATAGAAATAAATATTAACATATAAAAAATAAATATTATGGCTTTCGAATTACCGAAATTAAAATATGCGTACGATGCTCTAGAACCAAATATTGACGCACGTACAATGGAAATACATCACACCAAACACCACCAAGGTTACACCAATAACCTTAACAGTGCCATTGAAGGGACCGATTTGGAAGGGAAAACGATAGAAAATATTCTTATCAATCTTGACATGGAAAACAAAGCGGTTAGAAATAATGGCGGCGGATTTTATAACCACTCCTTGTTTTGGGAAGTAATGAATCCTGAAAACAAAGGAAGACTTTCAGGCGAATTAAAGGACGCTATTGAAGCAAAGTACAAAACATTCGATGCTTTTAAAGACGAATTCAGTAAAGCTGCTGCCACAAGGTTTGGCTCTGGATGGGCTTGGCTATGTGTTCATAAAGGAGGAAAAGTGGAGATATGTTCTACGCCCAACCAAGATAACCCATTGATGCCAGGAACAGGCTGTGGAGGCACACCAATTTTAGGGTTGGATGTTTGGGAACACGCCTATTATTTAAATTATCAAAACAGACGTCCAGATTATATCAATGCATTCTTTAACGTTATCAATTGGAATGAAGTTGAAAGGCGATACGCAGAAGCAAAATAACTTTTTGGATTATATATTCTTTAGGAAAAGCAAGCTCACTGAAGTTTGCTTTTTTTTTGTTCATGAAGTTGTCTAGAGCAAGAATAAAATGAAAAATGCCGGACGAGTGTCCGACATTTTTGCCCCAAATCTACCATAAACTTAACCTACTTATGTTATGGTTGAAGCAAATATAGGTTGACTTAAATCCAACAGATAAATTTTTTAGACAAACGACTTATAAATTAGGCTAAAAGAAATATAGCTTTGGTATTATCGATAAACGACACCTCAAAAGTAAAATATAAGTGTGGGTTGAACGAACTTTTGGCTTCCAAGATTTGTGGATAGAAAACATCCAGAATAAAAAAAGGTGAACAGATGTTCACCTTTTTTTGCCCCAAATCTACCATGAACTTAACCTACTTATGTTATGGTGACACTAAAGTATGTGGAATTTATTTAAGAATTCGTAAATATTAGACAAAATGCAATTTTATCCGATAAAAAGCACATTTAATAGATTAAATGATTAATTTATACATTTAATCTATAAAATACAATCACTTGGTTAATAAGCCCTTTCATCATTTCCTTCATAAAAATTAATAAAGGCACGATTAACCACCCTGTTGCCTCCAACTGTTGGATAATTTCCTGTGAAATACCAATCACCCAAGTTTTTGGGACAAGCCGTATGTAAATTATCCACCGATTGGAAAATAGTTTTCACTTCTGCTTTTACAGAGGTATCGGAAATCAATTCTGCTATTTTATAAGAAATTTGTTCATCTGTAAACTCATCATACAAATCCTTGACAAAATTGTGAACGTCTTTATCTTCCAATTCTGTTTGCGCTTTGCATTTGTTATATACTTCTTCGACAAGATGATATTTATCATTCTCTTTTAGAAGCTCCAACATAGCTCTAAAGGCAATCAAACCCTCAAGGCGAGCCATGTCAATACCATAACAATCCGGATATCTAATTTGTGGCGCAGAGGACACGACTATTATTTTTTTGGGGTGTAGGCGGTCCATCATTTTTATGATACTTTTTTTCAAGGTTGTACCTCGAACGATGCTGTCATCAATAATTACTAGA
Organism: Gelidibacter sp.; assembly: GCA_041391925.1. Taxonomy (GTDB): domain Bacteria; phylum Bacteroidota; class Bacteroidia; order Flavobacteriales; family Flavobacteriaceae; genus JBPOFM01. The sequence goes on along the minus strand of JAWKNA010000003.1, from coordinate 341,103 downwards.
TTATCTGTTGGTTTGATGACACCATAGGTGACGTCATAGACGTGTGCTACCAAATCATCTCTGCTACTGTCTTCAGTAATAAAAGTGCGAAGTTTGACATCCTTTATTGCAATTTTTTCAATTCGTGGACGCTCTGATAAAATTTGTGTAACTTTTTCAGCTGATAATTTACCATTGCCTTCAAGTATGGTTTCGGTTTTCTTTTTGTTTAAATGGTCTTCTACCGTTTCAATCATTCCAAAAAATGAAGTTTCAGCCGTATTTGGGATATAGGAAAAAACCGTGTTTTTGGTATCATAATCAATTTCTTCAAGGACTTTTGGCATCAATAATTTGCCGAGTTTTTTTCGTTCTTGGTAAATTTCGGCATCACTTCCCCTTGAAAAATAAATACGCTCGAACGAGCATGCTTTGCGCTCTAATGGCTCAATAATTTTTTTTATGGAAGTTGTTCCGGATTTTTTAGTGATAATGGCATGTCCCGGCTGCAATTCTTTGACCGCTTCAAAATCCACGTTAAAAACAGTTTGGATGACAGGTCGCTCGGAAGCAACCACCACAATCTCATCATCCTGATAATAATAAGCAGGTCGAATTCCTGATGGGTCTCGAAGCACAAATGAATCACCATGGCCTAACAATCCAGCCATAGCGTAACCACCATCCCAGTTTTTTGATGCTTTTTTGAGAATTTTGGCAACGTTCAGTCGTTCAGCAATTAATGGAGTGCACTCATTTTTATTAAAACCTTCTTTTTTGAGTTTTTTGTATAGTTTGGCGACAGCATCATCTAAAAAATGACCAATCTTTTCCATAATGGTCACTGTATCTGCCTTCTCTTTTGGATGTTGGCCCAGACGTACCAAACCATCAAAAAGTTCATTGACATTGGTCATATTGAAATTCCCGGCCACAATCAAGTTTCGGTGCATCCAATTGTTCTGTCTCAAAAAAGGATGGACGCTTTCCACGCTGTTTTTCCCAAAAGTTCCATATCGCACATGTCCTAAAAGCAACTCACCAATATAGGGGATGTGTTTTTTTTGAAGCGCCACATCATCTGCATATTCAGGATGTTCTTGAAAATCCTTGTTGATGCGTTCATTGATTTGGGCAAAAATATCCTGGATGGGTTGTTGCGCAATCGAACGCACACGACTGATGTAACGTTCGCCTGGAGCGGTGTCTAATTTAATACTGGCAAAACCTGCACCATCCTGTCCTCGATTATGCTGTTTCTCCATCATGAGGTACATTTTATTCACGCCATAAAATGCACTTCCATATTTCTCTTTATAGAATTCCAGTGGTTTTAAAAGTCGGATGAGTGCAATACCACACTCATGTTTTAGCATATCGCTCATTGGGCTTTTGAGATTATTTATGTTATGGTGGTTAGTCGTTAAAACAACGTCGAACCCACCAAATTCTGTTTATTAAAAAACGCGCTCATAATGGAGCGCGTTGGTTTATGCTAATTCTATTTCAAATTGTGTGAGTTGCTTAAACTGTTGTAATCTTTTATGCACCTCCTTATGTTCCAATTTTTCCATGCGCTCTGTTCCGAATCTTTCAACACAGAAAGAAGCCAATGTAGAACCATATATAACCGCACTTTTCATATTGTCAAAAGAGAAATCTTCTGTTTTTGCTAAATAACCAGCAAAGCCACCTGCAAATGTGTCTCCTGCGCCTGTTGGGTCAAACACCTCTTCCAATGGCAAGGCTGGTGCATAGAACACATTCTCATTGTGGAACAATAAAGCGCCGTGTTCGCCTTTTTTAATGACCACATATTTTGGTCCCATTCCATGGATTTTTCTTGCAGCGACCACCAAGGAATATTCGCCTGTCAATTGTCGGGCTTCTTCATCATTAATGGTAAGGACATCAATTTTTTTGATGACGGATTTCAATTCCTCTAAAGCACAGTCCATCCAAAAATTCATGGTGTCCAAAATGACCATTTTTGGTTTTTTGGTCATTTGCTCCAAAACACCCATTTGAATATTAGGATGCAGGTTACCTAACATTACTACTTCAGCATCTTTGTAATCTTCTGGAACGATAGGGTTGAAATCTGCCAATGTATTAAGCTCTGTGACTAGAGTATCACGAGTATTCATGTCATTATGATATTTTCCGCTCCAGAAAAAAGTTTTGCCTTCTTTCACGATTTCAATACCAGAAATATCAATATGTTTGCCAGACAATAAATCTAGGTATTCTTGAGGGAAATCACCACCAACCACGGACACGACCGCTGCATCTACATTGAATTGTGAGGCAGCCAAACCTATAAAGGTAGCGGCTCCGCCCAAAATTTTATCTGTTTTCCCAAAAGGTGTTTCAATAGCATCAAAAGCTACAGTTCCTACGATAACTAATTTGCTCATGTTGAGGTTTCAAAATTTGGTGCAAATATACAGTTTTTAAGTGCTAAAAAACGAATTTATTTTCTCCCAAAATCTGCCGGAATTTCTCCCCAAGCTTTGGTTTCCCATTTGACAATGGTTGTGCTGTAAGGATTGGTTTTAAGCCAAGAGATGGCTCGGTCAACCAATTCAAAAAGTTTTTCGTTTTTGGGATTTCGCTCCAATTTAGTGTTGCAGTTTTTCTTTTTCACCCAGCTCATCGCTGTTTTAGAATCCGTATAGATGATTCGGTCGCTTTCGTTTTTTTTGAGCAATGCCAAACCGTGAACGATGGCCAAAAATTCTCCTATATTATTGGTGCCTTCAGGAAAAGGCCCTTGGATGAAGAGTTGTTTTTTACTTTTGGTATCAACTCCTCGATATTCCATAACACCAGGATTCCCACTGGATGCAGCATCTACACAAATTGAATTATAATTGGGTTGACCTATTTTTTTGAGTTGTGCTTCAGACAATTCGCTTTTGAATTTACCTTTTGCAATATAATCTCTGTAATTCCCTTTTAAAGCGGCTTTTGCAGCGTCAAAGGTTTCAAAAGATTTGTACTGCGCTCCTTGAAAATCTTTGATTTGGGCTTTGCAGTCTTCCCAAGATTCAAACACGCCAGTATGATGGCCTTTCCAAACGGCGTAATATTTCTTCTTTTTATTGCTCATTTGACCAAAAGAGATTCAACCACTTTTGGAAAATGTTCCATTTCCAATTCATGTATTTTTGCAGCTACATCTTCGGCGGAATCCGATGGGGTTACATCACATTTCACTTGAAAAATTATGGCGCCTTCATCGTAATGTTCATTAACGTAATGAATGGTGATGCCTGTTTCGGTTTCTTTATTTGCAACGACAGCTTCGTGAACAAAGTTGCCATACATCCCTTTTCCTCCATATTTAGGCAGCAGTGCAGGATGGATATTGATGACCTTATTCGGGAATTCATTCAAAATAAAATCGGGCATTTTCCATAAAAACCCAGCAAGAACTATCACATCAGGTTGAGAGGCCTTTAAAATATTGAGAACATCATTACTTTTTGAAAATGCCATTCTATTGAAAGAAAGTGCACTGACATTCAAATTTTTAGCGCGTTCCAAAACTTTGGCATGAGGATTGTTAGTCAGCACCTGAATGACAGAACCAGTATCTCTGTTGTGAAAAAACTTGATTAAATTTTCAGCATTAGTGCCACTTCCGGACGCCAATATTACAATACGCTTCATTTTACAGACATTCAGTTCTAAAGAATTCAAAAACAAAAAAAAGAATAATTATTAACAATTAGAAGGCAAAAGAGAAATACTTCGACGTATTTTCATTAAATTAGAAACACATTTATAAATAAAGATGGGTTTTAAAATAAAGTTTTTTATTTTTGCCATTCAAATTAAACTTAAAATTAAAAAATTATGTCAGACATTGCATCAAGAGTTAAAGCGATTATCGTTGATAAATTAGGAGTTGATGAAAACGAAGTCGTTACAGAAGCAAGCTTCACAAATGATTTAGGAGCAGATTCATTGGATACTGTGGAATTGATTATGGAATTCGAGAAAGAATTTGATATCCAGATTCCTGACGACCAAGCTGAAAACATTGCTACTGTTGGTCAAGCTATCTCTTATATAGAAGCAGCAAAATAAGCAACCAAACTATATGGAATTAAGGCGAGTTGTAGTTACAGGGTTAGGCGCTTTAACACCAATCGGGAATACCAAGGATGACTATTGGGACGCTCTGGTTGCTGGTAAAAGTGGTGCTGCACCTATAACCTATTTTGACACTGAAAAGTTCAAGACGAAATTCGCCTGCGAATTAAAAAACTTCACTGCAACGGACTTCATAGACCGAAAGCTTGCCAGTAGAATGGACCGATTTACACAGTATGCCATGGTCGCTTCAGATGAAGCAATTGCGGATGCAAAATTGGACCTAAATTCTGTTGATAAACTTCGCGTAGGTGTCATTTGGGGCGCTGGAATTGGTGGCTTGGAGACGTTTCAGGATGAAGTTTTGAATTTTGCCAAAGGCGATGGTTCGCCTCGTTTTAATCCATTCTTTATTCCCAAAATGATTGCAGACATTGCGCCCGGAAATATCTCCATTAAGCATGGATTTATGGGGCCTAATTACACTACTGTGTCTGCATGTGCTTCTTCAGCAAATGCCATGATTGATGCTCTCAACTATATCCGTTTAGGATATTGTGATGTCGTTGTGACTGGTGGAAGTGAAGCGGCAGTTACCATGGCGGGAATGGGAGGTTTTAATGCCATGCATGCGCTCTCAACGAGAAATGAAAGCCCCGAAACAGCGTCTCGACCATTTGATGCAACCAGAGATGGATTTGTATTGGGAGAAGGTGCAGGAGCCATCATTCTTGAAGAATACGAGCATGCAAAAGCACGAGGAGCCAAAATTTATGCAGAACTTTTAGGAGGAGGATTGTCCTCTGATGCCTATCATATGACAGCACCACATCCAGATGGTATTGGTGTCATGGCTGTGATGCGGAATTGCTTGGAAAATGCAGGATTGAAACCTGAAGATGTTGACCACATCAATACACATGGTACATCTACACCGTTAGGTGATGTAGCGGAATTAAAAGCCATTACTGAAGTTTTCGGTGAACATGCAAAAAACATCAATATCAATTCCACCAAGTCTATGACTGGGCACTTGCTGGGTGCAGCTGGAGCCATTGAGGCCATAGCATCTATTTTAGCTTTAGAAAACGGCATAGTACCTCCAACCATCAATCACAGTGTGGTTGATGAAAACATAGATCCAGAATTAAATTTGACACTCAACAAAGCTCAAAAACGAGACGTTAAAGTAGCAATGAGCAATACGTTTGGATTTGGTGGCCACAATGCTTGTGTGCTATTCAAAAAATTAGATTAAAAACCGAATGAACTACATTCGTAACATACTAAATTCCCGTTCCAAAAGCGACGGGAATTTTTTTTTGCAGCTTGAAAAAATTCTCGGATTTAAACCAAAAACCAAAGCTCTATACATTAAAGCCTTTACTCACCGCTCCATGAATATTAAGGATAAAAACGGAGCAACCGTCAACTATGAGCGTCTCGAATTTGTGGGTGATGCTATGCTTGGTGCGGTAGTAGCTTCTTATTTGTTCAGTGAAGTCCCAGAAGGAGATGAAGGGTATTTGACCAAAATGCGTTCTAAAATTGTAAGTAGAGAACATCTTAACGAATTGGGAAAAGAACTGAAGCTTATCAATTTTGTGGAAACTAAAATTCCAAAAAACAATTTTGGAAACAATATCCATGGCAATCTATTTGAAGCTTTGGTTGGAGCCATTTTTTTGGATAAGGGCTATAAATATTGTGAAAAATTTATTTACAAAAGAGTCATTGATGCGCATGTGGATATTGAAACCCTCGAAGGAAAGGTCATCAGTTATAAAAGTCTATTGATTGAATGGTGCCAAAAAGAAAAGAAAACGTTCGATTACAATGTTTATGAAGATACAGGCAATGATGACATCAAACATTTTGCAGTGAAGCTATCCATAGACAATAAAATAGTTGCAAAAGCTAGAGCCACCTCCAAAAAGAAAGCAGAAGAAAAGGCCTCTAAAAGGGCATTCTTTGCCTTTCAGAATAAAATTTCAAAACCATCATGATTTCCCAAATGGAGAGTTTCGATAAATCCGCTTAAACTATAACGTTTTCGTGTCCTTCTTTCGTTAAGATTAATGAAAACTTCATACAGCAGTTGCCATAAAATATTATATTTACCATTCATAATTGCTGAATTATGGCTAAACACCAACTGCTTTTAGATGATTTTTATGACCCTTCTTTTTCCCTCATAGCGATACATTGTAGGTTAGAAGATTATAGATTGGCTTATCTTCTCAATAAACAGTTGAATATAAGTCTAGTTCGATTGCAACAAGATTTGGATTATAAATATCTTGATGCCAATTATTCAATATATGAATGGAAAGATAAACAGCAACAGACTACTTGGAACTTAGTTTCAAATATTTGTAAAAAGGAAGTACCAAGCTTACAAAGTTCAGGGTCGCTTTTTAATACTGAACAAACGTTTTTAAAAACATATCATCTGCTACCTGAATTTAAAAAGGTTGATTTTTTTATAAAAATCACTACAGATGAGGAATCGATTGATGAAAGCAGTTTGCTTAAAAAGTTGCAAAAAATGCCACAATTGATTACGAGTTATGGAATTGAGACCGAACGTATAAAATCTAAAGACAATTTAATATTTTGAAAATATGTCAAAACGAAAAAAAACCAAAATAGTAGCCACATTAGGACCGGCAACAAGCACTAAAGAGGTGTTGAAGGCAATGATGGAAGAGGGTGTTGATGTGTTTAGGGTAAACTTTTCGCATGCTGATTATAAGGATGTTGAGGAGCGCATCAATATGATTCGAGAACTCAATGACGAATTTGGTTACAATGTTGCCATTCTTGGTGATTTGCAAGGCCCCAAATTGCGTGTTGGCGTTATGAAAGGTGAAGTCGTGGTTAATGAGGGTGATGAAATAATCTTTGCGACAGGAAAGAAATTTGAAGGCACCAAAGAACGGGTTTACATGACTTATGATAGTTTTCCACAGGATGCCAAACCAGGCGAACGTGTGTTGCTGGACGATGGTAAATTGATTTTTGAGGTTGTTTCGACCGATAAAAAATCAGAGGTTAAAACAAGAGTTATACAAGGAGGTCCTTTGAAATCTAAAAAAGGGGTTAATCTTCCCAATACTAACATTTCGCAACCAGCTCTTACAAAAAAAGATATTGAAGACGCACTCTTTGCCATTAAAATGAAAGTGGATTGGATAGCTTTGTCATTTGTTCGACATGCTGAAGATTTGATGCAATTGGAAGAGCTCATCAAAGAGCACAGTGACCATAAAATTCCAATCATAGCTAAGATAGAAAAACCAGAAGCTGTTGAAAACATTGATAAAATCGTTGCCTATTGTGATGGGCTAATGGTGGCTCGAGGGGATCTGGGAGTTGAAATTCCTGCAGAAGAAGTGCCATTGATTCAAAAACAATTGGTATTGAGAGCCAAGCGCGCAAGAATCCCTGTCATCATTGCCACACAAATGATGGAAACAATGATTACCAGTCTTACACCTACTCGAGCAGAAGTAAACGATGTTGCCAATTCGGTAATGGATGGCGCTGATGCAGTAATGCTTTCTGGTGAGACTTCTGTTGGGAGTTATCCCGTTCAGGTCATCAGGCAAATGTCGAACATCATTAAGAGTGTAGAAGATTCACCGCTGATTAAAGTACCGCAGATTCCACCTCATATACGTACCAAAAGGTACATTACAAAATCCATATGTTACCATGCAGCACACATGGCCAACGAAATCAATGCAAGGGCAATTTCAACTTTAACAAATAGCGGATACACAGCATTTCAGATTTCCGCCTGGAGACCGAGTGCACACATACTCGTGTTTACTTCCAACCGAAGAATATTGACACAACTCAATTTGCTATGGGGAGTTAAAGCATTTTTTTACGACAAGTTTGTGAGTACCGATGAAACCATTGAAGATGTGAATGCCATTGCATGTAAAATGGGCTATTTGGAGTTGGGTGATATGTTGGTGAGCCTAGCGGCAATGCCAATTCAAGACAAAGGAATGGTAAATACGTTAAGGGTTACGGAGATTACGAGCTGTAGTTTTTAAAAATCAAACCTCAATTGCACACTTACCACGTTTTCTTTTTCTTCCGATTCATTTTTTTTGGAAGTTTCCGTGTTCAAATTCGACATGGATATCCCAAGCAATCGAACAGAGTTGCTCAATTTTTCTTGGTATAACAAATCTTTGGCCGTTTCCAAAATAATACTTTTGTCATGGATGAAATAGGGCAAAGTTTTACTTCGGGTCTGTAGCGTGAAGTCACTGTATTTTATTTTTAATGTAACTGTTTTTCCTGCAACCTTGCTAGTGTCCAAACGTTTTGAGACTTCTTTTGCGATTTTGTCCAATTTTTCGAGCATGAAAATTTCCGAAGACAAGTTTTCATTAAAAGTCCTTTCTGCAGCCAATGACTTTCGGATGCGATTAGGTTTCACTTCGCTATTATGAATACCTCTGACAATATAAAAATAGTAACGACCCGACTTTCCAAAATGTTCATCGAGATAGTCGATGGTTTTTGATTTTAAATCCTTTCCAGTAAAAATGCCTAATTGGTACATTTTTTCGGCAGTGACTTTTCCAACACCATAAAATTTCCGAATATCCAGTTGTTCAAGAAAATCCAAGACCTCTTCAGGGTTGACCGTTTTTTGACCATTGGGCTTGTTGTAATCACTGGCTACTTTTGCCACAAATTTATTGATGGAAATTCCGGCCGAAGCGGTCAAGCCGACTTCCTTGAAGATACGCTCACGAATTTCCTTTGCAATCAACGAAGCACTCGGATTTCCTTTTTTGTTTTCGGTGACATCCAAATAGGCTTCGTCCAGTGATAATGGTTCGACTAAATCGGTATAGTCATAAAATATCTTCCTTATTTTTTTTGAAATTTCATGATATCTATCGAAACGTGGCCGCACAAAAATCAAATCGGGACAATTTCGTTTTGCCTGCACGCCGCTCATGGCACTTCGTACACCAAATTTTCTTGCTTCATAACTTGCTGCACTCACTACGCCACGTTTTTCACTTCCACCTACTGCCAAAGGCTTTCCTTTAAGTTCAGGATGATCCATTTGTTCTACAGATGCATAAAATGCATCCATATCCACATGAATAATCTTTCTTATTGGTAAATCGCTTGGCATGATGTAAATTTATGACATCTAATTCAAAAGCAATTACAAACCATGTCGAAAACAGCAATCATTTTAGGAGCAACAGGATTGACAGGAGGCCTGCTTTTGGATTTACTTTTAAAAGATAAACGTTATGGGCATGTTACACTGTTCAGCCGAAATACTTGCGGTATCAAACATCCAAAATTAACGGAATATATTGTTGATTTATTCCAATTGGAACATTACAAAGACAAATTCAAAGCGGATGAAGTATTCTGTTGCATCGGCACAACCAAGGCCAAAACATCCGATAAAGAGGTCTATAAAAAAATTGACTACGGAATTCCCGTCAGTGCGGCATCACTTTGCAAAGAAAACAATATTCCGACATTTGTGGTTATTTCCGCCTTGGGCGCAAAAAAGAAAAGTAAACTATTCTACAATCGAATCAAAGGTAAAATGGAAACAGCTGTTTTGGATTTCAATATAAAGAACACCTATCTATTGCAACCGTCGTTGATTACTGGAGACAGGGAAGAGAAGCGCGTCGGCGAATCCATCATGAAATTTGTAATGGCGCTCCTGAAACCACTTTTGCATGTTGGGGAATTGAAACGCTATCGACCGATACATCCGCAGACCATTGCCAACTGTATGGTTTGGATTGCAAACAATGACTACAAATCAGGACGTATAACATCCAAAACCATTCAGGAAATAGGAGCCGAGACATGATAGAAATTGAACGTAAATTTTTGGTGATTTCCAATGATTTTAAAAAAGAAGCACATAAAAAAACCCGAATCATACAAGGGTTTTTGAATACTGATAAAGCCCGAACCGTTCGTGTACGATTGAAAGGTGAGCAAGGATTTCTGACTGTAAAAGGCGCATCACAGGATGGTGGTTTGTCTCGTTTTGAATGGGAAAAGGACATCTCAAAATCGGATGCCGAAGCTCTTTTAAAATTATGCGAAAAAGGTATCATCGATAAACTAAGATATGAAGTTTCCTTAGGAAATCACATTTTTGAAGTTGATGAATTTTTAGGGGATAACGACGGGTTGATAATTGCGGAAATTGAGTTGAACCATGCTTCAGAACTATTCAAAAAACCACTTTGGCTTGGTGAGGAAGTTACTGGAAATATTAACTATTATAATTCACTATTAAGCAAAAAACCTTTTAAAACTTGGAAAAAATGAAAAAAGCCACCTTGAGTTTGATAGTTCTTTTAGCAACATTATCCTGCAAACAGGAGGTCAAGGAAGTAATAAAAAGCGAGACCATGGTTGAAGAGAAAGCTGAAAAATCATTAAAGGAAATCAAGAAAGAGTTGGCCTCGAAAGGCTATCAAACTTTTGATTATGTGGATGCCGCAACGCAAGATACCATTTTGATGCAGCAATATTTCATGGCATTTCTGAAAGCTGGCCCTAACCGCTCCGAAGACAAGGCAGAAGTGGACAGTTTGCAGAAACTGCACTTAGCGCATTTGAGCAAAATGTATAAAATGGGATATACTGATATTTCTGGACCTTTTGGAGATGATGGAGACATTCGAGGTATTTCCATTTACAATGTGCCTACGTTTGAAATGGCAGATAGCTTAGCTAATTCAGACCCAATGGTAAAATCGGGCCGATTGATGATTGAAATACATCCTTGGTGGGCTGCAAAAGGGTATCCTTTGCGTTAAAAATAAGAAAGCCACTTGAAAGTGGCTTTTGCGTTTAAAAAATGGACTTTTTATTTCTGTGTTTCTGTTGAAAAGGACTCAACGGTTTTCATATTGTTTACGGAATACATGTCGCCAGTTTTTTTGACTGTTTCTTCCAAGGAAGTAGGCGTCACTTTTGCTTCGTCATATTCAACCATTGCCAATTTTTTGTCAAAATCAACCTTAGCAGATTTAACTCCATCCATTTTTGCTAATTTCTTTTCGATGGTTTTGGCACAGCCCATTGCACAGGTCATACCCTCAATACCAAATTCAGCTTTTGCATAATGTGCATTTGGATCTAATTTTGCAATTTCAGATGTATGTTCGGTTTCTACTGTTTTTACCTCCGGATTAGTTTCGTTTTTGCAAGCAACTGTAAAGATTGAAACCAATCCAATAAGGCATATATTTTTTAAAGTTTTCATGTGTATATTTAATTGTGTTGAGCACAAATCTAACAAATAATGCCAATCATTGCCTATTATTTAACGATTTTTTAGATTGGACTCTTTATAAATCAATAAAAAAATCCGAAGCTTTAAACATCGGATTTTTTTATTTCGATTAGGAAAACGTTAGTCAAAATCAGCATCGTTGACACCTTCATTGACTTTGATTTCTTTTACTTTGAAATCAAATTTTCTCGGTCCAGCAGTTTGCGAAATCTTAAAAGGAAATTTAATTCCGGCAACTTCTTGGTAATCAGAAAAGAAAGCCGATTGCTCACCCATTTCTGATGTTTCTGTTTGTTTTATTTTCAAACCAGTTTCAACGCTATAATACATGGATTTTTCGCCCACATTCAATTTGTAAGCTTTAACACCGTCAACATCTTCAATTTTTTCTAGAGTGGCACCACCATTAAGATAGTTGACTTCAGGAAAAGGTGAGGATTCTACCATCGACTCTTTAAGTTCATCTTCACTCATGTCTGTACGCTGACCTTGAACAACCGTATAACCTTTGTTGCCATCAACCACCGATTTCATGAATGATTGCCCCATTGCGGTTACTTCTTGTAAGGACTGGTTTTTGGATGTTTTTTTCATCTCAAGATTTAGCATCACACCTGGCTGCAATTCAGCTTCGGCGGTGATGTATACGGAGTTTACCTTATCCAATTTTTCTTTTCCACCAATAGCTGTGATGTATGTATTGAGCACCTTGGTAGCATCCATATCCGCAGGCATTTCAATCTCATAGTTTGGTTTTTCAACCGCATTGGCATATTTGTCGTAATATTTAATTGGAATCCCGGTTTTCTCTAAATTTTCAAGAATTTCACTTCCTTTACCAACTACTATTACACGTGAATTTTCGGTTTTGAAGTATTTATTGGCAACACGGTTGACATCTTCAGCAGTTACTGCATTTATTTTTTGAAGATATGTAGAATAAAAATCTTTAGGCAAATCGTTCAATTTGATGTTTAATGCATAGCGAGCAATGGTCTGTGGATTTTCTAAAGCCAATACAAAATCACCAACGTATTTTGCTTTTGCATTTTTTAAATCTTCCGCACTCACAGGTTCAGTTTTGATACGATTGATTTCCTTAAGCATGTTCACTACAGAACTATCAGTAACCATATTTCTTACCGCTGTACTTGCAGAAAATTGACCTACATATTTATCGGCATCGATACTGGAACGCGCTCCATAAGTGTAGCCATGTTCCTCACGAAGGTTCATGTTCAGGTAACTGTTGAAGCCACCACCTAATATTTTATTGGCAATCAAAACTGAATGATAATCTGGATTGTTCATTTTCAAATCCACATTGTGTGTCAGGTTGATGTTCGATTGAACGGCATTTGGCATATCCACAAAATTGATTTGAGAATATTGGGCGTTTGGCTGAGCTGCAGGAACAGTTGTCTCAACTACAACTGATTTTTTCCATGAGCCAAAGCGTTTTTCGATGTCTTTTTTGACATCGTTGAATTCAACATCACCTACGACTACTAAATACGCATTGTTAGGATTGAATTGCTTTTGGTAATAAGCATACACATCGCCATAGGTTACATTATTAACAGTTTCTTCTGTTGTAAACTCACCATAAGGATGTTTGGTCCCATAAGACAAAGCATCTCCTACGCGGCCAGCAACCGCATCCACGCTTTTTTCCTGTGATTTCAGGTTTTCGAGCAATTTATCTTTTTCTTTTTGAAATTCTTCTTCTGTTAATAGTGGATTCATAGTAGCATCAGCCATCAATTCAAGTATTCTATCAGAATATTGGGTAAGGGAACTGGCAAAACCTCCTGAAGAGCCAAAGATGATGCTAGCGCCCAAAAAATCGACCTCTTCGTTGAATTTGTCTTTAGGGATGGATTTGGTGCCGTTGCCCATCATGCCTGCTAACAAACTAGATACTCCAGATTTATCTCCATCGAGAGATGGTTTGTTGTCAATGGTAAGATTGAAAGAGACTCTTGGCAATTTATGGTTTTCAACCACAAGAACTTTCATACCATTTTTCATGGTAAATTCTTGAGGGGATTTTAATTCAATCTTTGGTGCAGGTCCTGGTTTTGGTGCCTGTGTACGGTCTATTTGTGCTTGCATGCCAAACGCCGTAAAACAAACCATAAGGAACGCTGATATATATGTTTTCATAGTACTCATTGTGTTTATATTATTTGTCATCTTTTTTTGGTAAATATTCCAATTCGAGACGTTGGTTTGGATTCAAGTATTTTTTAGCGACTGTTTGAATTTCCTCTCTTGTTATTGAGCGGTAAATGTCAATTTCATTATTGATAAGATTCACATCGTCATATAACATGAAGTAAGTTGCTAAAGAACCAGCAATTCCAGCCACGCTTGAATTTGAATTTACAAATTGGTTTTCAAACTGGTTTTGAAGTTTTTGATAATCTCTCTCGGAAATCAATTCGTTTTGAATTTTAACGACTTCTTCATCCATTTCTGCCAATAAAGTTTCCAATTTCACATCACCTAGAGGCAATGCAAACAAGGCATAGGTGCCATAATCTTCTTGACTGATATTTACGGCTTGTACTGCTAGAGCCATCTTTTTCTCATCAACTAATTTTTTGTAAAGCACAGAACTTTTACCACCGCTCAAATAGCTTGAAATCATGTTCAACACATACGAATCCCTACTTTTTTGTGAAGGAGTTCGGTAAGCTGCAATAATTGCGGGAATTTGGATGTTGGGATCGTAGGCGGTAGCTTTTAATGTTTCTGTTACCGGATCTTCTTTTGGTAAATCTCTTTCAACTGCAGGCCCTTTTGGAATAGGCCCAAAATAATCTTGGATCATTTTTTTGACCTCTGTTTTGTTGATATCACCAGCAACAACCAATACCGCATTGTTAGGTACATAGAATTTTTTATTGAATGCCTGGAACTCCTCAAGAGTAGCGGCATCCAAATGATCCATAGAACCGATAGTGGCCCAACGATAAGGATGTTTGAAGAATAGATTTTTCTTTATTTCAGCAAGAATATTTCCGTAAGGCTGGTTGTCAACCCTCAAACGCTTTTCTTCTTTTACAACTTCATTTTGAGTGTCTACGCCAATTTGATTGATGATGGGGTGCATCAAACGTTCAGATTCCATCCAAAGGCCCAATTCGACACTGTTGGAAGGGAAAATTTCATAATAATAAGTTCTGTCATCTGTAGTGTTTGCGTTGTTGCTTCCTCCATTTGAAGAAACGATATTGAACCATTCACCACGTTTTATGTTCTCAGTACCTTCAAACAAAAGGTGTTCAAAGAAATGGGCAAAACCGGTACGTTCTGGATTTTCATCTTTTGCTCCGACATGGTACATTACTGAAGTAATCACTACCGGAGCAGTATTGTCCTGATGAAGAATGACATGCATGCCATTATCAAGATCGTACTCTTCAAATTCGACTTTTTGAGCGGTGGCCACAAAACCTACAAGCATCAAAGAAGCCAAAGAAAATAAGCATTTTTTCATTGTGAGTTTGTTTTAAAAAATTAATTTTTATGTTGTGTAAGTCTATTGAATGGACAATTTGTTACAAATCAACACAAAAGTAAGAAATCACAACGCCAAATCCTTGTTTGCGTTAAAAAAGAAGTCAGAAAATTATATTAAATCACAATTTTTCACGAATTTTAAAACATGAAAGTATTTTAAAAAGTTAGAACATGAACAAGTCTTTTTCAGTAGGATTAAAATATGGGTTATTTGTAACCGCCGGCTTAATTGCATATTTTTTGATTTTAAAACTATTCAATTTACATGAGAATCCATGGTTGCGCATGTTCAATGGAGTTGTGATGGCTGCGGGCATTTATTATGCCATAAAATACTACAAGCTGACTGTTGCAAACTCCTTTACCTATGTAGATGGATTTAAAACAGGACTGATTACGGGATTCATTGCTACTATTTTGTTCACAGCATTTATGGCCATTTATATGTTCCATATTGACCAAGAATTTGCCCAAAAACTATTGAAGGATTGGTTTCAGGATTTTTCCGAAGGAACAGGTATTTTGGTTTTCATAATTTTTATAGAAGGATTAGCTTCAACGGCGGTATTGACCTTAACCTGTATGCAAATCTTCAAGAAGAGCCAAAATGTTGGTCAGCAGGAAAATCTTGTTCAACACAAGAAAGAAGATGATATCTCCAATGCTTAATTGATATTTTATTGTGAATTATCATTTTTAAGTACGGATTAAATTTCTCCATTACGTACAATTTTCTTTCGGAAATCGTTTTTTTAAATCTCAAGAATAAAATCGTTTGTAGATTAATAATTTAGGTGTATATTTGCACCCATTTTATAATAAAATTTAACTAATTTAAACGTTACGCTATGTACGCAATTGTAGAGATAGCAGGGCAACAATTCAAAGTTGAAAAAGACCAGAAAGTGTTTGTTCACCGTTTAACCGAAGAAGAAGGCAAGAAAGTTTCTTTCGACAATGTCCTTTTGATAGGTGATGGTAACAACATTACTTTAGGCGCCCCAGCTATAGACGGAGCTCAAGTAGGAGCAAAAGTCTTAAGTCACCTTAAAGGTGACAAAGTCATCGTTTTCAAAAAGAAAAGACGTAAAGGTTTCCGCAAGAAAAACGGACACCGTCAAGCCCTTACTGAAATTGTTATTGAAAGCATTGTGGCTTCAGGAGCTAAAAAAGCTGAAAAAACTGAAAAAGCAAAACCTGCCAAGGCTGAAAAAGCAGCTCCAGTAAAAGAAGCTAAAAAGGCAGAGCCAAAAAAAGCAACCAAAAAAGAAGTTGAAGTAAGCGAAAATTTGGTGACGCGTGCAGAGCACAGAGCCGAAGATGCGCATATCGAAATCAATATCGATAAAGTACTTCACAGTATTGGTACAGCTTTAAAAGCAGATGCTGACGATTTGAAATTGATCAATGGTATTGGTCCAGTTTACGAAGAAAAACTGAATGAATTGGGAATCTATACCTTCGAGCAAATCAGCAAATTGAAAGCTGCAGATAGAGATGAGCTTTCTGCTATTGACGGAATCACTCGTGAGAAAATCGAAGCTGAAGAGTGGGTAAAACAAGCCAAAGCTTTGTTGAAAGACAAAAAATAGTATAATAACAATATAAAACCTTAAGACAATGGCTCATAAAAAAGGAGTTGGTAGTTCTAAAAACGGTAGAGAATCAGAATCGAAACGCCTTGGCGTTAAGATTTTTGGTGGACAAGCTGCTGTTGCTGGAAATATTATCGTAAGACAGAGAGGAAACACACACCACCCAGGTGAGAATGTGTATTCTTCTAAAGACCACACTTTGCATGCACAAGTTGATGGTATCGTTAAATTTGAAAAGAAAAAAGACAATAAGTCTTATGTGTCTATTGAACCTTTTACGGTTTAAGTATCACAGTCTTTAAAATAATGAAAACCCTTTCTGGAGACAGAGAGGGTTTTTTGTTACCAAAAAGTTAACGTAATATTTATTTCAGTCAATCAAGCAATTATAATCCATCAATTATAACCCAATGTTGAAGTTATCTTAAACAATTACAGATATAGATTTAATTATTTAGCGGTGTATAACCAAGCAAATAATTATGAAATACTGTATCACTTTTTTAATGCTTATTGCATTTCCTTTCAGCACTTTAGCGCAATCCGGGAATATTCAAGGAATCATATCAGACGACAATGGTATAACCGTTCCTGGGGCAACGATTTTAATCGAACAACTCAATAAAGGTGTTGTGTCAGATTTTGACGGTAAATTTACAATGGTGGACGTTCCTGAAGGAACTCATAAACTTTTAATAAAGTATTTGGGCTATGCGGAATATACTCAAGATGTAACTGTCGAAGCTTCCAAAACAACCAATGTAACAATAGTGCTAACTTCTGAAAGCACAGAACTCGGTGAAGTCAAAATCACAGGTTATACGTTAGGTGGACAAGCAAGAGCACTAAACATCCAAAAGAATAAAGCCAACATTACCAACATTGTTTCAACAGACCAAATCGGTAAATTTCCGGATGCGAATGTTGGCGATGCGGTAAAACGGATTCCTGGAATTACCATGCAAGTTGACCAAGGTGAAGCCCGTAATATTATTGTTCGAGGATTGTCCCCACAATTAAATTCAGTGACACTTAATGGTAGCCGAATTCCATCTGCCGAAGGCGATAATAGAAATGTTCAGATGGATTTGATTCCTGCCGACATGATTCAAACCATTGAAGTCAATAAAGCCGTGACACCAGACATGGAGGGCGATGCACTTGGCGGTTCAGTTAATTTAATCACCAGGACATCTCCACAAGGTTTTCGTTTATCAGCCACCGCTGGTTCGGGAGTTAATTTTATTACGGATAAAAGAATCATTAATGGGTCTTTCCTTTTAGGTGACCGTACACCAGATGAAAAATTTGGATGGGTCGTTGCTGCCTCTTTTAATGATAACGATTTTGGAAGTGATAACATCGAAGCCGAATGGGATGATGAATTTAAATACAATGCTGGTGATGAGGACAATTTGGAAGCTGTGGATGTCAATCCTTATGCGAGTGTATCTGAAATAAGAGAATATAGAGTACAACGTATTCGACGCAGTTTTTCGGCAAATTTTGATTATAAATGGAACGACAATAATACCTTGTACTTCAAATCCATATACAATTGGCGTGATGATAGAGAAAATAGATTTCGATTGTCACATGAAATTTTGGATGGAGAAGATATTGGGATTGATGATTTTTCAGTTGATGGCAATGGTAATTTAACTTCGTTTCCCGTAGAAGCAGCACGGCAAACCAAAGGAGGTATCGCTGGAGGACGAAAGCAAAACGCGCGATTGGAAGACCAACGGATGCAAAACTATAGTATTGGTGGTGAACACTTGGTAAACGCTTTACAAATAGATTGGATGGCATCATTTGCCAAAGCATCTGAAGAGCGATTAAATGAACGCTATCTTCAATACACAAGCGAGTATGGCATCAATTTTAATAACGACGAAGAAAAACCTTTCTATTCACCTACTAATGTAGAAGATGCACTTTACAATGATTTTGAATTTGATGAATTAACGGAAGAAAATCAATATACAGAAGAAAAGGATCATAATGCATTAGTAAATTTCCAGTTGCCATTGAACATTTTTGAAGGAGAAAATGGATTTTTGAAATTTGGGGCAAGAGCACGATTTAAAAATAAAAATAGAACCAACGATTTTACGGAATACAGTCCTCTTGGTGCAGAATTTGAGTTTTTGGGAGGTATCCCAACACGCAATTATTCAGATTCTGATTTTAACGCAGGCAGCAATTATTTGGTGGGAAGTTTTGCCACAGCAGAATTTTTGGGAAGTCTGGATTTGAACAATACCGACCAATTTGAAGGTGAAGATTTGCCAGAGGAATATTTGACGGCCAATTTTGATGTGGATGAAAATGTATATGCGGGTTACGCCATGACCAATCAGCAATTATCTCCAAAATTAAGCGTTCTGGCCGGTTTAAGGTTAGAACATACTACTAACAAAAGTATAGGAAATGAAATCATATTTAATGAAGATGGCGATTTTGACGGCACCAATCAAATCAAAGCAGAAAACGCCTATACCAATATTTTGCCCGGAGTTCATTTCAAATATGATTGGACACCAAACACCATCGTTCGTTTTGCGTGGACCAATACGCTTGCTAGGCCAAATTATGTAGATTTGGTACCCTTTAGGGAAGTCAATAACGAAGACGAAGAAATTGTTTTGGGGAATCCGGATTTAGACCCAACAACTTCTATGAATTTTGATTTGATGGGAGAGCATTATTTTAAATCGGTCGGGATACTTTCAGGGGGAGTTTTTTACAAAAAAATTCAAGACTTTACCTATGTATTTCAATTTGAAGACGAAAATGGATACGAAGTTTATCAACCGTTCAATGGTGATGATGCATCCATTATAGGTGTTGAGGTGGCTTTGCAACGCCAATTGGATTTCTTGCCAGGGTTTGCAAAAAACTTCAGCATTTATCTCAATTATACCCACTTAACATCTGATGCCAATGGTATCAGAAATGAAGATGGGGAAGAGCGTGATGACTTGGACCTTCCCGCCACAGCCCCAAATTTGTTCAATGCATCATTAGGCTATGCCACAAAAAAAATGAGCTTCCGATTGTCAAGCAATTATTCTGATGCCTATGTAGACGAAATTGGTGGACGTGCTTTTGAAGACAGATATTATGATGAGCAATTCTTTTTGGATTTTAATGCCAGTATTAATATCACCAATAATTTAAGGATTTATGTTGATGTGAATAATATTACCAACCAACCCTTACGTTACTACCAAGGTGTTAGTAGCAGAACTGCACAGCTTGAATATTATCAAACACGTCTTACATTTGGTTTGAAATATGATTTATTCAAGAAATAATAAGATGATGAAGCATATCGTATTTATTTTTTCTGCTTTTTTTATGTTCGCGTGTAAGGAGGAATTGCCAGAGATAAAACCAACTCTGATAACCCAAAAAACACCTAACGACACTGATGACCCATCAATATGGATTAATAAAGAAAATCCAGAATTGAGTATCATTTTTGGAACTGATAAAGATGAAGTAAATGGCGGAGTATACGCATTCAATTTGGATGGACAGATTATTCGGGAGAAGAGTTTGACCAATATCAGTTACCCCAATAATGTGGACATAGAGTATGATTTTGCCTTGACAGATTCCACCAAAACTGATATCATGGTGTTTACCGAACGAGAAAAAAATCAGATAAGGGTCTATTCTGTTCCAGATATGTTGCCATTGGGCGAATTCAAGGTTTTTGAAGACGAAACAGATATGAACTTGAAGCGGCCGATGGGAGTTTCCATTTACAAAAAGCCAGAAACTAATGAAATTTCAATCATCGTCAGCCGAAAATTTGGACCAACTAAAAACTATTTGTATCAATATCAATTGTTTTCAGATTCCCTAGGTGTTAAAGTAAATTTATTGAGGAAATTCGGTACCTTTAGCGGAAAAAAGGAAATTGAAGCTATTGCCGTAGATGACGCCTTGGGATTTGTTTATTATTCTGATGAAGGCGTAGGCATCCGGAAATATTATGCCGACCCAGATAAAGGAAATGAAGAGATTTCGCTATTTGGGAACAAGTATTTCAGGAAAGATATTGAGGGTATTGCTATTGCCTCATATTCTGGAGACAATGGATACATTATCGTATCTGACCAACAAGATCATACGTTCAATTTCTTTAAGCGAAGTGATAATACATTTGTAAAAAAATTGAACTTGGGTACTTTAGAAACAGATGGTTGTGAGGTTACGACCCAATCTTTAGGAAGCAAATTCCCTAATGGATTGTTCGTTTCCATGAATGATGAACAGAATTTCTTTTTTCATGCATTAGATTCATTGAAAATCAATGAATAATGTCGTTTTTTATAAATTGATTACCCCTTTCTGGAAACAGGAAGGGTTTTTTGTTAAAAACCTCCATCTTCTTCAAAAAGAAATCAGAATCTAGTTCAATTCAAATGAAATGACCTTAGAAGGTCGATTTGTCAATAATGGCAAAAAGGGAAATAATGGTTTCCACGGCGTTACAATAAAATGTAGGCTGAATTTTTTCGAAATCATCTGTTGGCTTGTGGTAATCTTCATGGTCTTCTTCTCCAAAATATAAGAACGGAATTTTTTTCATATGAAAAGGACCGTGGTCTGAAGAATAGGTCCAGTTTTGAAGCCCATCCTTGCCGTCATGGCCCATTAAAAGAATGATATTCCTTTCGTTTTTATAATGAGAAACCACGGATTTTAAGGTGTCATCAAAAGCAGTTCCACTAACATAGAGTTGATTTTTGTCGTTGCGCCCAATCATATCCATATTGATGTTCAACTTGATATTTTTCAAAGGAATAATGGAATGTTCCATAAAGTATTTGGAACCCATAAGCCCCAATTCTTCTGCATCAAAAGCCGCTAAAATGACCGAATGTTTTGGTGGATGATTTTTGAAATATTCAGCAAATGCAAACAATGCACTGATGCCTGAAGCGTCATCATCTGCTCCATTATAAATTTTTTCATTTTTAATACCTTCATGGTCGTAATGTGCACTAATTACAATATAGTCATCAGGATTTTGTGAACCTTTGACAAGGCCTAATATGTTGTTGCCTTGGTATGTATTTACTTTAGCTTTAAACGAAAATGTTTGTTGATAGTCATCTGCTAAAGGTGCAATGTTGAGTGATTCAAATTTTTTGATAATGTAATCTCTGGCTTTTGAGGCTCCTGATGTGCCAGTGCGCCTTCCTTCAAAACTGTTGGATGAGAGGATTTTTACGTGGTGTAATAAACTATCTTGGTCAAACAGTGTTTCTTCTTGAGTGTCTTTTTTGAGCTCTTGTGCGTGTGAAATAACGCCAACAAAGACACATGCAAACATGCAAATTTTATATTTCATTATTTTAGGGGATTTGAATCCAAAGAAACAAAAAATCCTGAGCTATTCACTCAGGATTTAAGATTTTATTATAAGAAATTATCAACCTTTTAAACTAGCTGCTAAATATTCACGGTTCATACGTGCAATGTTTTCTAGAGAAATTCCTTTAGGACACTCTACCTCACATGCTCCTGTGTTGGTACAGTTGCCAAATCCTTCTTCGTCCATTTGTTTCACCATGTTGAGGACGCGTTCTGTTGCTTCTACTTTTCCTTGAGGTAACAAAGCAAATTGTGATACTTTTGCGCCTACGAACAACATTGCGGAAGCATTTTTACAGCTTGCAACACAAGCACCACATCCAATACAGGTTGCGGCTTCAAATGCTTCATCAGCATCATGTTTATTCACGGGAATTGTATTGGCATCAATGGTATTTCCAGACGTATTAACGGAAATAAATCCACCTGCATGCTGTATTCTATCAAATGAGCTTCTGTCTACAATTAAATCTTTAATTACAGGAAACGCTTTAGCTCTAAAGGGCTCAATATAAATTGTGTCGCCATCCTTAAACATTCGCATATGCAATTGGCAGGTGGTCACCAAACGATCAGGCCCATGGGCTTCACCATTGATAAACAAAGAGCAAGAACCGCAAATACCTTCGCGGCAATCGTGGTCAAATGCCACAGGTTCTTCACCTTTGGTTATCAATTGGTCATTCAGTACATCAAGCATTTCTAGAAAAGACATATCGCCTTCGATACCATCGATTGGATAGTCAACCAATTTTCCTTTACTCTCTGCGTTTTTTTGACGCCATATCTTCAAAGTTAATTTCATATATAATTTAGTTTTTGGTTATTGGTTGAAAGTTGTTAGATTATAAAAACATAAACTAACAACAATCCACAATTAACTACTTATAACTTCTTTCTTTCACTTCAATATTTTCATACTCCAATTCTTCTTTATGAAGGACTGCGTCTTTTGGATTGCCTTTATATTCCCAAGCCGACACATATTGGAATTCTGGACGACGCAATGCCTCGCCTTCTTCCGTCTGGTATTCTTCCCTAAAATGCCCTCCTGCAGATTCTTCACGTTGAAGTGCATCTTTGGCAAACAATTCACCTAGTTCCAAGAAGTCGGCCACGCGTCCAGCTTTTGCCAATTCTTCATTGTACTCATTTTGGGTACCAGGAACTTTGACCCCTTTCCAAAATTCTCTTCGAAGCTCCGCAATTTCTACGATGGCTTCTTTAAGTCCTTCAGCATTTCTGGCCATTCCGCATTTGTTCCACATGATTTTTCCTAATTTCTTGTGATAATAATCCACGGAATGGTCGCCATTATTATTGATGAGATGATTCAAACTTTCAGTGACATTTTTCTCCGCTTCATCAAATTCTGGAGTATTGGTTGGAATTTTGCCAGTTCTAATGTCTTTCGATAAGTAATCACCTATGGTATAAGGCAACACAAAATAACCATCTGCTAGACCTTGCATCAATGCGGAAGCACCTAGACGATTGGCACCATGATCAGAGAAATTCGCTTCACCAATACAGTACAAACCAGGAACAGTCGTCATCAAATTATAATCCACCCAAAGTCCGCCCATAGTGTAATGCACCGCCGGATAAATCATCATTGGCGTTTCGTATGGGTTTTGGTCGACAATTTTTTCATACATCTGGAACAGATTGCCGTATTTGTTTTTCACGACTTCCTTTCCTAACTCTTTTACCAACTCTTTATCTGTTTCATCCAGGCCTTTAATGTGTGCCTGCTCTTTTCCGTAGCGTTCAATCGCCGAAGCAAAATCCAAATAAACAGCTTCTCCAGTTTTATTCACACCATAACCCGCATCGCAACGCTCTTTTGCAGCTCTGGATGCAACATCACGAGGCACCAAATTTCCAAACGCTGGATAACGCCGTTCCAAATAATAATCTCGATTTTCAGCAGGAATATCAGTTGGTTTTAATTTTCCTTCTCGAATGGCCTTCACATCTTCCAAATTTTTTGGGACCCAAATACGTCCGTCATTACGAAGTGACTCGGACATCAACGTCAATTTTGATTGATGGTCTCCTGAAACAGGAATACAGGTTGGATGGATTTGTGTGTAACACGGATTTGCAAAATAGGCACCGCGTTTGTGCGCTTTCCAAGCGGCTGTTACATTACTTCCCATGGCGTTGGTAGACAGAAAGAATACATTTCCATAACCTCCTGTTCCCAGAACAACCGCATGCGCTGAATGGCGCTCAATCTCACCTGTTACCAAATTTCTTGCGATGATGCCTCGCGCTTTTCCTTCAACAATGACTACGTCCAGCATTTCATGACGATTGTACATCGTTACTTTTCCACGTCCAATCTGACGGTTTAAAGCTGAGTACGCTCCCAATAATAATTGTTGCCCGGTTTGTCCAGCAGCATAAAAGGTTCTTGATACCAATACACCACCAAAGGAACGATTGTCCAACAAGCCGCCATATTCACGGGCAAAAGGTACGCCTTGTGCCACACATTGGTCAATGATATTTGCAGATACTTCTGCCAATCTATACACATTCGCCTCGCGAGAACGATAATCACCACCCTTTACGGTATCGTAGAATAATCTATACGTTGAATCACCATCGCCTTGATAATTTTTCGCAGCATTTATACCACCCTGAGCAGCAATAGAATGTGCACGACGTGGTGAATCCTGAAAACAAAATGCTTTTACATTATAACCAAGTTCAGCCAATGTAGCCGCAGCTGAACCACCAGCTAAGCCTGTTCCAACCACAATAATGTCGATGTTGCGTTTGTTGGCCGGATTCACAAGGTTAATGTGATTTTTATAATTGGTCCATTTATCTGCAATTGGACCTTTTGGTATTTTAGAATCTAAAGCCATATTAGATGTTTATTAATGAGTAAAATGATGATATAATGCAATAAATACAAAACCTGCAGGTATCGCTATTGCATAGGCAGTACTCAATTTTTTCAACCAATCAGTAAAAATGTTTTTAGCACCAACGGATTGAAACGCTGATTTGAATCCGTGCAGTAAATGCAATGAAAGAAACACAAAAGCTAAACAATAAGCACCAACCCTCAATGGGTTCTCGAATTTATGGTGCAGTTCTTCATAATAGCGGAAACCACTTTCAATGTTTGTAGGATCAATTAAACCTGAGGTGTCGCCAGCGATATATTTTGTGTTAATCTCCGGAATCCAAAAATCTATAAAGTGCAAAGTCAAAAAGGCTAAAATTGTCAACCCGCTCCAAATCATGTTTCGGCTCATCCAGGTAGAATTGGCATTGCCGTTGTTTTTGGCATAACTTATTTGCCTTGCATTTCTGTTTCTGATTTCCAACACAAAACCCATCACGAAATGGAAAACAACCCCAAATATCAAAATGGGCTGAAACACATATTGGATGACCCAAAATGTTCCCATAAAGTGTGAAGCACTGTTAAAATTTTCTGGACTGAATACAGATAGAATGTTAATTGCAAAATGTTGTAACAAGAAAATCATGAGGAAGAATGCCGAAAGTGCCATGGCAAACTTTCTTCCAATCGAAGAATTAAAAATTCCGCTCATCTTTTGAAGTTAGTTTATTATCAAGCAAAGATACGCTTCAAACGATTCAAAGCCAAAAAATAGCTGCAATAATGAGTATTTAGAATGATTTTAATTAGAAACCATTGGAATCAATCCTCGAAGTCCCATATCTACTATTTGTTCTCCTGCTGCGGGTTCATATTTTCCATCGGCATTGACTTCGGTCCATTCAAAGCTGTTATTTATGGAAAAGGACAGCGTTATTTTCACATCTTGGGTTTCATTTCCAGTAATTGTCAACCCGTTTTCAAATTGTCCAGTTACTACACAAGAGCCAGACGGAATTGGAGACGAGTCAAACAGAGGATTGGGAACAGTGGTCGAACCCTCGGGTGCTTGTCCTTGGGTTGTAAAACCGAGAGTCTCAAACGCCCAAAACCCTTGAAGACGATTGGCATTTACATCTATTGGACTTCCGTTGAGGTCGAAACTCGTGATATATGTGTTATATCCAACAAAACTTGCCAATGTACCAGTGATGTCATTTCCATTGACCAACAAATTAATATTTCCTTCTTGATAAGCTAATGACACGCGAACCCATTGGTAATTTCCACTTGCAACTTGGCTCAAGGGAATGCTTAAAAATGGTTCGTTATTTCCGGCAAATGTTGCATTTTGAAAATCAATGGCATTGTTTCCGCCAGCTGTGGTTTCAGG
Organism: Gelidibacter sp.; assembly: GCA_041391925.1. Taxonomy (GTDB): domain Bacteria; phylum Bacteroidota; class Bacteroidia; order Flavobacteriales; family Flavobacteriaceae; genus JBPOFM01. Next base: position 314,923 of record JAWKNA010000003.1, on the reverse strand, counting down.
TCCATGGAATATAATCTCTCCTTCGCCCAAAAGAGTTGTGGCACTAGGAGCAAGTTCAATATAATTGGCGCTCATTCTATTGACTTCGGGTGATTGAGCAGCATTGCCAGAAGGGACCGTCGATGGTTGACCAAGATTGTTGAGCCTTACTTGGTTTGGATTAAACTTTAGTTTGATGATGAGTTGAGGTTCTGTAGTTTGGGAGCTATCATTAGTATCATTTGAACAAGAAGAAATTAAGCATAGAAATGCAATACCTAAAAATTTTAAAGTTTTCATAATGGCAGAGTATAGAGTTTATTCTATAACTCTATATGAATGAAATTATTTTATTTCAAGTTTAGTCTTTTGTTCTTCTATTTGAACTGTATAGATGCCTTTGGGAAGATAATATTTGTTGTTTTTGGCTTTCGGAATTTGGAGTTCCTCATTTTCCTTTATCAATGCATTTCTACCATTTTCGGTAATGGTCAAATCGTATTGTGCATTGTTAAAACCTTTGTCGGCCTCCATGGGAATAGTTTGTAATTCTACATTTTTTTCAGATAGGATTTTGATGGTTCGTTTTCCCGATGTGTTGGAATAGAAATCGATGACAGTTGAGGGTTCAAAAGGTTTTGACCAGCTTCCAAAACTGTCTCCCCAACGTGGCGAAAAACGCACTTCTTTTGTGTCAAACAATGTAATTGATTGATTCATTTTATCCATATTTATACTTTGTAAGGCATTAATATTGGCGAGATACATACTCCTGCCATGTGTAGCCAAAAGCAAATCGTCGGCATATGGCTGTATAGCAATGTCATGTACTGCAACATTTGGTAAGCCTTTACTGAACGCTTCCCAAGAATTGCCTTTATCAAAAGATACATAAGCACCATTATCCGTTCCTATAAACAACAGGTTTTCATTTTTCGGACTTTCACGAATCACATTTACAGGTGAGGCAGGAAGGTTGCTACTAATATTTTTCCAAGTTTGGCCATAATCATCACTCAAGTAAACATAAGGCATAAAATCATCCCAACGATAGCCGTTTAATGTCACATAAACTCGTTCTTTTTTGTGTTGGGACGCAATGACCCGGCTAACCCAAAGATCTTTTGGCAGGGTTGAAGAAATATTGGACCAGCTGCCTCCAGCATCTTTAGTGACATATATCAAGCCATCATCACTACCTGTATAAATAAGCCCAAACTGAAATGGGGATTCGCTGATTGAGGTTAAAGTCCCGTAAGCGACATTTCCTTTTTTGCCACCTTGTGTCAAATCGCCGCTGATGGCAGTCCAATCTGTTCCTTGGTTCATGGAACGCATCAGTTTATTTCCTCCCAAATACAAAATATCCTGATTGTGCGGAGACAATAATATGGGTGTTTGCCAATTGAATCGATATGGATTTTCACCTAACTGGTGCTTGGGTTGAATATATGTTTGATCATCTTTTTTTCTGTCTATCCTAAAATAATTACCAAATTGAAAACCCGTATAGACAATATTGGAATTTCTATTATCAACTTGCACTTGCATGCCATCACCTCCCATAATGCTTTGCCAAGGATACTGACCGCTTTGATGCCAACTGACATCTTCTGAAGCGTTGTGTGCACCCACCCAAACACCATTATCCTGAAGTCCGCCATATACATTGTAAGGACTCTCATTGTCCACCACTACCGAATAAAACTGTCCCACCGAAGGCGAATTGTTTTTTGACCAGTGTTCACCATCATCATAGGTGATGTTGACGCCACCATCGTTTCCATTGATTAAATGATTTGGGTTTTTTGGGTCTATCCAAAGTGCATGATGGTCAGCATGCACATTATCAGCATCCATAGACGTAAAGGTCTTACCACCATCTTTGGATTTTAAAATGGGGACACCATAAACATAGATGTTGTCAACATTATTTGGCGCCACATGGATATGGCCAAAATAGTATCCATAGCTATAATAAAGATCATCAAGATAACCTTCATGTGTTTTTTTCCATGAAATTCCGCCATCTACACTTTTGTAAATTTCGGCACCAATGACAGGAGTATCAAACAATTGGGAATTTGCGTCTTCCAGATATTTGGCCAAATCTATAGGTTTTAAGCTACCGCTTCGGACCATTTGTTTTACATTCTCTGCCTTGTATTTTTCCTGAAAACCATTCATTTTTAGAAAGTCATTCAGTTTTTTATCTTCCAATTTTAAAAAGGTGTCTGCATTCATGGTTTTAAAATCATCCTTGCTCAATTCATCTTTGGGTTTCTCTCTCATATCTTCAGGACGATGGAATTGGTTGTCGTGTATGGCATAGATAATGTTGTCATTATAAATGGCCAAGCCAATTCTTCCCACTCCTTTCCCAGTAGGAAAACCACTTTTTTCCGTTGAAACCTTTACCCAAGAATTACCCGCATCAATACTTTTATAGATGGCTGAATTTTCACCGTTACCATCAAAATTCCACGCTTTCCTATCTTTTGTCCAGGAAGATGCAAACATTATATTGAAATTGTTTGGCGATGCTTGAGCGTCGATAATCCCACTATTTTCATCTACAAAAAGTGTTTGCTTCCAAGTCTTTCCTCCATCTGTAGTTTTATACATACCACGTTCTTTATTTGGGGAATATAAATGCCCTGTGACTCCCACTACAACTTCATCTGGATTGTTTGGATTAATGAGAATGCGGCCAATATGATGGGAATCTCTTAAACCCATATTTTGCCAAGTCTTCCCATTGTCAGATGATTTCAGAATTCCAATGCCTGCGTAACTGGAACGAGAAGAATTATTTTCACCTGTTCCTACCCATAGGGTTCTTGTTTTCCAATCTACAGCTATGTCCCCAACATTTTGGGTATTGGAGTTATCCAAAATTGGCTCGAAAGAAGTGCCATTGTTATGTGTATACCATAATCCTCCAGAAGCATATGCGACATAAAACTCTGTAGGGTCTTTTGGATTTACTGCCAAATCGGTCACACGACCGCTCATTACCGTAGGGCCAATATTTTTGAAGGGGATATTCTTAACCAAAGAATTTTTAACCAAAAACTCTTTTTGTTCAAGTGCTTTTTCAATTTTTGAAGCAGGTGTTGAAGGTTGCTGACCAAAACTAATTAATGAGCATACGAATAAAGGGGTAAGAAGAAATTTTGAAATTGACATAATGGTGGTTTTATAGTTTGTAAATTAACCATTATGTGAATGGCATCAAAATTTGAGGTTAAAGTTTAACGTTTTAATTAAAAAAAAGGAGCGCTCATTTATAGCGCTCCTTTACATTAAATTTTATTGCTAGATTTAATTATTCAATTACGACTTTTTTTGTCAACGTAATTCCTTCAACATTTATGTTTAGCATATATAAACCGCTTGATAAATTGCTGGAATCTAAAGTATAAATATTTAATGTATCTGGATACTTTTGTTTTTGGATAGACCTACCAGTCACATCCACTAGTTCTATATCTTGAATCAGCAACTGATAATTGTTTTTAATATTGATTTGATTCTTGGCAGGATTTGGATAAATTAAAAGAGAACTGGCAAGTTCATTTTCGTCAATACCAAGTGAACAACTATGGTTGGTCATCAATCCCAGACCGCAAACTGCATTTGTAGTACTCCTACTTTGTACATCATTTCCACCTGCTATATCATTAGCCGCAAGGATTCGATTATTTACCCCATTACCTATGGCATAATGCATTATTGCGTTAGTATTGATTACGTGAGCTAATTGGTGACCATGTCCAAGTTCATGTACGGCAACGGTTTCAAAATCTATCTGTGCAGCATTGGGATTTGATGGTCCATATTGCCAATTTGCAGAACTATCAAAAACAATATCTAATTCTGAAACATACCATTCTAAATCAGATCCATTTGAGCAACCATTGAAATAAGAGGTATTCCTGCCTAAAACGCCATTAGGAAGTTCAGTGCCAACATCAAATCGAATCACGTTAGTACCGTCTGCGGCAATCGTATTGACAGTTGTAAAATTTGAATCGATTTCCCAATTGACACCTGTTTCACAACGCCAAGAATCAAAAGCCCTAGTAAATGATTGAGTCGCTGCAGCATTAACCGCAAACGTCAGATACATAGCCCAAGTATAACCTCCAGACCCATTATCGTTTATATGTTGAGTGGGATATGCTACATTACTGGATGAAATGACATTGATTTCTGAATAAGGAATGGTTAAAGCAGATGTTGAGGTCACGTTTACTCCAATTGAATTGCTCACTCTAATAGTCCCAGTTCCTGCTCTACTAGGCACTTGAACTTGTATTTGTGTATCTGTCCACGAAATGATTTGTGAAGGCAGTGCATTATATAAACTTGAGCCTCCATCATTGGCATCTCTAAAGGAAACATTTCCAGTGGCACTCCCAAAACCGGCGCCATCAATGGTTAATACTGACCTCGTCCCACCACTAATTGATTGCGGACTAAAGGATGTAATAGCCATGCTTCCGGCAATTCTGTTTTCTGATAATCTTTGATTGTCAATGTCAAATGGTAAAACAGAAACAAAATTCTTTTGTGTTAAACTTTTAATTTCATTATAAAACACCTGACTAATGCCATTGTAAAACTTAAATGGATTCGAGGCTTTGTTTTCGTATATATTGTACTTGTAAAAACCCTGAATAGCACTGTAAGGACGAAATTTGTTTGATGGATTTGAGTTTTGGGATGAAAAATTAATGTTATTGTCATACAGCATAAAAACACCTATATCGTCAATAGCGAGATCCAAACTTGATGTTGTTATTTGAGCCTTCATGTCGACTACGCCTCCTTCTGTTATGATTTCTAATGTAGATAAAGGCGATCCTTTAAAAACTTTATATATTTCAATGGTATTTACGGTATAGATATTATGGTGTTCGCTATCCCACATAGACCGTTTGGATATAACTTTTCCTTCTACAATTTGTGTTGAAGTATTAATCTGTTCTCTAAGAGGGACTTCAAATAAATCACTTTGCCCCCAAGCTAAGTTGAAAAAACCAACAAAACATAATACAAGTTGTAAGTTTTTCAGGTAAATATTTTTCATAATTTTATTTTTAAGATTACAAATAAACTAAAAGTTATTTAAACTTTCCTGCAGATTTGTTTTTTTAAATTTCAATAACATAAGAAATCATAAAGTAGCTATAATCAAATCATCTTTTTTAAATGTATGCAGTTATACGTACTTTTGATAAAATTTTTATTCGTATGAAATATCAAAGAATCGACAATCAATTATTCATAAAAAACCGTAAAAACTTCACCAAAGAAATGAAGCCAAACAGCTTGGCGGTTTTCAACAGCAATGACATCTACCCAATAAGTGCAGATAGTACAATGCCTTTTCAGCAGCATAGGGATATTTTCTATTTGAGCGGTGTTGATCAAGAAGAAAGCATTTTGGTGTTATTTCCTGATTGCCCAAAACAAAAGCATCGTGAAATATTGTTTTTAAAGGAAACTAATGATTACATCGCAGTTTGGGAAGGAGAAAAACTGACCAAAGAAGCTGCTTTTGAAACTTCAGGAATCAAAACTGTGTATTGGCTGAAGGAAATGGAAAAAGTGATGTTCGAGCTTATGACACAATGTGATACTGTTTACATCAACACAAATGAGCACTACCGAGCAAATGTTGAAACTGAAACAAGAGAGGACCGTTTTACCAAATGGTTAAAAGACAAATATCCTGCCCATTCTGTTGCAAAAAGTAATCCTATTTTGCAACGTTTACGTTCAGTTAAAGATAACATCGAATTGGATTTGATTCAAAAAGCATGCGATATTACAGAAAAGGGATTTAGAAGATTACTGAACTTTGTTAAACCCAATGTTTGGGAATATGAAATTGAAGCAGAATTGATGCATGAGTTTCTTCGAAATCGCTCCAAAGGATTTGCGTACACACCAATTGTTGCTTCTGGAAACAATGCAAATGTCCTCCATTACATCCAGAATAACCAGCAATGTAAAAAAGGTGATCTGATTTTGTTGGATGTTGGCGCAGAGTATGCCAACTATTCAAGCGATATGACACGGACCATTCCTGTCTCAGGAAAATTCTCAAAACGACAGAAAGAGGTTTATAACGCCGTAAATAGAGTAAAAAATGAAGCGACCAAAATGCTCGTTCCAGGAACTGATTGGGCAGAATACCATGAAGAGGTTGGAAAAATCATGACTTCTGAATTATTGTCCTTGAAACTTTTGGACAAAAATGATATCAAAAATGAAGATAAAGATTGGCCAGCCTACAAAAAATATTTTATGCATGGCACCTCCCATCATATTGGTCTGGACACACACGATTACGGAATCTTGACTGAACCAATGCAAGCCAATATGGTCTTTACGGTAGAGCCAGGCATCTACATTCCTGCTGAAGGTTTTGGCATTCGACTGGAAGATGATGTGGTGATTCAAAAGAAAGGAGCTCCTTTCAATTTAATGCGAAATATTCCTATTGAAGCAGATGAAATCGAAAACCTAATGAACCCTTAATGATTTTATACTACAAAAATATCCCAATTCATTTTACAGAACATGGAGTTGGTGATACCATTGTATTACTTCACGGTTTTCTCGAAAACTCTACAATGTGGAAAGACTTGATCCCACAAATTTCCCGAAGACATCATGTATTGGCGATAGATTTATTGGGTCATGGTAATACAGGCTGTTTGGGCTATATCCATACCATGGAAGAGATGTCCGAAGCCGTAAATTTTGTTTTGGAACATCTAAGTATTAAAGAAGCTACATTTATTGGACATTCAATGGGTGGTTATGTTGCTTTGGCATTTGCAGAATTATATCCTAAAAAAATTCGGGGTCTATGCCTGATGAATTCTACTTCAATGGCAGACACTCAAGAAAAACGCAACAATAGGGACAGAGCCATTAAGGCTGTTAAACAAAATCATCAAACATTCATTAGTATGTCGGTTTCCAATCTATTTGCACCAAATAACAGGGAACGATTGATTAAAGAAATTGAAGAAGTAAAAAAGGAAGCCTTAAAAATACCTGTGCAAGGAATTGTTGCCGCATTGGAAGGTATGAAAATCAGAAAAAATAGAGAATTCATTCTACATCATAACAACTTTAAAAAAATGATGATAATTGGACAGAAGGATCCCGTTTTAAATTATGAGTCATTGATTCATCAAACAAAGGGCACAGATGTTAAAATCATTGAATTTTCTGATGGACATATGAGTCATATAGAAAATAATAAAGAATTATCTTACAATATAATGCTTTTTATCGAAAAATAATACTTTTAAACGTTTTATTTATTTTATTTGTTTAGTTTAGAGCCTATTAACTGAACAACCATGAGTAAATCAAGCCCAACCTTAGCCCCATTGAAGCTCTATTGTGCCCTATTTGGTCATCAATATGAAGTTTCTAAAAAAGTAACTTTACATGTCAAGGAATACACTTGCAAATGCTGTAAGAGACAATTAACGACAAATAGCAACGGCAATCTTATCGAACTGACTCCAAAATTTCAAGAAATAAATTCGATTTTAGAGGATATTTATACCAGACGTAAACTTCGTTTACAGCAAAAATCGTTCACTTCATCGATATATTTGAGCAATGCAGTTGGTTATTGATTGATTTTTATATATTTAGAAATCCTCTAAATAATAACTAAAATCAATACGCCAGTGAAAAGCATTTATTGTTCTGTTTTTGGACATCAATATGTGATTTCCAAACTAGTAACGTACCACGTAAAAGAATACAAGTGTACCCATTGTTCTGCCCAAATGACCACTAATGGTAAAGGGGAACTGACGCCTTTAACGCCAAAGTTTAAAGAAATTAATTCTGTTCTCGAGAGAATCCATCAAAGACGAAAACAAAAAAAGATGGAAGGCTTGCTTATTTTTGAGCATTAAACGAGTTCCAACCTTTGGCAATGATGGGGATTAAGCTTTCTGCCCTTGTAACCAAATTCATACCTTTTTCTTTATCAGTCATGTATCCAATAACTGTAAGATTTGGATTGCCCTTGATTTTTGGATAATCTTTTTGCGAAATGGTCATTAGCAATTCATAATCCTCACCACCATTTAATGCAATTGTAGTACTATCAATATTAAATTCCTCGCAGGTTGAAATGACTTGAGGGTCCAATGGGATTTTATTCTCATATAATTCAACCCCAACCCCACTTTGCTTGCACAAATGAATAATTTCAGAAGAAAGTCCATCACTTATATCAATCATCGAAGTAGGTTTTACTCCCAAGTTCTTTAGAAGTTTTACAATGTCCTTTCTGGCTTCAGGCTTTAATTGACGCTCGATGATATAAGAATATAAATCTAAATCTGGCTGATTGTTTGGATTCACTTTAAACACTTCCTTTTCCCGTTCCAAAACTTGCAGCCCCATATATGCTGCACCTAAATCACCAGAGACCACCAACAAATCGTTAGGTTTTGCGCCACTTCTGTAAACTACATCTTTTTCGCTTACTTCACCTATGGCTGTAACAGAAATAATCAATCCAGTTGTTGAAGACGTAGTGTCACCGCCTATTACATCCACCTCATAAATCTTGGCGGCTGCTTCAATTCCCGCGTACAGTTCTTCCAATGCTTCCAAAGGAAATCGGTTGGAAACAGCAATTGACACTGTCACTTGTGTCGCATTCGCGTTCATGGCATATACATCCGACAAGTTGACCATAATGGCTTTGTATCCCAAGTGTTTCAAAGGCATATAACTCAAATCGAAATGCACATTCTCGACCAATAAATCTGTTGTCACAACTATTTTTTTGGACTTAAAATCCAATAACGCTGCATCGTCACCAATTCCCTTTATGGTCGATTGTTGTTTGATTTCAAAATGTTGCGTCAAATGGTCAATCAAACCAAATTCCCCTAATTCACCAATCGAAGTACGCTGTAAATTCTTATCTTCTATCATGCTGCAAATTTATCAATAATGAATAAAATACTTCCAATACATCCATATTTAATTCCATTTTAAATCATATTGGCAAAAGCTATAAATCTATTTGGGAATATAATGTTAGGTTCTATGGGAAAACCCTACTTAAATTGTATATTTGCAGTCTATTTAGACGAAATCTATATAATCTATGATTAAAGTTTCTGAAACAGCTAAAAAGAAAGTCATTGAGCTTATGGGCGAAGATGGCTTTAACTCGGCAACAGATTTTGTGCGTGTTGGTGTAAAAAGTGGTGGTTGTTCGGGTCTGTCTTATGATTTGAAATTTGACAAAATACAGCAAGAAGGAGATAAGGTTTTTGAAGACAATGGTGTTAGAATCATTGTGGACAAGAAAAGCTTTTTGTATCTCATCGGAACAACCCTTGAATATTCAGGCGGTTTGAATGGAGCGGGATTTGTTTTCAACAATCCGAATGCCAATCGCACGTGTGGTTGTGGTGAAAGTTTCTCCCTATAACAAAAACAATGAACAAATATACTGAAGACGATTTAAGAGAAGAGCTTAAAACCAAGGAATACGAATATGGTTTTTATACTGATATTGAATCAGACACGTTTCCTGTTGGCTTGAATGAAGATATTGTTCGGGCAATTTCCCTTAAAAAGGAAGAGCCAGAATGGATGACTGAATGGCGACTGGAATCGTTTCGTGCCTGGGAAGAGATGACGGAGCCAGAATGGGCGAATGTAAAGTACATAAAACCGGATTTTCAGGCCATATCGTATTATTCAGCGCCCAACAAAAAGCCAAAATATGACAGCTTGGATGAGGTGGACCCGGAGTTATTGGAAACTTTCAAAAAACTTGGAATTTCCATTGATGAGCAGAAGAAATTGGCAGGTGTGGCCATGGATGTAGTTATTGATTCCGTTTCGGTGGCGACAACCTTCAAAAAGACCCTCAATGAAAAGGGTATAATTTTTTGTTCCATTAGTGAAGCCATTAAAAAACATCCTGAATTAGTTAAAAAATATATTGGGACTGTTGTTCCGCAAAAGGATAATTTCTACGCAGCATTAAACAGCGCTGTTTTTAGTGACGGTAGTTTTTGCTACATTCCAAAAGGGGTCAAGTGTCCAATGGAATTATCCACTTATTTCAGAATCAATCAAGCTGGTACTGGACAGTTCGAAAGAACCCTTGTCATAGCAGATGAAGGCAGTTATGTGAGTTATTTGGAAGGGTGTACAGCACCAAGCCGCGATGAAAACCAATTGCATGCCGCGGTTGTGGAATTGATTGCTTTGGACGATGCGGAAATCAAATATTCTACGGTTCAAAACTGGTATCCAGGAAATCCTGAAGGTAAAGGAGGCGTTTATAATTTTGTGACCAAAAGAGGTCTGTGCGAGAAAAACGCCAAAATATCTTGGACACAAGTGGAAACTGGGTCTGCAATTACATGGAAATATCCAAGCTGTGTTTTGAAAGGTGATAATTCAGTTGGTGAGTTTTATTCCATTGCTGTCACTAACAATTTTCAACAAGCCGATACAGGAACCAAAATGATTCATTTGGGCAAAAACACCAAATCAACTATCATTTCCAAAGGTATTTCTGCCGGAAAATCCCAAAATTCCTATAGAGGTTTGGTGCAAATAAGTTCTCGTGCGGATAATGCTAGAAACTTTTCACAATGCGATAGTTTATTGATGGGAAATGAGTGTGGAGCGCATACATTCCCTTATATAGAAGCAAAAAACAAAACAGCAAAAATTGAACACGAAGCAACAACCAGTAAAATTGGTGAAGACCAAATTTTCTATTGCAATCAAAGAGGAATTGATACTGAAAAGGCAATCGCCTTGATTGTCAATGGTTTCAGTAAAGAAGTGTTGAATAAATTACCAATGGAATTTGCAGTGGAAGCACAAAAATTATTGGAAATAAGTCTAGAAGGTTCAGTAGGTTAAAATTATGAAAAAAATAGTATTAATTCTTTTGATGGCAGCAAGTTTCCTTGGCTGTAAAGATGACAAAAAAGTTGAAGAATCGGAATCTATGGAAAAAACATCTTCAGATGTTACCCAAATTTCTGGAAACTTTATATATTATGATGATGCCGCAGTGTTTCAAACCAAAAGTGAGCTATATGGTGTCATATCCAATGAAAATCTTGAAGATTTGATTATACAATCGGAAGCACTTAAAAATGAACCCTCTGATGAAGTTGCAGTCGTATTAAAAGTAAAAAAATCCAAAAAGCCTGAAAACGAGGAAGGATGGGACAATAGAATTGAAATCATTGAAATCCTGAAGGTTTCAAAAGTCAATCCAGAAGACAGTGATATTATAAAATTAGGAAAAGAAAATAATGCTGAAAATAAATAACTTACACGCAAGTGTTGAAGATAAGGCCATTCTAAAGGGCATCAATTTAGATGTTAATGCTGGAGAAATACATGCCATTATGGGACCTAACGGTTCAGGTAAAAGTACCTTGGCGTCTGTAATTGCAGGAAAGGAAGAATACGAAGTGAGCAAAGGCGACATTCTCTTAAATGATGAAAACATTGATGAATTATCTGCTGAAGAGCGTGCTCATAAGGGCATCTTTTTGTCATTTCAGTACCCTGTCGAAATCCCTGGAGTGAGTGTCACCAATTTCATGAAAACAGCAATCAACGAAACACGTAAGGCAAAAGGGTTGGAAGATATGCCAGCCAATGAAATGTTAAAACTGATACGTGAAAAGTCAGAGTTGCTCGAAATCGATAGAAAATTTTTATCACGTTCATTGAACGAAGGTTTTTCAGGTGGAGAAAAGAAACGTAATGAAATCTTTCAAATGGCTATGTTAGAGCCAAAATTGGCAATTCTTGACGAAACGGATTCCGGCTTGGACATTGATGCGCTTCGTATTGTTGCCAATGGTGTCAACAAATTGAAAAGCAAGGATAATGCTGTGATAGTCATCACACACTATCAACGGTTGTTGGATTATATCGTTCCAGATTTTGTACATGTGTTACTTGATGGAAAAATTGTAAAATCAGGTGGCAAAGAACTGGCGCATGAGCTAGAGGAAAAAGGTTACGACTGGATTAAGGAAGAAGTGAACGCTTAAAAATGGAATTAAAAGAAAAACTCATATCGTCATTTTTGGCGTTTGAAAACCTTGTGGACATTGATTTGCCCGTACATGATGTACGCAGTGAAGCAATTAAGGTGTTTGAAAGCCAAGGTTTTCCTTCCAAACGTGATGAAGCTTGGAAATACACTTCATTGAACAGTATTTTAAAGCATGATTACAGTGTGTTTCCAAAACATGAAAATGCCATTGAATATAATGATGTCAAAAAATACTTCATTCACGACATAGATACATACAAAATTGTATTTATCGATGGAAAATATTCTTCTCATTTATCACAGACCACGCACGATGGTATTGATGTTTGTTTGATGTCCTCTGCATTGACCAAACCAAAATATCGCATTGTCATCGAAAATTATTTCAATAAAGTCGCTACAAAGGATAGTTTATCTTCCTTAAACACAGCGTTTTCACAAGAAGGGGCTTACATCCATATCGGCAAAAATAAACTGGTGGCCAAACCCATTCAGATTGTTCATTTTTCGACTGGTAGCGAGGCGGCTTTGATGTTGCAACCGAGAAACTTGATTGTTGTTGATGAAAATTCACATGTTCAAATCATTGAACGGCACCAAAGTTTAACTGACAATCCAGTTTTGACCAATAGTGTGACTGAAGTTTATGCCAACAAGCGTGCAATTATCGATTATTATAAAATTCAAAATGATAACGAAAACGCTTCTTTGATTGATAATACGTTTATCAATCAAAAACAAGAAAGCATAGCCTCAGTACATACCTTTTCCTTTGGAGGAAAATTGACACGCAACAATCTCAATTTTTATCAAAATGGGGAGCGCATTGATTCCACACTAAAAGGAGTTACGATTATTGGCAATAAGCAACACGTTGACCATAATACATTGGTGCATCACATCCAACCGAATTGTGAGAGCCATCAAGATTACAAAGGCATTTTTGGCGATTCTGCGACTGGTGTTTTCAACGGAAAAGTAGTCGTCAACAAAGAAGCGCAAAAAACAAACGCGTATCAAGCCAATAATAACATTTTAATCAGTGATAAAGCAAGCATAAACACTAAACCGCAATTGGAGATTTTTGCCGACGATGTCAAATGCTCTCATGGTTGTACCATTGGTCAATTGGACGAAAGTGCTATGTTCTATATGCGTTCTCGTGGCATTCCAGAGAAAGAGGCAAAGGCGCTGTTAATGTACGCATTCAGTAATAATGTTTTAAGTTCGGTAAAAATTCCAGAAATAAAGCAACGGATTACCAAAATCATTGCCACCAAATTGGGCGTGAATATTGGGTTTGATTTATAATGAAAATCAATCTACCACATACAGATTTTGATGTAAAAAGTATAAGAAAAGATTTCCCCATACTTTCAAGAAAAGTCAACGGTAAACCTTTGGTCTATTTTGATAATGCGGCAACATCACAAACACCACAGCAAGTCATTGATGTCATTGTGGATTATTACAGTAACTACAATGCCAACATTCATCGAGGCGTGCATGCATTGAGTCAGGAAGCTACAGATAAATATGAGCAAGCCCGACTTAAAGTCCAAAAACACTTTAATGCAAAGCATCCTTACGAAATCATCCTAACATCAGGAACAACACATGGCATCAATTTGATAGCAAATGGATTTTCAGCATTTTTGAAAAAAGGCGATGAGGTTTTGGTATCGGCTTTGGAACATCACAGTAATATAGTGCCATGGCAAATGCTCTGCGAACGAAGTGGTGCAAAGTTAAAAGTCATCCCGATGAACCAAGAAGGTGAATTGGTACTATCAGAATATGATAAATTGCTGTCGGAAAAAACAAAATTGGTCTTTGTCAATCATATTTCCAATGCATTGGGAACCATAAATCCCATCGAAGAAATTATACTAAAGGCACATCAAGTTGGCGCAGCTGTCCTAGTTGATGGCGCACAGGCTTGCCCACACCTCAAACCAGATATGCAAGCCCTTGATGTTGATTTTTATGTTGCATCTGCACACAAAATGTGTGGACCTACGGGTGTTGGAATGTTGTATGGTAAAGAAGAATGGCTCAAAAAACTGCCACCTTACCAAGGCGGTGGTGAGATGATTGCAGAAGTGACGTTCGAGAAGACGACCTATGCCGATTTGCCGCACAAATTTGAAGCAGGAACACCTAATATCTGTGGAGGTATTGCCTTTGGAGCGGCTATCGATTATTTGAACCACATAGGTTTTGGCCCTATAGAAGAGTACGAGCATGAGCTTTTAGAATATGCCACAAAAAAACTATCGGAAATTGAAGGCTTGAAAATCTTTGGAACCGCCAAGCATAAAACGTCTGTGGTTTCTTTCAATTTGGATGACATCCATCCATACGATGTAGGAACGATTCTGGATAAAATGGGAATTGCAGTTAGAACAGGACATCATTGTGCTCAACCCATCATGGATTTCTTCAAAATCCCAGGCACTGTCAGAGCCTCTTTTGCTTTTTACAATACCAAACAGGAAATTGATGCTTTGGTCGAAGGTGTGAAAAAAGCACAAAACATGTTGTCCTAAATTCATATCTTTACTCTTCAACCAATTTTAAATTATGAATGCAAAATTTTCTGGTTTAGCACTTTGTTTTCTACTCTTGTTTTCGTGTGGCAAGGATAACGAAAAAATCATATTTGTGGCTGATACAATGGTTAATTGTTCGGGAGTCGCATCTCAACAATGTCTTCAGATTAAGGAAAAGGAAACGGATAATTGGTCAAATTTTCATGGTAACATAGAAGGATTTGACTTCGAAGAAGGTTATAGCTATAAAATAAAGGTGGAAGTTACCGAAATCAAAAACCCACCCGCGGATGCATCTTCGGAAAAATATAGTCTTCTTGAAATTCTTGAAAAAGTAAAAGCACCTGTTAGTTTGGCCAAAGGATCTTGGTTAGTCACTAAAATAAAAGATAAATCGTCATTTGATAGAAACCCAACCATCACATTGACCATGCCACAGGGACAAATCATGGGAAGCACAAGTTGCAATAAGTACTTTGGAAACATAAATTTGGAGAACAGCAATTTTAAAGTCAACACTATTGGCTCTACAAAAATGGCCTGTAATGACATGGCTACAGAACAATTGTTTTTGCAAACTTTAAGCGAAGTCAATAGTTATAAAATAGAAAATGATAAATTGAAGCTTATGGCGGCTGACAAAACTGTGTTGATGGAATGTGATTACCTGACACAAAGGGAATAAACCAACATTTGGCTTCGTTTTTGTTATCAGTATTTAAAAACTAAGAATATGAAAACTTTATTCTGCTTACTCGCTATCATGATGTTCAATAAGGAATGTGAACAAAATAAATCAGCTACTGCTTCTGATACTGCTATTCATGCAGAAAAAACCCCTGATGTGACTCAAAATGTTTCTATCGTTAGTTATGAAGCTACTTCGAGAGGATTTTATCAAAAAATTTGGATTACCAAAGAAACAATGACAATTACCAATGACAGAAATCATATGGTCAACACAAGCGTTCCCACTTCAGAAAATGATTGGAATGAATTGATGGGGCTTTTGAAAGATGTAAATATTGAGGCTTTACCAACTCTTGAGGCACCAACCTCAAAACGTCTTTATGATGGAGCAGCAATTGCTTCTTTGACCGTGACTCAAGGAAAAGAAGAAACCAAATCAAACAGTTTTGATCATGGAGACCCACCGAAAGCCATTGAAGTAGTTGTTAATAAAGTGTTATCCATGAATAAGATGCACGAAAAAAATTAATAAAATTTACCTTTGCTTAAAATTTTAGATGACAATTAAAGAGATACAAGAAGACATTATCGATGAATTTTCAATGTTTGAAGATTGGGAAGAACGCTATCAGTATATGATAGATTTGGGCAAAACTCTACCTTTAATTGACGAGCAGTACAAAACAGAAGAAAATATCATCAAAGGTTGTCAAAGCAAAGTTTGGGTACATGCCAAAATGGAAGATGACAAAGTGGTATTTACTGCCGATAGTGACGCCATTATTACCAAAGGAATCATCGCCATATTGATTCGGGTATTTTCAAATCAGCACCCAAAAGATATTATTGAGGCAGATACAAATTTCATTGATGAAATCGGGTTGAAAGAACATTTATCACCTACTAGAGCCAATGGATTGGTGAGTATGATCAAACAATTAAAACTATATGCCATTGCATACCAAACACAGCTGAATTAGAATGGAATCAACAATAGATACTAACGCTTTAGGCGAAAAAATAGTAAGGGTTTTAAAAACCATTTACGACCCAGAAATCCCAGTGGACATTTACGAATTAGGATTGATTTATGATGTGTTCGTTAATGAAGATTATGACGTAAAGATTTTAATGACCTTGACCACACCCAACTGCCCCGTTGCCGAAACATTGCCGATGGAAGTGGAGGAAAAGGTAAAATCATTGAATGACGTTAAATCTGCTGAAGTGGAAATCACATTTGACCCACCTTGGAGTCAAGACCTAATGAGTGAAGAAGCTAAGCTGGAACTTGGGATGCTCTAATTAAAAAATTTTAATGCCTAGAGAAACTCCAAAATCACTAAAGGATGACAGCAAAACCAGCTTAAAAAAATCCTTTAATGCACTTATCTATATTCCTCGATTTTTCAAGGAAATTTGGAAGACCAATAAAAAAATGTTCCTCATGTCTGCAATATGCAGATTGATTGGAGCTTTATTGCCTGTGGTCATTCTTTGGATTGGAAAAATCATCATTGATGAGATTGTTCTTCAATCCAAATTAGAAGTCACAGACCTTACCAAACTCTGGACATATGTCGCCATTGAGTTTGGCTTGATTATTCTTTCCGATTTGGTGAGCCGTGCCATTTCTTTAACCGATAGTTTACTGGGCGATGCCTATTCCATCGATTCTTCGGTGTCCATTATCAAGAAAACGAATCAGATTGATATCAGTCTGTTGGAGGATTCCGAGTTTTATGATAAACTCGAACGTGCTAGAATACAAACGGCTGGTCGCGTCAATTTGATGTCCAACGCCTTGGGAGAAGTGCAAAGCTTGATTTCCATTGCGACCTTGGTCGCTGGGTTGATTTATTTTGAACCTTATCTCATAATTCTTTTGGTGTTGAGCATTATCCCATCTTTCATAAACGAGATTTGGTTTAGTCAACAACAATATTCTCTAGCTCGAGGTTGGACGGCCGAGCGACGCGAATTGGATTATTTGCGATTCATAGGCGCCAACAATATGACTGCCAAAGAAATTAAATTGTTTGGCCTCACGGATTTCATTGTGGACAGATTCAAGAATCTTTCAAATGAATATTTTGAGCTCAATAAAAAACTGGCAATCAAACGTTCCGCTTTGGGATTTTTATTTAATGTGTTGGGCACCTTGAGTTATTATGGCGCTTATATTTTCATTATCTACCGAGTGATTTCGGGAGTTATCACATTGGGTGAATTGACATTTCTATCAGGAGCTTTCAATCGTTTGACACGAAATCTTCAGGATTTCTTCTCAAAATTCACGCGTATTACGGAAAGTGCTTTGTATCTCAAAGATTATTTTGAATTTTTGGATATTTCCATTGAACCAAAAACCAATGAGGATATGCCGCTTCCAGAAAAAATTAAAATCGGATTTGAATTTAAAGATGTTCATTTTTCATATCCTGATTCGGACCATGAAATTCTGAAAGGTGTTAGTTTTAAAATCAATGTAGGTGAGAAAATGGCTTTTGTGGGACAAAATGGTGCGGGCAAAACAACGCTGACCAAATTGTTGCTTCGATTTTACGAACCGACTTCTGGCGAAATTTTATTGGATGGCATCAACATCAATCGATTTCACAAAGCGGAGTATCAAGAATATTTTGGAGTTATTTTCCAAGACTTCTATCGGTATGAGTTTACGGTACGGGAAAACATTGCCATTGGTGATATTGATGAATTGGAAAATGATGAAAAAATCAAAAACGCTGCCGAATTGAGTCTTGCCAGTGATGTTATTTCTGAATTGAAAAAAGGCTACGACCAGCAATTAGGGAAACGTTTTTATAAAGGACAGGAACTCTCGGGTGGACAATGGCAAAAAGTAGCTTTGGCTCGTGCGTACATGAAAGATGCCGAAGTGATGATTCTCGATGAACCCACATCGGCTTTGGATGCGAAGGCAGAAAGTGAAGTGTTTGAGCGATTTATTGGGTTGACAAAAGATAAGACCAGTATCATCATTTCACATCGCTTCAGCACAGTTCGTCAGGCAGATAGAATTTTGGTGTTGGATGAAGGTAAAGTCTTGGAACTTGGAACCCATCAGGAATTGATGGCAAAGGACTCGCTCTATGCCGAACTCTTTAAATTGCAGGCAGAAGGGTATCAATAAATAGTTTAATTTTGTAGTATGGAAGAAGAAATCATCAATAGGGTTGCCAATAGCAAACTCGTAGTCGTTGACCTTGAAGATTATTATCCGAAAGGGAAAAGAGCTGTTTTGGATATTAAAGATTGGTTGTTTGAAGAACTGGTGCTTCGAGAAAAGGATTTCCGTGAAAGCGTAGCACAACACGATTGGTCACAATATCAAGGTGATTTTGTGGCATTGACTTGCACTTCAGACGCGATTGTTCCAGCTTGGGCATTTATGCTTTTGACAATGCATTTGCAACCTTATGTCAAAAAAGTGGTGATTGGTAGTCTGGACCAATTGGAAACTTCTATTTACGAAGACATTATAACAAATTTGGACGTTTCAGAGTTTGCAGAAAAACCTTTGATAATTAAAGGCTGCACCCATAAACCTGTTCCGGCAAACGCCTATATATTATTGTCCCAAAAATTAAGGCCGATTGCAAAATCCATTATGTATGGAGAGGCCTGTTCTTCTGTGCCACTTTTCAAAAGGAAATAATTTAGATTTATCTTTTATTTAAAAAATCTAACTTTTATCTTTATTTAAAATTTACACTACAATTAACCAAATATCTTAAGCATGACTAAAAAAGCTCTCTTAACAGTTGCCTTACTATGCACTATTACGTTTGGATTTTCTCAAACTAAAGAGGAATTGGAGGCCCAAAAAAAGGAAAAACAAGCAGAAGCTGATGCTGCTCAAAAAGAAGCTGATGCATTACAAGCACAAATTGATGCGCTTCCCGGTTGGAGAGTTGGTGCATTTGGTGTGATTGGAGGAAGTATTTCCAATTTTAATAATTGGTACGCACAAGGCGCACCAAACAATTCATCGGGTAATATTGGAATTACTTTTAATGGATATGCCAATTTGATTCAAGAGAAATTTTTCTGGAGAAATTCCTTGAACACCAATTTAAATTGGGTGAAATTGGATGATAAGGACAATCCAAATGATGATGACAGTTTTAACCCTACAACAGATGTTTTCAATTTGTCATCATTGTATGGTCAGAAATTGAGTGAAAAGTGGGCTGCATCCGCATTGATGGAATACAGAACCACGCTTTTGGATAATTTCAATGACCCAGGATATTTGGATGTCGGTGTGGGTTTTACTTGGACGCCCATTGATAATTTGATTGTGGTCATCCATCCATTAAACTATAATTTTGTTTTTGCGGATAATGATGCGGTCTTCGAATCATCGTTGGGAGCAAAAGTAATAGCAGATTATACAAGACAGATTGGAAAAATTGCGTTTAAATCGAATTTATCAGGGTTTTATAGTTACAAAGATTCTGATTTATCAAATTGGACTTGGACCAATGCCTTCAGTTATACCTTATGGAAACGAATAGGTGTAGGTTTTGAATTTGCATTGAGAAGCAATAAACAGGAAGCTTTGAAATATGCGTTGGCTCAATATGACCCTATGGCAGTACCTGCGGAGGAAGTTCCAACGTTTGAAAATGTAGATAACAAATTACAAAGCTATTACGTTCTTGGTTTGAGTTACAAGTTTTAATCAATTCAATAATAGATAAAAAAAAGCATCAGAACATCTGATGCTTTTTTGTTTTAATTTTCTTCACTTTCATAATCTGGATACAGAAAATGGTTATAAGGAAAACGCGACACATGAATTTTCCGAACTTCATCATACACACGTTTTTTGAATGCCTCAAGATTTTCTTTGTTCAAAGCAGAAATAAAAATGGCATCATTGCCAATCTTGTTCATCCATGTGCGCTTCCATTCTTCAAGCGTGTAATTTGCCTTGGTTTTTGTTGCAATCAAATCATCTTCATCAAATGGTTGAGGTGTGTAAGCATCAATTTTATTGAACACCATAATGGTCGGTTTATCAATGGCATCAATTTCAGATAAAATTTTATTGACCGATTGAATATGTTCTTCAAAATTGGAGTGCGAAATGTCCACAACATGAAGTAATAAATCGGCTTCCCGAACTTCATCCAAGGTGCTTTTAAAAGATTCCACCAATTGTGTCGGCAATTTTCTGATAAAACCAACCGTGTCACTTACCAAAAACGGCAAATTTCCAATCACCACTTTTCGAACGGTTGTATCGAGCGTCGCAAAGAGTTTATTTTCCGCAAATACGTCACTCTTGCTGATAACATTCATTAAGGTTGATTTCCCAACATTGGTGTATCCTACCAATGCTACTCGAACCATTTGACCTCGATTCCCGCGTTGCACAGCCATTTGCTTATCAATGGTCTTGATTTTATCTTTCAATAATGCAATTCTATCACGAACGATACGTCTATCGGTCTCAATCTCCGTTTCACCAGGGCCGCGCATCCCGATACCACCTTTTTGACGTTCCAAGTGCGTCCACATCCCTTTCAATCTCGGAAGTAAATATTCGCATTGTGCCAATTCCACTTGCGTTCTTGCATAACTCGTTTGGGCACGCTGTGCAAAAATATCGAGGATGAGGTTTGTTCTGTCAAGAACCTTACATTTTAAAATCTTGCTGATATTCCGTTCTTGAGCGGCAGATAATTCGTCATCAAATATGGCTGTGCCAACTTCATGCTCTTCAATATAATGTCGCACATCTTCCATTTTCCCAGTGCCAATAAAGGTTTTGGGATTTGGCATTTCCATTTTTTGGGTAAATCGTTTTAAAACTTCACCGCCAGCAGTGTAAGTTAAAAACTCCAATTCATCCAGATATTCCTTGGATTTTTCTTCATCTTGTTCTTTTGTGACCACACCTATGAGTACGGCTTTTTCTAATTCTATGTCTTTCTTTTCTAGCATATTCCTAAATAATACACAAAGTTACATAATTGAAAGCAGTCGATTTAGTATTTTTAAAACTTAAAATTGATAAGTGAGTTCAGAAAGTCACATCCACACCATAGCATTCTACAATACCGAAAATCTTTTTGATGTCTTTGCGGATGAAAGGACAAATGACAATGATTTTTTACCAATTTCTGCAAAAAATTGGACACAACAACGGTATGAAAAAAAGATTTATAAATTAGGATCTGTTATTTCAAAAATTGGATTTGAATCCATTCAGAAACCTCCAGTTTTGGTTGGTTTGGCAGAAGTAGAAAATGATACGGTTCTTCAAGATTTAATTGGCGGCGAAGATTTGAAATCTTACAATTATGGCTTTGTTCATTATGACTCACCTGATGAAAGAGGTATCGATGTGGCTCTATTATATAATAAGGACGAATTTGAGGTAGAATCCTCTAAAGCATTTCCAATTTATATAGAAGACGAATCTGGAAAAAGGGATTTTACTCGCGATATTCTTCTTGTAACTGGGTGTTTAAATAACCACAAGATTCATGTTTTGGTAAACCATTGGCCCTCGAGGCATGAAGGAAAAGATGAAACTGATTATAAAAGAATAATTGCAGCTGCTCAACTCTCAGAAATTATTTCGTATTTAACCAATGAAGACAGCAATACTCAAATCGTGGTAATGGGCGATTTTAATGATAATCCGAATAGTCAAAGTATCATGAATCTGAAAAACGACAATGGATTGTATAATACCATGGAAGCTGTTTGGTCTTATAGCAGAGGCAGTGTTAACCATAATTTTGCATGGATACAGTTTGACCAGATTTTTTTGACTCATAATTTTGTTGATAAGAACGATATGAGATTCAAACTTATAAAGGCGGATATTTTTGATGAAAAATTTTTAACTCAATATAATGGAAAATTCAAGGGTCAGCCATACAGGACCTATGTTGGAAAAAAATATAAAGGAGGTTTTAGCGATCACTTCCCCGTATATATACAAATCAGGGAATCATAAATTATATCATACAAAAAACCGTTTTCTTTTTGTCGATTAAATATGCCTTTTATCTATTATAACGTTGTTAATACTTTGTTAAGTATCATTTTTTTTATCTTCGGCTAATTATACAATATCCAAAAAAGATGTTGTAAATTCAGCAAATAATTTTAATAAAACACCCTTAGTAGTATAAGATATTTATAATCAATATTTTATAAATATCTAGATTAAAATATTTTAATTAACCTAAAAAAATCAAATGAAAAAAATTACTTTCCTGCTACTGCTTTTAATATTTTCCTTTCAAGCTATAGCTCAAGTTTTGAATCAGCCTGCCAGTTGGCCAAACACCAATTGGGCCGTCACCGGAACTTTTGTTTCAGGAGCGCCTTTTATTGCCAATCCTACATTATCAGCCAATTTTGGCTATGATGATGATGAGGCGGGAAGTGGGGTTAATAATGATATTGCTGCCGAATCACCGGTCATTGATCTCACAGCAGCTTTTAACGCTGGCGAAACATGGCTTTTTTTAAGTTCGACGTATGTGTATAATAATATAGGAGCCGATAGACTCTACCTACAATATTGGAATGCCGATAGTTCTACTTGGGTCAACTGGATAACACCTTTGGCGGCAGACACCCCTGGCGCTCCCTTAGATAATTTTTGTGCAGGAACGACTGCACCATTCAATAGTGGAGAATTAAACATTGCGGGCTTTACTCCCACTCAACTTTCAGGATTTAAATATCGAGTTTATTATGATGATGGAGATGTTTGGGCTTGGGGTTTTTGTTTCAATTCTCCAACCTTAACATCACAAACCCCTCCGGCATGCCCTAATCCAAATGGTTTGTCGGTTAGTGATTTGGGAGGCGATAATGTTACAGTTGCATGGAATCCGTTGGGAAGTGAAGATTCTTGGGAATATGTAATACAAGATCCTGGAGTCGGTGTACCAACCTCAAATGGTACTACTGTAACAGAGGCAACAGTCAATATTTCGGGTCTAGATTATAGCACTGCGTATGAAGTTTATGTACGAGCTGATTGTGGTGACGGAACTTTTAGTGATTGGATAGGCCCTTTAAATTTTACGACCACAATTCAACTAGAGGTTTCGGTTGATTGCTCAGTTGGTCCCTATACAACCAATTACTGCTATGGCAATGACATTGATGACGATCCATCCTTGGAAACGTTTGTCTTTACCAGCTCTGATGGCTCACCACTTCGTCTGACATTCAATTCAGGATTGATTGAGTCTTGCTGCGACGAACTGGTGGTGATAGATACCGATGGAACTCAACTATTTAACGCCACAGTCCCTGGAGGAGATCTTACAGGGCTAGAGTTTCAGTCATCTGGAGATACAATTTCTTTTTATATCAATTCTGATTTATCAGTAAGTTGTGAATCAGGATCGTTTCCTAATGGCATTAATTATACGGTTGCCTGTGCTACCTGTGTTAACCCTGTTGCGACCTATGCAGTAAGAGGCGATTGCGAAACGGCACCACAATTTTTTGTGGATGTGGATTTGACCGATTTGGGTTCAGCGACCTCAATAACACTTACAGATAACCAAGGAAGTGCACCTCAAACGGTAAGCGCGGTAGGATTGGTAACATTTGGTCCTTATGCCAATACAACAGATATACAAATAACAATTGCAAATGATGATGATCAAAACTGTATCATAACAAGTCCAACATTGACACAAGAATTCTGTCAAGATTTTATTGTGGATTGTACTGTAGGTGCATCAACATTAAATTATTGTTATGAAAATGGCGGTGCCAACAATCCTGTTGTTTTCACTTTTACTAGCAGTGACGGAACAGCCCTCAATTTAACATTCAATGCAGGAAATGTAGAAAATGGATGGGATGAACTTGTTGTCATTGATACCGATGGAAGTTTTATAGTAGATCCGGCAGATTTGTTTTACGGAAATAATGGTGACTTATCTGGGTTGACCTATCAATCTACTGGGGATACCATTTCATTCTATATCAATTCTGATGGTACTGGTTCTTGCTCCTCAAGTGGATATACACCTATTGATGTTTCTGTCACTTGTGCAACATGTTTAAATTCCGCAGCCACTTATACCGTAAGAGGCGATTGTGCTAATGGCTCTCAATTTTTGGTCGATGTGGACATAACCAATTTAGGTTCAGCTACCTCTATCACCGTTACAGATAATCAAGGAAGTGCGCCACAAACGGTTACTGCTACAGGTGTAGTAACCTTCGGGCCTTATCCCAATACTACCGATGTTGTGATGACCGTGGCAAATGATGATGATCCTAATTGTACTTCTGTGAGCCCGACTCTTACCCAAGAATTCTGTCAAGATTTTATAGTTGATTGTTCTGTGGGGCCAGCAACCTTGAATTATTGTTATTCAGACGATGGTGCAGATGACCCTGTAATTTTTACGTTTACAAGTAACGATGGGACACCACTAAACTTAAATTTCAATTCAGGTGAAGTCGAAAATGGATGGGATGAACTTGTTGTGATTGATACAGACGGCAGTTTTATAGTAGATCCAGCAGATTTATTTTATGGTAATGGAGGAGATTTATCAGGATTGACCTATCAATCTACCGGAGATACCATTTCATTTTATATTAATTCAGATGGGGTATTTAGTTGCGAAACGGAAGGATTTATTCCAATAGATGTGACTGTGTCTTGTGCCACTTGTATTAATCCTGCAGCCACTTATGCGGTGATTGATGATTGTGCGAATGGACAGCAATTCTTAATTGATGTGAATGTAACAAGCCTTGGAGATGCTACCTCATTGACAGTTTCAGATAATCAAGGTTCACCGGACGTTCAAGTTACAGCGACAGGAATTGTTCAATTTGGACCTTATCCTTTTGCGACACCAATTGTAATTACACTTTCAAATGACCAAGATGTCAATTGTGTCATCAATAGTCCAGTCATTCAGGTGGCAGCTTGTCCTCCTGCAAATGATAATTGTGCAGGAGCCATTATAGCAGCTGTAAATCCTGGCGAAACGTGTGATGCTGTAACTCCTGGAACGCTTTTGGAAGCCACACCATCAGGAGTTCCTTCAGGTTCCTGTGGTGGTAACCCAGATGATGATGTTTGGTTTCAGTTTACCGCATTGGGAACACAACAGTTTATCCAACTTCAAAACATAAGTGGCTTTTCAGATTTAGACCACGCAGTCTATTCAGGGTCTTGTGGCAGTTTGGTAGAATTGTACTGTTCAGACGAAGACTTTAGTGTAACACCAAGCCTTGTGGTTGGTAATACCTATTATGTCAGAGTGTTTTCAGCTGGTAGTGATAATGAAACTACAACTTTTGATTTATGTATTCAAACTCTAGGAAATCCTACCTACTGTTCTGAAGCGTTGCCAATTTGTGCTGGATTTACATACCCAAGTATTACAGGAGATGATGTAGCACCACCATATCTGGACTACGATTGTTTGGGTTCACAACCTGATCCAACTTGGAATACCATTTTATTTGATGAGGCAGGAGACTATACCTTCACATTGGCCCAAACAGGTGAGGATGGAATAGGAAATGATATCGACTTTATAGTTTGGGGGCCATTTAACAACCAAGGTGATGGATGTTTTGACCTAGTAACAGACAACATTGTTGATTGTAGTTTCTCTGCAACAGCTACCGAAACCATTACCATAAACAACGTTCAGCCAGGAGATATTTATATTCTTCTCATTACCAACTATTCGCAAGAAGCAGGAACGTACACGTTCGACGTGGCTTCAGGTCCAGTAAATGGAACAAACTGTGAAGTGGTTTGTGGGGTCGACATCGTTTATGACGGTTCACCAGTAGTAGAAGACCCTGATAATCTAGGTTTTGGAGAACCTATAGAGTTGTGTGGTGAAACATCGATAGATTTAATGGCAAGCTCACCTTATGCAGATACCTATGAGTGGTATTTGGATGGATTGCCAATTCCTGACTCAAATGTTGATACCATAACCGCAACTCAATCTGGTTTATACCAAGTTTTGGCCAGTGGTGATGTGTGTGACGGTGTAGCGTTTTCCTTGCAAGTTCAGGTAACTTTGGGGTTACAGCCAGTTGCAAATCCAGTAATGGACCTAGTTACATGCGATGATACATCAGGTGATGGCTTTGAACAATTTGATTTGGAATCGCAAACTCCCATTGTTTTAGGTAGCCAGAATGCATCTATGTTTAATGTGTCATATCACTTAACACAAACAGATGCCATTACTAATACAGGCGCACTGACATCACCATATACCAACACATCGAATCCACAAACAATTTGGATACGAATTGAAGATGCCAACGCACCATTCTGTATTGCCACTACCAGTTTCAATTTAGTGATATCTGGCACGACTCCTACAGCTACTTCTGCCAATATGGAGCTTTGTGATGATGCCTCTGGAGATGGTTTTGAAGCATTCAATTTGACATCAAATGATGTAAATGTTTTAAATGGCCAGAGCGCAGCTAATTTTACAGTAACCTATTATCTAACTGAGGCTGATGCAAATTCTGAGACAGGTCCTTTGACATCTCCATATACAAATATTACCAATCCTCAGACTATTTGGGCACGAGTGGATAATAACGCTGCAGTGGATTGTTATGCTGTAGTTTCTTTGGATTTGATAGTTAATCCTAATCCAACAGTCAATGCATCAGCTGATGTTCCAGGTTGTGATGCGGATGATAATGGTGTTCCAGAGTATGATTTGACTGTCAATGATGATGAAATTACTGGAGGACAAACAGGATTGACCGTTACCTATTATACAACTATGGCCGATGCTCAGGCAGGAACCTCAGCAATTGGTTCACCTACATCCTATGAAACACAATTGACAACCATTTATGTTAGGGTAGAGGATAACCTCACTGGCTGTTATAGTGTTACAAGTTTTAATCTGATTTCTGGTGAAGTACCTATGACAGTGTTTACTACTGATTTTGATTATGAAGTTTGTCCAGATGCGACAGTACCAATTATCATTACTGCAACTCCTCAAAACTATACCGAAGCAGATGTGAGCATTGTTTGGTATCAAGATGGAGGGGTCATAAATGGCCAAACGGGTTTAAGCTTACCAGTTTTGACTGCTGGAACCTATACGATTGAGGTGACCTTTAATGAAACTGGCTGTTTTGCTTCAGTATCTCAGGAAGTGATTGAATTGGAGAGCTGTCAAATTCCACAAGGAATCTCACCTGATGGTGACGGATTGAATGAATCGTTCGATTTGAGCAATTTTAGGGTAACACGTATAGAAATATTTAATAGATTGGGAACACTTGTCTATTCTAAAAACAATTATACTGATGAATGGCACGGACAGTCCAACAATGGTGACGAACTGCCAGTTGGAACCTATTTTTATACAATGACTTATGAAGGAGGTGCAAAACAAATAAGCGCTTGGGTTTACCTAAACAAATAAAAAACGAATCGATATACAACTAATTAATATGAAAAAACTACTGATCATTTTAATATTGCTCATTGCCATACAAATGCAAGGACAGCAGGACCCACAATATACGCAGTACATGTATAATATGAATGTGATGAATCCAGCGTATGCAGGGTCTAAGGAAAACTTATCGTTCGGATTATTATACCGCACACAATGGACCGGATTGGATGGAGCTCCTAAAACAGGAACCTTTTTTGGACATATGCCTGTGAGCGATAAAATTGGTGTTGGTTTATCTGTTATTGCTGACGAAATTGGACCTGTAAGAGAAACTAACGCTTACGCAGATGTTTCATATACCTTGAGACTTGCAGGAGAAAATCGTTTGGCTTTCGGAATAAAAGCAGGAGCAACATTTCACGATTTAGGATTGGGACCAAACGACCTTTATACCATTGATCCAAATGACCCATATTTCACAAACACCAGTGGTGTTACACCTAATATAGGTGCTGGTGTGTTTTATTACACCAATAATTATTATTTGGCATTTTCAGTGCCGAATATACTTAGTTCGGTCAAGTTGGATGCTGATGGTACTGAATATGGTACTGAAACAAGTCATTATTTCTTAACAGGAGGTTATGTGTTCCAACTTTCAGAAAACACAAAGTTAAAACCATCTTTTTTGGTCAAATCTGCATTTACAGCACCGACATCATTTGATATCAACTTGAATGCCTTGTTCTTTGAAAAATTTGAAATTGGTGCTTCATACCGATTGGATGATTCGTTTTCAGGACTGGTCAATTTTGCAATCACACCACATGTAAAAGTTGGATATGCATACGATAATGTTACTTCAGACATTAAAAAATATGCTCCTGCATCACATGAGTTTATTTTATTGTTCGATTTGAATTTCGCCAAGAAGATTTCTCGTTCACCTAGATATTTCTAACCAGTTAAGCTAAACAAACATGAAAAAAATTAACATTTTTATTACCCTCACAATTTTGAGTAGTTTAAGCTTAACTGCTCAAAATAAAGACACAAAAAAGGCAGACAAACATTTCAATCAATTGGAATTTGTTGAAGCAGCCAAAGATTATGAAAAACTTGTAGAAGAAGGAAAGGCAGATACCTATGTGTATGGCCAATTGGCAGAATCGTACTATAATGTATTTGATACTCAAAATGCAGAAAGGTATTATTATCAAGCGCTTGAAAGCAATCCGGCTCCAGATTCGGAAATGATTTATAAATATGCCCAAATGTTAAAGGCAAATGGTAAGTATGAACTGTCCAATGAATGGATGGCTCGATTCGCTAATATGCGACCTAGTGACCATAGAGCGATGGCTTTTAATGAAAACCCAGATTATATTCCAAGGATTTTGGAACGAGGTAAAAAATTCAGGGTTGAAAACATGAGCATCAATTCAGAATATTCCGATTTTGGAGGTACGTTAAAAGATGGAAAACTTTATATCACTTCAGGAAGAAACAAAACTGGGGAAAATTATGGATGGAATGAAGAACCTTATTTAGACATTTATGTGACTTCCAAAAACGATGAAGGCGGCTATATGACACCCGAGGCCGTAGGTGGCAAAATCAATACCAGTTATCATGAAGGTGTTGTGGCTTTTAGCCCAGATGGGAAAACTATGTATTTCTCTAGAGAAAGTTTTTTTGAAAAAGAGTACGTCAAGGATTCCATTACCAAAAACAAATTGGGTGCCATTCATTTGTACAAGGCAACATCCCTAGGAGACAAATGGGACAACGTTGAGGCATTGAACATTACCAAAGATTACTCAGCAAAAAATCCATCAGTTAGTAAAGATGGAAAAACATTATATTTTGCTTCTGATATGCCAGGAGGCAATGGCCTTTTTGATATTTATAAAGCACCTATCAATGAAGATGGGTCCATTGGAGAGCCGGAAAACCTTGGACAGAAAATAAATACTGAAGGACAGGAAATGTTCCCTTTTATTGCCGACGATGGGACACTTTATTTCTCTTCAAATGGACATTTGGGACTAGGAGGTCTGGACGTGTTCTTTACTAAGGAAATTGACGGAAAATGGGCTCCTATACGAAATGTTGGATTGCCTATCAGCAGTAATTCAGATGATTTTGCCTTTAGTATTGATGATGCTACAGGTGAAGGATTTGTCTCTTCCAATCGTCCTGGAGGTGTAGGTAGCGATGATATATATAGAGCGATGAAACTTGAGCC
The DNA here is from genome assembly GCA_041391925.1 of Gelidibacter sp. Classification (GTDB taxonomy): domain Bacteria; phylum Bacteroidota; class Bacteroidia; order Flavobacteriales; family Flavobacteriaceae; genus JBPOFM01. The sequence continues at coordinate 284,893 of JAWKNA010000003.1, read as the reverse complement.
ATTGTGCGATGTCTTGATTACCACAACTGTTTTGGATGACAAAACGGGTAAACCAATTAATGGAGCCATGGTCTCGCTATATGATGATCAAGGCAACAAGATTGTGACTAAAAACACCAATGAAGAAGGTGTTGCTGAATTCATCGTAGAATGTGACAAGGATACAGAATTGGAAGTTGTGATGGACGGTTTTGAAAGCAAGAAAACATCAGTAAAAGGCACTCAAGAAAAAGAAGTCAATGTTACAGTATCTTTAGACCCAATTGAAAAAATTATTGCGGCTGATAGAATCGAACTGAATCCTATTTATTTTGATTTTGATAAGTCAAACATCACATCCAAAGCGGCATTTGAACTGGACAAGTTGGTACAGGTCATGAATAAATACCCTAATATGGTCATTGACGTCACCGCGCATACAGACAATAGAGGGTCTGACAGCTACAATATGGGACTGTCCGACAGACGTGCAAAAACCACTGTTCAATATGTCATTTCCAAAGGTATTGATAAAAGCAGAATAAAAGGTGAAGGAAAAGGCGAGAGCAGCCCTAAAGTGGATTGTGGGGCTAATTGCACCGAAGAGGAACACCAAATGAATCGCAGATCAGAATTCATTATTGTCAAAAATGATATGCCTGAACAACAATAATTAACCAGCCAATTAATTAGGAAATCCCATCATACAAATGATGGGATTTTTTTTTGCTATAAACGTTGCATTAAAATTATGGAGAGAATGAAACAACTAAATGGCTGAAGCCATAGCCACCAGATATCTATGGTCTGCGTTTTGTACTTGTTCAATTTGGTGTTGAGGACTTTTCGTTTCTTTCCAGTGTAATATATCCAATTTCTAAAAATCAATATAACTACCAATATTAAAAATAGTACCCATGCTTTTGAACTTGAAAAGATATCCATATGCATTTGATTTAGAAAAAGCGTAAGAAATGTGGCACCCAACAATAGCAATGATACTTGTAGCAATAGAATATAAAACAAAGCAATATTGTTGGCTTTTGCTTTGTATTTTGGTTTATAATGCTGAAATATGCTATAAAATTGTTGGTCAAACATCTATTAAACTAAGTATGAAAAAAAAAAAAAGAGACTGTCGTATTCGCAGTCTCTTTTTTAGATAAATTTATAATATACTTTTATAAAGTTCCAGTAATGGTCACATCATCCACTTGAAATGTAGTAGTAATACCAGTACTTGAGCCCACATAATTAAAGCCTACATACACATTACCTTCCAAACAAGAAATATTAACAACTCCTGAATTTGTAAATGTTGTACCATATCCAGAACTTGGTCCAGTAGGTAGAGTTGCATCGACCAACATCCAAGTAGCATCATCAATATCAGCTACATTACCGGTAAAATCAGTGGACACATAAACATTTAATGCAGCGCCATTATAATAACCAGCGTTTGTCTTAAATGTCAATTGTTCTAATGTAGAAGCATCCAAATTTACTGCTGGAGTAATTAACCAAGCTTCGTAAGGATTTTCATTGGAGTTAAAGGCTGATACTTGCATATAACTATTGCCACTAAATGTTCTCAATGAATATTTAAAGCTTCCTCCATTAGTATTGACGTTTATCCAACCTGCAGCTGTCAATGCAGATTCTGAAGTTCCCTCAAAATTTTGAGAAAATAAGACATCTGTTGTACTTGTTGCACCTGTACAGTCTAAGATTGCAGGATCGCAACGTTCAGGATTGTTCATATCTACATCTCCTCTAGAATTAATAACCAAGACATTGAAGTCATCACCAAAATCTCTTGTGAAGATGCCTTTGATATTTCCTTTTCCTTGAGGAATAGGTAAGGATTTGAAATCGGCGAAGGTACTTGTTTGTAAACTGATTGTTGCACCATCCTCACAGCTTAATAATGTTCTAAAACCATCAAACTCATCTGTAGCCTCACCAGCGTAAGTTAAAGATAATTGGTTCCTATCGATCTGAACATCATTGAATTGTACAAATGTATTTTCATCAGCTTCAGTCAAATCGCCAATAAGTGCTACTTTAGGAGTTATTGTTGCTACTTCAGCACCTCTGATGACATAGTTTCTAAACTCTGATTCTTGAATCTGCTCAATTGTGTTTCCTACGGCCTTACCAATAACTAACACACCATTAGATTCTCCAATTCCTAATCCATTTAATTTTACATAAACCTTACGCCCAATTTCATAAGTTTCATATAACGCTCTAGCATTAATCATCACATTGAAACCCAATCTTGGATTTTCTGAAGGATCACTGTCGTCAGTTTTATTTTGGATAATTAATTCCTCAAAGAAATTTCCAGATTGGTCGCTAGAAACCACATAGCCTTCAATGTAAATAGGATCTTGATCAAATTCAAAAGTTCCTACAGATTGCCCATCTGCAACAGCATCATTATATCGTGCCACTACAGCATTAAATTGAATAATATCATTAGGATTGATATTCGGATCCACAACTGAAACGTCTGGGGTCTTGAAGTCGTCATCTTCCACACAAGAAGTCATTCCAAATGTCATTGCAACGACGCTTAATAAGATTAAAATTTTGTTTGCTTTCATCATTATATATATTAAAAAGTTTGTTCTGTTTTTTTATTAAAATCTAAAATACACATTTACAAAATAGGTTGTACCTCGGCCATACCAATATTTTGACCCAAAAACCGGGGTTTCCAACGCTTGATCATCTCTTAATTGTCGGTAATTGGCATTTCTACCCTGTTCAAATCCACCTGTTTTATGGACGACATCCAATAAGTTGTTGACACTTGCAAAAAATCCAACGAAATAATCATCAATTTTCCAAGATTTACCACCTACAAGATTGACAATCATATAGTCGTCAAATTTCTCTTGTTTCAACAAAGTTCTTGCCAAATCTTCATCATAATCGTTGAAAGGCAAACCATCTGCATCTGTGGTAAAGTTTTTAGTTCTAGTCAATGGGCTAACGTCAATGTAGGTATTATCAAAAAAGTTAGCCGTAGCTCCTACCCACCAATAATCAGGATCGCGATATTCAAAACCGACAGAGTATGCAGTTTGAGGCCCACCAGCTATTTTATAATTTTTTAGATTTGAATTGCCATAGTTGATAAATCCTGATTCCCCAAGAACGGCTTGGTCGGCAGGATCGGTAGACGGTTCAAATGTAAGTGTCAAGTCGGGGTTGTTGTCATAAGTAAATTGCCCAACTGAGGCAACACCTTTCAATTTAATGGTTGGGGTTACTTGTGCTTCAATTCCAAATTCTCCTCCAATGTGTTTTTTATCTATACCTTGAAGTATCTCTTGTATAAAAGCAGTTGTACTTCCTCCAATACCATCAGCATAATAGAATGATATTTCATTGGCATTCTCTATTTTGGTATAATAACCGGTCAGTTTCGCCTTCACAATTGAAGAACGGAAGATATAACTTGCGTCCACTGTGGATATTTTTTCTTCTGAAATTTCTCTTCCAATTTGATCCCCTACAACGTTATGGTTTTCTCTTGAATTGCTATACGTATTTCTTAACGAAGGGGCTTTAGTAATGTAAGCCGCATTCACATCAATTAAGTGTTTACCAGTTAATTTATATGTAAAACCACCTTTGCCGCCATAACCTGTAAAGTCAAGCTTTCTTCCTTTACCCAATGAATTATCCGGGAATGAACCATTTTGATAAATTCCTTCTCTTTGGTATTCAGTTTTGGTAACATCTGCAGCCAAATAAAAATCAATTTTGTTGTATTTGAACTGTGCATTAGCATAACCATTCAAAACATTGGAATACAAAATATAATTGTATTTGAATTTATCACCTTCAGTAACAATTCTATTTGGGTTTTGTAAATCACTTTGCGTATTGGTAATATTTGTTCCAAAGGAATCAACATCTAAATAAGTACTCGCTCCAAGCAAATCCAAAACATTTGCAAAGTTTTCAGATTTTAATTTGGTATAATTAACAGATGCATTAAACTGGATGTTGTCATTAAACTCAGTATTCAAAATAGAGTTGAATGTCCATTTCTTATCGTCAGTTCTGTCTTCATAAAGGGCATAGATGGCATTACCTCCAGCAGCTGCATTGGCAATATTTGCTTCATATAGGTGATTCCAATCAATCTGACCATCATTCAAGAACTCCTGTTCTGCAGCGTAAGCAAAAGCAAGATTTTCTGGATTGTTGCGTACGAAATAGCTAGGTAGCTTTTGATAGTAGGTTGGACTTGGATTGGCGCCTCCTCCTTCAGGGAAACCATCTACCAAATCTGTACCGTTGTAGTCCAAACGGCTATTACCTATTTTCCCAAACTGGTAGCCAACATTAGTATTCAATCTTGTTCTGTCGGAAATATCCCAATAATGGTTTAGCATTAATATTGGCTCCTCAACTTCCTTGATTCGCGAATTGCGTTTTTCGCCATCAAAATAACCCCAATACTCGTTATATTTTATACCCTTTAAATCATAGACCTCTTGTGTATTTGGAGACGATTTTCCCCTTCTGTTTGGTGAATAGATGGAGGTAAAATTAATACTATGTTTTTCATTGATTTTCTTTTCAACTGAAGCAAAAAAGGAATTGGCATCATAGAGGGTTGCATCTTGATAGCCTTCATTTCCCCAACGTCTTCCAATGGAAACGGTAAATGCCCATCCGTCAGAAATCAAACCTGAGGCGTAAGTTGCAATCAACCGATTGGTATAACTGCGGTTTGAAGATGAATAGGTCAAACGGCCTCCAGCCCTATACTGAGATGCGCGAGTAATGATATTGGTAGTTCCCAAAATTCCACCAAAAGTATATGCAGAAGGAGAAAGACCATTAGTCAATTCTTGATTTCTTACTACGTCATTCAATCCACCCCAATCACTCCATTGAGGTCTTCCGTCATATTCCTTGTTCATTTCTATGCCATTCATCAAAACGGTACCATTTTCAGAGTCCAATCCCCTAACATTGAAAAAAGAAGAACTAAATTCAAAGGCAGCGGTTCTTTGAAAAACATCTTGGGAGGATTGCAGCAAACCGGAAATGTTATCTGCGCCACCTGTATCATCATTTAACTCATCGTCAGTTAATGTTACGGTAAACAGGTCTTGCGAATTTGACACATCAATGTCCAGTAACATCCCACTGATGTCAACTGTTTTTCCCTCATTTACTACAATAGGATATCGTTTAGTAACGTATCCAATTTTTTCTACAACCAATACCTGTTCTCCAAGAGGGACATCCGCAGTGAAACTAAACTCACCATTCGCATCAGTAAGTGTTGTTAAAGTAGAACCCTCAATAGTAATGGTTACACTTGGAATTGGTTCATCAGAAGCACTATCAAGAACGCTACCTTTTATGGTAGTCTGGCCAAGTGCTGCAGCGATTGAAAAAACTCCGAATAAGAAAATTAAAAAACTTTTTTTCATGCCTAATTTTAAAGTTAATAGTTTTATCGCATTAAATAATAGTTATTTAAAGCCAGCAAATTTACATTATTTATAATAAATACATACTTTTGGCGTAAATTTTGTAAACAACGTAACGAAAATATAATATTGTATATATGAAATTATCCAATACAGTTGCCACTCTGTTCTTTGTTTTAATGACAATCAGTGGTTTTTCTCAAGAAAAAGAAGCTAAAAAATTCAAGATAAGAACAATTGCTTTCTACAATTTAGAAAATTTATTTGACACCATCAATGATGTCAATAAGTTTGACGAGGCAAGCCCTATTATGGAAATGAACACGGGAAGGGAAGATGCCTACAAAAGAAAAGTGCACAACATGGCACGTGTAATTTCGGATATAGGTATGGACGAAGCTCATGATACGCCAGCCCTTTTGGGCGTTTCTGAAATTGAGAACAGAAACGTTCTGGTTGATTTGGTGAATGATCCATTATTATTGGGAAAAGATTATGGCATTGTACATTATGAGTCGCCTGATGCCAGAGGGATTGATGTTGCCTTGTTGTATCAAAAATCAATATTTGTACCCATTACAACCAGTTCGCATGAGTTGAAAATCTATGATGATTTGACTAGAAAACAAGTTTATACAAGGGACCAACTTTTGGTAACCGGTAAATTGGATGGAGAAATCATACATGTCATTGTCAACCACTGGCCGTCTCGAAGTGGAGGAGAAGCTAGAAGCCGCTCTAAACGCGTTGCAGCTGCAAAGTTGAACAAGCATCTTATCGATTCACTTCAAATAATTGACCCTTACGCCAAGATTTTTACAATGGGTGATTTGAATGATGACCCAACCAATGACAGTGTTAAAAAAGAATTGCAAGCAAAAGCTAACCAAAAAGATGTTGAAATCAAAGGCATCTATAATCCCTATGAGAATTACTATAAAGAAGGATTAGGTACAACGGCCTATCGAGATGCCTGGAGTTTATTCGACCAAATTATGATGACTAAACCATTGATTGAAAAAGATTATTCGAGTTATCAATTTTATAAAGCCAATATTTACAATAAGTATTATTTGACAACTAAACGTGGGCGTTATAAAGGCTATCCATTCAGAAGTTGGGGTGATGGTGGCTTTACCGATGGTTTTAGTGACCACTTTCCTGTATATGTGTATTTAATCAAGGAAGTCAAAGAATAATTGTGTATAGAAGCACAATCAAAAAAGCTCAAATTGAAAAATTTGAGCTTTTTGTTTTATGGATATTTATAAGAATCAGCCCAACCAATTGTTCCAAGGAATTCTTGATAGAACCAATAAAAGAGCAATCGTGTAAAAAATTGCTATCATTTTGAACTTTGGTTTGGAAGTCAATTTCTTTTTGTGTTTTGAATAACCAATGGTGATTAAGGTCACGGCAACAATCCCTACAAACGGATGTTCGACTGCCAAAAGTCGAGAGACACTATCCAATCCTCCCATCCCATTGGCACTTAAATTTTTAAAACCGTTTGGGGACACAAAGTAAAGCAACAATCCCAAAAGCAGTTGGATATGTGAAACAATCAGTGTAAACAGTGAAATCCTAAAATCCTTGGCGTGAAATTCTTTATTGCCAAAATATTTTATGAGTGCATTGAAAGTAGCAAGCACTAAAACCAAGAGTACCAAATAAGCCCAATAGGAATGCAACATTTTGATGGTAGCGTACATAATTTCTATTTGAAAGGTTAGAATGACAAAAATAGTGATTTAAAGTTTTGGTAACTAATTATTCCGAAACCTCAATCCAACGTTTGGCTTCGTTTCCAAATTCATCCACAACAGTCAGCAAATGTTTGCCGTAAGTGGGTTGCATTGCAAACTCATGGATATCCTTTGTTGTTCCCAAAAATGTTTCGTCCAAATACCAATATACGAGAGATTCTGGTTTTGAATGGGCAATTTTCAAAATGAGGTCATTGGTTTTGCCGTTGAAATTCTTCGGGAGAAAAATGACATTATTGTCATTTGGATAGATAAACTGAACCGTGACAGCATTTTCCCCAAGACAATCGTCCCGAAAACGTGGCAAGGATTTATAAAATGGATTTTTTGCCTTATAATAATAGGCCATCAAAGGAGGCAATACAAACCAAGATTTATGAACCATCGAATTAATGTCTTCGCAGGATGAGTTCACTTGAAATTGTTCATTTTTATCCAAATGAACCAAAACGTGATAAGGACAAGGTGGTGTTTTTAACCCACTGATTTGGATGAATCTTTGTTCCACTTCATTGCAATTTGGCGAGGCTCTATAGCCGCTTTTGGTACAAATATCCACTTCTTGCATTTCGTCAAAAGGTTTTGAAAACCATTCACTATTCGGAAGCAAATCAAACACATCAAACAAAATTGGAGCGGCCGTTTGCACACCGACCAATCCAGGTCGGCCTTCACCATCGGCATTTCCAACCCAAACGCCGACTACATAATCTTTGGTTGTACCAATGGCCCAGGCATCCCGAAACCCAAAACTGGTGCCTGTTTTCCAAGCAATTTGTTTGGAGCTATCATAAAACTCCCAATTTTCATCACCTTCTGGACGATTTACATCTTTTAAACTTTGATAGGTCAAATATATGGACGCGGCATCATAAAGCGTTTTTTCGGATGTCCTTTTGCCAAAATCCACTTTTCCATCGGCTAAATAGGTAGGTTCTACAAATTCATTCGAATAATACTCACTAGATGTTTCATTAAAATGATTCAACGTTGAAGATAAGGACGCATAGCTCTTGCACAAATCCCATAGGTTGCTTTCCGCACCACCCAAAATGAGCGATAAGCCATAATGATTGGCGTTGTATTTTAAATCTTTCAACTGAAGCGCTTTCAAATAATGATGAAAACGATCCAAACCAAATTCCTGTAACATCCTCACGGCGGGCACATTCAACGAACGTGACAACGCTCGACTTGCTGGGACGGCTCCATCATAACCCTTGTCATAATTTTCAGGATTGTAACTTCCGAATTGTGTGGGAACATCGGCAACCAAGCTATTTGGCAAAATGTCGCCAGCATCCAACATTGCAGCATACAAAAATGGCTTTAAAATACTGCCTGTACTTCGAGGTTTGTCAATGACATCCACATCTTTTTGATGTGAAGCGTCTGTTGGCGAATTCCCTACATAAGCCAAAACTTTCCTAGTGTGAACGTCCAGCACCAAAACAGCAATGTTATGGATTTCGTTTTGCTTCAAATTGTTATAATGGTTGTAAACAATCCGATTGGTTTGCTCTTGCAATGATTTTTTCAAGCTGGTTTTTACACGTTCTCCGCTATTGGTTTGTGTCACTTTTTGCAATAAATGTGGAGCAATTTGAGGCAGTGCGTACGGTTTTTGTGGCAATTCTTCAGCAATGGACAAATCGTAGGTCAAGGAATCAATCAATTCATTCTGAAGCAATTTCTCCAGTAGCCGATTGCGTTTTTCCAATAATCGTTCCTGATTTTTCCCGGGATAAATCAAACTTGGCGAGTTGGGCAACACAGCAAGTGTAGCACTTTCTGCCCAAGACAATTCGTTTGCGTCTCTATTGAAATAACGCCAAGACGCAGCGTCCAATCCCACCACATTGCCTCCAAAAGGCGCATTGCTACTGTAATAGGAAAGAATTTTTTCTTTGGAAGCGCGAAATTCCAATCGTGTTGCCAGAACGATTTCCTTTAATTTTTCAAGATAGGTTCTTGATTGATTTTTTCTTGAAAGGCGAATCACTTGTTGGGTTAAGGTGCTTCCGCCGCGTTTGACATCATTCGAACTGATATTATCCCGCAACGCTTTAAAAATGGATACGGGATTAAAACCGGGATGTTGGTAGAAATATTCATCTTCAAATTGAATGATACACGCTTTGAATTTCTCTGGAACACTATCATTATGGGGAAAACGCCATTGCCCGTCTTTTGCAATGACGGCACCAAGCAATTCATTTCTCTCGCTCGTAATGACTGTGGCGGTTGGGTCTTTGAATAATTGTTTGGGCAGGCAAAAATAATATACCACCAAGAGTACAAAAATGATGGTAGATTTTATTCTGTGCCGTTTGATATAATTGATGAAGCGTTTCAAGATATAAATTCATAATCTCGTTCCACTTTACAAATGCGCACTTTATACCAACTGTACCAATCTGTTATTCCTTTTCTTTGTGCTACTACATGGTCGGTTTGTTGTTTCCAATGTTTTATAGCTTCCAAACTTTTCCAATAACTTATGGTGATGCCTATCTCATTTCTTGCACTTTCGATGCCAAGGTAACCATCCTGTTCCTTCGCCAATTCATCCATAAGCATAGACATTTCATGGTATCCGTTGTCACCCTCTGTTCGAATTGATGTAAAAATAACGGCATAATAAGGTTCAAAATCTGAAGTCATAATTTATAGGTTCGTTTGTCCCAAGTGAGTACTTTCACACCTTCGGAATAATGCATTCTATCGGGCTGGTTTTTGATAAGATGATTGAATTTTGGATACTCAATGTTCAATTCTTTAAGTTCAATTTGTTCCAAAGGCCATTCCACATGATGCACATCATATTCAATCAATTTATTTTTATATTCTTGAAAGACTGCATATCGTTCAGTGAGCCAACGATCTGTTTTGTTTTTTTGAACGGGTTTCATTTTGGTTCTGTACACCAAGTCTAAAAAATTGTGTTCTATTAAATTCTTGGATTGATAACTAAAATCGTTCCGTTTCATCTTTGAATGTACATACGGAAATTTTGAAATAGCCTTTAAAATATTGCACGATGAACGTTTGCTACCTTCCATACTCAAAAAATACACACTAGGCTTGTCTTTACAAATGATATACGTTCGAATATTGATTTCATGAAAATCAGAAATATGCGGCACTTTTGGCAGGCTTCTTACACCAATATGGTTCATATCAAAAGCCACTAAACTTATCCACGCTTTGCCATCGAGTGTATCTAAGGAAATATCGTTTGGAAGGAAGGGTTGGACAGCTTCCGGTTCTAATTCCCAATGTAAAAAAATGGCTTTGTTCCATTCTTGATAGAATTTCCATCGGCGTTTTGGGCAGTCAAAATTCCGGTGATGTGTGATGTTCAGAATTTCTGAAGCTCTCATTTTTTTGATTATTTTTTAAAATTATGTTTTCGCAAACGTTTGCGATGAATTTATTCTGTTAATCTTTCTACTAATATAGCATATTGCAAGAGTTTTAAAGTCAGTTTACGTATTTTTAAAACGTGAAATTGCTACATATAACAACAGTATTTATATTTTTTCTTATGGCATCAATCAGTTTTTCTGGTTATGCCCAACTTGGTTTCTGTACAGGAAATTCTGGAGACCCAATTTTTATGGAAACCTTTGGAACAGGAACAACCGACGGACCTGCACTGTCGCCAGGAACGACTTCTTATCAATATGTTGGTTCCGCATCACCAGAAGATGGGCAATATACAGTGACCAGCACCAGCAATTATTTTGATTGGCATAACACGCCTGACCATACACCAAATGACTCGAACGGTAAAATGTTTGTAGTGAATGCCGACTTTACGGCTGGGGAATTTTTTCGTAGAACTATCACAGGTTTGTGTGAAATTACTTCCTACGAATTTTCCTCTTGGCTGATTAATTTATTGCCAACAAGCGGATGCAGTGGTTCAGGAATTCCCATCAATGTGAAATTTCAGATTTGGGACGATACGGATACAACCTTATTGGCGAGTGGTGATACTGGTAATATACCAGGTACTACTTCTCCCAATTGGCAACAATATGGCTTGACCTTTCAAACCTTGCCCGCTCAAACAGCTGTGATACTAAAAATGATTAACAACGGAAATGGCGGTTGCGGAAATGATTTGGCCATTGACGATATCATCTTCAAAACTTGTGGTGATAATATCGTTATAGAAGACGCACAAACCAATAATACGATTGTAGCTTGTGAGCAAGACACACCACTTCAAACGCAATTGTCAGCAATTCCAGATTTTTCAATCTATACCACCCATGTGTATCAATGGCAAGAAAGTTCGGATAATGTAGTTTGGACAGATATTCTTGGGGAAACCAATCAAACATTCACGACACCAGCTTTGACCACCACAACTTATTATAGAGTGAAGGTTGCAGAGGATGCTGTGAATTTGGCAAACCCACAATGTAGTTCGTTGTCGGATGTGTTCGAAATTCAGATCGTACCACAGCCTGCAGCACCAACTTCTGATGGAGATATTGTAAATTGTGGAGGTCAGAGTGAGATTCTTTCTGTTTCTGTTCCAGCTGATGTGACGGTCAATTGGTATGATACACCCAATGGAGGAAATCCATTGTTGGAAAATAGCTCAACATTTGAAACCGATATCGCTGGCACTTATTATGCTGAAGCTGTTTCTGATATTGGAGATTGTGTGTCCAATTCGCGGACTGCTGTTCAAGTTACGTTTCTTCCGGCACCTATTGTTGAAGACGAATCAACATTCATCTGTGAAGGTGAAACAACAACCTTGTTCGCCAATTCCCCAAACAACACCTATGTATGGAGTACTGGTGACACAGTTTCACAGACCACAGTAGATGCTCCAGGAATTTATACAGTTATCGTAACCAACGGAAGTGGGTGTTCGGTAACCAAAACCGTTACCGTCACGCAAATAGACAGACCAATTATTGGCTCCATTTTTTCTGACGGAAATGACCTAGTCATTACAACTGAAAATTCTGGTGATTTTGAATATTCCTTGGATGGAACAACCTATCAATTGAGCAATACCTTTTTTAATGCCGAAGGCGGTTTATATACAGTATATGTCAGAGAACGTAATGGTTGTGGCGTAGCAACACAAGAATATATCCATTTTGTGATTCCAAAATTTTTCACACCAAATGGCGATACCGAAAATGAACTTTTTATCCTAAAAGGCATCGAATTTTTTAACCAATCCGAAGTCTATATTTTTGACCGTTACGGGAGCTTATTAATCAGTTCCAAAAACCAACCCTTTTATTGGGATGGAACTTTCAAAAATAAAGCCTTGCCATCTTCGGATTATTGGTATGTCATTAAAATTGATGGACAGGAATTTAAGGGGCATTTTACCCTTAAACGATAAATCTATTTTTCAATTTCAACCCAACGTCCTTTTGTCCGTACCAAATACTCATTATCATACATGGCTTCCGCTTGTACCCCTGGTAAATAATAGGTGCCTAGATAGGAAGCATTCAACATCACATTAAATGTTTTAGTGTCATATTTTCCTTTTTTATTTAAGTCAAAATAAAAATTCACTCTATCATCTCGAATGTCAGTATAACGTGCTTGGCTTGTGGTCGTGTCTCCAAAATCCGTAAAACGTGTGTTGACAATTTCCCAACCTGAAGGGAAGATTTGCGTCAAGGCAATATCATTTACATTTTCATTTTTAAGGTTTGTTACCTGTACGCTTGCCACAAAATCCTGGCCCTGCATCAACTTGCCAATATCAATTTTATTGCCTTTCAAGTCTTTGTATTCCACTGAAATGCTCAATCCACGTTGCTCTGCAATTTCTTGGCCCAAAGGCAATTTACCAGAATTCAACACTCTTACATACACCACATTGTCCAAATTATTTTTAAAACTGAAGGCATTGCTTCCATCTTTCACAGATAATTCACGTTGTGCAATTGCAGATTTGGTGTCGATAGTTTCAGTTTTTCCGTTAAATGTATATTGAATTTTCAAGGCCTTTCCACCATTGGCTTCCACCATTTTTGCCATTGCCAATAGAGAATAAGCCGTCGTTTGTGTGCTCATCCATTGGTCGCTTGACAAATCCTTGGCGATGTATTGTGCCAATTCCCTCTGTTTCTGATTTTTAGTCAATATCATGGTTTCTAAAGACATGGCACGGTTTCTATCCACTGAACCATAGTCATAATAATTGTATTGAGGTGGTTGAAAATTGATATTTGCAGTGCTCGCAATTTTGTTACTGGCTTCTTTTTGACCAGCCAGCGCATAGGCTGCTGCCAATCGCCATTTAGCTTCATTGGAAATCTCACTGAATTCCCGCAAACGGTTCATCGATGCCAAATCTGGACTTCCAGCCAAGGCCAACGTATAGAGTCGATAGGCTTGTGCCAAATCCGAATTATAGGTTTTGTAGCTTGGTCGCCATTCCTGCGCTGCTTGTTTTTGGTACTTCAACCAATTGCTTTTAAAGGTCAATGGTAAGACAAATCCTTTTTTCTCGGCTTCAATCATAAAATGACCTGCATAACTGGTACTCCAATCGTTGGCAGTGTTTTCACCCATCCAATAACTCATACCACCATTGGGCATTTGAAAATTACCCAAACGTTTGATACCACTTTCAATATTCGCCTTGATTTCCTGTTTCTTTTTATATGGCAAATCGAAAATATCATTCAGATACAATTGTGGAAACACGCTCGATGTGGTCTGTTCCAAACAGCCATGCGGATATTGCACCAAATATTGCAATCGACGCGAAAAATCCATTGGTGGCAAGGTAGAAAACTCAACGGTAGCCGAATTGGTTCCTGGAACGCCGAAGGTTGAAAAATCCATGTTGGTAGTCGCATTTGCTTCCAAAGTTTTATCCAATACTTTTGACGTGATTGGATTTGGATTGTACACGTCAATCTCCACTTTATAGGTTGATTTTTCTCCATTTCCGGTCGCTATGACTTCAACGGTGTTAAATCCATTCGCTTTGCTGACATCCAATTCAAAATAGGTCATTTGTTCGTCTGGTCTTGAAAAGGTCAAGGATTTTGAATTATCTCCAACTACTTCAATGCCGTTACTTAACTTTAAGTTGATGTTGACATTTTTCACATTCGGTTCCATGGCAAAAACCGTCACTGGTAACGTCACTTTTTCACCTGGACTCAATTTTCGTGGTAACGTCGCCAAGACCATCAATGGCTTTTTAACTTGAACCGATTTTTCCGCACTGCCATACGCTTCCGTTTTGGCATCACCAGCAACGACCATCATTCGAACGGCTCCAATGTAGTTTGGCATCTTGATAGTATGGGTTGCTTTTCCACCAGCATCCAAATTGAAAGGTCCCAAATAGGTCACAACAGGTTTAAATCGATTCGCTTTCTGTTTTTTTCCTGCTTCTGCGCTGCCGTCACCACCAATGGCGAACACTTGGTCAATACTTCCAGAATAGGCACCGATGACATCATCAAACACGTCCCAAGTCTTCACACCAAGAGCTTCGCGAGCATAAAATTCGTCCCAAGCGTTTGGTGTTTTGAAGCGGGTTAAATCCAACAAACCTTCTTCAACCATGGCGATTGTATAGGTCATTGCTTTTTTGTTTTTTTCAGAAACGATTACCTTGAATTCCTCTTCGGGTTTCAACGTATTTGGCATTTGTAGTTCTGGCTGCAATTTTGTGCCAGGATTCTCCACCATAATAGGAATAACGCCATACAAACGGATTGGCAAATCGTTGCCTGTGACGGCATGCGGTTGCAACAGGGAAATATTGACAAACACATTGGGTGCCATCTCTTTTGTGATTGGGATGTTCACAGTCGTTTCTCCAGAAGTGGTTTTCACCCATTTGTAAGACAGCACTTCCGAGCCATTTTCGACGCTAATCAAAGCCCTTCCTTCATTACCTGATGGAAATTTGATTTTTGCGGTTTGGCCCACATTGTATTGTTCTTTATCTGCTGCAAATACCAGCATCTTTGCCGCTTCCTTATCATTTCCTGGGGCAGAATTGCTCCAGTTTTTATAGAAATAAGCGGTACGTCCTGTGGCATGACCACTTTTTGGGTCCACAACACGGATGAGGTAACGACCACGCTCATTTTCTGGAATTTTCAAGGTAAACTTACCTTTTCCGTTGGCATCTGTGTTTACTTTTTGGTCAAGATACGGTCGGTGATAATTGCTGGACACATAACTCGACAAATTATCATAAGAAGAATTCCACCACCATTGCCATTCTATTTTATATACTTTCACTTCAAGGTCATTACGTTGAATGGGTTTGCCTTGAGGGTCCACAACCACCACATCAAAGGTTTGGTTTTCATCTGTAAAAAACGAACCGTACATATTACCTTTAGGAGATTTTAAACCAACAAAAGATTCATAGGGTGCATAAGTTTTGGTAAAGGCATCCAAAGAAAAATCACCTCCGTTTTCAAAAGCTCTTACCAAAAATTGCACATTTAAGAGACCTGGAGCATTTTGACCAACATTCAAGGTGTTGTTGACTTTTGCAATTCCGTTTTCATCCAATTTCCCTTCAAACACATTGATATCTTCAGATGAAAATGAACGGGTAGGGTCGGTGAACTCATAGTCTTTAAAATTCTTGAAACCTTGATACGATGTGCTGAATTTAGCCTTGATTTCCGCTTTTAAATTTTTTGCTGGCGCGCCGTGAAGCCATTTGACATCCAAAGTTCCTTTTAGAGGTTCATTGCTGGTGAGAATTTCGTTTTCAAAATCCACCTTAATTTTGAGACGGTTTGGCTTAACGGTTTCTACACGCAGACTTTTGTAAAATTGCGCACCACCAACCGATACTTTTGCACTATAACTGCCTGTTTTTCCTTCAGAATCGGTTGGGACTGTGAAACGATAGAAATTATTGACATTATCGCTCGTGATGTTTTTGTAAATCAACTTTCCATTTGGGTCCGCAATTTCCATTTTTACAGGATGGCCTTTCGGAAGTTTATTGTCGGTGTCATTCAACATAAACGTCAAGAATAGTGAATCACCTGGTCGCCAAACACCACGTTCGCCATAGATATAACCTTTCAAACCGCGTTGCATCGTGTTACCTGATACATCAAATTTGCTTAATGACAATGAATTTCCATCGGCCAGTTTTACATAGGTTGTATTTTTTCCGCTGTAAGCGATGGCGAATGAGGCATATTTGTTCGATTTCAATTGTGCCAAACCATCACCATCTGTATCCACACGACCGATTTCCTGCTGTTGGTAATTGTACAATCGAATGCTCGCACTACGCACAGGTTCTGTGGTTAAAATGTCAGTAACTGCAAAATAATAGGTGTTGTTCGCGCCTTGTTTGGCAATCACACCAAGGTTGGACGCCAAAAGGTTTTGTGAAACGACACGATTTTCATTATAATACGCTTCATGACAAGGATTGTCGCGTTCGCGCCAGTTGTAATTATAGTTTTTGTAGTTGTAAATTAAGTTGTCCCAGTATTCTTCCTCGCGTAAATCTTCATCTTCAGTGGAGGATTCATTGTAATTTCCTTCATAATAATAATCGTCTTCGTAATAATCATCATAATAATCATCGCCATCTTCTGTATTCGTAATGTTGGAATAATTATCACAATTGAAGAGCGAATATTCCTTTTTGATGCTCAATTCTACACGATACAAAGCGCCAGGATCAGCCTTGAAAAATTTGGATAAATCAATACTGTAGGCTTTCCAGCGCCCTTCATTTTCGACCGCATCATTTTGAAATGTAATGGTTTGTTTAGCAATGCGACGTCCCACCTGTTTGATGGCATATTGATTGTTGCTTTGGAGCTCATTGTCTTGAAGAAATTGCAACACATTGTCCTCAAAAATCTTGATGATGCGCACGTCAACGGCTTTTAGATTGACGGCCTCAAAATTGAATTGCAGTTTTTCTGAATTTGGCAGAATCGTTCCGTTGCTAATCAATCGGACTTGAGGTTTCAATTCTTCAAACGAAATGATTTCAGAGAACGGTTGTTTCAATTTAAAACCATCTGTATTAGCAATGCCCTGAAAGACATCCACCTGCATATCGCCGACCAATTTGTTGTCCGGATACACTTTTAAGACATTGCCATCCACGACATATTTTGGACTTTTGGCATTTTGAATGGTGACGAGACCATCAAAATTCTGTTGTTTTTTCAATGGGTCCGAAAAGTTGATGGAGAGGAATTGTTCAGGTGTTTGAATGACATTCACATCAATCACCGTAAAATTGTTTTTCCCTGGAATTAACACCTTATTTTCGCCTTCATTGTCCGCTTTGATGGCTTTACCGTTCCATTTGACCAAAATTTCAGAATCTTCCGTTTTACGATTGATGCTATCGATTTTAAATTCAAAAACCTTGGAATTCTGCGCCACTTCATTCCATTGCAACTTCAATTTTTTGCTGCCTTGCCAAGCTTCCACCAATTGTTTGGCATCTTTCAACGAAATGACATCTGCAGATTTTAAAACCGACTCCAAATATTGCCATTCCTTGCTATAAGATTGCAAGTTATTGGTCAAAATATTGAAATTGGGTTCAATGGTTTTGAATTGAAAGGTGTATTCCGAATAGTCCTTTGGCTGATTTTTGTAAATCTTGTTCAGTTTTACAGTGACTGTGTATTCGGTATCTGGTTTTAAATTTTCATCTGGTTTGAATTGCAAAGCATGACCATTCGCAACCATCAATTTTCCTTGCACGTGAGGTTTGATGGAAATAATATCCTCCTTTATCTCCTTGCCAGCTTCCCAGCCATCCACCTCATTCGCCAAATTGATAACTATTGGGTCTGCAATCGACACTCTTCCAGCCGTCGTGTAGCTAATATAATCCTTAAACTTGAAAAGGTTATCGGTGTCTTGGTTTTCGATTTTATCCTTTTTACATGAAAAAGAAAGCGCAAAAATCACAAATAGAGCGAGGAGGTTTTTTGAAGACATAACGTTGATGGGTTGAATGAATGGTCATTAAAGTTATAAATTTAACGTTTGCCATGAAAATTTATTTAACAATCGATTCACAATATTTTCACAAATTATTAGGAGACAATGACTTGGTCAAATTCTTTACGAAAGCTTAATTAATGTGTATCTTCGCAGAAATTAATCATAAATTTTAAATACAAATTATATATGCAAGCAGTTGCTACCGATTTCGGAATCGAAAAAGCCTTAAAAGAATTAGGTGTCAAAGATATTAATGAAGGCACATCCACAGGTTCAAACAGTTTCTCAAATGGTGAGATTTTGGAGAGTTATTCGCCTGTAGACGGCCGGTTAATTGGAAAGGTCAAAACTACCACCAAAGCAGATTATGATAGAGTGATGGATGCCGCTACAAAAGCGTTCAAAACTTGGAGGACAATGCCAGCACCGCAACGGGGTGAAATCGTGCGTCAGTTTGGAGATAAATTAAGAGAAAAGAAACAAGCACTTGGGAAATTGGTTTCCTATGAAATGGGAAAATCCTACCAAGAAGGTTTGGGCGAGGTACAGGAAATGATTGACATTTGCGATTTTGCAGTGGGATTGTCACGACAGCTTCATGGATTGACTATGCATTCGGAACGTCCAGGGCATAGAATGTATGAGCAATACCATCCGCTTGGTGTCGTCGGAATCATTTCGGCATTCAACTTTCCAGTGGCTGTTTGGTCTTGGAATACGGCTTTGGCTTGGATTTGTGGTGATGTATGCGTGTGGAAACCAAGTGAAAAAACACCCATGTGTGGTATTGCCTGCCAAAATATAGCAGCCGAAGTTTTTAGGGCGAATAACCTTCCAGAAGGTATTTCCTGTCTAATCAATGGCGATTATAAAGTGGGTGAGTTTATGACAAAAGATTCTCGCATTCCATTGATTTCTGCCACAGGTTCTACGCGTATGGGTAAAATTGTGGCGCAGGAAGTAGCAGGTCGTTTAGGTAAATCACTTTTGGAACTTGGAGGAAACAATGCCATTATTGTAACTCCAGATGCAGATGTGAAAATGACGGTGATTGGCGCTGTTTTTGGTGCGGTTGGAACAGCAGGGCAACGTTGTACATCGACACGTCGATTAATAATACATGAATCCATCTATGATAAAGTAAAAGATGCAGTCGTTGCAGCGTATGGTCAATTGAAAATCGGTAATCCTTTGGATGAGAAAAACCATGTAGGACCAGTAATCGATAAAGATGCTGTAAAAATGTATCAAAATGCCCTCGAAAAAGTGGTGGAAGAAGGTGGAAACATGATTGTTGAAGGCGGTGTGCTTTCAGGCGACGGCTATGAAAGTGGTTGTTATGTAAAACCGGCCATTGCAGAAGCAAAACCAGATTATAAAATCGTGCAGCATGAAACTTTTGCTCCAGTTTTATATCTGTTGAAATATTCTGGTGATGTCCATAATGCTTTGGAAATCCAAAACGGTGTGGCGCAAGGTCTATCATCAGCTATTATGACGAATAATCTTCGTGAAGCGGAAGCCTTCTTGTCTGTTCAAGGGTCTGATTGCGGAATTGCGAACGTCAATATCGGAACATCAGGTGCTGAAATTGGAGGCGCTTTTGGAGGTGAGAAAGAAACAGGTGGCGGACGTGAGTCTGGTTCGGATGCGTGGAAGGTCTATATGAGACGTCAAACCAATACGATTAATTATACGACTAACCTACCTTTGGCGCAAGGAATTAAGTTTGACCTATAATAGGTTAAGATTTATAAATTAAAAAAGCCACGTTCGAAGATTATGGCTTTTTTAATTTTGGTGTCTTTATATAAAACAAAAACCCTATTTCAGTGCCGAAATTTTATCGGGAGAAAAAGGGCTTTATTGTAATTGATTAATAGCACCACAAACATCGTAAAATTTAAAAGATACTCACGTAAAAAAACTACGACTGGTCAAAAAAACTGTATGAATGGTATGATTTATTTGATAGAGTTAAGTATTTGAGTGATACAGCAAAACCCCATTCCAATGCCGAAACTGTATCGGGAGAAATGAGGTGTACTTGAATTGATTAATAGCACTACAAAAATCCAAATTTATTTAGAGTTCAATGTTTCCAAATTGAGAAATTTGGGTTAACCGTTAGCTATATTTCACTTTTCTAAGTATTCGAAGCGATTCTTTAAAGTTGCCGTAAACCTCCTGATTGTAATTTTTGAGATATGGCTTTGCTTCGTTCAATTTGTCAATGGCTTCGTGAAAGAGATTAAGATAACAAATGAGATAGGTAGCTGGAAGGTTTATTAAATCTTGCTCTTCGTGTTTTGTCAAGGTCAATCCTTTTTTGAGTTTTTCAAGAATGGCATTGTTGGTATTGTAAATATGGTGCAAAACTTTCTTGTCAAATTGTGGGGCTTCAAATAAAAGTTTAGTGTCAATATGGTAATTGGCATTATCTCCAAATTGAATAATGGTTTCTTCCAAAGGATAGTATTTATAAGAATTCTGAAGGCCTAGACTTACATATTCCACAATTTTAAATTGGTCTTCATCATGAGTGATAGAAACTTCATCCAAAGTTGAAAAAAACAATCGCACTTGCTCGTTGATTAGCTCGATATCTACTCTGCTGAAAAAAATTTCTTCTTTGACTGATTTTTTCTGACCAGCCCAACAGAGCACAAAGTATTCTTTAAAGACTTTATATTTTGGATGATAATCCTGGCGTTTATTCATAAAGTCAAAGACGCCATCCAATGTGTACTCAATATTGTTTTGGGCATGTGCTTCAATGGACTCCACAATCTTAGAGTTGACATCTTTTATTTCTATATCAAACACTTTGGGCATGCTCATACTACCATCCCTAAAGAACACAGAGCCACCATAATACTTCCAAATATTTTTGCGAAGTGAGGTCAGTCCATCAATTGGACGGATGGTGACCAAACCGACCACTTTGTCATCGGGTAAATGCGGAAACGGAATGTTTTCATATGACACAACCGGAGGATTTGTCAAATACGCATTGATGAGGTTCTGTATTTTACTGTCGTCAAAAAAGTCGACACCCACAATTTGGTTATTTTCATCTTCGACGCCAATAATAATAAAAGAATTGTTTTTTGGATTGCTATTGGAAAGCGCACAAATATGTTTCAGAAACTTGGCCTTGCCTTCTTTTTCGCTGATATCTATCTTTCGTTTTTTGTCATAAAAACTATTCTCATCGTTGTGAGCCAATAAGTTTTTTATGAGTAGACGTTTGTTGATCATAACAGTATTCCTGCGGATTAAGTAACTTTTTATTTTAAATTACATATCCTTCTTTATCATCGTACTACTCGCCTGTGCAGTGGGAAACACCAACAAATCGGCAATATTTACATGCGCAGGTCTTGAAATTGCAAAATAAATAATCTCTGCGATATCATCCGCTTGAAGTGCTTTATAACCTAAATAGATGTCATTGGCATTTGAAGCGCCTTTAAAACGGACTTCTGAAAACTCGGTTTCGACCATACCTGGATTGATGGCCGAGACCTTGATTCCAAACTGGTTTAAATCCATGCGCATCCCTTCGGTGATGGCCAAAACGGCGGCCTTACTGCCACAATAGACATTTCCGTTGGGATAAATATCACGTCCTGCCGAAGAACCAATGTTGATAATGTGTCCAGATTGTCGTTCGGACATCTGTGGAATGATGGCTTTGCTTACGTAGAGCAAGCCTTTCACATTAATATCCATCATGGCATCCCAATCTTCTAAATTTCCCACTTGAATAGGGTCTCTTCCATGTGCGTTTCCGGCATTGTTGATGAGGATATCAATTGTTTTAAACCCTTCTGGAAGTGATTCGATTGCCTTAAAAACTGCTTTCTTATCACTAACATCGAAATTTAAGGTGTGTACATCGGTTTGTTTTCCCAATGCTTGTTGAATTGTGTCCAAACGTTCTTGTCGTCGTCCGCACAAAATCAGATTGATGCCATGTTTCGCAAACTCTTCTGCTGTCGCTCTTCCAATGCCACTGGTGGCTCCTGTGATTAATGCTGTTTTCCCTTTCATAAATTTTAATATAATATTTGTTGACAATTGCTTACTAATCAAGGAACTTTATGCCCTTGGCTTGCCACCAATAGCAAAAACCAATCTTCCAATTCCAAATTGATGTGAAGGGCTTTGGTCGCCTCTGTAAGCCGTTGTTTGGTCGTGGTTCCAATCACTGGATGAATATTTGCAGGATGTTTCAATATCCAAGCCAATAATAATTGGTCTTCCGATGCATTGTATTTTTCTTTCAATTCACCAAGTTGTTTGTGAATACGTTGTGTTTGTTCTGTATCATCCTTAAAAACAATTCCCAAAGGCGACCACGCCATTGGTGTGATGTTTTTTATAATCATTTGGTCCAAGCTTCCATTATGCATAGCGTCGTGTTGCGTCAAAGAAAACTCAATTTGGTTTGCGGATATGTCTGTAGATTTTGAAATCAATTCTACTTGAGATGTGGTAAAATTCGAAACGCCAAATTCTTTTATCTTTCCTTCTTTCTTCAATCTTAAAATAGCTTCTGCAATTTCATCGGGTCGCATCAAGGGGCTTGGGCGATGTAATAAAAACAAATCGAGATAATCTGTTTTTAGATGTTTCAATGACTCTTCGGCTGACCAAATGATATATTCTTTGCTATAATTATAATGTTTTACGGTATTGTTTCTATTTTCAGAAAGATATTGAATGCCACATTTTGAAATCAATTGAATAGTGTCTCTTTTAATTCCGCTTTCTGTAAAAGCGTTTCCAAAATCTTTTTCAGTTGTATAACCGCCATAAATATCGGCATGGTCAAAAGTGGTAATGCCATTTTCAATGCAATGGTTCATCATTGAAATCATTTGAGATGAAGAAAATTTCTTACCCCAAGTGCCCCAAGTCATGGTGCCTGCAATAATCCTTGAATTGTTCAAAACGTGATTTAGTTTTATTAATTTCTTGTTAAAAGTACTTAAAACAAAACAAAATATGACACCATAACTACAATTCTAATAAATCACTGACGTTAAATTAAATATACCTTACATCCTTGAGGAAATACCTTTTCTTAAAGCCATATTTCGATTTTGCAATCAATACTCAATAGTCTAAACGAATGAAAGTGGCGTATATACTTTATAACCTAAAAACATAATTATCATGAAATTTTTTAAGCAATTAATGCTATTAACCCTAATCGTATTTACTTTTTTTTGCTGTAGCGATGACGATTCTTCATCATCTGTGGATGGGACTTCGCAAATATCCATTAAGCTTATGGATGCACCGGGTGATTACGACCATGTTTATGTGGACATACAGGATGTCATGGTCAAGGTCAATGATGCATCAGACGACGATGGCAGTTGGGTAAGTTTGAACGCCATTAATACTGGAGTCTATGATTTGTTGGAACTCACAGGCGGTGTCAATGTGTTGTTGGTAGATGATTTTGAAGTGTTGTCTGGCACATTGAACCAAATTCGTTTGGTTTTGGGTGATGACAATTCGATTGTGATTGATGGGGTAACATATCCATTGAATACTCCCAGTGCACAACAATCTGGTCTGAAAATTCAAGTAAACGAAACCTTATTGCCCAATATTGGTTACACATTTTTATTGGATTTTGATGTTGATGAATCCATTGTAGTTGCTGGCAATTCTGGGAACATCAATTTAAAACCTGTTTTAAGAGCCAGTGTAGAGGCTGCTACCGGAACCATTTCAGGAAATGTTGTGCCGTTGGGCATACAGACAGAAATCGTAGCCACTAATGGTGTTGAGACCATTTCCGCTTATGCGAATGCTGAAGGTAATTTTATGTTGGTTGGATTGACACCAGGCATATATACGATTACCTTTAATCCAGACCCATTGTCAGGATTGGCTTCATTTGTTATTGAAGATGTAGAAGTGATTGTTGAGAGCGATACAGACTTAGGAACCATAACCTTGGAATAATTTATTTCAAATCATAAATATTTATTAAAAGAGCAGTGCCATTGGTACTGCTCTTTAATTTTTAACCAATTATTAACAGCAAGCGACGATAAATTTTAACAAATTTGAATCCTCAAAAAAATAAACCTCTCTGAGACTAAATTAAATTTTACTGATAATGGAAGATACGGTTGCAATTGATATCAAATCAATTAATGAAAAAATTGAAAGAGAAAGTGCCTTCGTCGATTTGTTGATGTTGGAAATGAACAAGGTGATTGTCGGACAGCGCTACATGCTTGAACGCTTGCTTATTGGTTTGCTCGGTCAAGGTCATATTTTATTGGAAGGCGTGCCAGGTTTGGCTAAAACATTGGCAATAAACACATTATCTCAAGCCATTGATGCCAAATTCAGTAGAATACAGTTCACACCCGATTTATTGCCTGCCGATGTAGTGGGAACGTTGATTTATAATATGAAAATCAATGATTTCTCCATCAAAAAAGGACCAATTTTCGCAAACTTTGTGTTGGCTGATGAGATTAACCGTGCCCCAGCTAAAGTGCAATCCGCTTTGTTGGAAGCCATGCAGGAAAAACAAGTGACCATCGGTGAGGAAACTTTTAAATTGGATAGACCGTTCTTGGTCATGGCAACACAAAACCCGATTGAGCAGGAGGGAACATATCCTTTGCCAGAAGCACAGGTGGACCGTTTCATGCTAAAAACAGTCATCGATTATCCAAAACAGGATGAGGAGCAATCCATTATCAGAGCCAATCTTAAAGGTGCTTTTGAAAAAATCAATGCCATTGTAAACACTGAGACCATTTTAAGGGCGCAACAAGCTGTACGAGAAGTTTACATGGATGAAAAAATTGAAAAGTACATCCTCGATATCATCTTCGCAACCCGTTATCCTGAAAAATATAAATTGTCAGATATTAAACCATTGATTTCCTTTGGTGCATCACCTCGTGGTAGTATCAACTTGGCTTTGGCGGCAAAGTGTTATGCCTTCATCAAACGCCGTGGATATGTTATTCCAGAAGATGTTCGCGCAGTAGTTCATGACGTATTACGTCATAGAATCGGTATTACTTACGAAGCGGAAGCGGAGAATGTGACTTCTGTGGACATCATCAATAAAATCGTCAACGAAATAGAAGTCCCTTAAATAAGTTAACAGTATTCAGTATTCAGGCATAGTAATCAGATTAGTTATTGCCCTGAATAATGATAAGTTAAATCAACTGGAAACTGAGACTGCAAACTGCAGACTAATAAAATGGATACCAAAGAACTTCTCAAAAAAGTACGAAAAATAGAAATCAAGACACGTCGATTGTCTGATCATATTTTTGGGGGCGAATACCATTCAACCTTCAAAGGTCGTGGTATGACTTTTAGCGAAGTACGTGAGTATCAATATGGCGATGACGTTCGAAATATTGATTGGAATGTTACCGCTAGATATAATGAGCCTTTCATCAAGATTTTTGAGGAAGAACGTGAGTTGACCATGATGTTGATGGTCGATATTTCAGGGTCTGAATGGTTCGGGACGGAAGAGCAGTTCAAAAATGAAATCATCACCGAAATTGCAGCAACCTTGGCGTTTTCAGCTACACAAAACAATGATAAAATCGGATTGATATTGTTCACAGATATAATTGAACTCTATATTCCGCCTAAAAAAGGACGCTTTCATGTGCTTCGTATCATTCGCGAATTGATAGAGTTTGAACCCAAGAGCAAAAAGACAGATGTTGCTGGTGCTATGAAATTTATGTCGAGTGTCATGAAAAAGAAGGCTATTGTCTTTGTGCTTTCAGATTTCATTTGTGATGATTATAGCCAAACACTGAAGATAGTAGCAAAAAAACACGACATCACAGGCATTCGTGTATATGATAAAAGAGAGGAGGAAATCCCAAGTCTTGGAATGGTGCAAATGCAAGATGAAGAATCTGGAAAAATGATGCTCGTCAATACATCTTCCAAAAAAGTTCGAATGAACTATTCTAAATACTATCATCAAAAAGTGGACTATTACAAGGATAGTTTTTCCAAATCGGGAGCAGGTTCCATCAATTGTAGAGTTGATGAAAGCTATGTCAAAAAATTATTGGGATATTTTAAAAGAAGAGCTTAATCAATTAAGAGTTAAGAATTTAAAAATGAAGAATTTTGATTTTATCAATAACAAAACTTCGAGCTTCAAGCTTGGAGCTTCTAGCTGTATCTCTTTTCTCTTCATTCTATTTTCTAGCTTCTCATTTTCTCAAGTATCTTCTTCCATCGATTCCACAAAAATCAAGATAGGAGCACAGATTACTTATAAAATCCAAGTGGACGCTGACACAACCGATTTGGTTGTTTTTCCAGAGGGACAAAGTTTTGCGCCTTTGGAAATGATAGAATCTTATAAAATCGATACGACTAAAAACAATTCCAAATACAATCTCATTAAAAAATATGGATTGACGCAGTTCGATTCTGGACATTATACAATTCCAAGACAAAAAGTTATTATTGGTGACAAAACATTTTATACCGATTCGGTAAAAGTTGAGGTCAATAATGTCAAGGTTGATACCACAAAACAGGGACTTTATGATATCAAACCCTATATTCAAGTAGAAAAAAGCTCTAGCGATAGGTGGAAAACCGTGTTGATTATTTTAGGGATTTTGTCGCTTGCAGCATTTTTATTGTACTGGTTCATATGGCGAAAAAAACCCTTGACCGAAGAAGAAGAAATTGCTTTGCTTCCACCTTATGAACGGGCAAAATTGGCATTGAAAAAATTGGATGAAACAGATTACCTTCATAAGTCTGAACTAAAAGGCTATTATTCTGAATTGACATTCATTATCAGAAAATATCTCGACGAAAAAGTCTATGACCGAGCACTCGAAAGCACTACGGATGAATTGGTTTCTCGATTGAATTTATTAAAAGATGGCAATCAAATTGAATTAAGCAAGGAAGATATCCGAAACATTGAAACTATTTTGAAGCGTGCCGATTTGGTAAAATTCGCCAAATCTGCGCCAGACATCGAGCTGGCCAAAATAGATAGAAACACGATTGATTTGGAAATCGACCACGTTAAAGAGGCTTTACCAGAACCAACAGAGGAAGAAAAACTCCTCAATCAACAATATAAAGAAGAGCAGGAGCGAAAAAAGAAACGTCGAAAAATCATTGCAACGGTTGTTATCGGTGTGTTTTTATTGTTGGCAACCTTTACCGGATTTGTCATCAAATATGGGTTTGATTATGTAAAGGACACGATTGTCGGTAACGATAGCAAAGAATTGCTCGAAGGCGATTGGGTCAATAGTGCCTATGGATTTCCTCCGGTTTACATTTCCACACCAGAAGTCTTGAAACGCACAGAATCAAAAGCCATCGATACCATTGGAAATGCAAAAACCACTTATTTTAGTTACGGTACCTTGTTGAGCGATATCAATATTGGTGTGAGTACGACCAAGTTCAATCTTCCTGACACGACTAAAATAGATTTGACAAGAGCAGCTTCAGGAGGTTTGAAAATTTTTGAAAATAATGGCGTTAAAAACATTATCACCAAGCAAGAACAGTTTATTACCCCAAATGCGCAAGAAGGATTAAAAGTGCATGGAACTGGAGATTTCCCGCTTCCGTTGTCTGAGTCTTATGCCAAAGGGAAATACGTTATGTTATTGTTTACTTCAGGAAATATCATGCAAACAATCATGTTGGTTTGGAAGGAAGATGATGTGTATGCTGACCAAATTATGGAACGAATCTTGAATTCCGTAGAACTCAAAAAGGCTGAATGATGTTGGAAGGAATTGAATTTTTAAATAAACAGTTTTTTTGGTTGTTCCTTTTACTGCCATTGGCCATTCTTTGGTATATATTCAAGTATAAAAGGCAAACGGCAGAACTTCGCATGTCAACCATCAAAGGATTTAAAGTGACCAAAAGTTGGTTGCCAAATGTGAGACATTTAATGTTTGCTTTGCGCTTGTTGGCGTTGGCATTGTTGATAACGGCAATGGCTAGACCCAGAACGGTAGATGTATCTTCAAAAACCAAAACCACACGAGGGATTGATATTGTTATGGCAATTGATGTTTCGGCAAGTATGTTGGCCAAGGATTTATTGCCCAATCGCCTGGAAGCCTTAAAAAATGTTGCTGCTGATTTTATCAAAGGACGGCCAAACGACCGAATAGGAATTGTGGAATATGCTGGCGAAAGCTACACCAAAACTCCAATTACAAGTGATAAAGCAATTGTTTTGCGCTCCTTGGAAGACGTTAAATACAACACAATCATTGATGGTGGAACAGCCATTGGAATGGGTTTGGGTACAGCCGTCAACCGACTGAAAGATAGTAAGGCAAAAAGCAAAGTCATCATTTTATTGACGGATGGTGTCAACAACTCGGGACAGATTGACCCTAAAACAGCCAGTAATTTGGCTGTGGAATATGGCATCAAGGTCTATACAATTGGTTTAGGCACCAATGGCATGGCGTTGTCGCCCATTGGGATTTTGCCAAATGGCAGTTTTCAATATGGACGCGTACAGGTTGAGATAGACGAAACCCTCTTAAAAGACATTGCAAAAGTGACTGGAGGACGTTATTTTAGGGCGACCAATAACAAAAAACTTGAAGAAATCTATGATGAAATCAATAAACTTGAAAAAACAGATGTTGAAGAATTCAAGTTTTACAATTATGAAGAGAAGTATCGTCCTTTAGTCTTGCTGGCTATTGGCTTTTTGGTTTTGGAGTTTTTGATGAGGTCGACGGTTTTTAGAAGTTTTAATTAAAACAAAAAATGTATCAATTAGACGAAAAAATATGGTTTTGGGTTTTGGGAATTATTCCAATAGTTCTCCTTGTTTTTTTGGTACTCCAATTATGGAAACATAGAGTTCAGAAGAAATTCGCCCATAAATCGATGTTCAAAAAACTGAGCCCCAACACCTCACTTTTTAAATCAATATTAAAAATTGTGGTACTGAGTTTGGTTTTTTTCTTTTTGGCAATTGCCCTGGTCAACCCTAAAATTGGTACCAAACTAGAAACGGTTAAGCGTGAAGGTGTCGATATCGTTTTTGCTGTGGATGTTTCCAAAAGTATGTTGGCTGAAGATGTGGCGCCGAGTCGTCTGGACAAAGCTAAACAGTTGGTGACACAAATTATCAACAATTTGGCAAGCGATAGGGTTGGAATCATCGCCTACGCTGGAAAAGCCTTTCCACAATTGCCAATCACTACAGATTATGGGTCTGCTAAAATGTTTTTGCAGAGCATGAATACTGAGATGCTCTCATCACAAGGAACAGCTATCAACGAAGCCATCAACTTAGCAAAAACTTATTACGACGATGATGAACAGACCAATCGAGTTCTGATTATTATTTCTGATGGAGAGGACCATAGCAATGTCTCTGCAAAAGTCGCTGAAGAAGCTGCACAAGAAGGAATTAGGATTTTCACAATTGGTGTTGGCACGACAAAAGGCGACCGAATCCCAGAAAAGCGAAATGGAATCGTTCTTAATTATAAAAAGGACAGCAATGGTGAAACAGTTATCACAAAATTAGATGAAGAAACTTTGAAAGCTATTGCCAGTGAAGCTAATGGAGCCTATATAAACGGAAACAAAACCAGTGTTGTAGTTGATGAAATTCGGGACATTCTCAACAAAATGGACAAAAAAGAATTCGAAGCAAAACAATTTGCCGATTTTGAGTCCCAATTCCAGTGGTTTTTGGGTGCTGCCATTTTCTTCCTTTTTATTGACATTTTTCTTTTGGAAAGAAAGACAGCCTGGCTCAAACGCCTGAATTTGTTTAACGAAAACCTATAATTTTTTTAAGAAAACATTATAACTACTGTATAATTAGATTTTTTAGTTTTATACACTATTTGAAAATGAGAACATTACTATTCATATTACTGGCATTCTCGAGCCTCCTTTCTTTTTCACAGGATAAAGAATTGGAAGCGCAGGAACTGGCGACCAAAAAGAAAGCCAATAACTTCGTGCATCAAGGTAATGAGCTGGTTTCCAATGATAACTACGCTGATGCAGAAATGGAATATCGTAAAGCCATTTCAGAACAACCCAAGAATGTTGCAGGAGCATACAATTTAGGCAATTCGTACTATAAAAAAGGGAATTTTGATGAGGCACTGTTCCGTCAACAGGAAGCAGCTAAAAATGCTACTGACAAAGCAGAAAAGCACAAAGCATTTCATAATATCGGCAACATTTTGATGCAAAACAAACAATGCAAGGAAGCTGTAGAAGCTTATAAAAATGCCTTGAGAAACGACCCTACGGATGAGGAAACGAGGTATAATCTAGGAATTGCCAAAGAATGTGCTGCGCAACAACAGAAAGACGAGGACAAAAACAAGGACAAAGATAAAAAAGACGAAAACAAGGACGAGAAAGACAAAAAAGACCAAGAAAACAAAGATCAGGACAATAAAGGCGACCAAGATAAAAAGGATGGTGATGACCGAAAGGATAAGGGTCAACCCAAAGATGATAAACAAGACAAAAATAAAGGTGACGACAAACAAGAACAACAACAGCCTCAACCAGGACAGTTGTCACCACAACAAATAAAAAACCTTTTGGAGGCAATGAACAACCAAGAACAGAAAACACAAGAAAAAATCAACGCCGAAAAACAAAAAGGAGCCAAAATTAGAACTGGTAAAGACTGGTAAGTTGTTTGAAAAATTCAAAAATGAAATTAAAAACTTACATATCCATATTATTAATCCTAGTCAGTACAGGCTTTGTTTCTGCTCAAATTAAGTTTGAAGCCAAATTGAGCAAAAACAAATTAGGTGTTAATGAGCGTTTGCGAGTGGATTTTGAAATGAACAAGGATGGCGACAATTTCAATCCGCCAAGCTTTGATAATTTTATGGTTGTAGGTGGCCCAAACCAATCCGTGAGTCAATCATGGGTAAATGGTGTACGTTCGTTTTCAAAGACCTACAGTTATTTTCTGGCTCCCAAAAAACAGGGAAAATTTACCATTGGTCAAGCATCCATAGAAATTGATGGCGAAACTTACAAAACCGTTCCAGTAACGGTTGATATCACTGGAGCTGTTCAACGTCCCAATGACCCAGACAATGCCGTTGCAGTAGCTGATGACAATATTCATTTGGTTGCAGAAATCTCTAAAGTCAACCCTTATCTTAATGAAGCCATAACGGTTGTTTATAAATTATATGTTTCCGCAAATACTGGAGTAAGTAATTGGCGCGAAATCGATAATCCCAAATTCAATTCCTTTTGGAGCCAAAATATTGATATGAAAGGGATGAAAGTGGAAAATGGAACTTACAACGGTGAAGATTATCGCTATGTTGTATTGAGAAAAACCGTTCTCTATCCTCAAAAAACAGGAAAACTCGAAATAGAGCCGTTAAGTCTTGATTTGACTGTAGAAGTTCCGACCAATCGACGTGATATTTTTGGAGGCCGATTGATGACACAGGTACACAAAACAGTTTCTGCCGGAAGTAAAACCATCACTGTAAAACCTTTGCCAGAGCATGGAAAACCCGATGATTTTACAGGAGCTGTTGGAGATTTTAATTTCAAGGTCACAACATCCAAAACCAATTTAAACGCCACCGAATCCTTGAATGCTACGGTTCAAGTCTCTGGAAATGGAAATTTAAAATTGTTTCAGTTGCCAAAGCTCACCTTGCCAAATTCGCTTGAGGTTTATGAACCCGAGCACTCCGAAAATGTAAGAACCGATTTGAATGGCATGCAAGGCAGTATTTCAGATGACTATACCATTGTGCCACAATTCAAAGGTAAATATCCCATTAAAAGTGTGACGTTTTCCTATTTTGATTTAAAGACCGAAACATATAAAACCATTTCATCAGGAGATATCATCATCGATGTTTTGGAAGGTCCGACAAACTCAACCAATTCAGACAACAATTTTGTGTCTTCTGGTAACGAAAAGCACGCGGTCGTGATGAATGACAATCAATTTGCTTTTGTGAAAACCAATGCAAATTTGACTTCCATTAAACCCGATTATTTCTTTAAAACCAATTGGTTTTGGGCCTCTCTTATATCACCATTATTACTGATTCCATTGGCAATTGTTTTAAGAAGGAAAAAAGATGAGCGCGACGCAGATGTGTTTGGAAACAGAATACGGACTGCGGACAAATTGGCAAAAAAATATTTGGGAGAAGCAAAAAAAACTTTAGGGCAAAAAGAGGCCTTTTATATTGCTTTGGAAAAAGCGCTGCACAACTATTTGAAAGCAAAATTACATATCGAAACCAGCGAACTGAGCAAGGAACGCATCAAAACCTTATTGCTTCAAAAAGGCGTGGATGAAACCACCGTAATTGAGTTCAATGGTATTTTGAATAATTGTGAATTGGCACGATATACACCCATTACAAATGTAGAAATGCAGAATGACTATGAGAGGGCATCAAAAACAATTTCAATTATTGATAAAGAAGCCAGATAACAATGAAGCGATTATTCTACATACTTGTATTCTTGATTAGTTCTGCCTCTTTTGCGCAAAACGAGACATTGTTTGAGCAAGGAAATACCTTGTATAATGAAGGTAATTATGAACGAGCCATCCAAAAATATTCTGCCATTATCGACAATGGAAAGCACTCTGCAGAATTGTATTATAATTTGGGCAATGCTCACTACAAACTCAACCATATTGCACCCAGCATTTATTACTATGAAAAAGCGCTGGAACTAAAGCCCAATGACAAGGACATCAAGAATAACATTGCATTTGCGCGAAATATGACCATTGATGCAGTGGATGCGCTTCCAGAAGTAGGATTTGCAAAATTTGTTAGCAACATATCCAAATCCATGACTTTTGAACGTTGGGCAATTACCTCAATTGGCTTGGTTGTACTTTTTGTAATCTTGTTTTTGGTGTATTATTTTGCGAATGCTTCGTTCAAAAAGCGGTTGGCATTCATATGCAGTATGGCTTCACTTATATTGGCTTGTTTTGCCCTGTCTTTCGCATTTCACAATTATGATTTGGTCGAAAAAGACCAACCTGCGATTGTATTTGCTCAAGAAAGTCAGGTGAAAAGCGAACCAAATCTTCGTAGTACAGAGTCCTTTAAATTGCACGAAGGCACTAAGGTTCAAGTTTTGGATACCGTCAATAATTGGAAGAAAATCAAGTTGGCAGACGGCAAAACAGGTTGGATTCCCACAGACGACATCAAACTACTTTAAATTTTCTTTAACGATTTTATAACTTACATGTTTTATATTTGCACTCGATGATTTAAAAATTCATGCAAAAAAAAACAGTTTCATATTTTTTTCTAATATTCTTTACACTGTTCATCACAGCACCAACAGTCATATCTGTCATAGAAAAATCATGTGACACTTCTATTTTTTATAGTGTCAATGAAGAAGAAAATAAAGTAAACGAAACGTTGAAAACTTTTGAGGTCAAACTTAATGACCATGAAAAGTATGGCATTTCGATTTTTGACCTTGAAATAGAAAAATCATACAATTCTTATATTAAAAATTACACTCCACAAGATTTGGAGTGCCTCTCTCCTCCTCCCGAGTTAAGTTAATTATATATTGGTCGATTGAATGATAGGGCTTTTTTGGCCTTATAGCATTCCATTTTTTTATCAAATTTATAATTAACTAGTTTTATGTTTAAATATATTAAGAATGACTTACCAGCGAGTATAGTCGTATTTTTCGTTGCTTTACCTTTATGTTTGGGTATAGCGCTAGCAAGTGGAGCCCCTCTTTTTTCAGGATTGATAGCGGGAATAATAGGTGGCATTGTGGTGGGTGCCTTGAGTGGATCCAACATAGGGGTAAGTGGGCCTGCGGCAGGCTTAGCTGCA
Source organism: Gelidibacter sp. (assembly GCA_041391925.1). Classification (GTDB taxonomy): domain Bacteria; phylum Bacteroidota; class Bacteroidia; order Flavobacteriales; family Flavobacteriaceae; genus JBPOFM01. The sequence goes on along the minus strand of JAWKNA010000003.1, from coordinate 250,780 downwards.
ATTGTCTTGACCGCCATAGGAACTCTGGGCGGTTATGAAAATTTTCTTGTCGCAGTGGTATTAGGTGGCATTATTCAGCTACTGTTTGGAGTTTTAAAAGCAGGAATCATTGGATATTATTTTCCATCTTCGGTCATAAAAGGGATGCTTACAGGTATTGGCATCATCATTATCTTGAAACAAATACCTCATTTCTTTGGATATGATATTGAACCGGAAGGCGCCGATAGTTTTATTGAAGCTTCAGGGGAGAACACGTTTTCAGCCATATTGAGTGTCTTTAAGAATATTACTTTAGGTTCAACCATTGTGGGTGTCTTTGGACTTTCAATTTTGCTGCTATGGGATAAGGTGCTCTCAAAAAAGGGTAAAATATTTCAGCTAATCCAAGGGCCACTGGTAGCTGTTGTAGTGGGGATAATCTTTTATGCTGTTACCAAATCTGATAGTTCATTAGCAATATCCCAATCGCATTTAGTTCGTGTTCCAGTACCGGAGGATGCTTCCTCGTTTTTGGCACAATTCAGTTTTCCTAATTTTTCGGTCATCACAAATCCAGAAATTTGGATTACGGCCTTTACTATTGCTTTGGTGGCAAGTTTGGAAACCCTATTGTGTGTAGAAGCTACCGATAAATTGGATCCCCACAAAAATGTAACACCGACCAATAGAGAGCTATTGGCTCAAGGTACAGGAAATATTCTTTCGGGTATGATTGGAGGATTGCCAATAACCCAGGTAATCGTTAGGAGTTCGGCAAACATCCAGTCTGGAGGTAGAACTAAACTTTCAACAATCATACATGGTTTTTTCTTGCTGATTTCGGTCATACTTATTCCAAGACTTCTTAATATGATTCCGTTATCAGTTTTGGCAGCCATTTTATTGATTGTGGGCTATAAACTTGCTAAACCATCATTATTCAAAAAAATGTACGATTTGGGATGGAAGCAATGGGTGCCGTTTGTAATAACAGTAGTGGGAATTGTATTTATCGATTTACTTTACGGAATTGGTCTTGGACTTATGGTAGGAATTGTGGTAATTCTCATCAAGAGCTATCAAAATTCACACTTTCTTCATATCGAAGACCAAAGCAACGGCAAAAACAAAATAAAAATGACCTTGGCTGAAGAGGTGACTTTCTTTAACAAAGGAGCGATATTAAAAGAGCTGGACAAATTACCTGAAAATACCTATCTTGAGCTTGATGTCAGAAAGACCAGATATTTAGATAACGACATCATAGAGATTCTAGACGATTTTGCATATAAGGCAAGAGAAAGAAATATTGATATTAAATTGATTTCAGAAAGAGGAACAGTAGAAAACCCTGAAAGCTTTATCAAGTTTTTTAAATTGGAAATAAAAAAATCTGAAGTCTAGACGCCTAAAAACAAACTAAAAATCAATTCATGGCTTTAAGCAAAAAACATATGAGTGTTTAAAGCCTATAGTAAAAAAATAAATCATGAAAGCACATACAAAAGAAACACAGGCTACAATGACGCCTCAAAAATCATTGCAATTTTTAAAAGAAGGAAACTTAAGATTCCAAAATAACTTAAAGGCAAACAGAAATCTTCTAGAACAGGTGAATGATACCAGTGAGGGTCAATTTCCATTCGCTACCATTTTGAGCTGTATCGATTCAAGAGTGTCGGCAGAGTTGGTTTTTGATCAAGGACTTGGCGATATTTTTAGCGTGAGAATCGCTGGCAACTTTGTAAACGAAGATATTCTAGGAAGTATGGAATTCGCTTGCAAACTGGCAGGAACAAAATTGATTGTTGTTTTGGGACATACCAGTTGTGGTGCCGTTAAAGGTGCTTGCGACGATGCCAAAATGGGCAACTTGACAAATATGTTGTCCAAAATAAAACCAGCGGTCAACGCCGTAACTGAACCTAAAGAGCAAAGTTTGCGAAATTCTAAAAACCTCGAATTTGTGGATAACGTTGCAAAAACCAATGTCGAGTTTACCATTGAAAATATCAGAAAACAAAGTCCAATTTTAAAAGAAATGGAAGACAACAACGAGATAGATATCGTTGGGGCCATGTACGATATTAACACAGGAGCGGTTGATTTTTTTGAATAAAAACCTTTATAGATTGACAAAAAAAGCAAACAACTTGAAATTTAAAAAGGTGGCATTGACTTTCTTGGTGATGCTGCCTTTTTTTTCAATGGCGCAAGACAGTAGTTTTGGTAATTGGTTGATTTATTTTGGGAATAAACAATTCAACCCAAAATGGAATCTCCATCATGAAGTACAATATAGAAATTACAACGCCATTGGCGATTTAGAACAACTCCTTCTCCGAACAGGATTTGGCTATAATTTATCAGAAAGCACCAATGTATTACTCGGTTATGGTTACATTCTTTCTGAAAATTATATTGGTGATACAGATGAAAAAGTTAGCATAAATGAGCATAGAATCTATCAACAATTCATTAGCAAACACAAAGTCATTGGTATCTCTATGCAGCACAGGTATAGGTTTGAACAGCGATTTATAAAAGATGATTTTAAATTGCGGTTTCGATATTTTTTGGGACTTAATGTGCCTTTAAGTAAAAATGAAAGCAACAAATACTATCTATCTGCCTACAATGAGATATTTCTAAACACAAAAACTGCTATCTTTGATAGAAACAGGCTTTATGGAGGTGTTGGGTACAAAATCAATCAAAACATTAAGGTTGAAGTTGGCTATATGAACCAGTTTTTTGAAACAAGTGGGCGCGACCAGCTCAATATCATGACCTTTGTGAACTTTTAAAATTAATAATGTCTAGCAAACTAATTTTATCTCCCTTTCAAAAATTTGTAAAGATTGAGAGCTTGAGTGGCATATTGCTTATTGGAGCAACCATTATGGCATTGCTTTGGGCAAATTCACCTTGGAGTGAAAGTTATCAAGCACTTTGGCAATACAAAATTGGATTTACAAGTGATGCTTTTGAGCTAAACAAACCTTTGATTTTATGGATTAATGATTTTCTCATGGCAATTTTCTTTTTTCTCATAGGATTAGAGATTAAGAGAGAATTTATGATTGGAGAGCTCAACTCTGTTGGGAAGATTGCGTTTCCCTTGTTTGGTGCTGTAGGTGGAATGCTCTTTCCAGTGCTTTTCTTTTATGTTCTTAACGATAACCCAGAAACCATGCAAGGATGGGGAGTTCCTATGGCAACAGATATTGCGTTTGCTTTGGCTGTGTTAAAACTCTTGGGAGATAAGGTGCCATTAAGTCTAAAAGTATTTTTGACCGCATTTGCCATAGTTGATGATATTGGAGCGGTCATAGTGATTGCAATTTTTTACAGTGACAATATTCAGCTCCCTATGTTGGCGATAGCAGGTGCAATGCTGATAGTTCTCTATATACTGTCCTATAAAGGTTTTTTCTCGAAGTTTTTATTGTTTTTGTTTGGAGCAGTTATTTGGGTCTTGTTTTTAAAATCAGGAATTCATCCAACATTGGCAGGGATTTTATTGGCCTTTGCCGTACCGATACACCAAAGACTTTCAACCGCTACATTTGTCGAACAATTGGATAGTATCGCTCAAGACTTCAAAACAGCGTCGGTTTTAAACAAACCTATTTTGTCCAAGGAGCAAATTGAGCATATCGATTCACTTGAAGACTGGACCGCTAAATTCCAATCGCCTTTACAGCACTTGGAACACAAGCTGCATGATTGGGTGGCTTATGTTATCATACCAATATTTGCACTCGCTAATGCAGGAGTGTCTTTTAACAGCGAATATGATTTGAATACAGCATTGATAATACAGCTTATGGTATGTCTTATGTTTGGCAACAGCATCGGAATCACTTTGATTATTTTGTTGTCAAAAAAATTTAAACTCATACAAGTTCCCAGCGATATTACTAACATCCATATTGTCGGCGTGTCTTTTTTGGCTGGAATTGGTTTTACCATGGCTATTTTTATAGCCAGTTTGGCGTTTGATAAAAGTCCTGCATATATAGATTCGGCAAAGATTGGGATTTTGCTGGGCTCTGTTATTTCAGCTATCATAGGCTATACCATTTTAAGATTGGGTTCAAAAGAAATGGCGCCTTTATGAGAATAGGTTTTATAAATATAATTTCAATCTGAAAAATGAATTTAGAAAAAGTTTTCGAGAACAACGAAGCATGGATTAAAGATAAATTGGCATCAAATTCAAATTATTTCAAAGATTTAGGAAAAGGTCAAACACCAGAATTATTGTATATAGGCTGTTCCGATAGTCGTGTAACAGCCGAAGATTTGATGGGACTAGGACCTGGCGAAGTTTTTGTGCATCGCAACATCGCCAATATGGTTTCTGGAACCGATTTGAATGTGATGTCCGTTGTAGAATATGCCGTTGTACACCTTAAAGTGAACCATGTTGTGGTATGTGGACACTACGCATGTGGAGGGGTCAAAGCTGCGATGCAATCTGCCGATTTGGGAATTCTGAATCCATGGTTACGCAATATTAGGGATGTATATCGTCTGCATAAAAATAAATTAAACGCCATTGAATCAGAAGAAGAACGTTATGATAAACTTGTAGAGTTAAACGTTCAGGAACAGTGTATCAATCTGATAAAAACAGCTGCGGTTCAAAAAGCATATCGAGAGAGAGGCTTAAAAGTTCATGGTTGGGTCTTCGATGTCCATACAGGAAAACTCATCGATTTGAAAATTGATTTCGATAACATTCTCAAGAACATTATGGAGATTTATCATTTAGATTAGAAAATCAAAAAGCCACTTTATTAAGTGGCTTTTTTTAAGGATTTTTTGAATCGATATTAAAAAGTGGTAACACTTTCATTTGGTTGATAAACATAGTTAAATGTATAAAATTGAGAATTGCTTAATTCTGCATTGGGTTCACCATTTTCATAATAACTCAAGATTTCCACTTTAGCATATCTACCGTCATTCGTTTTTATAACAATGATTTTTCCCGCTATTGGCGAAATGATATGCGTAGTGGGATTATAATTGTACCATCCATTGTCAGATCCCGTTGGGATTGCCAAACCACTAGTTGAACTGTCAGAAGTGAACAATGTTTCATCTACAGACGTAACACTTGCCAATGTTCCAGTAGCAATGTATGCACCACCATTTCCTGTTCTTTCTGGTTGGTCTTCAGCTGTTGCCTCACCACCATTTACAAGGATTGTAGAACCTCTAAAGGCAATATCCCAATCCTCTCCTATTGTGGTGGTTCCTGTTGAAAAAGAAAACTTGATATAATCTCCAGTGATGGTTGGCGGGTTTGTTGTATAATCTGCACTTTGAGTAGCTTCTAAATTTGACACTGTTTCAGATTCCACTTGCTGTTGCGGTGTTCCATTGTCATCATCGCTACTGCACGACGTGAAACCTATAAAAAGTACTGCTAATGTTAAAAATTTGATTGTGTTCATAATATGAAATTTATAGTTGTTAAAAATGAATGTTCAGTTTTCCGTAAATGATACGACCAGCGATGTTGCTGATGTTTTGTGTATCTTTAAATGCAAATAGATTGTCCACACCAACACCCAATTGATAATTTTTGTAAATGGTTTTGTTGATGGCAATGTCCCAAATAGTATATCCGTCCACATAATCATCATATTTATCTAGATAAGTGTTGCCGTTGGTGTCAAAAAGTCCATATTTGCTTCGGTAGGTGCCACGAATGTTGGCGTCGAGCTGCCATTTGGGAAAATCGTAAAACACTTTTAGGTTTGCCATATGGCGCGAACGGTTGTAAAGCCCAAAATAATCGTCTTTTTTAAGTTGAAATGAAGGTGAACTTGGCGTTTCACGTGCATAGACTTCTCCGTTTGCGAAAGCATCTTCCGCAGCTTTATCTTTGGCAAACAACAACTGATAACCGCCAGAAATTTTCAATTGATTGTTTAATTTCCATGTAGTATTAAATTCCAGTCCTTGAGTATAAACTTTATGAACGTTATAATAACTGAACACGTTTTGACCATTGGTTTTATTGGCAATGACGCGTGTATCAATTAAATCGTCTATGTTGTTTCTAAACACATTTAGGCCAAATTTTAAACTTGAAATAGGGTTGTAGTCTGCTCCAATATTGATGCCAATGGAATTTTCTGGGTTGAGCTCGTTTTCAAATTCTGAAAGTGGCACGACGACATTGGCAATCTGTCCTTCTTCCTGCAATTGAGGAAGTGCAGTCGAAACTGCATTGTAGCCCAAAACAGTATAGCCGACGGTGGCGTTGGTAAAATCAAAGTATAACTGTCTAAAATCGGGTGCTTTAAACCCGTAACCAATCGACCCTTTTATGGCTAATTTTTCTGATAATTCATATCGAAGAGCCACTTTTGGACTGAATTGCGATTTATATTCGCTGTGGTTGTCAAAACGTGCTCCAACAATAACATTTAACTTATCTGTAGGATTCGTGTCATACTGTAAATAGGCATAAGGCGAATCAAACTTTGGATTTGTAGAAAAATCGGTTCTGTCCAAGGTTTCGCGGTTCCAGCCTAAACCACCAATAAAAGCACTTTTTTCAGTTGGATTGTAAGTCGCTCTTATTTCTGGTCTTAAGAGTAATTGGTTGAAATAACTATCACTAAAACGTGAATTATCAGTAGTGTTCAGATATTCTTCAGCCTTGTAGCGTGTAGCGTACAGTTCAAAATAGCTGCTCCATTTTTTGCTATAGGCATGGCTCAATTTTAAATGGGTGTTCCATTCATGGATATCACTTTCTCCTTTTAAATCTTCGGAAGCTATGTAATCTTGATTTTGAAGATAATAACGTCCAGAAATAAACAGATTGGTGTTGTCATTAAAATCGTAGGTAAGCTTGGTGTTGAACGTATAGTTTTCGTAAGGTTCAACGGTGTTGAGCGCATCAGTGTCATTTAAGTCATAGCCATCACTTCTAAAATTGTTGATGAAAGCGCTGATACCAATTTTCTCTTTTTTATACCCAATATTGGCGCTAGTATCATAGGTTTCAAAACTTCCTACTCTAGAATTAAGGCTGCCGCTAAAGCCTTGTTTTGGGTTTTCGGTAATGATATTGATGACACCGCCAAGGGCCTCACTACCGTATAAACTGGATGACGCACCTTTAACGATTTCTATTTGTTTGATGTTGCCAACAGTTATCCTACTCACATCCAATGTTCCAGCCGAACGACCAATTAATGGAACACCATCAATCAGTATTAAAGTGTATTGCGAATCTAAACCCTGTAGTTGAATCCCTTCACCACCTCCAAAATCAGGAACTGTTATCAATCCTGTTTGCTCGTTCAAAATGTCATTCAATCGTAACGAATTGACACTTTCAATTTCTTTCTTTGAAACCAATTGCGCGGGAAGTGGAAGAGAAGACAATTGTCTAAATGTACGGGTGGCACTTACAATGACTTCTTCCAATGCTTCTGTCTTTGTCGAATCGCTCACAATTTCTTGAGAAAATGAAACGCCATTCAAAAAAAGTAGAAAAAAAAGAAAGAAATTATTTTTATTTAGACTCATTCTTGATAAATTTGTTGCAAATATAAAAGCTTATTTTAATTCAATCTAAATAAGAATAGAATTTTTTTAAAAAAAATAAAATCAACAAAAATCAAAACTTTAATAATGAAAAGATTAGCCCTTTTATCAATTTGCTCGCTTATATCTGTTTTAAGTGTGAATGCTCAAAGCAAGAAAGTTCAAGACCAGAAAGCCATTAAAAGCATGTGTGGGTGCTACGATGTGAGTTTTAATTTTGCAGAAACCTTCCAATATTCTGAAGATTCTACCTATGTGCCATCAAAAACAAAACATGATAAAGGAACAGAATGGGTACAATTGGTTGAAGACACCGATAACAAAATAGTCATGCAGCATTTATTGATAGTAGGTCCTCCAACGCAACCAATGATTGTAAAACACTGGAGACAGGATTGGGAATTTGAAAATACGAACCTATATGAATACAACCATGATAATAAATGGAATTTTGTTACACTTCCAAAAGACCAAGTAAAAGGCCAATGGACTCAAAAGGTATTTCAGGTAGACGACAGTCCTCGTTATGAAGGTTCTGCTTCTTGGGTGCACGTTGATGGCAAAAGTTATTGGGAAAACACAACAGACGCGCCACTTCCAAGACGTGAATATACAACCAGAGCAGATTATAACGTAACCGTGAGAAGCAACAGACATGAAATAATCAAAAATGGTTGGATACATGACCAAGACAACGACAAAGTGATTCGTGAGGATGGTAAGGAAGATGTATTATTGGCACAAGAAAAAGGACACAACACCTATATAAAAGTGGACGACAGCAAATGTAAAGTGGCTCAAGACTATTGGAAAGACAATGCTGCAAAATGGGCGGTGGTTCGCGCAAAATGGGACCAAGTGTTTGCTAGAAACAAAGATTTGGTATTGGAAGAAAAAGTGGATAACAAAGACTTGTTCAAATATCTATTTGACGAAGAGAAATACAAAACTGCTGAAGAAATCAATCCTTTGATTGAATCATTCGTAAGAAAATAAGATGAGAAAGATTTTAATAGTAGTAATTGCTTTTGCTTTCGTAAATCAAAGTTTTGCGCAAGACAATGTATTTTTAAAGCGTGAGTTTTGGGATTCCAAACCTACGGTGGAAACTATCGATTTAAAAATCAAGGAAGGCAACGATATTGCTGAAGCCAATAGCAACAATTTTGATGGTGTGGTATATGCGATTTTGCAAAACGCTCCAAATGCCACCATCGAATATACCATCTCCAAAGAAGGCAACGATGTCAATAAACTCACGCACGATGGACGAACCTATATCTTTTGGGCTGCTTACAAAGGCAATGTAGAGTTGATGCAGTTTCTATTGGATAAAGGCGCAAAAACAGATTTGACTGATGATAAAGGCAGTACAATTCTCAATTTTGCCGCTGGTTCTGGACAAAGTGATAGCAAGGTCTATGATTTAATGTTAGAGCGTGGTGCCAATCTTCAAAAGGATTTGACACCATCTGGCGCAAACGCATTGCTTTTGGCTGCGCCACACGACAAAGATTTTTCGTTGATTAATTATTTTACTTCGAAAGGTTTGGATATCAACGGCGTCGATTCTAAAGGTAATGGTGTTTTTAATTACGTTGCCAGAACCGGAAACATCGATTTGATGAACCAGTTGCTGAAAAAAGGCGTGAAAGGAAATGACAACGCCTTCATTTTCGCTGCGCAAGGCACTCGCGGCACCACCAATGGTCTCGAAGTTTATTCATACTTGGAAAGTGTTGGTTTAAACCCGAAAGCTGTAGCAAAAGATGGTGAAACGCCTTTACATATCTTGGCTTCAAGAAGTAAGGATTTGGAGGTCATCAATTATTTCCTCAAAAAAGGAGCTGATGTCAACCAAGCTGATGCTGACGGAAATACGCCTTTTATGAATGCCGCAAGTCGCAATAACTTGGAAATAGTGACCTTGCTTTCTAAAAACGTGGAAGATATTAACCATCAAAACAAAAAAGGTCAATCGGCTTTGAGTTTGGCTGTGGCAAATAACTCTTCGGATGTTGTTGATTTTCTTCTGAAAAATAAAGCAAACATCAAAGTTATGGATGCTGAAGGCAATGATTTAACCGCTTATTTGATGGAGTCTTTTTCAACGAAGCAAGAATCGATTTTTAAGCAAAAATTGGATTTGCTTCAGAACAAAGGGTTTAAATTCGGAAAAATCCAGGCAGATGGCGACACTTTATATCATTTGGCATTGGATAAAAACGATTTGTTTGCCATCAAATTTGTGGAGCAATTCAAGGCAGATGTCAATGCGAAAAACAAAGAAGGATTGACGCCTTTGCACAAGGCTGCAATGACTGCCAAGAATTCCGAAATCTTGGAATACTTGATTTCCATTGGGGCCAAAAAAGATGTGGTAACCGATTTTGATGAAACGGCATACGATTTGGCGTCTGAAAATGAACTTTTAAAACAAAATAATATCTCAATAGATTTTTTAAAATAGAATATTGTCCGTTCGAGGGCAGTCGAGAACTGAAGTTTAGGTCTTGATTCCGCTCTACTCGACAGAAACAAATACACAAACAATGAAAATAAAATATATCACTTTTCTCGCATTGATTTTTATGGTGTTGACATCGCACACTACTCAACCACCCTCCACCAAATATAAATGTATGATTCAAATGACGAATTATACTGGAGAAGGTGCTTATGTGGTGATTTCTTTAATCAATCCGAAGGGAGATTACGAGCAGACATTATATGTACAAGGTGATGATGCTGAATGGTATAATACTGTTGAAGAATGGTGGAAGAAATTCTACGGAAAAAAACGAACTAACATTGATGCCATTACAGGTGCAACAATTTCTGGAGGCAAACGAACCGTAAGCGTACTTGATATTGATGATTCGAAATTAAACTCTGGATACAAGATTCGTTTCGAAACAGCTGTTGAAGACCAAGAATACTATAAAAGTGATGTGGAGTTCGAATTGACTTCAGAATCCGTAAAAGGTAAGGTTGACGGTACTGGTTTTATTCGTTATGTACGAATGATGCCGAATTAGATGGAAGACGGAAGACCGAAGTTTCAAAAGGACATCTTGATTCTTGGCTCTTTATTTCTTAAAAGAGATTTGTTATGACCATTTCCATTTGGAGATATAGCCATCTTGCACTGGCTGTATCTTCTTTTGTTTTTATATTTCTTGCTTCCGTTACCGGAATCATTTTGGCATTTGAGCCTATTTCGGAACAAATCCAGCCGTATAAAACGGAAGGTTTCAATGATATCACTTTGGCGGAAACCATCGATGCTTTCAAGTCAAAATATCCTGAAGTGATTAGCTTGGAAGTGGATGCTAATGACTTTGTTAATGCGTCTGTCATCACGGAAGAAGGCGAATCACTCGATGGGTATTTCAACCCCAAAACAGCCGAATATCTTGACAAAAAAATAGAACCATCCCAGTTTTTTCAATGGGTCACCAATTTTCATCGTTCGTTATTTTTAAAAAGCACTGGACGCTTTTTTGTAGGTCTTTGTTCGTTTTTATTGTTTTTGATTGCCATTACAGGAACCATTCTTATTCTAAAACGTCAACGAAGTCTCAAAAAGTTCTTTTCAAGGATTGTCAATGATAATTTTGCCCAATATTGGCACGTGGTTTTAGGGCGTTTGTCATTGATTCCCATCATCATCATTACGCTTACAGGCGTTTATTTGTCTTTGGAAAAGTTTGATTTGCTTCCGAAGAATACCAACCAACATCAAATTGATTTCGATAATCTGTCTGAAACGCCAAAACTTGAAGTCGGCGAAATTCCGATTTTCAAGAACACCAAACTTTCCGAAGTCAAATCTGTAGAATTTCCGTTTTCAGAATTTGTGGAGGATTATTTCACCATTAAACTGAAGGATAGGGAAGTTGTGGTGAATCAGTTCAATGGTGAGATTTTAAGCAAGATTGATGATTCGTGGGTTGCGACGTTTTCAAATTTGAGCCTCAATCTTCACACAGGAAAAGGCAGTATGTTATGGTCAATTGTTTTGGCGATTGCTTCTCTAAACATTCTGTTTTTTATTTATTCTGGATTTGCGATGACCATCAAGCGTCGTCAGGCTAGACTGAAGAATAAGTTCAAGAAAAATGCTTCAGAATTTGTCATTTTGATTGGCTCTGAAAATGGAGGCACACTTCCATTTGCAAATGCCTTGCAGAGACAACTATTGGCACTCGGTAAGCGTGCTTTTATTGCTGAATTGAATAGCTATTCAAAATTTAAAAGTGCTGAACATCTTGTGGTGATGACCTCAACCTATGGCGAGGGCGAAGCTCCAACAAATGCCAACAAATTTTTAAAGCGTTTGAAACTTATCAAACAAAAACAACATTTTAGCTTTTCGGTTGTTGGATTTGGTTCACTCGCATATCCTGATTTTTGCAAATTTGCCTTTGATGTCGATAAAGCCTTGTTAGAGGAAAATGCAACGCAATTGGTGCCGCCATTTACGATTAATGATAAATCGTTTGAAAGCTTTGAGCAATGGGTCCAATTATGGTCAGAGAAAGTTGGTTTGGAACTAAATATTCCAAAAGAAAATCTGGTATCGCCACCAAAGAACACCAAGCTGTTTGAGGTGGTTTCAAAAACAAAGGTTGAAGACAATCCTGATAATACGTTTCTAATCACCCTAAAACCAAAGCAAAATGTTCATTTTATTTCTGGAGATTTGCTGTCGGTCTATCCAAACAACGATTATCACGAACGATTGTATTCCATCGGGAAAGTCAATGGCAACATTCAGTTGAGCGTTAAATATTATGAAAACGGTTTGGGTTCAACTTATCTCAATAATTACAAAATTGGTGATACATTCAAGGCAAGATTGATTGAAAACGCGCATTTCCATTTGCCGAAAAAAGCTTCAAAAGTCATCATGATTTCCAACGGAACAGGAGTGGCGCCTTTCTTGGGAATGTTGCACGACAACAAAAAAAGAATCACGACTGATTTGTATTTCGGAATCCGAACAGAGCCGTCCTTAAACCTATATCAATCGCAGTTGAATCAACTTTTGGAAGAAAAAAAGCTCACAAAACTGAATGTTGCTTTTTCACAACAAAACGAAAAGGTGTATGTTCAGCATCTTCTGGAAAGAGATGGAGAATCCATTGCACAGGCTTTGGAGCAAAAAGCTGTTATTATGATTTGTGGTTCTTTGGCAATGTATAAAGACGTGATGGAAACTTTAGATGAAATTTGTTTGAAGTATCACAACAAGCCGTTAAGCATGTATTCAAAACAAATTAAATCGGATTGTTATTAGTGGTTTCGGTTTCTGGAACTTCTTCTTTCGACGACTCTTCCAGTTCTTTTTTCTTCTCCAAAATCGCAGGAAAAATCATTGGCACCAAAGATTTCACCGGATTGTAAAGCACAGAATCTTCAATGGTTTCTTCATCTGTAAACGGAATAGCACGATTCATACTATCAAAAACAATCAAAACCACGCTCAAAATCACAGCGATTTTTAAAGCGCCAAACAAGCCTCCGAGGATTTTATTGACAATACCCAATGCCGCAAAATCGGCTAATTTTGTCAAAGCTTTTCCAGCAAGCGCTATCACCAAAACGATGATGACAAACGTAATGGCAAACGCAGCGATATTGACGGTTTTTTCATCCCATTCGGTTTTGTTGTTCAGAAAATTAGCGGCGTAATTACTGAAGTGAATGGCGCCATAAACACCTGCCACCAAAGCCACCAATGAGGCAACTTCCACAAAAAGCCCTTTCATAAGCCCACGTACAAGACCAAAAAGAATAAGAGCTGCCAAAACAATATCCAAAAAGCTCATAACGGTAGAATTTTATCAAATATAAGTTAACTTTGAACCAAAATAAAATTGAATCTGAAATTGAACTTCAAGTCGAAATTCGATTTCATTTTCAACTTCAATTTCGACTATGTCACGAGACGAACAATTAAAACAACGCTGGGAAATGGTGGTTCAAAAACTGTCTGCCCAATTTGCCGAAGGCGATATATTGGATTTGGATGCCATCATTTATCTGATTGGTGTGCAAGAACTGGGTCAACCACATAAAAAATTCAAAAAAGACCATAAACTCGATTTGATGCATATTGCCATCTGTCGTTTGCTGGAGCCTTATGGTTATTATGAATTTGATTTTTATGACGATGATAAATGGCCACATTACAAAGTAAAAGAGCAGCTGCCACACTTAAAAGCTGGCGAACAAAGTGTCTTAATGAAAGAAGCTATTGTTAACTATTTTCTTGAATCGGAATATATAGATTAGTTTTTCCTAAATTTGCCATTCATTTTTTTGACGTATGATAGACAAGCTGAAAGAACTTATTGCTGAAGCTGAAGCATTTAAAGCGCAATCCAAAGAAGAGGTTGAAGCGTTTCGTATTAAATTTTTAGGGTCTAAAGGACTTCTAAAGGAGTATTTTGCCGAGTTCAAAAATGTTGCCAATGACCAAAAGAAAGAGTTTGGTCAGGTTATCAATAAATTAAAAACGACTGCAGAAGACAAAGTCAATGCTTTAAAGGAAGAATTGGAAGGAAAGGAAGAAGTCAAAGGTGTTTATGGCGATTTATCACGTCCGGGCGAACCGGTAGAAATAGGTGCTAGACATCCAATTTCCATAGTGAAAAATCAAATTATTGATATTTTTTCCCGTATTGGTTTCAACGTCAGCGAAGGACCAGAAATTGAGGACGATTGGCACAATTTTACAGCATTGAATTTGCCGGAATATCATCCAGCGCGCGATATGCAAGATACCTTTTTCATCCAGACCAATCCAGATATTTTGCTTCGTACACATACAAGTTCTGTACAAGTGCGCTATATGGAAAATAACAAACCGCCAATTCGAACCATTTCTCCAGGAAGAGTTTATCGAAATGAAGCCATTTCAGCGCGTTCGCATTGCTTTTTTCATCAAGTGGAAGGCTTGTATATTGATAAAGATGTGAGTTTTGCCGATTTGAAGCAAACTTTACAATACTTTACGACAGAAATGTTCGGAAAATCAAAAATCCGTTTGCGTCCGTCGTATTTCCCGTTCACAGAACCGAGCGCCGAAGTTGATGTCTATTGGGGATTGGAAACAGAAATTGATTACAGAATTACAAAAGGAACTGGTTGGTTAGAAATAATGGGTTGTGGTATGGTAGACCCAAATGTTCTCGAAAACTGTGGTATCGATTCAAAAACCTATTCAGGATTCGCCTTCGGAATGGGTATCGACCGTATCACAATGTTATTGCACCAAATTGGTGACATCCGTTTATTGAGCGAAAATGATGTCCGATTTTTGGAACAGTTTAAATCAGCATTATAAAATCACATTTAGATATCTAAAACCGATGTTAACGCATCGGTTTTTTTATTTAACAATCATTTAACTTCGTTTAGTTCGGTTTGTTCCGAACTAATATTAATTTTGCTAAAATTATTGCAATTA
Organism: Gelidibacter sp.; assembly: GCA_041391925.1. Lineage (GTDB taxonomy): Bacteria > Bacteroidota > Bacteroidia > Flavobacteriales > Flavobacteriaceae > JBPOFM01. Next base: position 235,740 of record JAWKNA010000003.1, on the reverse strand, counting down.
TGACACACGATGTATGTTTAAAGAAACAGGCTCTTGTTGAAAAACTAGGCGTCGCCATTGAAAAAAAGGACCAGTTGGCGCCTGTTGCTGCTCGTATACTTTCTTATATCATTCTGACAGGAAAAGCTGGAACTACTTTCGAGGATTTGGTTGAGAAACTCTGCGCTAGTAAAAGTACGATTTCAACTCATTTGAATCATCTAACGGATTTGAAGAAAGTGGTTTATTTCACCAAACCAGGCGATAGAAAAAAATATTACATCATCAACCAGGATAACATCTGTTTGAGTATTGATGCTATGGTTGAAACTTGGAGTTCGCAAAAAGAATTACACCAAGAGATTCGAGAATACAAGCAAGAAGCAAATAAATCTAGAGATGAAGAATCTAAATTCGAACTCGATTTTCACAACGATTATATCGAATTTTTAGAGGAAGCAATGCAATCCGTATTAAAATTAAAATCAAAAATAACAGAGAAAAACAATAAAATTTAACTATAAACCAATGAAAATCAATAAAATATCATATATATTCTTTTTAGGATTGTTCTCCGCCATATATAGCTGCGGCGATAAACAGGAATCTCAACAAGCACCGCAAGGTCCACCACCTACTTTTCCTGTAACACAACTACAAACGAAAACAGTAACAGGATATACTGAATATCCTACAACCCTTGAAGGTATTGTCAATAGTGATGTACGTGCAAAAACTTCTGGTTACATTCAGAAAGTATTGGTTGATGAAGGCCAAAAAGTGCGCAAGGGACAAGTGTTGTTTAAACTGGAAACACAAGCGTTAAGTCAAGATGCTGGAGCTGCAAAAGCGAGAATCAATGTGGCGCAAGTTGAGGTGGATAAATTGATTCCTCTTGTAAAGAAAAATATCATTAGCCCTGTGCAGTTGGAAACCGCCAAGGCCAATCTAGAGCAAGCAAAGGCCAATTACAGCAGCATTGCCGCAACTATTGGGTATGCAACCATAACCAGTCCTGTAGATGGTTATGTAGGCGCCATTAATTTTAGGGAAGGAACACTTGTCAGTCCTAGCGACCCACAACCTTTAACCACAGTAAGTGATATCAGTAAGGTGTATGCTTTTTTTAGTTTGAATGAATCTCAATATTTGGATTTTCTTCAAAATGCAGAAGGAAAAACATTGGAAGAGAAACTGTCAAACTATCAAGATGTCAACCTCATATTGGCCAATGGAACTGTCTATTCCGAAAAGGGTAAAATTCAAACTAGCACAGGACAAGTAAGTGAGAACACGGGAACCGTAAGTTTAAGAGCTGTTTTTGATAATCCAAATCAATTATTGACCAATGGAAACAGTGGGAAAATTCAAATCCCAACGGTTTATGAAAATGCCATTGTTGTACCACAAGAATCAACTTACGAGCAACAGGGAAATATCATGCTGTTCAAGTTGGGAGCGGATAACAAGGCTATTAATACTATTGTCAAGGTGAAAGCACCAGTCAACAATTTATATGTGTTGGAATCAGGTGTGGATGCCAATGATAAAATTGTGACCACAGGTGTGGGCAAATTAAGGGATGGTACAGTGATTACGCCACAGGAGGTTCCTTTTGAAGAAGTCACCAAGCCAATTACAACACTATTTAAAAACTAGCAAACCATAGATTATGTTAAAAACATTTATTGAAAGACCCGTTCTTTCAACCGTAATATCTATCATAATAGTGATGCTTGGTGTGATTAGCATTACGAGTTTACCTATTGAGGAGTATCCAGATATAGCGCCACCTACGATTAAAGTAGCGGCTTCTTATCCAGGAGCGAATGCCGAAACAGTTTTGGAAAGTGTCATCATTCCTATTGAAGAGCAAATCAATGGTGTGGAAGGCATGACTTACATTACCTCAACTGCTTCAAACAATGGTACAGCTGACATCACTGTTTATTTTGACCAAAGTATCAATGCGGACATTGCAGCCGTTAACGTTCAGAATCGTGTTGCCAGAGCGACCCCTTTGTTGCCGCAAGAGGTCATTCAGACAGGTGTGACTACTCAAAAGCAGGAAACCAGTGCCTTGATGTTCTTGTCTATGTACACCGACAGCGAGGATTATGATGCTACTTTTATACAAAATTATTTAAAAATCAATGTCATCCCTGCATTGCAGCGTGTCAAAGGTGTGGGTGATGTGAGTGTATTTTCCCAGCAGGATTATGCGATGCGCGTTTGGTTGAAACCAGAAAAATTAGCAGCCTATAATCTAATTCCTTCTGATATCACTGCCGTTCTACAAGAACAAAATCTTGAGGCAGCAGCAGGTTCATTGGGCCAAAACAATGGTGAGGCATTCTCCTATGTGTTGACTTATAGCGGTCGATTTAAAGAAGCAAAACAATATGGAGATATTGTAATAAAAGCGTTGGGCAATGGTGAATTTTTGCGCTTGAATGATGTAGCTACCATTGAACTGGATGCACAATCGTATGCCGCCAATGCTGAAAGTTTGGGACACCATGCCGTATTTATGGGGATTTTTCAAACCAAAGGTTCCAATGCACAAGAAATTATTGAAAGTATCAAAGTAGCGTTGGATGGCATCGAAAAGGATTTGCCAAACGGCTTACACATTTTTGTGCCTTATGATACAAGTTTGTTTTTAAATGCATCCATTCATAAAGTGGTCAGTACTTTATTGGAAGCGTTTCTGCTGGTGTTTTTAGTGGTGTTTCTGTTTTTGCAAGATTTCCGTTCGACCTTAATCCCAGCGATTGCGGTTCCGGTCTCAATTATAGGTACCTTCTTTTTCCTCAATGTGTTTGGATATTCCATTAACTTATTGACACTATTTGCTTTGGTTCTTGCTATTGGAATTGTGGTGGATGACGCCATTGTGGTGGTGGAAGCAGTTCATGCCAAAATGGATGATGGAGAAAAGAACCCCAAAAAGGCAACTCTGACAGCCATGAATGAAATTTCAGGCGCTATCATATCGATTACTTTGGTCATGGCTGCTGTATTTATTCCGGTAACTTTTATAACAGGACCAACAGGTGTGTTTTATGAACAGTTTGGAGTGACCTTGATTATTGCAATTTTAATTTCTGCTGTGAATGCATTGACGTTGAGTCCAGCCTTATGTGCTTTGGTTTTGAAAGAGCATAAGCATGATGAAGAGTTGAAAAACAAGAATATGATGCAACATTTTTACACACGTTTCAACAGAGGATTCAATGCAACTGTGAACAGATACGGGAAATCAATAGAGTTTCTGTATAGAAGAAAATGGGTGTCTGCCGTATTATTGATTATTGCAGCTGTAGGTATCTTTTGGGCAGCCAAAACAACACCAACGGGATTTGTTCCGAATGAAGATAGGGGTATCGTGTTTGTGAACATTGAACTTCCAGCAGGTTCATCATTAGACAGAACAGATGCTGTTACGAAAAAGCTATACTCAAAAATTGACGGAATGGAAGGAGCCGTCGGGATATCGTTTATTAAGGGCCGAAGTTTAATCAGTGGTTCGGGGAGTAACTATGCGATTGGTTTTGTAAAATTAAAAGATTGGAGTGAACGCAAGGATGAATCATTATCGTCGCAAGCCATTATTGGTAAGTTATTCGGAATTGCATCCACCATACCAGAAGCTAATATCATTTTCTTTGCACCTCCAAGTATTCGAGGGTTTGGTAATTCTGCTGGTTTTGAGGTGAATTTGCTGGATAAATTTGGAGGTGAATTTACAGAGTTGGATAAGGTAAATCAAGAGTTTGCCATGGCTTTGATGAAACATCCGGAAATTCAATATGCCCAATCGGCTTTTAACACCAAATATCCTCAATACGAAATGGAGGTCAATGTACCTTTAGCGAAAGAAAAAGGAGTTCCTATCAATAGTATTTTCTCTACGTTGCAAGGCTATATAGGTGGTGTGTATGCTTCGGATTTTTCGAGATTTGGTAAGCAATTTAGAGTTTATATTCAATCCTTGCCAGAAGATAGAGCGGATGTGAATTCTTTGAATAGTATGTATGTAAGGACAGATTCTGGAGAGATGACGCCTATTACGCAGTTTGTCAATCTTAAACGGGTTTATGGGCCACAATCGGTTACCCGATTTAATCTGTTTAACTCCACGACGATTACAGGTGCTGTAAACCCTGGGTTTAGTACTGGCGATGCCATTCGCGTGATTGAAGAAGAAGTGAAGCAACTGCCGAGTAACTATACGGTCGCCTATTCAGGTTTAACGCGCGAAGAGGTCAATGCAGGAAACCAAACCACCTTTATTTTCATCTTGAGTATTTTGTTTGTGTATTTCTTATTGAGTGCACAATACGAAAGCTATCTTTTGCCTTTAGCGGTTGTACTCTCTCTACCATTTGGTGTTTTTGGAGCCTATATCAGTACAAACTTATTAGGTCTTCAGAATAATATCTATTTCCAGATTGCATTGATTATGCTGGTTGGACTTTTGGCGAAAAATGCCATTCTGATTGTAGAGTTTGCAGTGCAGAGGCGACGAAGTGGTGAAAGTATTTTTGATGCAGCCATCCATGGGGCCAAAGCACGTTTGCGACCAATTTTGATGACTTCCTTTGCCTTTATTTTGGGATTGATGCCATTGGTATTAGCAAAAGGTGTGGGAGCAGAAGGGAATAATTCCATTGGTACTGGTGCCGCAGGAGGTATGTTGATAGGAACCCTTTTGGGCGTGTTTGTTATCCCAATTCTATTTATGCTTTTTCAATGGTTACAGGAAAAAGTGAGCAGTAAACCAGTCATTGTAACTCAACAACATGAAGATTAATTATATGAATTCAATTATAAAACATAGAAGATTTCAACTGGGACTTATTCTGGTAGTATCCGCTTTTACACTACAGAGTTGTTTCGTCGCCAAAGATTATGAACGACCGCAATTTGAAGAAACCCAAAATCTATTCAGAACAGACCAATTGCCGACTGATAGCCTGTCCATGGCAGATGTGTCTTGGAAAGACCTATTTACCGACCCATATTTAATTGGATACATTGAAGAAGGTCTACAGAACAACATTGATATCCGTGTGGCAATCCAACAAATGTTGGCAGCCGAAGCGTATGTCAAACAAGGAAAAGCGGGTTACTTGCCATCAATCTCTGGAGGCGCTACAGCATCCCGTTCATATTTATCGGAAAATGGACAGCAGGGTGCGATTTTAAGCGGACTCGGTACGGACCATGTAGACCAGTTTGAAGTATCTGGAGATTTGTCTTGGGAAGCGGATATTTGGGGTAAGATAAGAAGCAATAAACGCGCTTTTGAAGCCAGTTATTTGCAAAGTGAGGCGGCACATCAAGCGGTAAAAACACGATTGATTGCTGATATAGCTTCCACCTATTATCAATTGGTGTCTTTGGACGCACAATTGGAAATCACAAAAAGTAGTGTCACAGTTAGGGATAGCAGCGTTACTACGATTCAGGCGTTGAAAGATGCTGGGCAAGTGACGCAAGTTGCGGTAGACCAAAATATCGCACAGTACAATAATGCCAGAGCCTTGGAGGTGGATTTGGAAACGGCCATCTTTCAAACAGAAAATACGATGAGTATTTTATTGGGAAAAGGACCGCAGCATTATGAACGTGGTATTTTGGAAGACCAACAGTTGGAATCTGAATTGAAATTGGGCGTTCCAGCTACCTTATTGAGAAACCGTCCCGATGTGATTGCCGCTGAATATGGTTTGGTGGAGGCTTTTGAATTGACCAATGTAGCCCGAAGCAATTTTTATCCTTCGTTGACACTATCGGCATCAGGTGGACTTCAAAGTTTGGATGTGGATAAGTTATTCGATACAGGTTCGTTGTTTGCAACCATTGTTGGAGGTGTCACTCAACCAATTTTCAATCAAAGAAGAATTAGAACACAAAAAGAAGTGGCAGACGCTCAACAAGAGCAAGCTTTGTTAGAATTCAAACGTTCACTTTTGGTTGCTGGCAATGAAGTCTCCAATGCATTGTATTCCTATAATCAAGAAACCAAAAAGTTCGAATATCGCGAGCTTGAAGTAGAAGCCTTGCGGAATGCCGAAAGCAATTCCAATGAATTGTTGAAAAATGGGTATGCCAATTATCTCGATTTATTGACCGCAAGACAAAGCGCCTTAAGTGCCGAATTGAACGTCGTTGACAGCAAATTGCAACAATTATTGTCTATTGTGGATTTGTATGAAGCCCTTGGTGGCGGTTGGAAATAATTGAAATTAAAGTGACCGATAAACAAGACGTTTTAAAATGTTCTGTGACCAACTTCACCAAGTTTGGCAGCAAGCGTTTTACGATGGATGAGTTGGCCAACGAGCTTGGAATTTCCAAAAAAACGATTTACAAGTATTTTGAAAGCAAAGAAGATTTAGTGGCTGAAAGTGTCATCTTTTTAATTGAAAATTTTAAAGATGATATTCAAACTATTGTCGCATCACAAAACGAACCCATTACCAGCATCATTTTAATTTATCAAAAAGGTTTTGAGCATCTAAAAAACTTCAAACCATCCTTTATATTCGGGTTGAAAAAATATTATCCAAAAGCGAATACCGTTTTTGATGATTATAGGGATAGTTTTACACAAACAACTATCTACAATCTTTTAGTGGAAGCGAAGTCAGCAGGCATTATCAAACCTGAAGTAAACCTGAATTTATTTTGTGAGCTATATTTTAAACGGTTTGAAGAAATTGCTTTCAAGAACAACAATCTCTTTGATATTTATAGCAATCACGAACTCTTGAATCATTTGATTGTGTACAATTTGAAAGGCATCGTTTCTGAAGGTTATTCAAATCCTTATATGATGTAGAATACATAGAGATACTATTTCCTTAATGTCTCCTGAAACAATTTAAAAATACGTCGGTATTCATCAGACCAACTGGAGCTTTCTACAAAGCCGTGGTCTTCCATTGGAAACACGGCCAATTCCCAATTTTCCTTTTTCAATTCAATCAAACGCTGTGACAAACGCACAATATCTTGAAAATGAACATTCGTATCAATCATACCATGAAGCATCAGAAGGTTGCCTTTTAATCCTTCAGCAAAATAAATTGGAGAACTTTGTTCATACGCTTTTGGGTCATCAACAGGTGTATTCAAGATATTGGCTGTATAACCATGATTGTAATGCGCCCAATCAGTTACAGAGCGCAAAGCAGCACCGCTTTTAAACGTATCTGGGGAATTGAACATCGCCATCAAAGTCATAAAGCCACCGTAAGAGCCACCATAAATTCCCATTCGATTTTTATCGATGCCCTGTCGTTCAACCAAGTATTTGGCGCCATCCACTTGGTCGTCCAAATCTTTTCCACCCATATGTCTGTAGATACCTGTTCGCCAATCGCGACCATAGCCAGAACTAGCTCTATAGTCGATGGCCAACACGGTATAACCATTATCAACTAAGATGTTGTGAAACATATATTCCCTGAAATAAGATGGCCACCAATAATGCACATTTTGTAAATAGCCAGCACCATGAACAAAAATCACCGCAGCACCATTTTTCTTTTCTGCCGAAGGTTTATAAAGCGTTGCAGGCACACTTACTCCATCTCTCGCTGTAAAATGGATGATTTCAGAATCTATCCAATCATAAGATTCAAAATCTTTGGTGGTGGAATGAGTTAATTGGGTCATTTCAGCACCTGCCTTGTTAGGCATTACATACAATTCCCAAGGTTTGTTGGTATAGGAATAGCGAATGGCCAACTGTTTTTCATCTGGAGATACTGTGACTTCATGACCACCTTTTTTAGAGGTGATTTGAGTCATTTTTCCTCCAGCTGTAGGTAAATGATAAAAGTGTTGTTCGTGTGGACTTACCTTATTGCTCGTTATGTAAAATGTTTTTTTGTCTTTTGATAATTCGACATCCAAAATTTCAAATTTCCCTTCTGTTAAGGCTTTGGTTTTACCTGAATTGACATTGGCTGAATACAAATGTGCATAGCCTGTTTTTTCTGATTTAAACCAAATGGTTTCGTTGTCCAGCCAACCTATCACGCCATTAGAAAACCACCCGATTCCCGGACCACCAATCCAAGCATCATCATGCTGATGGTCTATCAATTTCAAACTTCCATCGGATAGATTTACTGTCATTATCCAACGGTCTTTGTTATCGGATGAGGTAATGTTTACAACCGCTTTTCCGTCATCAGAAAAGATAGGATTGCTAATCTCAACCTCTCTTGGAGTTTCATATTCATCTTTGTATTCGGAAGGGTTTTCAGCATACTCTTTTAGGAATTTTGGTTTGTCCTTTATGCCTTCAATGTTATCGGTTTTTATTTGATAATGTGTACCGGTTTTCAAGTTGAAAATCCAAGACTCGTAGGTATATTGCTCGCTTCCTACTTTTGGCCTGGCGTTTAAATCGGTCGTGTAACCACTTTCGGTGACGTAATTTGGGACGTTGGTGTTTTTATCATTTGGAGCTGTGTATAAGCGGTAAACGACGTACTTTAAATCGGGTGAAATGTTTAAACTCGCTATTTTTTTATCACCTGTATAAATAGTTTCTGGTCGTTCAAACCGTGTTTGTTCGCGTCGGTATTTTTGAGCATCTGTTTCATCTTTCCGTTTGCCGAGAATGTTTGAATTTTTGAACGCATCATCTTTCAGCCATTGGTCCTGCTCGTTAGGCTTGGGGTCTGATTTTTCTTTTCCATTTTTAAAATCGGTCAGTTGGGTTGTTGTTCCTTCTGCAATATTCCATTGAAACAAGTTATCCTCTTGTTGATAGATGATGGATTTTTGGTCACCGGAAAATTGTGGATTCGATTCTCTTCCCAAGGTGTTTGTAATGCGTTTTGATGTGAATGTAGAGTTGTTCATTAAAAACAAATCCCCTTCTTTATCATAGACTTTCCATTGATGGTCTTTTGAAAATTCTCCAGAGCTAGATGTGTTTTTTAAATCTTCAAAAGAGCGCTTTTTTATTTGTTTGCTATTGATATTTACCTCATACGTAGAACGAATGGTGTCCTTATCAGGATTCCAACTAAAATAAATGGCTTTGCTATCGTCGGACCATCGGATGTTTTCGGGAAGATAACCCACAAAGTCTTCACCTTGCATGATTTGGTCAATGGTAAGTGATGATTGATTTTCCGTTTGAGAGAAACCGAAAGTAACCGCTAAAAGCAGGATTAATGTAAGTTGTTTCATGGGTATGATTGCTACTTGGTCAAAAGAATTTATTTTTGTCTAAAATAAAGTTTTTCTAGGGAAGCAAAAAATAAGATGAAGAAAGATATCCAAATTCCGAAGGTTGAAGGTGTGTATGTAGCCGTCGTGCATGAGTACAATGACATGTATAAGACGCAAGATTGGAATGCTTATATCATCAATGACAAGGATGTGGACTTGGAAGTTGTGCTGATTGTGACTAGCGGTTATTCGGATAAAAAAATGACCTCCATCTTTCGTAAAAAACTCGATGTCCTTCCAAAGAAAAGTTATGCCAAAATTGAGTTGATGCAAGAAGAATTATTAGCCCTTAACAATGAATTTAAAGTCACATTTTTTGAGGGTAACCAAATGTTTGAAAAAACTTATCTGTTTAGGAAAAACACGATTAACGAACGAGCGTTGCAGACCATTCCTTTGATGGATGTTAAAGGGGTTATGGTGAAGTAGTAGCCTGCGTGAATGGGGCAACATCTTTACGGTTGTACCTTACGTATAGACCAAGTTTGACTTGGTATAAATCAAGATAGGGGTAAAAAACAACTTGATTTTTCAGGAATTTAATTTTCAATGTTTTAAAGTGAGGTGGAACAGCTCTGCGTAAAACTGGAACGCCTCTGCGTAAAGATGGAACGACTCTGCGTAAAGGGAGAACGCGAATGCGGAACTTTGGAACGGCTGTGCGTAAACCTAGAACGCGAGTGTGGAACTCTGGAACGGCTCTGCGTAAAAGGAGAACAGGAGTGCGAAACTTTGGAACGGCTGTGGGTAAAGGCAGAACAGCTTTGCAATAAAGTAGAACGTCTCTGCGTAAAATTTGGTAGAGTCCTATCTACGCAGGAATGTATCAATTCAGCTTCTCCGTCAATTTCTTAAAGGTGCTTTTTGGGTCTTTGCCTTCATATAGAATATCATAGACGGCATTGATGATGGGCAGTTTGGTTTTCTTCTTGTTTTTCTCGTTGAGTTTGAAGGCGCTTTTGGTGGCATAATAGCCTTCTGCCACCATGCTCATTTCCATCTGGGCTGATTTTACGGTGTAGCCTTTTCCAATCATGTTTCCGAACATTCGGTTTCTGGAAAAGACGGAATATCCTGTTACCAATAAATCGCCCAGATAGGCTGAATCGTTGATGTTGCGTTTCATTTTGTGCATCTTTTTGATGAAACGTTTCATTTCGCGAATGGCATTGCTCATCAATACACTTTGAAAGTTATCACCATAACCTAAACCGTGTGCGATGCCGGATGCAATGGCGTAGATGTTTTTGAGCATCACGGCATATTCCATACCTATGATATCATCGCTGGTGGTGGTTTTGATGTAATCGCTGGACAGTTTTTTGGCAATTTCCTTGGCTTTGGATTCATCGGCACAGGAAATCGTGAGATAGGACAAACGTTCCAAAGCGACTTCCTCTGCGTGGCAAGGACCTGCTATGACTGCGATGTTTTCAAACGGGACGTTATACACATCATGGAAATGTTCGCCCACCAGTTTTCCGGATTCTGGCATGATGCCTTTGACCGCCGAGACAATGATTTTATCTTTGACGTCCACGGTTATTTTTTCCAATTCTGAATGGATGAATGCCGAGGGAATGACAAAAATCAATACATCAGCATAGTCGGCAATTTCATTAATATCGTTGCTCAACTTCAATTGTTGAGGTTTAAACTCCACAGAACTTAAATAACTTGGATTGTGCTGTTCTTTGAGCAAGTGTTCTTTGATGTACACACTTCGCATATACCATCCTACTTCGTCCAGATTTTCGCAAAGCATTTTCACGATGGCCGTTGCCCAACTTCCAGACCCAAAAACAGCATATTTTATTGGCTTCCCCATTATTTTTAATATGAATTAATTATTTCAAAAATACGTAAAATTTAAGTCTTTGGAAGCATCAGGATTTTAGGCGTTTAGAATTTTGGCACGTGTTTTGAAACTTGCTTATCAATAACCCTAAAATTGTTGGATTATGAAGACTTTAAAACTACTATTCGGATTTGCGCTTGTCGCAGTGTTATTTACCGCTTGCCATAGAGAGGTGATTGTGGATGATTATTATCCAGAACCATCCATTTCTTTGAACCAGTTATTGAGTTCCTATGAATTGTGGTATGTGGATATCAACCAAACGGTTGGGTATGGTGAAACGCCGTTTTTGCAGATAGCATTTACCCTTTCTTTTAGAAATGGAACGTTGTATGCCAATAATAATTTGGTTGGCTTTGGAAGCCAAGGCAATGGATTTGGAATTCCTGTAGGCGATTATGATGCTTACGATATGATATTGGACGTCTATCATGATATTGATGGCTATCAATCCTTTGATGTGTATCAAGTCAATAACAATACGATAGAACTTTACAACCCATTTAATGACACGTCCTATTTCTTGCATGGCTACCAACGTTCTACGTTTGATTATGACTATGTGTTCTATGACAATATCCATTATTTCTTGCAGGAATATGAAGCCTGGGAGAAAACCTATACAAGTCAAATGGGAGCCATCAATGAGTTTGACAACGAAAACTATCTTCAGTTTTTGGCTGGAGGCAATGATTCCACTTTTAGAAGCTCACAAGATGTGAACATTGGCAATCCTTCCGCTATTTATTGGGATTATACAGGCGTGTATGGCGTCGGAAACATTTCAGGGAACATGTACCTAAAAACATTAACATTAGATTATGACTTTTTCGACAATGAACACTTTGAATTGAGCGTTATCAATGACCAGAGAATTGAATTGTACCACCCAGCTTCTGGAACCACTTATGAGTTTACAGGACGAGGTTACATCCAATATTTGAGAGAAAGCAATACGAAAGGCGACATCACGAAAACAACGACAGAGCCTAAAAAGCGTAAACAAAAAACAGAGAAAAAAGACAATCCACGCACAAACGAAAGAAGCTAGATTTTGGTTGGTTATTTAGTTTCGAGAAACGCTCATCCGATTCATTTTAGGTGGGCGTTTTCTTTTAGGCTATCATTAGTATGGATTGAGGGAAGAGATTTCTTGTTTTTCGGTTAGCTTCGTTTCTTATCACAATGAACTCTAAAACAACATATCATGGGATTATTTTCATTCATTAAAAATGCAGGTGCAAAAGTATTTGGCATAGGAACAACAACTGAAAAGGAAAAATCCAAAGCCAAAGCTGCTGCCAATGCTAAAACTGCTGCGGATGAATTAAAAGCTGAAGAACAAGCGGCTAGACAATTGGAACAAACCATTCGGGATTTGCAACTGAATGTTGAAAATCTAAAAATTACCGTGGATGATGACCAAGCCACTGTAGAAGGAAAGGCTTATGACCAAGCCACCAAAGAGAAGGTGGTGTTGGTAGTTGGAAACACCCATGGTATTGCAACGGTTGATGACCAACTGATGGTAGAACACATTGAGCCCGAAGCAAAATTCTATACAGTTGTTAATGGCGATACTTTAAGCAAAATTGCAAAAGCGTATTATGGCAATGCGCTGAAATACCCTGTTATTTTTGAAGCCAATAAACCTATGCTAAAGGATGCCAATTTGATCTATCCAGGGCAAGTGCTTCGTATTCCAGCTTTGGATAAATAAGTCAAGTAAAGTTATTGAGTGCAGTTGACATCTGTGTAGTTCTCGACTGCGCTCGAACAGACAGACAATTTCTTATTTCAGATTTTCAAGAGCTGTTTTCAAGGCTTCCAAATCAGTGGGTTTTTCTATGATTTTTTTGTCTTTATCCAATATAAAATACGTAGGAGTGGAATTGACCCCATAAGCCAATACCACAGGATTGTCCCAATGTTCTAATCCCAAGACGTGAATAAAATTTGGAAATTTAGGTATTGTATTTTCCCAATTTTCTTTATCATCTTCAAGTCCAAAGGCCACTACTTTTAGGTTTTTTGGATGTTCATCGATGTAGGTTTTCACTTTTGGAAGTTCATCCAGACAATGTCCGCAGGTGCTGCTCCAAAAAATCAGGAGATAATTCTCTGCCCCTTCCAGTTTGTGCAAAGAGGTATTTATGGGTTTGCCGTTATTTTCATAAGTGATTGGAAAATCCGTTGCAATGGTTCCCACAGCACTATTTTGATAAGTCATCAATTCTTGGTACAACTCTTTATTGTCGGTTTCTTTGGCCAATTTGAACAAATACGTAGAGCTGATATAATTGGCAACTTCCACGTTTTCTATAGAAACCATTTTTCTCCAAATATGTTCCAATAATGCTGTTTTAACTTCCGTGTTTTCTGTTCCAATCGATTTGGCGACGGTATCGATATGTTGTTTATAATCCTCATTGTTGTTGGTTGCAGACATTCCAAACACATACGCCATCACCCTATCACTTAAAAAATCAGAGCTTTGAAGCAATGGATTTCCAAAATCGACATTCTGTAAAAAGGTTGTTTTCAAATGATTGGAATAGGTGTTGAGGTCTTCATAAGTTGATGGGATATAAGGTTTATTGGCTTGGATAAAGATGGCTGCCAAAGTTCCTTTTGAAGCATCCTCAAATGCTTTTTGCGTGTCGTTTAAGGTTTTGAAAATATCTTTAAAAGCTTTCTTGTCTGTACTTTTTTGATTGTAATAATTACTAATCGTCATGTTTACCAACTCCATACTTTTGGTGTAGGAAGCCCAAAGTTTATTTTCTGTAGATTCTTTAAAATCCAATCCTTCTTCAAGGCTAAAGGTCAAAATGATATCTTCCTTGCCATCATAGATAAAGTCGAAATTATTTTCATCTTGCGGAATTCCATAAATTATCTTGTACATGCCCTCTGTGGCTGTTGAATCCAAAGCAATATTAAAATTGCCGTTTTCTGCAATTTTATCACGATTTATATAAATTAAACCTGTAGGAGTAGCCTGATACAGAATGACGTACGAAAAATTTTCTGCAGGAGAAAAAATGCCTTTAACGGCATGTTGCGAAAATAAAAGAGTGGGTAGAAAAGCCCATAAGAAAAGTAATTTTTTCATAAGAAATAATTCAGATATGTTTAAAATCTTTTAGATATATGTGTTTATCAACAATTAAGCCACTATGGGCTGCAACACTGCCAATGCTTGTTTTACGGTTTTGATATGCTCAAATGTAATCAATAAACGCAAACCTGACCTTGTCTGTTTTTCTTTCATTTTTGCCGCTTGAGGGTTTTGTTGGATAAACTGCAGCACTTTTGTAAATCCGTTACTTTGGTAAAATGCACTTTGCTGGTCGTTGATAAAATAGCCAATCAACTTGCCGTGTTTCATCACCACTTTTTCGAGCCCGATTTTTGTGGCAATCCATTTGATGCGGACACTGTTGAGCAAATCTACAACCTGTTTTGGCATCTCTCCGAAACGGTCTATGAGGTCTGTTTCAAACTTCTGAAGCTCCTCTTCAGTCTTGATGTCGTTGAGTTTGGTGTACAAATTCAAACGTTCCGTAATGTTGTTGACGTAATCATCTGGGAACAGCAATTCAAAATCGGTATCAATCGTGATGTCTCTAACATACGCTTTCTCCTTGTCATCATGGTACAAATCCTTAAACTCGTTTTCCTTTAATTCCTCAATGGCTTCGTTCAAGATTTTTTGATACGTATCAAATCCTATATCATTGATGAAACCGCTTTGTTCGCCACCTAATAAATCGCCTGCACCACGAATTTCCAAATCTTTCATAGCGATGTTGAAACCACTTCCCAATTCGGTAAATTGTTCCAATGCCGTAATTCGTTTTCTGGCATCTGTGGTCATCTCGGCATAGTCTGGAGTAATGAAATAACAGAAGGCTTTTTTATTGCTTCGACCGACACGGCCACGCATTTGATGCAAATCGCTCAAACCAAAATTATTGGCATTGTTGATGAAAATGGTATTGGCATTCGGCACATCCAAGCCACTTTCAACGATGGTGGTGCTCACCAATACATCAAATTCGCCATTCATAAACGCGAGCATCAATTCTTCCAATTTTTTCCCGTCGAGCTGACCATGGCCAACGCCAATCTTGGCATCAGGCACCAAACGTTGAATTAATCCTGCAACTTCACGGATATTCTCAATTCGATTATGGATAAAGAAAATCTGTCCGCCACGTTGAATTTCATAGCTAATTGCATCTCTGATGGTTTCCTCATTAAATCGCACCACATGGCTTTCTATGGGATATCGATTGGGTGGTGGTGTCGTTATCACAGACAAATCCCTGGCAGCCATCAAACTAAATTGAAGCGTTCTTGGAATGGGTGTTGCAGTCAACGTCAACACATCCACATTATCTTTCAATGTTTTCAACTTTTCTTTGACACCAACACCAAATTTTTGTTCTTCATCCACAATAAGCAAGCCCAAATCCTTGAATTTTACGTTTTTGTTGACCAATTGGTGCGTGCCAATGATGATGTCCACACTTCCTTTTTCAAGGTTTTCAAGGGTGATGCGTTTTTCTTTGGCGGTCCTAAAGCGATTGACGTAATCTACCGTGACGGGAAAATCCTTCAACCGTTCGGTAAAGGTTCTATAATGCTGATAGGCTAAAATCGTTGTGGGGACCAAAACGGCCACTTGTTTTCCATTGTCAACAGCTTTAAAAGCGGCCCTGATGGCGACTTCCGTTTTTCCAAAGCCAACGTCACCGCACACCAGTCTGTCCATTGGTCTGTCACTTTCCATATCTGCTTTGATATCCGCAGTTGAAGTGATTTGGTCCGGCGTATCTTCATAAATAAAGGATGCTTCCAACTCGTGTTGCATATAACTGTCTGGATGGTACTGAAAGCCTTTTTCGAGTTTCCGCTTGGCATACACTTGTATCAAGTTGAAAGCAATTTCCTTGACCCTTGATTTGGTTTTCTGTTTGAGATTTTTCCATGCACTGCTGCCAAGTTTATAGATTTTTGGTGGTTTTCCATCTTTTCCGTTAAACTTGGTAATCTTGTGAAGCGAATGAATACTCAAATAAAGCACATCCCTTTCGCCATATACAAGCTTGATAGCCTCTTGTTTTTTGCCTTCAACATCAATTTTTTGAAGTCCTCCAAATTTTCCAATACCATGGTCGATGTGAGTGACATAATCACCAATTTCTAGATTGGTCAACTCTTTTAAAGTGATGGCCTGTTTTTTTGCGTACCCATTTTTGATATGGAATTTATGGTAACGCTCAAAAATCTGATGGTCGGTGTAACAGGCAATTTGATTATCATGGTCGATAAAACCCTGATACAAAGAAAGCACTATGGTTTTATAATGAACGTCCTGTTCAACATCCTCAAAAATATCATGAAAGCGTTTGGCTTGCTGTTCACTTACACAAGCGATGTAATTGGTGTAACCTTTATCGTGGTTGGTATTTAAATTTTCAATCAGCAAATCGAATTGTTTGTTGAAGGAAGGTTGGGGAGTGGTGTGAAACTCCAAAGATTTATGACTGAAAACGGTTTGACTTCCAAATTCAACCAAAGTGAATTCCAATAATTGCCGCTTCAGCAATTCCGAATTACAGAACAATTCTTCGGGCGAGGCATGCTTGATGTCTTTGGAAAGCTTTTGGAAAGCTTCTTCCGCTTTTCCGAAGAAATCATCAATTCGAGACAACAATACATCCGCATTTTTGACGAAAACGACTGTTTTGGAAGCAATATATTTTAAAAAACTTTCTCGATTTTCTTCCAAAAATTTGTTCTCTACATTGGGAATGATATTTATTTTTTTGACCTGTTCGGTGGACAATTGAGTTTCCACATCAAAGGTGCGGATGCTATCCACCTCATCACCAAAAAACTCGATTCTGTAAGGTTCGTCATGCGAAAACGAAAACACGTCCACAATGCCACCACGCAGCGAAAATTCTCCAGGCTCCGTCACAAAATCAACACGTTTGAATTGGTATTCAAACAACACCTCGTTTACAAAATCGATGGACAAATTATCATTAACTGAAATTTTCAAGGTATTTCGTTCCAATTCCTTCCGGGTCACCACTTTTTCAAACAAGGCATCAGGATAAGTGACAATGATGGCTGGCTTTTTGCGTGAGTTGATTCTGTTTAAAACTTCTGCTCGAAGCAACACATTGGCATTGTCGGTTTCTTCAATTTGATACGGACGACGGTAACTACCAGGATAGAAGAGCACATCTTTGTCATTGAGCAACAACTCCAAATCATTCAAATAAAAGGCAGCTTCTTCCTTGTCATTAAAAACCAATAGATATGGTACCTCTGTTTGCTTAAAAGTTTCTGTAAGCACAAATGAAAAGGAAGAGCCGACAAGACCCTTTAAATGTATTTTTGTGTGTTCTTGGGCAATAGCAGTTTGCAGATTTTGCGTTTGCGAAGCCTGTGCATAGAGTTGCGAGAGATGGGATTTACTCAAGACAATTTATTTTGAAGCACAAATATAAAATTTACAATTTATATTGTTTCAAACGATATGTGAATTTAATCTTAAAAAGCAACAGTTAAAAAAGCTCTATTTTTAGTTAAAAAAAGAATGAACTTTAATTATATTTGCACGACTTTTAAAACAAGAAACTTATGTCAATTTCCGATTTATTTGATAGTGGATTCAAGAAACGCAACGAAGACCATTTTGCAGCGATTGTAAGAGTGGCAATGGATGATGGCATCATATCTGCTGAAGAAAAGGCTTTTTTAGATCGATTGGCTCGCAATTTGGATATCAGCGATGATGATTACAAATTGATTTTGAAAGACTACCAGTCACATCCCATAAATCCACCGACTTCTTATGACAGACGATTGGAGCGTTTGTACGATTTGGCACGTATGGTGTATGCAGACCATATAAAAGGAGAAAAACAAGTAACCTTGCTAAAAAAGATTGGTATTGGACTTGGTTTTTCACCCAATAATGTGGTATATGTGGTTGATAAGGCTTTGACTTTGGTCAACGAAGGGGTTGATTTGGATACCTTTATGGATGAAATCAAGAACATGAATCGATAATATTTTTTAAGAAAATATAAAAGAGAAAAGAGAAAAGAGAAAAGAGAAAAGAGAAAGAGATTTTTTTTATTCAAAAATATTAAGCCGTTCAAATGATGTTGCGCGGCTTTTCTATTTAAAAGAGATGAATGGATTCTCCAAAATTCTCTCTAATTTTTTCTTGGAATTTGGAATTTGAATTGTTGTTATTTTATTGTGCATTGCGCATGAATTCTTCACATTTTTCAACCATATTCTTGCTGCCACAAATAAAGGGAACCCGTTCGTGCAATTCTGTAGGTTGTATGTCCATAATGCGCTGAAACCCATCACTTGCCTTCCCGTTGGCTTGTTCTGCCAGAAACGCCATTGGATTACATTCATAAAGCAAACGCAGTTTTCCTTTAGCATTCATGGAACTTTTGGGGTAAAGATAGATACCGCCTTTAATCATATTACGATGGAAATCAGACACCAATGAGCCAATATATCTTGAGGTGTATGGTCGGTCACCTTCTTCCATCTGGCAGTATTTAATATAATTTTTCACGCCTTGCGGGAAGTGGATGTAGTTTCCTTCATTCACAGAATAAATATTTCCATCTTCAGGGAATTGCATATTGGGATGAGATAGATAAAAAGTTCCAATAGCAGGATTCAGTGTGAACCCGTTCACCCCAGCTCCTGTGGTATAAACTATCATTGTGGAGGTGCCATACACCACATAACCAGCAGCAACCTGTTGATTACCTGGTTGAAGAAAATCTTCAAGTGTCACTGGTGTACCAATGGGAGTGACACGTCGGTAGATGGAGAAAATGGTTCCAACGGAAACATTCACATCAATGTTAGAGGAGCCATCCAAAGGGTCAATCAACACTACATATTTATTTTGATGGTTTTCATCTTGGCTATTGATGGCAATAAAATCGTCTTCCTCTTCACTGGCAATACCGCAAACAATATTTCTGTTGGTCATCGTCTGGATGAACTTTTCATTGGCATACACATCCAATTTTTGTTGATGTTCCCCTTGAATATTAGTGTCACCAGCTGCGCCGATGATATCCACCAAACCCGCTTTGTTCACTTCGTAATTGACAACTTTGGCAGCCAGTCGTATGGAATTTATCAAGCTGGACAATTCACCAGAAGTATATTTAAATGCCGCTTGATTTTCAATAATAAATTCTCCTAAAGTTTGATTTTTGCGAGACATGGATGCTTGAAGTTTGTTTGTGCAAATATCGTATTTTTTGAGAAACTACAACGTTTTCGTGAGGATTTAATGTTTTAATATGATTAAGTTTAAACTATCTTTACTCAAAATTTTAACCGATGCAATTTTCCATAAGACCTGCCCTAAAAAGTGATATGCTTGATGTTTTAAACCTCATCAAGGAATTAGCCATCTTTGAAAAAGAGCCAGATGCTGTTGAAGTCACTGTGGAAGATTTGGAGATGAATGGATTCGGAGAAACCCCAAATTTTAAATGTTTTGTAGCGGAAGTCCATAAGAAGGTTGAAGGAATTGCACTGGTCTATCATCGCTTTTCTACTTGGAAAGGGAATGTACTGCATCTAGAAGACCTGATTGTGAGCCAATCTATGAGAGGTACTGGTATGGGGACAGCATTATTGGATGAAGTCGTAAAATATGGACATCAGTTGGGCGTAAAACGCATTAGTTGGGAAGTGCTGGATTGGAATGAGCCTGCGATAGCGTTTTATGAAAAAAAAGGGGCAGATGTAAAACGCGATTGGGACGTGGTGCACCTGAATGAACAAGGAATCAAAAATTATATATCAAAGTTATAGAATGCAAGTATTCAAATTTGGTGGTGCTTCAATTAAAGATGCCAATGGCGTCAAGAACGTGGCGAACGTATTAAAGACCGTTGGCTACCAAAACACATTGATAATTATCTCTGCCATGGGAAAAACCACCAATGCTATTGAGATAGTCATCGATAATTATTTCAACACTAAAAGCCAATTACAAAGTTCTTTACAGGAAGTAAAAAAGTACCACAACGAAATTTTGCTGGAACTGTTCGACAATGAAAAACATTCTGTTTTTAAAAAAATATCCAATTTGTTTGACGAATTGAGGACTTTTTTTGAGCGTAACAAATCTCCAGATTATAACTTTGTTTATGACCAAACAATAGGTTATGGCGAATTGGCATCGACCATCATTGTGAGTGCGTATTTTAATGAGATAGGGTTGAAAAACAATTGGCTTGATGTTCGAGATTATATCAAAACCGATAATTATTACCGACGTGCCAATGTTAATTGGGAAACAACACAACAACAAATTGCGGCCAATTTTGATAAAAAGAACCTGAATATTACACAGGGGTTTATAGGAAGCGATGCCAATAATTTTATGACCACTTTGGGAAGAGAGGGAAGTGATTACACGGCAGCCATTTTTGCCTACTGCCTAAATGCCGAAAGTGTGACCATATGGAAAGATGTACCTGGCGTCTTGAATGCCGACCCAAGATATTTTGAGAATGCACAATTGTTGGATCGGATATCCTACAGCGAAGCCATAGAGCTTGCATTTTATGGTGCTTCTGTGATTCATCCCAAAACATTGCAGCCTTTGCAAGGAAAAGAAATTCCATTATACGTAAAGTCTTTTTTACATCCAGAAAATCCAGGAACTATGGTTGGCAGAGGCAATAAAATTGAATCACATATTCCATGCTTCATCGTGAAGAAGAATCAGGTGCTCATCTCACTGTCTTCTTTGGATTTTTCATACATTGTAGAAGAGAATATCAGTGAAATTTTCAAATTATTGCATCTTTATAAAATGAAAGTTGACCTTATCCAGAATTCTGCCATCAGTTTTTCCGTATGTGTAGATAACCTCTATAATAATCTGGATAAATTGCTCCAACACTTGAAGGCAAAATTTAAAGTTAGCTGTCATAAAGATGTGTCTTTGTATACCATTCGACATTATAACAACAATGCTATCAGTCAGTTAGAACAAGGTAAAACGGTCTATTTAAAACAGTTGACACAAGAAACCGTTCAGATGGTTACTAATTAACATTTTATTATTTTTGTGAGTATGACCAAACCAACAGACACAGGATTAGTAACTGCCAAAGAAGTCGCCCAAGCCATTAATGCCAACAAGTACGGTGTTTTAGGGACGTTCTGTGGATGGATGCTCATGAAAGTACTCAAAATATCAACACTCAATAAAATTTACAATCGCAACAAGCATCTTAAAGAGATTGAATTTTTGGACGCTATTTTGGACGATTTTCAGATTAAGTTTGAAATTCCGGAAGAAGATTTTAAAAGGTTGCCTAAAGAAGGTCCATACATTACCATTTCCAATCATCCACTCGGAGGTATTGATGGTATTTTATTGTTAAAGCTGATGGTTCAGCAGCGAAACGATTTCAAAATCATGGCTAATTTTTTATTGCATCGCATTGAGCCCATGAAACCTTATATATTGGCAGTCAATCCATTTGAAGAACATAAAGACGCCAAATCAAGTATTGCAGGATTCAAGAGTGCCATTGGACATTTGCGAGATGGACATCCATTGGGTATCTTTCCAGCTGGCGAGGTCTCAACGTATAGAGATGGAAAATTGGTAATTGACAGACCTTGGGAAGAAGCAGCTATGAAACTGATACAAAAGGCAGAAGTTCCTGTGGTACCTATTTATTTTCATGCCAAAAACAGTAAGCTTTTCTATAAACTTTCTAAAATCAGCGATACGTTTAGGACTGCAAAATTGCCTTCAGAATTGCTGACCCAAAAACGGAGAATCATTAAAGTACGAATTGGGAGACCTCTCTCGGTTGCTGACCAAAAAGAATATAAAACGCTTTCCGAATTCTCCGAATTTTTGCGAAAGAAAACATATATGCTTGCCAATTCATTTGATCAAAAAGGCAATGTGCTATCTACACTATCTTCCAATTTAAAAGTGCCAAAACCAGTCAAAAATATTGTGACACAGGTGAGTGTTGAGGTGATGAAAAAGGAAGTGGAGGCATTACGGAAAAATGATTGCAGATTATTGGAAAGCAAGAATTATGAAGTGTTTTTGACCGATTCTAAATCCATCCCAAATATTCTACGCGAAATTGGCCGTCTGCGCGAAATCACTTTTAGGGAAGTGGGCGAAGGCACAAATGAGGCCATTGATTTGGATGCGTTTGACAACTATTACCATCACATGTTTTTGTGGGATAATGATACCAACAAATTGGCTGGAGCCTATCGAATGGGGTTGGGTTCCAAGATTTTTGCAAAGTATGGCATTGATGGCTTTTACCTTCAGGATTTGTTCCGTTTTGAACCGGAACTTTATAAAATGATGAGTGAATCCATCGAGATGGGACGTGCCTTTATCATCAGTGAGTATCAACAAAAACCGATGCCATTGTTTTTGCTTTGGAAAGGGATTGTACACACAACATTGCGCTACCCGGAACATAAATTTTTAATAGGTGGTGTGACCATCAGTGACAAATTCACAAATTTCTCAAAATCGTTGATGATTGAGTTTATGAAATCCAATTATTACGACCCTTATGTAGCGCAATATGTACATCCAAAAAAGGAATTCAAGGTAAAACTGAAGGATGCCGACAAGGATTTTGTTTTTGATGAAACCGAAGCAGACTTGATGAAATTTGACAAAATCATTGACGAATTAGAACCAGGCGCCTTGCGGTTACCTGTACTCATCAAAAAGTATATCAAACAGAATGCAAAAGTGGTGGCATTTAATGTGGATCCGCTTTTTAATAATGCAGTGGATGGCTTGATGTACATTCGTATTGCGGATCTCCCGGAAAGCACGGTAAAACCTGTTATGGAAGAATTTCAGGCTGAGATGGAGCGGAAGTTTGCGGAGAATGGGGATGAGCCATCTTCAGAGAGTTAAATACTGTTTTGCAAAACTTTCACAATACTCTTTAATTTCCTCTCTTGCCTTTTCAAAAGCGCTATGTTTCACTTTATTACTACCCATTACTTTTGAAGGGTCAAAAAAGTTATGGTGCAAACGCAGGGCATTTTTACTTGGGATGAAAGGGCAATTTTCATTGGCATGATCGCAAACCGTAATGATATAATCAAAATTGATATGGGAATACTCATCCACATGATTAGAGGTGTGGTTTGAGATGTCAATCCCATCTTCTTTCATGATGGATACTGCTCCAGGATTCAATCCATGGGTTTCTATGCCAGCGCTATATATAGTGGCTTTTCCTTCGCTGAGTTTGGTTAAATAGCCTTCTGCCATTTGACTTCTGCAGGAATTGCCAGTACAGAGTATTAGGATGTTTGGAGTTCCCATGCGGTTACTGGTTTCGGGTTAACAACAATTTCCGTCTGGCGGACAGCA
The DNA here is from genome assembly GCA_041391925.1 of Gelidibacter sp. Classification (GTDB taxonomy): domain Bacteria; phylum Bacteroidota; class Bacteroidia; order Flavobacteriales; family Flavobacteriaceae; genus JBPOFM01. The sequence continues at coordinate 212,164 of JAWKNA010000003.1, read as the reverse complement.
TGGTTCATTATCGGGTTCGTTTACTGATGCTGCAACACCGCAAACATCTTTTGCTTTGCAATCTGTTTTTATGATAGCTAACTTAATAATCAGTTTATTGTCTTTAATTTCAAAATTATCCACAAATAGCTGGGCTGTGTGAAATGTGGTATTTCCATATTCAAACTTTACTTCAGCATCCAACACATAAGGTTTCATTTTGCCCACTTTTTTAAGGATGGCCAATGCTTTGTAAACAAACATATATTCCTTTTTTAAAATTTCAGAGGGGCTTTCCCAAAGTTGGATTATGGTTTCATGCCATGAATCGGTTTGTGCACCACAATCGACAGAATCTACAGCAATGTGTTTCACTTCAGTAATGTGATAATTGGGACGAACCATTTTGTTCGGTGCATATTCAAAGACTAAAACTTTGTCTAGATGTTCTTCAAGCAATGTTAAAAATTGTTCTGTTTTCATTCTATGTTTTTTAAACGAAAAGCCAAATGATATTGATGAGGCAAAATTTTGGGTCAAATCCCCAAATAAGTTGTAATATCAGTAAGGAAGTTGTTATAACCAATGGTTTTTTATATTTAGTTAAGAAAGCTCTCATGATTAACAGCAATTGGAGGTTGTGTTGTTCAAAAACTGATTAAATAACTGCTGAAATTCTTGAAAACGCTTCACATTCAAACAATAACAAATACTCTTTCCTTTAAAATTTCCTTTCAGTAAACCTGCGTTATTGATTACCTGCAAGTGTTGGGAAATAGTGGGTTGCGATAATCCTATTTCTTCTACAATATCATTACAGATACAACTTTCCTGCTTACTGATGTATTGTAAAATGGCCACTCGCGCGGGATGTGAAAAGACTTTTGCCAAAGAAGCAATATCTGTGGTTTCGGGTGAATAAATATCTGTTTTTGAAGCTCCCATATATGGAATGTAAAGGACAAATATACAATTAAATCGTAATATTGCAATATTACGATATTAATAATTTTAAAAAAAGCCAAACATTATGGTATTTGGCTTTAAATGGTGTTTAGAACCACGGTTTTTTGCCAATTTGGTAGGTGGCATAAAACTCGGCATCCGATTTTGTCAGGTAAATAATGCCTTCCACCAGACCAATAAGTCCAGTAATCCAAACAACAAAAATACCAATGCCAACACATGAAAGCACTATGCCCAAAAGTGTTATTCCCAAAAGAATTCCACCCTCTTTATTGTAGCCCAAAATGAATTTATGGACTCCAAATCCGCCTAAAATAATGGCTAAGACTCCAGCCAATATTTTTTTGTTGTCTCCTGGTCCGGAATTGAATGCTTCTCGGGCGCCTTGGGAAAATTCATTGGCTGTTTTTTTTGCACCTTCTGAAAATTCATTTGCGCCTCTCTTGGCGTCGTCCATCAAATCATCAAGATCGTCGCCTAAATTTTTGTCATCGGACATAATTTAATAGTTTAAGGTTAGAGTTTAAAGATAGTGAAAAAAAGATTCCGTTTACAAAAATGCTTTGTCCACTGGCTCCCAAAGTTCTATTTTGTTGCCATCATTGTCCATAATATAGCCAAATTTTCCATATTCATATTCTTGCATTTCGCCAATAATGGTCACGCCTTCTTCCTTCAAAACCTTTAAAAGCTCCACTAAATTTTCAACACGATAGTTGAACATGAACTCCTTTTTTGATGGCTCATAATACTTAGTGTCTTTAGGAAATGCACTCCATTGTGTGGAACACTCATTTCCTTCTTTGTCTTTCCACCAAAATGTACAACCATAATTGTCAGTATTAAATCCGAGATGTTTTTTGTACCATTCTTTAGTTGCATTCGGGTCTGTTGTCTTAAAAAACAGACCACCAATGCCTGTAACACGATTTTTCATATAAATTACTTTTTTTTGATATTTTTTTCATAAATCCCTATCCAATCATTCACACTCATTTTTTTAGATAGCTCTCCAATAAGTTCAAATGGAATTTCATCAATATGTTTAAAACGAATGCAACTTTTTCCCATATCGAGTTTGCGATTTGAATGTTTTTTGTATTCGTTTACAAACCAATCATGAATTTCTGGAACAGTATAAATACCACTATGGTATAAATTGATTGAGTTTTTTTGTGATGCAAAACTCATAAATGGGAGTGGAATGTCTGGAGTGCAATGATAACCATCTGGATAAATGCTATGAGGCACATAATAACCAATCATACCATATTGAATCCCTTCTTCAAAGCCACTGGGTAAGTTGTCTTTTATGGTACTTCTTAATTTCTGTAAAGCGCTTTGGCGCTCTTTAGGAACCTGGTTGATATAATCTTCTGGTGAGTCAGCTTTGTATTGCATAGACTAAATTTTAAGAATCTAAAGTTAGCAAAATTTTGCCTTAATCTTATCAACAATAGTCTGTGCCAATTTTTCATTGCTTTCTATGGTCCAACCAGCAACATGTGGTGTCAATAAAACATTTTCAGCCTGAATCAAATATTGAAATGGTTCTGGCATTGTAGAAGTAAACATATCTTCAAACGATGTTTTTTCGTATTCGAGAACATCCAATCCAGCTCCTAAGATTTTTTGGGATTTTAATGCCTCTACCAAATCTGCAGTAACGACACTTTTGCCCCGCGCTGTGTTAAGTAACCAAAAGGGTTTTGTAAACTGATTGATAAATGTAGAGTTGATCATTCCAAGTGTTTTAGAGGTTTGAGGTGTATGCAAACTCACCACATCTACTTGTTTTTGGAAATCTTTCAATGAGACTTGTTTTGCGTTTTTGTCACCTACGTAATTTTTTATGTCATAGCAGAGGACCTCAACATCAAAGCCCCTAAGTTTTTTGGCAAAGGCTTTTCCCATGTTTCCATAACCTATCAATCCAACAGTTTTGCCATCGAGTTCGATACCTCTATTAGCTTCGCGTTGCCAAATGCCATTTCTGACCTCTCGGTCTGCCTTATTGAGTTTGTTAAACAACGAGAGCAGCATTCCCAAGGCGTGTTCTCCTACCGCGTTTCGATTGCCTTCAGGAGCTGCGATGAGTGTTATCTTTTTTTTATTGGCATAGCTGCTATCAATATTTTCCAGTCCTGCACCAACGCGCGCAATGAACTTGAGGTTGGTTGCAGCATCCAAAAATTGTTCATCAATGGAAAATCGGCTCCTTAAAACGATGCCATCATAATTTTTAATGGTTGACATCACAACTTCTTTTGAAGATGAATAGTCTTCGTCATTTTCAAATCCCAATGCTTTCAATTGATTGATGAGCAATGGGTGATTGGTATCGAGGTGGAGTATTCTCATTTAAAACCCTAAAATCATTTTGGCTATCAAAAAGTACATCAAAATGCCAAAAACATCATTACTTGTGGTAATAAATGGCCCCGTCGCAACGGCAGCATCAACACCACGTTTGTCCAAAAATATGGGAATAAAGGTTCCAATGAGCGCTGCCATGATGATGACCGCAACAAGTGCTACGCAGATGGTCAATGATTCATGATAGGAGGTGTGAAATGCAAAATGGCTGATAAGCAAAACGATGGCTGCAATCGCAAGTCCATTGACAAGACCAAGCAATGACTCTTTAAGCAAACGATTGATAATGTTACCATCAATGGAATCGTTTGCCAAACCTTGAACCACAATGGCTGATGATTGTACTCCTACATTTCCTGCGGTTGCTTGGATCAATGGTACAAACATCAACAAGGCTGGGTAAAGCGTCAATGCAGCACTAAATCCATTGATAATGCTTGCGGCCCCAATGCCTCCAAACATCCCAATCAATAACCAAGGTAAACGTGCCCTGGTGAGTTCCCAAATGCTGTCATCGGCTTCGACGTCGCCAGTGATACCTGCAGCCAATTGGTAATCTTTGTCAGCCTCTTCCTTTAATACATCCACAATGTCGTCGATGGTAATTCTTCCCAACAAAATCATATTGTCATCAACTACAGGAATGGCTTCCAAGTCATATTTTGCCATGACCTTTGCGACTTCTTCAGGATCTTCATCAACTTTAACATAATCCACATTTTTAATGTAGATATCTGCAATTTTTTCTTCACTTTTGGCGACAATCAAATCTTTTAAAGATAGCCTTCCAATCAATTTGTTCTGCTTATTGACCACATAGATGGAGTGAACCCTGGTGACGTCTTTTGCTTGCCCTCTGATGCGACGCAAACATCCAGCAACGGTCCAAGTTTCATAGACTTTAACGAGCTCTTTTGCCATGAGTCCACCAGCAGTATCCTCATCATATTTTAAGAGCTCTTTGATTTCGGCTTTATGATCTTCATCTTCTATATGATGAATGACCTCCCGCTGACGTTCTTCGGAAAGCTCGGCAATGATGTCGGCAGCATCGTCTGTATCGAGTTCTTCAATTTCTTCGGCGATTTCCTTGGCAGAAAGATTTTGGAGTACTTTTTCTCGATTGTCATCATCGAGTTCCATCAAGACATCCGATGTCGTCTCAGAATCCAGCAATTTGATAACATACATAGCCTCTTCGAGATTTACCTCGTCGAGAATCTCGGCAATATCTGCATAGTGAAACTCATTCAGTAACTTGCGAAGTTCTTTATCGTTTTTCTGTTCGATAAGTTGCTCCACCTGCGTGATGAGGTCATCTGTCAGCTCAAACTGTATATTTTCATTTTCTTCTGCCAAGACGGGAATGATTTAAGAATTAGAGTCCTTTTCAATATACTGCGTCAGTTCTATGAATTGAGATACACTCAATTGTTCTGGACGTTGGTCAAAGATAGCATTTGCTTTTAAATTATCGGATAGATTGAATGTTTTTAAACTGTTACGAAGCGTTTTCCTGCGTTGTTGGAATCCGATTTTTACGACTTTAAAAAATAGCGATTCATCACAAGGAAGTGTATAATTATCTTTCCGTTTTAAAACCAATACGCCAGAATCCACTTTTGGTGGAGGACTGAATACTTGTGGTGGAACACTAAATAAATAGTCAGCATTATAAAATGCCTGTGTCAATACCGATAGAATACCGTAGACTTTGCTGCCTTCCTTTGAACAGATACGCAAAGCGACTTCTTTTTGGAACATACCAGAAAATTCTGGAATTTGGTCGCGCATTTCCAAGGTTTTAAAGACAATTTGGGAAGAGATGTTATAAGGAAAATTTCCAATAATAGCGAATGGTTCATCCTTGAAAACTTGTTTTAAATCGTATTTTAGAAAGTCTTTTTCGATGATTCTGTCGCTAAGATTTAAATAATTTGCTTTTAGATAGGCAACAGACTCTGTATCGATTTCAATCACATGTGTAGTGATATTTTTTTGGAGCAAATATTTAGTCAAAACCCCCATGCCTGGTCCGATTTCCAAAACATGGTCATAACCTTTTAAGGAGAGTGTATCTGCAATTCTTGAAGCAATATTTTCGTCATTCAAAAAGTGCTGGCCTAAATGTTTTTTTGCTTTGACAGACATTTTTTCCGGCTTTGCAGTTATGGAAATTAATTGAAAGTTACAGAAAATTCGTCAACAATTTCCAATTCTGTTCTAAAGGAAAGCACTTTGTCAGCGAAATGTTTCAGAGCATCATTTCTTAAGGCGTCGGCATAATTTGAATAATAGCGTTCCAAATCTTCCCTTGATTTTGCCCTATATTGAACGGAATAGGTCACTCCATGCTCTTCCTCTACCAAAACTTTCGTAAGCTTGGCTTCCGTAAAGCAACCTGTGGACAAAACTTGTGGTATATGTTCCTTGATCCAGGTAAGCCATTGGTCATGGACGCTTTTATCAATGTTTGAAGTGACATTGTAGATAATCATTTGGGTTTTTTTGTATTTAAATTAAAATGTTTTTGCAAATAACAGGAGTTCTTCGCCGTCATCAAAAGGTTTTATCCTTTTTTCATAAGTTAACCCTAATTTTTCCAATAATTTGATGGAATTGACATTTAAGGGTGTAGTTATGGCTACAATCCGCTTTAGATGTAAATGATATTCTGCAAATTTCATGATTTCCAAAGAAGATTCCATACCAAATCCTCTTCCTTCATATTCTGGTAGCATTGCGAAGCCAATATCCACATCTTCCAATTGAGGTCGTTTGACAAGCCCAGAAGTGCCAATAATTTTATTGTTTTCTTCTTTCAACAATAACTTATAAAACCCAAAACCAGATTCTTTATAGCTTTTGAGAACACCATTTTTTAAATAAGTTTCAGCTTCTTCGACACTTTTTACGTTTCGGTCCCCTATATATTTAAGCCAATTTGGAGTATTGAGCAATTCTAACATAAAAGGTGCATCCTCCAAAGTCATTTTGGAGATGAGGAGTCGGTTGGTTTCGGCGATAATAACTTGCATTGAATTTTCAATTAAAAATTCCACATTCCATTTAAATCCTTTGAAATTTGGTCTTTTAGTTTTTAGAATTAATTAATTGCGTCTCCACGCAGCATCCTGAACTTCTTGCGAGCTTCTACTGAATAAATACTGTCTTCATGTTTGAAGATAATCTGTTCGTAAAGATCTTTGGCTTTTTCAGGTTCTGCCAATTGATTGCTGTATAATTCCGCTAAAAAATACAGCGCATCATCCGCAAGGATTTCTTCAGGATAATTGGCAATAATGGATTGATAATTGACAACCGCTTTGTCATATTGCTTTTTCTTTTCAAAAAGTCTCGCCTGTTTCAATAAAGCTTCATCTTCAATGCTTTCGCCTTTGTGTTCGGTCAAAATTTGGTCTAATAAACTAATAGCTTCATCAGTTCTGTTTTGAAATGCCATCAAATCAGCCTTGGCATATAATTTTAACGCGACGTGAAGAGAATCTTCATATTTATTGTCCGAAATCAGCAGTTTTAAATCCAATGCATCATTGGCAATGAGTTGTGAGGTAGAGGATTTGAGGATTTTTAATTGTGATTCTGCCCATTCAAAATCACCTTTGTAATAGCTGGTTTTAGCAACTTTAAATCGAGCTTCCTGAGAAATTGTACTGTTTTTTAGATTAGCCTGAATCTGTGAGTAATAAATCAAGGCTTCGTTAAATTTTTCTTGGAATACCAAGATATCTCCCAATTTTAATTTGACGCTTGCTTCCTGAAAGGGAGAGATATTTAGTTTTAGGCTTTTCTTTAAAAAGTCACTGGCTTCCTGAGGTTTTTTAAGATAGAATGCCAAAAAATTGCCGTACGAAATTTGTAAAGAAAGTGTTTGCTCATAGGTGCCATAATGTTTGAAAAGCTCTAGATATTCTTTATTGATGGTCTCATAATCTTTTTCAGAAGCATTTTCAACTTTGATGTCCAAAAGATATTGATTCGCCATCAATTTGGTGTCAATGTCTTGGGTGGTTTCCAATATGAAAGTGAAGATTTCAGTAGCAGCTTCATTTTGTTTTTCATTGTGTGCCATAATCGCAAGTTCCATGATGCTGTTCAAGCTTTCGGGATTGCGTTTGTAAAGCGCTTTTTCTTGAATGAAGGACTTTGAATATTCTTTTTCCTGAACAAACATCCAACTCAAAAGCTCATACCAATAGTCATGAGGCGCACTCTGAATTTTCTTTAGCAATAATTTTTTCAAAATGAGATTGTTTTCATTCTCTTTATTCTCGGAAACAAAATCGCTGAAAGCTCGTTTGGCATTATTGATAAATTCAGGTTTGGTTTCGATATAATCTATATAGCTAGAGAACATTTCCTCCACATTTCCCTGTTCGCCATAAATCTGTGCCAATTGGATATTGAAATTCAGGCTATGATTGAGTGCCATTGCTTTTTTATAGGCTTGGATTGCTTCATCCAAAAGCGAGTGGTCCTCAAATTGATGTGCGACGCCGAAGACATAATTTGAATTCTCTTCAATTTTCAGAAAAGCATCTTTGTAAAAAGATTGTGCCAAATCTGTGCTGTCCTGAAGTTGATAATTATAGCCCATTTCTACCAAGAGCTGTGGATTTTCACTTGAAGTAATCTTTTCTGAAAGCAAACGATGTACCGCATCATATTGCTTCAATTGTTGGTGGGTCTTGATAAGTTGGAAGAGGTAATTGATATTGGAAGGGTTTTTTTGATACAACTGATTATAACCAATAAGTGCCTTATCAAATTCACCACGCTTAAAATAATCGTCCGACAACTGTTCACTTTGTGAAAAAAGCAAACCGCTGCATGACATATAGATAAAGAGAAAAAATTTCTTCACGTGATTAATTTTTGTAAATATAACAAATGAGGGCGCTTGTTATTGTGAAGGTTATTATAAAAAAAATGCCTGAACTTTCATCCAGGCATTACCATCAAAATAAATGTGCTATTAACCATTACTTTAAAAATGATTCAGTTATTCTGCTTTGGCATTTTTTATGTTTAAGCTTTCATTCGAAGCAAAAAAAGTTTCTAAAATAAAATTTTACTTACCATAACAATCAGCGAAGCAAGCAAAACGAGACGCATAATGTTTTTCATGATATAAGTAGGTTAAGTTTATTATCACTGCTAACATCTTGATTATTTGCGAAAAAACAAAAAAAAAGGAAAAATATTCGTTGAACAACGTAAAATTTTAGTATTTCAACGATTATATAAAGGAAAATTCTTACTTATGAAATAATATCAAACCCAGTATAAGGCACTAAAACCTTTGGGATTTTAATCCCGTTTTCTGTCTGATAGTTCTCCAAAATACCAGCGAGTACTCTTGGTAGTGCCAATGAGCTTCCATTAAGTGTATGTGCCAATTCATTTTTTCCGTCGGCGTTTTTGAAGCGTAGTTTTAAACGATTTGCCTGAAAAGTTTCAAAATTTGAGACGGAAGAAATTTCCAACCAACGGTCTTGGGCTGTGGAGAACACTTCAAAATCATAGGTAAGGGCAGAGGTAAAACCTAAATCGCCACCGCACAAACGTAAGATTCTGTATGGCAATTCCAATTCCTGCAAGATAGATTTGACGTGGGCAACCATTTCATCCAAGGCATCATAAGAACGTTTGGGATGCTCAATGCGTAAAATTTCCACTTTATCAAATTGATGCAAACGATTTAAACCTCTTACGTGTGCTCCATAACTTCCTGCTTCACGACGAAAACATGGTGTATAGCCTGTAATGCCAATAGGGAGTTCACTTTCGTTCAACAAGACATCCCTAAATATATTAGTGCCTGGCACTTCAGCCGTCGGAATCAGATACAGATTATCTTCGGTTACATGATACATTTGACCTTCTTTGTCTGGCAATTGCCCAGTTCCAAAACCAGAAGCTTCATTGACCAAATGTGGTAGTTGGTATTCTGTATAACCAGCTGCTGTATTTTTATCAAGAAAATAAGCAATTAAAGCACGTTGCAATCTGGCTCCTTTGCCTTTGTAAACTGGAAATCCTGCACCTGTAATCTTATTGCCCAATTCAAAATCGATGATGTCGTATTTTTTTGCCAATTCCCAGTGTGGCAAAGCATTTTTGTGCAAGACAGGAATATCGCCTTCTCTGTAAACCTCTTCATTGTCCGTTTCAGAATTTCCAGAAGGCACCAAAGAGCAAGGTACATTCGGAATTTTGTAGAGCAATTGATTTAAGGCTTCGACCGTGGCATCTAACTGTTCACCAAGAGTTTTGGAATCTTCTTTGAGCTGAACCGTTTTTTCTTTTAGTTCATTGGCCTTCTGTGATTCGCCCGATTTATACAAGTTCCCAATTTCTTTTGAAAGACTATTGGATTCTGCCAAAACGTTATCCAATTTTGATTGCAAGCCACGACGGTCTTCATCCAAGGAAATGACCTCATTAATCATTTGGGTGGCATCCATATTTCGCTTTGCCAAACCTTTAATGACGGCATCTTTATTCTCTCTAATATAGGGTACTTGTAACATGGTGATTAATTTGAAGGCAAAAATAGCGAGATTTTTGGAAAGTTAACAGTTGCAATTGCAGTTTTCAGTGCGATTTTCAGCGAAACTATTGATATTGCCTCATTTTTTTTCTTTTCTCTCTTTCCTCAAACTCATCCTTTTGAACGGATGGTAAGAGCCATTCACTATGTTTTAAAGGCTCCCATTCCACATTCGCGAGGTCCACATCTGGGTCAATGAGACGCTGCAATTTATTGTCATTAACCCTCACAAATGCATTTACATATACCTTGACGTCAATTCCCTTATTGGAAAAATCCTTTTTAAGATGCTGGGCAAATTGCCAGATGACATCAGGTTTTGTACTAGCGGTTCGCTGTTGGCTTTTTGTAAGATAGTCATCCAATTTTATGGGAATTGTCACATTTGTTTGGGCATCAACCACTTGGTACGAGGTAGAACCGCTTTTAGAACGAAGCATCATGCGCCAAGACAGGCGATGGCCTTCTTCGGTCCATAATACATCATCCTTGAAAAACCAATGGCGTAGAGGCAACCCAATTTGAATGATAAAGTAAATCATAAAAATTGCCATAAATGGGGTTTTATAGTTTGGGATGATGACTTCGTTTGCTGCATATAGCGGTTTTTTCTTGAAGAAAATATTTCGAATGGTTTTTGGCTCAAAAAAGAACAAAGCAAAGGCAATGGACAAATAAGGAAAGATTCCAACCTGAAACACAAACGAATTAAAAAGATGGAAAAAAAGAGAAACAAAAAACGCCCATTTGCGGGTGGGTTTAAATAGTAACAGTGGGATAATCAACCCATCGAATAAAAGGCCTCCATAAGTGATAAAATAATGCATCCATTTCTGTTGGAGCAAATCACCGACCAAGAAATAATGCTTCTTACCTCGCATGATAACCTCAATGACCGAAGTATCCAACCAATCAGGATACATTTTAGCGATGGAAGCGTAGGTATAGACAATGAACATTTGAATTATAAAAACAGCACTGCACCATTGTGGCATAGAAATGCGTTTAATTGTCGTATCTAATTTTGAATCTACAGAAAAATACCTATTTGCTGGTTGAAACACCATCATACTGCTCAAAAGAATCAACAGATAATAATGATTGTTATAGGAGGATTTTTGCATTAAATATGTTCCTGTCCACAGTAAGGTAAATGCCAGCATGCTTATTCGATATTTGTAACCGACCATAATTAGCAAGCCACAAAGCCCCATGGTTGCGTAATACACATACATCCAATTTCCTGGAAGTGGCTGTAGCCATTCAAAACCGATAAACGAAAAAGTGAACTTGGGTTGAATCAAATTCCGTTCTAGCCAACCTGTAAAAATGGCGCCAATACTTTCCATAAAAATCAAAAACCCGAATACGATACGGAAAATAATCAATGGGCTATTGTCAATACGTTTGAATAAAAATTTAACCATGATTGTTCAGAAATTTTTTGGCATCTAGTTTATCTTTTTTTAATTGCGCTTGCAAGAATTCTAAAGATTCAAATTTTTGTTCATCCCTAAGGCGTTTCAAAAATTCCACTTTGAGGATTTCTCCATAGATATCTTTTTCAAAGTCAAAAAAATGCGCCTCAATGGATTGGTATTTGCCATCGACCGTGGGATTGGTACCAATGTTCATCATTCCAAAAACCGTTTCACCTTGTATTGTACCTTTGACGACATAAACTCCGTTTTTTGGAATCAATTTATAGTCTTCTTTAATATGGATATTGGCAGTGGGGAACCCTATTTGTTTGCCAAGCCCCTTGCCTTTGATGACGGTTCCGGTCAAAAAATAATGATATCCCAGATATGAGTTTGCAGTAACAATATCACCTTGTTGCAATGCGGTTCTAATTTTTGTGGAGCTCACAGAAACATTTTCGACATCCTGAGCCGAAATCTCTTCTACTTCAAAATCATAGTCATCTCCAAAAACTTTTAAATCATCAATATTGGCACTTCTGTCTTTTCCAAATTGATGGTCATAGCCGATGATAATGTATTTTGCCTGTAGTGTATCAACCAATATGGTTTTTACAAATTCCTCAGCAGAGAGATTGGCAAATTCTTTGGTAAAAGTTTTGGTGACCATTTGATCCAAACCCAATGAAGTTAGAATTGCTTCACGCTCTTCAATGGTATTCAATAGTTGGATATCGGAGTTTTTTTGCAATACCATCCGTGGATGAGGGAAAAAAGTTAGCACAACTGTTTTCAGTTTTTTTTCTTTCCCAACCTTGATGAGTCGTTTGATAATTTTTTGATGCCCTATGTGGACTCCATCAAAAGTACCTATGGTGAGAATCGTCGGTTGTTCTTGAACATATGTGTTAATATTGACTATTTTTTTCATAAAAGGGCATTTGAATTGCCATCTAATAGAATATTTATTTTTATTTTTGGTAAATTATCCTATATCTCAATAAAAATTATTATGAAAACAAAACTACATTATGTTTTTGCATTGACAATGGTTTTTTTCTCCTTCACTGTATTTGGACAAAAAAGCAAGTTTGTTAAAATCAGCAATGAAACATCCATTGGACAGGAACGCTCTTCCGCCAATGGTATCAAAACTTTTGACAGCTATCAATTTAATGAAGAGCAATTAAGAGGCGAATTACAATCTGCCCCGAACATTGATACTTTTACAGGCAGATCCAATGTTACCATATTGTTCCCTTCTGTAAATGGAAAAATGGAACAATACCGAGTGGTAGAATCTTCGGTGATGCACCCTGACTTACAGGCTCTCTATCCTGAAATCAGATCTTACATAGGTCACAGTGTGAATGATTCCAAAACCATTTATTTTAGTATTTCTCCTTATAAAGGGCTCAATGCCATTATTTTGGGAGATGAAGTCACTACTGTGTATGAATCCTATCATGATAATGTGAATAAAATAAAAGTATTTGAAAAAAGCAGTAAAGTTAGCATGTCTACATTTGAATGTTCTACTATAGCTGCTCTTCAGCAAGATTTGGAAACCGATGGGAGTACCAATAGGGATGCCGATGACAGTTTGTTGAGAACGTATCGTTTGGCTATGTCAGTAACAGGAGAATACTCTACTTTGAACGGTGGCACACTTCCATTGGTCAATGCGGCCATTGCAACTACCTTGACCAATGTCAATGCTGTGTTTCTAAATGACTTCAATGTACGTATGCAGCTAATTCCTACTAATAACAATGTAATTTATTTAAACGGCGCGACAGATCCTTACAGTGGCACTTCGGATGCCAATTATAACAGCGCTTTGGCAACCACATTAAATACACAGATAGGTGCCGCCAATTATGACATTGGACATCTCATGGCTGGTATTGGAAATAATGGCAATGCTGGTTGCATTGGTTGTGTATGTAGTGCTGGAAGCTATGCATCTGGAACACACAAAGGTTCTGGTTTTACGACAAGTACAGTACCTTATGGAATCAATTTTGATATCGATTATGTGGCCCATGAAATGGGACATCAATTTGGAGCCAACCATACGTTTACCTTTAGTCCTGAAGGTGGCATCGCGCAAATGGAACCGGGAAGTGGCACCACCATTATGGGATATGCTGGAATTACTGGAGCTACTGACGTACAGCCACATAGCGATCCTTATTTTCATTCGATTTCAATCCAACAAGTTACTACATATGTTAAAAATAATGGAACTTGTTCTGTGAATACGTCTACAGGTAATACTACACCAACGGTAAATGCTGGCAGTGATATCACAATGCCAATAGGTACGGCTTTTAAACTTACAGGAGCAGGGACTGATGCAAATGGTGATACAATTACCTATTGCTGGGAGCAATTTGATGAGAACAATGGCAATACAGCTTATCCTGACCCAAGTTCTACAAACTCAAATACACCGCTGTTTAGGTCTTATTTGCCAACTACAAACCCGACTCGTACATTTCCAAAATTATCGGATATTGTAGCTTTTGGAGTCAATGGTTCAACATGGGAAAAAGTTCCCAATGTTACCCGAAATGCTGATTTTAGGTTGACGGTAAGGGACAATAGATCTGGAGGCGCCAATAATACACATGATGATATGCGTGTTAATTTTAGTACTGCATATGGTCCATTTGCAATCACTTCCCAAACTACGCCAAATACACTTTGGACAAGTGGTACAAGTCAAACCATAACTTGGAGTGTGAACAATACTACTGCTCTTGCTGGTTCATCGAATGTTAATATTTTACTGTCCACAGATGGAGGTGTAACTTTTCCAACGGTTTTAGTTGCTAATACACCTAATGACGGTTCTCAAGCCATCACTGTGCCGAACATGCCTGCACCATACTGCAGAATTATGATTGAGCCAACTGGCAACCAATACTTTGCAATCAACACAGCAAACATTTCAATAGATTACCAAGTATCAACTTCCTGCGAGTCGTTTACGGTAAACCCTAATTTCAATATACCAGATGCCGGAACGAGTTATTCCGCCATTCCTATTGCATCTACATCAACAGCAACTTTTGGAGCTGATGTATACGCAAAATTGAGTGTAAATATTACACATACCTATATTGGAGATTTATATTTGGCATTGCAAAGTCCTGGAGGCACTTTTGTAGCTTTAGCGCAAGCACCCTGTGGCAACTTTGCTAACCTTAATGTCACTTTTGTAGATGGTGCAGGTGGATTTACTTGTGCAAATCCAACAGTCGGTGAGGTGGCACCTCTTCAATCTTTAGGAGCATATAGTGGGGAAACAGCAAATGGACAATGGCTATTTGGGGTTGCTGATGCCGCTGCTCAAGATACGGGAGTAGTAAATTCTTTGACTTTGGATATTTGTACTCAAACGGTTACACCATTATCTGTCCAAGAGAATGAATTGACAGAGTTTTCAATCTATCCAAATCCAAATAATGGTGAATTCACAATCAAATTGAATTCTGGTTCTAATCAGGATATTAAAGTGCAAGTATATGATATTAGAGGGCGCATGGTGTTCAACAATGCCTATGCCAATACCCAAACTTTCAATCAAACAATTAATTTAAATGCAATTCAATCAGGGATGTATTTGGTAACTGTAAGTGATGGAGAAAAGCAAACTACTAAAAAAATTATTATAGAATAAGTTTCAAATTTCATATAGATTAAAAAGGAAGCTATTCGGCTTCCTTTTTTTGTTATTAAAAACAACAACAGGCAACGAATTCGTATTCTTTTTGCTTTTCATCCACAAATTGCTAACAATCATCAAATTATTATCTGACTAATCTTGCATATATCTTTTTTTTAACTACTTTTAGCAACTTTTAATAATTTATATAACAACTATTATGATCAGAAAAATTACCCTTACTGTAAAGTATTTTCTTTTGTCCATGATTTTTTTTATGTGTTGTTCCCATTTGTCAGCGCAAGAAAGAACCTGTGGAATGGAAGCCTACATGCAAGAAAAATTGGCAGATCCAGTATTTGCTAGAGAGTATCAAGAAAATCAATCAAAATTTAGAGTTGAACTTGAGAAATTACTTCAAAATAAAAATTCGGCCAATAGAAGAAACCCGATTGTCATTCCAGTCGCGGTTCATTTTCCCGGAGGAAATGAAGCCAACAGGGCATGTTTAGAAGCTTTGGCACAAAATCAAGTGGACATTTTAAACGCTGATTACACAGCTACTAATGCAGATCTCTCACTTTGGGGCCCTGCAAGTGCTTTTTACCCAGGGGTTACGCCAGGGGCTGCGAATATCTATTTCTGTCTAGCAACCATCAATCACCCAGCTAATACTGATGCTCAATTAGTTGAGGGCGGACCAGCAGTCACCATTGGATGGAATTTCGGTAATGGCAATGACCAAGACGCGAGATGGGCTGGTTATATGAATTTTGTTGTTAAAAATATTGGAGGTGGTCTGTTGGGTTACTCTCCATTAGGAGGTAGTATTGCTGCTGGTCAGTCAGTGGTAATGAATTTGGGAGCTTTTGGCTCTGGTTCTGGCTGTACCGGTTATGTACCTGGTGCTCCCTATAATTTAGGAAGAACCGTGACCCATGAATTGGGACATTTTTACAACCTAGACCATACATTTACAGGGTCTTGTAATTCCGATGATGGTATTGCAGATACCCCAAATATTGCCAATGAAAATTATGGATGCCCTTCTCCTGGAAGTGTGAATGCGTGTGTGGCTGGGCAAAAAGCATTAACCATGGACTATATGGACTATGTGGACGATGCTTGTATGTATATGTTCACTCAAGGTCAAACTACCGTTGTTGACGCCTATATTAATGTTTTGCAGGCTCAATTTAAACCAAATGTTACCGAATGCACTTTTGGTCCGGATTTCTTGATTTCTGCAACAAACAGTCCTCAATCAGTTTGTCCGTCTGCTGGATCAGCAACTTTTAATTTTACATTTACTTCACAAGCAGGATTTAATGAAAATACTGTTTTTTCAGCTACTGGACAACCCGCTGGTACTACAGTGACCTTTAATCCAGCTTCTAGAAGTACTACAGGACCTTTTACCATGACAGTCAATAATTTGGGAGGTGCAGCTATAGGAAATTATACCATTGCTGTGACAGGAACTTCAACTTCTGTTACGAATGCAAAAAATGTATCTTTGACGGTCACAAATTCGCCCTGTGTTTCTGTAGCTAATACTGAATATGAAACGAGTACTACTGGCGTTACTTTTAACACTATAAATAACTTAAATACTGGTAAGCCATCAGGATACAGTGACTTTACTGCCTTATCTACTGATGTCAACCGAAATAGTAGCTATCCATTGACCGTTAAAGTCAATACAGACGGAAACTATTTAACACGTACCATTGTATGGATTGACTGGAATCAAAATTGTAGTTTTGGTGATGCGGGAGAGGAATATCTTCTAGGTACAGCTCAAAACGTGACCAATGGAAATACAAGTGCTTCGCCTCTATCGATTACCGTTCCTTTAACTGCCGTTTTGGGAACTACCACAATGAGAGTTTCAACAAAGTATTTGAACGTTCCAACTTCTTGTGAAAACGGTGCTGATGCAGAAGTAGAAGATTATTCTGTAAATGTACAAATGCAGTTAGGCGTAGATGAATTTGGAGTTGGAAACTTCTCTATTTATCCAAATCCGAATAAAGGTCAATTTAACGTAAGTTTAAACTCTCCATCAAGTGAAAAAGTCATGATAACAGTTTACGATATCAGAGGTCGTAAAATCTATGATAATACATTCCAAAATTCATCAAACTTTAACCAAAGCATTAGCTTGAACAGTGTTCAATCTGGAATGTATTTGGTAAAGGTAAGTGACGGGGGTAAACAAGCGACCAAAAAGATTGTTGTCGAATAATAATTGTCAGTAATTGAACTGTATAAAAAGAGAGGTGATAAGCCTCTCTTTTTATTTATATACCATTAAAAGTATTCATTGTTATATTTACTCCTGCAGTTCCGAAAGATTTTATCAGTTCTATCGATTTCTCCAAACGTTCGGGGAGTTTTTCGGATTCCTCTTCAGACCAATCGCCCAAAACATAATCTATTTGCCTTCCTTTGCTGAACGCATCACCGATGCCAAAACGAAAACGGTTGTAATTAGTGGTTTGGAGTTTATCCTGTATATCCTTTAGACCGTTATGGCCTCCATCAGTACCCTTGGTTTTTAATCTAATGGTTCCAAATGGTAAATTCAAATCATCAGTGATAATCAATAGATTTTCCATAGGGATGTTTTCCTTGTTCATCCAATAAGCTACGGCCTTTCCGCTCAAATTCATATAAGTGCTCGGCTTGAGCAGGATAAATTGACGACCTTTGAATTTGTAAATAACAATGTCACCAAGTTTTTGGTTTTCAAAAGTTAAAGATTCATTTTTGGCTAAAAAATCGACTATTTTAAATCCAATATTGTGTCGCGTGTTAGCGTACTCGTCACCAATGTTTCCTAAGCCAACGATTAAAAATTTTTTCATATCAGAAATTTCATCAGATTTTAATTTTTTTGTTGATTTAAATAATGATAACAAAAATCCAAACATTTATTTTTTTGTAAAAATAAAAAAAGCATCCCGAACTAACGGAATGCTTTGGGTTTATGGAATGATAATTCCTATTCTTGACCTTCAGAAGTAGCTTCAGCGGTTGCACCTTCAGCGGATGTTTCTGCTCCTTCCTCCGCAGCAGCTTCAGCTGCCGCTTCTTCTTGTTCTTCTTCAAACTCAGCAACACTAGCTCTAGAACGTCTCACTTGACATACTACAGTGTTATCTGGATGTAAGAACTTGTAGTCAGGATTTGACAATTCCGTGATATAAAGTTTACTTCCAATTTTTAGAGGTGTAATATCGGCTTCAACATAGTCAGGTAAATTAGCCGGTAAAGCCTTAACTTTTAATTTGCGGAGATTCCTGCGAAGCACACCTCCATTTAATACACCTTTTGAAGTTCCGATAACGTGAACAGGAATTTCCATGGTGATTTCTTTATCTTCAAATAACTGATAAAAATCGATGTGAAGGATTTTATCGGTTACAGGGTGAAATTGGATATCCTGCATGATTGCATTGAAAGATGTTCCTTTTTCGAGGGCAATCACAACTGTATGCGCATTTGGCGTATAAACCAGTTTAGAGAAAGCCAATTCAGGTGCAGAGAAATGCACTGGTTTGTCTCCTCCGTATAACACGCAAGGAACCTGACCAGCATTACGTAAGGCTTTTGAATCTTTTTTGCCCACGCTTTCTCTTTGAGATCCGTTGATTGTAATTGATTTCATTTAAAATTTATTTATTAATTAGTACTATTTATCTGTTTTTCCATGTCTTCTGCCTGTGTGGTTTAGACTGAAAATTACATTAAAAATTTAGAACTGATAGATCTGTTGTAATGTACATTATGCATCACTTCGGCAAATAAATCAGCACAACTGATGACTTTAATCTTATTGCTTTTTTGTTTCAGAGGAATTGAATCTGTGACAATCAATTCCTGCAGTTTTGAATTCTCCAGTCGTTCATACGCATTGCCTGATAAAATAGGATGTGTACAAATCGCTCTTACGCTCAGCGCACCACGTTCCATCATCAAATCTGCAGCTTTGGTAAGTGTTCCAGCCGTATCCACCATATCATCTACCAATACAACGTTTTTACCAGTCACGTCACCAATCAATTCCATGTGCGAAATGACATTAGCTTTTGCACGTTGCTTATAACAGATTACTACATCACTTTCCAAGGCTTTTGAATAGGCATACGCTCTTTTGGAGCCTCCCATATCTGGCGAGGCAATCGTCAGATTCTCAAGATCCAACTCTCTCAAATAAGGTAAAAACACTGTTGATGCAAATAAATGATCGACAGGTTTTTCAAAGAATCCTTGAATTTGGTCAGCGTGCAAATCCATCGTGATTATGCGGGTGGCACCAGCCGCTTCCAGCATTTTGGCAACCAATTTGGCAGCAATCGGAACTCTCGGTTTGTCTTTTCTATCCTGCCTTGCCCAACCAAAATAAGGCAAAACCGCTGTGATGTGTCTTGCAGATGCACGTTTTGCAGCATCTATCATCAGCAGCATTTCCATCAAATTTTTTGGACCAGGATGTGTTGAGCCAATAATGAAAATCCGAGTGCCTCTTATAGATTCTTCATAAGAAGGTTGAAATTCACCATCACTATAAGTGGACGTTATAACATTTCCCAAGTGAGTGCCATAAATAGCAGCAATTTTTTCAGCAAGTTCGGTGCTTTGCGAACAGGCAAAAATTTTAGCTTCTGTAATTGCTTCTGGCATTGATAAAGGATTGTTTTATAACGAATTGATCCGTCTTTTATTTAACAGGCTGCAAATTTAGGAATTTATTTGAACTGCTAAAGCATAAAAGGGACAAATTTTAATTGTTTGTTTTAAAATATTTTATAATTTTGCAGTCCAAATTCATCAATAATGCTCAAGTGGCGGAATTGGTAGACGCGCTGGATTCAAAATCCAGTTCTTCGGAGTGTGGGTTCGATTCCCACCTTGAGTACTTTAATAATCCTTTAATTGATTGATAATAAATCTTTTAGAGGATTATTTTTTTGTATATGTCCCACATATCCCCCAAAATAAAAAATTTTATGATGTTTTGAAAGCCTTGTAGTGTCTGGCTTTAGAGTTAATTGAAGCTTTAGTAAGTTATAATAAAAAATCTTATCTATCAAAGAAAATTTTATTCTTTGGGACTCCTATGATTTTGTATATATGAGCAAAAGGAAACTCAACAAAAATTAAGGGGAGTACAAGGAAAAACAATTATGTATAGGGTGTTTGAAAAGAGGTGGTACAGGGAATGATATATTTAAAAACTTTATATAGTGGTTTCAATTTCCACCTCATTTTCTATTTTTATTTCTTCATATATGGGTATATCAGCACTTAAAGCTTCTATGGAAACAGTAAAAGCATAAGGTACTTCTTCTTTATTTGAGTCCCAACCTTTATGTCCTTGAACGGAAAAACACAATTCCTCTGAAAGTTCATAAGCTTTAACAATTACCCAATCTTTTTGAACAGTACTATTATTTCTATTAAAATCCTTTACATCTCCCCAATCTTTATTTTCTCTTATTTTCCATTGAACAACCCTTTGACCATCTACTTTTTCATATTCAATCTTTTCGCCTTCAATAATTTTTAAAGCTCTTTTTTGAAATGACTCTAAAGATTCATCAAAATAAGAGCTTACCCAATCTAACCAAGTAGATAAATAAGATTTTGTTTTTTGTCGTGTTCTTCTGACTTTAGCAGTATAAGCAAGAGTTACCTCAATCAGTACATCAAACTCATTTGCTTGGTTTCTTATGTTTTCAGGTATCTTTAAAGAGTATATATGTCCTTCCTCTGCCTTGATTTTAGCAGTATTGTAAAAAGTAACTCTTTGTTCAGTATTGTTTGTAACTCTATCCAGAGATGGAACTCCATAGCCAAAATGCTTAATGCTCTCTGTTGTAGGCTGGAGAAAATGATTTTCAGGTAATCTAGCCCCTTGAACTGTTAAAGCTCTTAATAGGTTGTTATTTTCTTTTGGATATAACTCTTTTAATCTAGCAACTATATGAGATACTTTCGGTGCAGAAAAGGAAGTGCCAGTTGAATCTTTTCCATACGCACTACCTCCATGTAAAGTTGACCTTATCAACTCTGGAGAAGTAGTGCTGTTTTCTCTAATAGAATTAATTCCATTTTTTGACTTTACTAAACCCCCTCCAAATTCAACAACATCAGGTTTAACCATCCCCCAAATTCCAGACCCAGTTCGAGAAAATGCGGAAACAAAATTTTTCTTACCAAGAGAAACCCAATCATTGTCTTCAAAATCTGAATGATTTATTGAACCAACAACTAGTGAAAAACTACTTTGACCTGGGTTAGCTATTCTACAAAAAGGCTCACGAAGGTAATTAGGGTATTCTAAACCATTATTAACATAAGCCCTTATTGCTCCTTTATCAACATTTCCAGTAGATACTATAAAAAGTACGTTTTCTTCATGTATTATTGTATCTAAAGTTGCAGCCCATGTTGACATGTGCTTAATTCTATACGGAGATTTAGAATTAATAGATAAATTAAACACTTCACAGTCTTTGTTCTCATTACGGATATTCCACATTAATTCGGCAGGGAATAGATTAACTAGTTTATTGTCTTTATCTAAAACTCTCAAGTTTCTTAATCTGCAAGGAATTTGATAAGGAGAATCTAAATTACTAATACCAAGAGGGTAAAGTATTGCTCCTGCAACTTTAGTACCATGACCACCACCTTTAACTTTATCTGCTTTTGAAGAGTCATTTGGCACATAGCTTTTGGATTTACTACTATCAATAGCTAGGCTTAAAAACTTATTGCCTTCCATTATACCACTATCAATTACTCCAACTTCAACAGACTCTGGTGTTGGAGCTAATAATTCTAAATCTAATTCTTCAACTTCAATATTGTCGCCATCAATACTCGCAATTTCATCTACTTCCGTTACTTCAAAAACGAAAGGATAATTAACTACCATATCTTTAAGACCTTTTCCTGAAATTGTTACTTGACAAGAAAAACTGTCTTCTAAATCCACAAAGCTACTTGTTCTTTCACCGTAAACATTTATGAAGTTGTCAAAATGAGTTTCCCTTTCAATCCATAAATCATCCCTTGCTATTTGCTTTTCTCTATATTTAGCCAATCGTTTGACCCCTCCTTGTTTTGTTGGGTCAGGCTCTTGCCCCAAGGCTCTGTCAAATGCAATACCTACTTCTACTGTATAAATATCATTATCAGAAATTGAAGTCCATTTGCTATATAGGTTTTCAGATAGTATGTGCTTTGGTTTCCACTCCTCCCGATTTCCAGTAATAATCTCCCATAAATCAGCAATATTTGCCGTTCCATGACCAGATTCAGCAAAACCCTTAATTTTCTCCTCTAAAGCTCTTAAGCCATCGTTAGAAGCCCCTACAATAAACCCATCTGCTTCTTCAGAGATGATTTCAATTCCAAACTTTTGTAAGTCAAAACTAATATCAGATAATAATTCTGGGTCAGTTTGAAGAAAAATCGGAATAATCTTGTTATCTAAAGGAGCAAGCTCCTGTTGCTCCCTATTACTTACATTTACAATCCAGTTATCCCTTAATGTATTTGCTTTTTCGTGTAGGTAGGAGCTATGAGACTTCCTGTTTTTTTTGTTTTCTTTGGTTCTAGCACTTTTATCACCACCTCCATATAGTCTAGGATTTCCATAGATTTTTTGTACAAATTTTAAATGAGGAAGTTTCTCCATAAATTAATTATTTGTTTAAGGCGAGGTTCTCTTCTAAAGCCTTATCCAAATCACTTAAAGAGATTTCTTTGTGAGAATTAATTATTGACTTTTTAGCTGCATCATTGGCTATTTTTACAATAATAGCATAGGACAGACCAATCATTTTTTCAGCATAATAATTCAACTTGATTTTTTTATCAAGCTTTAGGGCAGAAAAAGAAATTGTTAAAAGCTTTTGAATATCTTCTTTTGTTGGTTTAGGAAGTTCAATAAAATCATCAAACCTTCTAAACAAAGCATTATCGATGCTGTCTTCTAAATTTGTTGTTGCTATAAGTATTCCTTCTCCATCATACTCTTCTAAAAGCCCTAAAAGAATATTTACAATTCTATGTATTTCACCAACATCATTAGGGTTAGAGCCACGTTTTTTACCTATAATATCAAATTCATCTAACAACAAAACACATGGATAGTCTTGCATACTATCAAAAAGCTTTTGCAAGTTAGATGCAGATTCTCCTAAATAAGAAGAAATTATTGTATCAAACCTTACTCGGTAAAAAGGCAATCCTAAATCCCATGCTATTTTCTCAGCAGCCATACTTTTACCACAGCCAGAAGTTCCATATAGCAAGATTTTCTTTCTTGGTTTTAACCCATGATGAGCTAGTCTTTCTCTTGCTAAATATTCTTTTTCTATCCTTAAAATTTTACTTTCCACACTTGGAGACAAAACCATCTCATGCCTTAATTTTTCATGTTCAATGTGTGTCGCAAGAGGTAATTTATACCTTCTGTCAGCTGGGATTTTAAAGTCAAAACTTTTAGTTAGCTTGAGAGAATTGCTATAAGCAGCTTTAGAAATATTACTCTCTAAAATAGAGTTAAGTTTATTCGCTAATTTTAAGTGTCCTTTTTTTTCTTCGTCTTTAATGATACTATGTGCTATCCTTACCAAAGTTGAATTTTCGTCACCTTCGATTGATTTAAATAATCGTGTTAATAGCACTTGGTTCATTGAGTATAATTTTTATGCAAAGTTATTAAATTACAATATATGATTTTATTATGTTCTAATATTTATAAAAAGCGTAATTAACAATTTTTATGTTTTCCCATACTTTCTAAAAGCAGCTACTGTCTGATAGATACCATAACTAATGAAAATTCTTGACAACCATATCACTAAACTTACAGACCATTTAGAGTTTAAGGCTTCATATTTTTCAATACTTAATTTTGGGAATGAACTTATATAGAGTATATACTCTTTCCAAGTATCTGCTCTATTTATGTTTAGTCCAAGTACAGAAATGTATATCCAATAGAACAGGAATGCTGTTACCAAAGTAAATAACACACCCCTTGACCAACTTTTACCATTCTTATTGGATATTAAGTTCAAAAACAACAAAATAGAGTCGAAACCAAATGATTTGCTCTTTAAAAGCTGTTTATGTTCTAATGATTGATATTTATTGGCTATATGAACATCCCCTTTGCGTTTTGCTATTTGCTTCAACTGGTTGAAGACATCTTTCAAATTAGAGGCGTTCTTGGATTTATCCTTAATTCCGTAACCTACTTTTGGATTGGAACTAAAAGATAGAACTTTGTTTGGATAGGACTTAAAGTTTATTTTTTCAATATTACTATTTGCAATTACAATTTCATCAAAGCAGTTTATATCTGTATTTGTGAAATTAATGTCCCCTGCATTAGCCTCCTGTATAGTCAAAAACTCTCCTGATTTTATGTTTGTTAAATTAATTGAGCCTTTATTCTCAAATTCTGATAAGATAAGTGAGTATATGTTTGAGTTATTTAAATAGATATTGCCATGATTTAATCCATTTAAGTTTATATCAATATAAGCACGTTCAATAAAAATACTGCCTCTATTAACACCATTTAGACTAATCATTGTAGGCTTAGATTCAGCATCTATTTCATCAGTAAATTGATTAAAGTTAAGTAATTGATTAAAGTTGTTGTTAGATAGAGTAATATGTTCAACTTTAGAAGTTTGAACACTTACATCTTTGTCAAAATTACAAGAATGCATCCAAAGCGTATATATCTCTAAATTTCTAGTAGAGACATTAGAGGCTTCAAAATCATTGATGTAGATTAATCCATTGAAATTGCTTCTGTAAAAGTTTATATAATTGAATTTTCCTTCTTGAAAATCTATTCGTCTATCAAAGTTTGAAGACTCAAAAAAAACACTTCCAATTTCAACATTTTTTTCAAAGGAAATACGGTTATTAAATGTTCCCTCAAAAAAGACATCTTCATATTTACTACCTTTAAAAACGATATGTGAAAATGTTGCGTATGGTTCTATTTTTGTTTTTTTAATTTCATTTTCTATCAAGAACTCAATTGCAGTCTCTTTTTGGGAATGCTCTGAATTTATGTTTCCAATCTTTAATTCTTCAATTTTCGAGGATACAAATTGTAGAGTTTTGCATTGACCATCAATTCTAAATAATGAAGCTTTTATACCTCGAATTACGGTATAAATACCACAATTTAAATTTATTATTCTTGCTTCATCTTTAAAGGTACACTCTTTAATCCAAACATTTGAAGCTTTAAGGTCAATCAAAAAGAACTCTTTTTCAAACGTGCAATTATCAAATGAAATTTCCTTTGCATTTAACCCTTGAAATACGGCAGGTAATTTAAAAGTACATTCTGAAAATGATATAATACTATCTACATCAATTTGAGGAGATATTTCTTGTATAAACTTGTCAAAAGCCTCGTTCTTGTATTCAAGTTTATTTACAAGTAAGTTAGATTTAGAAACTATTTCTCCGTTATTATTTTTAATTATGTTTTCCATAGGTAACTACTCTTTCATAATACATTAAAAGTCCTTTTTTCTGATTTTCATTCAACCCTTCTGTATTGTGTAATTTCTCCCTAAAACTATTCTTTACATTCAAAGAGTTTTGTCCAGTTAAAGTTCCTGTAATTTCGGCTTTCCCTTTAGTGAAAAATGTTTTTTTGTGATTGATAAAAAAGCCGCCATCAATTACAATATCTCTCAATTTTACAGATAGTTTTTTGAAATCGTGATGGGATGAAAAAGTCATATCATCAACATAGATAGTAAAGGTTATTTTATTTTCTTCACATATTTCTGAAAGTATCTTTACTGTATCCCATAAAGCCAAATAGGCAATGTGAGTACTATTTACACCTCCTTGAATTAGTCTGCCTTTATAAGTAGTTAATTTGGTTAATATGCTTGAAACGTCTGCTGAAAAACCTTGATTTACAAAGGCTTTATAAACCATCTGATTGTTGATGTGAGGGAAGAAGTTCTTTAAATCTGTACAGAACTTATATGGTTTTCCTTGATGGAAATAAGCATTTAAAACGTTATCTTTTTTTTTAAGTCCACCGATGAATGGAGGAGAAGGGTATTCAATATTATTAAGTATATTTTTTAATATGCTTTTTTGAACGTCTTTTAACTGCCCTTTGGCTTCGGTAATGGGTCTTAACTTTATTGTTCCGTTTGCCTTTTTCTGCTTTTTTGTAAACTCATTGTAATATATGGAGGTATTGTTTGAAAGTTTAAGAATGTCAGCTTTAGGCAATCTGATATAATCGTCACATAATTTATTTACGCTTTTAATCATCTAAATAAATTTGCTGAATCATACCCTTAATCGAAGGTTCTAAAATTTTGAATATTTCTTGCTTTCTTTCAGGTATATCTTTTTCATCTAAGCTTAAAAAAAACAGGACTGGCAAAGGCATACCTAGCTTTTCAGAAATTAACTTGAGAGTAGTTATATTAGGCTCTTTTTGATTATTCTCAATTAAACTCAAATAGGTTTGTGAAATATCGCAAAGAGTAGAAAACTCCCCCTGCTTAATTCCTTTTGAAATACGTGAATCTTTAATTACTTGACCAATATTCATAACAAAATATTTTAAAAAAATGATAGAGATGTGGATTATGAAATGTCTATATCAAAAAAACGGAGCAATTGAAGTATTACCCTGCCCATTAACAATAGGTTATCGTCGGAGATGGTTTGAGTCTCAAGTTTCCTCAAGTCAACAAGACTTTCTTCTAATAACCGAATTTCATCTTCCAAGAGCGAATTACGGCTCTTTTCTAGGACTGTCTCGATTTTCTCTATGACAGCTTCCACACGAGTAGTGTGATTGAAAAAATAATTAAGTGTTCCCATTTGTATAATTTTTTAGGGGTTAAACAATTAAAAATGCAATGCTTCCATTGCCTGCTTCAATCCAATGTTTATTAGCAAACGCATACTCGTAAGACGCTGTCATCTCTATCAGTCTCCTGCTTCATTAATCTCTATTTGTTTTGAGGGGGTTCTTAATTGCTTTATAGAGTGTTTTTCTCTATTCATCTTTTCTCTTAACCTCTTTCAAATAAGTTTTAGAAGAACTATTAAACAACTATTCCAGAGCAACAAGGAGATGTGCCTGGTGTAAAAAATGCCCGAAGGCTGTGAAACTTAATTCACTTCAACTCATACGTTTGCTAAATAACGCTCGTGCGATTTCAAAGAACTTATGATGCAAATATAGAAATTATTTTTAACTCACAGTTAAAAATATCAACTTTTTTTTAATAAAATCACTTTAAAAACTGTGATTGAAATTTTTACGTTTTGATTATATTGTTTTACTAGTTGTTTTGTCTTGTGAAAAAAATAGCCCAAAATAGGCTCAAAAATGGGGTTAAGACATATAGGTCTTTCGTGATTTATTTAAGAAATTTGAAATCGTAAACTTCTTTCATTTCAACTTCCAATGCGAGACAAATTTTAACGATTGTGGAAAATGTAAAATTTGTTCTGCCATTTTCAATTCG
This sequence comes from Gelidibacter sp., assembly GCA_041391925.1. Taxonomy (GTDB): domain Bacteria; phylum Bacteroidota; class Bacteroidia; order Flavobacteriales; family Flavobacteriaceae; genus JBPOFM01. The sequence continues at coordinate 184,606 of JAWKNA010000003.1, read as the reverse complement.
AGAAATAGTTGTTTTTTCAAAGCCAATCAAAGAAGCTAAAGCAGTTTGAGACATGCCTTTTTTTAATCGGATTTCCTGCAATCTTTCTCCAAATGCTTTTTTATAAGTTTTAAGCTGTTGGGGAGTAAGTTCAATCTCGTTAGTTTTTTGTTCTTCTGTTGACATAGAAGTCAATATTACTTCTTATATTAGCGTACTCGGTAAGCGTATATGTCAACAGTAAAAGACTATGAAAAAAACAATTACTATAAATAAAGATATACCAAAATCAATCATAATAGGACTATTATTAAGTATGATATTGGTGTTTGTAATAGAGCATTTTGGGGACTTCTCTTACGTTGCCAATGTAGAAAACACATATACTGGAGGAAAGGTTAACCTAGTTGAATATGTTTCACCTAAAACGTCTTTAGAAAACATCTATCTCGATACACCATTTGGTTCAAGATTCATCTTTGATGGAAATGATTTCACAATAGGAGATATGAAGTTTGTTGGTGGGGATTTTAAGCCTTACACCAATAGAATTTCATACTATTTTAAAGCAACTTTTTTGGATTTCAAGTATGTTTTATTTGTTGGTTTAATCTTGACTGTGATTGTTTATTTATCAAAGAATTTTAAGCTAAAATTCAATTAGGTATGGATTTTATAAATTATGACTTTATGCCTTTAATTAATTCTTTAGATAGTAAATCTATCAAAGAGAGGAAAGCTATTGTCAGTGAAATTAAATCTCAAATGAAGCATATTTTTAGGCATTTCATTGAATGCAATTGGGGGAGTCATTATAATACTATTTTCAAAAGTCTTATTAAACCATATCTCGACAACCCTCAAACCTTAGACGTTGTTTTGAAATCGGAGATTATTAAAGATAAAAACACAGTAGTCGGAAGAACAGGAGCAAAGATATTTCCAGAACTAATGAACTATTTAAAACGAGTAGATAGCCCAAAAATACATGAATATCTAAAACAAGAATTTAACCTATAACTTATGAAAACAACAGCCTATTTTCGACTATTAATTATTACTCTTATTGCTTATTCTTGTTCATCCAACGATGATAGCAACAACGAACCAAATCAAACCAATTCGTTTAGTATTAATGGCACTAACTATGAGTTGGAGAATGCTTATATCATAAAGACCGAATTAAATAGCAATACTATATATGCCATTACTTTAACCAAAGGTGAGGTTTTAACAATGGGAAACGGACAAAACGAAACCACCTATTCAAATGATTTTTCACACTCTTTTAGCTTTGGATTCCAATACAACAATGGAATTTTAAGTGAACTTCCTATAGGGACTTATGAATATGATGGCAATGGGGTTTTCAATGCTACCAATATCAAAGACCAGTATGTTATAGAAAACAGTTTGGCAGTATCATACAACAATGTTTTTAACCAATCTGATATTGTAGCAAATGAAGGCAGAATAATAATTGCAAAGTTGAGTGATGGAAATTATAACTTTAACTTCAATTTTGTTACTGCTTTGGGACAAATAAATGGTAGTTATACAGGAAGCACAACAGAATTTGTTTTACAATAGTGATAGGTCATTTTTTCAAACTCTGCTTATATTGTTGTGAAAATAACCAAATAAAAAAGACTTGGTTCTGTTTTCCAAGTCTTTCTATAAAGTTTCCATAATGAAAATGGTTTTGTGGATTTTTGACTTATTACACTAGTGAAATATTCACAATTAAGCAACATTTAGAGAGATTTTAGAACTCTCAAAACAGCCCAAAGACATCAATTGATTAAATTTGTTGAGAATATCTTGTTTAAGGTGTTTTTTCCATGTATCAAGCTCATATTCTTTAATTAGCTTTTTAAGCTTCTTTTTATGATTTGTAGGCGTGTTAGAATGCGAATTTGTTCTTATGTCAATCCAATGATTAGGATGGGTGCATAAAGTAATAAACTCTCTGTCCTTTTTGCTCATTAAAGAACTTCCGTTGTATGAATCAATAATAAGCAAATCATCATATCTATTCATAAAATCTTTTATAAGAGCATGATAGGATTTTGGATTTTTAAGGTCGTTCAACGTGTTTATTCCAAGTTTTGACAATTGTTTTTTAGATGTGTATTTAACTTCTATTCTTAAAATATTAGTTCCTGTAAGCTTACTCTTAAAACCTTTGTGTCTGCTTTGTTCGAGGGTTTTATTATAAATCTTGATTTCATATTCTGTATATATGAATTTTTTAATCTTCATATTGCTGTCATTTTTAGGGTTAAAACATGGTGTCCTTAAATTATGCATTAAGACATGATTTTGTAAGAATTTAGTAGGGTTAATATTTAATTCAATATTGAACCCAAATTCTAAATTTGTAACCAATGTGTTTTCTAATGGATAATTTATTTCTTGCTCAAGAACATCAAGAGTATATAGAATGTCACATAGATAAAAATCATTGTAATTTTGATTTTCATTACTCACAAGGTTGTTAAAATACTTATGAATAGAGTTCTCAATATATGCACTTTTTTCGGTTACATTAATGAATAAGTTCTCTCTTCTTGACCTAATTGGATAAGGCAACTCACCTATGGTATAACTATATTTGCCTTCAACCTCATACATGTCTTTGTCCTTAATCATCTTTTGAGTGATTTTATCCTTGTCCAAAAGCTTTGCTCTTATGTAATCTATCATAATTTTAGCTTTTAGATTTAATAAAACTTTCTACTTCGCTTTTACGATACCTAACGTTTCTCCCTATTCTTATGGGACATAAAAGACCTCTATTTTCCCAATGCCATAGAGTAGTCATTGAGCATTGAAGAATGGTACATACTTCCTTTCTTGTTAGAAGTTCTTCTTGTTTTTTTTGTGGAATTAATTGTGAAATGAGTTCTGTGAACTCTTCTTTAATACCTGCTACAATCAAATCTTTTAATTGGTCAGGATTTACTGCGGTTAAAGTTAAATTCTGATTTGTCATAAATTCTATTTTTAAAATTCACAACAAAGATTGTGTTATGACCAATTATGGCATTGGCTATACGGTATAACAATGAGTATAAAATTATTCTTGTGTGTTGAACAGTAAATCTTGTAGTTTATCGATGAAGAATTTAGATAATTTTTTTCCGTTAGCTTTATAATCTAAAGCGATAAGCTCAAGATATTTTACCTTGCTTTTTGAGAACAGATTTTTGTCATTATTTGCTTCTCTAACTGTTTGATTCAAGTAAGGTTGAATTGAAGTGTTAGATATTTCTGGAATGTCTTGACTGATTATTTTTGCAAGAGAGTTAATATTAAAGTAGCTTTTATTTTTATACTGAACAGTAGAATTTTCAAATGATATTATTCCATCAGCGAACAGTAGAGAGAATTTATAAATGTTAGTATCTCTTAATTTCGCTTCATAACTTATAGAATCGTTTTCATTATTCTGGCTCTTTTCTATAATTGTTGAATCATTTTCTTTTAAATAAAAAGCAAACAAATGATTTAAGTTTAATTTAAGTTGCTCAACAAATTTTTCTAAATGCTCGTATAAATCAATCTGTATATTGTTTTTCTCAAAAAAATTATGTTCCTCAACATTTTTTGACTTAACCTTTTTAAGAAAATTTTCTGATGACATAACTCTATGGCTTAATTCTGCAATTAATAGTTTAGCAGAGTTTTTGGTTGAAGCTTTGAATAAAGTTTTTTTGACATCATCAATAATCTCATCACAATAAACCTTGAACTTGCGATAAAACATATTATACAGAGCATCAAAATCAAAATGCTCAAAAAACTCAACATAATTAAGTGTGCTTATTAAGTTGGTATCATTTAAATCGTTTTCCTTTATGTCTGCCTTTTCTAAACTAGGTTTTATTTTTGAAACCATGAATACATTTCCCATCTCAACAATGTTGAATTGTTCTGGGTTAATATCTTCAATATTAGAAACAATTTTAGGTGTGTCATAATTGCATTTAAAGTATATCCTTTTGATGTCAATGTTCTCAATAGTCAGTTTGCCATGTTTAATGAGAATATTTTCAAATTCATAAAAGTTGGTAGGTAAAAATTCTAAATGGCGTATATCTTCTAGCATACTTTAATTTTTTTGGTTATCCCAGAAGTTTTTTAGCTTATCAGCGTGTTGTTTAGGTGTAACCTTGATGTACTCTAAAAACTGCTTCTCGGTTTGGTGTCCTGTGATTTTCATTATAGTTAATGTATCTAGCTTACCATAATGATTGGTGGCGAACGACCTTCTGCAAACATGGCTACTTACAAGTTCATGTTTGTAATATATATCAAACTTCTTTCTTGAAATTTTTTCTTTACCCTTTTTAATTTTGACCATTTTAGCCCCTTCTACCTTATCATTTATTTCAGCTAATTCACAAACCTTTTTAATGTATTCATTGAATTTCTGGTGTGATATTTTACGTGGAAATTGCCCACTACGTTTCTTTAATATTGCTTCAATTTGAGGATGAATAGGTATTATAACTGGGAAGGAGGTTTTTGTTGTAACAACCTCAAAATAACCTTTTTCAATATTTTTCTTGGTGAGTGATAAAAAGTCTGAAATTCTCAATCCTGTCCATAGTCCTATAATAAACCAATCCCTAGCATTATCTAACATTTCCTTTTTTGATAAGTCAACATTATACACATCATTTATCTCATCAACTGTTAAATAGATGTCTATTGTTTTATTGGAAGGAGAATGAAAATCTGGATGTTTATATTCTGGATTAACTTTTAGTCCTTTACTTTCAGCTCTTCTGCAAAACAACTTTATATCATCAATATATCTTCCTACTGTATTTGGATTAAGATGCTTTTTATTTGATAAATAGTCCACAAACCTTGAATGAAACTTTAGATTAATGTCCAATAACCGAAGACGAGTTTTTGAACTTTCCTCAAATCCAATTAGATGATTTTTTGTTGAAGTATAACGTTTAATTACTCTGTCGCTCAAAGGAGTTCCCTTTTTAGTTAGTCGATGTTTTGACTCTTCAATAAAAGCTTCTGTAAAAGCAACTAAATAGGTTTTGCTATCAGCATCGTTTTTATTAGGTCTAATGAACAATGAATTAATACAGTTTTTTAGCCATATATTATTAATTGCTGTTCCGTTAGTGCTACTTAAATTAAGCTGGTCTATAACAAATGATTCTAGCTTTCTTAATTTGGAGTTTGTTTCTGCATAATCAAAGTCTGAAACTGTCTTAACTAAAGACTTATTACTGCTCCAGTGTTTTTTTGGAACTTTCAATCCTGTTGATACTTCTAAATCTGTTTCTCTACCATCACGAAGCCTGATGTAGATAGAGGCAGGGTCGGCATTGCCTTTTATTCTGTATTTTACTGTTGCCAAGACTTGATTGTTTTACTACAGTAAATATAACATTTAATCCCCACATTGTCCCCACGATTACTAAATAAAATGAAATCTCAATGAAAGTCAAGATTTAATTAAAATTATAAAACACCCTGTTTTATTAAGGTTTTGAGTGTTTTTTTGAAACAATAGGATTTGTAGTAATTTAATAGGTGTTATTCCCACCTTGAGTACAAAAGGCTTCAAGTTTAACTTGAAGCCTTTTTTGTGCAAAAGCATAGGTATTGTTACGAGCTGATAAAAAATTAAAATTTTATAATTCCAAAGCTCTTTTTACATCGTTGTCCATTAACATTTCTATTGGGTTTTCTAATGCTTCTTTCACCGCTACCAAAAATCCGACACCTTCCTTACCATCAATGATTCTATGGTCGTATGACAACGCTACATACATTATTGGTCGAATCTCAACATGGCCATCTATGGCAACAGGACGCTCTACAATATTGTGCATTCCCAAAATCCCACTTTGAGGTGGATTGATAATTGGTGTGGATAACATACTGCCAAAAACCCCTCCATTGGAAATGGTAAAAGTACCACCAGTCATTTCATCCACGGTGATTTGACCATCACGCGCACGAATCGCTAACCGTTTCACTTCGGCTTCAACACCTCTAAAGCTTAAATTTTCAGCATTTCTGATAACTGGAACCATCAATCCTTTTGGCCCAGAGACAGCAATACTGATATCACAAAAATCATAGCTTATCATTTCCTGACCATCAATCATGGAATTGACAGCAGGATACATTTTTAGAGCTCTAACGACCGCCAATGTAAAGAAACTCATAAAACCTAAACCAACTCCATGCTTGTTTTTAAAATTTTCCTTGTGTTCTTCCCTCAAAGCAAAAATCGGAGACATATCCACTTCATTGAATGTCGTCAACATGGCGGTTGTGTTTTTTGCCTCCACCAATCGTTCCGCTACTTTACGGCGCAACATCGACATTTTACTCCTTGAAGAGCTTCTGTTGCCACCACTTGGCGTTCCCATGGAAGGCGTTGCATTGACTGCGTCATCTTTTGTGATGCGTCCGTCCCTTCCTGTGCCCTTCACATCAGAAGTTGCCATATTCTTTTCCGATAGAATTTTTTTAGCTGCTGGACTGGCACTTCCTGATGCATAGGATTTTGATTCTACTGGTTTTTCTGACTCTTTTTGAGTTTCTGATTTTTTTTCTTCTTTTTTTGGCTCTTCAGACTTCTTTTCTTCTTTAGAGTTTGATTTTTCCTCTTTAGAATCGCCTTTATCACTAGGTTTTTCGGCATCAGTGTCTATCAAACATACCACTTCACCTACAGCAACAGCATCGCCTTCTTCTGCTTTAAGGGTAATAATACCGCTTGCTTCTGCAGGCAATTCGAGAGTTGCCTTGTCGCTGTCAACTTCAGCAATTGCTTGATCTTTCTCTACATAATCTCCATCTTGCACCAGCCACGTTGCAATTTCAACTTCCGTTATGGACTCTCCTGGCGAAGGAACTTTCATTTCTAAAATCATTATAGGATATATTTTAGGTTGTTGTTATTTTAAATTATCGTTGGTTGTTTTTTGTCTTATCAAAAACGAAATCCATCACTTCCTGATGGCGACGTTTGGAACGCGTAGCACTTCCTGCCGCCGGTGCGCCATAAGGACGCAGAGAAGCGACTCTAAAGTTTTTTGCTTCTTCCAAATGCATCAACATGTGACTGTAGGCTCCCATATTCCTTGGTTCTTCTTGTGCCCACACAATGTCCTTTGCATTTTTATATTTTTTTATCGCTTTTCGAATATCTTCGGTTGGCAATGGAAACAATTGCTCGATTCTGACAAGTGCCACATCATCTCTGCCCAGTTTTTCTCTCTCTTCCAGCAAGTCATAATAAAATTTGCCAGTTAAAAACACCAAGGTTTTGATATTTTCCACTTTTGTATTTTCATCATCGATTAACATTTGAAAGCTTCCGTTCGCAAAATCCTCAACCGTAGAAATACACTTTGGATGACGCAACAAACTCTTTGGCGTAAAAACAATCAATGGTTTTCTGAAATTGGATTTCATTTGCTTACGCAACAAGTGATACATATTGGCAGGCGTCGTACAATCGGCAACAAACATGTTATCAGTAGCACACAGCTGTAAATAACGCTCCATACGAGCGGATGAATGTTCGGCACCTTGACCTTCATAGCCATGGGGCAATAACATGACCAAACCATTTGACAATTTCCATTTATCTTCTGCTGCAGAAATATATTGGTCGAGCATAATCTGTGCACCATTACTGAAATCGCCAAATTGTGCTTCCCAAATAGTCAAAGTTTTGGGACTTGCCATCGCATAACCATAATCAAAACCGACTACGCCGTATTCCGAAAGCAAGGAATTATAAATAAAAAATCGTCCTTGGTCATCACTGATATGGTTTAACAAGGTGATTTCTTCTTCACTGTCTTCCACTTTCACAACGGCATGACGGTGTGAAAAGGTTCCTCTTTCCACATCCTGACCTGAAAAACGTACATCGTAACCTTCTTCCAATAACGTTCCGTAAGCCAAATGCTCTGCCATGGCCCAATCCAATTTGTCCTCATCAAACATCGTTTTACGGGACTCCACCAGACGCTCAATTTTTCGTATGAATTTTTTGTCTTTTGGCAAGGTGGAAATCACATCGGTGATTTGTGATAATTTTTCTTTGGAAACCTTCGTGTCAACCGGTTTCATCATTTCGACTTCGGTGACGTTGACAAAATCGCTCCATTCGTTTTTCATGAATGGCGTGATGACCGTTTTCTCAACTTTACGGGAATCCTCCAGTTTTTCTTCAAGTGAAGCTTTGTAGTCTTCTTCAAGTTTTGCAGTGTAACCTTTATCTATGACGCCTTCAGTTAACAATTTTTCGTTGTAAATCTCACTGGGATTTTCATGTTTGGCAATAGCCTTATACAATTTTGGTTGGGTAAAACGTGGTTCGTCACCTTCATTGTGTCCATATTTTCTATAACCCAATAAATCGATGAATACGTCGCGTTTGAATTCCATTCTAAAATCCAATGCAAACAAAACTGCGTGTACTACAGCTTCAACATCATCTGCATTGACGTGCAAGACAGGTGAGAGTGTCACTTTTCCAACGTCCGTGCAATAGGTACTGGAACGTGCATCGAGATAATTCGTTGTAAATCCTATCTGATTGTTGACTACAATATGAATGGTTCCGTTGGTTTTATAGCCATCCAATTTCGCCATTTGAATGATTTCGTACACTATTCCTTGTCCCGCAATGGCGGCGTCACCATGGACAATGATTGGCAAGACTTGTGATGGATTATCAGGATATTTATCATCTTGTTTTGCCCTTGAAATTCCTTCCACAACTGCACCAACAGTTTCCAAATGTGACGGATTTGGAGCGATATTCAAGTTGATTTTCTTGCCACCTTTGGTTTCTCTGTCGCTGGTCCAACCTAAATGGTATTTGACATCGCCATCAAAGATTTCCTGTTCATAGTCTTTACCATCAAACTCACTGAAGATATCTTTTGCAGATTTTCCAAAGATATTGGTGAGTGTGCTCAAACGTCCACGATGGGCCATCCCCATAACAAATTCCTTCACGCCATACTCTGATGCCTTTTCAATAACGGCATCCAACGCAGGAATTAAAGATTCGCCACCTTCCAGTGAAAAACGCTTTTGGCCTACGTATTTGGTGTGTAAGAAACTTTCGAAGGCAACTGCTTCATTCAACTTTTTAAGAATGTGCTTTTTTTGCTCTACTGAAAATTTTGGCTGATTATCATGGATGTTCAATTTATTCTGAATCCATTCAATTTCCTTTGGATTACGAATGTACATATACTCTACACCAATGGATTGGCAATAGATTTTTTGAAGATGGTCAATGATATCGCTCAATTTTTGAGCGCCAATTCCCAAAATTTCGCCGGCATTGAACACGGTTGATAAATCTTCAGTAGTCAGTCCAAAATTTTCGATTGCTAATGTTGGTTCATACTTTCTGCGCTCCCTGACGGGGTTTGTTTTGGTGAAAAGGTGCCCACGATTTCGATACCCATCAATCAAACGTACTACCTGAAATTCTTTCTGCATATGCTCGGGAACTTCTGGAAGAATACAATTTTCGGCCAAAACACCATTTAAATCCGCATTTTCACTGCCAAAGTCAAATCCTTGGAAAAAAGCCCTCCAACTTGGCTCAACAGCATCTGGATTTTGTAAATATTGGTCGTATAAATCAGCAAAATATGCTGTATGCGCTGCATTGAGAAACGAATATTTGTCCATTATAGGTTCTGAAACGTTATAGTGTTTTCAAATTTTTATCAAAAGTACAACTTTTACCAAAATTAGAATTGGTTTTAGTATATTTATCTGATATATTATCATGTAAAATACCTATCCGTTATGAAGCTTCCAAGTCCTCAAAAAAGAACACTGTTTTTTGTTGTTTTCATAATTTTTTCGACTATTTCGTTTTCCCAAAACCCAACTTCCAATTCGAACGATTTTTGGAACCATGTGCGTTTTGGAGGAGGAATCGGATTGAGTTTTGGAGACGGATTTTTCAGTGGCACTTTGGCACCAAGTGCGATTTATGAGTTCAACCCGCAATTTGCGCTTGGCATTGGATTGAATGGGACTTATAATTCCCGAAAGAATTTTTATAAATCCACCATTTTTGGAGGCAGTGTCTTGGGGTTTTTTAATCCAATTGAGGAAATTCAGCTCTCCGCAGAATTTGAAGAATTGAACGTACATAGAAACTGGGAAGATGATTTATTGATAGAAGATGAAAATTATTGGTATCCTGCTTTATTCATTGGTGCTGGTTATCGCACACAAAATATAACCATTGGCATTAGATATGATGTTTTATATGACAAAGACAAAAGTATTTATGCCGACCCTTGGGCGCCATTTGTCAGAGTTTATTTTTAAACCAGACCTTTTGCCATTCTCTTTTCAAAATCAGGAAAGTGATATCTTTTGAAAGTTGCAGGGCGTCATTGCCATCCAATTGTCTCACTTTTTCTTCGGAAACATCCACGATGTAAAGCAGATTTAGATACTCCATAAATTTTTCCTGTATAAGTTTATACACCGTTTCCTGAAGCATCAACTTTAAACTTGTTGGCAGAACATCGGTTTCAAACTCAAGATTGATGTTGGCGAACAGCAAATCCTTGTTGAGCTGCTGTACTAATTTTGAGTACAAATCAAGATGAGTTGCTTCCTCAACTAAATCATCGAATGTTAACAATTCTTTCATTTGATTTTAAACATTTCGATTCATCAATTGTTCTCCAAATTGCTTTAAAATCGCCTTCTTTTCATCTGAAATGGATAAGTGTTCCAAAACTGCAAAAGCTTTTTTTGTATAATTTTCAATTTCCCTTTTAGTGGCATCGGCTGCACCGCTGGAAACAAATAATTGCTTTGTAGTGTGAATTTTTTGGGTCGAATCGGATGGATTGATGCCAAATAGATGTTGCAATTGCAAGGTGTCTTCAGCATTTGAAAATTCTAATGCTTTTAAATATAAATAGGTTTTTTTATTCTCAATGATGTCTCCGCCCACCTGTTTTCCAAAAGTTTTTGGGTCCCCAAAAGCATCCAGATAATCATCCTGCAATTGAAACGCTATTCCCAAATTTTTTCCAAAGTCATAAATCAAATCTTGATTCTTTTCTGAAGTTCCAGCGACAATACCGCCCATTTTCATCGCCGCGCCTAGCAACACTGCAGTTTTATATTCTATCATTTTTAAATAGTCCTCAATTGTGACATCGTCTCTGGTTTCAAAATCGACATCATATTGCTGACCTTCACAGACTTCAATGGCGGTTTTACTGAACAATTTTGCCAAAGATTGAAATGTTTCTGCATCGTAATTTTCAAACAATTGATAGGCCATAATCAGCATCGCATCCCCAGAGAGAATTCCTGTGTTGATGTCCCATTTTTCATGCACGGTTTCTTTGCCTCGTCTCAACGGTGCATCGTCCATAATATCGTCATGAATCAAGGAAAAATTATGAAACACCTCAATGCTCAAAGCAGCGTTCAAAGCTTTTTTATAATCACAATCAAACACCTCGGCAGCCATCAGGGTCAATACTGGGCGAAGGCGCTTGCCACCCAAACTCAAAATATAATTAACTGGTTCATATAAGGTTTGAGGCTGTTTTTCAATCTTAAAGTCCTTAAGATAATTCAGAAATGCGTCTTGATAAAATGGTATGTGTTGCATCGGACAAAAATACAAGAAATGCACAACATATAATCTTCAAAAAATAGTATCAAAATAAAAAACGAAAGTACCTGTAATTCAAGCTTTAAAAATTAATTTTAAAAAATTTAAAGTATAATTCGGTTTCATTCGTCTTCTATAGTATGGAGCCTATAAAAGTTTTAGGGATGTCTCAAAAGGAAAAGGAAAGTATAATAGCACAATCGGTGAACGATTATGGTGACAGGCTTATGTCCTTTATTCAACCTAAAGTGAAGAGCAACGAGGACGCCGAAGATATTTTGCAGGAAGTTTGGTATCAGTTTAGTAACGTTACAAATATCTCTCAAATTGTGAATGTCGGAAGCTGGCTCTTCAAGGCAACCAGAAATAAAATCATTGACAATTATCGCAAGAAGAAAACGGAACATCTGGTCGATTTCGGCCATGAAGATGAAGACGATTTTGAATTCAATTCCATAAAAGAGATTCTATTGACGGACCATGATAAAAGTCCAGAATTGAAACTCTTTCAAGATGAAATTTGGAATCAACTGTATATCGCTTTGAATGAATTGCCCGAAAATCAGCGTCTCGTTTACATGGAAAATGAGCTCGATGACAAAACCTTGCAACAGATTGCCAATGAACAAAACGAAAACATCAAAACAATCATCAGTAGAAAACACTATGCTGTCAAACATCTTCGAAATAGACTGAAACAACTCTATGAAGATTTAAACAGTGATTAAAAAACAAACATCATGAATCCAAAATTTAGACCCTACAGAAAATTCTTTTTTGTGATACCCATCGCAATTCTCTTTGCCATCAGCGCGATTGTCATGTGGCTTTGGAATAGTCTCTTGCCAGAAATCATCGGTGTAAAAGCCATTACCTATTGGCAAGCCATGGGTATTTTAATATTGAGCAAAATCTTGTTCGGGGGATTCCATGGTTGTAAAAATCGACGCCATGGCATGCACCGCAAAAGTTTGACCAACAAAATCCAGAACATGACTCCAGAAGAACGTGAAGTTTTTAGAGCCAAATGGAAACAACGTTTTGGCAAAGATAAGTTCTGTTAAGACGCACATAGAAAATCCTCATTTCTTAATCAAATGTTAAATTATCATTAAAACTTTGGAAACTTTTATTGTTTTTAAAGTTTCCTATCGTACATTTGCGGCCAATTATGAGAGACAAGATTATAGACAAAGCAGTCGATTTATTCTTAACCTATGGTTTTAAGAGTGTCACCATGGACGATATTGCCAATGAAATGGGCATATCCAAAAAAACCATTTATGTTTATTTTGAGAATAAAAATGTGCTTGTGGAAGAGGCCGTTATGCACTTATTTCAAAAAATTTCAAGCGGGATTGAAGACATTCGAGATTTAGAAAAAAACCCTATTGAAGAAATTTTTGAGATTAAAAAGTTCTTGATGATTCATCTGAAAGATGAAAAATCATCGCCACAATACCAACTTGAAAAATACTATCCTAAAATTTACAAGGACGTAAAGGCAAGACAGTTTTGCGTGATGGAAGATTGTGTGACCGGAAATTTGGAACGTGGTGTCAAAATGGGATTGTATCGAAACGATATTGACGTCGATTTTATCTCCAAAATATATTTTACCTGTATGATGGCGCTGAAAGACAAAGAACTTTTTCCATTGAACAATTCTTCCATGAACACCCTCATGACGCAGTATTTGGAATATCATTTACGTGGTATCTGTACACCAAATGGTCTGGACATAGTCTCAAAATTCATTAACAATCAATCATAACCAATGAACAAAAAACCAATCTTATTATTAACCTTGCTTCTATCTTTCTTTGGCTTCTCACAGGAAGTCCCAGAAAGTTTTAGCCTACAGGAAGCTATCGATTTTGCACTTCAAAATAACCGAACCGCTATCAATGCTGCAAAAGATATTGATGCTGCTAAAGCACAGAAATGGGAAACCACAGCTAGCGGTCTGCCCCAAGTAAGTGCTGCAGTTGATTATCAAAATTTTTTAAAACAGCAAGTTCAATTGATTCCTGCCGAGTTTTTTGGGGGCAATCCTGGTGAGTTTGCTGAAGTGACTTTTGGTACCAAACAAAGCGTCACGGCGTTTGCAACTTTGAACCAAAAACTATTTGATGGCTCCTATCTCGTCGGATTGCAATCGGCAAAAGTGTTTTTGGAAATCTCACAAAACGCCAAGACCAAAACCGATTTGGAAGTTCGCAAGGCAGTCATCAACGCTTACGGGAATGTGCTTTTGGCAGAAGAAAGTGTTCAGATTTTAGAACGCAATTTGGAAGTGCTCCAAAAAAATCTCGATGAAACCACAAAAATATTTGAAAACGGATTGACCGAAGAAGAAAATGTAGAGCAACTAAAAATCACGCTATCTGGTGTGGAAAGTAGTTTGAAAAACACTACACGACTCAAAACTTTAGCTTACCAAATGTTAAACATTACACTTGGTATCGATGTATATCATCCTACAGTTCTCACAGATGATTTGGAAACGTTGACCCAACAGAACATTTCCTTGGGACTATTGGAAACTGAAAACAATGTGGAAAATACGATTGATTATCAAATCGCTGAAAATGATAAAGTCTCCAAAGAATTATTGCTAAAGCTCGAAAGAAGCAAAGCATTGCCAACGTTGAATGGATTTTTGAATGGAGGTTATTCCGCCTTTAGTGACGAATTTGACTTTTTGGATAAAGAGCAAAATTGGTTTGGGTCTTCATTGTTCGGTATTTCGTTGAACATCCCAATTTTCAGTTCTGGAATGAGAAGTGCATCCACTCAACGCGCAAGAATCAACCTCGAAAAAGCGGAAACCGATTTGCTGCAAAAACAGCAAGAAATTTCATTGGAAATAGCCAAAGCCAAAAGCGATTATCAATTTGCCATTGAGGATTATGAAAACAAAAAAGAGAACTTACAATTGGCTGAACGCATCGAAAACAAGAACCAAACAAAATTTTTTGAAGGCATTTCAACCAGTTTTGATTTACGCCAAGCTCAAACCCAATTATATACTGCCCAACAGGAATTTTTACAAGCCATGTTGGATGTCATCAATAAAAAAGCAGAATTGGAAACAGCACTTAATATTATAGAAACGAATTAATCAATCAACAATCCTATTATGAGAAACATATTAGTACTACTTATCACAACCTTTCTTTTAACTTCTTGCGGAGATAAAAAGAACAATTCAGTTGAAAAGGTTTTAGAAAGCAATAATCTCGAAACCATCAGGAAAAAACGTGCAGAGTTGGTAAGCGACCAAGAAGCAATTCATGACAAAATAAAAATGTTGGATGAAAAAATTGCGGTTTTGGATACTACCAAAAATGTGCCTTTGATTACAACCTTCCAAGCATCCCATGAAGAATTTGTCCATATGTTGGAACTTCAAGGAAATGTGACGACAAAAAATCTATTGGTCATTACACCGGAATATAACGGTATTTTGACCAACGTGTATGTCAAAGAAGGCCAAAAAGTCTCCAAAGGACAGATTTTGGCAAAAATAGACGATGGTGGATTGGGTCAACAACTGGCCCAGTTGCAGATACAAGCAGATTTGGCAAAAACCACTTTTGAACGCCAAAAACGTCTTTGGGACCAAAAAATCGGGAGCGAAATCCAGTATCTTCAAGCAAAATCTTCTTACGAGTCCCAACAGGAAGCCGTGAATCAATTGAAACAGCAATTGGCAAAAACAACCGTTAGAGCTCCTTTCTCCGGCACCATTGACGATGTCATTACCGAACAGGGAAGCGTGGTTGCAGCTGGACAAACACAGTTGATGCGTATCGTCAACCTTGATGACATGTATATTGAAACCGAAGTCCCTGAACGTTATGTTTCGGATGTAACTGTTGGAAAACATGTCACTGTTGATTTCCCTGTTTTGGGAAAAACAATGGACACTAAAGTACGCCAGGCAAGTGATTATATCAATCCGGCCAATAGAACTTTTAAAATTGAGGTGGCAATTCCAAATAAAGAAAAATCCATCAAACCCAACCTTACTGCAAAATTAAAAATCAACGATTACACGAGTGAAAAAGCACTTCTAGTGCCCCAAAGCATTATCTCTGAAAATGCCGAAGGTGAGCAATATGTGTATGTTGTGGATGACAAAAATAATGAAGGAGAAGGCACCGCCAAGAGAGTTATCGTCAAAACAGGTAAAACACAAGGAGATGTCATTGAAGTTTTAGAAGGCATCAACGATGGTGCAGAGCTGATTAAAGAAGGCGCCAGAAGTGTCAAAGACGGACAACCAGTTAAAGTAATAACCTATGAATCAGAAACCAATGGCCAAAATTAAAAAGAAAAAGGAAACCGATAAGGAATTTGCCTGGTCTTCCTGGGCCATTGGCAACAAGACCACAATGTATGTGCTTATTGTGGTGATTTTCTATTTAGGAATTCTTGCTTTTTTCAGCATGCCAAGAGAAAACTTCCCAGAGGTCAATGAAACAAAAATCTATTTAAGCACTGTGTATCCTGGGAATACAGCAGAAGACATTGAAAAACTGATTACTGATCCTTTGGAAGACCAATTGAAAACGGTCAGTAACGTTACAGATATTACCTCAACATCGCAAGAAGACTATTCTATGGTGATTGTGGAATTTGATGAAGGCATTACGGTCGAACAAGCCAAACAAAAGGTAAAGGATGAAATTGAAAGCGAAACATCCAGCGAGGATTGGCCAACCTTCAATGGTGCAAAGGTAGAACCGGATGTTTTTGAATTGAGCCTTTCTGAAGAAATGCCAATTTTGAATATCAATCTTTCCGGGGATTATCCTATTGATAAATTAAAGGATTTTGCGGAGTTGCTTCAAGATGATATTGAAGATTTACCGGAAATCAAAAAAGCGGATATTCGCGGTGCCCAGGACAAAGAAGTGGAAGTGGCTGTGGATATTTATAAAATGATGGCCTCGCAAGTGACCTTCAACGATATTATTGGTGCCATTAACAATGGAAACGTGACCATGTCAGCAGGCAATTTGATTTCCAGCGGTCAGCGTCGTACCATTCGAATTCTTGGTGAAATTGAAAACCCATCTGAACTTGAAAATTTTGTCGTAAAGTCCGAAAACGGAAATGCCATTTACCTTAAGGATGTGGCTACTGTATCCTTTAAGGAAGAAGACAAAACAACATTTGCAAGAGAATATGGTGCGCCAGTAGTAATGCTCGACATTAAAAAGCGTGTTGGCAAAAACATGGTGGCAGCGGTAGACAAAATTAAGGCCATTGTAGAAAATGCAAAAAACAATGAATTGCCTAAAGATTTGACTGTAACCATCACGAACGATCAATCTTCAGTGACCATTGGTCAGGTGGACGATTTGGTCAATAATATCATTTTTGGGGTCATTCTTGTGGTCACTGTATTGATGTTCTTTTTAGGATTTAAAAATGCCATTTTCGTCGGATTTGCCATTCCGATGTCCATGTTGATGTCGTTGATGATTTTAAATCTTTTAGGCTATAGTCTCAATACAATGGTTCTATTTGGTCTTATTATGGGACTTGGAATGTTAGTTGATAACGGAATTGTAGTCGTAGAGAACGTGTATAGACTTATGGACGAAGAAGGCATGAGCCGTATGGAAGCTGCGAAAAAAGGAATTGGTGAAATCGCTTTTCCTATCATCATTTCGACGGCTACCACAGTGGCAGCTTTCGTTCCATTAGGACTTTGGCCTGGCATTATGGGAGAATTCATGAAGATTTTACCCATCACTTTATCCATTGTTCTGGGTTCATCACTGTTCGTAGCCATCTTTTTTAACTCGGTGTTGGTGTCACAATTTATGACCATCGAAGATAAGGATATGCCCTTAAAGCGTATCATTATCACCACTAGCGGAATGGCAATTTTAGGTCTAATTGTCTATTTTGTAGCAGGCGAATATAGAGGTCTGGGTACCTTAATGGTATTCACGGCAGTTATGCTGTGGATGTATCGCTTTTTCATAAGAAAATGGGCAAACAATTTTCAAAATAACACCTTGGTAAAACTCGAGAATTGGTACGAACGTACATTACGCCGTTCACTATCTGGAAGAATGCCATATGTATTAAGCCTCGGAACCATACTTTTATTGTTTGCGGCATTTGTTGCTTTCGGAATTTCATTGGCCACCCAGCGAACGAAAGTGGAGTTTTTCCCTGATAATAAGCCTAATCAAATCATCGTCTATATTGAATATCCTCAAGGTACAGCCATTGAAAAAACCAATGCCATCACCAAGGAAATTGAAAAACGTGTCTATAAAGTCGTCAATGATAAACAATATAAAGAAGGGGACTATAACTTCTTGGTAGAAAGTGCCGTGTCGCAGGTTGGTGAAGGTGCAGGAAATCCTCAAACAGATGCTGGTTCAGCTGCTGAAATGCCACACAAAGCTAAAATCACAGCTTCTATGCGCGAATATAAATATCGAAAAGGAGAAGACAGCGAATTGTTAAGGCAGAAAGTTCAGGAAGCTTTGGTGGGGATTTATCCCGGCGTGTTGATTTCAGTGGAAAAAGATGCCAATGGGCCTCCAACCGGACCTCCCATAAACATTGAAATTGAAGGGGATGATTATAATGAACTAATTGCCACTGCAGAAAAAATGAGGGAATTCTTAAATGATAAGAATATTCCTGGTATTGATGAGCTCAAAATTGATGTGAACAAGGATAAGCCAACTATGCGTGTTATTGTTGATAGAAAAAAAGCAGGCGAATTGGGTGTCAGTGCAGCCCAAGTAGGGCAACAACTGCGCAACTCGATATTTGGTGCAAAAGCAGGGATTTACAAAGAAGGTGGTGATGATTATGATATTTATGTTCGGTTTAATGAAGATAACCGCTATAATACCAGCGCACTCTTCAATCAAAACATTACGTTTAGAAACAACTCTGGAAAACTCATAGACATACCACTGTCCACTTTGGCACATCAAGAAAACACCTCTGGGTTTAGTGCCATTAAACACAAAGGTACCAAACGGGTCGTAACTTTATATTCAGCCTTGGCTCCAGGATTTACCGATGCAGGCGCTGTAGTAACACAGGTACAGAACGAAATGCGTAGCTATGATGGCTTGCCAGAAAACATCAAAATCGATTACACGGGTCAAATTGAAGAACAAAACAAGCAAATGGCCTTCCTCATGAGTGCGTTCTTTATTGGTCTCATCCTGATTTTCTTCATTTTGATTTTCCAATTCAACTCGGTTTCGAAACCAGCTATTATCATGTTGGCAATTTTCTTGAGCTTCATTGGTGTATTCGGAGGTATTGTTATTTCAGGAAGTGCTTTTGTTATTATGATGACCATGGTTGGGATTATTTCATTGGCTGGAATTGTGGTCAACAATGGTGTGGTTTTATTGGATTATGCACAATTGTTGGTCGATAGAAGGAAAAACGAATTGGATATCGATGAGCATGATTATCTCAAAACCGAAGACTTATTTGAAAGCATAGTCAAAGCAGGAAAAGCACGTTTACGACCAGTTTTACTAACAGCCATAACCACCATTTTAGGGCTGGTGCCTTTGGCTATCGGTTTAAATATCAACTTCTTTACTCTTTTTGCAGATTTCAATCCAAACATATACATGGGAGGAGATAA
Source organism: Gelidibacter sp. (assembly GCA_041391925.1). Taxonomy (GTDB): domain Bacteria; phylum Bacteroidota; class Bacteroidia; order Flavobacteriales; family Flavobacteriaceae; genus JBPOFM01. The sequence continues at coordinate 165,287 of JAWKNA010000003.1, read as the reverse complement.
CGTTGTGTTCTGGGGGCCATTGGCTTGGACTGTTATTTATGGTCTGTTTGTGGCTACATTCCTCACACTTATAGTAGTTCCAATTTTGTTCTTCTTGTCTGTTAAATTTAAAATGTGGTTGAGAAGAAAAATAAAATCCGTTAACGAAGAGTTGGATGACAGTCCAACCACACGGTTGGACAATAATCCAAATGTCCGTTTGGATGTTGATTAATAGCAAAAAGCCGCAACAAATGTTGTGGCTTTTTTATTTGATAATCGCTTAACTTGCTTAAATTTGCATCCTCAAACGTCGAAATATTTGCTTCGATGTAAAATTTTAGGTATGTACAGAAGTCATAACTGCGGCGAACTCCGTTCATCGCATATCAATAAAGAAGTAACCTTGGCAGGTTGGGTGCAAAAGTCACGTGATAAAGGATTCATCGTTTGGGTCGATTTACGTGACCGTTACGGTATTACGCAATTGGTGTTTGATGAAGAGCGCACCTCAAAAGAGATGATGGAGAAAGCCCAGAAATTGGGGCGTGAGTTTGTGATTCAAGTAAAAGGAACTGTGATTGAGCGTGCTTCAAAAAATCCAAATATCCCAACAGGCGACATCGAGATTTTGGTTTCAGAATTAACCATTTTGAACTCTGCTTTGCTTCCACCTTTCACTATTGAAGATGAAACCGATGGTGGTGAAGAGTTGCGTATGAAATATCGTTATCTCGACATTCGTCGCAATCCTGTCAAAAACAGTTTGATGTTCCGTCACAAAGTGGCGCAAGAGGTTAGAAATTATCTGTCGAACGAAGGATTTATCGAAGTTGAAACGCCATATTTGATTAAATCCACTCCTGAAGGTGCTCGCGATTTCGTGGTACCTTCTCGTATGAACGAAGGTCAGTTTTACGCGCTTCCGCAATCGCCTCAAACCTTCAAGCAACTTTTAATGGTGGGCGGAATGGATAAGTATTTCCAGATAGTGAAATGTTTCCGTGATGAAGATTTACGTGCTGACCGTCAGCCTGAATTCACACAAATAGATTGCGAAATGGCGTTCGTGGAACAAGAAGACATTTTGAATGCTTTTGAAGGGTTGACACGTCATTTGTTGAAAGAAGTAAATGGTGTTGAAATTGAAAAGTTTCCACGTATGACGTATGACGAAGCAATGCAAAAATATGGAAATGACAAGCCAGATATTCGATTTGGGATGGAATTTGGCGAGTTGAGTGACGTAGCACAACACAAAGATTTTGGTGTTTTCAACAATGCAGAATTAGTGGTTGGTATCGCTGTTCCTAGCGGAAATAACTTCACAAGAAAAGAGATTGACCAATTGATTGATTGGGTAAAACGTCCACAAATTGGTGCGATGGGAATGGTGTATATAAGATGTAATGAGGATGGAACTTATAAATCTTCCGTTGACAAATTTTATGATGAAGCGGATTTGGCAAAATGGGCTGAAATTACAGGCGCCAAAGCAGGTGATTTGATTTGTGTGCTTTCAGGAACCAAGGACAAAGTACGTCCACAATTAAGTGCCTTGCGAATGGAGTTGGCAACACGACTTGGATTGCGTAAACCGAACGAATTTGCACCACTTTGGGTGGTGGATTTTCCACTTTTGGAATGGGATGAAGAAACCGAACGTTACCACGCTATGCACCATCCATTTACGTCACCAAAACCAGGACAAATTGAACTTTTGGAAACAAATCCTGGCGATGTAAAAGCAAACGCCTATGATTTGGTATTGAACGGAAACGAAATTGGAGGTGGTTCCATCAGAATCCACGATAAAAAGACACAAGCCTTGATGTTTGATTATTTAGGGTTCACACCAGACGAGGCAAAAGCGCAGTTTGGGTTTTTGATGGATGCGTTTCAATATGGAGCGCCGCCACATGGAGGTTTGGCTTTTGGACTGGACAGGTTGGTTGCCATTTTGGGCGGACAGGAAACCATCAGGGATTTCATTGCATTCCCAAAAAATAATTCTGGACGTGATATCATGATTGATGCACCTGCACCCATAGATGACAAACAACTCAAAGAACTAAGTTTAAAATTAAACCTTAAATCATAAAAATAATCCTGCCAAAAAACGCAGGATTTTTTAGTAGTTTAGATTATGGCAAAACAACCGCCTTTTAAACGATTTTTAATTTGGAGAGCCAAACATATCTCTCATAAACAGTTTGTGGCAATTTTAAGTATTATTGTAGGTTTTACGTCTGGTGTTGGAGCTGTCGTCCTTAAAAATTTAACGCATTTTATTCAACATTTACTCGAAGGCAATCTTGTTAAATACTATCACCAAGCCTTTTATTTTGTATTTCCAATTATCGGTTTGGCTTTGGTATATCTGATTATGAAATATGTGATTCGGCATAAAGTAAGTCATGGAATTCCTTCAACACTCTACGCCATTTCCAAACGAAAAGGTATAATGAGGCGTTACCAGATGTTTGGCTCTATACTAACCGCTCCCATAACGGTAGGTTTTGGAGGTTCTGTTGGATTGGAAGGACCAACCGTTGCTACTGGTGCAGCCATTGGGTCTAATATTTCCAAGTTGTTCCATATGAATCAAAATACGCGGAACCTGTTGGTGAGTTGTGCTGCTGCTGGAGCCATGTCTTCCATTTTTAAGGCACCCATAGCTGCCATTGTATTTGCTATAGAGGTGTTCAGTCTGGATTTGACCATTGCCTCCATGCTGCCGCTTTTGTTGGCTTCTCTTTCGGCCATTATAACATCTTATTTCTTTTTTGGCGATGATGTATTGTTACCATTTAGAATTGAAGACAGTTTTCATCTTTCAGACGCACCATTTTATGCAGTTTTGGGAGTTTTAGCAGCATTTGTGTCTATGTATTTTACAGTGGTTTATGATAAGATTCAAAGTTTCTTTGATGGAATTGATTCCACAGTAAAACGCCTCTTGATTGGTGGTTGTGTACTCGGTGTTTTGATTTATTTTATCCCACCGCTTTATGGTGAAGGATTTGATGTTATCAATAACCTCATTGTTGGTAATCCTGAAAAAGCACTCGAAAATAATTTTTTGCATCTGGACTTGAATAATATTTGGCTAGTAATATTACTTCTCGCAGGACTTGTTTTTTTTAAGATTATTGCAAGTTCATTGACGTTTGGAGCTGGTGGTGTAGGTGGTATTTTTGCGCCTACGCTTTTTATGGGAAGTATTATGGGCAATTGTTTTGCCAAAATTATTAACTATAGCGGCTTCACTAATCATCCGGTTTCTGAGAGTAATTTTACCTTGGTGGGAATGGCTGGACTCTTGGCAGGCGTCCTACATGCACCACTAACTGCCATCTTTTTGATTGCTGAACTTACAGGTGGTTATGACTTGTTCATCCCGTTGATGCTTACTGCAGCCATCTCATTTGGGATTACCAAATTTTTCCATCCACATTCAGTCTATACCATGGAATTGGGTCGTAAAGGCGAATTGATTACCCATGACAAAGATCATGCAGTACTTACTTTAATGGATATCAATAAGGTCGTCGAGGATAACTTTGTCAAAATCACTACTATAATGACCTTGGGAGATATCGTCCATGAAGCAGTCATTAAAAGCAATCGGAATATTTTTCCTGTAGTTGACGAAAGTTCAAACAAACTGAAAGGCATTATTTTGCTTGATGACATTAGGCCTATAATGTTTGACCAATCTCTCTATAAGGAGGTGTATGCCAGTGATGTGATGCAAAACCCTCCAGATATTATCGACATAGAAAAAGATAAAATGACAGATATCATGAAGAAATTTCAGGACAGCAACGCCTGGAATTTGCCAGTGGTGAAAAATGAAATCTACATTGGATTTATTTCAAAATCACGATTGCTGACCATGTATCGAAGAAAATTGATTAACATTACTCAATAATGAAGGTTTTGATTGTCATATTGTTTATTCTCACATTGGGTAGTATAACCTTGGGGTTTGCCTTAGATTCTGAATATTCTCAAAAACTGATAGGTTTTGGAGTTGTCGGACTTTTTATAATTGTTTTTCCTTTGTTCTCATGGTACAGATGGAAAGACAAAGACATGAGAGATTATATGCTTACAAAAGAAAATTTGGACAAAATGCGTGAGCGTGAGAAAAAAAAGTGATTTTCTAGTTTAGATTACGTTTTTCGATAAAAAAACGTTTTAACAATTCTGAGCATTCTTCAGCCATAACACCTCCCAAAACTAGGGTTTTAGGATGCAATTTTGCGTTCAGAGCAGTAAAACCACGTGCCTCATCTGTAGCTCCATACACCATTTTGCTGATTTGGCTCCAATACAAAGCACCAGCACACATTTGACATGGCTCTAAAGTAACATATAACGTACAATTTTGAAGATATTTTCCGCCTAAAAAATTGGAGGCTGCTGTGATAGCTTGCATTTCTGCATGGGCAGTAACATCAACCAAGAGTTCTGTAAGATTGTGTGTTCTTGCAATAATTCTATTCTCGACAACAATGACTGCCCCAACAGGAATTTCCCCTTTTTCATAAGCAATTTCGGCTTCCTGTAAAGCTTTCTTCATGAAATAAGTATCATCAAATGGTTCGAGCATTTTCTAAAATTGAATGTTGAAAATCAAAAATACGATTTCAAACTATTTATTGTGCTCTTCGGCAAGAAAATTGATGATGCTTTTCTAAACTCATCCTTATGAAACCTTTCTACTCCATTGCCATCCCAAAACCATGTCACGAAAACTGGAATGCCATGACACCTAATGAAAAAGGTCGTTTTTGTAATGCTTGTTCTAAAACCGTGATTGATTTCACAAAAATGGAACCGACAGAAATTCAAAACGTACTTCACGAAAATAGAAATAATCGCATTTGTGGCCACATTCGTCAAGAACAGTTGGATGCTATCAATATTCAAATTCCCTATGAGAGCTTTTCTTCTGAAATGAATTTTCATAGATTATTTTTATTGGCTTTGTTGATTGCGATGGGAACGACGCTTTTGAATTGTACCAATTCCAATGATAAGGTTCAAAAAATAAATACGGTTGAAATTGAGGATACAATTCATCAGAAAACTTCAGATGATAAAGCAAAAACCTCTGACACGATTAAGAAAAAAGATTCTGTTATCCCTCCCATAAAACCTGTTCCTCCTGCTCCAATTATTGCTCCAACAGGAATAATGATAACAACATTAGGGGATGTCAAAACAATTGACCCAATTCACGAAGTTGACAGCATTAATCCCGTAACTGTTGAAGGTGAAATGGAACCTTATCCAGAAGATATTGTTTTAGGAATGATGAGTGTTGCCAACCCACCAATGTTCGCCGATACTCCACAAAATTTGACACTTACAGAAAAAAGAGAATATTTTTCAAAAAGAATTGGTGAATTTGTACAGCAGAATTTTATAACGGAAACTACTTCAAATTTAGGACTAAAAGGGATTCAGCGTATTTACACAACATTTATCATTGATGAATCGGGGGTAATTACCATTGTTGACGTTAAAGCCGCACATCCTTATTTAGAAAAGGAAATACTTCGAGTTCTCCACCTTTTACCTAAATTCATACCAGCAAAAGAACGATACAAAAATGTATCTGTCAGATATACTTTACCTATTGCCTTTCGAGTAGAAGAATAATTAAATCTCGTACTTTTGTAAAGTGAAATACAAAATACTTGACTATATAAATTCACCTTCTGATTTGCGAAAATTAAATCAAGAAGATTTACCACAACTCGCAAAGGAGCTGAGAGACTTCATTATACAAATTGTTGCAACAAAGGAAGGTCATCTAGGCGCAAGTCTTGGTGTGGTGGAATTGACCATTGCATTGCATTATGTTTTCAATACGCCAAAAGATTTATTGGTTTGGGATGTTGGACATCAGGCTTATGGGCATAAAATTTTGACTGGAAGAAAGGAAATTTTCCATACCAACCGACAGCTTGGAGGCATCAGCGGTTTTCCAAAACGAAGCGAAAGCCTTTATGATGCTTTTGGGGTTGGTCATTCTTCAACGTCCATTTCAGCAGCACTTGGAATGGCCATTGCATCACAATTAAAAGGTGAAGACAAACAGCATATCGCGGTCATTGGTGACGCATCCATTGCCAGCGGAATGGCGTTTGAAGGTTTGAACCATGCTGGTGTGACCGATTCGAATTTATTGGTAATATTAAATGACAACGCCATCGGAATCGACCCAAGCGTGGGCGCACTCAAACAATATTTGACTAATGTCAAAAAAGGGACAGAAAAACAGGACAATATCTTTGAAGCTTTAAATTTTGATTATTCAGGCCCAATAGATGGACATGAAATTAATAAACTGATTTCAGAATTGAATAGATTGAAATCTGTCAAAGGACCGAAGCTTCTTCATATCATCACCACAAAAGGAAAAGGTTTAAAACAAGCTGAAGAACAACAGGTTAAATACCATGCTCCTGGAAAGTTTGATGCCATAACAGGAGATTTAATACAAAAAATCAAAGTCGATGAAGCTCCAAAATTTCAGGATGTTTTTGGATATACCATACTGGAATTGGCAAAGAATAATCCAAATATTGTAGGGATAACACCAGCTATGCCTACAGGAAGTTCTCTCAAATTCATGATGGATGAAATGCCTGAAAGAGCCTTTGATGTCGGTATTGCAGAACAACATGCTGTTACTTTATCTGCTGGAATGGCAACGCAAGGGTTAGTGGTGTTCTGTAACATTTATTCGACCTTTTTGCAGCGTGCCTATGACCAAGTGATTCATGATGTGGCATTACAGAATTTACCTGTTATTTTTTGTTTGGATAGAGCAGGTTTGGTGGGTGAAGATGGTGCAACACATCACGGTATTTTTGATATTGCCTATCTTCGATGTATACCCAACCTCATCATTTCTGCGCCTCGAAATGAGATTGAATTGAGAAATATTATGTATACCGCTCAGTTAGGACTAGAGCATCCTATCGCTATTCGTTACCCAAGAGGGAAGGGTGTTACCATCGATTGGAAACAGCCATTTAGTAAAATTGAAATTGGAAAAGGATTTGAATTGAAAAAAGGAGCTACTTTGGCTGTTTTAAGCTTCGGATTTATTGCTGAAAATGTCACTCAAGCTATTAAAAAATGTGATAATCAGGAAGCTATTGGACATTATGATATGCGTTTTGTGAAACCATTGGATGAAAAATTACTGCATATGGTTTTTTCAACTTACACAGCCATTATTACCGTTGAAGACGGAACAATTAATGGTGGTTTCGGAAGTGCAATATTAGAATTTGCTTCATTCCACAATTATGATATTCCAATAAAATGTCTAGGAATCCACGATGCTTTTATGGAGCAGGGAACCGTTGAAGAACTTCAGCATTTGGCAGGAATTGATATTGAGAATATCACTAGAACTTTACAAGACTATTCTTGATCGTTAACGACGATATCTGGTTGCTGATTAGCTTCATAAATCTGAACATTCTCTTTGGACGGAGGATTTTTACTTTTAGAGATGTCATCGATCATCAATAAAAAAGCTAATGTTACAAAGAAGATAACAATAGCACCAAGTAGATTTTTTTTCATAATAAGTGGGTTAAAGATTGATTCGGAATCAAATATAATAAAATATCGTTAAACAGCAAATTTTTCCGATAAAATGTTTTGAAAATAAGAAAGGAGGAATTATCCCTCCTTTCTATTCTAGTAATGTTTCAAGTTTGATTACTTTATAACAATCTTTTTTGTTTCGGTAAAAGTGCCTTTATAGAATTTAGCCAAATAGTGTCCTGTAGCCAAATTGAGTTTTAAATATTGCTTGTCTGAATTTAATTCAACTGAATTAGTGAAGACTTTTTGTCCATTCATGTTAAAAATATCTAAATTCAATTTACCCAAACTACTCATAGAAGAAACCGTTATCTCCCCGTTAGATACAGTAGGGTACAGGCTGATTAAATTGGTATTTACTGAATTTTCATTCACACTCAATGGGATAGAAGTAAATTGTCCGGTAAATAGCCCTCGTCCATGGGTAGCTGCCAAAATAACATTATCAGATGTCCTTAAGTCTAAATCCACAACAGTCACATCACTCATACCATTATAGAGAGGTACCCATATTGGATTTGTAGTCGTAATATCTGGTGTTGCCCATATTCCCAAATCCGTTCCCAAAATTACTTCATTTGGTAGCAATGGGTTTTGTAGGATGCATCTTACTGGCATATCGGGCAAGTTGCCTTCTTTATTTTGCCAAGTAGTTCCACCGTTGGTTGTTCTCCAAATGCTGGCGACGCCGTAATTGTACATAGTGACTAAAATTTCGTTTTCATTTTGTCCGAACTCTATGTCCGAAATACTTCCTACAAAAGACGCAGATCCAATGGAACTCCATACTGGTGAATTGTCAGCATTCGTCAATTTGAGCAAACGACCGTTTGCAAGCCCTATTAACAATGTAGCGGTATTTGTTGGAGGCACACCAGCTGTTGGGTATGGATTTATTTTAAAGGCTGTTGGTCTCGCATTTAATAATGCATTTGTCAAATCTGAAGACGTCAAAAGAGCTTGAACATTTACATTAGTATATCTTGAAATCTGATTTGTACTGCCCGAAGAATTGGTATAAAGAACATTTCTATTATCATCCAATTCTGCTTCATTGATAAAGCTTCCTCTATTTGTGTTAGTTATGGTATAGGCATTATTATTGTATGATGGAAAATTTGAAAAAATATGCACCTCACCAGGATAAGAAGTAATTAAATAATCTCCATTCTTACTTATTTCGGTATAAGCTCCGTCTCCAGATCTTGGGTCTACAAATCCATTGGCTCCTGCATTTGAGTTGACCGATATTTGCGTTCCATTATCTTGTAGCCCACCCACCAAATCATCGCCATTAGCAATATCAACTTGATTGATATCTGCTTTATAGAATTGAGTTGTATTGTAATTAACATTCCTAGAACGAATTGCTGTAGTGCTGTTTGAAGTGACAATAGATGAAATATTACCTGAAAAATAAACTCCACCATCATTACCAAATACGGCTTGGTTGCCATTACTTCCAGGTCGAAATACAATTGCATGTTGATCAGCATGTACCAATGGTACTTGTAAAGCACTTAAGTTATTGTTGTTTGACCATTTTGAAATTTGGTTCCAACTAATTCCGAAATTATCTGTCCTGAACAAATCAATACCTCCAACATATAGCACATTGTTTTGATCTGCTTCAATCGGCAAATCGTAAAAAGCTTGACCTCTAGTGTAATCATTGGCTGGAATACCAGTATCTGCATCATTTGGTTCGGAAGTCAATGGACTTAGAGAGCTAAATGCATTAGTGGTTAAATATAGATTTGCTTGATTGCCCACTCTAGCAGCAACCCAAAATATATTGGGGCTCGTCTGGGAAGGTTCCAATTCTGTACGTCGAGCACCTGTCACTGTAGTAATAAGGTTAAAATTGATACCATCTGTTGACTTATATATATCTCCACCCATATTTCCAAACGCATCATCAGTAGTTGTAAACCATATATTATTGTTAATGTCCAATTCAATATCGCAGGGGTTTTTATAGTCTCCATTGCTGTGCTGGATGTCAAAGCGTGTCCAACTATTCCCATTGTCAACAGATTTGTACAACCCCATTTCATTTAACCCATTAAAATTATTAGGATTGGCCGCATCTCCATAAAAAGCACTTGAAATAGCGGCATATAACTCTGTTACACCTCCATTATTTCTTGCCACAATATCATTGACATAAAAAATGCCATTTACAAATTGACCCACAGTATTGGTAGTTCCGCCCAATACGTTTTGCCATGTAATCCCAGCGTCTGTGGACCTCCATATTCCTCTACCTACTGCCTGTCCAGAAGTGAATGATTCTCCTGATCCAATAAAAAATGTGCTAGGGTTATTGGGATCTGAAATGATAGTGGTTACAGATATATTTGCTTGGATATTTAATTGTGTCCATGGGGAACTAATATTTGTAATATCGTCGTTTACCCATAATCCTCCCGAGACTCCTCCTGCAAATACCCTTGTGTAGTCTTGGGCTGGGTTCGCATTTCCTACATCGTTGGGATCAAACATAATCCCTCTTGTTCGTCCTCCTTGGTTATTTGGACCTCTATCCACCCAAGGTGCTGACATGGTTCCGCTTACACCTCTAGCCGACAACCGATCTTGTCTTAATTGTTCCTGAAGTTCCAAAACTCTCTCTGGCATTGGTCTCCCAGTATTGGGATCCATTGTCAAATCCCAAAGCTGCTCATAGTATGCATTTGGGGGCAAACCTTTTTCTTCTCGTTCTTCTTCTGTGTAATGCTGTGTTTTTTTAAATGGACTGTTGTCTAAAAACGCTTGGTGCTTTTCCCTCAATTTTTCAATGTCACTTTTTTCTGTCGAAGTATTACAAGAGATGTGCATTGTAATCAAGGCCACGATGGCAGGGCCAATCAGTAATTTCTTTTTCATGCTTAAATTTTATATATGGTTTCCTTTTAGTTTTCTACAAGTTAGAATAGCATTGCTATCCGATAATTTAGAAATATGATTACAAACAGCCAGAATGTTATGATACAAGCTGTTGTCGTTTAAGTCCATAGTATTGGGTAAAACTTTCAAGATTAAATGGTCGTAGTTAGATAAATTTCCTGAGAAATTATTATAAACTGTGTTTGTAAAGATATTTAAAAGTTCATTAATTACCTCATACCCCGCAATTTCTTTATCGATGACTTCTTTGGAGTTGTAAATATTCTGTATGCTTATTTTAATTACATCATTAATTTGTGCCTTGTATTTACTCATATCCAATAATGGCTTATTAAATTCTCCACCAAGAATTTTTTCTTCACATGCCATGAATATGTCAACAGCTTCGTTAATTAGCGTATTGATGGCCAATGCTCTTAAATAACTTATTCTGTCTTCGGTATTTTTTAGCTCGTTATAATTTTCCTTATTAATGGTATCTCTTACCAGGTTAATTAAATATTCCAATGCAAATTCTTCTTGTATCAAACCTAGATTGATGCCGTCTTCAAAGTCTATAATTGTATAACAAATATCATCAGCTGCTTCCACCAAAAAAGTCAAAGGATGTCTCACGTAACTTATATCGTTACCTTTTCTGGTTTGTTTAAGCCCTAATTCATTGGCAATTTCTATGAACGACTCTTTTTCGCTTTGAAAGAATCCGTACTTTTTGTCAGCAATGTCTGTGGTTGGTTTTTTGGGCAAAGATTCCTTGGGATATTTCATAAAAGCCCCTAGAGTTGCATAGCTCAGGCGTAAACCACCTTCTCGCCCTTGTCTGCTTTCAGTCAAAATCTTGAACCCATTGGCATTGCCTTCAAAATCACATAAATCCTGATATTCTTTTTCTGTCAATTGCTCTTTGAATTTTTTGCCATGCCCTGTTTTGAAAAACTCGCCAATTGCTTTTTCACCTGAATGTCCAAACGGAGGATTTCCAATATCATGCGCCAATGCAGCAGCAGCTACAATGGCACCAAAATCATGGATTTGATAACCGTGAACCGTTTGCAAATGCGGATGTTTTTGGAGCAATTTTTGTCCTACTTTACGTCCCAAAGAGCGCCCAACCACACTCACTTCGAGACTATGGGTCAAACGTGTGTGTACAAAATCTGTTTTTGATAACGGAATAACCTGAGTCTTGTCTTGAAGGCTTCTAAATTCTGATGAGAATATAATCCGGTCATAATCAACCTCAAAGCCCAATCGTGTTTCGTCCTGTTCTTTCCTCAATCGTTTATTTGTATCTCCAAAGCGTTTTAAGGAGAGCAATTGTTCCCAATCCATAGTATAAATTCTTGGTTTGCAAGATAACTGTTTTCAATGTTAACTAAACATTTCCTTTTTATAAATTATATCATTTTGATTAACGTTTAGATAACTTTTTTATGAAATAGGTTTAACCTTGAATTAACCTCGACTTTACACTGTATGAGTTTCTTTGCCACAAATAATTTACCAACAACAAATGAAAAAATTTTTAGTGTTTTTTGCTCTTTTAACCACTTCAATACTTATTGGACAAAACAAAGGCTCCATAGCAGGAAAACTTACAGATAAAGAATATAATAATGAACCCCTTCCTTTTGCTAATGTCATTATAAAAGGGACAACTATTGGAACAACATCAGATATAGATGGTCTTTATGGTTTCGAAAATCTTAATCCAGGTTCATACATTTTAGTTTTCAGTTTTGTGGGATATGAGGTACAAGAAATAAAGATTGAAGTAGTGGCCAATAAAGTCACTACCGTAAATGTGCCAATGGGTGCAAGTTCTGCTTCATTGGACGAGGTGGTTATTACCACCACAACCCGAAAGGAAAGTGAAGCCGCTTTGTTATTGGACCAGAAAAAAGCTGTTGAGATTAAACAAAGTATTGGTGCTGAAGAATTGTCTAGAAAAGGTGTGAGTAATGCTGCGGCTGCCGTCGCAAAAATTTCTGGTGTTTCGAAACAAGAAGGTTCAAGCAATGTCTATGTCCGTGGTTTGGGCGATAGATATCTAAACACGACCTTAAATGGATTGTCTTTGCCATCCAATGATGTCAACAAAAAGAATATTGATTTAGATTTGTTCTCCTCTGATGTTATAGAAAATGTATCCATCAGCAAGGCATACTCCACTAGATTTTATGGAGATTTTTCTGCAGGTAATGTTGATATTTCTTCAAAAGATTATAAAGGAAATGGGTTTTTTGATATTTCTATTGGAACAGGCTTCAACACTAATGCCATTGACAAAGATTTTGTGAGAAGTGAAGGAACAGGTTATTTTGGCTACTACGGGCGTTATGACCATAATCCTTTTGCAATCATTTTATCACACGGCATCGATCCAGTGGATGCTGAAACGCCCATAAATATTAATTATGGTGCTTCATTTGGAAAATCATTTGATTTCAAAAATGGCTCGAGATTGAGCATTTTTGGAACGGGTTCATTTGAAAATGGATTTGAATACAGAAAAGGTTCTGCTGTAGATTATACTCTTACCGAAAAGAAAGCTTTTGAGGATAGTGCCGAAGAGTTTGAATATTCAACCACCACTACAGGGATGGCAAATGTAAACTACAAAATAAACAATGATAACTCCTTGAAATACAATTCCTTGTTCATCAATAACTCATCTGATGTCGTTGGATATTTCGGTATTGATGGTCTAGGAAGAAGTCGTGATGCCCAGTTGGATACAGAAAAAGGGTTTTATCAAATGAATGTTCAGTTTGATCAGACAATGATGTTCGTAAATCAATTAGAGGGTGAACACACTTCTGGAAAATTTGATTTGGATTGGGCAGCAGGCTACAATCTGGTGAATTCCAGACAACCGGACCGAAAACGAATAAGTCTTGAAAATTACCAGTTGGCATTAGATAATGACCCAAATACCAATCCAGTTTTTTACAGTAATGTGGTATTTGATAACCAACGTTATTTTCAAAACATACAGGACGAGGAATTTAGCAGCAGAGCCAATCTTGCTTACAATGCCTCTGAGACTATTAAGCTGAATTTTGGTTATAATGGCAAAATCAAAAAAAGGGATTTTGATAATATCCGCTATGGTTATGACATATTGGATGGTACCTATCCCGTTGCGAATGTAAATGATTTCAATAACATTTTCACACTTGAAAACTTAAATGTAAATCCAAGCAATACCAATGGTTTATATGAAATTCAAGTCATCAGAACAATCCCTACTTTATCAAATACTAATAGACCTGGACTTCCTGAAAATACTTACAAAGGAAAATTGGAAGTCAATGCAGGTTATTTTAATGCTGAACTGAAAGCTGGAGAAAAGTGGTTATTTGTTCCAGGCATTAGAGTAGAATCCGTTAATCAAAGTATTACATATGATGTTATCAATCTTGGTAACAGTGGAAATAGCGGCCGAGATACCCACGAAACATTTTTCCTTCCTAGTTTGAATATTAAATATGCCTTGAATGAGGACCAAAATGTTCGTTTCACCGCCAGTCAAACAGTATCATTACCTGAATTCAAGGAAGTTGCTCCTTTTGTCTATGAGGGTGTTACAACGCGTATTGGTGGTAATCCGGATTTATTGGATAAAGGATTTTCAAAAATCATCAATGTAGATTTAAAATATGAATGGTTTTTCAGCAAGAGTGAATTGCTTTCAATTGGAGCTTTTGGAAAAGAAATCAAAGACCCTGTCAACCTTGTTGTAGGTGCCGACGCTACAGGGACTCAACGTTACTTTAGAACTGGGGACAAAGCAACTGTTTATGGGATAGAGATTGAACTTCGTAAAAATTTGATAACAAATGAAGATGAAGACAGTGAGTTGTCATTTGGAATGAATGCTACCTATATGAAAACTAAACAAGATTTATATTCACAAATTGATGGTACTACTTATGACTTAAGCTTTGATAATAAAAAAGAAGATGAATTGCAAGGTGCTTCACCCTTATTGATCAATGCAGATGTTAGTTATTCTCCAAAATTCGGAACTTATAAACCGACTGCCAATTTAGTGTATTCATATTTTTCTGATAGGATAGATGCTCTAGGTTCCGGACAATTGGGAAATATCGTAGAAAAAAGTGTTTTGACATTAGATTTTATATGGAAAAACAGCATCAATGATAAATTTGAAATCAACTTTAGTGCAAAGAACCTTCTCAATCCAAGCATCAAATATATTAGGGAAACAACTCTTGGAGATATTGTCGTGAACTCGGCGAATGGCAAGGATGTTTCAGACTATAAAAGAGGAATGGACCTTTCTCTGCAATTGAAATATAAATTTTAAATAAAAACAATAACCAAAACAGAAATTAATTAAACTCAAAAATGATGAAAAATAATTTATTATTGGGAATAGCAATCGTTTCAATGCTCTTCTCTTGTACTACCGATGATACTTCAGATATTGTAATCAACGACAATAGTGTTACCAATAACAATAATGGTGGCGGAACAACAGATCCACAAACCATATTCTTGTCAGGTACTTATACATCAGATTTAACATTGGATGCCAACAATACCTATAAAGTCAATGGGTCATTGATTATGGCTTCAGGAACTACATTAACTATTCCTGCTGGCATGACCATCAAAGCTTTAGCTGCTGGATCGGATGTTTACATTGCTATTTCACAAGGCGCAAAAATCAATGCCAACGGCACTGCTTCGAATCCAATTGTTTTGACATCAGATGCCGCTTCACCAGCAGCAGGAGATTGGGGCGGATTGATTATATTGGGTAAGGCACCTATCAATTCTGTAACAGGTAATGCCACTTCAACTTCAGAAATAGCGAGTTTACCTTATGGAGGACAAATTCCATCGGATGATTCCGGAACTATTCGTTACTTACGCGTTGAATATTCTGGTGGTGCAGCTGATGGCCAATCAGAAAATAATGGTCTATCATTCTACGGTGTTGGCAGTGGCACTTTGGTAGAGTATGTTGAATCTTTTGAAGGAAAAGATGACGGTTTTGAGTTTTTCGGAGGAACTGTGAATGTCAACTTTTTGTATGCTGTAAATAATCAAGATGATTCTATTGATTGGACAGAAGGTTACTCTGGAACCATTACCAATGCTTATGTAAAACATGGAGCTGACCACGATAAAGCTTTAGAATGTGATGGTTACAACACCGATTTTAGTAATGCAGCAGGTTATTATTCAAAACCAACCGTAACCAACGTAACGATTGAAGGTTTTGACGCTGCTTCTGGAACCGCTGTAAATGTAAGGGCTGGAACTCAAGGATTGTTCAACAATTTTAAAATTTCAAACTTTAGTTTAGGTTTCAAGATGGATGGTGATTCGGGCGACAATCCTACAGGAGCTGGAGTTTTATCTGGTGATTTGCACGTAAGCGATATCACTTTTGTGAATGTGGCTTCTAAACTTGCAAACAATACTCCTGATGCTGTCACCGAGGCAAATTTCATTTCTGGAGATGGGAATGGTACTGGAACTGACTTCGCAACTTGGGGAGCTGGATGGACAAGAAATTAATGAATGCTATAAAAAAATAAAATAGTTAAACAAAAAAGCATCCAATTTGGATGCTTTTTTGTTTAGTTTAAATCTTAGATCAATTGCGAACAGCGACAGACTTTTTATCAGTCCATTCATTAATGCCCGCAATGGAATTGCGAGTATAATCTACTTCTTTTAAGGTATTATTGTTCCAATAAAACCATTTGCCGACCTTTTTCCCATTATCATAATTCGCCGAAACCACTTTATTGCCTTCTGTGTCAAAACTTAACCATTCTCCCTGAAGTTTACCATCTAAAGTGTAATAACCAGTTTGGCTCACCACTCCATTGTCATGATAATAAGTAACTTCAATTAAATCGGTTTCTTTATTAAGCTTTAACTCTCTCTTTTGTTGTCCAAAAGATACCACAGTAATCACTAAGGCAAATAAAAATAAAATGCTTTTCTTCATAATTATGGGTTTTACATTATTAATAGTCAAATATAATAATAAATTAACATTAAAACAATCTTTACATAACATTAAATTAACATTCAAAAATCAAACAATTGAAAATCAATACATTAATTAATGTTAAGTTTAATATTTAGATAATAATTATATTACATGCAGAATATCTTAAAGAATAATATTTGTTTGTATTTTAAAATACAATTAGTTTCATATAATCTATTAGTTTTTGTCGACTACATTATCATGAATGCTGATGACCGCCTCTGGCCAAGGCGGTTTTTTATTCCAATTCCTTAATGATTAGGAAACATTAATTTAACATATGAATTTCTATTTTGAAGTAGCAATAACGAATGCAAATCCATAAATAAAAGTTGACTTTTTTTATATCAATTAGGTTTGATTAAATAATCAGAGATGAAAGAGATAAAGACCAAATATAATTTTGATATTTCTGAATAGGTTGAAGGTCATAAACTTAAAGTGAAGTCCAAATATCAATTTCTTTAAGGAAATAAAGTAAAACTTCGGAATAATGCATAGATTGCGATATGGCATACAGTTTTAAAACATAACATTTACATAACATATTACTCACGAACAGTAAAGATATTTGCAAACTATTTCTAATTGAATTATGGAGAATTTGTACTTATATATGATTATTGCGCTGGCCATTTTAGCGGTTGCAGATTTGGTGGTCGGTGTAAGTAATGATGCGGTAAATTTCTTGAATTCAGCAATTGGTTCAAAAGCAGTCTCTTTTAAAACAATCATGATTGTTGCAAGTCTTGGAATTGCGATAGGCGCTATTTTTTCAAGTGGCATGATGGAAGTTGCCAGAAAGGGAATTTTCAATCCTGGAGAGTTTATGTTCAGTGAAATTATGGTCATTTTTATGGCGGTCATGATTACGGACATTCTTCTGCTCGATTTTTTCAACTCCATTGGGTTGCCCACCTCTACAACTGTTTCTATTGTGTTTGAGTTGTTGGGAGCTTCTGTGGCCGTAACACTTATTAAAATCGGAAATACTGACGGGAACTTTGGAGATGTTATAGATTACATAAACACAGCTAAAGTCTCAGAAATCATATTTGGAATATTGCTATCTGTCGTAGTAGCCTTTTCGGTGGGTGCCTTTGTGCAATGGATTGCCAGACTTTTACTCTCTTACAATTTTGAAAAGAAAGCCAAATGGGTTGGAGCATTATTTGGAGGCATGGCAATAACATCCATCACATATTTTATATTTTTGAAGGGCATTGGAGGTACTAATTTTGCACAACAAAGTTATGGTATTACAGGAGGCGAAAAAATCAAGGACTTTTTAGAGCATCAAGCATTAATCATTATTTTAATCAGTTTTTTGTTTTGGTCATTATTTTCATATCTGCTCGTAGTTTTTGCGAAAACAAATATCTATAAGCTGGTCATTTTAGTGGGTACGTTTGCCCTTGCTTTGGCATTTGCAGGAAACGATTTGGTCAATTTCATTGGGCCATCCATGGGAGCCTATCAGGCTTATTTGGATTTTATGAATCCTACCATTAATAGCATGGGCTTGTCGGCCTCAGAATTCTCGATGGAAAGCTTAAGTGCTCAGGCATCTACGCCAACATTTTTTTTATTATTGGCAGGAGTGATTATGGTTTTGACGTTGTGGTTTTCGACGAAAGCAAAAAATGTGATTAAAACATCCATAGATTTGGCAAGTCAAGGTGAAACCAAAGAGCGTTTTCAACCCAATTATTTATCTCGTGGATTTGTAAGAATTGCTATGGGACTTTCACAAATATCTTCTTATTTGTTGCCAGCATCATGGCAAACAAAAATTGACAAACAGTTTGAAGCTCCTGTTATTAAATTACCCAAGGACAAAGTACATGAACTCCCTTCTTTCGATTTAGTAAGAGCTGCCATAAATCTAATGGTTGCTGCAGTATTAATCTCCATAGCAACCTCGTATAAATTACCATTGTCCACGACCTATGTTACTTTTATGGTTGCGATGGGCTCCTCACTTGCCGACAGGGCTTGGGGAGCAGAAAGTGCTGTCTATAGGGTGGCTGGAGTGATAAATGTCATAGGAGGTTGGTTTTTTACCGCATTCAGTGCTTTTATTGCGGCTGCATTGGTAGCTTATTTGCTGAACTTAAACATCAAAGTGATGTTTCCAATTTTATTGTTCGTGGCTTTTGGATTATTAATCAGAAGTTCGGTTGTATACAATAAAAAGGCAAAAGAAACCAAAGCGGAAGATCGATTGAACTATACAGAAAGCAGTTCCTTACAAGGTGTGATACATGAAAGTGCCCAAAACATTGCCAACGTTGTAAAACGTGGGAATAAAATCTATACAAATGCTATAAACGGTCTTGCAAAACAGGACTTGACGTTACTTAAAAAGAACAAAAAGCAAGTGGTTAAGCTTTCCAGTGAAATTGATGAACTTCGTGACAATATCTTTTATTTCATCAAAAATTTAGATGAATCCAGTGTTGGGGCCAGTAATTTCTATATTAATATATTGGGCTATCTTCAGGATATGACACAATCTTTGGAATACATTTCCAAGGTCAGCCATAAACATGTGAACAACAATCATAAAAAGCTAAAATTTAGTCAAATAAAAGAGCTTAAAGAGGTAGATGAACGCTTTGAGCGTTTTTTCAACAACACAAGAAATGCTTTTGACTCTCGCTCCTTTGAAGAAATTGGAATTATTTTGGGAAGAAAGCAGGAAATTGTCACATTGGTTACCGATAAGATACAAAAACAAGTAGAGCGCACTAGAACAGAAGAATCAAGTCCTAAAAACACGACATTATATTTCAGTATTCTTCTTGAAACCAAGGATTTGCTCTCTGCAACCATGAATCTTTTAGAGGAGTATCACAATGCCCACGATAGTTCCGTTAAACCTACAACCTTAAATGTCGTTGATGCCATTAGCGAAGATGGTAAGTCAAAAAAATAGATAATTTTTTTTCACACTTAAGCAGCCATTTTAATTAAATGGTTGTTTTTTTTGGCTGCAATTGCAAATTATTTCTTCCTCATAAATCTATATTATATATCTTTATTGCAATAACTAATCAATAACCAATAGAATATGAAAAAAAATTACAACAACTATTTAAAGTACAAAAGCAGTTTTTTATTTCTACCATTTTTACTTTTTAGTTTTAGTGTTATAGCACAAAAGCCACAAGCCAAACGATCATTTGAAATTAGCCTTAATGCCGATGAAAAAATCGATACCGAAGTTAGAGGGAATGTGAGTGTAAATCTTAATACGGGTTATCCCATGGCTATTTACCAAGTCAATTTTAATGTACCTCAAGGAACTCCTGAAGAAATGGCTCAATACTACTTACAGCATCAATATAAAAAATTGGGAATTCCTCAAAATGAGCTGTCAAATCTCCGCCACCATGCGACAAGAACAACTAATGCAGGCTCAGTAGTTAGATATCGTCAATACTCCGGAAATTATCCTGTAAACAAAGCTGAAGTCACCATTACTATTTCTCCTCAAAACAAAGTGGTCTTTGTTATGAACAGTTATGAAATAAACACGCACATGGCTAATGTACAGCCTGCTATTTCTAATGATACAGCTTATCAATTGGCTTATAATTATTTAAATGTTGGTAGTAATGTGATTTATTCCGATAATAGGTTGATGGTATACAAAAACACAAAAACAGCTCGTTTGGCATATGAAGTAACGATATTTACTTTAGAACCATCCGGAGAATGGCATGTATTTGTGGATGCACGAACACAAGAAATTTTTAAAGTGGTTGATTTGGCGAATTATCATAAAGATAAAGATGATAAAGAGAAGAAAAATCACGAACCAGAAAATAATAACAGAGCATTGTCTCCTGTCAATGGTTCAGGTTACGTTTTTAATCCCGATCCTTTATCTTCCAATCAAGCTGTCTATGGAGGAGGTTATGTGGATGGAAATGATGCATCCACTACCCAGTTGAATAATGCAAGGATCAGTGTTGTTTTGAGAGATATCGATTTAACGGCTGGTGTTTATAGTTTAAAAGGTCCAAGAGCAGAAATCATTGATTTTGAGAGCCCATCCACAGGACTATTTACCCAAGCATCATCCGTTTTCAATTTTACTAGAACTGACCAAGGTTTTGAGGCTGTAAATACCTATTACCACATTGATTATATGATGGGTTATATCAACGAAACGTTAGGTTGTAATGTGTTGCCATATCAATATTCTGGAGGTGTGCAATTTGACCCACATGGTTTTAATGGAGAGGATAACTCTCACTATCTCTCAGGAAGTGGACGATTGGCTTTTGGAGAAGGTTGTGTGGATGATGCTGAAGATTCTGATGTTATACACCACGAACTTGGACATGGCTTGCACGATTGGGTAACTTCTGGAGGCTTGTCTCAAGTTAATGGATTAAGCGAAGGTTGTGGAGATTATGTAGCCCAATCTTACAACAGAAGTCTAGGCAATTGGACATCTGCAAATGCACAATATAACTGGGTATTTAATTGGGATGGTCACAATACCTGTTGGGCAGGTAGAATCACCAATTATAGTGCCGTTTACCCAACTGGACTTGTAGGGCAAGTTCATACGGATGGTCAGATTTGGGCCAGTTGTCTTATGGGAATCTGGGATCAGATCGGAAGGGAAGAAATGGATAAAATTTTCTATGAGGGACTTGGGATGACAAATGGTTCTTCAAATCAAAATGATGCCGCTAATGCAGTATATCAAGCAGCTATTAACCTTAACTATACTCAGCCGCAATTAGTTGCCATCCATGATTCTTTAGAGGCTTGTGGCTATACGTTACCTGAATTGCCTGGACCTCCAATAGCTTCTTTTTCTGCTGACAACCAGACTATTTGCTTAGACAATAACAATACCATAAATTTTACAGATACAACGTCTCCATCAGCAAGCTCTTGGGCTTGGACGTTTGAAGGCGGTACACCTGCAACTTCAACGGATCAAAACCCTACGGTGACCTACGCAACTGAAGGCACATTTGATGTTACTCTAAGTGTAACAAATGAATTTGGAACGGATGAAATTACATTAGCTGATTTTGTTACTACATTGATTGGCGATAATTGTCCTGCTTGTACGAGCCCAACAAATACGACTGTTGTGCCTATTTCGTCTTCTGGAGCTGGTATTGCCTATACCTCCATAATAAATGTACCTGGAGGAGGAGAGATTACTGATGTAAACGTTACCGTAAATATTACTCATACGTGGGATGATGACTTAGACATCACATTAATCAGTCCTTTGGGAACAATTGTAGAGCTAACTTCTGATAATGGTGATGATGGTGATAATTATACTAATACCATTTTTGATCAACAGGCAAGCACTTCCATAACTGCAGGAACTGCTCCATTTACAGGAAGTTTTATTCCGGAAGGAAATTTATCTAATTTCAATGGAGAAGATGCAGCAGGAAACTGGACATTGAGAATTGTAGATGACGCCAATCAAGATGGAGGCCAATTAAATTCTTGGACTTTGGAAGTATGTGTTGAACCGTCACTTTCTGTTGGAGAAAATGAGTTTGATGCGTTTTCGATGTTCCCAAATCCCAATCATGGGTCATTTACCATCCAATTGAATTCTTCATCAAGCGACAACATCAAAGTAGATGTTTATGACATTAGAGGACGTGCAATCTTTAAAAACAATTATAGAAACAATTCTACCTTTAACCAAGTTATAAATTTAGATAACGCCCAATCTGGAATGTATTTGGTTAAAGTAAGCGATGGGGAAAGAGAAGTCACAAGAAAGATTATTATAGAATGATATAAATTAAAATCAACTAAATTAGTTGATTTCAAAAGCCCAGTGGGAACTACCACTGGGCTTTTTTAATTGTATGGATTCGATAAAAAAAGCACTCCTTTCAATTTTTAGAAAGAAATGCTCTTTAATAACACTTAATTAAAAATTATGAACCACACATCAAGCAATCATCACCTTCTGCTTCTTTAGATTGTGCAATCAATGCTTTCATCTCTTCTGCGGTCATGGGTTGAATTTCCACATGTTCCTTTGCAAATTTTGCAGCGGCTTTTGCAGCTTGCTTTTGTTTTGCAATGAGCGTTTCGTCCACTTCAACAACTTCAGCGGCTTCTGCAATGGGTTCTTGCTTTTTGGCATTGTCCAAAGTAAACTTGATGGCATCCACAGCGCTTTTGGTTCTTAAGTAATACATTCCAGTTTTTAGGCCACTTTTCCAAGCATAAAAATGCATGGAGGTCAATTTTGCCATGGTTGCTCCTTCCATAAATAGGTTTAAGGATTGTGATTGGTCAATGAAATAGCCTCTATGACGAGACATATCGATGATGTCTTTCATGCTCAACTCCCATACGGTTCTGTACAATTCCTTGATATGTTGTGGAATGATATCAATATTCTGAACTGAACCATTGGCTCGCATGATTTCCTGTTTCACACCTTCGTTCCAAAGTCCCAATTCTACCAAATCTTCCAATAAATGTTTGTTTACAACGATAAATTCCCCAGACAACACACGACGCGTATAAATGTTGGAGGTGTATGGCTCAAAACATTCATTATTACCCAAAATTTGAGATGTACTGGCTGTAGGCATTGGTGCAACTAACAGAGAGTTACGAACACCATGTTTTTTAACCTCCTTACGCAGTTTAGCCCAGTCCCAGTTACCACTCAATTCTTCGTCTTTGATGCCCCACATATTGTGTTGAAATTCTCCTTCGCTGATGGGAGACCCTTTATAAGTTTGATAAGGACCATCTTTTTGGGCTTCTTCCATGCTCGCCGTTACAGCTGCATAATATAATGTTTCAAAAATATCTTGATTCAATTGTTTGGCCTCATCACTGGTAAAAGGCATTCTCAACATAATGAATGTATCTGCCAAGCCTTGAACACCCAGTCCAATTGGTCTGTGACGGAAATTTGAATTTTCAGCCTCAACAACGGGATAGTAATTTCTGTCGATAACCTTGTTCAAGTTTTTGGTCACGCGTTTGGTGATTCTGAACAATTCTTTATGGTCAAATTCGCCATTCTTTACAAACATTGGCAGGGCAATGGAGGCCAAGTTACAGACAGCAATCTCATCTGGAGACGTGTACTCCATGATTTCTGTACACAAGTTGGAGGACCGAATCGTTCCTAAATTCTTTTGGTTGGATTTACGGTTTGCAGCATCCTTATAGAGCATATATGGAGTTCCCGTTTCAATCTGGGATTCCAAAATCTTTTCCCAAAGTTCTCGTGCTTTAATAGTCTTTCTTCCTTTGCCTTCCAATTCGTATTTGGTGTACAAAGCCTCAAACTCCTCACTATGCACATCGCATAATCCAGGGCATTCGTTTGGGCACATCAAAGTCCATGGGCCATCTTCCTGCACTCGTTTCATAAACAAATCTGAAGTCCACATGGCGTAGAACAAATCGCGTGCACGCATTTCTTCTTTTCCATGGTTTTTCTTTAAATCCAAGAAATCAAAAATATCTGCATGCCAAGTTTCCATGTAAATCGCAAAACTACCTTTACGCTTGCCACCGCCTTGGTCTACATAACGTGCTGTGTCGTTAAAAACTTGCAACATCGGTACAATTCCGTTAGATGTACCATTGGTGCCTGCAATATAACTTCCAGTGGCGCGAATGTTATGGATAGATAAACCGATTCCACCCGCAGATTGTGAAATTTTTGCCGTGTTTTTCAAGGTGTCATAAATTCCATCGATGCTGTCCTCTTTCATGGTCAACAAGAAACAGGATGACATTTGCGGTTTTGGTGTCCCAGCATTAAAAAGAGTTGGTGTAGCGTGTGTAAAATATTTTTTGGACATCAACTCATAGGTCTCAATGGCTGCATCCAAATCATTTAAATGAATACCAACTGCAACGCGCATCAGCATGTGTTGTGGACGTTCTGCAATCTCTCCATTCAATTTCAATAAATAGGAACGCTCCAAGGTTTTAAACCCAAAATAATCATACCCAAAATCACGATTGTAAATGATGGTGGAATCTAGTTTTTCTTTATTGTTTTTGATGACTTCATAGACATCATCAGCCAATAATGGCGCTTTTTTTCCTGTGCGTGGGTTTACATACGTGTATAAATCTTCCATTACTTCACTGAAAGATTTTTTGGTGTTTTTATGTAGGTTAGAAACAGAAATCCGTGCTGCCAAACGTGCATAATCTGGATGAGCCGTGGTCATGGTGGCCGCAATTTCTGCCGCTAAATTATCCAATTCACTAGTGGTAACACCATCGTACAGTCCTTCAATTACTCTCATGGCCACTTTGACTGGGTCAACCAATTCGTTGAGGCCATAGCACAGTTTCCGCACTCTAGCGGTAATTTTGTCGAACATCATTGGCTCTCTGTGGCCATCTCTTTTTACTACATACATAATTCTTCACACGTTTTTAGATTTTCTGAATGCACCATTTCAGAAAATGGGGTTAATTATTTAGTTAGTTGTTATTTGGTTTTAAAGGTTAATGAGGTTGGTTCCGAGAAATCGGAACTCAATATTCATTTAAAACCAAATGTTTAGATTAATTAATTTGATTTCTGAATTTCACTGAAAAAATCAGTTTTATCAGAAATCGGACTATCAGAAATCAGCGTCAAAGCTGAATTTGTCTTTTTCTTCTTCCTTTTTGAGAACGCCAGCTTTTTGGTACTCGGCAACACGTTTTTCAAAGAAATTGGTTTTTCCCTGAAGGGAAATCATATCCATAAAATCGAATGGATTGGCTGTATTGTACTCTTTTTCACAATCGAGCTCGATTAATAATCGGTCAGTTACAAATTCCAGATATTGAGCCATCAATTTGGCATTCATGCCAATCAAACTTACGGGAAGCGATTCTGTGATGAACTCTCTTTCGATGTTTAAGGCATCCACTAAAATCTCGCGGATTCGTGCTTTTGGAACTTTATTTACCAAGTGTTTATTGTGCAGGTGTACTGCAAAATCACAATGTACGCCTTCATCTCTTGAAATCAATTCGTTGGAAAAGGTCAAGCCTGGCATCAAGCCACGTTTTTTCAACCAAAAGATGGAACAGAAAGCACCAGAAAAGAAAATACCTTCCACAGCGGCAAACGCAATCAAACGTTCTGCAAACGAATCGGATTCAATCCATCTCAAAGCCCAATCAGCTTTTTTCTTGATTGCGGGGAAATTTTCTATGGCATTGAACAGTTGGTCTTTTTCAACTTCATCCTTGACGTAGGTATCGATTAACAATGAGTAGGTCTCGCTATGGATGTTTTCCATCATGATTTGGAAACCATAGAAAAATTTGGCTTCGCTGTATTGCACTTCATTGACAAAATTTTCTGCCAAATTTTCATTTACAATGCCATCACTAGCAGCAAAAAACGCCAAGATATGTTTAATGAAATACCGCTCGTCATCATTAAGCTTATTTTTCCAATCGGTCAAATCTTGGTGCAAGTCGATTTCTTCTGCTGTCCAAAAACTGGCTTCCGATTTCTTGTACCATTCCCAAATATCATGATGTTGGATTGGAAAAATGACGAAACGGTCTTTGTTTTCTTGAAGTATTGGTTCTGTAAATTGAGACATTATTAATTTGTTTTTTTGGAAAATTATATAAAAAAATGGTTCGATTCGGGACTAACAAAGATTCAAAAATGTGTCCGAAAATCAATGGCATTTTTATAAACAATGTTAACAAGTTTTTAACAACGTAGTGTTTATGGGAGTTTCAGGCGTTTTTCGCATATTATTTTTAATGGTCTGTATATCAATAAATTATAAATTAAAAAATGCCGTATGCACCATAGAATAAGGATAGTTTGTTTTAAAAAAATCTTGGTTTTTTGTGGTTTTTTGTGTGGATTGTTTCCAAAAAAAAAGAGAGCCAACAAACTCTCCTTTTTACCCCAATAATTAACTAAACTAACTAAACTATTTTGAAAGAATATAGTTCAACTTTGTTTGGATAAAAAAGTCAGGCTTACACCTGACTTTTTTTCTATTGATTAATAGCATTTAATCAAATTTAAAGTGAATCCCCACGATCACTCTGTATTGTTATATTTTTAGTCGATGAATTAAATATTTTGTCAAATATCCATAAATAAATTTTTGCCAATAAACACATTTGTATGGTTGGTAAGAAAAACTGTATAGTTGGTAATATCAAAAGTAGCCCGTTGGGGAAAGTATGGCAGCTTTATACCATCTAATGCTTTAATAATCTTCCAAATACAACCCAATACACAGAAAAATGAACTAACTACACAATTGTAATGTCTAACAAACACATATATTGCTATATTTGAAAGTATGATTAAAGCTGTTATAGTTGACGACGAACCGAAAGCCATCCAAAGTTTATCTTGGGAGCTGACTCATTTTAATGACGAAATAGAGGTCATCAATACGTTTTCAAACCCTGAGGACGCCATCGAGTATCTAAACCATAACTCGCCAGACTGTTTATTCTTGGACATACAGATGCCCACCATGGATGGATTTCAGTTTTTGGAGAAGCTCAACAACAAAAATTTTGCCATCGTCATCACGACTGCTTACAACGAGTTTGCCATCAAGGCATTAAAGCATGAGGCCATTGATTATTTATTGAAGCCGATTGATTCTGATGATTTGAATGAAACCATAAAAAAAATAAAAAAACACAACACAAAATTCTCTACATCTTCTAAAATAGAGGAAGCTTTGTCAAATTTTAATGCCAAATTTGACCAAAAAAAAATAACAATCAATACCGACGGGAAACTCATTTTCCTAAATGTGGATGATGTTTTGTTTGTGGAATCTGATGGCAATTATAGCACCATTGTCACAAAAGATGGACAAAAACTGTTGATTACAAAAAAACTGAAGGAAGTTAATGATATTTTACCGGAACATTATTTTTTTAGGATTCACAATTCGTACATCATTAACCTTAATAAGATTAAAGAATTTATAAAAAATGAAGGCTACGTTGTCATGGAATCCAATCATAAGATTCCAGTGGCACGACAGCGAAAATCTGACTTTTTAGAAAAGTTATAAGTATAAATGCAATATTTAACCCCTAAAATAGCAACGTCCATGAGATGTGCTTCTTTGTTATGCGTTATTTTTTCAATAACGTTATGGACTATGGTAGCACATGCTCAAACTTCGAAGGATTCCGTATTTGAAAACACACTGAATTATCTGGTAAAAACAAAACCGAAATCCTATAGAATTATAGATTCACTTTTTACTGAATTCAGCAAGGATAGCGTTAAAATGAAAGACCTTCAATATAAAGCCAAGTCTATAAAATATATTGAAGCCGAATCCTATGCCTTGAATTCATTGGGCGTCATTTATAGAAATATTTCCCACTATAATCAAGCTTTGGAGGCACATCAAAAAGCATATGAGCTTGCAGAATTGGTAAATAATATTGAAATGAAAGTAAGCAGCTTGAACATGATAGGTGTTGTGTACCGAAGAATGGATTTCATCAAACCTGCTTTGGACTATCATAAAAAAGCATTGGATATTGCCAATAAGATTGAAAAGCCTTCCAAGGAATTAAAGGCCAGCATCGCCATTTCCCAAAACAGTATGGGAAATATTTACATGACCCTAAAGCAGTACGATTTGGCAATCAAAGAGTTTGAAAAATCATTGGTCATCGAAAAAGAAGCAAACAACCGTTTGGGATTGGCCATTAACTATCAAAATTTAGGCTTTGCCGATGAGTCTTTGGGCAAACTTGATTTGGCATTAAAAAATTACAAACGATCCTTAGACTATAACAATCAAATAGGTTCTGAGGTGGGTCGTGTTATTTGCTATAATAGTATTGGACAGGTATATATCCAACAAAAAAAATATTCTGATGCCAAAATCATCATTGAAGAAGGCCTTAAAAAAGCCATTAATATCAATGATCAATTTTACATTGCTTCTTCCTATATCAATTTGGGCTGGACTCAATTGGAAATGGGCCAATACAAAGAGGCAGAAGAAAGTCTCAAAAAAGGGATAACCATTGCCGAAAACTACAGTTTAAAATCCGCCATCGTAGAGGCCAGTTTCAAACTTTCGGAATTGTACAATCAAACTGGAGACTACAAGGCTGGCATGTCCTATTACAAAAATGCCATAGAGCTTGAAAAGACCATTTTTAATGAGCGGAATATGCAATACGTCAGTGATATCATCATCCAATATGAAAATCAGGCGAAGAACAATGAGATCAAAGCTTTGGCAAGTGAAAATGAAATTGTAAAATCAAAATTGGAACGCAATCAAAGAATTTTTTGGTTTACGCTGCTAGGACTGTTGGTGATTGCTGGATTGGTATTGGCCTTTAACAGAAACCAGCAACTAAAACAGGAAAAACAGATTTTGACATTAGAACAAGAGATGTTGCGAAGCCAAATGAATCCACATTTTATTTTCAATTCCCTTAATTCCATCAAATTGTACATTATCAATAATGAAAAGGAAAACGCAGTTTACTATCTCAATAAATTCTCCAAACTCATTCGCAAAATCCTAATTGCTTCTACAGAAAAAGAAATGACCTTGGAAGATGAATTGGACACCATGAAATTATATATGAACATCGAAAACATTCGATTTTCAAATGAAATTGATTTTCAGGTGGAAGTGGACAAAACAATAAATACATCCAACATCAGAGTGCCTTCCTTGATTTTACAACCCTTTCTGGAAAACGCACTTTGGCATGGTCTATCTTCCAAAGAGAGCAACAAGGAAATCAGATTGCAGGTCACAAAACCTTCAGAAGACTACATCAGTATCATCATTACCGATAACGGTATCGGTAGAAAGGAATCCAGTAGAATCAACAACAACAAGCTTTTAAAACGAAAATCTGTCGGAATTTCTATTACGAAGGCTCGTCTTGCCAACTTCTCAAAAGGGTTTACGAGCGATTATAAAATTGATATTGAAGATTTGTATGACGATGAAGAAAAACCAATTGGCACAAAGGTTATTTTGAATATTCCTATTCGATCTAATGTTTTAAAGATTGCCTAAGTCTTAAAGCTTAAGCTTTTGTACCTATCTATTTGTATTTTTCTGCTACCTTTTCAAGTTCTGCATACCAATCCTCTCCAAATTTTCTGATTAAGGCTTGCTTCACGAATTTATAGACCGGAACTTGGAGTTCTTTTCCAAGTGTGCACGCATCATCACATATGTCCCATTTATGATAGTTTACTGCAGAGAATTCGGTATAATCCTTAACTCGGATTGGGTATAAATGGCAAGAAACAGGTTTTTTCCAATCGACAGCTCCTTGATTGTAAGCTTCCTCAATGGCACATAGTGCCGTGCCCTTTTTGTCAAAAAATACATAGGCACAATCGGCTCCATCAATTAAGGGGGTTTCATGTTCTCCAAAATCATTGGTGGTAAATTTGCCCTGGATCTCGATGGTAGCAATACCTTCTTTGCGCATAAAGGGTTTTACTTTTGGATAGATGTCCTCCAAAATTTTTGTTTCTGATACATCCAAAGGCGCGCCAGCGTCACCGTCTACACAACAGGCGCCTTTGCATGCAGACAAATTGCATACAAAATCCTTTTTAATGATTTCTTCCGAAATGATGGTTTTGCCCAGTTGAAACATGCTGCAAAATTACTTAATCTTAACTGTTATTTAACGCTCATTGTCTGGATTAATGACCTACTTTTGCAAAAAATTTAAAATGCAAGGCTATGCAGTTCAGTTTTAAGGAGATTTTTACCGCATTCATGGTTCTTTTTGCTGTCATCGATATTATCGGAAACATCCCGATTATTATAGATTTGCGTAAAAAAGTTGGTCATATTCAGAGCGAGAAAGCATCCATCATTGCAGGAGCAATCATGATATTATTTTTGTTTTTGGGACAAAACATACTCACACTGATTGGTATAGGTGTAAATTCGTTTGCGGTGGCTGGCGCTTTCATTTTGTTTTTTATTGCCTTGGAAATGATTTTGGGCATCACTCTCTATAAACATGAAGAAAACGATTTGTCAACTGCTTCTGTATTTCCTTTGGCATTTCCCCTTATTGCTGGTCCTGGGAGCTTGACGACGTTACTTTCCTTAAGGGCGGAATTTCGAATAGAAAATATCATCATCGCCATTATTTTCAACGTAATCATTATCTTTATGGTTCTGAAAACGTCAGCTAGAATAGAACGAGTGCTTGGACCCAATGGCATCAGTATCATCCGAAAGGTATTTGGAGTAATTTTATTGGCCATTGCTGTAAAACTGTTTGCCCATAATATAAAAGCGTTATTTGAACTGGCATAAATTGATTGAAATGAAAATTCTAACCATTATACTTTCTGTCATTGCATTGGGTCTTATTGTTTACAATGCAACAAAACTAAATTTTGATGCGCTTTTTGAAGGGAAAAGTATGATTGCTGCCATCATGATTTTGGCTTCTTTATGTGCCATTATTTTACTGCAGATTTTAAGAATTTCCAAGCGCATTGAACAACTTTCAAAACAGAAAAATTGATGTTTGACGTTTTGATTATTGGTGGAGGAGCCGCCGGAATGTCCTGTGCATTGGTACTGGGTTCCGCAAAAAACAAGGCTTTTGCCCAAGACAAAAAAATCGGGATTGTACTGCACCAAAGAACTTCACATTTGCAAAGTGCGCTTTTCAATAATGTTTTGGGGTTGAAACCTGGCACCACTGGACGATCGATTCTTGACGATGGAAGAGCACAATTGAAAAGTCTATACCCACATGTCATGCTCATTGAAGATGAAAAAGTCACTGAAATCATCAAAACAAATGACCATTTTGACATTCTTACCAACAAAAATTCCTATTCATCAAAACTTGTGGTAGTTGCAGTTGGCTACACAAATTTAATCCATATCAAAGGGCTAGAAAAATATATCGAAGCTCATCCAAGAGCCGTTGAGGCGAAAGAGCGTGTTTGGTTGAAAAACATGGATCATCTGGTGGCTGATGGACTGTATGTCGCTGGAACTTTGGCTGGTTGGAGAAGTCAGTTTGCCATTGCCTCAGGAAGTGGATCACAAGTGGCAACCGATATTTTAACACTTTGGAATGATGGCATCGATAGCCATGTACATGATAAAATATAACCTATTCTCCTTTACTCAATTTTATAACTTCCTCAATCATATCATCCGTGGAATTCATGATTTCCTCATAGGCATTCTTTCCAAAAAGTTGTTCTGCTAATGAGGCTTTTATCAATTGTTTGATTTCGTTGTTATAAGCTACAAAGGTTATTTGTACACGTTCCTTCTCGCTCAGATAGTTTTGAAAACGGACCACAATATCGTCTGATACTGCAAAATTCTTTATAAAATCATTTTTTGTAACCCCATTGTAAGCATTTCTATCCTTGTCCAATTCTTCAAACACAAAATAACTGATGTAACCTCTATTTTGTATGTAATTGATGGTTTCGTTCTGGGCATTGGCATCCAAAGGCACAAAAATATCGGGAATGATACCGCCGCCGCCATATACAACTTTTCCTTTGGGCGTTGTAAAACGTAAGGAGTCTGCTACTTGAATATGGGATTCATCATTCAACTCATCACTGCTCAGTCGCTTGTAGTAATCATTATAATATTCATCGTTCTTGCCATTTTCATAAGGTCTTTGAATAGAGCGTCCCGTTGGTGTGTAATATCTTGAGACTGTCAATCTTACTGCACTGCCGTCGCCAAGTGCCATTTCGCGCTGCACCAATCCTTTCCCATAGCTACGACGCCCTACAATGGTCCCCTTATCGTTATCTTGAAGAGCTCCTGCAACAATTTCACTGGCAGAAGCTGAATTTTCATTAATCATGATATATACATCGCCTTCTTCAAAATCACCTTTACGGGTCGCATAGCTTTTTTCGATTTTACCGGATTTATTCTTAGTGAATAAAATCAATTTATCATCTTCCAAAAACTCATCCACAATCTGTTCGGCTATTCCCAAAAACCCTCCAGGATTGTCACGCAAGTCCAATGCCAATTTTGTGGCGCCTTCGTCTTGTAGTTTGTCCAAAGCTTTTTTGAATTCCTTATAGGTAGATTCTGCAAATCGGTTAATCTTTATGTATCCCAATTCTGGTGTCAACATATAGGCCGCATCAACACTATTGATGGGAATATCACTCCGCTTAATGTTAAAGTCTAGCAATTTATCTTCCCCTTTTCTATAGACTTTCAGTTTTATTTTAGTATCCTTTTCACCTTTCAGTTTTTGGATGATGTCCTCATTGCTGTAAGTTCTCCCAAAAATAGAATCTCCATCAGCCATAATGATACGATCACCACTTTTAATCCCTGCCTTTTCACTTGGGCCACCTTCAACTGGGCGAATTACCGTAATTGTATCGTGATAGGTATAAAAACTCACACCAATGCCCACAAAATCACCTTTCATGTTTTCAGTGACACGTTGCAATTCGCTTTTGGGAATATAGACAGAGTGTGGGTCTAGATTGTTTAAAATTCCATTGACTGTCACATCCACAATACTGTCAGTATTGACATCATCGACATATTCATAATCGATGTAGTCAATGAGCCTATTGAGTTTGTCCTTTTTACTGTTTGATGTAAACAATCGGTCTGATGTGTCGGTAAAATTTAGTTTTCCGCCAATAAAAACACCTATCGCAATTGCAAACCCTACAATGAGAGGTATGTATTTTTTATTTAACTTCATTCTGCATTCAAGTCTTTAATGAGTTGTAATTCGATTCCTGCTTTTTCCAAAAACTGCAATCCAGAATTGTCCTTATAATCTTCTTGATATACCACCCTAACAATCCCTGCTTGATGAATCAGTTTGCTACATTCCTTGCAAGGTGACAATGTCAGATAAAGCGTTGCTCCTTTGCAAGATTGTGTTGAAGCAGCTACCTTTAAAATCGCATTGGCTTCCGCGTGCAATACGTACCACTTGGTATAGCCATCCTCATCTTCACAATAATTCTCAAAACCTGTCGGAGTTCCGTTATATCCGTCGGAAATGATCATTCTATCTTTCACAATAATCGCACCAACCTGCTTGCGCTTGCAGTGAGAGAGTTTTCCCCATTCCTGCGCCATTCTCAAGTATGCTCTGTCGTATCGTAATTGTTTCTTCTTTGGCATTAACTGTTTTTAAGTATTGGGCGTTACCAACCCGATGACTATCGGGTTGGTCGGGCTTTCCGCTATATCTTTTAGGGCTTTAAAAAAAGCCCTAAAGGATGCCGCTGCAATCCCTTACGCAAACCTACAACGAATATAAGAGGTTCATAGTGTAATTTATATAATTTAGAGTTAAATTTTTTTTACCCTGACCCAATAGTTTTAGATAAATGACTTTCAACACAATATCATTGGAATCATCCAAGTGACTACACTTGCAGAAAGCGCAAACTCAAATCTCGGCCTGAAAATCCGAAAAAGGTATTTTGGGAGTGTTTCAGAGCCAGTGGAAATTTTAGCCGTCAAATAAAAATTTAACACATTATGTAACCCCAAAAAGTGTTTTATTCAAACCTTTTAAACTAATTTTATACCATGTTCGCACTTGTCGATTGCAACAATTTTTATGCCTCCTGTGAGCGCGTTTTTCAACCACAATTTAACCACAAACCAATAGCTGTTTTGTCCAATAATGATGGTTGTGTCATCTCACGCAGTGACGAAGCCAAAGCTGTGGGTTTGCCCATGGGAGCTCCTGCCTTTAAGTACGAAACGTTTTTTAAAGAGCATAACATCCAAGTGTTTTCATCCAATTATTCCTTATATGGTGATATGAGCGAGCGTGTGATGCGTATTTTGGAGCAGTTCACACCAGATATTGAGGTGTACAGTATTGATGAAGCGTTCTTGCAATTTAAAGGCTTTGATAAGTACGATTTTAGAGATTACGGGCTTCAGATGCGAGGTCGCGTACTCAAGTGGACAGGCATCCCAACATGTGTGGGCATTGCGCCTACAAAAGCACTATCCAAGGTAGCCAATAAAATAGCTCGAAAATTCCCAAAAGAAACCCATGGTGTCTATGTCATTGATTCGGAAGAAAAACGACTGAAAGCCTTAAAGTGGCTGAAAATAGAGAGTGTTTGGGGCATTGGTTATGGACTTCAAAAACGATTGAAGGCAAAAAATTGCAAAACAGCTTTCGATTTTGTTCAATTATCGGATGACTGGATTCGCAAGAATTTTTCCATTACCGAATGGAAACTCAAAAAAGACCTTGAGGGCATCCCAACTTTGGAATTGGATTATAAAGAGCCCAAACGTTCCATTGCCACCACTCGTAGTTTTGAATATACATATTCTGACATAGAAAATATTAAAGAGCGTGTGTCGACTTTTGCCACTAGCTGTGCCGAAAAATTACGAAAACAGCAATCGAGTTGTCATGCCATTATTGTTCTATTGAGTAGTGATAGACATAAAAAAGATTTACCCCAACACAACACAAGCCGAATGGTGAGTTTACATTACCCAACAGATTCTTCATTGATCATTAGTGAATGTGCTGTGAAAGCAGTTGCAGAAATCTTTAGGGAAGGCATCAAATACAAACGAGCTGGAGTTATTGTTACGGGATTGGTACCAAACGATAATTATCAACTCGATTTATTTCAACATGAAAACCCTAAGCACAAACCCTTGATGCAGCGCATCGATGCCATGAACAAAAAATATGAAGCTGCAAAAATAAAATTGGGCAACCAAGATTTGAAACGTACTTGGAAAATGCGCCAAGAACGGTTATCTTTAAAATACACAACAAACATTAACGAAATACTCACTGTAAAATGTCATTAAAATTCTTAACACCAAAAAATGCCTTGGAGTTTTTCGCTCCCGATGAAAATCAAAGTTTGGATATCGTGTTGGCCCAAACAGGTATTTCGGCTGGTTTTCCATCGCCTGCTGATGATTTTAGAGACAACAAAATAAGTCTTGACAAGGTTCTGGTAAAAAATAAGGAATCAACATTTTATGCCAAAGTGAGTGGACAATCGATGGTTGGTGCGGGTTTGGATGATGGTGATTTATTGGTGGTGGACAAAAGCTTGGACCCACAACACAATTCAATTGCTGTATGTTTTATAGATGGAGAATTCACAGTAAAAAGATTGCAGGTCAGTAAGCAAGGTGTATTTCTGATGCCTGCAAACCCAGCCTATGAACCGATACAAGTCACTGAAGATAACAACTTCCAGATTTGGGGCATTGTGACGCACGTAATTAAGAAAATCATACCATACTAGAGTGGGCAACAAAAAATGAAATCACTTTTTTAAAAAAAGATAACAATAATATTTGCGGTTATAATTAATATGGCGCTTATGATTAACCCGACTATGAGGAGTTGGTTAGTAAGTTTCAATTTGTTTTTCGTTCTCATATTAAAATCAGGTATTGATATGGATTGTCAATAAAAAGCCCTGAATTATGACAATCCAGAGCTTTCTAAAATAATTACCCTAATAATTAACTAAATTAATAGCACTGTAAATTTCGGGTTTAAAACAATACCAAACAATACGTAGTTCTACGTATTTTTTGATTTTCTACATAGTATTGTTTAAAAAGAAAAAGCTCCAGATAAGATATATCCAGAGCCTTTAAGTATAAATAATCCCCCTAAGAATTAATAGCATTACAAATATCGAGGTTATAATAATACCAAACAATACGTAGTTCTACGTATTTTTTGGCCAAAATCAATTGTTTTTGCATAAAAAAGCGCAATCTGAAATCCAGATTGCGCTTTTTCACTTAATAAAACTAAACTAACTAACTAAAAAAAATTAACAAGAATATTCATTGAAATGACAAGAATGGAGCTGATGATTAATCCCATTATAAAAAGTGTGTTGATGAGACTGATTTTGGATTTCATGATTTTTGAAGTTTGTAACCTTTTAGGTAAAAGCTCTGAATCAATGACAATCCAGAGCTTTAATTTTCCCTAAAAGGAAATTGATTAATAGCATTACAAATATCAGGATTTATCAAACATCAAACAATACGTAGAACTACGTATTTTTGCTCAAAAATCCTTCATTTTCTTTGGCATAGAGTGCCAAACTATTTCCTTTGGGTTCCAAATCGAGTTTTTTAATGATATGGCTTTTGTGTTTTTCAACGGTCCTATCAGAAACAAACAGAAGAGTTCCAATTTCTTTAGCGGTTTTATTTTGTCCAATCAATTTTAGAACCCTTTTTTCGGCAGGTGTCAACAATTCAAGTTCTTCAGGTGCTTCATCGATTTCAAGATATTGAATCAATTCTGGACTAAAATAGCGTTTGCCATTCAAAACATTTGAAATGCAATTTTCCAATTCCACTAAAGCAAACTCCTTCAAAACATAGCCATAAATGTGCAATTCCTTTGCTTGTTTGTAAACAGCTTCATCCTTTTCAAATGTGATAAGAATAATTTTTGTAGATAAATTTTGTTCAAGACAGATTTTTGCAATTTCCAACCCTGTTAAAAAAGGCATGCGAATATCCAAAATGGCGATATCTGGTTCATGGTCTTTGATAAGCTGTAATGCATCCTTGCCATTGACGGCACTTCCCAAAACGTTGTATTGCTTTTCCTGTAAAAAATCGTTAAGACCTTTGAGTATGAGAGGATGGTCATCTGCTATAATGATAGAAGTATGCATGCTGCTATTAATATGAGGGTTGAGTCTATAAAGATAGTTACTTTACGTCAATGGATAAAGAATAAGACTACAATTTTAGGTATAAATATTTTTTATCATAATCGATAATGGCTTTGGCCTTTTTCAAAATGTCCGCACCTATAATTCCATCGACTGGTTTCGCGTTGTGGGACTTGAGAGCAGAATTGACATGCGTCAAATTAAATAAAATCAATGCGACCCTATCCTTTTTCCATTTCCCGATTTTTATTTTGTTTTTCTTTGCTATTTGGGTGAGCATATCTATAGCTCCAGCTCCAGCGGCCTTTATTTCACTGTCTTTTGCTTTAAGTTTAAACGTTTCTATGGCTTCAAAGCCCACACAAGAACTTGAAGCTCCTGTATCTAAAATAAATAAGCCTTTCACCCCATTGACGGTTGCCTTTATTTCAAAATGATTGGTCTTGGTCAAAACTAACTTTATTTTTGTATAGCCTTTTTCAAGAAGGAAATCTTTTAATGTTGTCATGTTTTATGTTTCTACAAATATAAAACGATTAATTTTGTAAAATGATTGTTACCGATACCCATACGCATTTATATAGTGAAGCATTTGATGAAGACAGAAAGGACATGATTCGTCGTGCCATTGACAAAAATGTTTCACGATTTTTTATTCCAGCCATCGACTCAACGTATACCGATTCCATGTTAGAGTTGGAAGCAGATTTTCCCGACAATATTTTTTTAATGATGGGGTTGCATCCTACACATGTTAAGGAAAATTATAAAGAAGAGTTGAACCATGTAGAGGAAATGTTGAAAGAACGAAAATTTTTTGCCATTGGGGAAATAGGACTCGATTTATATTGGGACAAAAGTACACTTCCCATTCAAATTGAAGCGTTTAGGCATCAAATTAGATTGGCCAAAAAATACCAACTTCCAATTGTCATCCATTGTAGAGACGCTTTTGATGAAATTTTCGAAGTACTTGAGAAAGAAAAAGATGATGGTTTATTTGGAATCTTCCATTGTTTCACTGGCAATTTAGAGCAAGCTAAAAAGGCAATATCCTTTAATATGAAATTGGGAATAGGAGGTGTGGTGACCTTTAAGAATGGCGGATTAGACCAATTTTTGAATCAAATTGATTTAAAGCATATTGTTTTGGAAACGGATTCTCCTTATTTGGCACCAAAACCGTATCGCGGAAAAAGAAACGAAAGTTCCTATATAATAAAGGTGTTGGAAAAACTATCCGAACTCTATGGGCTTTCCGAAGAAAAAATTGCCGACATTACCACTCAAAACTCCAAAGACGTCTTTAATATATAGGTATGCAAAATTCGCACCCAAACATTTTGTTGATTTATACTGGAGGTACCATCGGTATGATCATTGATCCAAATTCTGGAGTTTTAAAGGCTTTTGATTTTAATAATCTCTTAAAGAAAATTCCTGAATTGAAATTGCTGGATTGTGAAATCACAACAATTTCTTTTAAAAACCCTATCGATTCATCTAACATGAATCCGGATTATTGGATTCAAATTGCTGAAATTATCGAATCCAACTATGACTCATTTGATGGTTTTGTGGTGTTGCATGGAAGTGACACAATGAGTTATTCCGCATCGGCATTAAGCTTTATGCTTGAAAATTTGTCAAAGCCCGTCATTTTCACAGGGTCTCAACTACCTATTGGTGATTTGAGAACAGACGCCAAAGAAAATCTGATTACTTCCATACAAATGGCTTCTCAACACCAAAATGGGAAGCCCGTCATTAAAGAAGTAGGCCTCTATTTTGAATATAAACTCTACAGAGGCAACAGAACTACAAAAATTAATGCGGAGCATTTTGAAGCGTTTGAATCTTTAAACTACCCTTGTTTGGCTGAGTCTGGTGTACACTTGAAAATTTCAAAGGAATATTTGTTACAACCAAATAGCAGAAAAAAATTGAAGGTCCACAAGATATTTGATACCAATATTGCTTTGATAAAACTGTTTCCGGGAATTTCGAGGACTGTTTTAGAAAGTATATTGAAAACGCCCAATCTTAAGG
Source organism: Gelidibacter sp. (assembly GCA_041391925.1). Lineage (GTDB taxonomy): Bacteria > Bacteroidota > Bacteroidia > Flavobacteriales > Flavobacteriaceae > JBPOFM01. Next base: position 125,961 of record JAWKNA010000003.1, on the reverse strand, counting down.
GGATTATTTTGGAAACTTATGGAGCGGGTAATACCACTACCGAACCATGGTTTTTAGGCTTGATGAAGCAAACTATCAAGAAAGGGTTACCTATCATTAATGTTACTCAGTGTTCTGGCGGAAGTGTCATCATGGGGCAGTACGAAACAAGTTCTCAACTCAAGGCATTGGGGCTTATTTCCGGAAAAGACATTACCACAGAAGCAGCAATTGCTAAACTGATGTATTTGTTAGGTGAAAAAATTTCGTCTAAAACATTCAAAACCATATTTGAAACTTCTTTAAGAGGAGAAATGTCCTAAAATTAACGTTCAAAATTTTTTTGCGCTAAAAGTTTTTTCGTTATTTGGCGTTCAAATTCAAAAAATAGAGAGGTGGCCGAGTGGTCGAAGGCGCACGCCTGGAAAGTGTGTATACCCCAAAAGGGTATCGAGGGTTCGAATCCCTTCCTCTCTGCAAAAGATTAAGAACATAAATTCAAATTCCTTTAACGTAGAATTGAGGTATTTAAAGGCTTAAACAAAAGTTAATACCAAATTCTCTTCTGTGTTTTTTATTTTTTAATTACAATTTTTTTATATCTTTAACACATTAACTAATAAAATTAAGATCAAGAACAATGAAAAGACTATTTTCTATCCTTGCCATAGCAGGTATCATGGCTTTCGGAACTGTAACTGCAACAACTACTGCATACACAGCATCAACGGCAACAACAGTTGCAACTTTAACTCAAGATGATACTAATGATGTTCCAGCGCAGCCGGAACTTGGCTTTCATCAAGAATTAAAAAAGCGTTTTATTGAAGGTGGGCCTGGCTTCATGGGTATTGTATTGTTATGTTTGATTCTTGGATTGGCTATTGCTATTGAGAGAATTATCTTTTTGAACTTATCTACGACCAATACAAAAAAATTGACTCAAGATGTTGAAGACGCTTTGAATTCAGGAGGAATTGAAGCAGCTAAAGAAGTTTGTCGTAACACCAAAGGTCCAGTTGCATCCATCTACTATCAAGGTCTGGACAGGACTGACGAAGGTCTTGACGCCGTTGAAAAGGCAGTTATAGCCTACGGAGGAGTCCAGATGGGACAATTAGAGAAAAATGTGTCATGGATATCCTTATTCATTGCCTTGGCTCCAATGCTTGGTTTCTTGGGTACAGTAATAGGGATGATCATAGCATTTGATAAAATCGAAGCGGCTGGCGACATGCAACCATCATTAGTAGCGGGAGGTATTAAAGTGGCGCTTTTAACTACTGTATTCGGTTTGATTGTAGCCATGATACTTCAAGTATTTTACAATTACATCATTGCCAAAATTGACAGTATCGTTAACGATATGGAAGATGCATCCATCACATTAATGGACTTGTTGATAAGACACAAGAGATAGAAAGCAATAAAAAAACAAAAGAGAATGGATTTATATAAACTTCTTAAGTATTTAGCCTTTGGATTGGGAATCATTGCCTGCGTATTGGCGGTAATGATTATGGTCGGGAACGAAGGTGTTATTGACTTCATATTTTATCTTACATATGTAGTACTTTTTATAATTATTGCCTTAGTGTTGATTTATGTCCTAAAAGGCCTTTTCGCAGGAAATATCAAAAAAACCTTGATATCATTGGGATTGTTTTTGGGTGTAATCGTTATATCATATGTGATTTCTTCGGGCACAGATTTAAACTTAAAACCTTTTAATGAAAAAGGTCTGGGTATAACTGAAGGTGTTTCAAAAAATGTAGGCGCTGGGTTATATGCATTTTATATCCTGATGGCTGGAGCTATTGTGGCAATGTTGGTATCAAGTGCAAAAAAAATGTTTAATAAATAAAGCGTATGGCAAAGAGAGCAGCACCTGAAGTTAATGCAGGCTCAATGGCTGATATAGCCTTCTTACTTCTTATATTTTTCTTGGTGACAACTACTATTGAAACCGATACAGGTCTTAATAGAAAGCTGCCGCCTATTGATGATGAACAAGTGGAACCACCAATTATCAAAGAAAAGAACATCTTTACAGTATTGATTAATGGTAAGAATCAATTATTAGTGGAAGATGAACTTATGGAACTTAAGGATTTGCGCAAAGCAGCTTTAGAGTTTTTGGATAATGGTGGAGGAACTGGTGATGATGCCTGTAGCTATTGCAAAGGCAAAAAGAACCCTGCTTCTTCTGATAATCCAGATAAAGCGATTATTTCGTTGAAAAATGAACGTGAAACGACCTATTCAACATACATTTCTGTTCAGAATGAATTGGTTGCAGCTTATAATATCCTGAGAGATAGAAGAGCCGAAGAACTCTATGGAATGACTTTGGCCGAAATGGAAAAAGACTATGACGACGTTAATTATACTGGGAATAAAGAAAAACTGAAAGAAAAAATCGAAAAGATTAAGATTGAATACCCACAAAAATTATCGGAAGTACAATAAAATTCAGAAAAATTAAAATTTATGGCCAAGTTTAATAAAAAGAAATCGAGTGATTTACCACCAATTTCCACTGCGTCATTACCAGATATCGTATTTATGCTCCTGTTCTTTTTCATGGTTGCAACTGTAATGCGCGAAAACACATTGAAAATAAAAAACGTATTGCCGAATGCTGACCAAGTTGAAAAGCTTGATAAGAAAGATTTAGTGATGTATATCTATGTTGGTCAACCACAAGAACGCTATCAGGGTCAGTATGGAAAAGAATCACGCATTCAATTAAACGATAAATTCGCCGATGTAAGTGATATTCCTGCTTTTATAAGGGCAGAACGCGCATCTAAACGAGAAGAGTTGAGGGATTATCTTACAACATCTCTTAAGGTAGACAAAGATGCCAATATGGGGATTGTTGGAGATATCAAACAAGAGTTGAGAAAAGAGAATGCTCTGAAAATAAACTATACAGTTAGAGAAGGAGACATATCTGGAAACAAAAAAACAAATTAATCTTATTATTGTTCAATAAAAAAAATCCTGAATGAAATTTCATTCAGGATTTTTTATGTCTATTAGTTAATTTTCCTAAGATTTTTTTTTGATTTAAACACAATTTCAGTCATTCAATAATTTGGAAATTTCATCCAACTTCGGGGTTAAAATAACTTCAATTCGTCTATTTTTTGCTTTGCCTTCCGCAGTGTCGTTGCTTGCAATTGGTGCATACTCACCTCGACCTGCAGCAGTTAAATTTTCCGGATTGATTGCTGCATTTTCCCTTAAAATCTCGACAATTGCAGTGGCACGTTTAGTGGATAAATCCCAGTTTCCAGACAATTGCCCAGTCCCTGTATAAGGAACGTTATCTGTATGCCCTTCAATGAGTACTGCAATGTCCGGATTAACCGCTAAAACACTTCCTAATTGTTTGACTGCTTCACGGCCGTTTTTACCAACTGCCCAACTTCCAGATTCAAATAATAATTTGTTTTCCATCGAGACATAAACTTTTCCATCACGTTGCTCTACGGTTAAACCTTTGCCTTCAAAATTCGTTAGAGCTTTTGAAATGGCATCTTTCAAACGTGTCATCGCTGCATCTTTCGCAGAAATAATTCCTTCCAATTCGGCAATCCGTTGTGAACGTCCTTCCATATCCTGCTTTAATTTTTCAAGTCGTGCATTTTCAGCCGCCAATGCTTGCTCTTTGGCCTCCAACTGCGCCAACAATTCTCTGTTCTTTTTTGCGTTTTCTGCCAATGATGAAGAACTGTTCTGCTCCAAGGCATCATAGGATTTTTGCAAATTATCAAGATTTGTTTTGGCAGTTTCATAATCTTTTTGCAATTGGTCACGTTTGGCAACGACAGCATCATAATTTTTCTGTAGTGTTGCTAGTTCGGTTTGAGCTGTTGCCAAAGATTTGGATAACGCTAATTTTTCATCTGATAAGCTTCTGTTTTCCTTTTTTAAAGAAGCATATCTGTTTTCCAAATCGGTATATATTTTTTTTGACACACACGAAGTTGTCAAAATCAAAGTAAGTGCTATTAAAGACAATTTTTTTATCATTGGTTCTTTGTGGTTTAATGGTTTAAGGTTGAGAGTTGTATTGTAAAAATAATAATAATCTAATCTTCTACTTCAATCAAAATAGGGCAATGGTCGCTATGCACGGCATCCGAAAGAATTACACTTCGTTTCAATTTATTTTCCATGGGCTTGCTTACCATGCCATAGTCCAAACGCCAACCCTTGTTGTTGTTTCTGGCATTGGCTCTGTAGCTCCACCAAGTATAGTTATTGGGTTCTTTATTGAAATGTCTAAAAGAGTCGATAAATCCATTGTTGATGAAAGATCCAATCCATGTTCTTTCAACAGGTAAAAACCCTGACACATTAGACAGACCTTTAGGGTTGTGAATGTCTATTTCTTCATGACAAATATTATAATCGCCACAGATAATCAAATTAGGAATCTCGTTTTTTAGTTCATTGATATATTCTTGGAACATATCCATGTAGTCAAATTTATGTTGTAGTCTTGCATCATTGGTTCCCGAAGGTAAATAGAGACTCATCACAGAAAAGTCATCAAAGTCAGCGCGAAGGTTGCGGCCTTCAAAATCCATCGAAGCAATTCCTGTACCGTATTCAACATGCTTTGGTTTTATTTTGCTCAAAATAGCAACGCCACTATATCCTTTTTTTTGTGCACTGAACCAGTAATGGTATTTGTAACCTGCTTCTTCAAAAATGGTGACATCCAATTGGTCTTCCATGGCTTTGATTTCCTGTAGGCAAACTACATCGGCATTGACGCTTTTTAACCAATCGATAAAACCTTTGTTAACAGCGGCACGTATACCATTGACGTTGTAGGAGATAATCTTCATGATGTGAATTTAGAATTTCAGCTAAATTAAATAATACTGTACTTTTATGCGATAATTTTAAAGGCATTTTAATATAAAATATTTTTTGTCTTTGAAAGTTAATGTATTAGATGAAAATTGCTATTTCTCTTCTTCTTTTCTTAATGAGTTTTTGTGCCATTGCACAAGAAACATCCTCGAATTATAGAACAAAGAAAGTAGCCGTAAGAGATAGCATATTAGTAGATACTGTAAGCATCAACTCCAGCAAATTTATACTTAAAACAAAGAACGATGTTGTCATTGACAGTTCATTCTATACCATTGATTTTTCCAAAGCCATTCTGACCTTTAAAAAGCCAGTAGATACAGATTCCATTACCATCGAATACCTGCGTTATCCGGATTTTATTACTCGAAAATATTTTCAGTTGGATGATAAAATCATCGTTGATAACACCGATAATATGCAGAGATTATATAGATTATCACAATCTACCCTAACGAGAAATTTTACTCCTTTTGATGGATTGACGACATCGGGAAGTATTTCACGTGGTGTAACGATAGGCAATAACCAAAATTCAGTGTTGAATAGCGAACTCGATTTACAGATTTCAGGAAAATTAAGCGATAAAGTGTCACTTCGGGCTTCGATACAGGATGCAAACATCCCTTTACAGGAAAGCGGTTATTCGCAACGATTGGATGAGTTTGACCAAGTTTTTATTGAACTCTTCAGTGATAATTGGAACATAAGGGCTGGAGATATTGATTTGGTAAACGATAACACCTATTTTGGGCGTTTTAGTAAGCGCGTCCAAGGACTTTTAGTCAATGTAAATTTTAACAAGGAAGAATCCAAAACTAATCTATTTGCAGCTGGAGCCTTGGTAAGGGGACAGTTCACGACCAGTCAATTTCAAGGACAGGAAGGCAATCAAGGGCCGTATAAATTGCGAGGGCCCAATAACGAATTATATGTGTTGGTGGTTTCGGGCAGCGAAACGGTGTATGTCAATGGTTTGCCCATCAAAAGAGGAGAAAGCGAAGATTACATTATCGATTATAACGCTGGTGAAATTATTTTCAACTCCACCTTTCCAATCACCTCCGAAATGCGAATTACCGTAGATTATCAATTTAGTGAACGTAATTTTTCACGTTTCACGGTCTTTGGTGGTGGAAATTATGAAACCGAAAAGCTAAAACTTGGGGTTTCTGTCTATTCTGAAATCGATTCAAAAAACCAACCATTACAACAGAATCTCTCCTCCGAACAAGTACAGATTTTGTCGGATGCTGGTGATGACCAATCTTTAATGGTAGCGCCTTCGGGAGTTCCGGAAGCTTATAGTGAAAACCGAATTTTATACAAAAAAGAGCTGATTGATGGTGTCGAAGCCTATGTGTTTTCTACAGACCCAGAAGATGAATTGTACAGTGTCAAATTCCGATTGGTTGGCAACAATCAAGGTGATTATGTACTGATGAACAGTAATGCCATCAATAATATTTATGAATATGTTTCACCCATCGCAGGTGTTCCACAAGGTAATTATGCCGCCATTGTACAATTGATTGCGCCAACCAAATTACAATTGGCAGTTGTTAATGGAACTTATAAACCAACTGAACGCACCGACATTTATTTTGAAGCAGCAGGTAGTAAAAATGATTTGAATCTCTTTTCTAATTTGGATGATGCCGATAATGATGGATTTGCAGGAAAACTTAGGGTAAAACAAAACATCATCAAAACTGACAGTCTGTGGAATCTCTCTGCCATCTTGGATGCAGACGTTATCCAAAAAAACTTTAAAACCATTCAGAGATTGTATTATTCCGAATTCAATCGCGATTGGAATCTGGAAATGCCTTTGGGAAACCAGAATTTGCTGACTGCAGGATTGGAACTCATACATCCAAAAAAAGGAATTGCAAGCTACAAATTTGAGCATCTTAATTATTCCGAAAATTTCAACGGAAATCGTCATAGTGCGCTGGCAAGTTTAAGATTTAATAAATGGAATTTATTCACCAACTCGAGTATTCTAAATAGCACAAGTGATATTTCAACATCTACGTTTATTAGATCTTTCAATAGAATCACCTATAGCTTTGACAAACAATGGTTGGGTACAAAATTGGCAACCGAAGATAATGAGCAGCGTGAAAAGGCTAGTGACAGTCAAACATCGTTGAGCCAACGCTTTAAATCTGCTGAGATTTTTTACGGCATTGGAGATAGCACAAAAGTTTTTACAGAAGTAGGTTACAAGTATCGCGTTAATGACAGTTTGCGCTTTAACGAGATGAGGAATGTAAGTAACTCAAATACATATTATCTCAAATCAAAAATCATTCAGAACACCAAAACAGATTTGGGTATTTATGTCAATTACCGAAACCTGAGGTCTGTTGATGACGAAATTGATGATGAAAAATCCTTAAATTCCAGATTGACATATAACCAACAGTTGTTTGATCAAATTGTGCAATGGAATACAATTTTTGAAACCAATTCTGGTAGTTTGCCACAACAGGATTTTACGTATGTTCAAGTCGATCCGGGACAAGGTGCTTATACTTGGATCGATTACAATGGAAATGGCATACAAGAATTGAACGAATTTGAAATTGCCCAATTTCAAGACGAAGGTGAATATATTAGAGTATTGTTGCCAAATCAGATTTTTATAAAGACACATCAAAATCGATTAAGCCAAACATTGACCATCAATCCACAACAATGGTCAGTTGAAGAAAGTAAACCAAAACAATTTTGGTCCCATTTTTACAATCAAACCTCTTATTTGGTGGACAGGAAAATCAAAAAAGTTGGCAATGGTTTTGACTTGAATCCATTTGCAGATGGCGATGACAATCAATTGGCATTGAACAAAAGCGTACGTAACGTGTTGTTTTTCAATAGAGGCAAACAACGATATACAACATCCTATACCTTTTTGACAAACACTAGCCGAACCCTTCTGTCTATAGGTTTTCAGGAAAGCAAATTGAAAAGCCATCAACTCAATTTCAACCATAAATTTGCCACGAGTTGGCTTATCAATTTAAAATCGAGTTTGGAAAAGAATGAGAGCTTGAGTGAAAATTTTGCATCTCGAAATTATATCATCGATGAGGTTCGATTGCAACCAAAATTATCGTATCTATTTAGTGAAAATGCACGATTTGACGTGTTCTATCAATATACCAACAAAGACAATACAGTTGGGGATATGGAAACGTTACTACAAAACAATTATGGCATTTCTTTTACCTATAACAATGCCCAAAAAATTGCTTTAAATGGTGAAATCAACTTCTTTGACAACACCTTTGAAGGCAATGCCAATACACCAGTTTCGTATCAAATGTTAGAAGGGCTGCAACCAGGCAAAAACTTTACATGGAGCCTATTGGCACAGAAGAAACTGACCACATTTTTAGATTTGAACCTGAATTATTTTGGAAGAAAAACCGAGACATCTAAAACAATACATACTGGTACTGTTCAGTTGAAGGCTTACTTTTAAAAAACAAAATCCAAGTCTAGACTTGGATTTTAGAATTTTATATTGAAATTGAAAGTTATTTCATTTTCATCAACCAAGTTCTTACATCAACCTCCTGTTTGATAAGGTCGCGAAGTTCCTCAATCTTAACTCGCTTTTGTTCCATGGTATCACGATGACGAATGGTAACGGTATTATCTGCTAACGTATCGTGGTCAACTGTGATACAAAATGGTGTTCCGTTGGCATCTTGTCGTCGGTAACGTCTTCCCACAGCATCCTTTTCATCGTAATCGACATTGAAATCCCATTTCAAATCTTCAACAATCTGTTTGGCTATTTCTGGCAACCCATCTTTTTTGATCAATGGAAGAATAGCTGCTTTCACTGGCGCCAACACTGCAGGCAATCTTAAAACGGTTCTTGTCGTATCGTTTTCCAATGCTTCTTCTACCAATGAATTTGAAAATACTGCCAAAAACATACGGTCCAAACCGATGGAGGTTTCCAACACATAAGGCACATAGCTTTCATTCATTTCATGGTCAAAATACTGCAGTTTTTTACCCGAATATTCCTCATGTTGTTTTAAATCAAAATCGGTTCTGGAGTGAATGCCTTCCAATTCCTTGAATCCGAATGGAAATTTGAACTCAATATCAGTAGCGGCATCCGCATAATGTGCCAATTTCTCATGGTCGTGAAAACGATAATTGTCCTCGCCCATACCAAGTGATAGGTGCCACTTCATACGGGTTTCTTTCCAATGCTCAAACCATTCTTTTTGTGTTCCAGGTTTGATGAAAAACTGCATTTCCATCTGTTCAAATTCGCGCATGCGAAAGATAAATTGTCTTGCAACAATCTCATTTCTGAAGGCTTTTCCTGTTTGGGCAATACCAAACGGGATTTTCATGCGCCCCGTTTTTTGAACGTTCAGGAAATTCACAAAAATACCTTGGGCAGTTTCAGGCCTTAAATATAAATCCATTGCGTTTTCTGCTGATGCTCCCAGTTTGGTACCAAACATTAGGTTGAATTGCTTCACGTCGGTCCAGTTACGGCTTCCAGTGAGTGGGTCGGCAATTTCCAATTCTTCAATCAAGGCTTTGACATCTGCCAAATCTTCTTTTTCCAAAGATTTTGCCATTCGCGAAAGCGTCGTATTTATTTTGTCTTGATATTCAACAACTCTTTGGTTAGTTGCCAAAAATTGTGCTTTATCAAAAGCATCTCCAAAACGCTTGGTGGCTTTTTCTACTTCCTTGTCGATTTTGGCTTCAATTTTGGCACAGTACTCTTCAATTAAGACATCGGCTCTGTAACGCTTTTTGGAATCTTTGTTGTCGATTAATGGGTCATTAAAAGCATCCACATGTCCAGAAGCTTTCCAGGTGGTTGGATGCATAAAGATGGCTGCATCGATACCAACAATATTGTCATGCATCTGCACCATGGCTTTCCACCAATAATCGCGTATGTTTTTCTTTAATTCAGCTCCGTTTTGAGCGTAGTCATAGACAGCACTTAAGCCGTCATAAATTTCACTGCTTTGGAATACATAGCCATATTCCTTGGCATGAGAGATTACTTTTTTGAATTGTTCATCGTTGTTTACCATGCTGCAAAAATAAAAAACCGCTCCAATTAATGGAACGGTTTTCATAAATATATTTAGGATTTAGTCAAGGACAATTTGAGTACTTCCAAGTTTTCGGTCTTTGTAAAAAACAGACACAAAATAAGTACCTTTCGTCAGAGGTTTATCGGAGGGATCAGACATGACATTGGTACACACATCTACTACTTGATTGGCATAATTCACTTTTGTTTTGGTACTGTAAATGAGTGAGGAGTTGCCAAATTCAATGGAGCCTTTATCAGCTACAACGTTATTTTTTGGATTCACTATTTGCACATAGAGTTCTTTTTCACCTTTTTCCGTCAAAGCATTTTCTGCCAAGGTAAAACAAACCTCTATGGTTTCGGCTTTATGTGCTTTTTTGGTTTCGTAAAGGCGACCATTTTTATTAAGATATGCTTTTGCGCCAAAGGAATTGGCCGTCAATAAAGCACCTTTTTCAATGGTTTTGCTTAGGGATTCATTCTTTTTCAAAAGGGAAGAATTGGCATCCAACTGTTTTTTGAGTTCATTGTGAGCCAATAATTTATCTTTTTCTAGATTTTTGTTGACATCATTTAACGAATCAACAGTTTCAAAGAGTAATTTGTTTTTGTTTTTGAATTCTATAAGCTGGGCTTTAAATCGAGCAATGACAGAAAGGTCGCTTTTCAATAATCGCAGTGAATCCAAAGCCATTTTTGTGGCATTTTTGGCATCATCAAGTTTAGATGCTAAATAATCATTGGTACTAGCGACATCATCATATCGCTGAATCATTTGGGAGAGCTCACTTTCAACCAATTTTTTTTCTTGTTCCAAAAAATTTTGATGTTCTCTTACCGATTCATAGTTGGTAAAACTAAAAACCGCTAAAATCGCAATCGCCACTATTAAAGAACCTATAATTAGTCTATAGTTAAATAATTGAGGGTTAACTATCATTCGTAATTATTGAGGGAGGTTATGGATTATTTAATATAACAGATGCGAAAATAAATATTAAGTTTGTGATCACACCTTTTTATCGATAAAATGATAATAAATTTGTTAAACTTATTTTTCCCAAAAGTTTGCCTTGCTTGTGATGCCCATTTGGGCGATAATGAAACGTATATCTGTACCTTTTGTCGCAACGAATTACCAGTTACAAATTTTCATTCGGATGAGAATAATGCCGTAGCCAAACGGTTATATGGTCGTGTCAATTTTAAACGGGCAACAAGTCTTTTTTGGTTCAATAAGAAAGGAAAAGTGCAACATCTCATCCACAATCTTAAATATAATGGACATGAAGATGTGGGAGTTTTTATGGGGAAATGGCTTGGAGAAGAATTGAGTCAATTAGATGCCTACAATGATATTGATGTAGTAGTGCCTGTGCCTTTGCACAAATCAAGATTGCGAAAACGTGGCTACAATCAAGTGGATAAATTTGGAATTGAAATTGCAAAAGCATTGTCTGTAGAGTTCAACACACAGGTATTGGTTAAGGTCAAAGCAACCACTACCCAAGTTTTTAAGAATCGTTTGAAACGAATCCTTACGAATGAAGCCGATTTTTCAATTGCTGATGCTAATTCATTAATAGGAAAGCATATTTTGCTGGTCGATGATATTATAACCACAGGAGCCACCATCGAAGCCTGTGCCAATCAACTTTTGAAGATCCAAGGTGTTAGCCTCAGTGTAGCGACCATGGCAATTGCAGAATGATTTTTACGTTAGTATCCTAAATAAATCGTTACTTTGCCTAAAATTTGAAAACACGAATGCGCCATACGTTTTTTAATGCTTTTATTCTTCTTTTGATGGTGGTATCAATCATATCATGTGCAAACAGAGGTACTCCGAGTGGTGGCGAAAAAGATATTCTCCCACCTAAAATCATTAAATCAAATCCTGAAAATTTTTCAACCAATTTCAACGGAAAGGAAATACGTATTTATTTTGATGAATATATCAAGTTAAAGGACATTCAAAAGCAATTGATTATTTCGCCACCGATGGACCCAGAGCCTGACATTACGCCCTTGGGTTCGGCTAGTAAATACATCAAAATAGTCATAAACGATACGTTAGAGGCAAACACCACCTATGCATTGAATTTTGGGCAAAGTATTGTGGACAACAACGAGGAAAACCCTTATCCTTACTATAGATACGTATTTTCTACTGGTGATTATATCGATTCACTTTCGGTCAAAGGAACCATTTTTGATGCGGAAAACAGAACTGCTGATAAATTTGTTTCTGTGATGCTGTATGAAGTTGATTCCACCTTTACCGATTCCATCATTTACAAAAAAAAACCAAAATACGTTACCAATACACTCGATAGTTTAACCACTTTCAATATTGAAAATATCAAAGAAGGAAAGTATCTTTTGGTCGCCTTAAAGGATGATAATCGAAATTTCACGTTTCAACAAAAAACAGATAAAATAGGATTTTACGATAGTTACATTTCTGTACCTACAGATTCAACCTATAACATTAAACTATTTAAGGAGGTGTTGGACTTTAAAGCTGATAGGCCAAAACAAATGGCTGGACAAAAAATTGCTTTTGGATATGAAGGCGATGCAAAAGACATGAAAATCGAATTGCTTGAGACCAAACCTGATGGATTTGAAGAGCGAATCACCAAAGATAAAAATGCGGATACCTTGTATTATTGGTATAAACCAAAACTGGAATTGGACTCTACCCAATTCGTAGTACGTAATAAAACGTACATTGACACTTTGAAGCATCGTTTTAAGGATATGGAAAAAGATTCATTGGTGATTTCTCAATCCCAAAGTAGAAATCCAAGTTTTGAAGATGACTTTATGGTAGAAGGGAATATCCCTTTTGTGAAAATTGATGAAAGCAAAATCAAAATCATGGATAAAGATTCGATGGATGTTTCGTTTTCGACCGCCTATGATTCTTTAAAAAACAGCTACGCATTTAAGTTTGCGAAGAAAGAAGCCAGCAATTATAAGATGCAAATGTTGCCAGAAGCATTGACTGATTTTTTTGGAAATGTAAATGATACGCTCAATTATACCATCAGAACAAAACAGTTTTCGGAATATTCCAATGTGAGAATAAGCCTCAACAATGCTAAATATCCAGTAATTGTTCAATTGACAGACGACAAAGGGGTCATGAAATATGAGCAGTATGCAACCGAGCCCAGATTGTTTGATTTTAGATATATCAATCCTGGAGAATATTATCTAAAGGTCATTTATGACACAAATGGAAATAAAAAATGGGATTCAGGAAATTATTTATTGAAAATCCAACCAGAACGAATAAGTTACGATGACAAAATCATTGAAGCTAGAGCCAATTGGGATCCTATTGTTGACTTTACACTTTTAGACTAAAATCGTCTTTGTCATTTAAAAAATTAAGTTTTGCGCGATACGTCTCCAATTCTCTTTTGGAAAGTGTAACAATTTCAGTCACTTCTTTATCTCCAGTAATGGAGTCCAATCGATTTCCCAACACATCATAAGTAGACGAGTGGCCTGTATACTCATGATTGTTGCCATCCAAACCCACGCGATTCACACCAATACAAAAACACATATTTTCGATAGCGCGAGCTTTTAACAAAGCATCCCAAGCAGTCATTCTCACTTTTGGCCAATTGGCAACGTAGATTAAAACATCATAATCCTCAACATTTCGAGCCCAAACAGGGAAACGTAAATCATAACAAACAAGAGGACATAGTTTCCAGCCTTTATAATCAACAATCAATTTATGTGAGCCAGCTGTATAGGTGTTATGTTCGCCGGCCAAGGTAAATGTATGACGCTTATCATAGGTTTTAAATGTACCATCAGGATAAACAAACAATAACCGATTATAGAAATTACCATTTTCTTTAATAACGATACTTCCTGTAATAGCCAATTTTTGTTTTTTGGCAAGCGCCACCATCCATTTAACGGTGTTACCATCCATAGTTTCCGCGACCTCACTGGCTTTCATTGTAAAGCCTGTGGTGAACATTTCTGGTAGCACCACCAAATCAACAGTATCTGGAAGGTTTTCGATATGTTTGGTAAAATTCAACCTATTCTGTTCAGGATGTTCCCAAACTAAAATAGGTTGAATTAAAGCTATATGTAAATCTTGTGTGGCCAGTTTATGACTTTTTTAATTTCTTTTTGGCTTTCTCCAGGTCCTCCTTGTAATTTTCAAGTTTCTTAAGCCATTTTTCTTCATCATTTGGTGATAACTTTCCTTTGCGCTTTAGTTTTTCGTATTTGTCTTGGTTTTGCTCCAGTTTTTTGGTCGCTTTTTCAAAGGCATCTTGGGCTTTCTGCTTTTGTTTTAATTCTTTTTCAGCTCGTTTTTGCTCTCTTTCTGCTTGTTTTTGGGCTTTCTCGGCCTTTTCAATCGCTTTTTGAGCTTCTTTTTGCTCTTTTGCCAACTTTTCGGCAGCCTTTTCAGCTTCTTTTTGTTCTTGAGCGGCTAATTTTGCTTTGGCTTCGGCATCTAGAGTGGCTGCTTTTGTTTTGTCAAAAATAGCTCGAATTTCTTTTCTTTTTTCTTCTGATAATGTTGAAGTTACATCTTTCCCATCTTTCAAAATGGTTTCACCTTTAATCACATACTTAACACCTTCGTGTTCCACTTCTTGTGCGTTTACCATTAATCCTAATCCTAAAAAGACGAATAAAATCCAGAGTTTCATAATTTATTAGTTTTGTTTACTTATTAAACCCATAAAATAAGAAAAAGTCACTTGTTTAGGGTTAATTTAACATAGTTTTGAGGATTCAAAAATAAGTCTTTCAATCAAATTCGGTTCAAAATATCAGCAGCTTTTTTAAGTGTCTCATCGGTTTTGGCAAAACAAAATCTCAAAACTTTAAAGTCTTGTTGGTCTTCATTAAAAACAGACATTGGTATCGATGCAAGTTTATATTCTATCGTCAATCGCTTGGCAAAATCAATATCTGTTTCATCAGTGATTTCTGAATAATTCAGCACTTGAAAATAGGTGCCTTTTGAAGCTGTGATGTTGAATCTGGAGTTTTCAATCAAACTCAAAAATAAATCGCGCTTCTGTTGATAAAATTCAGATAATTCCAAATAGTGATTGGGTTCTTGAAGATAGTCTGCCAAAGCCTTTTGCGTGGGATGGTTCACACAGAACACATTAAATTGATGCACTTTTTGGAATTCAACCATTAATTCTTTTGGCGCACAACAATAACCCATTTTCCATCCAGTATTATGAAATGTTTTTCCGAAGGATGCCACCACGAAACTTCTCGATTTTAAATCTGAAAACAAACAAGCGCTTTGATGTTGTTCGCCATCAAAAATAATATGTTCATACACTTCATCACTCAAAAGAATAACGTCTGTGCCTTTCAACAATTCTTGCAGTTTCAACATATCCTCCCTTGAAAACACAGTACCACTTGGGTTTTGTGGTGTGTTGATGATGACCATTTTGGTTTTCGGATTGATGAGTTGTTTTACGTCCTCCCAATTGACTTTATAATCTGGTGCTTTCAGTTGCACAGAAATAGTCTTGCCACCATTGAGTTCAATCGCAGGTTCATAACAATCATAAGCAGGTCGAAAAATTATCACTTCGTCATCTTTTTTGACAAAAGCCGAAATGATAGTAAAAATGGCCTGTGTGGCACCAGCTGTCACCGTGATTTCCGTATCAGGATTGTAAAATGTGTTGTAAAGCTTTTCAAATTTATTGGCAATAGCGACGCGTAATTCCATATTTCCAGCCATTGGCGCATATTGGTTATAGCCAGAATTCATCGCATTGCTCACCAAATCAATCAATTTCTGGTCACTTTTGAAATTTGGAAATCCTTGAGATAGGTTAATGGCATTATGTTCATTGGCCAAGGCGCTCATCACCGTAAAAATCGTAGTGCCAACATTGGGCAGTTTTGAAGTGTGTGTCATAGTTGTTAAATGAACTATAAAATAATGAAAAAATATAATTTAATGGGTGGCTTTTTTATCTTTGGTTTTTACAAAATCAAAAGTTATGAGATTCATTAAAATTATAGTTCTTTTTATCACGCTTCAAGTGTCTGCCCAACAAGGTGGTATGTGGATTCCGTCGTTGCTGCAAGGTATGAACGAAAGCGAAATGCAGAGTTTGGGCAGCAAGCTTACAGCAAAAGACATTTATGATGTTAATAATTCCAGTTTAAAAGATGCTATAGGTCATTTTAATGGAGGTTGTACAAGTGAAGTGATTTCTCCAAAAGGCTTGATTTTGACGAATCATCATTGCGGTTTTAGTCAAATTCAATCGCATTCCTCTCTGGAAAATGATTATTTGAAAGATGGATTTTGGGCAATGAATCTTAATGAAGAATTGCCGAATGAAGGCTTGTATGTAGAATTTATCGTAAGAATTGAAGATGTCACCAAACAGGTTTTGGAAGGTGTTACAGATACTATGAATGATAAAGAACAGCAGTCAAAAATCGGTACAAATAGCAACGCTGTTGAAAGAGCTGCTACAAAGGAAGCTTGGCAAGACACTAAAATCAAAGCATTTTATAAAGGCAACCAGTATTTCTTGTTCGTGACCGAGCGATATGAAGATATTCGTTTGGTTGGCGCGCCGCCGAGCAGTATTGGAAAGTTTGGTAGCGATACTGATAATTGGGTTTGGCCACGTCATACAGGTGATTTTTCATTGTTCAGGATTTATGCTGATAAAAACAATCGACCTGCAAAATACTCAAAAGACAATGTGCCGTTTACGCCAAAACATTTCTTGCCTGTTTCTTTAGATGGCATCAGTGAAGATGATTTTACAATGGTATTCGGGTTCCCAGGAACTACTGATGAATATTTACCTGCCATCGCTGTTGAGCAAACTGTGAAGAAAGTCAATCCTGCCAATATTGCGATAAGAGGTGCTGCCTTAAAAGTGATTGATGCTTATATGAAAACCGATGACCAAATCCGTATTCAATACGCATCAAAACAAGCTCGTATTGCCAATGCTTGGAAGAAATGGATTGGTGAAAATCAGGGAATAGAAAAGAGTGGCGCCGTTGCCATCAAACGCAAAATGGAGGCTGATTTTACGCAACAGTTGAAAGCAAAAGGGTTGGAAAACAAATACGGAACCATTCTGCCGGAATTGGAACGGCTTTACAAAGAAATTGAAGATGTTCGGGTGAAAAGAGGCCAATTTGTTGAGGTGTTTGTAAGAACCAATGAATTGATGCAGTTGATGTTCCGTTTGTCTCAAATGGAAGCCGCGGCAGCCAATGGTGAAGAGGCGTTCGACAAGGCAAGGGCGTCAACGCTTGCACGATTGGAAGGTAGTTTTAAGGATTTTAATGCAGAGGTTGACAAAGGTGTGTTTGAAGGCGTGATGCCTTTGTACACCAAGAATGTAGATGCGTCGATTTATGAAAAAACGGCTTTCACATCTTTGGAAAGTGCCAAAAAGGTTTTAGAAGGCAATTCATCTGACGTATTGGAAAAATTGAACAATGATGCTGCTTACAGCTATGCAAAGCCATTAATCGTTGAGTTTTATACGGAATTGGACCCCAAATTTCAAGCTCTTAATGACCAAATCAATGGACTCGAAAAGCAGTATATGAAAGCGCTGATGGAAGTATTGCCAAAACAACGTTATTTCCCAGATGCCAATAGTACGCTTCGTGTTACCTACGGAAAGGTAAAAGGGTATGAGCCAAGAGATGCGGTGTACTATGAGCCTGTGACCTATTTAGATGGTGTGATTGAAAAATACATTCCAGGTGATTATGAGTTTGATTTGCCAGAAAAGCTGATGGATTTATATGCCAAAAAAGACTATGGTCAGTATGCCGATTCAAACGGGAAATTGCCTGTGTGTTTCATCGGAACGAATCATACGACAGGAGGAAACTCTGGAAGTCCAGCGATTGATGCCAATGGAAATCTGATAGGTTTGAATTTTGACCGTGTTTGGGAAGGTACAATGAGTGATATGTATTACAGCCCAGAAATCTGCCGAAATATTATGGTCGATTTACGCTATGTGTTGTTCATTGTCGATAAATATGCAGGCGCCAAACATTTGATTGATGAAATGAAATTGGTGCATCCAAAGAAGAACAAAAAGAAGAAATAGCAATAGAACCTGACAGGTTTTCAAAACCTGTCAGGTTTGCTAGTCATTTTGCCCAATGGCGATAAACACCAAAATATCATTGATGCATTTGTCCAAATCCTGTTTGATTTCGTGGTCCCAAAATCGAAAAACGGTATAACCCATTTCAGCTAATTGCCGATTGACTTGTCTATCGCGCTGCATATTGCGCTCTATCTTCGGAATCCAAAACTTGCGATTGCTTTTGATTTTATCCTTTCGTTCATCCCAATTGTAGCCATGCCAAAATTCGCCATCAATAAAAATGGCAAGTTTGTATTTTTCAATGGAAACATCAGGTCGACCGGGAAGTTTTTTGCTATCGACACGATATCTCACATGCTTCCGCCAAAGTGCTTTTCTGAAAAGCATTTCAGGTTTTGTGTTCTTTCCACGAATTTTGCTCATCATCTTTGAGCGTTTCTTCGTGGTATAGAAACCTGATGCTTCGTTGAATCTTGGGACGATTATATTTTCTTCATCATAAACCATAGCAAACTAAAGTTAAGCATAATTTGTAAGGTTATGGTTTAATCTATAAATAAAAAACCCTCACATCTCTGCAAGGGTCTTATGTCTAAAAGAGAAGCGCTCAATTTAGTATCTGTAATATTCCGGTTTATATGGACCTTCTACAGGAACACCAATGTATTCTGCTTGCTCCTCACGAAGCTCTGTCAACTCAACACCGATTTTCTCCAAGTGCAATTTGGCAACTTTTTCATCCAAATGCTTCGGCAACATATACACTTTGTTTTCATAAGCATCTCTGTTGGTCCACAATTCAATTTGCGCCAATGTTTGGTTGGTAAACGAGTTACTCATCACAAAACTTGGATGACCAGTAGCACATCCTAAATTCACCAAACGACCTTCAGCCAAAATGATGATATCTTTCCCGTTTACGGTATATTTATCAACCTGTGGTTTGATTTCAACTTTCGTGTTTCCGTGGTTTTTGTTCAACCAAGACATTTCGATTTCATTGTCGAAGTGACCAATGTTACAAACGATGGTTTTATCTTTCATCATTTCAAAATGCTTTCCTTGTACGATGTCTTTATTACCTGTAGTAGTAATGACAATATCAGCGTTACCAACCACAGTTTCCAAACGCTTTACTTCATAACCGTCCATCGCAGCTTGCAGTGCACAGATTGGGTCGATTTCAGTAACAGTCACAATACTTCCAGCGCCTTTAAAAGAAGCTGCAGTACCTTTACCAACATCACCATAACCACAAACTACCACACGTTTTCCAGCCAACATAACATCGGTAGCACGACGCACAGCATCCACTGCACTTTCTTTACAACCATATTTGTTGTCAAATTTAGATTTGGTAACAGAATCATTCACGTTAATCGCTGGCATTGACAACGTGCCTTTTTTCATACGCTCATAAAGTCTGTGAACACCAGTTGTGGTTTCTTCAGACAAGCCGTTGATGCCAGCCATCAATTCAGGATATTTGTCAAATACCATATTGGTTAAATCGCCACCATCATCAAGAATCATATTCAAAGGCTTTCTGTCTTCACCAAAAAACAAGGTTTGCTCGATACACCAGTCAAATTCTTCCTCATTCATGCCTTTCCAAGCATACACTGGAATTCCAGCAGCAGCAATAGCAGCAGCTGCTTGGTCTTGCGTTGAGAAAATATTACAAGAGCTCCAAGTCACTTCAGCACCAAGAGCTTTTAAGGTTTCAATCAATACAGCAGTTTGGATGGTCATATGCAAACAACCAGCAATACGAGCACCTTTCAAAGGCTGTGAATCTCCATATTCTTCACGAAGGCTCATCAAACCTGGCATTTCAGCTTCGGCCAATTCTATCTCTTTTCTTCCCCAAGCCGCAAGCGACATGTCTTTGACTTTGTAAGGTACGTAAGGCATTGTTTTTGTTTCCATAATTGTATATTTGTTATCTTATTTCATTAAGCGAATGCAAAGATAATCAATAACTTCGACAAATCTAAATGCCATTATACAAAACCCTTACGCCAAATTCCTATACGACTGTTAAAATTTGGAAGATTACAGAGTCTTATGAAGAGTTGATGAAACCAATCGACCTGCGCGATGTGTGTATGCAGCGGGTTTTGGGTATGAAAAGTGAATTGCACCAACGTGGTTTTTTAAGTGTGAGGCATTTGCTGGCGGAATTCGGTTATGAAGACAAAGATTTGTACTATGATGACAATGGAAAACCGCATTTAAGAGACGGAAAACATATCTCCATCACACATTCGTTTACCTTTTCAGCAATCATTGTGAGTGAGCAGGAAGTTGGGATTGATATTGAAAAACAACGTGAGAAAATCAAAATCATCGCTCATAAGTTTGTAGATTATGAATTTGATTATTTAGATAAAGAAGCAGACGATTACATCAAAAAACTGACCGTCATTTGGGGCATCAAAGAGTCTTTATATAAACTATTCGCCACGCCTGGAATGTTGTTCAGGGAGCATTTTTTTGTGATTCCATTTATGCTGGAAGATGGTGAAACGGTTGCTTGGATTGATTACGAAGGAAAGAAATACAGATACAACACGCACTTTTTGGAATTTGAAGGATTTACCTGCGCTTATGTAACGACTTAATGAGAAACTTTTACGAAGAGATATTACATTCAAAAGCAAAGGGAGCACAACTTCTGGCAGTCCTGATTGACCCAGAAAAGATGAAATTGGAAAATGTTTCAAGTTTCATCTCAAAAGTGAATGAAACCATTGCCACACACATTTTTGTTGGAGGAAGTACTGTTGATGAGCACGATACAGACCTTTTGGTTTCCGAAATCAAGAAATATTCAAGCTTGCCCATTTTTCTATTCCCAGGCGATGTCACTCAAATCACAGATAAAGCAGATGTGCTTTTGTTTTTGTCATTGATTTCTGGGAGAAATCCAGAGTATTTGATTGGAAAACACGTCGAAGCGGTTTCAACGTTAAAGCACACTAACCTTGAAGTAATTCCAACTGGTTACATTCTTATAGAAAACGGCAAGGAAACGTCTGTACAGAGAGTCACAAACACAAAACCGATGTCTCGAACCGATGTTCAACAAATCATAGATACCGCAAAAGCTGGCGAGTTATTGGGAATGAGACTTATCTATCTCGAAGCAGGAAGTGGTGCCTTGCATTCGGTGCCGTCAGAGATTGTTTCAAAGGTAAAAGCAAATATTTCAATTCCGTTGATTGTCGGAGGTGGCATTAAAACCAAAAAACAGTTAGAGAATGCGTATCATTCAGGAGCAGATATGGTGGTCATAGGTACGGCTTTTGAAGAGAATGAAGATTTTTTCCTTAAACTACAAAAGACCGATAAATCAACTCCTACAAAAACGTGCTATCTAAAATCTAACGTCTAAAATCTCAAATCTAATCATATGAAAATATCCGTAGAACTAACCTTAACGCCTTTGCACGATGACTACGAACCTAGCATCATTCACTTTATAAAAAAATTAAGAGCTTCTGGTTTGAAAGTGCTTGAAAACCCTTTAAGTACGCAGGTTTATGGTGATTATGATGAGGTGATGAGAGTATTAACCGTGGAAATAAAGGAAGCATTTGAACTTATCGAACGTGGCTTGCTCTATATGAAAATCGTCAAATCGGACCGACACGATTATGAACCATATTTTTGAGTTTTTTCTTGAGCCGTATCGTTCCACACCGACGTATCTAATTGTTCTCGAAGCCATCGCTTTCATCTTTGGAATTATGAGCGTTTGGTTTGCCAAAAAAGAGAACATTTTAGTGTATCCAACGGGTTTGATTGCAACGGTCATCACGGTCTATTTACTTTTTATTGCAGGTTATTTAGGCGATATGATGATGAACTTCTACTATTCCGTGATGAGTATTTATGGATGGTGGAACTGGGCAAGAAAAAAAGAAGGCGAACCAGTTGTTCCAATATCAAGAACTAACCTTAAAGAAAAAATCATGGGTGTTGCCATGGTTGTGATGACGATGATTGTAACATATCTTGTGTATTTAGCGTATGATTATCAAATCAAAACGGCCAATTATATCGACATCTTTACCTCCGGAGTTTTCTTTACAGCGATGTGGTACATGGCCAACAAAAAAATTGAGAACTGGACGTTGTGGATTCTCGGCGATTTGATAACCGTTCCTTTATACGCTTACAGAGGTTTGGGGATTTTGTCGCTACAGTATTTAATTTTCACTATTTTGGCAATTCAAGGGTATATGGCATGGAAGAAAAGCATCAACGAACAGAAAATAACATCCTAAAAGTAGTTCTCTTTGGTCCCGAATCTACTGGTAAATCAACCTTGGCGCAACAATTGGCGCAACAGTATGAAACGGTTTTTGTGCCTGAATATTCGCGTATTTATGCCGAAATGCAATTGCTGTGTGGCAAAACATTGACTCAAGATGATGTCGTGGAAATCGCCAATGGCCAACTCAAATTGGAAACAGAACTTATCAGTAAAGCTAATAAAATACTCATTTGCGATACCGATTTGCTCGAAACCAAAGTATATTCCGAAATGTATTACAACGGCTATTGTCCAGCTCAACTTGAGGATTTTGCAAATCAAAAAACCTGCGACCTCTATTTGTTGACCTATGTGGATGTGCCTTGGATTGCAGATAATATTCGAGACAAACCTCAAGCTAGAGAGGAACAATTTAATATCTTTGAAGCGACTTTGAAACGGTACAACAAACCGTATAAAATAATCAAAGGCAATGAAGAAGAACGTTTGCAAAATGCCATTCGATATGTGGATGAACGATTAAATGACAACAAGTGAAATTTACAAAACAAGATATAGAACAGATTGAGAAAAAAGGTCTGACCCTCAAAAAAGTAAAAGACCAAATTGAGCTTTTCAGAACGGGTTTGCCGTTAATAAATCTTCAATCCGCAGCCACCATTGAAAACGGAATCAACGGAATCAAGAAATTTTCAGATTCAGAAAGAGAAGCCTATATAAAGTTTTTTGACTCCAAACGAAACCATATTTCCATCCTTAAATTTGTACCAGCGTCTGGTGCTGCAACTAGGATGTTCAAAACACTTTTTAATTTTTTGGACACCTATAATCCGGAGGAAGAATCCATCAATTCCTTCATCAATCGAAACAAAGATTCAGATTTATCATTGTTTTTGGTTGGGATTGAAAAATTGCCTTTTTATCAGAATGTTTTAAAGGCAACCCTAAAATATTTTCCAGACTACGAATCATATTCCAATGACAAACAGAAGTATGTGTTCGTAAAGACCATGCTCGATGAAGATAAGCTGAATTATGGCTTCCAACCAAAAGGATTGCTGCCCTTCCATAAATACAAAGACCATATTGCTACGGCGTTTGAAGAACATTTATTTGAGTCGGCGCTCTATTCCTCGAGCAATGGAGTCGCTCAACTGCATTTTACAATCTCTGAAAAGTACAAACACATTTTTGATGATGAGTTTAAACGCATTCAAGACATCGTAGAACGAAAAACACAGACTAAATTTCATACCTCTTTCTCCTATCAAAAGGATGCCACAGATACCATTGCAGTAACGCCGAAAGACGAACCTTTCAGGGATGAGGATGGCCAGTTGGTGTTTAGGCCTTCGGGTCATGGTGCCTTGTTGGAAAACCTGAATGAATTGGAGGCCGATGTCATCTTCATCAAGAACATTGACAATGTGGTCGTTTTTAACTATGAGAATGAAGTGGCCTCTTATAAAAAAATGCTGGCGGGTTTATTGCTGGAAGTTCAAGAACAAACGTTCAACTATTTAGAGACCTTGCATGAAAAGAGCATATCGGATGACAAGTGTATTGAAATCGCTGAGTTCTTGGTCAACCGATTGAATGTCAAAGTCAGCCATGAGTTTGAAAAGTACTCTAAGAAATATCAGATTGAATACCTCATTGAAAAACTGAACCGCCCCATCCGAGTGTGTGGTATGGTCAAAAATGAAGGCGAGCCTGGTGGAGGTCCGTTTTGGGTCAAAGAAGAAAGTGGCAACATTTCACTGCAAATTGTGGAATCTGCACAAGTAGATAGAAAGAACAAAAACCAAAAGGAAATTCTCAAAAACGCCACGCATTTCAATCCTGTGGATGTTGTTTGTGGGGTAAAAAACTATAAAGGCGAAAAATTTGATTTATTGAACTATGTCGATTCCAAAACAGCCTTCATCACCATGAAAACCAAAACGGGTAAAGACCTAAAGGCCTTAGAGCTTCCCGGTCTTTGGAATGGCAGTATGGCAAGTTGGAACAGCATCTTCGTAGAAGTCCCATTGATCACCTTCAACCCTGTCAAAACGGTCACGGACTTGCTAAAGACCACGCATCAAATCAAATCCAATGGATAGAGATGTGGTGCTGACTGAAGTACAGTTCAAAGCCGTCCGAAGTTCTGGGGCAGGTGGGCAGAATGTCAACAAAGTGTCTTCAAAGGTGGAGTTGACCTTCAATCTTGAAGCCTCCAACGGACTTTCCGATGAAGAAAAAGAGCGTCTCAAAACCAACATCAGCCATCGACTTACCAAAGACAACCTCTTACTGATGCAATGCGACGAAAGCCGCAGCCAACACAAAAACAAGGAACTCGTCATGAAGCGTTTCTTCGAGCTGCTCGAAGAAGGGCTCATCATTCCCAAAGAACGCAAGGCCACCAAAGTCCCAAAAGCCGTCGTCAAAAAACGTTTAAAGAACAAAAGCATCCATTCAGAAAAGAAAGCCAATCGCAAACCACCACCTATAGAGTAGGCAGTGTTCAGTTTGCAGTCCCCAGTCTTTTGTCACCCGTCACCCGTCATCTGTCACCCGTCACCCGTCATCTGTCCTCATAAGAAACAAACCATCAAAAAAACAATCATTATACATTGTCAATTATCAATTGTTAGTTACCTTTGCAGCGTTCTCAAAAAAGGGGTGCTAAATGGATTGAAGACGGCAGATTGAGGATTGAAGATTGAAGAACCAAATTCAACAATCAAAAATCGTTAATCGTAAATCAACAATCTCTACGGCTGAGATCATACCCAATGAACCTAGAACAGGTAATGCTGTTTAGGGATTTTATGTCATGCTGAGCTTGTCGAAGCATCTCATAGTCAAACAATCATTTATTAACAAAGAATAATGACCTCTTTTTATTCGATTAAATTTATTTTTTCGGATGAAAAACAATTTTTCACAATTTGCTCAATTCCTGCGCAGGCAGGAAGCTCGTACAAAAGTTTCAGTAGTGCTTTTGTCGCTGGCAGCCTTCTCTGGCGTTGCCCAAGAAACCCAACAAGACTCCACAAAAGTCGAAACCCTCGATGAGGTCCTCGTCAAATCCGTAAGGGTAGACGCCACCTCGCCCATTACGCACTCAAACGTCACTAAAAAAGACCTTGAGAAGCGCAACCTCGGGCAGGACATTCCCATTCTCCTCAATTACCTTCCGTCTGTGGTGACTACGACCGATGCAGGTGCAGGAGTGGGTTACACGGGCATCCGTGTGCGTGGTATCAATGCGCAATCCACCAACATCACCATCAACGGGATTCCGTATAATGATGCAGAATCGCTCGGAACCTTCTGGGTCAATCTCGGGGACTTCGCATCGTCCGTGGAGAGCCTTCAGTTGCAGCGTGGTGTCGGGACGTCTACCAATGGTGCTGGGGCGTTCGGTGCCAGTGTTAACGTCCTTACGGATGCGGTCTCCAAGGAGGCGTCTGGTGAAATCGCCAACAGCTTCGGGAGCTTCAATACGCGTAAACATACCGTCAAATTCAGCACTGGACTGCTCAATGATGGTCTCCCCGAGCGCAGTCGAGGGGTAGAAATCGCCGGTCGTCTTTCCAACATTCAATCGGACGGCTATATTGATAGAGCGAGCGCCAACTTGAAGTCGTATTTCCTTCAAGCATCGTATGTAGATGACAATACACTCATCAAGGCCATCACTTTTGGTGGGTCGGAGTTGACGTATCAGGCGTGGAATGGGATTGATGCGGAGACATTGGCCAATGACCGAACCTTCAATCCCTCGGGTATCTATACGGATGAAAATGGCAACGTGCGTTTTCACGACAATGAGGTCGATGACTATAAACAGGACCATTACCAATTCCTTTGGAATGAAAAATGGAGTAACCGTTGGTCCACCAACCTTGCGTTGAACTATACTTACGGCCGTGGGTTCTTCGAGCAGTACCGCGAGGACGAGGATTTCGCCGATTATGACCTAACACCCATCGACATCGGTGGCGAAACCATCAGCAGTACCGATTTGATTCGTCGTCGTTGGCTCGATAACGACTTTTATGTGGCAAATGCCAGCGCCAATTACAAAAACAACGAGCTCAACCTTACCTTTGGTGGTTCGTATAGTTCGTACATTGGCGACCACTTTGGCGAAATCATCTGGGCACGGTTCGCCAGCGATAGTGAAACGCGCGACCGCTATTATGAGGGTGTCGGTAAGAAAAAAGATTTCAACATCTTCACAAAAGCCACCTACCGTTTGAATGATAAAGTGAGCCTGTATGGCGACGTGCAGCTGCGTTTGGTGGATTATCGTACTTCGGGGTTGAACTCGGACAGGATTCCTTTGGAGATTGATGAAAACTATGCCTTCTTCAATCCAAAGGCTGGGATTACCTATGAGTTGAACACCAAAAACAACGTCTATTTCTCCTATGCACGCGCCAATCGTGAGCCGAACCGCGACGATTTTGAAAACAACGCCACCGTAAAGCCCGAGCAACTCAACGATTTTGAGTTGGGGTGGAGGCATACGTCGGACAAGTTCACCTTCAACAGCAATGTGTACTATATGCATTACAATGAGCAGCTGGTGCTTACGGGTGCTGTGGACGGTGTGGGCAATCCTGTGCGTACCAATAGCGGCGAAAGCTACCGCCTTGGTCTCGAACTCGAAGCAGGCATCAAACTCACCAAGGCGTTTGCCTTGAGGCCCAACCTGACCTTGAGCTCCAACAAAAACAAGGAAACCATTGTGCCTTTGGATGGCGAATTGGTGAACCTTGGTAAGACCGACATCTCCTTTTCGCCCGAAGTGGTGGCCGCCAACGCCCTCATCTTTCAGCTAAAAGAGAACTTTCAAATCGCTTTCTTGAGCAAGTACGTCGGGGAGCAGTTTATGAGCAACACCGAGAGCGCCGTCTCCAAGTTGGACAGCTATTTGGTGAATGATTTGAACATCACCTACGAGTGGAACACCAAAAAACTCTTTAAATCCATCGTGTTTACGGGGTTGGTGAACAACATTTTTAACGAGAAGTATGTGTCAAACGGGTACTACTTTACCTATGATGATGATTTTACCGAGCCAGGCACCATCACCACCATTGAAGGGACTGGGTATTACCCGCAGGCAACGACTAATTTCCTTGTAGGTATTACGTTAAAGTTTTAATATCCAAAAGGCAGTATCTGAGCGAAGTGGAAATAGGGATGCTGAGCTTGTCGAAGCATGGTTGGGGTGACGTTGAAGTTTTAAGTCACCGAACATCAAACAACTGTCGCTACACACGGCAGAAGTGTCCGTACAACAGCAAAAGGCAGCGCGTAGCATCACACAGCTGTCTTTTGTGTTTAAAGAAGTGTCGTTTGTGGTCGCACAAAGCGCGTGTGTTGCCTCACAAATGTGCTGTGTCCCGTCACTGCACTCGTGTGTTGCGGTACAACTGTCGTGTGTCCCCCTAAAACGCTGGTATGTTTTCACTTTCCCCTCGTGTGTTCTTGGTTTCCATTCGTGTGTTCTCGGTTTCCACGCCTGTGTTTTGAAGTTCCGTTCATGTGTTCTCGATAGCCACGCGCGTGTTTTGACATTCCCTTGCTGTGTTCTTAAGTTCCACTCGTATGTTTTCGATGTTTGTTCGTATGCTCCTAAGTCCCACGAGTTGCAACCCAGTTTCCCACCATCAACCTTGTCACACGGAGCTTAGCCTGCCCTGAGCGTGACGAAGGGTCGAAGTGCGTCATTGCGAGCGAGCGCGGCAATCCCTTTCATCGAATAAAAACCCCCTTCATCGTCAGTACATCTATACCTCACAAAAAATAAGCTATGTTTATGGTACTCTCCCTAGTAACTTTAAGCAACCAGTATTATTGGTGTGCGGGTTTCCCGTTGCATCTATATTTATAGAGAATTGCTATTGTTTGAAATTCATATTAAATTTAAATAATTTATTTAAGCCTTATGCCTATAAGTGATTATAATGACAGTACGTTTGTCGCTTTTACGGACATTTCTGGATTTAAAGAACTGATGAAAAATGATGAGGATGCGTTAGCAGCTCTAAAAAAGTTTTATCAGTCGGGTTACGATGCGTTGTCTGAAATTACAAATATTCAAGGGTTATTCGTGTCAGATGCTGGAGTTCTATTTGCCAGAGATGGAAGTAATGAAAAAAAACTGGCAGACTTGCTTGAAGTAATCAAAAAAATAAATAGGAAAATGGTAAAGAAAAATTATATGTTAACCACATCGATTGCATATGGATTCTTTAATTATCAAGGGAAAATTGAATTTGATGGTATAGGTAAAAGCCCTATTTATGGAGGAGCATATGTTCAGGCATTTCTTGATAATGAAAATGGGAAACCAAAGTTGCAGCCAGGTCAATGTCGTATTTGTAAAGACAATCTGCCTGATATGGATATAAATGAACTTGGACTGATAACAGAAATTGGAAGAAATCACTATCAATATTATTGGAATTTAGACTCTAATGAACAAATAGATAGTTTCGAAAAAGTATATAATGACAGTTATTCCTTAAAATATTCTGGAATGCTCAAAGCTTTAAAAAGGAATTATTAACAATAAATCTCGAATTGGGATATTAATATCGATTTTAGTAAGTAAAATATATGGCACAAAATCTTGAAATTGACGTAAGAAAATTACATCTAGACTTAAAAAACTTTCGAACAGTACCTCAAAAAAATGAAATTGATGCAATAAAAGCAATGATAGCAATATCTACTGATCGCTTTCTAGGGGTTTTAGAGAGTATACTTGATGATGGATATACTAGAACTGAAAATATAATTGTTTTAAATGACGGAAAAAAAAATATAGTTAAAGAAGGCAATAGAAGGGTTGGGTGTTTGAAAATTATTCAAGGTCAATATCCGATTTCTGATTTTAATTTGCCACAGGCAATTATTGATCGTATTAACGCTCTAGATCAGAAATTTAAAAATGAAAATTCAACTGTATCCTGCATTGTCTTTGATAAATCCGAAACTGATAAAGCTGATAAATTAGTTTCATTAACGCATGGTAAGGGTGAAAAGGCTAGTCGTGAGAAATGGAGTTCTGTAGCCACCGCAAGACATAATAGAGATTTCAATGGAGCAAGTGAACCTGCTTTGGATTTACTCGAAC
The DNA here is from genome assembly GCA_041391925.1 of Gelidibacter sp. GTDB lineage: Bacteria > Bacteroidota > Bacteroidia > Flavobacteriales > Flavobacteriaceae > JBPOFM01. The sequence continues at coordinate 96,430 of JAWKNA010000003.1, read as the reverse complement.
AATATTTAGTTAAAGGTAATAATCTCACCAATCAACAAAAGGAAAGATGGGCTGGTAATTATCCATTGACAGTTCTACATGATGGAATAAGAAGGTTATATTCTAGGGCAGGATATAGTTCCCTTAATGATTTTGTAAAAGCTTATCCTAAAATTAATAATTTATCAGGCGTTGAAGATTTGTTGAGAGATGTAGGTCTGGAAAGCTTGCAATTCAAAGACATAAGAGACGCACATAGTGACTTTGCTTTAAATTATGGATTTGCTCCTGTAGCCGCTCCAACGCCAACGCCAACACCAACGCCAACACCAACACCAACACCAACACCAACGCCAACACCAACGCCAACACCAACGCCAACGCCAACACCAACACCAACACCTGCTCCGCCTAAAACCCCTGCTTATGCAATTAACGATCCGCGCAGTGTCAAAGCGATTCTAAAGAAATTTGTTCCCACTGGCAACCGATCTAAAGTTGTGACTTTAAAAAATGAAATGTATGATTTAAATCTTAAAAAGAATCCGATTGCATTCTGCTTTTTGTTACGAAGTATTTTTGAAATTTCAGTAAAAAGCTATTGTCAAGACAATTCACTATCCATTTTTAATAATAAAGGTCAAGAATTAAACTTAAAAGATAAATTAAAAGTGGCTCATAAGCATTTAACCAATAATGGAAAAGATATTGCCGTTGTAAAGAATTTACAAGGAGCAATTACTGAATTGAGCAAAAAAGATGGGATCTTATCAGTTACTTCATTAAACCGTTTGGTTCATGATCAAAAATATGCCGTAATACCATCAGATATTTGTATTACTTTTGGCAATGTCTATCCGCTTCTAGAATATATGAATTAATATGGGAAAATTCAAAACACCGTTAAGATATCCAGGAGGAAAGCAAAAGCTTTCACCTTTTATAAACGAAATCTTACAAGCTAACCATATTAACGGACATTATTGCGAACCATATGCAGGTGGAGCTGGAGTAGCACTAGAATTATTGCTCACGCGTAAAGTTCAACATATACATCTGAATGATTGTGATTTTGGTATCTACGCTTTTTGGTATTCAGTTTTAAATTACACTGAAGAGCTTTGTTATATGATATCAATTGCTTCAATGACAGTTGAGGAATGGAGATTTCGACAGCAAATTGTAAAACAGTGTGATCGCCAGAATATACTTGAACTTGGATTTAGTGTTTTTTATTTAAATCGATGTAATCGTTCTGGGGTTTTATCTGCTGGTCTGATTGGAGGCCTTGACCAAAAGGGCAATTATAAAATGGATGCGCGTTTTTCAAGAACTAATCTAATTCAAAGAATAGAATCGATAGCATTATATAAAGATCAAATAAGTATTACAAATATGGATGCTGAACAATACATCCTAAATTATATCCCTAATCTGCCGTATAACTCCTTAATTTATCTAGATCCGCCATATTACGAAAAGGGTAGTCAACTCTATCTAAATTCGTATAGACAAAATGACCATTCTCGCCTTTCCGAAACAATTCAGCAAGAGATTTACCACAAGTGGATATTGTCTTATGATGGAGTTCCAGATATTATTAATTTGTATATAAATAGGAGACAATTCCTTTATGATTTACAGTATAGTGCAGGAAAAGTATATAAAGGCAAAGAAATTTTTATTTTCGGAGATGAAGTTGAACTTCCTGAAACTTGTTCATTACAAAATATAGACGAGGGCATAAAAAATTTAGGAATGCATTTGCTTTAGACCCGATAGCGCAAATCCCCGCTCTGCGAAGTCTCCCGACTTCGCAGCAACCACTTCACAGCACTCACTTCGCAGCTATCAATCAGCAAAGACATCAACTTCGCAGCAACCACTTCGCAGCAAATAAATCCCTACATTTGATAAAAACCGGAAACATGAGAGATGGTTACAAAATAAGGGACCAATCCATTCCGCACTTTATCACAGCAACGGTCGTAGACTGGGTAGATGTCTTTTCAAGAAAAGCATATCGGGATTGTGTAGTGGATAGTTTCAAGTATTGTATCAATAAAAAAGGCATGGTGGTATATGGCTATGTCATCATGTCAAACCATATCCATATGATTGTGCAGGCAACCGACGGAAACCTTTCTGACCTGCTACGTGACTTTAAGAAATTTACCGCCAAAACAATACTTGATAAAATTCAGTCAGAACCAGAAAGTAGAAGAGAATGGATGCTACAACGTTTTGAATTGGCAAGCACAACACATTCCAGAAACATGCACTATCAATTTTGGCAATACGGCAATCATCCTGAAGAGATTTATAGCAATGCGTTTATGTGGTCAAAATTAGATTACATTCACCTCAATCCTGTTCGGGCTGGCATTGTCGAGAAGGCATCACAGTATATATATTCAAGTGCTACCAACTATGTGACTGATACAGGTTTGGTGCCAATTATAAAAGCCGATAACCCCATTATTAACGTGTTGAATGTTAGCAATGTGCAAAAATATAACAACTATTGAAACGGCTGCGAAGTCGGGAGACTTCGCAGAGCGCAGACAGTTGTTGGCTTTGGTCAGATAAAGAAGGAAGCTGGGCAACGAAAAACGACACATTGATATTGTATAACACAAAAATTCCAAGAGAAGAAATGTATAAATTCACGATTCACAATTGGGGTCTCAAGTCATTTGAACGTTTGGGTTTATATGATGCAAAATTTAAAAAGCTTAAACAGCACTAAACCCCCGCTCTGCGAAGTCTCCCGACTTCGCAGTAATTAACCGACCAATTCTAACATCTAACATCTCACATCTAAAACAAAAACCACAACCCGCTCTGCGAAGTCTCCCGACTTCGTATTTATCAAAACATTTCTAAATTTTCCACCGAAATTTTGTATTTTTAATTGTTAATGTCTAGATGCATATAGGCTTATGAGGAGCAAATTTGTACTGTGACTCGCGACAATGACTCATCCAAAGTAGATAAGCATGGCTAGAAAAATTTATTACAGCAAACCGTTAAAATATTTTTGGCAACATTATTACGGGGGGCAAAAGAAATTGACACCCAATTTAACGAACGACGAGATATTTATGTTGCTTCGAAGAAACATTATATCAGCTCCTTTAAACGCATTTGAAACTCCAGAGTCGAGAGATTTAATAATATCAGGTTTAGAAATGTGGAGAGATGACTATAAAGCTGAGCTTTTGCATATTTACTTCTTAGATAAAGAATTAAGAAATTTTCTTGAAGATACTAAATTGTCGGATTTAGAGGGTATTAAAAAATTCCTTTATGAAAATGGGCAAAGCAAACAGGTTGTGCATTTATATTCAAAAGAGCAAATCGAAACAGTTGTCTATAAGTTTGCATTGCATTTGCCCTATGAGCCAGATGGATATGCTTTTTCCTTAAGTCTCGAAAAGGATGGTAGCGTGCAATTATATTTTTCACTTGCAGAGAACGGTGGTCGCCTGTCGGATAAATTCTATACAGACCTTAATAAGAAAAAGGACGAAGTTTCGCTAACACAGTCAAGAATGTTTCGTCTTGCTATAAATACCATTGCATATATGAAATGCTTCCCTGAATGTGTTGATGATGGAGTGCCAAAGAATATGTATGAAGGCAACGCAGATAAGGCAGCCCATAATGTAACTTTTCAAATATCTGATATAATCAAGGACAACGAAAATTTACCACTATCAAGAATGCCACATTTTAGAAGAGGACATTTTCGAGCACTTCAATCAGATTATTTCTCTAACAAAAAAGGGCAAATAGTGTTCGTTACTGAAACTATGGTTAAAGGAAAAGCTAAAACAGTTTTTATGTCACCTGAAATTGACCACTCTGTAAATACAATAGCAAGAACTAACAGTTAGATTTCTGCTATTGCAACGAGCACTAACCCAAGCCAACTTATAACAGCCCCGCTCTGCGAAGTCTCCCGACTTCGCAACTATCAATCAGCAATGACATCAACTTCGCAGCAACCACTTCGCAGCAAATAAATCCCTACATTTGATAAAAACATGCAACATGAGAGATGGTTATAAAATCAGAGACCAATCCATTCCGCACTTTATCACAGCAACGGTCGTAGACTGGGTAGATGTCTTTTCAAGAAAAGCATATCGGGATTGTGTAGTGGATAGTTTCAAGTATTGTATCAATAAAAAAGGCATGGTGGTATATGGCTATGTCATCATGTCAAACCATATCCATATGATTGTGCAGGCAACCGACGGAAACCTTTCTGACCTGCTACGTGACTTTAAGAAATTTACCGCCAAAACAATACTTGATAAAATTCAGTCAGAACCAGAAAGTAGAAGAGAATGGATGCTACAACGTTTTGAATTGGCAAGCACAACACATTCCAGAAACATGCACTATCAATTTTGGCAATACGGCAATCATCCTGAAGAGATTTATAGCAATGCGTTTATGTGGTCAAAATTAGATTACATTCACCTCAATCCTGTTCGAGCCGGCATTGTCGAGAAGGCATCACAGTATATATATTCAAGTGCTACCAACTATGTGACTGACACAGGCTTGGTGCCAATTTTAAAAGCAGATAACCCCATTGTAAATGTGTTGCATGTTAGCAATGTGCAAAAATATAACAACTATTGAAATGGCTGCGAAGTCAGGAGACTTCGCAGAGCGCAGGAATAAAAAAATTAATAACAGCTAGAAAAAACCGCATGACCCAAAAGAATTTCAAAATAATAAAACAATACATACTAAGTATCGTATGCATTGCCCTTTATATCTATTTGGAAAATTCAACCCTCATACCAGACCTCGTAGAAAAATCAAATAAAGGTCGTTATGGTAGCTTTCCTACGTTTTTTCTCACAGGCTTATTCAAATACGGCTTATTAGTGTTTGGTGTACTAACCATCATATTGCTAAGCTTTAGATTGATCACGCAAAAAATCTCAAAGAACAAATAAAGTAACAATCCCACAACACTAAAAGTCTTAATTCTAACATCTAAAAACAAAAAACCACAACCCTTTCACAGAGTTGCGGTTTTTTAAGCCCCTCCTTTGGAGGGGTTTGGGGAGGCCTATCTAATCTTCAAATAACTCAATCCCTTCACACGTTTGTAATTAAGACTTTTGATGCCATAGTTAGCAAGCACCACTTTTTTAGAAGTCATAAACACATCTACAAGTCCAGTAACATCCGTGTTAAAGAAATTGTTACGTTCCGTTCTAGCAGCTTCCCATTCGGCTCTGGCTGCAATCGCATCAAGGTTCGCAGCACGCATCGTCTCAAGGTCACCTTCCAGAGCAAGCAACTTTAATTCTTCGATCACGGGATCATAGTTGGGGTCATTGGCAAGCATTGCTACCAAACGCTCAAAGTTCACCACAATGTCATCAAAGTTTCGTTGACTCACACTGTTGTAGTCATCGTTAGGGTTGCTCATATCTTTGGCTACCTTACGCTCACCGCGCAGTTTCCTTATGATACTTTGCACCTGTGCCACAGTCACTGCAGAAGCACCGCTCAAAATAAGCTCCGCACGGATTCGCGACAGCCTTGCCTCAATGGCACCAAACACATCCTTACGGTAAGCCACGGCATAGCGCCATTTAGACTCCGTTTTGCTCACACCACCCACCAACTCATAACCACGGTCACGTAGCAATTTCAGGCTCTCCAGTTCATAGATAGGGCGGTTCACCGCATAGCCTATCATTGTCGTAGCGTTGGCAATAAACACATCACAGCTCGTCAATGTGTTCGCAATACTACGACCCTTATCGTGCTTCTTCTTCTTTTTATCTGCAGCTTCCTCTTGGGTATCGGCAGTTCCTGCTTCCGGACCATCCATCTTAGCAGTCAGAGCGTGTTGCTCCTCACCCTTTAGAACTGCTTCCATCAGAAGATTGTTCTCTTGCAAGCCATTGCTGGCTTCATGACCCAGGGTTTGGGTGTCATGGCCGTTTATTTGGTCGGGCGCAAGACCATTCGATTCGGGTGTTTCCATCTCGATTCGGGGTTTAGCTAGGGTTATGCCTACCATAGGTGTACTGTGTAGCTATGCACCCATACAGGTGCCAGTACGGTAGGTGATGAGGTGGCGTACTGCTTTAGTAAACTCACCAGCATCGGTAAAAAAATGTTGTACTAATTAATGCTTCGAAGTATCTTATGAAGACTTTGGGCTTTTGATCAGCAAGCTTTGGGGTTCACTTGATGGAGCGAATTACTGTAAAAGATTTGAAACGGCAAAATTTTTTTACTTTCAAGTGTCTAAAAACTAGTAATTTACGTTATTAAAAATGCAAAATTTGGTTCAAAAAGCGGGCTGAAAAAATTGTTTTGTCAGAAAAATGACAGTTTTGTTAAAAAGAATGATTGAAATCGATGAAAAGTCAAATAATTCGATAAAAGTGCATTTTTATAGGATAAACGGTAAAAATTAGTAAGTTTTAGGTGGTTAGAAATAAAAAGTTTGTGATGTTTTAGGAGTTTGCAGTCCTCCGAAAGGATACTTTACCTAACAAAAACCACAGGCTGATACACCAATCAACTGCCCTTCCGCTTACACACAATCACCTCCTGATGGGTATCCGATAGGTCTGTAGGGCGAAACCCCGGCTCTGCAATCACAATCGTGAGGTCATCGCCGTCCAACGTATACGCCACACTTACTGGCGTCGCATCTTCTGGTTGAATGTTCAAATACTTAGGCGTTGAGGTGGTGTCCAACGTGTACTTATAGACTTCCTTTTGCCCTGTTTCATCTATAAAGGTAAGCGTATCCTTGCTGAAGATGTACTGAAAATCCACTTCCTTTTTAAGTCCGTTTAGGCTTTCTGTTTGTGCCAACCAGACACCTTGTAGCTTGTCTTGGTCGGAAGCTATGGAGGCATCCGCACATGACATTGTGCAGGCCAATAGCAAACACCAAAGGGATAGGAGGAGGTATGTATGTTTCATAGAATCCAATTAAAGGTATTCTAAAGATAGCGATAAAGGGAGGATGTTACAGTGACGCTCTAGGTTATTTTTGAAAAGCAATCTGCCACCGATGGCTCTCCTCACTCTACAATAGATAATTACTAGTGCTTAAAAAAAATACTGTAACACTCCCAAATCTTTTGCGTCCTATAGTATCAGTGACATACGGATACTTAAAGCTTCTGTTATGGGGTGATGGATGAAGATGCCCTTAAAAGCAAGTCCCATACAAGCGTTGAAAGATGTTGAGGGTCACAAACAATAGGAAGGCATACTAACGAATACCTAATAGATGCGATGACACATTTAACCCGCCGTAAGTTTATACAAACCTCCCTGCTCTTTGGCGTTGCCATAGCGACCAAAAAAGGGTGGGCCAATAAGCCAGCCATGGTAGCCACTGAGCGCCGTGACCTGTTTCCTCAGGGTGTCGCCTCGGGCGACCCAACCGCCAACAGTGTCATCCTGTGGACCAGACGTCCGCCAGTACAGGAGAGTGTGGCTCAAAAGTTGGTCGTTGAAATTTCGACCAGCCCAGACTTCAAAACAATCTTGGCAGGTGGTACCGCGACCATCAGTGCCGAAGCCGATTGGACCTGTCGTTTTTTGGCCACCGATTTGGAACCCAATCGAGAGTATTGGTATCGCTTCATTGATGAGCATGGGTTTGCCAGTCGTATCGGCCGTACCATTACGGCACCTAGTGACGATTCGGAAGTCCCTGTCCGTTTTACCTTTGTCTGTTGCCAATGCCCTAACGAAGCGGGCCTTAATGCCTACCGAAAGATGATTTATGAAGATGAGGCACGTGCAAAAGACGAGCAACTCGATTTTGTATTGCACCTTGGCGATTTTATTTACGAAGTCACTTGGTATGCCGAAGATAATCCCAACGGCAACCGTGGCAGGCGCATCCGAAATCTGTATAAGTTCCCTCAGGGTCGAAAGGTGAGCAATTTTCATCTCCCTGTAACTTTGGAGGACTATCGTACCCTGTACCGTGCCTATCTTGAAGATCCCGATTTGCAGGACGCTCGTGCCCGTTGGCCCTTTGTCTGTGTATGGGACAACCACGAATTTGCTTGGGCAGGCTACCAGAGCCAGTATGTGGCAGGAGGTGGCTACTATGCCGCTGCACAAAACCAGAAAGTGTCTGCCAATCAGGCGTGGTGGGAGTTCATGCCAGCCATGGTACAACAGCCCGGTAATCCAGAACTCAAGCACTTCAAAGCCCCTGAAGTGGTCGATACACCCATGGAGGAGTTTAACGACGACGGACTTTCTGAAGAGCCAAACAATCTAAAAGCCATCCACAGTCTAAAAATAGAACGTGTATTACGTTGGGGCAAGAATGTCGATTTGTTGCTCACCGACAATTGGTCTTTCCGTTCGCCCGATATGTCGAGTGGCGATTTTTATGTGCCCGATTATCCAAGAGTCTCTCCACAACTCCCTTTTGAAATCATGAATTATGGGCGTCATTATAATGGCGATAACCCGCCCGATACCATTCGTTTCAATGGTAAAGACCTCCCGAACCCTACCAAGGACGTCCACGCCCAGACCTTTCTTGGTAAAGACCAAAAACGCTGGTTCTTGGAACAGCTAGGGGCTTCCAAGGCACGTTGGAAAATTTGGGGGCATTCCTTTGGCACCATGGAAGTGAGAAGCGATTATCAAAACCTGCCTGGCGAGTTGGGAAGCGCATGGCCCAAGGATGTTGGCTACGCTGTGATGGACAATCGGTTCCTTCGGGATAAAGACGAGATATTTGATTTTATACACGAGCAAGAGATTACAGGTTTTTGTGTAGTAGCGGGCGACCGTCATGCATTTCACGCTGGGTTGGCCTCCAAGTCATTGCCGCCAAAACCCTACGAACCTCTGGGTGTGGAATTCATCACAGGCTCCATATCGCAACAAACGCTTTTTGAAGTGATGGAAGTGACCATGGCCAAAGACCACCCCAAACGTGTGCTACATCTCATTGACAAGCCAGATGGCACTGTGATTCCTTCCATGAATGTCACCCCCATGCATGGCGTGCTATCGACCTTAAAGTTACAAGAGACCGGAGATATGAAACAAGCGAGAGCTGTTCGCAATCCAGAGGTGGCACCACATTTGTCGTTTCTCGATTTTGGTGGCCACGGGTATGGATTGGTAACAGCCACTACGGATAAACTCTCCACGGAATTTGTATGCATCCCTCGGCCATTCGAACGCAGTGACCAACCCGATGGTGGTCCTTTGGTCTATCGTGTGGTGCATCGCACCAAGTTGTGGAAGGCAGGCGGAACTCCTCAGCTGGAGCAGGAAATTTTGGAAGGCGACCCGAGGTATTGTATTTGAGGTATATGAGTGGGAATGATTGTAATAGATCGTGTTCTATGGAGAGTTATGGATTGGGAACAGTTGCAACACTTTTACCTATAGCTATTGACTAGAAATCCTATCATAGAAATTGAAAATAGACGATAAATTTTTGTTTAAATGCAGACATTTATTGTTTAACATTTGGATAATGAGAACAACACTGATTATTTTGATTTGGCACATATTTACAGTGTGTGATGCACAACGTATTGTGGTAGTAGACTCCATTCAAAAAACGCCGTTGTCTTTTACAGCCATCAAATATGAAGGTGGCGGATTCTACACCAATGAGATAGGGCGGTTTCAGCTCAATAATGTAAACTGTGATCGCTTTGAACTATCATTGCTTGGTTACAAAACGAAATACCTTGCCAAGGCTTCTGTAAAAGATACCATTTTTCTGTGTTCAAATCCTACAATGCTTGATGAGGTTGTAGTGAACAACCGACTTGAGAAAGTAACCATCTATAAAAAACCACGAAAGACTAATTTTTTTGGAGGTTCTATGCTTTCAACGCGCGTAGGAGTTTGTATGATACTTATTCCAGATTCATCAATGGTCGATAGCAAAGTGGATGATGTAACGTTTTATTTTATGAGAGAACGTTGGATGAAGAGAGAAAGAAAGGATGTTATGGAAAATGTGGACGCATTTGTACGCATCAATATCCATAAGGTAGAAAATGAAAAGCCTACAAAACAAATTTTTGCCAGTGAACCCATTAAAATAAATGGATTAAAAAAGGATGAGATTCTATTGGATTTAAAGAATCAGTGGATCACAATTCCAAAGGAGGGCATTTCATTTAGTATAGAGATGTTAGGTTTCTATGATACGAAATACAATGAAATTGTCAGTGATGAGTTTTATGTTCGGGTCATGCTAACACCTGATACGTATAAGCATTTCAAATCCTATACCTATTATAAATTTCCTTTTAAACATGAAGAATTTTTATCGACCGTCAATAGACATTTAGATTCTCCGGAATATGCAAAATATGGTAGTAGAACTCTTGCCATAGGAATGACCTTAAGGCAATAGTTGTTAATTCGTAATCACAATCGAATTGCTTCCTGCAGCTTCTACTCGGTATTCCTTTAAGCCACACCCAAGGTTGGCGCCTATAGACTGCCCTGTGAAAAGACTGTACTCATTGGCGTCTGTACACCCACATACGGCATTGACGCCCTCAATGGTCAGCTGTGAACAGGACGAAGTCGGGGTATGGTTGGGGTCGGTGGCTTCCCAAGCTCTAAAACTATTGTTGCCCACATTGATAACGATGATTCCATAAATTCCCTCGTTGGCAATGAAGACTGAATTGCTGGTAAATTGCAGTTGACTGTATTCTGGCAAGTTTAAATTCACAGCCCGATTGACACTGACATTGGCGAGATACTTGCAATTACTGTCGCGGTCGCTTTTACTACATGAAACTAGAATCAAGAAGGCGATTAGGGCAAAGAATTTATTCATTTGTTTAAAAAATTTGAACCGCAAGTTACGACAAAATATACGTTGCAATAAATATTTCGTATATTTGTACTTCAATCTCGTGCGAGCGGGATTTTTTTTATGCTGTTCTCAGGTTGGGAGTTTCAGCATCTTTTTATTTAAGTAAACGATGAAGCCATGAGTAAAGTATCTTATTACACTGCAGAAGGATTAAAAAAATTAAGGGAAGAATTAAACCACTTAAGGGATGTGGAACGCCCAAGAGCATCGCAAGCCATTGCAGATGCCAGGGATAAAGGCGACTTGAGCGAAAATGCGGAATACGATGCTGCCAAAGAAGCACAGGGGATGCTGGAATTGAAAATAGCTAAGCTCGAAGAAATACATGCCAATGCTCGTTTAATTGACGAGTCACAATTGGACAGCACCAAAGTTTTGGTTTTGTCTAAAGTGAAGATAAAAAATCAGACCAATGGCAAAGAAATGACCTATACCTTGGTAGCGGATGGCGAAGCCGATTTGGCTTCGGGTAAAATATCGGTAAATTCCCCAATCGGGAAAGGTTTGCTGGGAAAATCGGTAGGAGAGGTAGCCGACATTCAAGTGCCAACTGGCGTGATGAAGTTTGATATCTTGGAAATATCAAGGTAAAAGAGCACACATTTATATCATAACAATCCTGTTCAGAACCCGTCGGACAGGATTTTTCTTTTTATCTTTACATGAGACTTAAGACATTAGATTTAAAACAATCTGTTCTACATGTCTTTCATCAGCGTCTCAAGTCTAATGTCTAACATCTAACATCTAACGTCTATCTCATGGCAAGCATCTTCACAAAAATCATCAATGGCGACATTCCTTCTTACAAAGTAGCCGAAACAAAGGATTTCATCGCCTTTTTGGATGTCAATCCCAATGCGAAGGGCCATACGCTCTGTGTTCCAAAAAAAGAAGTCAACAAATTGTTTGATTTGGATGAAGTGACCTATGTGGGGTTGATGGAATTTTCAAGAAGTGTTGCCATTGCCTTGGAGAAAGCCGTGCCCTGCAAGCGTGTGGGTATGACCGTAATTGGCTTGGAAGTGCCCCATGTTCATGTACATCTCATTCCGTTGAACTCCATGGAGGACGCTCGCTTTATCAACAAAGTGAAATTGGACAAGGAAGAATTTGAAGCCATTGCCAAGAGCATCAGCGACCGGCTCTAATTGTTGAATAAGAAAACGTTTAAAATGACTACGATTGCGACCAATGCAATCAAAAGTATCCAAGTTAATTTTTTGAGTTTGAAGGTGGCAGATTTTGGGACGAAGGCCCTCTGCTGATATTCAAATACGCGCTCTATATCTTCCGTCCAGCGTACAGGAAAGATTTCGGTATGGCATGTATTACAGTGCATGGTCTGTTTTACATCGCTTGAAATGGCTTTGTAGAATGCGTTTTCCACAAATTTTTGTTTAAAGGTCAGCTGCAAGCCATCAGTAGAATAACATTCTGGACAATGATTGTTGAGACTGACTTCTTTTACCGTGAAAAACTTGTCTTCCATGCGTTAAATATACTAAACTATTTTTAATGAGATTTGCATGGTGGTACCCTTGCCGATTTCGGAGTGCAATACCTTTATCCTGCCATTATGGTAATCTTCAACAATGCGTTTTGCCAAAGAGAGCCCTAAGCCCCAGCCACGTTTTTTGCTTGTAAAACCCGGTTCAAATATTTTATGGTACAGATGTTTTGGGAGGCCTTTTCCGCTATCTTCAATATTGATTTTGACAAATTTTTCCGTTTGAAAAATCGAAACTTTCAATTTGCCCTTTCCTTTCATGGCATCAATGGCATTCTTGACCAAATTTTCAATGGTCCAGCTGTACAATTGTGGATTTAAATCGACATAAATGGGGTTTTTGGGTGCGGAGATTTCAAAACGAATCAAATCGGACGAACGTGCTTTTAAGTATTCATACGAATCGAGGGTCGCTTCAACGATGTCTGCCTTCTGAAGTGTGGGAACCGAACCTATTTTACTGAATCTATCGGTGATGGTCTGAAGCCTGTTGATGTCCTTTTCAATTTCCAATAAATAGGAAGGATTGACGTTTTCAGACTTTAATATTTCCGTCCATCCCACGAGCGATGACAACGGAGTGCCTATTTGATGTGCTGTTTCCTTTGCCATTCCTGTCCATAGCTTATTTTGGGTGGCTATTTTGGAACTTCGGTAGAAGAAATAGACCACAGCTCCAAAGAGCAATATGATAAGCAACAATGCCAAAGGGTAGTATTTTAGCTTGTTGAGCAGTGGCGAGTTGCCATAATAGATGGTCGAATAAACACTATCGCCATATCGTACCTCCAATGGATTGTTTTCATTTTTAAATTTGATGATCAGTTGTTGTATGTAGAGTGAATCTTTTGCTTTCTCTTCATCAATGTTGTTGTATTCAATACTGCCATCTTTATTGACCTTGATCATGGGAGTGGTAGAATTGCTCCTTAAAATTTCAATGGGTAGCTCACCAATATCGGAATCTAAATCAGAATTTTTGCTTATTTCCTTTTGGGCCATGGACCAATTTTGCATTTTGGTCCGCTCTTCAGCTTTAAAATTCTGAAAAAAAATGTAGGTGTTCCAGAGGATCAATGAAATGATGATAAACGATGCCAAGATGATGCCCCATCGCAAAATATTTCGATTCATTTTAAAGGTCATTCAGTGAAATTTTGATTTTAAAAATAATCATTCTATTCAAAACTATTGATAGATGTACACAATGGTATTGTTTGTTACATTCATCATTTGAGGGCTTTTTTCAATCTCTTGTCTTGCTTCTTGATTCTCATAGCGAAGCGGTCTAACATCTAATTAAAGATAATGTAAATATGTTAATATTATTGTCCGATAATCAGTTAAATCATTTTTATAGGTTTATCAATATCGTTACATTTGCTTTCTAACAATTGATGGATGATTTCTTTTGACCCAAAAGACCTTTCTACAGGGCGGCTTCATGGTTATTTATTGAGTTCCGTAGCACCACGACCTATAGCATTTGCAAGTACTGTGGATGCTGACGGCAACCCAAACCTGTCGCCATTCAGTTTTTTTAATGTCTTTAGTGCCAATCCGCCCATCATGATTTTTTCGCCTGCGCGACGCGTTCGTGATAACAGTGTGAAACATACCCTTGAGAATGTGGAAACCACCAGGGAAGTGGTCATCAATGTGGTGAGTTATGAGATTGTGCAGCAAATGTCTCTGAGCAGTACAGAGTATCCCAAAGGCGTCAACGAATTCGAGAAATCTGGGCTGACCATGCTTAAATCTGATAAAGTAAAGCCTTTTCGTGTGGCCGAATCGCCTGTACAGTTTGAATGTAAGGTCAATGACATCATTCAACTTGGCACTGAAGGAGGTGCAGGTAATTTAATTATATGCGAAGTGGTCAAACTTCATATCACAGAAGAAGTATTGGATGACAACAATGTCATTATCCAAGAAAAATTGGATTTGGTGGCTAGGGCTGGAGGTGATTATTACAACAGGGCCAAAAAGGGCTTTTTTGAAATTCCAAAGCCTCTTATGAAATTGGGAATTGGGGTTGATGCCATGCCCGAAGAGGTCAAAAACAGCATGATTTTGACCGGAAATGATTTGGGAATGTTGGGCAATATCGAAAAACTGCCAACACAGCCTCAGATAGATGAATTTATAGAGAGCATTACCGAACGTTATCCAAACATCAAGGAGATGCCCTATAGACAGAAGCATAAGATTGCCAAAAATTATTTGAGCTATGGAGATGTGCTGAGCGCTTGGAAAATGTTATTGTCATAAATTAAATAGTGAATAAAATAGTAATCTAGAATAAATAATTAGTAAAATGGAAATATCAGGAAAAATCAAGATGATAGGAGAGACCCAAACCTTTGGGAACAATGGATTTAGAAAAAGAGAAGTGGTTGTAACTACCGAAGAACAATATCCACAGCATATCATGGTAGAGTTTGTGCAGGATAAAACCGATTTGTTGAACAATTTTCAAGTGGGTCAAAACGTTAAAATCAACATCAATCTAAGAGGTCGCGAGTGGGTAAACCCTCAAGGTGAAACCAAATATTTTAATTCCATACAAGGTTGGAGAGTGGAAAGCCTACAAGAAGGAGCTCAAGGGACTATGCCACCTGTAGCGCCAGCAGAAGCATTTGCCCCAGCCAATGACCTTAATGAGGAAGACCACGACGATTTGCCTTTTTAGCATTACCTTGACTATGGGAATCTCAATTCCTGCAAGGATAGGAATCAAAAGAACAAGCCTCAATATTGAAAGATGTTGAGGTTTTTCTTTATATATCAAATAAAAAAGTCCCAATCTTTCAATTGGGACTCCAAAGTTGTGGTTTTAGGTTTGACCTTCATTAACAAACTCAAATAAGCAATGATGAACAAAATTTAATAAATAAAGGTCATATCAAATATGATCAAAAAAGTTTGATAATCAAAGGATAAGTTTTCTTTTAACACACGATAATCTACGAAAACGTTATAGTTGATACATGTATTATGTAACTCACAAGATAGAATTTCCAGATGTCTCTTTGGCCTCCAAAGAGGGCCTCTTGGCAATTGGTGGCGATTTGACCGCCAATCGATTGCTATTGGCCTACCAAAGGGGCATTTTTCCTTGGTTCAGTGACGGTGAGCCTATCTTATGGTGGTCGCCCAACCCGCGATTTGTTTTGTTTCCAGAGAAATTGAAGGTGTCAAAAAGTATGACACAGATGATACGGAAACATGAGTTGACTGTCACGTTCAATTCCGCTTTTGAAGATGTCATTCATCAATGCGCCAAAACTAAACGCAGCGGACAGCTAGGAACATGGATTACAACTTCCATGATAGATGCCTATATCGCTTTGCACAAATTGGGCGTTGCCAAATCAGTGGAAGTGTGGCAAGAGAATAAACTTGTTGGTGGATTATATGGCGTCGATTTGGGAAATGGAATCTTTTGTGGAGAAAGTATGTTTTCCAAAGTCAGTAATGCCAGTAAACTTGCCTTGATTTGGTTAGTTCAGAACCATGACTATAAACTGATTGATTGTCAAGTGTACACCAAACATTTGGAAAGTTTGGGTGCCGAGAACATTCCCAGACATGAGTTTTTGAACTATTTATAAGTATGGATTTCAAATCCAAAACTCCATAGCTATTTGGAATTCGGAATTTTATACTTCATGATACCTAAAACAATTCACCTCATGGTCATTCACCATTCCAGTGGCTTGCATATGAGCATAGATAACCGTAGAACCCACAAACTTAAAACCACGTTTTTTCAAATCTTTGCTAATGGCATCGCTGATATCGGTGGTAGCGAGTGCTTCTTTATGGTTCTTAAGTGTGTTTTTTATGGGCTTACCATCCACAAAACCCCAAATATACTTGCTGAAACTTCCAAACTCTTTTTGGACTTCCATAAAGGCTTTGGCGTTTGTGACGGTGGCGTTGATTTTTAGTTTATTTCTTATAATACCAGCATCTTCCAATAAAGTATCGATTTTATCCTGATTGTAGTTTGCTATTTTTTTATAATCAAACTGATCGAAGGCTTTTCTGAAATTTTCCCGTTTTCGAAGAATGGTAATCCAACTCAATCCAGCCTGAAATGTTTCCAAAATCAAGAACTCAAAAAGAGTATCATCATCCTTTACCGGGACGCCCCATTCGGTGTCGTGATAGGCCTCATAAATTGGGTCACCAAGGCACCAACCACATCTGTGTTTTTCCATTAGTTGAAATTTTTATTGAACCTCTAAAATAAAACAGAATGATGTAAAAAGTGAAATGTATTGCGGAAATTAATTTTTCCCAACAAAAATATAGGTGATTGTCCCTATTTGATTAGCAGAAGCATCGGAATTGAAACGAGCATCACGTGCATATTCCAGGGCACTATCAATCAAACATTCATTTGTAGAGGTCGATGAGGAACGATTCACTGATGTATCGACCACTGCACCACTTGAATTGACTGAGATATTGATGACGATTTTGCCGCTTTCTTCACACAAATAAACAGGAGGCGGCAAATGTTGGTCTTTACGGCCTTTTAGCGAATAACTCACACTGCTGTTTCTGTTGACGGAAGAATTAGCACCAGTTTTATTGGTAGAATTATCACCATTGGAAGCTGCAGATTTTCGCTTTTCAGCAGAGCGCATTGCTATGACCTTGTTGATTTTGCTATAAGACGACAATTCGTCCTCATTAATGCTATTTTCTTGGGTGGAGGGCGTATTTTTTACGTCTGTGACTTCTTCTATCTCTTCTTCTTCCTCTTCCGTTTCTGTCTGTTTGGTGGTCTTTTCAAAATCATTAGAACTTAAGGATTTAAAATTTTTCATCATTTCCTTATAATCATTGGCTTCGTTAAACGCTTTGTTGGTTTCTTTGGATGTTTGTTCGTTCATTGCCAATTGTTCCAAAAGCTTTTCTTCGGGAGTTTTCTCAGGTTGAAGCTCGTAGTAGGTTTCAGCAATTCGGTCTGTTTGACTTTTTAGGCTGAGGCCAAATAAGACCATTATAAAAGTGCCCGTAATCAAGACGGTAATGAGCAATGCCTTATGTTTGTGAAGCAATTTCAGAGTAGGTTTTATTTAATTAGTTGGTCAGCGGTTGCATTCATATATACGTCAAAGTAAGAAAAAAAGTTTAAACACACACAAATTTAAAAAAGATTGAATGTGAGTAGTGTCCTGATATTTTGGATTGAAAGGTTAGAGGAGATAGTAAACCAAGAATTATTCCGAAGGAAGCAGTGAAATAAATTTTTCTGGTGAAAGCGCCTCTTTGACGTCAAAATCACCAATTTTAGTTCGTCTCAAAACCGATAGATGAGCTCCAGAATGCAAGGCTTTTCCAAAATCATTTGCCAAAGACCTGATGTAAGTGCCTTTACTGCAAACCACCCTAAAATCAACATTCAAACCTTGAATGTTTGTAATTTCAAATTCTGAAATGTTCACAGTTCTGGCAGGAATTTCTATTTCTTCACCAGCGCGAGCAAATTCATACAGGCGCTTTCCATCTTTCTTTAATGCCGAAAAGACTGGGGGAAATTGTTGAATGTCGCCGATGAATTGTTCCGTAGTTTCAAGAATAAGCGCTTCTGTAATATGCTCGGTTGGATACAGTTGGTTAATATCCGTTTCTAAATCATAGGAAGCTGTAGTGCTTCCCAATACAAAAGTTCCCGTATACTCTTTGGTTTGACCTTGAAAGGTGTCAATCTGCTTGGTCATTTTCCCTGTACAAATCACCAACAAGCCTGTTGCCAATGGATCTAAAGTGCCAGCATGGCCAACTTTTATCTTTTTAATCTTGAATGCCCTTCTGATTTCCCAACGCAACTTGTTCACTACTTGAAATGACGTCCAATGCAACGGTTTGTCAATCAATAAGATTTGACCGTTAAGAAATTCTTGACCTGTCATGTGTTTATGTTAATGATGAATAGATAATGGCAACCATTCCAATGACAAGGCAATAGATGGCAAAATAAACGAGCTTGCTTTTTTTGACCAAAGAAATCATCCACGTACAGGCCAATAGACCAGTGATAAATGCGGCAATAAAACCAGCAGTCAAGGACACAAAACCTTCAGTTTCATAAGACAATTCACCGGATAAAACATCTTTGCATATTTTGCCAAAAATCAGTGGCACAACCATAAGAAAAGAAAATCTTGCTGCTCTGGTTTTGTCGGTTCCCAATAGCACAGAAGCCGAAATTGTGGCACCCGATCTTGAAATCCCTGGAAGCATCGCAATGGCTTGAGCCAAACCGATGATAAACGAGTTTTTGAAGGTGACTTTCTTCTCGGTTTCTTTTGCTTTGTCCGCCAAAAAAAGGAGGCATGCCGTGATGAGCAGCATAAAACCAACCAATTGCACATTGCCTCCAAACATATCTTCTAAAACCGATTCGTAATGAAATCCGACAATAACGGCAGGAATCATGGAGATGATTATTTTTATGGAGAACTGTGTGTCATCATTCCATTCAAAGGCCAAAATACTTTTAAAAATGGAGGCTATATCCTTTCTGAAAATAACCATGGTGCTCAATGCCGTTGCAAAATGGAGCACAATGGTAAACATTAAACTTTCTTGAGGCATGGAATGGTCACCCAAAATAGCTTTGCCCAGTTCCAGATGCCCACTTGATGACACGGGAAGAAATTCCGTAAGACCCTGAATAATTCCTAATATGATTGAATCTATGATGTCCATTGGCTTAAAACTCTCGGCTATTTAATCACAAAGATAAAGAGAAAATGATTTTGAAAAATTAGTGGGATTTTAAATTTATTTGGAGCAATTCAATCCTTTTTTGGATTCAACAAAATGGCAAAAATCTCGATTCCAAACCCAATCAGAATAAGTGTCGGTGCCAATCGGATACGTCTCCAACTGAAAATGGATTCGTCAAACACATTGGGGTCTTCACTGCCACCACCAGCCATCAAAATAAAGCCAAGAACTATAAAGGCAAATCCGATAAGCATGAACTTGTAGTTTTTCTTTCCGAAAATAAAATCGTTTTTTGCTTCCTCTCTACGTTTTTGTTCTCCCATGATATAATTTTAAATATAATGTTGCAAAGTAAAGGTTTTATTTGAATGGTTTCTGTTAAGAAGCTCTAAAAATCAATAATAGAGCGCATCCGTTTTCAAGTTCAAAAATCGCTGTGTTGCAATAAACGTACTGATCCATGTGATAAAAATTCCAAGTAAAAAGACCCCAATGAACAGGCTTACCAACATGACTGGGTTTCTAATGAGTTCCAGTTCCGGGAAGGTCTGGTTGAGGTAATACAGCACAATCGCCATCCCGATTAAGGCAACCACAGCGCCAATAATGCCCAATTGGACACTTTTAAAAACAAATGGACGTCTGATGAATGATTTTGTAGCACCTACCATTTGCATCGTTTTGATGATGAATCGTTTACTGTAAACTGCCAAGCGAATGGAGCTGTTAATCAATAAAACGGCAATCAATGTAAAGACCGCACTGATGATTAACACCCAAAACGTGATTTTTTTCACGTTGTCATTCATCAATTCCACCAAATCATTGTCGTAACGGATTTCTTCAATAAACTTTTTGTCTGATAGTTCCTCTGTGATGCCTTCCAAGGTTTCCGTAGTCACAAAATCTGCCTTTAAGTGTACATCAATGGAGTTTTGCAATGGATTGTAGCCAATAAAATCCATAAAATCCTCGCCAGATTCCGCCTTCATCGATTCGGCAGCTTCTTCTTTGGACACATAATGTGTACTCTTGGTATAGTCTGCCATTGCCAAACTTTTTTCTAGTTGGTTGACCTCCACTTCTTTGGCAGTATCATTCAGATAAATGGTCATAACTACCTGCTCCTTGAAATGGTCAGCGATTTTTTTGGCATTGAGCACCAACAAGCCAAGGCAACCCAATAAAAAAAGCACCAAAGCAATACTGATGACCACAGAAAAATAGGATGAAATTAACTTGCGTTTTTGATATCTGTCAAAAGAAGAACTCATAGAAAAATTAGTTGATGCTGTAAAAATATAAAAGAAATCTGTTCTGTTAAGGTTTACAACGTTTAAATTTCGATAGTGTTATAATAAGTTTAAATTTACCAAACAATTCAATAAAAAGCATCAAAACAATTTTTCACGATTTAAAAATATCTCGCCCAGGTTTGTGGTTTCCCACACTCTGGATTTATTTAGTGCCGTTTGGTTTGGAACAACATTTTTGGCAAGAATTCAATTTTTGGATGGGTTTGATTTTTGTGGCATTCCCGTTGAATTATTTGGTTTACGGTTTAAATGATTATAATGATTTGAAAGCAGATGAATTCAACGAAAGAAAGGGCAATTTTCTTTTTGGTGCAAAATCAACAGTTAGACAATTGGAGTCTATTCCTAAAAAAGTTATCCTAATTGTGGCGCCGTTCATCATTTATTTTACAATCGTTTCTGGTTGGCAAATGTTTCTGCTTTTAGGTTTTATGGTTGTAATCAATATAATTTACAATTTTAGACCGTTTCGTGTCAAAGAACGACCACCCTTTGAAATCTGTATTCAAGTGGGGTATGTATTTACCGCCTTTTTTAGCGTTTTGCTTAATGACCTTCAGATGCTGCCATGGCAAACTGTTTTGTATTTAAGCTTATTCGCTTTTCAAGCGCACATTGCCGGTGAAATCATGGATATTGAGCCCGATTTAAAAGCTGGAAAACAAACTACTGCAACATTGATAGGTAGAAAAAACACTAAACTGCTGATGCTGACACTGCTGGTTTTTGAAACCCTTATTTTGTCATTTTGGTTTAATGATTATGTCTTGGCAGGATTTTTAGGACTATTTTCTATATGGCTCATTTTGGATGTTTTCATCTTTTTTAAAGAACAACCCTACACGGTTTATCAAATGAAATTATTTGGAATTGCCATGAACGTATCTGCTGTTTTATCTATGATTTGGGTGCTATATTCAGGAAAATTATTGCAGCCCCTTTTTTAGATTCATCTTGCTTTTAAAGTCGTACAATAAAACGTAAATTTGCCCTTTCAAAATAGTGACTTAAGGATGAATTACGATTTCAACGAGATAGAGAAGAAGTGGCAAAACTATTGGGCAGAAAACAAAACTTTCAAAGCCTCAAACCATAGCGATAAACCAAAATATTACGTGCTGGATATGTTTCCGTATCCTAGTGGTGCAGGACTCCATGTTGGGCATCCACTTGGGTATATCGCTTCGGATATTTATGCACGATACAAGCGTCATAAGGGGTTTAATGTGTTGCATCCTCAAGGTTATGATAGTTTTGGATTGCCTGCGGAACAATATGCCATTCAAACAGGGCAGCATCCTGCGGTGACGACTGAAGAAAATATCAAAACGTATCGACGTCAGTTGGACCAGATTGGTTTTTCGTTTGATTGGAGTCGTGAAGTGCGAACATCTGACCCGAGCTATTACAAATGGACACAATGGATTTTTATCCAGTTGTTTGAATCGTGGTATAACACTAAAACCAAGAAAGCTGAATCCATTGAAACTTTGAAATCGATTTTTGCTTCCGAAGGAAATGCCAAGGTCGATGCAGCCTGTGATGATGATACACCTCAATTTTCAGCAGAAGAATGGCAATCATTTTCTTCGGAAAAACAACAGGAAATTTTGTTGAAATACCGTCTGACTTATTTGGCAGAAACAGAAGTCAATTGGTGCCCAGCTTTGGGAACCGTTTTGGCGAATGATGAAATCGTCAATGGCGTGTCAGAACGTGGTGGACATCCTGTGATTCGCAAGAAAATGACGCAATGGAGTATGCGTATTACGGCGTATGCCGAACGCTTACTTAACGGAATTGATTATAATAAAGAAGCACTTGACTGGACAGAATCTTTAAAGGAAATCCAACGCAACTGGATTGGAAAATCGGTAGGAGCGAGCGTTAGTTTTAATGTCAGACCAACAAGTAACAGTCAGGAACCAGCGACCATTGAAGTGTTTACCACTCGACCTGATACCATTTTCGGTGTGAGTTTTATGACGCTTGCTCCCGAACACGAACTCGTTTCGCAGATAGTTACTGATGAGCAAAGGGCTGAAGTCGAAGCCTATATCGAAGCGACGGCAAAACGTAGCGAGCGCGACCGAATGGCGGATGTCAAAACCATTACAGGTGTCTTTACAGGTGCTTATGCCGAGCATCCATTTACGAAAAAGCCGATTCCTATTTGGATTGGCGATTATGTTTTGGCTGGCTACGGAACTGGTGCCGTGATGTCTGTACCTTGTGGTGACCAACGCGATTATGATTTTGCAAAGCATTTTGACTTGCCAATTCCGAATATTTTTGAAGGCGTTGACATCAGCGAAGAAGCATTTTCAGATAAAGAAAAAACCGTCATAGCGAATAGCGATTTTCTTAATGGGTTGAACTATAAAGAAGCGACCAAAAAAGCCATAAACGAACTTGAAAAACTTGGTCAAGGCAAAGGAAAAACCAACTACCGTTTGCGTGATGCTGTATTCAGCCGTCAGCGCTATTGGGGCGAACCATTTCCTGTGTATTATGTCAATGGGATGCCGCAAATGATTGATGAAAAATTTCTCCCAATTACTTTACCGGAAGTGGACAACTATCTCCCAACAGAAACAGGCGAGCCACCTTTGGGAAATGCAAAAAAATGGTATTGGTTGCAATACGGTGACAAAGCGGACATCGTCTCAAGAGAAAAGTTTGAAAACTCCTCCCCTTCGGGGAGGCAGGGTGGGGCTTTAGAGCTGAATACAATGCCTGGTTGGGCAGGAAGTTCGCAATACTTCAACCGTTATATGGACCCACACAATGATACAGAAATCTTTTCGCAAGAGGCTGTGAATTATTGGAAACAGGTTGATTTATATATAGGTGGAAGCGAGCACGCCACAGGTCATTTGTTGTACGCACGCTTTTGGCAGAAATTTATGTTCGATAAAGGCTTGGTGCCAGTTGAGGAGTTTGCCAAAAAATTGATTAACCAAGGGATGATTTTGGGGACGAGCGCGTTTGTATACAGATTAAATCAAAGTGTTTTATTGAGAGACGGAAAAGATATTGTCAAAGCATTAAAGCTAGAAAGAAAAGATTTTTATTTCAGTAAATCACAATATGACCGATTAGTTAATGGTGATTTTGAATTGGCCAAAAATATAATTATCAATGAGTTCGGGAATGCAGGTGTGAAGGAAATAGATTGGTTTGCTGATGAAGCACTAATTCCTGTACGTATTAAAGTTCAATATGTCAATTCTTCAGATGAATTAGATATTAATGGATTGAAAAATGATAAAGAGTTTGGAAGAGATTATCAAAATGCAATTTTTATTGGTGAAAATGGAAATGTAATTGATGGTAATAATGATGTTTATAAAGTTGGGAGGGATGTAGAGAAAATGTCAAAATCGAAGCTCAACGTTGTAAATCCTGATGATATTTGTAAGGAATACGGAGCCGACAGTTTGCGTTTGTATGAAATGTTCCTTGGACCATTAGAGCAATATAAACCTTGGAATACCGCAGGAATCACTGGTGTTCACGGGTTTCTTAAAAAGCTATGGAAGTTATACGTGGGTGAAAGTGGTTTAAACGTAACAGATGTACAACCAACGGCTGACAATCTTAAAACGCTTCATAAAACCATCAAAAAGGTAGAGGAAGACATCGACAACTTTTCATTCAACACTTCGGTGTCGACCTTTATGATTGCCTGCAATGAACTAACGGCTCAAAAGTGTACCAGCCGTGAGATTTTAGAACCATTATTGGTTTTGATTTCGCCGTACGCACCTCATATTGCTGAAGAATTGTGGAGTCAATTGGGTCATAACGAATCCATTTCCACAGCGCCTTTTCCAAAGTTTGAAGAGAAATATCTCGTAGAAAGCAGCAAGAATTATCCAATTTCATTCAATGGTAAAATGAAGTTCACGATGGAATTACCAATGGATATGACTAAAGAAGAGGTTGAAAAAGCTGTTCTATCAAATGAGAAAACAATTGCTCAATTGGAGGGCAGAACACCTAAACAAGTTATAGTGGTTCTAGGAAGAATAGTAAACATTGTAGAATAGGCATTATGAAAAAAGTGATTTTTATTTTTGCTTTTATCCTCTGTATTGCTTGCAAAACAGAAGAAAAACAAGTCGTTGAAATTTCTTGCGGTCAATGTCAGTTTGGTTTGACCTCGCAAGATGGATGTGATTTGGCGGTTCGTCTCGATGGCAAAGCCTATTTTGTAGATGGCGCTGACATTGATGATTTTGGTGATGCTCACGATGAACAAACTGGTTTTTGCGAAGTAGTTCGAAAAGCGGAGGTGACGGGTAATGTCGAAGACAATCGCTTTAAAGTATCTTCTGTCAAGCTAATAGATTAGGTTTACATAAATCATATAATTTCAAACTATACCCCTAAATTTTTAGGGGTATTTTGTTTTATATCGTAAAAATTACAACTATCACCCTATTTATTTTGTGGTATAACCTATAAATGATTTAATTTATAGAAAATTAGAAATTATGGTAATAGGTGTCCCAAAAGAAATCAAAAACAACGAAAATCGCGTTGGAATGACGCCAGCTGGCGTTAACGAATTGGTAAAAAACGGTCATACCGTATTTGTGCAGACCACTGCTGGTGAAGGAAGTGGTTTTTTTGATGCTGATTATGAAGAAGTCGGTGCTTCCATTCTTCAAACTATTCAAGAGGTTTACGAGAAGAGTGATATGATTGTGAAGGTCAAAGAGCCGATTGAACAAGAATATGGGCTCATCAAACCTAATCAGGTGTTGTTTACCTATTTCCATTTTGCTTCCAGTGAAAAATTGACCTTGGCAATGTTAAAAAGTGAAGCAATCTGCATTGCTTACGAAACAGTTGAGGATGATGATGGCACACTGCCATTGCTAACCCCAATGTCGGAAGTGGCTGGTAGAATGGCTATTCAACAAGGTGCCAAATATTTGGAAAAACCTATTAAAGGTCGTGGCGTATTATTGGGTGGTGTTCCTGGAGTTCCTCCTGGGCGTGTGCTGGTGTTGGGCGCAGGCGTGGTTGGCATTCAGGCAGCTAAAATGGCAGCCGGACTTGGGGCGCACGTGACCATTATGGATATCAATATGAAACGTCTTCGTTATGTGAACGACATTATGCCGAGCCACGTCATTACCGAATTTTCGAGCGAATACAATATCCGAAAGCACATCCAAAGTCACGATTTAGTGATTGGTGCAGTCCTCATCAAGGGTGGAAAAGCTCCAAAATTGATTACAAAAGATATGTTGAAATTGATGCGTCCTGGTACTGTGATTGTAGATGTGGCTGTGGACCAAGGCGGTTGTTTTGAAACGACAAAGGCTACCACACACGAAAATCCTACCTATATTATTGATGATATCGTTCATTATTGTGTGGCGAATATGCCTGGCGCTGTGCCTTACACATCCACTATGGCGCTTACGAATGTGACCTTGCCTTATGTATTGAAGCTGGCAAATGAAGGATGGGAAAATGCCTGTACACAAGATACGCTGCTTGCCAAGGGATTAAATGTGGTGAAAGGCGAAGTGGTTTATGAAGGTATTTCGGAAGCATTTGGCTGGGCTTCCACAGTATAATTTTTGGGCTAACTGACAAAATTGCATTTCTTTAAATTGGCTTACTTTTTGTTATCTTAATGAGAACAACTTAATTTAAAGAACATGAATGGAATGTTAGGTTATTATGTGTTGATTGGAGCCATTGCTTTGGTGAGCTGGTTGGTAAGCAATCAATTAAAGAGAAAATTTGCAAAGTATTCAAAGGTACAACTTCGCAATGGTATGAGCGGAAAAGAAATTGCTGAAAAAATGTTGGCAGATAATGGCATTAGAGATGTTGAGGTTATTTCTGTGGCTGGGCAATTGACCGATCACTATAATCCTAAAAATAAAACAGTCAATTTAAGCGAACCAGTGTATGAGCAAAGAAATGCGGCAGCGGCTGCGGTTGCTGCACACGAGTGCGGTCATGCCGTGCAACATGCACAAGCATACCAAGCCTTACAAATGCGTTCTGCTTTAGTACCTATTGTAAGCGTCACTTCCAATATGTCGCAGTGGTTGGTCATTGGTGGTTTGATTTTAGGAGCTGCTGCTGGTGTTGGATTGGGATTCTATGTCGCAATCGCAGGTTTGGTGTTTATGGGAATGGCAACATTGTTTAGCTTTATTACTTTGCCGGTGGAATATGATGCCAGCAATAGGGCATTGGCGTGGTTGAAAGCTAAAAATATGGTGACCCCAGAAGAATACAAAGGCTCGGAAGATGCTTTAAAATGGGCTGCCAGAACCTATTTGGTTGCGGCCATTGGTGCATTGGCATCTTTGTTATATTGGGCACTTCAGGTATTTGGTGGAAGACGCTGATTATTTAATGGAAAGCCGAATTTCTAATAAAGAAATTCGGCTTTTAACGTTATATGTTTTAACATTCTGATTCTATTTAGAAGCAGATAGAGTTTTAATACTTGAAATCAGTGAATGAGCCAGTGATAGTTACTTCAGTACCTGTATTAGTAGAGGTAGTGACGTTTATATCTCCAGAAATATAACGATATCCAGAATCTGAAGGGCCTTCTCTATTTTCTGATATGGTAATGCTACCGCTCGTAGAAGTATAGGTCACTTGGGCCGCTTGGTCTCTGATGACAAGGTTGGTAACAAAACCTTCGGAATCCACATTGTTCATTTCCTTAATGACACCGCTGTTCAGTCCGCCAGTGCCATTCAAAAATATATTGATAATGTTATTGTTGGAATCGGTTATCGTTATATTTAAAGAGTTGGCACTTGCTCCCGATGTGGCATTATAAAACCCCAGAGTGGCATGATAGTCACTAAAAGTACCACCATTGATGGATGCAGAGAATTCAGGCTCAGCTGTTTGATCATCGTCTTTATTGTCATCTTTACTGCAGGAAAATGTAAAAAGAAATAAGGAAAATGCTACTAATAAGATGTTTGAATGTTTCATTTTTATTGGATTTAGAGTTATTCCCCTACATCGAATCAAAGTAAAATTGTCATCAAAAATTGTCATGAAATCTATTTTTTAAAAAAAGAATTTTCAGGGCGGATATACTGAAAATATTTTTTTCCTATTTTTAACCTCTAACTAAAAATAATTTTTTATGGAAAATCCTACAGAAGGCCCTTTTCATCAATTTGAGAACAAGGCATTATTAAATAGCGTTTCTGATATGGAACGCGTCGCATTTTATAAAAAGACCTATGCGCATGTTGCAGTGGGTGTTCTGGTTTTTATCATTTTTGAATATCTCTTGTTGCAAAGTGAGGCAATAGTATCATTTGCATTGTCCATGACCCAAGGTTACAAATGGCTTTTGATGCTTGGTGGCTTTATGCTCATCACCAATTATGCGGAAAGCATGGCCATGAAAACAGCCGATAGAAATAAGCAGTACCTTGCGTACGGACTCTATATTCTTGCTGAAGCGTTCATTTTTGTACCATTGATTTACATCGCAGCATTTTACATGGAATCGGGTCCAGAATTATTGAATCAGGCAGCTATTGTAACATTGGCATTGTTTACAGGTTTGTCAGCAGTTGTTTTTTTGACGAAAAAAGATTTTTCATTTTTAAGAACAGGATTGACTATCGGATTTTTTATTGCTCTTGGACTGATTATTGCAGGAATGTTATTTGGATTCAACCTTGGCCTATGGTTTTCGGTAGCCATGTGTTTATTGGCTGGAGGAACCATCCTTTACCAAACATCAAATCTGGTAAATAAATACACCACAGAAGATTATGTACCAGCAGCCATTGGTTTGTTTGCATCATTGATGCTATTGTTTTGGTATGTGTTGAGTATTTTCTTGTCGAGAGATTAATTCCACAATCATAAAATATAAAGGCTTCTAAATTCAGAAGCCTTTTTTAAACCTTTATTTGCCTATCAATCTGTTGTGCCAACGAAATAAAAGTTTCTGTTCGAGAAACACCTGGTATGGATTGGATTTCTTTATTAAGTAGATACATTAAATGCTCATTATCTTTACAGAGAATTTTGATGAGAATGCTCCAATTTCCTGTGGTGTAATGGCACTCTAACACTTCAGGTATTTTTTGAAGTTGCTTTACTGCTTCAGGATTGCTCACAGCTTTATCTAAATAAATACCCACAAACGCCATGGTAGTATATCCCAAAACTTTTGGGTTGATAACAAACTTTGAACCGGATATCAATCCCGATTTTTCGAGCTTACGCAATCGCTGATGAATTGCGGCACCAGAAATACCAACCTTTCTCGCTATTTCCAAAACAGGTGTTCGTGCGTCATGCATCAACGCACGAAGGATTTCCTTGTCGATGCCATCTATCTCAATATTTTGGTTGATTATTTTCATGAATAGAGCTGGAAGCTATTCCATATGATATTACAAATTTTACTTCCCACTTTCAACTTAATTTTTTTAAACGTTAAGAGGGTTATATCCCAAATAAGGAACTTCCATTTCCTTAAAGTGAATATCGTAGTTTTCCAATTCTTTCAAAATGGGTTCATAAACTTCTTTCGTGATGGGGATTTGTACCCCCGGTGTTTTTATCTGTCCATTTAAAATGGCCAAAGCAGCTATGGCTACTGGCAATCCGACAGTTTTTGCCATAGCAGTATAAGTTTGGTCCTCACCAAGTGATACCATGGTGGCATCTATCTGATGTTTTTTGCCATCCAGTTCATATCCAAATTTATGGTACATCACAATCATGTCTTTATCATCTTCAGCTAGCGTCCAACTGTCCATTAGGATTTTCTGTAATATTTCAGCAGGTGTTGCCTTTTGAAGTCCCACCATTTTATTAGGATTAAAAATATCGAGCTCCAACAGTTTGTCCCAAATCAAATCATCCTGTTCAATTTTTAATTGATATCTGAATTTCAATTCCACAGAATCTGTATGGCTATAGGGCAAAAAGGCGTTTACAAAATCGCGATAACTCATATTTTCGCTGTCATCAATGGTGTAGCTGTCATCGGTCATACCCAATTGAACGAACATATTCCATGCACGACTAAAACCAACACGACGCATAGTACCACGATACAAAGTTCTCACGTTATCCAATTCATATACCGATTGATATTTTAGAGAATCCCGGTTTGCATAGACTTCAAATTTCCCAAAACCTTCCACTTCCAAAAATTCGGTTCTTCGGAACAAACGATTGTAAGGAATATATTTATAAGTGCCTTCTTGAAGAAATTTTGCAGCACCACCTTGTCCTGCAACCACAACGTTACGAGGGTTCCAGGTGAATTTATAATTCCAAAGATTGTCATCACTTTCTGGAGCAACCAAACCACCACAAAACGATTCGAACAAAATCATTTTTCCGCCCTTCTGACGAATGTCGTTTATTATTTTCATGGCACTCATATGGTCAATGCCTGGGTCTACACCAATTTCATTCATAAAAACCAAACCTTTAGCTTTTACTGCCTTATCCAAATCTTCCATTTCCGGACTTACATATGACGCGGTCACCATGTTTTTTCCAAAGGTCACACAATCTTTTGCAACTTCTATATGATAGCGAGCAGGCAACATAGATATGACGATGTCTGCATTTTGAATGGCATCTTGTCGTGATTGTTTGTTGAACACATCTAGCATGATGGCTTGTGCGTTTGGATGATTACCAATCAGCTTTCTTGCATTTGGGATGCTGATGTCACCCACAATGATATGAAGTTCTTCAGATTCTGATTTGTCCAATAAATATTTAATGAGATAAGATGTTGATTTGCCAGCTCCTATGATTAAAATCTTTCGCATAGTGGATTTTCTTGAGTATTTTTGCAGTCACGAATTTAGTAAATACAAAGGGTTCTAAAAACTCAAACCATATATTTATATGAACAAAACTATTTTAGTTACTGCCTCATTTTTGGGAATTACAGGAATAATTTTAGGAGCGTTTGCGGCACATGGCCTGAAACAATTGATTTCTCCCGAATCTATCCAAACTTTTGAAACTGGTGTCAAATATCAAATGTACCATGCTATTCTTTTATTGATTGTTGGGACTTCACAAATGGTCCAAGAAAGATTCAAACGGATTATTTATTGGTTGACGCTTGTTGGGATACTGTTTTTTTCTGGTTCTATCTACGGACTGGCTACCAACGCCATTAGCAGTTTTGATTTTAAGACAATAGGCATTATGACACCCATTGGAGGATTGCTCCTCATTGCCGCTTGGGGTGCGCTGTTGATAAACTTTTTGAGACTTCAAACTGATAAATTGTAAAATTAAGTGCGTACTTTAAAATATTGTTTAATTTTGCATCAACAAACAATACAACATTATTATGGTAGATCATACCCAAACTACGAAATCGATTTCGTTAGAACAATATGGTATTAAAAATGCCAAGGTTAATTACCAACTTCCTCCAGAACAACTTCATAATATTGCCATCAAAAAGGGACAGGGCGTCGAAGCCTCATCAGGTGCCTTGGCAATAAACACAGGAGAATTTACCGGACGATCGCCACAAGATCGATTTCTTGTAAAAGACAGTGTTACGGAAGATAAAGTATGGTGGGGAAAAGTCAATATCCCATTCGATTCGGATAAGTTCGAAAAACTATATGATAAAGTTGTGGGCTATCTTTCCGGTAAAGAAGTTTTTGTAAGGGATTGCTATGCCTGCGCAGATAAAAACTATAAACTCAACATTCGAGTCATTACAGAATATGCTTGGAGCAATCAATTTGCATATAACATGTTTCTTCGACCTACCGAACAAGAGTTGGAAAATTTTAACCCCGATTGGACCATTGTGAACGCACCAGGTTTTATGGCAAATCCCGAAGTAGATGGAACACGTCAGCATAATTTTGCCATCTTGGATTTTACAAGAAAGATTGCTTTGATTGGAGGTACTGGTTATACTGGAGAAATCAAAAAAGGGATTTTTTCGGCCTTGAATTTCATACTTCCCGTCTATAAAAATACATTGCCAATGCACTGTAGTGCAAATGTTGGAAAGGATAATGATACTGCTATTTTCTTTGGGTTGTCAGGTACTGGTAAAACAACACTTTCAGCAGATCCTAATAGGCGATTGATTGGTGACGACGAGCATGGATGGACCGCAGAAAATACGGTCTTTAATTTTGAAGGTGGCTGCTATGCAAAGGTTATCAATTTAACAGAAGAAAACGAACCTGATATTTACCATGCGATAAAAAAAGGAGCGATTCTGGAAAATGTTGTCATGGACGCCAAAGGCGAAGTGGATTACGAAGATATCTCTATTACACAGAATACACGTGTCAGTTATCCAATCGAACACATCAGCAATATTCAAGTACCATCCATCGGTAAAAACCCAAAAAATATTTTCTTTTTAACGGCAGATGCTTTTGGAGTATTGCCTCCAATTTCCAAGTTGACGCCTGGTCAGGCAGCTTACCATTTTATTTCTGGGTATACAGCAAAAGTTGCAGGAACCGAAGCGGGTATCGATGAACCTACGCCTAATTTTTCCGCATGTTTTGGTGCTCCTTTTATGCCTTTGCATCCCACAGTATATGCCGAAATGTTGAGCTCCAAAATGAAAGAAACCGGTGTGAACGTTTGGCTCATCAATACAGGTTGGACTGGTGGCGCCTATGGTGTTGGCAGTAGAATCAAATTGAAATATACCAGAGCCATGATTACAGCTGCACTAAATGGTGATTTGGATGAGGTAAATCCACAGACCTACAGAACCCATTCAGTATTTGGATTGCTACAACCAAGAAGCTGTCCTGGTGTTCCGACCGAGGTTTTAAGCTCTAGACAAACTTGGAACAACGATGAGGAGTACTATAAAACAGCCTATAAATTGTCTGAATCCTTTAGGGAAAACTTCAAAAAGTATGAGGAGTTTGCCAGCGAAGAGATTTTGGCTGGGGCACCGAATTTGAAAAGCTAATTTAATATTGTAAAATAAGAAACCGCGATTTTTCAAAAATCGCGGGTTTTTTATGTTTAATGGTGAACAATTTTATTTCGCCTTATTGACTTTCTCAATATATTTTTCGAGTGCCATCGTCATTGAAGGTGTATCGGGTGTCGGTGCCGGAATGTCGCATCGCAAACCGTGCTCTTCAACGGCCTTGCAGGTGGTACTTCCAAATGCAGCGATACGTGTATTATTCTGTTTGAAATCAGGGAAGTTGTGAAACAATGATTCAATCCCAGAAGGGCTGAAAAATACCAAAATGTCATAATACACATCGGCCAAATCAGATAAATCACTGATAACGGTTTTATAGAAAATGGCCTCTTTCCACTTAATATTCAAAGCGTTAAGTGTAGCAGGCACTTCATCTTTTAATTTATCGGTAGTGGGAAGCAAAAAATTTTCATCCTTATATTTTTTAATCAAAGGAGATAAATCCTCAAAACTCCGTTTTCCTACATAAATTTTACGTTTTCTGTAGACTACATATTTCTGCAAATAAAAAGCTACCGCTTCCGACTGGCAAAAATATTTCATCGTATCCGGCACTTTGAACCGCATTTCTTCGGCAACCCTGAAAAAATGATCTACAGAATTTCTACTGGTAAGAATGATGGCAGTATAATGGTTCAAATCAACTTTTTGTTGTCTGATATCCTTTGCTGAAACACCTTCTACGTGAATAAATGGTCTGAAATCTATTTTTACTTTTTGCTTTTCCTGAAGATCAAAGTAAGGCGAATTTTCTATTTTAGGTTCGGGCTGAGACACTAAAATTGTTTTCACTTTCATAGGCCGAGGGTAATAATTTTCTTATTCTTTCGTAATTATTTTATATAAAATCAGATAGGGTCCAATTTCAAGTGCGCAAAGATACAAAATAAAATAGAATAAGTTATTTAATATCAACTTTTGATGGTTTTTAAACGTGGTGACAAGCCCTATAAGATTTACCATCAGGATCACACCGATACTGATGTATAAAATCAACGGAGACGGCGTAATGGTGTACAGCAACAAAACGTTAATGGGCAAGAGGATAAATCCGCTAAAATTGAGATAACTAGTCTTTTGAAATAGATATTGATCAATTAACTTGTCGATTTCGAACAAACTACCAATGAGACGTTCAAAAAGTACTTTTATCAGTACTAAAGCTGCAACTCCAAAAATAATTTTTGAAAACAAAAGAATATCAAATTTAATGTTTTCTATTAGTGTTGAATAGGCCAAAAATCCAAAAATAGATAACGAAATCACTAAATTAAAAAAAAGCAAACTGTCAAAACCATCAATGAATTTTTGGTCTCTAGAGTAGATTTTTAGATATTTTGAATTGCCCAAAACCGCAATAAAATCGTTGAACCGAACAGAAAAAAACTGCTTTGACAATGCAATGGCCATCAAGCCCAAAACAATGAAAACCGTAAACCATTCGTTGGATATTACCTCTCGTAGCATAGGTGCTAAATTATAAAGAATATTTAAACTCTTTAACGTTTATTTATGCACAATCACATAAAAATTATACTTTAAAAAAACTTACTTTTGCGATGGTACTTTTAAAACCTTGACGGTCAACCAAAAATTTGTACATGATAGATGCCATTGTCATCATACCAACCTTCAATGAGATTGAGAACATAGAGGCCATCATTAGATCGGTTTTTGCCCAACAGAAGGCGTTTCATATCCTTGTGGTTGACGACAATTCGCCTGATAAAACGGGAGATAAAGTAAAATTGCTTCAGGAAGAGTACAGCAACCAACTGTTTTTGCTTGAACGTAAACACAAAACCGGTTTAGGAACAGCTTACATTGATGGGTTTCATTGGTGTTTAAAAAAAGACTATCAATACATTTTTGAGATGGATGCCGACTTTTCTCATGACCCAAAAGATTTGATGAAGCTTTACAATGCATGCCTTTTGGATGAAGCCGATCTTTCGATTGGTTCACGTTATGTGAAAGGTGTCAATGTGGTCAATTGGCCCATGAACCGTGTATTGATGTCCTATGGAGCCTCCAAATATGTGCGTTTTATAACAAGGATGCCTATTTGTGATACTACGGCAGGATTCGTATGTTACAAACGAAAAGTCCTGGAAGCCATAGATTTGGATGCGATTAAGTTTGTTGGCTATGCATTTCAAATTGAAATGAAATTCAAAGCCTATTTAAAAAAATTTAAAATTGTGGAAGTCCCGGTGATATTTACCGATCGCCGAAAAGGGAAGTCAAAATTGAGCGGAGGTATCATTTCTGAAGCTATTTTTGGAGTGGTGACTATGAAATTTAAAAGTTTGATTGGAAAGGAATAAGATATGCAAGAGAAAAGAACATTGATAAAAAATGCCAAAATCGTCAACGAAGGTCACATATTTGAAGGTGACATTCTGATTGAAGGTGACTATATAAAAGAAGTTTCAGATTCCATAAGTGCCAAATCATCACAAGACAGTATCATTGATGTGGAAGGGAGCTATGTCTTTCCAGGTGTTATTGATGACCAAGTGCATTTTCGTGAACCTGGGTTGACGCATAAGGCTAACATTGAGACAGAATCCAAAGCTGCTATTGCAGGCGGGATCACCTCGTTTATTGAAATGCCAAACACAGTTCCACAGGCGACAACGATAGAAAAATTGGAAGAAAAATTTGATATAGCCGAGAAGACGTCCTATGCCAATTACTCATTTATGTTTGGTGGGACCAATGACAATTTGGATGAGATATTAAAAGTGGATTCCAAAAAAGTGGCTGGGCTAAAATTATTTTTGGGTTCTTCAACAGGGAATATGCTTGTAGACAATCCGCAGGTTTTGGAAAAAATATTCAAGAGCACAAATTTATTGATTTCTGCACACTGTGAAGATGAAGCTACTATCAAGAAAAATTTACAAGACCACATCGCTACATATGGTAACGATATTCCAATTGAATGCCATCCGATTATCAGAAGTGAGGAAGCCTGCTATATATCATCCTCAAAAGCTATAGAATTGGCAAAGAAAACAGGTGCACGTTTGCATGTCTTTCATGTATCAACAGGTAAGGAAACAAAATTGTTTAGCAATAAAATCCCTTTAAAAGATAAAAAAATCACTGCGGAAGTCTGTATTCATCATTTGTGGTTTTCAGATGAAGATTATAAAACCAAAGGCACGCTTATCAAATGGAATCCTGCGGTAAAAACGGCCAAGGACAGGGATGAGCTTTGGAAAGCTTTGTTGGACGACCGAATTGATGTTGTGGCAACCGACCATGCACCTCATACATTGGATGAAAAGAAGAATGTCTATACGCAAGCACCTTCTGGAGGACCTTTGGTGCAACATGCCTTGGTTGCTATGATAGAAATGCACCTAAAAGGCAAAGTTTCATTAGAAAAAA
Source organism: Gelidibacter sp. (assembly GCA_041391925.1). Lineage (GTDB taxonomy): Bacteria > Bacteroidota > Bacteroidia > Flavobacteriales > Flavobacteriaceae > JBPOFM01. The sequence goes on along the minus strand of JAWKNA010000003.1, from coordinate 60,581 downwards.
TTGCAGAAAAAATGTGCCATAATCCTGCAATTTTATTTGAGATAGAGAAAAGAGGGTATATACGACCAGGTTATTTTGCCGATTTGGTAGTGGTGGACATCAACAGCCCTTGGTCTGTGAAAAAAGAAAATATTCTCTACAAATGTGGATGGTCGCCATTTGAAGGCACGATTTTTAAATCGAGAGTCACACATACTTTTATTAATGGCGCTTTGGCTTATAAGAATTTCAAGTTTTTGGACGTTAAAGCTGCTAAACGATTAACTTTTAATAGATGAGATATTTCACAATCATAGTAATTGCAATGGTTTTATGTGGCTGTGCTGATTCTGACAGACCCAAAAAACCTGACAATTTGATTTCAAAAGATAAAATGTCTGATATCCTCTATGATGTGTTTTTATTGAATGCAGCCAAAGGGATTAATAAAAGGGCTTTGGAAAATAAAGGTGTTTTGCCACAAGACTATGTCTATAAAAAACATCATATTGACAGTCTTCAATTTGCACAAAGCAATGATTATTATTCGTATGACACTAAAGTCTATGAAGCTATTATGGAGAAAGTAAAGCTGAAGATTGTATCTGAGAAAAAGAAATATGAAGCCTTAAATGAAAAGGAAGAAAAGACAAGGGATTCCTTAAAAGTAGAAGAAGAAAAAGCAGCTAAACTGGATACCACATTAGTTTTAAAACCTAAATCGAAATCCAATTTACGTTTAAAAGAAAAAGCTAATGAACAACTTTGAGGTCCTCCATAAAAAAATGACAGACCTTTTCGATGGAATCATCCAGTGGGATTAATTCGAAATCAAGTGTCTGCTTCAGTTTAGAATTATCATAAACGGTTTTTGAAATTGCAGATGTTGCCATTTGTTTAGATAATCGCCGACGTTTTCCCAATAATGTATGTCGTAACCAATCCAATCGCCAACCAACTTTTAACATCAGTTTGGTCGCTTCTTTTTGCGCAGGATTAACGCCCAATGCTTTTGCAACTTTTATCTGAAATTCTCTAAAGGATAAATTTTCAGAAATGATAATATAGGATTCATTTTTGATGTCGCTTTTCATCAATTCGAGCATTACTTTGACAACATCATTCACATCCACATAAGCCGTTGTTCCGTTGGTGTAATATGGAAACCCTTTGTAAATTTGATTGATTAGACTTCCACTTCCACCACTTCTCCAAAAACCAGGGCCGAGAATGATACCTGGATTCACAATCACCGCATTGACACCTTCTTGTGTGCCGCGCCAAACTTCCATTTCGGCTCCGTATTTTGTGATGGCATACACGCTATGGTCCTCTTCAGGATTCCATGGGGTTTCTTCAGTAATCAATTTTCCAGCTTCCAACTCATGCCCAATGGCTGCGATAGATGACACATAGCAAAGTTTTTTAATATGGTTGATTACACACAAATTTACGATGTTCGCTGTCCCTTCGATATTTATCTTTCTAAGTTGATGGTATTTGTCTGGTTCAAAACTTACAAAAGCAGCACAGTGATAGACATGGGAGATATTTTTAAAAGCTTCAGATAAAGCGGAAACATCATTTAAATCGGCTTCCACCCATTCAATGCGATTAAAAAGAGCTTCAACATCTTCTGTATAATAAGAAAACACCTTTTTAACAGCATCAAGTTTATGCGCTCTCCTATAAATTGCCTTTACATGTTCATCACTGCTCACTAATTGATAAAGCAAATGCGAACCGACCAAACCCGTGCCTCCTGTAACTAATATCATCCAACTAAAATAACCAATTAATCATTAGTAATTGCACATTGATTTTTATCTTTGCCAGAGTTTAATAAAATCCAAATGGGATGATGAAAAATTTTGTAGAAGAATTAACATGGAGAGGCATGATTCATGACGTGATGCCTGGTGCAGAAGAGCATTTGATGGAAGGCATGCGAAGTGCTTACGTCGGTTTTGATCCCACGGCAGATTCTTTACATATCGGTAATTTGGTGCCAATTATGTTGTTGGCACATTACCAGCGTTGTGGGCACAAACCAGTCGCTTTGGTTGGTGGAGCTACGGGTATGATTGGTGACCCATCAGGAAAATCGAGTGAACGTAATTTGCTCGATGAAAAGACATTGCGCCATAATCAAGATGCGATTAAGAAACAATTGTCACATTTTTTGGATTTTGATGGTGATGCTGCAAATTCTGCAGTATTGGTTAATAATTATGATTGGATGAAAGAGTTTTCATTTTTGGAATTCATTCGTGATGTTGGTAAGCATATCACAGTCAATTACATGATGTCCAAAGATTCTGTGAAAAACAGAATTTCTTCTGAATCATCAGAAGGAATGAGTTTTACAGAGTTTACCTATCAATTGGTGCAAGGCTATGATTTTCTTCATTTGTATAGAGAAAATGATTGCACCATCCAAATGGGTGGTAGCGACCAATGGGGAAATATCACAACTGGGACTGAATTGATCAGAAGGATTGGTAACGGTAAAGGATTTGCCATAACATGTCCGTTGATTACCAAAAGTGATGGTTCCAAATTTGGAAAAAGTGAAGGTGGCAATATTTGGTTGGATGCTAACAGAACTTCGCCTTATAAATTCTATCAATATTGGTTGAACTCCAGTGATGTGGATGCCGAAAAATATATCAAGATTTTCACATTTCTAGCTAAAAATGAAATTGATGCGATTGTCAAAGAACATTATGAAACTCCGCATTTAAGAATCCTTCAAAAACGACTGACTGAAGAGATTACCAAAATGGTCCATTCCAAAGAGGATTTTGAAAATGCAGAAAAAGCATCAGGAATATTGTTTAGTAATTCCTTTAAAACAGATATAAAATCTTTGAATGAAGCTACATTTTTGGATGTGTTTGAAGGTGTGCCACAAGCTGAAATAAATCGTTCGGAATTTGACGAAGGTTTGGATATGATTGCAGCGTTAGCAGCCAAAACAAATTTTTTGGCTTCCAATGGCGAAGCGCGTAGAGCCTTGAAAGAAAATTCAATTTCTGTCAATAAAGAAAAAGTTGACGAAGCGTATCAATTGACATCTGATGATTTGATAAACAATCGATACATCATCATCAATAAAGGAAAGAAAAACACCTACATCATTAAAGTGAATTAAATAAAAACGCCTGAAGAAGCAAGCTTCAATCAGGCGTTAAAAAACCAACCAATCAACTTAAAAACTTTTCTTTTTCAATAGCAAATCAAACAAATGATTTCTATTAAGGCCAGTTTTTTAGTCTTAATTTAGTCGGATAAAGCGCTTTAGGATTACAGGTATTAACAAAGTTTTATAATACCATCAAATTGCAACCTCTGATGTCTGATGTGTCAAATCGGCCAATAATTTCAAATGAACCGTTGTGATAGACTTTCCCCAAATCTTGGGTCGCAATAAATGAACAGGAATGGATGTTTGCCAAATCAACGACATTGATACCTCCTGTTTTTTGTGAAGGCAAAATGGTCAGAGCATCTTCAGTATCTCGCGTTAAGATTCTCATCCAAGGTGGACATTCAAAAATACCCTTTCCTTTAGAATAACCTTGGCTCAACAACTCGGTCATGCCATATTCACTATGAATTGTCTTTGCCCCAAATCCTTGCTTCAAAATAGTGTGAAGTTCATCACGAATCAATTCTTTTCGCCTACCTTTCATGCCGCCAGTTTCCATGATGATGGTATTTTTTAATTGAAATTGATGCAATTCAATCAAATCCAAAAGTGCAAATGAGACACCAATCAAAAGAATCTTTTGTCCTTTTTCATCCAATTGAATCAATTTCTGTTTCAACTCTAAAAGATTGTGGAGATAAAAACCACTTTCAGTGTGTTTAGAATTCTTGATGAGATGCTCTACCATATAAATCAAAGATGACCCATCACGCTCCAAATAGGAAGGCAACAAAGCCAAGACGACAAAATCTTCAATGTTGCCATAGAAATGTTGAAATGTCTTTTTAAAGCTTTCCTCATAGATTTTTAAATCCGTTATATGATGCTTGCTTGGGATACTTCCTGTGGTGCCAGAACTGGTGAAGATTTTATCGATACCTTTAGAATTACTTACAATTTTATGACTTTTAAAAAATTGAATTGGTAAGAAAGGAATATCTTCAATGATTTTGATGTCGCTAGGATGCTTATATAGTAAATCACAAAATGAACGGTAAATAGGATTATGTTCAAATTGAAACCGAAAGATTTTCAAAGCCGTGGTCTTGAAGTCCTCTTCAGTTTGAATTTTGAAAATATCGCTGGGGTTTATCATCATCACAAAAATAGATAAAATAAAAAAGCGTTACCTATTGGTAACGCTTTAATAATTGTTATAGAACAATGTCTTACTTAATCACTAATTTTTTTGTGATGGTCGCATCGTTTTGAGAAATTTTCATGATGTAGATTCCAGATTTCAAAGAAGCCACATTCAAACGGTTGTTGCTAACGGTTTGGTTCAACACCTGTTTTCCTAACACATCAAAAACTTTTACTGACATTGCATCCGCAGTGTTGCTTGTGATGTTTACATAGCCTACAGAAGTTGGGTTAGGGTAGATTTTAAATTTAGCTGTTTCATTAAATTCATTTGTGGAAAGAACACTTCCCCAGCTTGTTGCCACATTGATTCCATCAATAACACCGGAAGGTGTTCCGCTACCTTGTCTTAAAGCGACAGCGACAACGGTATTTCCTGTTGAGCCAGTATCTGTAGCTTCAGGTGTTGTCGGTTCTGTAGCTGAAGGTGAAGTCATAACGTATAAATTCGAGACACCACTATCTAAATTATATGTTCCTACTACAAGGTAAGTAGTATTCAAGCTATAAGGTGTCGTTCCATACACTAAAGTACTTGATGTAGCACCTATACCAAATAAAACGTTTCCGCTACCATCATCTTTTGCTCCAACCCTACCATAAAATCCAGTGGTTTCGTTTTTTAAATGGAAAAAATAACTACCTCCAGATGATACCGCGCTTAAATTCATCAAAGCACTAAAATAAATGGTGCCAGTTGTTTGAGGAGTAAAAGCTCTATTTACATCTTCACCCAGAGCGGCGTCTATAGTTGCTGAACCACCAATACCAGAAGAAGAATATCCAGCCATGCTTAGGCTTGTAGTTGCATATCCAACGGCTCCAGTTCCTGAATGATTGGTCCAATTTCCTCCACTCACAGCGGTCAAATCACCTGTTGATGAACCGTAGTTGAAATTTTCGTAAATAGGGAGTGATTGTGTCGGTTCGCATGTTGGAGAGTTAACAGTACTTGAAAGGTCACATAACCCACCATTTGTAACGGTTAAAGTCAAGTTAGTTCCTTCCGACAAACCAGTTACAGTAATTGTACCTGACGCAACACTTGATGGGCTATCACCACTAACAGTTCCAGAACTGGCGGTAACAGTGTAAGTTGAAGTTCCTCCACCTGTAAAATCAACCGTAGCGGTATAGGTATCTGTACCACTAGTTGAAGCATCACAGGTTGCAGAGGTAGTTGTTAAACTCAACTCGCAAACTGCAGAATCATTACTGGCTCTAAATGTTGGTGTTTTTGTTTCATAAGTACCATCGGTTTTTCTTTGAACGGATTCAGTAGCACTAGCACCGTTTGCACTTTCATCATATTGAACAGTCTCACCTAAACCAGTAAGTAACTCAACATCATCAGAATCTGCAGTTCCATAAACCAAAGCATCAATTAAGTTGGTCATGGATGTTGTGGAACCATCAGGAAATGTTGCTGCCGTGGCTTGATAAATTGCAACTGCATCAGCTCCGTTTTGAATAAATCCAGATCCTCCAGCTGGTAAAACGATATCTGAGCCTGTAGCAAGACTTTCATTTGCCAAAATGAAAAAACCGTTGGCATCAGTAGTTTTTCCAGCTAAATCAACAGTAGCGTAACTTAAATCATTACTACCATTAAAAAACACAACGATATATCCATTTAAAGAAGTGTTGGGAGTCCATTTTAACTCAAGAAATTCTGCCGCGTCAGTTCCTGGTGTGTCGGCATCTATTTCATTAATGACCAGTTGTCCAAAGGAGACAGTACTAATTAATAAAGTAAACAATAAAAAGTAAATTTTTTTCATAATTATAAGTTTAAATTTCCACAAATATAAGAATTAATAGAACACAAAAAATATTGTCACAAGGTATTGACAACTTATAACATTATCATAACACAATGTTTATCTTACCACTAGCTTTCGTGTGGCAGAGCTATTGTTTTCCTTTATTTTAAGGATGTAGATTCCAGGAGTTAGTTTGGAGATATTCAGTTCTTTGCCAAAAAGAGAGGTTGAATAGATTTTCTTACCCAAAACATCAAAAATTTCAATATCCTTGGTTAGATTTAGTTTTGTAGTGATGTAAATTTTGCCATTACTAACCGGATTAGGGTAAATGGATAAATCTTCAATACTTTCAGTAGCGGAAGTATTCGGATCTGTTATTTGAGAATAACCAACTGTGGAAACACACAAAAATGCCAATAGGCAGAAAATGTATAAGTAGTTTTTCATCAAGTTAAGGTCTTTTGATTAAAATTAATAAATTATCTCAAAAGGCGTACCAAAAAAATGTTAAACATATAAAATAGTCGTCCAAAGGTTAGGGTTGCTTATTTTTAAAGTTACTATATTGTTATCAATGCACTGTTTGTTATAATTTTTTGTTATTAATCCTATCTTTACGAAAGGAATTTATTCTAACTTTATTGTAAATGAAAAAAAGCGATATAAAAATATTATTGGTAGATGACGAACCAGATATTCTGGAAATTGTCGGATATAACCTTTCTTCTGAAGGCTATCAAGTGATCACTGCCGAAAACGGCATTGAAGCTATAAAGAAAGCTAAAAAGGAAAGGCCACAACTTATCATTCTTGACGTTATGATGCCAGAAATGGATGGTATTGAAGCTTGCGAACAAATCAGAAAAATTCCAGAATTAAGCGATACCATCATTGTGTTTTTAACTGCAAGAGGTGAAGATTACTCACAAGTTGCGGGGTTTGATGCTGGAGCCGATGATTACATCACCAAACCCATAAAACCAAAAGTATTGGTAAGCAAGGTAAAAGCACTCATGAGGCGTTTGAAGGATGAAGATGCCACAGAAAGTGTCATGAAAATAGGCTCTTTGGTTATCAATCGGGAAGAATACAAAATTTCCCATAAAGGAGAAGAGATTATATTGCCCAGAAAAGAGTTTGAATTGCTATCTTTGTTGGCCACAAAACCAGGCAAAGTATTCAAGCGCGAAGAAATCCTCGATAAAGTTTGGGGAAATGAAGTGGTAGTTGGTGGACGAACCATTGATGTACATATTAGAAAACTTCGAGAAAAAATCGGCGACAAATGCTTTAAGACCGTCAAAGGTGTAGGGTATAAGTTTGTTGATTAATGTACACGAAATTAAAAAAGACCTATAAGTTTGCGATTAAGACATCGCTATACATCACCATTTGCTTGACACTTTTATTGAGTGTTTTTTTGTACGTCGGTAAAACATTCAATTGGCTTGTGGTAATTGGTTTTGTACCCATTTGCTATGCCATCTGTTTTTTTATAACGCAATATCGGGTTGAAAGATTCATTTATAGACGCGTCAAAAAAATATACGATGATCTTACCCTTTTGGAATCTGCTTCATTGATCAATCAGCCCATTACTACAGATATGGCAACCTTGACAAAAGAAATAGACAAATTTGCCAAGGACAAAAAACTTGAAATAGAGACCTTAAAGGTTCGTGAAGAATATCGTAAGGAATTTTTGGGCAATGTATCGCATGAATTAAAAACGCCCTTATTCACTGTACAAGGTTATATTCTAACCTTGTTGGATGGCGCCATGGAAGATGAACGTATTCGCAAAAAATATTTGACAAGAGCAAGCAAAGGAGTTGAACGACTTATCTATATCGTAAAGGATTTGGATATGATCACCAAATTGGAAGTGGGCGATTTGAGTTTAAAAATTGAGGAATTTGACATTATTGATGTCATACAAAGCGTTTTTGATTTGCTCGAAATGAAAGCTGCAAAGAAAAAAATTACTTTGATGTTCGACATGGATTACCAAAATCCAATTATGGTAAAGGCTGATAAGGAACGCATACAGCAGGTGCTTAGCAATCTTATTGTAAATTCAATAAAATACGGAAAGGAAAAAGGCACAACCGAAGTTAGTGTGGAGAACCTTATAAAAAACAAAGTGATCGTGAGAGTTACGGATAACGGAGAAGGCATTTCCAAAACCAATCTTAAGCGTCTATTCGAGCGCTTTTTTAGGGTAGATAAGAGTGGCTCTCGAAAGGAAGGCGGCTCTGGACTTGGGTTATCCATTGTCAAGCACATCATCGAGGCTCACGACGAAAAAATCTATGTAGAAAGTGAGATAGGCGTTGGAAGCGAATTTTCATTTACACTAGAAAAGATGAAATAGTTTCTTGTAGTTAACTTCATAATCAAAAGTTTCCAAACCTTTGTAGAGGTCAACATCTTCCAATTTTTTCAAACTAAAATCATCCTGTTTACAACTTGCAACAAATCCTTTTTCTGTAAGGCGCTTAGCTAAATATTCCTGTTCAAACTGTCCTGGAGTTGGAATAAAAAAAGCTTTTTTATTCAATTTCGCTAAATCCATTATCGTGGTATAACCAGAACGGGAAACTATCAAGTCGCTTTCATTTAATCCCTTTTCCAATTCTGATCCCATTAAATAATTATGAATTGTCATAGGGCCATCTTGCCGAACTGTATGTTCTTTTTCAACAATACCTTTTACAAATAGAACCTTACCATCATAATTTTTAAACTCAATCAACAATTTTTCTTCAAGTAGGCTTCGTTGAGGTTCAGGACCTGAAAGCAATACCATCACATCATATCGCCTATCACAATCCAACTTGCTAAAACGGCTCAATGGACCAATGTATTTGATTGAGGTATTCAAGGCAGGCGGATGGCCCAATTTTCCACTCAAGTTGGGAAATCCAATGGTATCAGGCACCCAGCATTCGTCAAATTTTTTGATGATGGTTTGGTGCATTTTAGTGCTCAACCAAGTAGTGTTGCCACTCAGTACCTGCAATTGATGTGTCATAAAAACCGAAGGAACAAGTTTGCAATATACACCAAGCCTATTGTCTGAAATAATGCCGCCAATTGTATAGTCGGCAACAATCTGTTCAACAATTTTTTTTTCAGCTTTTATGGCGTTGATGACCTTTGGGGAATCTTTTAGTAGTTTCAATTTCAGAAAATACCCTTTTTTGGAATACTTGATATTATACCCAGGCAGCTCTAAACAAGTTAGTTCAGGAAACTCTTTCTTAAGCAATTCCAAAGCCACACCGTCACTGGCTATTATTGGCTCAAAATGGTTGGCCATCAAGGCATTGATGATAGGAATACAGCGTGTCGCATGACCCAATCCCCAATTCAAAGGTGCTACTAGGATTTTTTTTTTCATTAGTCCATTAAGGGCGTTTCCTTCCCGAAAACTTTCGGGAGGACGGGCTTTTCGCTATATCTTTTTTGCATTTTGCAAAAAAGGATGCCACTTCAATCCCTAACGCAAATTTCAACAAGTTTCAAAGATACGAACTTACCCACTAACATATATTTCCCTAATTTTACCGATTGAAAAATAACATCAAGAAATAGTTAATAAAAGTGGGAAGCAAAAATAAACTCAAACGCTTTAAAGAAAATGAAACCTTTCACAATGTCATCCAGCCAACACGGGATGAGCTGGTCAATAAAAAATTTGATTTAAAAGGGCGTTGGAACGAAAAGGTCTTCAAAAACAACCATCCATTAGTGCTTGAATTGGGTTGTGGTAAGGGCGAATATAGCATTGCACTTGCTAAACGCTATCCAAATAAAAATTTCATTGGAATAGATATCAAAGGAGCACGTTTTTGGCGAGGTGCAAAAACAGCAGTTCAAGAAAGCATTGATAATGTAGCTTTTTTAAGAACACAAATCGAACTTATAGATCACGCTTTTGCCCAAGCAGAAGTTGACGAAATCTGGATTACCTTTCCGGATCCACAAATCAAATACAAGCGCACCAAACATCGAATGACCACTTCGGAATTTCTGCAACGCTACAAAAAAATCCTTAAACCCGATGGAGTAATCCATCTCAAAACAGACAGTGAATTCATGCACGGCTACACTTTGGGCTTGCTGCATGGCGAAGGCCACGAAGTGCTTTATGCCAACCATAATGTTTATAAACAAGAAGGAAGTCCGGATGAGGTAACAAGCATCCAAACACATTATGAAAGCCTCTATTTAGAAAAAAACAAACCAATTACTTATATTAGATTTAAAATCAACTAAACTTGAACATCACTGTCCTATTCTTTCTGGGTTTGATTATTGCACTTGTTGGTGTCATTCCTCCAGGACTGTTGAATATGACCGCGGCTAAAATTAGTCTTAAAGAAGGTCATGTAAGAGGTATGATGTTTTCAGTGGGAGCTTGTGTTGTTGTCTTTCTCCAAACTTATATTGCAGCCATGTTTGCAAGATATTTGAGCAATCATCAAAGTGTAATAGAAATATTACAGAGGGTGGCCTTTGTTGTTTTTGTATTGATTACCGTTTATTTTTTGCTGATTGCCAAATCTGAACCTAAACCAGAGGTAGAACCACATTCCAAAAGCAAACACAGTCGTTTCTTCCAAGGAATGTTTCTTTCGGCAATTAATGTGTTCCCAATTCCGTATCAAGCCTATATGACAATCACTATTGCTTCTTTTGGTTGGATGGATTTTGAACGAACCTCCATCATTTCTTATGTGGCAGGAGCAGCAACGGGAACTTTTGTAATGTTATATATTTACATTTTCTTTTTTGATAAAATAAAAAGTAGAAAATTCACATCACAAAAAAACATGAACTACATTATCGGAACCATCACAGGGCTTATTGCCGGAGTAACCCTCATTCACATTTTAATGGAACTTTAATGCAACAGGAAACACTTAATTTTTTTGATAAAGTCTATGAGGTGGCCAAATTGATTCCTTATGGCCGTGTCACAAGTTATGGAGCCATTGCCAACTATCTTGGAGCAGCCAGAAGTGCCAGAATGGTGGGATATGCCATGAATGGCTCGGTTGGAAAGGACGTTCCGGCACATCGTGTGGTTAACAGACAAGGCCTCTTGACTGGCAAACATCATTTTGATGGTACTCATTTAATGCAGCAATTGTTGGAAGGTGAAGGTGTAAAAGTAAAGAATAACCAAATTCAAAACTTTGAAAACGTGTTTTGGGATCCTAGAAAAGAATTGTAGTTGCAGTTCAAAATTTTTGCAAAATTTACAAATAATCACTAAAAGTAGTAGATAGAATTCCTCAATCCACCTATAAAAAACTTCAAACTCCCATCCTCTCATTTCCATCTTTATTAAGTATATTTGCACTTTAGAATTAATCTAAATTGTGAGCATGAAGTTGAACAAACAAGACATCTACAAAGCACTCGAAACTATTTCTGCGCCGGGCGAAGGACAGAATATGGTGGTAAGTGGAGCTGTAAAAAACATAGTGACTTTTGGTGATGAGGTCGTAGTGGACATCACCATCAGCAATCCAAGTCTTCAGGCTAAGAAAAAGACAGAAGTGGAAATCATGAAAGCCATTCATGATTTGGTCTATGAAAAAGCCAAAATCACTGTGAATGTTAAAGTTGATGCGCCAGCAAAACCAAGTGCAAATGTCATAAAGGGAAAACCAATTCCCGGTATACAAAACATTGTTGCAGTAGCTTCGGGTAAAGGTGGCGTCGGAAAATCAACAGTCACAGCAAATTTGGCAGTGACCCTTGCGAAGATGGGTTTTAAGGTTGGGATTCTGGATGCTGATATCTACGGACCTTCCATGCCAATCATGTTTGACGTAGAATTGGAGCGCCCTTTGGCAGTTACTATTGACGGAAAATCCAAGATGAAACCTGTTGAAAATTATGGCGTTAAGATTTTGTCCATCGGATTTTTCACCCAACCCAACCAAGCGGTTGTTTGGCGAGGTCCAATGGCGGCAAAAGCCTTAAACCAAATGATTTTTGACGGACATTGGGGCGAACTCGATTTTATGTTGATAGATTTGCCCCCAGGTACAGGTGATATCCATTTGAGTATCATGCAATCGCTTCCCATAACTGGCGCTGTAGTGGTCAGTACGCCCCAAAATGTGGCTTTGGCGGATGCAAAAAAAGGCGTGGCAATGTTTCAACAAGAAAGCATCAATGTGCCAGTTCTAGGAATAATTGAAAATATGGCATATTTTACACCTGCCGAACTTCCAAATAACAAATATTATATCTTTGGAAAGGAAGGAGCTAAAAATCTGGCAGAAGATTCAAAAGTGCCATTTTTAGGTGATATTCCATTGGTGCAAAGTATCCGAGAAGCTGGTGATATTGGTCATCCAGCTGCCTTGCAAACAGCGACTCCTTTGGAGAAAGCTTTCGAAAAACTGACACAAAATGTAGTTACAGAAGTTGTTAGGCGAAATGACGATTTGCCTCCTACTGAAGCAATAAAAATAACCACCATGGCTGGATGTTCAGCTGTAAAAAAATAGAAGCATGAACACTGAAGAATTGAGAGTAAATATAGAGAAGGCATTGGATGAAATTCGCCCGTTCTTACAAAGTGATGGCGGTGATATTTCGTTATTATCGATTGAAGATGACAAATTGGTGAAAGTACAGTTGGAAGGCGCCTGTGTAGGATGCAGTGTCAATCAGATGACCCTAAAATCTGGTGTGGAGATGACCATCAAAAAATATGCGCCTCAAATTGAACAAGTTATTAATGTTGTAGCTTAAAATGATTTTCATCATAAATTTCAAGCTTACTCATTGTTAAATTTGTTTTTCAGAAAGAAAATTAAATGATTAAAACCGATATACTCATCATAGGCGCAGGACCAACAGGTTTGTTTGCCGTCTTCGAAGCTGGATTATTAAAACTTAAATGCCATTTGATAGATGCCTTGCCACAAGCGGGTGGACAGTGTTCTGAAATCTATCCAAAAAAGCCCATTTACGATATCCCCGGATTTCCAGAGATTTTGGCAGGTGATTTGACCAGCAATCTGCTAGAACAGTGCAAACAGTTCGAGCCAGGTTTTACTTTGGGCGAGCGCGCAGAAACCATCGAAAAGCAAGTGGATGGTAGTTTTATTGTCACAACGAATAAAGGGACAAAACATCAAGCGCCAGTTATTGCCATTGCTGGTGGTTTGGGAAGTTTTGAGCCACGTAAACCTCTGATTGATAATATCCCCTATTTTGAAGATAAAGGTGTCGAATATTTTATAAAAGACCCAGAAATTTACCGAAACAAAAGAGTAGTGATTTCAGGTGGTGGTGATTCTGCTCTCGATTGGAGTATTTTTCTTTCTAAAGTAGCTTCAGAAGTCACTCTCATTCACAGACGAAATGAATTTAGAGGTGCTTTGGATTCGGTTGAAAAAGTTCAAGAATTGAAGGATAAAGGAAAAATCAACTTGGTGACACCTGCCGAAGTAATTGGATTGGTTGGTCATGAGAGTTTGAAGGCCGTTGTCGTATCCCAATCTCAACATATTGAAAAACGTTTTGAAATAGAATGTGACCACTTTATTCCCTTGTTTGGGCTGTCTCCTAAATTAGGCCCAATTGCCAATTGGGGCTTGGAAATTGAAAAAAATGCGATTGTCGTCAACAATGCGTTGGACTATCAAACTAACGTTCCAGGAATTTTTGCCATTGGAGATGTCAACACCTATCCAGGGAAATTGAAGTTGATTTTGTGTGGTTTCCATGAAGCAACATTAATGTGCCAAGCTGCTTATCAAATCATCAATCCAGGTAAAAAATATGTGCTCAAATATACAACGGTAAGTGGCGTGGACGGTTTTGATGGCACACGTAAGGAAGCTCCAAAACAGGTTGTAAAATCCATAGACTAGTGAGTCAAGACATTACCATTAAAATAATTGACCGAGAAGGTATATCCCATGAAGTATTAGCTCCAACCGATATGGCCATGAACCTTATGGAAGTCGTTCGTTCTTATGAATTGGCACCAGAAGGAACCATCGGTATTTGTGGCGGAATGGCCATGTGTGCTTCTTGTCAATGTTATATATTAAGTAAAACTGCATTACCAGAAATGCAAGATGATGAGGAAGCGATGTTAAGTGAAGCTTTTCATGTTAAAGATAATTCACGGTTGGGGTGTCAAATTCATATTACACCAGAGTTGGATGGTTTGGAAGTAGAGTTGGCGCCTGAAAGTTAATTAGTCTTATAATCAATAAGCTTTTTAGGCCCTTCCAACAATATTCTTACTATTTGTAAAATGCCATCGTCATTGGTGGCAATCTGCCATTTTATCAAGGATATTTCACCTTTTTCAATCTCAATACCTGTAATACTTCTTGGATGCACACAACTTCCATCGTTAAAATAAGCAATGTCGCCAGGTTCTGGAAAACGAGGTCTGTGCGTATGACCTACAATAGTCAGTAGGTTGCTGTTCTCAATTATCCATTTTTTGGTTCGACGCTCTACTTTTATGAGTTCTTTGTAGTTTTTTGCAGGCGTAGTTGGGTCGGCGATTCCCATTACATTTAAAGGTTTCCAAAGAATTCGAACTAAAAATCGGCTCCATTTCTAAAAGGTATAATTCCACCAATCAGCTTGGTGACCGTGTACCAGAAATAGTTCTTGCTGTGTTTCTGCATGCTTCAAAACGATGGCTTCATTGACTTCTATACTTGGAAACAAAGGCTTGTCTTCGCCAGTTCGTTCATCAAAATAAGTATAAAGATGCTTTTCTACATATTTTGGATTACGATATACCATATCATGATTGCCCCAAATGGTATGAAATCGTTGTTGGTTGTAAAACAATTGCATTAATTCATACACATTCTTATGTGCTTCAAGTATGGGCTGAAAAGAAATATTTTCCCAGAGCTCATCACCATCACCCAATTCACAATAGGTGAATCCTTCGGCATAATAATGCTTTAAAGCATGAAAATATATATTTCGATTATTTGCAAAATCGTCAGCAAAACTATTGTCACCTCGATGGCAATCACTGAATAGGATAAATTTGCTGGTATCATCAAAGTTGATATATTTGGCCTTCTTATAGGCTCTATCCAATCTGGTTTTTGAAGTCATTACAATTCGTTTTAACTAATGTAGTAAAACTTACTGTAATTTTTCTACGGCTATTGGAAGGAGGCGTTCTACAAATTTTGAATAGGCCAATGCCGACGGATGCAATCCATCGGAAGCGACTAATTCTGTCTGTTCGAGACCCAATCTGGTAATGTCGGTAATATTCACAAAAGTGATGCCGCGTTCTTCACAATAACTTTGGGCAAAAGCATTGTATTGGTCAAGTTCTGTGGAAATTGTTTCTGGATTAGGTCTGCTTTGACCAAAAGGTGTATAGGCATAATCAGGAATTGAAACTACGATGATTTTATCTTTATCATCTTTTGCAAATTCGATGGCTTTGTGTATCAAAACCGGGAACTCATTTTGATAAAGTTCAAAAGGTTTGTGTTGATATTGATTGTTGACACCAATCAGCAATGTAACCAAATCATAATCCGACGAAGGGTTTTCTGTGTTGATGGCATTGATGAGATTGGTAGTCGTCCATCCAGTTTGTGCAATGATGTCCAATGAAAATTCAAATTCGTTGAAAGAATTCGAGAGACTGTCCTTTAACTGCATTGGAAACCTACAGGATTCACAAACACTTTCACCAATAGTGTAACTATCCCCAAGAGCGAATATTTTGAAAGTTGTTGTATCAGTGTCTGTAGTATCTGTGTCATCATCAGGATTATTCATTTCAGGCATTTCATAGCGAGTATTTTGCTCATTCGTGTTGCTACAAGACCCAAAAGTCATTATACAAATAGTGAATAGAAAGGCTAAATTTTTCATTTTTTATTGAGTTTTTGTTCTATAAAATATACGATTATTAACCTTCTTTAGTTTTAGAAATATACTACTCCGTGTTTTGAGTAGCTTTTTTCATTTCAAATCTTACTTGAAAGCATTCAACCCTGTAATATCCAGACCAGTAATCAATAAATGGATATCATGTGTGCCTTCATAGGTAATGACACTTTCCAAATTCATGGAATGTCTCATGATGGAATATTCGCCAGTAATTCCCATGCCTCCAAGTATTTGTCGCGCTTCACGAGCAATATGGATGGCCATATCCACATTGTTGCGTTTGGCCATAGAGATTTGAGCAGAAGTGGCTTTGCCTTCATTTCTCAAAACACCCAAACGCCAAGTCAATAATTGTGCTTTTGTGATTTCAGTAATCATTTCTGCCAATTTCTTTTGTTGCAATTGGAACTGCCCAATCGGTTTTCCAAATTGGATACGCTCTTTACTGTATCTCAAAGCTGTATCATAACAATCCATCGCGGCACCGATGGCACCCCAAGCTATTCCATAACGAGCGGAATCCAAGCAACCGAGTGGTGCTCCCAATCCTGATTTGTTTGGCAATAGATTTTCTTTAGGAACCTTTACATTGTCAAATATAAGTTCTCCAGTTGCCGAAGCTCTTAAAGACCACTTGTTGTGTGTTTCTGGAGTTGTAAAACCTTCCATGCCACGTTCGACAATCAATCCATGTATCTTTCCGCTTTCATCCTTTGCCCAAACAACAGCCACTTGTGCAAATGGCGCATTACTTATCCACATTTTGGCACCGTTCAAAAGATAGTGGTCACCTTTATCTTTAAAATTGGTAACCATACCGCCTGGATTGCTTCCGTGGTCGGGCTCGGTCAATCCGAAACAACCCATCCATTCTCCGGAAGCCAATTTTGGTAAGTATTTTTGTCGTTGTGCTTCGTTGCCATATTTCCAAATAGGGTACATCACCAAGGATGATTGTACGGATGCCGTTGAACGTACTCCAGAATCGCCACGTTCTATTTCCTGCATAATCAAACCATAAGAAATTTGGTCCAGACCTGCTCCTCCATATTCCACAGGTATGTAAGGTCCAAAAGCACCGATTTCTGCCAGCCCTTTAATGATTTGGGTTGGGAATTCTGCTTTTTGTGCATAATCTTCAATAATAGGAGAGACTTCACGTTTGACCCATTCTCTTGCAGCATCACGGACCAAACGGTGTTCATCGTTCAGCAATTCGTTGATGTTGTAGTAATCTGGTGCTTGAAACAAATCTGGCTTCATTCTTTGGAAATTTTATTTTTTAAGTGAATTGCAAAAGTAACGAAAACGTTTTCAGCGTACAATTTAAAACTACATTTTGAGGTAGAAATCTTTGGTCAATTTGATATAGTCTTCAGTGTAGAGATGCCGCGACATTTCTATGGTGAGTTCTTCTATTTGGGCTCCAGTTTCTGTAAATGAGAATTCGATTAGACTGCGTTTAAATTCTGAAGAAGGAGAGCCTTTCACTCTTAAGAT
The DNA here is from genome assembly GCA_041391925.1 of Gelidibacter sp. Lineage (GTDB taxonomy): Bacteria > Bacteroidota > Bacteroidia > Flavobacteriales > Flavobacteriaceae > JBPOFM01. Next base: position 43,052 of record JAWKNA010000003.1, on the reverse strand, counting down.
ACGGTTAGGAAACAAATGTTCTTTAGATGCTAAAACGATAAAACCTTTTTCTTCTGAAAAAGGGATGATCACTGAAAACAATCCATCTTTTGAAAGCAATTTTGAAACACTTTCGATTAAATGCCGAAATGGCATCGCATCCACATAGCGAGCTAAATCGCGTTGCTTGTTTTCACTTTTGTAAGTATCAGAATAAAAAGGCGGATTGGAAATGATGAGGTCATACTTTTCTTCAATTTCTGCAACAAATTCTTTTAAGGATGTATGGTAACAAAACAATCGGTCACCCCAAATGGATTGTTCAAAATTCTCAACACATTGTTCATAGGCATTGTCGTCAATTTCAATAGCATCAATTAATTCTGAACTGCTTCGTTGCGCCAACATCAGGGCTAAAAGGCCAGTGCCAGCTCCAATATCTAAAATGGAATGAGGTTGATGTCTCAAAGAAGTCCAAGCCCCAAGCAATACGGAATCGGTACCGACTTTCATGGCACAGCGGTCTTGGTGTACTGTGAATTCTTTAAATTGAAATGTTTTATTCATTCGGTCTTGATTCTATTGCAGATACAAATCAATCAATCCTTCAGGGGTATCAACCGTAATAATTTTTTTCTTTTTATCTACTTTCTTGATAAAAGCATCATTGATAGGAATCAAAATCTCGATACCATTTCTGTCGATTTCAAACAACGCTTGAGATGTAGAGTCATTGATGGATTTTACAATTCCGACGGTTCCAAAATTGACATCCACAACCGTAAATCCAATAATCTCATGGAAATAAAATTTGTCATTCTCCAGTTTTGGCAAAAACTCAAGTGGCAAATATAAATCACATTTTAAAAGTGCATCCGCATCTTGTTCGGTATCGATATCTTCAAATTTTACACGCAACAATTCCGATTTGTGCAATTGAGCAGTTTCAATAAAAAAAGGCACGAGATTGTTTCGCAGTTCCACAAACACCGATTCCATCTCTTCATAAATTTCAGGCTCATCCGTATCCAGTTTCACAAGCAATTCACCTTTAAAACTGTATTTCTTGACAATTTTACCTACATAAAAGCAATCGTTCTTATTCATATAGTTAAATAAAAAACTCCGACATATACATATCGGAGTTTAAAAGTATAAAAAATAAATTCTTTATTCTTCAGTTTTTGTTTCAGCATCTTCAGCTGGAGCATCTTCAGAAACAACTTCTTCTGTTGTAGCTTCTGCTTCAGCAGTTTCAGTTTCTTCAGCAACTGCTTCTTCAGCAGGAGCATTGGCAGCAGCTTCGGCAGCCTCGGCGTCAGCAATTGCCTGTGCGGCATCGGCCTCACGTTTTGCATTGACTTCTTTTTCAGCAGCAAGGGCCTTCGCTTTTGCATCCGCTTTTGCTTTTGCTAAATTGTCTTTTTTGGCGTCCACAAGACCTGCTTTTTCATCCAACCAAGCATTGAATTTTGCCTCCGCTTGTTCTTCAGTTAAAGCCCCTTTTCTAACGCCACCCGCTAAATGATTTTTCATTAAAGCTCCTTTGTAAGATAAAATAGCTCTTGCTGTGTCAGTTGGTTGTGCACCATTCTGCAACCATTTTACAGCACCATCAACATCCAATTCGATTGTTGCAGGATTTGTGTTTGGATTGTAAGCACCTAGTTTTTCTAGGTATTTACCATCTCTTTTTGAACGAGCATCCGCTGCTACAATCCAAAAATAAGGTTTCCCTTTTTTACCGTGTCTTTGTAATCTAATTTTTACTGGCATACATAAATTAATTTGTGAGGTTCACGACCTCGATTATTAATAAGTGCGCAAAGATACTGTTTTTTTGATAATTGGCGTTTTTTTATTTTAAATTTATCAATCAGATAATATTATTGTAATTTTTGGCTTCTAAAAACGTTATTTTTTCTTTATTTAGCGGTTCAAAAAATTTTGACAACAAATAAAGAATTTGATGAAAAAGATTGCCTTACTTTTCTTAACCTTGCTGACATTATGGAACTGTGGAGATGAAGTGGAATTCAACACACCTGGTTTTCAAGGAAATAAAAACTATAATCTTTGGAGAGCTACTTATTTTGGTGCAACATCCGATAATTCAGGAGTTATAAGCATTGTTGCGGGAAGAAATAGTGAAAAAATGACTTTAGTATTGAATTCTGGAGCGGTTGGAACACACCTATTGTCTGAAACCAGCGTTTCCAAAGCCGATTTTACCGATTTTGAAAATTTTGAGTATTCCACATCCAATCCGCCTGACCCTAGCGTATCCTTATATCCAGAAGGTGGCGAAATTGTCATTACAGAATCAACACCAAATTACCTCACAGGAACATTTAGGTTTATAGCTTTTACTGCCGATGGTTTGAATTCTGTTGGGTTTAATGAAGGGGATTTTTACAGAATACCAATCAACAGTGGAGCTGGATCAGGAAGTGCAGTAAGCTGCCAACAAGCAACAAACAGTTTAGCAACAGCACAAGCCAATTATGTGGAAGTGATGCCAGGCGATGATGAATATGCCGCTCGTTGTAACGCTTATAAAGCGGCACTTCAGCAGGTAGTGGTATCTTGTGGAGACCCTGGGGGAACATTTCAGGCTATAATTGATGGTTTGGGTGATTGCAATTAAAAATAAATACATTAAATATTGTTGAACGCAACCTTTCCGGGTTGCGTTTTTTTGTTTACAACTGTTTATAACTTTTGGCTTCAAAAAGTATAAATTTTGTGTAATTTTAAAAACTTTTCTTTCAAAGAAAAACACCAGCAATTTAAAGGATTTCATTAAAAATCATTCGTGTATTCGTGGCTGAAACGACGAACGATTCAATAATAAAAAGAATAGATGTATTTAATCTTTGATACCGAAACCACAGGCTTACCAAAACGTTGGGATGCGCCAATTACAGATACCGATAATTGGCCTCGTTGCATCCAGATTGCTTGGCAACTGCACGACGCTATGGGAAATTGTATTGAGCATCAAGATTATTTGGTACAGCCAGAAGGGTTCAATATCCCGTATGATGCCGAAAAAATCCATGGTATTTCTACGGAATTGGCACAACAACAGGGCATTCCGTTAAAGGCGGTATTGGAGAAATTCAATCAAGCACTAAACAAAACCAAATTCGTTGTTGGTCAGAATGTTGGTTTTGATTTGAATATCATGGGTGCCGAGTTCGTTCGAGCCGACTTTGCAAACAAACTGCAGAAATTACCTGTGTTGGATACTTGTACGGAGCATACTGCCGAATTGTGTAAAATTCCCGGAGGACGTTATGGGAAATTTAAGCTGCCAACTCTTACGGAGTTGCACGAATATTTATTTAATGAACCTTTTGCCGAAGCACACAATGCCACTGCCGATGTGGAGGCGACAACACGCTGTTTTTTGGAATTGCTGCGTTTGGAAGAATATACCAAAGAACAGTTGGATGTGCCGTCAGATTATTTTACGAATTTCAAAGAAGCCAATCCTTCCGAAATTGAACTTATAGGTTTAAAGCACATCAATCTTAAGACAGAAAGTGCCAAGATAAAAAAACAAATTCAATACCTTCAGGAGTCGGAAGCACCATCCAAGACGGAAATTGCCCAAAATATTCAAGAATTAAAAGAGGTTGATTTTGTCCATCTTCATAACCATTCACAATTTTCCGTATTGCAATCGACTATAAGTATTAGGGATTTGGTCGCCAATGCTGCAAAACAGAATATGCCAGCAGTGGCATTGACCGACCATGCCAACATGATGGGAGCCTTTCATTTTGTCAGGGAGATTACCAATCACAATAGAACTGTCAAGGCCAAAAACGAGGCTTTGCTTGAAAAAGGTGAAATTCCATCCGAAAAAGAAATCAAACCAATAATAGGCTGCGAGTTCTTTGTCTGTGACGACCGTTTGGATAAGTCCCGAAAAGATAATGGCTATCAAATAGTCTTTTTGGCCAAGACCAAAAAAGGCTACCATAACTTGGCTAAATTATCATCATCAGCCTATACCGAAGGATTCTATTATGTACCAAGAATTGACAAGCATATCATCCAAAAACATAAAGAAGATTTAATTGTTTTAACAGGAAATCTCTATGGAGAGGTTCCAAGCAAAGTATTGAATATTGGTGAAAATCAGGCAGAAGAATCTTTATTATGGTGGAAAGAGCAATTTGGTGATGATTTATATATCGAATTGATGCGCCACAATCAAGAAGATGAAAACCGCGTGAACCCAGTCTTGATTGAATTTTCTAAAAAACACAACATAAAAGTCGTAGCTACTAATAACACCTATTATGCCGAAAAGGAAGATGCCAATGCGCATGATATTTTACTCTGTGTAAAAGATGGTGAAAAGCAAACCACGCCAATCGGTAGGGGAAGAGGCTATCGGTACGGATTGCCAAATCAGGAGTACTATTTTAAGTCGTCTGATGAGATGAAATTGTTGTTTAAGGACATTCCAGAAGCCATTGCCAATACGGAAGAAGTTGTCAATAAAATTGAAAGTTATCAATTGGCGCGTGAAGTCTTGCTTCCAAAATTTGATATCCCTGAAGATTTTGAAAATGAAGATGATTACCTACGTTATTTGACTTATGAAGGTGCCAAAAAACGCTATGGCGAATTAACCGATTCAATACGTGAACGTTTGGATTTTGAACTTGATGTCATCAAAAATACAGGTTATCCAGGGTATTTCTTGATTGTGGAAGACTTCATTCGCGAGGCTAGAAAAATGGATGTGTCCGTGGGACCAGGTCGTGGTTCGGCGGCAGGCTCTGTGGTGGCCTATTGTTTGTGGATTACAAACATTGACCCAATTAAGTACGATTTGCTTTTTGAGCGTTTTCTCAATCCGGACCGTGTGAGTATGCCCGATATTGATATCGATTTTGATGATGAAGGTCGTGGCCGCGTGATGGAGTATGTCATCAAAAAATACGGAAGCAGTCAGGTGGCGCAAATCATTACCTATGGAACAATGGCTGCCAAATCCTCCATCCGTGATACAGCTCGTGTGCTTGATTTACCATTGTTTGATGCTGATAGAATCGCGAAATTGATTCCGACCATGTCCAAACTTGGAAAAATCTTTGGTTACGACGAAAAGCAATTGAGCAAGGTTTTTCGAGCTGAAGATTTGGAAAAAGTCAATCAATTGTTGAACATTTCCGAAGGTGAAGATTTGGAAGCCGAAACCGTCAATCTTGCACGAACATTGGAAGGTTCAGTCCGAAATACTGGCATTCATGCTTGTGGCGTCATCATCACGCCTAGTGATATCACCGATTTCGTACCCGTAGCAACAGCCAAAGATTCCGATTTATACGTCACGCAGTTTGACAACTCGGTCGTGGAAGATGCAGGTTTGCTGAAAATGGATTTCTTGGGTCTAAAAACGCTGACCTTAATAAAGGATACAGTTAAAATCGTCAAGGCAAAGCATGGTATCACCCTCGACCCAGACAATTTTCCGTTGGATGATGAAAAAACCTATGAATTGTTCCAAAAAGGGGAAACCGTTGGGATTTTTCAGTATGAATCGCTTGGTATGCAAAAGCACATGAAAGATTTAAAACCAACGGTTTTTGATGATTTGATTGCCATGAATGCCTTGTATCGCCCAGGACCGATGGAATACATTCCTAGTTTTATCCGCAGAAAACATGGTGATGAAGAGATAGTCTATGACCTTCCAGATATGGAAGACAATCTCAAGGAAACCTATGGGATTACTGTCTATCAAGAGCAAGTGATGTTGTTGTCGCAACGATTGGCAAATTTTACCAAAGGTGAAGCAGATGTCTTGCGTAAGGCGATGGGGAAAAAGATTTTCTCTGTTCTTGAAAAAATGAAACCCAAATTTTTAGCAGGTGGTGAAAAAAATGGGCATCCAAAAAATGTTCTCGAAAAAATATGGAAAGATTGGGAAGCTTTTGCGAGTTATGCGTTTAACAAATCGCACTCTACTTGTTACGCTTGGATTGCCTATCAAACAGCGTATTTAAAAGCTCACTATCCAGCGGAATATATGGCCGCTGTGCTTTCAAATAATATGAATGACATCAAACAGGTAACCTTCTTTATGGAAGAATGTAAGCGCATGAAGTTGAACGTGCTTGGACCGGATGTCAACGAATCGTACTATAAATTTTCTGTAAACAAAGATAATGCCGTGCGCTTCGGAATGGGAGCCATCAAAGGAGTTGGCCATGGTGCAGTGATGACAATCGTTGAAAACAGAAAAAAAGATGGCAATTACAAATCCATTTTTGATTTGGCCAAGCGTATTGACTTACGTTCCGCAAATAAAAAAGCTTTTGAAAACCTGGCATTGGCTGGCGGATTTGATTGTTTTAAAAACACACATCGGGCCCAATATTTTTCAGAGGAAGGAGATGGGATTACCTTTTTAGAAAAAGCCATTCGTTATGGAAGTAAACATCAAGAAAACGAAAACTCTGCACAGGTCAGTTTGTTTGGTGATGCTAGTGATGTACAAATTGCAGAACCGCAAGTACCACCGTGTGAAGAATGGGGAACCATGGAAAAGTTGGCAAGGGAAAAGGAAGTCGTAGGCATCTATATTTCGGGTCATCCTTTGGATGATTTCAAAATTGAAATGAACACGTTTTGTAACGGAACTTTAGCACATTTTAGACATTTATCTGACTATGTAAATCGCGAAATTTGTTTTGGAGGTGTGGTTACAGACATTCAACACCGTGTAAGCAAACAGGGCAAAGGTTGGGCAGCATTTACAGTTGAGGACTATACAGATAGTTTTGAATTCCGAATTTTTGGAGAGGAGTATTTGAAGTTTAGACATTTTTTGGTCAAAAACTCATTTGTATATATTAAAGCACGCATTACAGAAGGTTGGAAAAACCGTGAGACGCAACAAATGGGTGAACCAAGAATTCAATTCAATAGTTTTCAATTGCTGCACGACGTGATGGAAGCCTACGCTAAAAAACTTTCTATTCAATTAGACATCAAGGATTTGCAAGAGAAGCGAATACAAATATTGAATGACCTGTTCAAAATGCACAAAGGCAATCAAGCTCTCAATTTTGTGATTTATGATAATGAAGAGAAATTGAAACTGAATATGTCTAGCCGAAAGCAGAAAGTAAAAATCTCTCCAGAATTGTTGGATGAGTTGGCAACCAATGATGTATTCTATAAATTGAATTAAATTGCCATAATAGCAGTCAATCTAGCCATTATCAAAACAAATGTTAACCCTGTAAGGATTGGCAGAATTTTTGACTAATTTTGTACAATAAATAAAAGTAAACCTCTTAAAGAATAGAAACTATGGCATTAGAAATAACAGATGCAACGTTTGAAGAAACCGTATTAAAAAGCGATAAGCCAGTAATGGTAGATTTTTGGGCTGCGTGGTGCGGACCTTGTCGTATGGTTGGACCAATCATTGACCAAATCAGCCAGGAATATGAAGGAAAAGCGGTTGTTGGTAAAGTGGATGTAGATGCAAACCAAGAATTTGCTGCAAAATATGGCGTACGTAATATTCCAACCGTATTGGTATTCCAAAATGGAGAAGTCGTAGGAAGACAAGTTGGGGTAGCACCTAAAAATGCTTATACCGATGCAATCGACGGACTTTTGTAAACTATAAACATAAAGATTTAATAAAAGGTTTGCTGTTATGGTAAACCTTTTTTTATTTTAGAAGAAAATTTAGAATAATGAGCAACAAAACAAAAGTACAAGATGCTATCGATAGCAAGCTGATAGAAGAGCGCAAGGTTTTCCTTTGGGGAATGGTGGACGACAAATCTGCCAAGCATGTCATTGATCGATTGATGTATCTCGATGCGATGGAAACCAAAGATATCCATTTATACATCAACAGCCCTGGAGGCTATGTGACTTCGGGTTTTGCAATTTATGACTGTATGAAATCATTAAAGAGTGATGTTTCCACTATATGTACAGGATTTGCAGCATCGATGGGTTCCATATTGCTATCAGCTGGAGAAAAAGGAAAACGCTTTATACAACCTCATGCAAGAGTGATGATTCATCAACCAAGTGGTGGAGCCAGAGGCGTTGCCAGTGATATTGAAATAACGGCTCAGGAAATTCTAAAAACCAAAGAATTGAGCGCACGTTTGTTAGCAGAAAACTGTGGACAAAAAATCGAGAAGATAATGAAAGACTTCAATCGTGACCATTGGATGGGAGCAGAAGAATCTGTGGCTTATGGAATAGTGGATAAAATCATAAATTAAACATTACATCTCTAAAGTTCTTCCTTTTTGGGGAGTTTGGTAAAACATGGATTTACAGCTAGAACTCAATAAAACAGGAGGTTTCAAAAACCTTGAACTTCTCGCTAAGCAAGTGGTAGAAGGGTTTATTGCTGGGATGCACAAAAGTCCGTTTCATGGGTTTTCGGCGGAGTTTGCCGAACACAAAATCTACAACCAAGGTGAAAGCACCAAGCATATAGATTGGAAATTGTATGCCAAGACCGATAAATTGTTCACGAAACGTTATGATGAAGAAACCAATTTACGCTGTCACCTTATCATCGATAATAGTAGTTCGATGCACTATCCGCAAATGAAAGATTTCTCCATCAACAAGCTCAATAAAATTGCCTTTTCTGCATTGGCATCAGCAAGTTTGATGCACATACTCAAAAAACAACGAGACGCAATTGGTTTGAGCATTTTTAGTGATGCTTATGATTTTTATTTTCCTGAAAAGGGGAGTGAACGTCATCATCAAATGCTCTTGGGTCAATTGAATAATATGGTCGTCTCAAAGCCTATCAACAAGCAAACGGAAACATATACCTATTTACATCAAATAGCAGAAAACATCCATCGTCGCTCATTGATTTTCTTTTTTACAGATATGTTCCAGACTTCCACAGATGAAACCAAGCTATTTGAGGCTCTTCGACATTTAAAATACAATAAACACGAGGTCGTCTTATTTCACGTATTCGATAAAGAAAAAGAATTGAAATTCGATTTTGACAATTCACCAAAGCGGTTTGTGGATGTCGAAACTGGAGAATTCATCAATTTGTATCCAGATACTATAAAAGATAATTACGAAGAGAATGTACAGTCGTATTTTGATGATATACGCCTCAAATGTGGTCAATATCAAATAAAATATGTCGAAGCTGACATCAACAAAAATTTTGATAAAATCCTCACAACTTACATGGTGGAACGCGGTAAATTTAAGTAGGAAAATATTTTTTAAAAAAGCACACAAAATATTTGTGATATAAAAAACAGAATGTATATTTGCAACCGCAATTATGCGAACGGTCTGGTAGTTCAGTTGGTTAGAATGCCGCCCTGTCACGGCGGAGGTCGCGGGTTCGAGTCCCGTCCAGACCGCAAAATTGCTGAAGCTCCAAGAAGTTGGGGCTTTTTTTTGGCAATTAAAAATAGTTGTGTTGTTTCCGGAGTAACATCTGGGAAGTAGTGATGCCAAATTGTAGTTTGGTATTGCCAATGAAAGGCTTTCCTTTTTTCTTCCAGAAAATCGGGATGCTTTTTTGTTTTAGGGGTGGTTTGTCTATTTCGAGGTGGGGAATTAGGTGTCCCACTTTTTTCTTCAGGTGTCCCAAAAAACAATACTTCATTAAAATGAAAATCAATACATTAACTATTTTGTATTATATACAGAAATCTAAAATAAATAAGCAAGGAAGGTGTCCCATTCAAGCAAGGATAACTTACCTTAAAAAAAGAAAGGAGTTTTCCACAGGTATTTTTACTGAACCTGAAAATTGGAATAGAACTCAACAAGGTGTAAAACCTCCAGATATAGAGTATAATCATAAGAACACCCAATTAAGCCTGATTACAGCAAAAGTAAATCAGGCTTTTTTATTGCTTCAAGTTAACCAAGGAAGCTTTGATGTAGATGATGTTTACAGGCAATATAAAGGCGAGAATGTCAAAATTGAGGTTGGCGTGCATGAAGTTTACCTTATTTTCTTAGAACACTTAAAAAAGCTTATAGGTAAAGAACTTATTTTAAAAACCTATCAGAAATATGAAACTTATGGTAAGCATCTTAAAAGCTTTATTAAATGGAAGTATAAATCTAATGATGTTAAGCTTTCTAATCTCAAAAGTAGTTTCATTGTGCATTATGAGTATTACCTAAAGACAGAAAAGAACTTTGCTCAAATTACTTTAAATAAAGTTTTACAAAGATTCCGTAGAGCTATAAAATTTGCAGTAGCAGAAGATTATTTAGATAAAGACCCATTTATGCTGTACAAAGCTAAAAGTGTCAAAAAAGAAGTGGTTTATTTAACACAAGAGGAATTAAAAAATCTAGAGAACCAAGATTTTGAGATTGAAAGAGTCCAACAAATCAAAGATATGTTTGTGTTCTGCTGCTACACTGGATTAGCATTTAAAGAAATGTCAGCTTTGAAAAAGACGGATATTATAAAGGAATTTGATGGTAATTTATGGATTAACGTACAAAGAGCTAAAACCTCTAGGAGTTATAAAGTGCCATTACTCCCACAGGCTAAAAAAGTGATGGAGAAATATGATAATGAAAACTCTGAATATGTATTGCCTAAAATGTCAAACCCTAAATTTAATGCTTATCTAAAAGAAATAGCAGATGTTGTTGGAATCAAAATTAATTTAACGCATCATATAGCTAGAAAGACATTTGCAACTACTGTACTACTTTACAATGATGTGCCTATGGAAATTGTGTCACAGCTATTAGGGCATAGTAAAATCCAAACTACACAAGAGCATTATGCTAAAGTAGTTCAGAAGAAAGTGAGTGAACATATTCTAAAACTTGGGGAAAAGCTAAATAAAAAATAAAAAAAGAGATGGGTTATTCCCATCTCTCTATTTTTAATGGAGGATTAACCCCAATTGTCTTTTTAAGAACATTTTTTAGTACCCCTTTTACAAACTCCACATTATCTTCAGTAGTAATTATTGAGTCATGCAAGGTATAAATTACTATATTAGGTCTAATTATTGAAATAATTTTACAAGCTTTATTTAACACTAGTTTTGCTTCAAATCTTTGCAAACAAATTGATAAAGCAGGGTGATTACCTTTTCCTGTTTTAATCAAACTGAATATCTTGTAAACATTAGGAAATAATGCTTTAAATATTTTTATAGATTCTTTATAACCAATACTAGAATTAGGGCTATAAACAGAGCTAAAAACAATTTCTTTGGCTTTTTTCCTTAATTTATCTTTTGGTAAATTTTTAAGAAAACCATTTTCAACTAACACATCACCAAAATACTCATAAAAAACACCCTTTTGAACATATTTCTTAAATTTCACAACATCTGACTCATTTTCAATTTCCTTAATTTTTTTTACTACCATAATAGGGTAGTTATTAGTGGTTAGTAATTTAGGATTGATAATAAGTTCTCCCATAGAATTATTTAAGAATATTTCAGAATCTAACAACCCAATTGAGAGATATAATTGTGAGTTTTTTATATCAATAGCACATAAAGTTTTACCATCATACTTAATAACTTTCCTCAAGGGTGACATTAATTGAGTAAAATTAGTATGAAGCCTAAACCCTGTGTCATCTACATGAAATGCATAATCACCTTGATGTAGCTTTTGTAATGGCAGTATTCTACAATTGTATCTTAATCTTTCATCTGTAATGTCTGGATTTGATATTTCTTCATTATACAATTTTTCTAAAAATGCTACACCATTATTCAAATCAATTTCAAGATTACTATTGAACCAATTTTTTAAATAACTTAATTCATCAGTTTTTTCAACATTAAAAGTTTGATGAAGGTATTTAATACTCTTAATTAATGTCCATTTTGTAATTTCAATAGGTTTTAATTTTGAACCATATTTATCCGATATTTTCAATCCCATTGAGTAATTGCCAGGAGAATATACGTTTCTTTCAATTAATATCCCCTGTTGCTTTAAGTATTCAATATACTTTTTATAACCATGAACCCTTTTTTGTAAAATTTTTCTATTAATTGAGGTATATCCATCATGTTTATCAAGTATATCTCTTTTTCTGGCAGGAATACTAGTTACCAAGTGTACTATATATACAAACACATCTCTGCTATAATTAAAGATTGGTGGGTTGTCTAAAAGTATTTTATCAATATCAATACTTTCAGGCACATACAATGTCAATGAACTTAAAAAAACATAGCCATTTTTATAAACTAATCCTGCATCTTGATTAGGGCTACTTTTCTTTTTATAGTGGAGGTTTAATGCAGACTCCACTTCACAAAAATTTGCCATTACCCCCTTTTCAGGGGGCTTTCCTCTAGTTTTTCTATCAGGTGCTTAACAGTAAAGCAAGTGGCATTTTTATTTGATTTAAGACTTAACCAAACTAGGTCTTTCTCTTAACCTCAAATCTTCTGGTATTTGGTCTAATCTTTCTCCTTTTCCAGCCATTTTATATTTATGGGCTAGAAAAGTTCCAGCTTGTTTAAACCAAACTAAAACACCTGCTTCTTTGCAGATATCTCTTAAATTTCTAAACCATTCTGGTTTTGCTTCTCTAAATTGTGGTACGCCATCTTTAAATCTACCAGATTCTCCACCTATGATAGCCCAATGGATACCATTTAATTTTTCGGAGGTAATTTTAATATCTTCAATTAGAGGCTCAAACGAAATAAATCTTACTTTGGCAGGAATTGACTTTAAAATTTCAATTCTATTCAAGGTTTTAGGCTCATTATTTGCAACACTTACGCCTAGCCAAACATTAGAATATCCTTCGTCCCAATCTTTAGGTAAATTTTCTAATATTCTTTCAGGTCTTTTTGTAAGAATCTGATAAGTATGGTGTGGGGTTTTCTTTATTATTTCCCATGCCTCATTTCTCCATTGGTCTGCTTGTTTATGGAAAAAATCACTCATTGAACAAGTAAATATTACTGTTGGTTCAGTTAACTTCAAAGGCATATTAAATGTCTTTGGGCTAGTTCTTTTTACTTTTTTGGGGTTATATCCCAATTTTTTCATGATTTCATCTATATAGCAGAAATCACATTCAGTTGATACATGATTACATCCCCACCATGGGTTCCATGTAAATTCAGTCCAATTTATTTTGGACATTTCATAATTTGAGTTTTTTGTGCTCATAACGTTAAATTTTAGATTAATAAAAAATTACGCGAATGAGAACAACACTACACACGCAAAACAAAGCCTTTTAGACTTTAAATTCCACTAGAAACAAAAGTATTCTTTTAAGGAAAAATCGGAGAGAAAACTACTCCAGATTATTTTTTCGAAGTAACCACATGACATGGTTTTTTGTGTTTGTCATACAGCAAAAATAATGCCATACACAAATTCAATGACACATTAACATTTAAAAATTAAATTTTATGCAATTAAGACAATCAGAACGTAAAAAAGCTAAAATCAAATTAGCTTTACAAGGAAGTGCTGGTAGTGGTAAAACTTATTCAAGTTTACTACTCGCACAAGGATTAACAAATAAAGACCTAACTAAAGTAGCCATTATAGATACTGAAAATGGCAGTGCTGATTTATATGCACACCTAGGGCAATATAATGTACTGACTTTAGAACCACCATTTACACCAGAAAAATACATTAAAGCTATAGATGTATGTCTAAAGGCAGATATGGAAGTTATTATTGTAGATAGTATTTCCCACTGTTGGGATGAACTCTTGGATTTCCATTCTAAACTAGCAGGAAATTCATTCACAAATTGGGCAAAGGTAACACCAAGACTCAATGCTTTTATAAATAAAATTCTTCAAGCAGAAGCTCATGTTATTGCTACTATGCGTACAAAGCAGGATTATGTGCTACAGCAAAAAGATGGTAAATACATACCTGAGAAAGTAGGGCTTAAAAGTGTCATGCGTGATGGAACGGATTATGAATTTACTTTAGTATTTGATATAGATATTAAACATTTTGCATCTGCATCCAAAGATAGAACAGGTTTATTTATGGGTAAACCAGAATTTACCATTAATACAGCTACAGGACGCAAGATTCTGGATTGGTGTAACAGTGGAACCAACTTACAAGAAGCTAGAGCCAATATTAAGGCTTGTAAGGATTTGGAAGCTTTGAGACAGCTTTATACCCATTATTCCAACTGGAAAGAAGAATTGGAGTATGACTTCAAGCAGCAAAAGGATACTATTCTAGCAAATAAAACATTGTTGAACCCACAAAATTTCAGTAAAAATGGAAGCACAAACCACATTACCTAGTATGCAGCTAAAAGCTGTAAATGCCACTAGCATAACAGAGCAAGCAGTAGTAGAACCCAAACCAGATATTACTGCTAAATATGAAAGGAAACCCTTTATAGAGGCTAACACGAATGAGGTTAGCCTCTCGCATTTAAAGCAGGATTGTATTATACCTGTGTTTAGTAAGGACAATGAAAAGACCATAGCACATCAGGAGTTTATAGAAATAGCTCAACATTGTGCCAGTAAAGTGTTTCCACATCATCAATTAAGTCTACCAGAGGTGAGAATATCACATCAAATTAAAGGTAGAATACCAAGTGCCATACACAAGCCTGTTAAGGAACTGTTAGACCACGAAAAGACCATTTATTATGAACGGATGGCTTTTATGGTTCAGATACCTAGTATTACTGAACATATAAATGGAAATGACATAGCTTTAACTATAGGAGGAGTGCGTGCTTATAATCAGGAGAACCTTTATTCAAAAAAGTCATTTGAAAAGTTTAAGTTCTTTGTGGGGTTTCAGAATTTGGTATGTTGCAACATGTGTGTATCTAGTGATGGCTATGCTGGAGAATTAAAAGTAGATGGAGTGGAAAATTTGCAAAGCAAACTACTTAAGATTCTACAGGAATATAATGCAGAAAAGCACTTACAAGCTATGAGACAATTGGGTGACTATGGACTTTCAGAACATCAATTTGCTCAACTCATAGGTAAAGCTAGGCTGTACAATTATTTACCTAAAAAAGAGAGGTCTAATATTCCAGGGCTACAGCTTAATGATGGACAAGTGTCTACAGTAGCCAAAGATTATTATCAAGATGAGTCTTTTTGTAGAAATGATGATGGAGATATAAACCTTTGGAAAGTATATAACCTATTCACACAAGCCAATAAGAGTAGTTATATTGATACTTTTCTGGATAGAAACGTCAATGCTTTTAATTTTTCTAAAAGTCTTGTGAAGGCTCTCAATGATAATGAAAATTATCATTGGTTTTTGAGTTGAGAAGAAGCCTAGCTTGATTGCTAGGCTTTTAAAATATAAAGACTTAAATTTATGGTTTTTAGATTTAATATATGGGAAAGGATAATAAGGATTTAATTTTTATAAGTCATGCAGTACCTCAAGATGATTATTTAGCTGTGTGGATTGCATCAAAACTATGTTTGTTAGGTTATAATGTTTGGGTGGATAAAGAGGATTTAAGGTCAGGTAGTGCTTTTTGGAATGATATTGAAATTACAATGAGAAATGAATCCATAAGATTTATAGCATTGGTTTCAAATCCCTATATAGAAAAATCAAGAAATAGAAACACAGGAGTATTTAGTGAGGTTACTTTAGCTAAAGCCTTATCCAAAAAAATTGATAATTATATTTTACCTCTTAAGGTTGATGATTGTAGTTATGATGATTTTCCAATAAATATCTTGCCTCTAGATACTATTGATTTTAGTAAAAATTGGGGTTCAGGTTTAAAAAAGCTACTGAAAGAATTTGAGATACAAGGTATTCCTAAGGGGGAAAGCATAAATAATGTTTTAGAATTATGGCATAAACACCAAGATATAAAAGGTAAAGTTGTCAAACAAGAAGAATTTTATGGTTCTAATTGGTTTCTAACTTCCATTCCAAATACAATTTCAATATATAAATTCACTGGTAAACCTAAAGGTATTTACAGTGAAATCCCTTTTCCTGTATTACGAAATGGTGATTATTATATTGGTTTTTTTGATGATGCTACTTTGTATTTAAGAACTGAGTACAAAGAAAATGTAGACTTAAAAGTTTTTTTAGCAAATAATGATTACCAATTAAGCAATGGAGATATTATTCAAGATGTTGAACCAAAAGTTACTAGCTTAATGAATAAGTCTATTAATGACTTTTTTTATTTAAATGAAGACTTTAGGGCTTTTCCAGTTTCAAATAAAAAATTGGTTATTTATCCAATTAATACAAAGTCTAAATCAGGTTTTGTTTCATTTGAAAGAAATGGGCTTAAAAAAAGAAGAAAGTTAAAAGGGAATAAACCTGTGAATTGGAGTTTTGGATTAAGCTTTGTTTTTCAATTACACCCAACACCTCATTATGTTGCAAATCATCATATTCTAACATCAGATGAAAATGGTTTTTTTGAAAAGGATAAACAAATTGAATATAGGCGTTCAATACCTTCTGGCTGGTTTAATAGAGATTGGTTTGAAAGAATTTTGGCTTTTATGACCCTTGCAGCAGGAGACGTTAGTGCAAAAGAAATAGTAATTGAAGCAGATAAAGAAGTTATTAAAGTAAATTTAGAAACTTTATCATTTAAGTCTGAATATGGATACAAAGAATCTTAAATATTATAAAGAACCAAATTTAACATTTGGGAGTAATCAAACAGCTGAAGACCCAAGAGATGGACTTATGTTGTTTGGTCCTAATGAAAAATTTTCATATACAACACTGAAGGCAGGGGTGGTTGGCACTATTGAGGGTATAGAATTATACAAGTCCTTTGTTAAAAAAATACAGTCTCCTATTGTTTCTAGTAAGACAATGTATGGCAATGAAATTGAGATTGAGGCTCAAAGACCAAGCTTTGTTGGTTTTGAAGCAACTTATGGTATAGAGTGGAGCGAGATTCCTGTCTTGGCTAAATTTCTACAAGAAGACCAAGTAAATAGTATTTTAAAAGAGAAAAATAAAAAGAAAAGAACTAGGTTATTAGTAGATTTTTATGCTCAAAAGATAATTGAATCCAAACAAAAAGATGATAAAAGAGTAGATATATGGTTTGTTGTTGTACCCAGAACAGTATATATAAAATGTAGATTTGGTTCTAAGGGTGAAGAGTTGTCAAAAAAAATGGATGAAAAAATAACTCAAATGAATCAAGGTCAGTTAAGTTTATATCCAGACTATGATGATGATTTAAAAGAGCTTGAAAAGTTAAAAGATGATTCATCAGATTTTCATAACTTGTTAAAAGCTGTCTTACTTCAAAATAAGATTGAAAGTCCAATTCAGATATTTGTAGAACCAACTTTAAATTTTAGAGATAAACTGAGAAATAAAGAGCTTTCAGAAGATATGAAGGCGCATCTAGCTTGGACAATATCTGTAGCTGTATATTACAAATTAGGTAATAAACCTTGGGTTTTAAATGATGTTAGAAAAGATGTGTGTTATTTAGGGCTGATTTTTAAAAAGCTACCTGATAAATCTAATAAGCATTCTGTTTGTAGTGCGGCACAAATGTTTTTAGAGGATGGAGATGGTTCAATTTTCAGAGGGAATATTGGGTTATTTAAAAGCGAAAATGCAGAAGGCTACCATTTAGATGAACAAAGTGCTGAAAGTTTACTAGGTATGGCTTTAGATGATTTTTTTGAAAGTAAAGGTTATTACCCAAAAGAGTTGTTTATTCATGGTAGGGTAAGGTTTCAAGATAAAGAATGGCAAGGTTTTGAAAATGCTCTAGAAAAAAGAAATGCTGATACAGATTTAAATGGAATTTTAATAAAGGATTCAAGGTCAGACAATAGAAGAAAAATTAAAATTTTTAAGGATACAGAAAGGGAAGGGCAGAAAAATGATTATGGAATTATGAGAGGTTTGGCTTGGCATATAGATGACAAATCAGGATATCTATTTACAAGAGGGTATATTCCAAGAACTAACTCAACCAATCATTTGGAAATTGCTAATCCATTATATGTTGAAATTAATAGAGGCAGTTCTAATATAGATGTAGTTATGAGGGATATACTTGCACTGACAAAGTTAAACTATAATGCTTGCATTTATGGAGATGGATTGCCAGTAACTTTAAGATTTTCTGACCTTATAGGTAATATTTTGACAGCTACATCAGAATGGCAATCTGAAATGAGACAGTTCAAATATTATATATGATTTATTCGCAGTTAAATAGATTGAGCATTTTCTATATTATTCCAAAAATCTTTTGTCTCAAAAAAGTTTAAAAATCTCATTTGTTTAGTTTTAACAAATATGACTTCACCTATGTTAAAATCTTCAATAAGAGCAATAATACCTTCATCTTTGCTTATCCATTTATGAAAAATTCCAGTGTTGGTTGATTCTGTATTATTGTTTTGGTGGTATTTTACAATTCTTAAATAGTCTGTTTTCATTTTATATATAGATAAATTTTGTTAGCATCAATTTAATAATTAAAGTTTAGAAAAAACAAGCAAAGCACTAATATCCCATTTTATCAGGAATCACACCTCTAACTCCTCCTTTCGGGTTTTTCATATCACCTTTGTATCTAGGTATGATGTGGCAATGGAAATGAAAAATACTTTGTCCAGCTACTAGCCCACAATTCATACCTATGTTATATCCATCTGGGTTAAATTCTTTATCAATTAAGTTTTTAGCTATATCAATAGTTTCTGTTAAAGAGTTTTTTTCAAGGTGTGTTAATTCAAAATAATCTTTACGTAATTCATTTGATATAATTAGTAAATGCCCAGGAGAAACAGCAAATGAATCTTTAATTATAAAGAAATATTTGTTTCTGTAAAGTATTTTACTTTCAGGGATTTCTAAAAAGTTTTTCATTTTTTAAATATCTAAATATTGAAACCCATTATTATGAGCTATAGTTAACATAGGCTTGATATGTTCTTCAAATCTATATTTGTTTATCTCTAAATCTGGGAAAATAGGTAAATAATCCTGTAAATAGTGATTTTTTGGTTTAACCTTTTTTATAATGTCAACTCCAATTTTTTGAGTATTGTAAAACAAGTCAAAGTAAATATCAAAACGTGGTAATTTGTCACTTTTTTTAGAGTTAAAAGTACTGTCAGCAGGAATTAAATTCCACATTAAATCATGTGCCACAAATTGATAAGGAATAAAATGTTCTATTATGTACCCACCTTTAATAAGTTTTTTGCCAGTGTAAATGCAATTTAAAGAACCTAGCTCATCTAAAACATAATCCCAAAACTTAATTTTATGATTGTTTAAGCTGTTTCTAATTATTGGTCTATGTATTTTATTAGGAATATCAGGAACATTTGGATTTCTTGTTTGTAAAAATAATGTGAGATTCCAAAAACAAAATGCTTTTAAAACAGCAATATTTTTTTTCAAATAACTAGCCCATTTGTTAGATATTACAATATAATCACTAAATAAAGAATATGGAGTGTTATAGTTTATATCTAATGAGAGTTCATACATTTTAGATTTAGATTCAGCTCCCAGCCATGGACTTAAAAATTTATGGGGTACATTTTTATCAAAATGGTTTAAGATTTTATTTGTTTCAGAGTTTGTTGAATTTATTAATTTATTCAATATTATATTTTGTTTCTCGTCAATATTAATGACTTCAAGCTCTTTAATCTTCAATATAGCATCTTGTATTAAATCTTGTTTTCCAAAAGAGATATGAAAGTAATTTACAGTATACCAAGCTAAAGTTAACATTCTAGAAAAAATTTCTTTTTTACTTATAGTGTTATTACCATTTTCAACAGCTTGTAAGATGCTCCAAAACCAATAAAATTTATAAGTGGCACTTGTGTTTTTAAATACAGAAGATAATTTTGAAATTGAAATTTCAGGGTTATATGGAAGGTTCATTTTGTTAAAATATGAATTTAAATATTAAAACTTTAATAGGGAGATAGTAAAAATATAGGTTAAAATTTTAAAAAAAAATTCTGGACTCCAATATTGTGTGTGTCCAAGCCTCCTTATAAGTACCCCCCACCCCTTTGTGAGATTTCTGAAATACCCCACCCCTTTTTAGAAAAAAGATTTTTTTTGAGCTGGATATTTTAGAGGTTTATTTTATACATCTTATTTCTACTATGAGCTAAAAGAGATGTTGTAGCTCTAACTTTTAGAAAGCAAATTTAGTTGTCTTATAAAGTCTAAACCATCACATTTTATTCAAGATGTTTAAGACGATAATTCTTTTTTTGACCCCACGCCACGCACTAAATACCCCCACTTATTTCTGGTAGGATGGATGCCTACTGCCTAATCAAACATACATTTTAAACACTATTAGCTTCAAGGTGATAGCTGAAGCTTTAGTTAAAGGAATTGTGTATTAGGCTATGTTCAACTCAAAATTATTAAACCAATGGTTAGAATTATTAATTATCAAAAAAGACAAGCAGAGGATGGTAGAGAGTTCTTTGTTTTAGAAATTACAGGAGGTGTTGAATTTGTTAAGTCAAAAGAGACTGGACAATTTTATGCAACTTCCAAAAAGTCTAGCATTCCTTCAACTTTTGATGAGGAAACTTGTAAAGCATTAATAGGCACAGAAATGTCTGGAAATGTGGAAAAACAGGAAGTTGACCCATATAACTATGTGGTCAAGGAAACAGGCGAGGAGATTATATTAACCCATAGATGGGTTTATAATCCAGAAGAGCCAAGCAAGTCCAAAGAGGACAATGCAATTTCCCAGTTGATGGGAAATAAGGCTTCAAGTTTTTCAAAGAATGGAGTTCCTGAATTAGAGGAACAATTTATCTAACCTAATAAACGTCCACTTCTCGTAACTGTATATTATATACATACGGGTTTTGGACGTTTTTTTAAATTTCCATTCTTGGTCTGTACCTATATAGGGTGTAAACCAAAAGTGGAAAAACTAAAATCCAGTTTTATATGAGAGTTTCAGAAATTCGAGTTTCTTATTTTAATAAGAATAAGGATGTTATAAAAGTTAATTGCAGTGAGGATGCCTATAAGATAGGTTTGTCACATTGGAACCTAGATACTATTGAACTTCAAGAAGAAACCAAAGTTCTACTTCTCAATAGGTCTAATACTGTAACAGGTATATATGAATTGTCAAAGGGTGGAATTACAGGGTGTATTGTGGATATTAGGTTGATATTAAGTGTGGCTTTAAAAGCAGTAGCATCTAGTATAATTATTATGCATAACCATCCCAGTGGTAACTTAAAACCAAGTGAAGCTGATAAGAGTCTTACAGAAAAATTGAACAAAGCCTGTCAAGCAGTTGATTTGGTGTTATTAGACCACTTAATAGTTACAAGAGATGGATATTTAAGCTTTAAGGATGAAGAAATATTTTAGTTTGTGCGCATGTGGGAAAGTGCCTAAATAACATGAATCAATGTATTCTTATAGATTTAAGTTTGATGCTAGATATTATAATATAGCTAAATCTTATTTATATAGATATCTTGGGGTAGATTATATGGGGGTATTTTTCAGGTGTCTAAGGAATTACAGGATTTTGGCTTGAAACTACCACATAGCCAAATATTAATTTTCAGGAATTTCTATATTCAATAATTCAGATAATGACACCTCAAGAGCTTGGGCAATCCTTGAAAGGGTAAAAAGGGTGGGATTAGTTCTACCTGCTTCAATTCTTGAAATATTTGTAGTATCAATACTGCCTTCAATCTTACCAACTAAATCCACTTGGGTAAGTCCTTTTTCTTCTCTTAACTTTTGTATTCTCCTTCCTGTGATTTTCAGTAAATCTGACTTTTCCATACTTGACATATTTGGCAAGTCAAGGAAAGTTTTATATTTGTTTAGTTTAATGCCATATATGACAAGTTATGTTTTTAGATTTTGATGACATACCAAGATTTGAGTCAGAAAGGATAACACCTGAAAAAATTGAAGACATTAGAACTGCATTTTTAAATGAATCTAAAACTTTAGATAAAAGATTAGGCAGGGAAGCAACTTTTCAGGATTTAATTGTTGACAAGACTTATAAAACGGATACCAAAGAAGTTAAAAGGTTGTTCAATGGATACATATATGCTTGGAATTTAATTGGCAGAACAACTGAAAATGCTAAAGAAGTTTATTTTCAACACATAGTAGAATTTGAACAAGGCTATACTTCTAATGAATCTAAATTAGCTTGGAATGATGCTGTGATAAAGGATGCATCCAATTCATTTACGGAAGTTGAAATTACAAGAGTTGGAGATAAAAAGCCAATTCAAGATTGGGTGGAATGTGACAACTGTGGTATTGAGTTTTACACACAGCATCCATTTACTATTTGTGAAACTTGTAGAAGTAAAAGTTTTACTAAAAAGAAGTTTGAGGTCAAAGAAGATAAAAGCACAAAGGATAAGTCATTCAGCACATTTTTGTATGTAGCCATAGGGTTAGGCTTATTAGTTTTCTTATATCAGGCTGGAACTAAAGTTTTTCTTATTGGAGGAGCAATAATCTTGTTTGCCTTAATATACATAGGAGATAAAGAGGGATGGACTAAATGAGTGAAAAGGACAGTTTACAAACATGGTTAGGTTTAAATAAAACAAAGCTTAATCAATCCATCTTCAAAACCAAGTGTGCCAAGTGGAAAAAGTGGCAAGAGGAAAGTTCTTTGCACATCTTTCCATGCGCATGTCCTGTCAGAAACCCAGAATGCATATTTATAGAGACTTACTACAAGTTGGAAAATGCCTTGGAGATAATGCGGAACGAAGCAGTTTATACTGAAGCCTTAAACTCTTACCAAAGAATCAGAGATAATGCTGATGCAGTAATAGAATGGGCTAGAGCCTATGAATCCCTTGGGCTTGGTATTCTTCATTTTGAACCAAACATATTAATAACAGTTCAAGCAGAACCGTATCTGTATATTTCCACTGAACTTCCTACCAATGATATTTCTCAATTGCTAAAGTTCAAAGAGATTTTTACTGAATGTTACTATTCAGAACAATATGAAAATTATTAAACAATAACCTTTAAATTATTAAACATGAAAAAACGCATTTACTTTTTATTATTTATCCTATTAGGTCTAAGCTTTGGTTGTTCCAGTGATGATAGTTCATCCAATCTAAATGAAACAGGTCAAAGATTGCTTGGCAAATGGTATTTTGGCAACCCAGCAATAATAGGATTGGCTACTAATAATTCTTTCACATTTACATCCAATGGAGAAGTAACATATTCCTATTGGACTGGAGGGGCAGACAATGATTTTTATAATGAATCTGGAACTTTTAATGTAGATGGGGATATTATGACAATGACATTTCCTGAAGGAGTAGAGCTAACATTTGTTCAACAAGTAGTCTTTGAGAATGATTTTAAAGTTTACTTTGAACCAGTAGATGGTTCTGAATTAGATGCTTATGAAGGAGATTATTTTAAAGAAGGATATTCTGAACCTTATGAGTATGAGATACAAATTTCAGGTTACAGTTCTTCATCACAACAATATCCTATTGCCATTACATACTATTGGGATGAGGAATCTGGAACTCTAGTGAGCCAAATAGTAAATTCCCAAACCAACACTGATATAGTGAACAGTTTTAATGTGGTTGCTTATGATAAAATAGGATTTAAGTATGATGTTACGGGATATGAAGAGAGTATCATAAACTCTGTATATATCACAAACTTGGACACTGGAAGTGTGATATTTGATAACAGTAGTTTGGAAATTGAAGATGAACAGGTATTTACATTGGATATTTCTGAAGGTACATATACTATACAGTAGTTGAAGAACAATCTTATAACCAAGCCACCTCACAGTTAGGTGGTTTTTTTATACCCAAACTTTATGAAAATAGATTTTATACCATTCCAATTAGGAATGCAATATGAGAATTGGGAGTTTGAATTAGATATACTTCCAGATAGAGTAAAAGGAAAAGACAGCTATTTGTACACAGGAAATGAAGTAACAACATTATATGGATATAAAGTAGCAAAAATTGAGTTACTATTTAATCTGGATATTTTAGAAGAAATCCGTATTACAATTTCATGCACCTATAAGGAGTTGGAAAAGCAATTAAAATTAACTTCTTTTAAAATTGAAATAAAACCTTATTCTAATAAAACAATACTTATACTAACCTAAACACACTTATTTTATTTCTACTCTATTATGGTAGTAAAAATGAAAAAGACTAACAATTAGGCAGAGAAGAAAAAATAATTTTAGTAACACTCTTAAAAACAATACTATATAATAGTAATAAAATATCCCGTCCAGACCGCAAAATTGCTGAAGCTCCAAGAAGTTGGGGCTTTTTTTTGGCAATTAAAAATAGTTGTGTTGTTTCCGGAGTAACATCTGGGAAGTAGTGATGCCAAATTGTAGTTTGGTATTGCCAATGAAAGGCTTTCCTTTTTTTACGTAGTAGAAATTGGGATGCTTTTTTGTTTTAAGAGCATTTCTTACCCGATAAATATCCCAAAAAAAGGAGTCTTTTAAGGAGTCCTTTTTACTTCAGGTGTCCCATTTTAATTATTCTAAAATGAAGCCAAACACCTTATTCTTGCTGTATAAATCAAAATTAAATAGTAATGGAAAATGTCCAATAAAATGTAGAGTAACCTATAAAAAAGAAAGAAAAGAATTCTCTACAGGTTTTCTAATTTCACCACAAGCTTGGAAGAGTAAAAAGCAACTGGTAACAGAAAAAGAGGAAAACTATGATTTTATCAATACCCAACTTGGTATAATCAACCAAGAAATAAACCAAGCATATCTTTTTCTTCAAGTCAATAAAGACAGTTTTGGTGTTTCAGATATTGTAAAAAAATTTAAAGGTGAAGTTGATTCAAAAGAGATAGGAGTGATGCAATCCTATTGGCTTTTCTGTAAATATCTGAAGAAATTAATTGATAAAGAACTGAACAAGGAAACTTATGACAAATATGTGGTTTATGGTAGCCACCTTCAGGATTTTATAAAATGGAAATTCAAATCTAATGATATTCAATTAGAATCCATTAAAAGCAGTTTTCTTACTCAATATGAATACTATCTCAAAACAGAAAAGAACTTCCAACAAAGTAGTTTAAATAAGGTCATACAGAGATTTAGAAGGTCAATTAGGTATTCTGTATCTGAAGACTATCTAAAGAAAGACCCATTTATGCTCTATAAAGCTAAAACGGTAAAGAAAGAGATTTTTTACCTTTCAAAGGAACAATTATCCACTTTGGAAGAAAAGGATTTTGGAATAGATAGAGTGAACACCATAAGGGATTTGTTTGTGTTTTGTTGTTACACAGGATTAGCTTTTAAAGAAATGGTTAATCTTAAGAAAAGTCAAATTGTGGAAGAGTTTGATGGAGAGTTATGGCTAATAATCAAGAGGGCAAAAACCTCAAGAACTTATAAAGTACCATTACTTCCCCAAGCAAGACAAATAATGGGAAATTATGAAAATACATCATCTGAATATTTGTTCAAAAGTATTTCAAATGCAAACTTTAATGCCTACTTAAAGGAAATTGCAGATATAATAGGTGTTCAGTTTAATTTAACACACCATATTGCCAGAAAGACATTTGCAACTACTGTTTTGTTATATAATGATGTGCCTATGGAGATTGTTTCAAAGTTACTAGGTCATAGTAAGATGCAGACAACACAAGAGCATTACGGAGATATTGTGCAAAATAAGATTAGTGAGCAAATGAGTAGATTAAGCAAGAAACTCAGCAATAAAGGATAAATTATTAACTGTGTTGTAATACATTTATGGCACAGTTAAATTATCTACATGAGCACGCCTAACATTCACTTTAAAGGAATTCCTATTGAGTATAAAAAGATTAGTCAAGAAGATTTTGATTCAAACCAGTATAATTTAATAATAAATGAAACTATTGAACCAAATGAAGATGGTTATATAAGTGATAAGTTATTACCAATTTTAACCAAAGACCTTGAAAATAAAAATACGACTATCATTAATGCAGGTGTAGGTCAAGGAAAAACAAAAGCTATTATAGAGGTTATTGCAAAATATGCCTCTAATCCTGATTATCTAGTAATAATAGCCGTTCCTTATAAGAGTTTAATTGAGCAATATGTTAATGACTGTCAGAAACATTATGATAAAGATAAAATATTTGACCTGTTAAGTTATGAAGAGAATCTTAGGGGAGAGAAGAGTAAAAAGGAAAATTGGGGTTATACAGATGATGAGTCAATGCTACCTTTTTCTTCAAAATTAAGGCATCATAAAATCCATATAATGACAATAAATGCTCTTTTGGGTAATCCAGGTGAAGACAATTTATTTACTTCAAAAGTAAGGAGTGATTATTTCAATTTTGTAAGAGAGTATTGCCAAAATACAAACAAGAAATTAGTTTGGTTGTTTGATGAAATTCATGATAGTATTCATAATTTTAAAGAGCAATTTGTTTATAACCTATGGAATTATCACGGACTAGTACATAAAACATATGTAGTTAGTGCAACATTTAATGAAGCTTCAAAAGAGGTTGTCAAATACTTGTCTGAATTTACTAATAAAGACATATTCATACTAGAGTCAAATAGAAATCCAAAACGTATAAAACAAAGTAACTTACATCTTAATTTTTATGTTGACCATAAATTATATCAGGATTCTAACTTGATTGATTTGGTGTCCGAACTTACAAAATCTAATAAGCCTTTTGATATTCTAGTGTATTCAAAAGACCTAGCTGAAAAACTCTTTAATCCTAACAAAACACCTAATTCAAAAGTTAAAAAGGTTAACGATATTTTAAAAAATCATACTAATAGGATTAATAGATGTTATTCTGATGCATTTAACCCTAGAGCAAATAAGAAATATAGTAACGGAAAGAATATTATTAATATAGGAACCAACTTTAGTACTGGTATAAATATTGAAAAGGAAAATCATACTTTCATAATTTTATTTCCTAAAGATTTGTCTGTAGAGTATGTTAATAATAAAGGTGTATTTACAAATGGAACTAATGTCATTGTTCAGGCATTAGCAAGACAAAGGAAAAAAGGTGAAATACATATATTTTTACCTAATCCTAGTGGTATAAATCAAAAGTCTTTACCTTATGCAAACAACCTAAATGAAATAATGTATAATTGTTTTGAAGACTATAAAAGTGGAAATGATAGAAAAGTTGATTATTTACCAATTAATAGTCATAAAACGCTTTTATCTAATGCTTATGAAAAATTAGATTATGACATCAGAAATGCCAAAAACAATTTAAAGCAAGTTAATAGGTATGGGCTAAACAGATTAGAATATCCTACTAAAGAGATATTCATTCTTAATCAAGGAGAAAAGTATATAACCCGAGAGTTTTTTGGTGGAAATTTACCAGCTTATATTCTTTGGGCTAGTATTAGTAACCAGTTTTTGAACTGTTGGTTAACATCTATAAAGGCAACATTAAGAATCAACTTTAACAGAGAAAATTTGTTTAATGAAGTGAAAGACTTGGTCTATGCATATGCAGATATAGATGCTCTTAACAGTCTTTTTGAAGAGTATAAATTTTTTGATTCTTTTTCTGGGTATAAGAAGTTAAAAATTGTTGATGAAATTACAACTAATTATATTTTTACCATTGATAATAAAAATTTATCAATTACAGAGAGAAATAAAATCATATTAATGATGTTGGCTTTTGTTTTAGGACAGTCTGAAGAGTCTAATTTAAAGGATGTGAAAAGTGATTTACAGAAGCTTTATTTAAGGTCATGTGTATATTATAGCAACAACCTTCAAGAAATTAAAGATACCCTTGAAACCAAAGATTCAACTTGTGTAAAAATTTTTAAAAAGTGGCATGAATTAATAGATGTTATTTACAACTCAAGAATTAAAGTTAAAGGTATTGTTGGGTTGTATCGCACTCCTAATTCTGAGTTTGAAGAAATTTTTAACAAGCTTAATTTTATAGAAGATTTAAAGTATCTATTAGATAATGATTTTTTAATTAGTTCTGATGTTTTTCAATTTAAAAACACAATAAATACAGCAATAAAAAATAAAACATTACTTGATACTTTTTATAAGGAATCTATTAAGTTTTACTTTAATCATGAGCCTGGGCAAACAAGTAAAAATCGAAAAAAAGTATTATATTATAAAATTGGAGAATTAGACTTAAAGTACACCCCTAATTTTTTATATGAACCACTTCCAGAGGTAGTACTATAAAAGTCCCTATTTTTCCAAAACATTATATATATAAAAGGAAAAAGTAGGACTTTTTCTAAACCAGTTTTAAAAGACTCTCATCATTTGAGGGTCTTTTTCATTATATACTGAATCCATTCAGATTCATCTTAAAAATTAATTCAATTTAATATTAACCTTCAAAACTTTAAAATATGCAATTAAGAACATCAGAGAGGAAAAGAGCAAAGATTAAAATGGCTCTTCAAGGAAGTGCTGGAAGTGGGAAAACTTATTCGAGCTTATTATTGGCCCAAGGTTTGACCAACAAGGATTTGACCAAAGTAGCCATTGTGGATAGTGAGAATGGGTCAGCTGACCTTTATGCTCATTTAGGTCAGTACAATGTATTGACATTGGAACCACCTTTCACACCTGAAAAGTACATTCAAGCCATAGATGTATGCTTGAGGGCTGAAATGGAAGTGATTATTTTGGACTCCATCAGTCAAGTTTGGGATGAACTATTGGATTTTCATTCCAAATTGCCAGGTAACAGTTTTACTAACTGGAACAAGGTTACTCCAAGGCAAAAAGCTTTTGTGGACAAGATACTACAAGCTCCAGCCCACATCATTGCCACTATGAGAACCAAACAGGATTATGTGCTACAGCAGAAAGATGGCAAATTTGTTCCTGAAAAAGTTGGATTGAAAGCAATTCAAAGGGATGGCATGGACTACGAATTTACCATAGTCTTTGACATAGACATCAAACATTTTGCTTCTGCATCAAAAGACAGGACAAACCTTTTCACAGGAAAGCCAGAGTTTACCATCAACACAGCCACGGGAAGAAAAATCTTGGATTGGTGCAATAGTGGGGCAGACCTTCAGGAAGCAAGAGAGAAGATTAAAGAGTGCAAGGGCTTGGAAGCCTTGAGACAGCTTTATGCCCATTACAGCAATTGGCGTGAAGAACTAGAGTATGATTTCAAGATTCAGAAAGATACCATTGTATCAAACCAAACATTGTTGAACCCTAAAAATATTCATTCCAATGGAGTTAGTAAAAGTCAACCACAATAAGCCAAAAGTAATGGAAAATAACAACTCAATTTATCCTGAAGGTAATTTACAAACCTTGGAAATTGAGAGCAGTATGAACAATGCACCTAAATCTTTGTTTGTGCCCAAACCTTTTATTGAGGCAAATACAACAGAGATAGATTTAAACCATTTAAAACATGATTGTATCATACCAGTTTTCAGCAAGGACAATGAAAGGACAATTGCACATCAGGAATTTATTGAGATTGCACAGGATTGTGCAAATAAGGTGTTTCCAAATCATCAATTTGATTTGCCAGAAATTAGGGTAAGCCATCAGATAAAGGGAAGAACACCAACAGCAATACATAAACCTGTAAAAGAGCTTTTGGAACATGAGAAAACCATCTACTATGAAAGAATGGCATTCATAATACGTGTTCCAAGTATTACGGAAACCATAAACGGCAATGAAATTGCTTTGACCATTGGAGGAGTTAGAGCCTATAATCAGGAGAACTTATACAGTAAGAAAACTTTTGAAAGGTTCAAGTTCTTTATTGGATTTCAGAATATGGTATGCTGTAATATGTGTGTTTCCAGTGATGGATATGTAGAGGATTTAAAAGCCGATAATTATATTGGGTTGAAGTCTAAACTTATGGAGGTTCTGCAAAATTATGAAGCAGAAAATCATTTGGCTACTATGAAGCAATTGGCTCAACAAAACCTTACTGAACATCAGTTTGCACAGCTAATTGGCAAAGCAAGATTGTTCAATTATTTGCCCAAAAGAGAAAGGTTAGAAGTGCCAGAGCTATTGCTCAATGATGGTCAGATTTCCACAGTGGCAAAAGACTATTATCAGGATGAAAGCTTTTGTAGAAATGATGATGGGAATATCAACTTGTGGAGTGTTTACAATCTGTTTACACAAGCCAATAAGAGTTCTTATATAGATACTTTTTTGGATAGAAATGTCAATGCCTTTGAATTTTCAAATGGCTTGGCTATGGCTCTCAATGGTAGTTCAAATTACCATTGGTTTTTGAGTTGATAGTAACCACCTCAATTTATTCTTTGGGGTGGTTTTTTTTTCTTTTAATATTAATTATTGTATAATGGAAAAAATTATTTTTGTAAAGTATGGAACTGTTTGAAGAATTAGATTTATTTACTTTAGCAATAGAAAAACTAGATTTTTCTATTGCTAAAGATGATTCTGAATTTTTTCAATATGATATTATTTTTTTAAATAATATTCCAAACCATATTCATCCCAAAATTTCCTTTTATTTAGAGTTTGCAGAATCTTTAGAAGCAGATGCAGTTTATTTTAGATATTATGATGATAATAGATATTGTATCCCTCAAGTGTATTTTTATGATAATACTGATAACATTAGAAGTAAAGAACAAATAGCGGAAATTCATAAAAAGGTTTATAGTAGTTGTCAAGTTCCAGCAATTTGTGTCATTGATGATAAAAAAATCTCTTTATATGATGAGAGAATACCTGTTAAAAAGATTTCTAAAAGCAAAATATCTAATCAAGGTGCAATTTTAAAGGAAGTTAAACAGAAAGATATTCATACTCTTAAAAGTTTCTTTTCTGCTCAATCATTAAATTCTGGTTTATTTTGGGAGAGTAAAGAAGCTTCTGCTCATTTTCATAACAATAGGTCGGCATATGAAGTTCTATTGAAAGAACTAATTAAAATTAGAACGGAATTAAATAACCTCGTTTCCAATAATATATCAAATGATTTTTGTGATGATTTATTGTTCAAATGTATTTTGGCTAAATACCTTGAAGAAAATGCAAAAGAAGAAAAAATAAATTTTGCAGAAGAATTCTATAAAAATGAAGGTTTACAATATTTGACACTTAAAGAAAATATTGAAAATAAAAATCTCCACAATTTATTTGAATGTCTAGAAAATCACTTTAATGGGAATGTATTCTTCTTATCTGAAAATGAAAAGAATATACTTAATAATTTAGAAGATGATAAATTTTATCAAATAGCAGCGTTGTTAGATGGGAAAATTGAAAATCAACAGTTATCAATATGGGAAATTTATTCTTTCAAACATATTCCGATAGAATTAATTAGTAATTTTTATGAAGAGTTTATTAATGAAGACGAAAAAAAGAATTCGGGCACAGTTTACACACCAAGTTTTCTAGTAAATTTTTTAATTGATGAATGCTTACCAATTAATTTTACAACTACAGATTACAATATAAAGCTTATTGATGTTAGTTGTGGCAGTGGTATCTTTATTTCATCAGCATTTAAGAGGCTTGTTCAGAGATATAGAATTGCTAAAAAAGGCAAAGGGGTAATTTTAGATAAAAAGAAGATAAAGCTAAATGATGTAAAGCAAATACTTATTCAAAATATCTTTGGTGTAGATAAAAATAAAACCGCAGTAAAACTTACTAAATTTAGCCTTCAATTAGCTTTATGTCAGGTTGTTCCTAATAATGAACTTTGGAATTGGACTGATGACAAAGTACAAGTGTTTGAAGATTTAAATCAAAATATTTCAAATGAAGATTTTTTTGACTTTCTTGTTAAAGAACAGTATACTAACTATTATAATTATTTTGATTGGATTATAGGAAACCCTCCATTTACTTCATTAAGTTCAAAAGAATATAAAGCATATTCTGAGAAATTAAGTCCAAAATTTGAGTTCTCTGTTAAAATTCCTGATAATCAACTGGCTTTGATGTTTCTAGAGGCAAGTAATCTTTTGCTGAAAGAAAAGGGAAATTTATGCTTTATTCAAAAGTCAACGTCACTGCTATATAATAAAAACTCAAAAGAGTTTAAGGAGTCTTTATTTAATAACTTGCATGTCTACCAAATAATTGATTTTACACTTTTAAAAAATTATCTTTTTAAATCCTCAAAAGGAATTAGTGTTTCTAAGAATAAAAAACCAACATCTGTTGAAACTTGTGCTGTTTTTTATTCTAAAGACAAAGTTGAAGATTATGATATTTTACATATAGTTTCTAGACTTTTGAAAAGTACTAAAGATGGATTGTTTTTTGAATTTGACTATTATGATTTTCATGAGGTTACTAAAAATGAAGCTATATTATCTGAAAACATATGGAGGTGCAATTTATTAGGCGGTAATAGGCTAAATCAACTCATAAAAAAATTGTTTGATACAAGTATTGGTTATACGACTTTACAAAACTATATTTCAAATATTCTTCAACTTGAAAATGACAGGTTTGCTGTAGGGTTCCAAATTGCCTCGCAAAAAGACCCCGCTGATTTTATAACAGAGAAGAGGATATTGCTAGGGAAAAATTTTAACACTAAAAAAACTAAATACACCAATTTTTTAGCTTCACAAAAATTCCATAGACCAAGAAAACCTGTTTTATATGATAGCCCTTTAATTAATATAAAGACAGCTATTGAGAAAAATAAGATAGCAATGGTTTTTCAAGAAATAGATACAGCTTTTAATGAAACCATAGTTGGAATTAGTGCACCAAAAGAAAAGACAAAAGAACTAAAAAGAATTTATGATATTATAAATCAAAATAGTAGAACACATATTTTACAAACGATATCTTCTTCTGCTATGTTTTATCTTGGTAGTACAACTCCTTTTCAGAAACAAGATATAGATAATTGGATTATACCTCTAGATTCAGATAAAATAATCTTGTCAAAGGATGAAAAGATTATCAGAGATGATGTTTTAGATTATATATATCCCTCTTGGTATGAAGGAGAAAAGGCAAAAATTAACAAGGATAATGCAGATTTAGAAAATTTACTTGACTACTCTGAAGTGTTTACTAATCAATACAACCTAGTTTATCAAAGAAATGAATTTAGTCAAAAACTAAATAAAATAATTGAGGGAGATTACTATTATGCTCTGAAATTCTCATTTGATGACAAACACGAAAAGTTAATAACTCCAATTAAAAGTGAAGAAAATTTGGAACATATTTTAATCAACCAAGTTTCTCATAGTAAAAGAATTAACAGGATTATTAAAATATATGGCAATAACTCAATTATTTTCATAAAACCAAAAAACTTAAGGTATTGGCTGAAATCAATTGCTTTAAGGGATATTGATGATGTGTTTAATGATGTTTTGAGTAACAATTAAAAAATGACTCCTCCTAATATAGTCTCTTCGGAAGAAAACATTCCTTCAATTGAACCGCTATATCAAACTTTATTGAAGTTGTTAGATGATAATTTATGCTTATCAATTAATGAAATAGAATTAGCTTATTTAGAATATCAAGATAATGACTATGGATTGAAAAGGAGTGAACTCACACAAGAAGATGACATAACTACTGTAATTAGAAGGTTTTTATCTGATTTAAAATCTGTTTTTGATTTCGAATTTCAAACTAAAGACCCTGAAAAAAATGGCGGGAGTGATATTGGAGTTTTGAAAAAATTTACAAAACCAAGACATATACCTCTATGCTATATTGAGGCTAAAATTCTTCCTACTCCTATATCTTCAAGCAGTAGACAAGAAACTGAATATGTTTGCTATAGAGATTCTAAAAAGCAAGGTGGGATTGAGAGATTTAAAACAGGAATGCATGGCAGACAAAAAGCAGCTTCTATAATGTTAGCATATGTAAAAACTGAAGGATTCACTTTTTGGCTTAACAAAGTTAATTCTTGGATAAATGAGGAAATAAAGGTCAGTTCAAATCCTACAATTATATGGCATAATAGAGACTTATTAATTCCTGAAATTGAATTTAACCAGGAGAATATAGCCAAGTACAATTCTATTCATTCACGTATAACGCCCTTATCCATAATGCATATAACTCATTATTGGCTTAATTTAAGTTGAATAGAAGATGGAATTTTTTATATCTTCTAAATATTTTATCATTAACTTTTGTCTTTGAAATCATCATACACAATCTCGTTAATATTGGAGTAGGTTAGATTATCCAATTTTAAAGTTTTATAATCCGACACAAATTTCAATCCTTTATCTAACATATCTTTTTTTATGCTTTGGTAGGAAGCTCCTTCCCAGACTTCTAATTCTAAATATCTGCTTAACTTATCACAGCCATTATCTGCTAGATAAATGATTTCAGTTCCTCCAAAAATTGAAATTATATCATAAACATTTTTTCTAAAATCATTTAATGCATCATAATCTCCTCCTTCATATAGATATCTGTACTTATAAATAGTTGTGAGTTCAAGACAGTCTGGATATACTCTAATACTAAACACAAATGGACTCTCAAAACTGATAATTTCTTTTGCTTCACCATCTGGAATTAAAGTATCAGTAATATCATCATAAATAGTGGGAAGCTCATACTCCCAATCTCCTTCTGATTTGAACCACACCTCTCTATCATCAACTAAACTTGGATAGTAAGTATGTGACAAATCCAATGCCTTTAGCCGCATTAGATAGTTGTCTTTGTTGGAGAGAACCTCATCTTTAGAAGTCTCAATATTACTGATGATATATAAATCTGTTGCCATATTTTAACATTGCTCTACAATAGCAATTTCTTTTTCTGTCAATCCATAAAGAGCATAAACCATTTGGTCTATTTCATAATCTGTCTGGTTTATTTGGGACTTTATAGTTTGTGCTTTTACTTTTTCCGTCAAAAAGTAATCTTCCCACTCTGCTTTTTGAGATAAGGAAAGTTCTATTTTTTTCTTTTTTAGTTCTTTAAGAAACTCTGCATAAGATAGCTCAAACCAACTTTCCAATTTCTTACTTAAATTATCCAACTGCTCAAACTCTCTTTGAAGATTCCGTTGGAATTTTTGAGTAATCTCTTGTAAATCTTTATTCACTAAAATCATATTATTAGCCTTTTCTATCAACATACCTTGAGATTCAAGTGAAACTTTTTTTATTGGTAATTTTCTAAATTCAGCAACCCTGATTTTGGGAAATAAATTATCAAATTCATTGTTTGAATATCTAAAGAAAAATGCCATTAATTTTGAATTTAAAATCGATAACACATAAGATGAATTATATTTATACCTCATCCCTTCTTCCAGTTTTGCTATGTATAAGCTTCTGTCAATAATAAAATCCTCTTCAATTAATGTACTTACTAATGTTTTGCCTAAAATTTCTCTGAAAATTATTCTTTCACCTTCAAAGTATTTTTTTTGTCTTGGAGCAGCAAGCCAATTTCCATAACTAATAAAGTGCTTTTTATCCCAAGAGTATGAATATCTTGAAGCATGTAGTCCCTTTAATTCAGGTACAAATGATTCATCTTTTTTAAAACTTGAATGATATGCCCTATTGGAAATTATTTCAGGTGCCTGGCCAGTATTTCTGTCATATGGGTTTACACCCCTTGTTACATCAAAAAGCTCACCTACTAAAACAACATTGGATTTCATTTTGTCAATTATTGGGAGAATTTCATCATTTATCTCAACATCAAACACAAAAGCTTCATTTTTTAAAAATCTTGATTGTTCTATTGTATGTTTGATTCTAATCTCTTGATGGATAAATTCATTAATTGAAACTTTACCTTTAATATTTTCAATACTCTTTTCTCCTATAAAAATCATTGTATCTACTGATGCATCTGCAAACACATTTTCTAAATTGGGCAACAGTATTTTAAGATTTAAATTTTCCAATATGAATTTTCTGCAATCAGACATCATCAAATTCTTCAACCATGAGTTTGGAACTATGTAACTGACAATGCCACCTTTTTTGATGTTTCTAATACCAAGTTCCATAAAAGCTACATATAGTTCAAGTTGGTATTGAGCAGTTTCAAATTTTGAATTAATATAATTTTTAATTGATTGGTTTAAGTTTCTAGCAACATATGGAGGATTGCCAATAATCACATCAAAACCACCTTTTTCAAATATTTGAGGAAATTCGTTTTGCCAATTAAATGCCTTATTGCCTGCTACAGAGACATCATCGATTAATGAGTTCCCGCATTTGATATTATTATTTAAATCATTCAACTTTCTATTTGGTTGTGCAGTTCTTAACCATAAAGAAAGTTTAGCTATCTCTACAGATTCTTCATTTAGGTCAACCCCAAATAGATTGTTTTCTAAAATACTGTTCTGAACATCACTTAATATTAATGCATCTTTATTGTATTTAGCAGAAAGTTCATCAATGTACCTGTGCTCATTAATTAGAAAGTCAAGTGCTTGGTTTAAAAATGCTCCAGAACCACAGGCAGGGTCACAAATGGTAAGCTGCAAGAGCCAATTTCTATATTGGTTAAGGTTGTCAAGTCTTTTTCTGCTTCTCTGCTTGGCAGGTTGATAAGCTTCATCAGTAATGTCAAGCTCACTTTTCTTTTTTTTACACAGTTTGCCAATTGTGTTTTCTACAATATATTTTGTAATGTATTTAGGTGTGTAGAATACACCATCTTTTTTTCTTTTGGTATTGGATTTGTCAATCAATTGTCCTTCCAATTGAGCTGTAATTTCATCCAATTCATTGAGTGAGTTTTCAAAAATATGCCCCAAGATGTTTACATCTACCTCACTTGCAAAATCATACTCTGACAGTTTATAGGAATGACGATACAACAATTCATCATCAATCAAAATGTTATCCAGAACTTCATCAGGTTTGAAAAGACCTCCATTATATGCAAAGACATCATATTGCTTACCTTTAAAACCTGTATTGAGGTAACCAAAGTATTTTTTGAACCTTTCATATAGTGGAGAATAGGCATCTAGTTCTTGCAATTGCTTCCATTGTTTTAAAATCAACCTAACTGAATTAGGAGGCAATAAATTTCTATCCTCTGAAAAGAATAAAAACAAACATCTATCCAATAATTTCTGTGATTTTTTAAAGAGCTCTAAAGGTTCAAACTGTGGGTTGAGTTCACACAGATTTTGAAATAGTTCCCTTTTAAAAAGTGAATAATCTTTGTAGAGCTGTTTAGTGATTAACTCTTCTTGACTTAATGATTCTTCCTTTAATTTTTTAGGAATGTTATTCTTAATGTTTTCAAAACCTAGACACAAATAGAGTAGTTCAAAATCTTGCTCATTTAATGCGAAGAGGTTGAATTCAATATGTTCAATGGCGTTGTCTATATAAAAACGGAGCTTTTCAAAATTGGATGTGATTACATAAATACATTCTGGTTGGTTATTCTTGTAACCAAATGCTTGTTCTTCAATCTTGCCTAAATCTGTAGTATTTGTTCCTTTAAGTTCTACAACTCCAACCACTTTATCATTGATGATAATACCACCATCAGCTTTTTTGCTGTCTTTTACATTTTTAAGTTCAGTAGTAAGGTTGAAATTGTTTTCAGGATTTAATGTATAGCCTAAAATTTTTACAAATAAATCTCTTAAAAACCCTTCTTGATATTGCTCCTCTTTACTGTTTCTTATGTTCTCCTGTATCACTGAATTATGGAAATAGGCTTGATACTTTCTCCAATTAGAAGTATTGATTTCAGGATTTTGAGTCTTTAGATATTTAGAAACTACAGAGTTTTGGAATATTGGCATATCGTTTTGATAGTTAGCACTATAAATGTATTAATATATGACTAAATATTATTGAGTAATATAGTTTCAGTTATTTCAATTTTCTCAATTTGCCCTAACTTACTTGCGCTAGATTTATTATACATATCAATTATAATGAAATAATAAGATTTATTATTCAAAATGAGCATAGGTGGAAAAGAGTTGCTGTCTTTGAGTTTAAAATCATAATGAATTTTATCAAAGTTATAAATTACCAAATAGCCATCATTTTTGTTATAATCATTGGTATATTTTAATATTTGATTTAACCCTGATTTAATCCTTTCTAAACCATATTTTTTATCTTTATCAAGTATCTTTATTTCAACTATTAACGGGTCTTCTGTATCTATTGCCCCAATAATATCTGCCCTACCTGAAGCTGATTTAGGTGTAGAAAATGGATAATCTATTCCTTGGTCAAACAAAAATAGCCTCAAGTCTTCTTCTAAAATATCTTCATAGTTTTTAGTTGCAGTTTCATACTTTTCCACTAAAGAACTTTTAGTGAACCACTCAACTCTTTTTTTATACTTTTCCAATAGATAAGTAGTGGAGTTGGACTTGTCTAATACATCATGAAAATAATAAATCATGGGTGTAATTATGTTATCTATTATTACACTGCTTTGGTCATCATAATCACCAGTTCCCAAATACACATTCTGATTTATTAAATGAAATCCTTGTTTTAATTTAGAAATGATATGTTGCATAAGTTGATAACAATATGCTGTTTGTTCAACACTGTTTTGAAATTCTGAATCAAAATATCTTTCAGTTCTATCTAAATTTTCAAAATATAATACTTCAAACTTATACTTGTTGTTAGCTTCCATTAGAAGACTTGAAATAAGCTTATTTTTTTCCAAAAATTCAAAAAAGAATTTTAATTGGGTGCCAAATTGGTTGTAATCTGCTCTGGTAAGCCGACTTTTCCATTCTTGTAAATCTGCTCTTAAATTGTGGTTGTAGTACATTTATTTTCCTAGATTTTTTAAAGTATTATTTATATCATTCAGGGCATTGTTTATATCTCTAATACCTTTGAGTGATGAAGCATTTTTATCTTTTAGCTGTATTGATGCCTTACAATTATGACAAAAAACTTTGCATTCACATTTGACATCCGCTAACTGAATGCTAACCAAATATTTACATTTAGGGCAATTAAAATCGATGTTATAATTGTTTAAATCTAGCATACAGGTTTTAGGTTTAACCAAACATACTGAAAAAAAATTTGAAAAATAATTTTTTGGATGAGTTGTGAGAGAGCTGACTACCCTGTACTCAACACCCCCACTTATTCACAGAGGGAAACTCCCCCTGCCACTTTATATAGAAAAGATTTTTTTCTGCCTGCAATTAAAATCCAAGTTGATAGCTGTGATTTTTTCAGGAGTGAATTGATTTTCTTGGTGGTTTTTTACAACTCAAAAACTCAAAACAATGGTAAGAATCATTGGTTACAAAGAACGTCAAAAAGAGGATGGAACATCATTCTTTGTTTTGGAACTTCAAGGTGGCATTGAAATGGTATTAAGCAAGGTCACTGGTAAATTTTATGCAACTGCCAAAAAGGCTTTTTTACCGTCAACATTTGATGAAATGACATGTACTGCCCTAATTGGGACAGAACTGTCAGGAAGCATTATTAAAGAGGACTGTGAGCCTTTTGATTATGTGGTCAAGGAAACAGGTGAAGAAATAACATTATCCCACAGATGGGTATATGTTACAGAAGATGCTGCAAAGCCAAAGCAAACTGCTATTAAGTATGAGCAGAATGTTATTGCAAATTCTGATGTTTTCTCAAAGAACGGTATTCTTGAGCATGCAGAGTAAAAAATTAAAGCCTAGTCTATTTCAATAGATTGGGCTTTGTTTTAAAAATTGAAAAAGACCCTTTCCAATTAATTCTTATTGGTTACCTACCTTCAAAGTTATAAATGTATCATAGTTAATCCGATTTAGCCATTTCTAACTGTGTTGTGGTGGTATATTTTATTTTCCTCAAGGTAGGTGATAACTATTTAAAAAAACCACAACCATGAAAATATCAGAAATTAATGTTTCTTATTCAAATAGAAATGAAAAGAAACAAAAAGTCAAATCCAGTAAAGATAGTTTTGAAATTTTGCTTGATTCATGGAATAAAGATACCATTGAGTTACAGGAAGAATTCAAAATATTATTATTAAACCGTAGTAACACTGTCTTGGGAATATATCCTGTGTCAAAAGGCGGAGTATCTGGAACTATTGTCGATGCAAAATTAGTGTTCAGTGTTGCATTAAAATGTAATGCAAGTAGCATCATCGTTTCCCACAATCACCCAAGTGGAAATTTAAATCCCAGTGAAGCAGATAAAAGCCTCACCAAAAAGCTTAAAAGCGCAGGTCAATATTTGGATATAACCCTGTTGGATCATATTATCTTGACCAAGGACAATTATTACAGTTTCTCCGATGAAGGATTGTTATAGTTAAAAAGTTCCTTTTTTTCCTTAATACTATATATAGATTTGGAAAAAGTGGAACTTTTTTATGATATGAAGGTATGTGAACTTATGTGTTCAGATGAATATTTATAGAGTTTTAAATCGGTTAAATTTTGGAAGATTGGTATTAATAGCCAAAATTTGAGATTTCGATTCAGAATATATCTTTCAATAATTCATTGACTGATATATTAAAATACCTACAGATTTTGACTATGGTTGTAAAGCTAACATCCCTTACACCTCTTTCAATACGACCAAAATTAATACCTGTATCCTCATAGCACTCTGCTTGGGACAGCTTTCTTTCATGTCTTAAGGTCTTAATCCTATTTGCTAGTTCTAAAAGGATGGCTTTACTGTCATTATCTTTCATAATGACTGAAATGTCCTTTAATTACTCATTTACACCAAAGACATATCGGTCTGTAAATTATGTTATATTTGTTTTGAAATATTCATATTCAATTAAGGCACAATAATTATGAGTGCAAATCAAGACATTGCTTTTAAGGAATTAGTAGATAAGATAAAAGAGCAAGTTTCTTTCATCGAAACTAGAGATGGTTTGAGACCCACATTTGAAGAATATATTGAAGAACTAATTGATAATGGAGAAATTTCTGTTTTAAATTTAAAAAATGATTTGAGGGCTATTGCATTAGGGTGGAGTGGAGCACAATTAGGAACCACAAATTGGAAGAAAGTCTATGATAAATTGATTGTTGAGACTGAAATGGCAAACATTAATAATAACAAAATTGAATCAACTATGAATGATTTGTATCAGTTGGTAGATAAAGAAGAGTCAAATTTAAAAATTTCAGCTCACAAAAAGCAGAATAAATTTTTAAGCTTTATCCAACACTTATTTAAGGAGTTAGATAATGACGTTATCAGGCTATTTAAGACAATTGGACTTTTCAACATCATTATTGGGACAATTACTATGGCTGTATTATGGTGGATTGCTAGTTATTTCGAAAAAGAGAGTGGCTTTTATAGTATAATGATTTTGATTGTAATTGCTCTAACAACAATCTATTTTCTCCAAAAGGAAAATGAAAGCAAAGTTAAATTGACAGCAACAATGGTTATTTCTATTGTGGGGATATTTATTTCTATTGCAATTGTAATAGCACTAGTTTGGGGGATAATTGATTTCTTAAAAGATGCATTTATCTGGCTGGCAGAGTTAGTAGGTTAATTATGAACAATATTTTTTGGGAGTTGAAAGCACTATCAGTTGATGGGATTTACAAAAAAGATAATATTGAACAATGGCTTTTAAAACATAAAATGACCTATGAGAAGGTATTCAAAATATATGATACTTTAAATAAAGAGTTTCCCAACTCATCTATTAGACAACACAAAGACTTTGAACAAGAGGGTCTATTTTTAGACACCTATGAGGTTTTAATGGATGTCATTGAGTGTTATTACAACGAGATTTTCTACAAAGTGCAAATCGAGTTTTACAATAAAATCAAGGATGACAAGCATGAATTAAACTCATGGTTGTGGATGCATAGGTTTGATGAGGGTAAGATGCAATCCAAATTTAGAATACTTTTTCAAAACAACTCCTCGCCATCAGGATATGAGTTTAGAATTCGTTACCCATTTTCACTTCCAGTGACCATCAATTTAGATGAAAAGGACTTCCAATATACATTACAGTTTATGGACATTATAAAAAATTAATCAATGGAAATATCAGGAAAAATTAAGGTGTTAAACGACACCCAGAATATAGGAAATAACGGCTTTAGAAAAAGAGAGGTTGTTATTGCCACACAAGAGCAATATCCTCAACCTATATTGGTGGAATTTACCCAAGACAAATGTGAATTACTCAATGATTACGCAGTAGGTCATGATGTGAAAATAAGTATCAATTTAAGAGGCAGAGAGTGGATTAACCCAGAAGGAGTTCCAAAATACTTTAATGCAATCCAAGGATGGAGAATTGAGCTTTTAAACTATCAAGAGCCAGTTTCTAATGCATATCAAGACCAAGGAGAGGCAAGTTTTATGGATGAACCAGATAATGACTTGCCATTTTAACCAAAATCAATTAACCTTTAAATAACAAATTATGAAACAAACATTTTTAGTATTAATAGCTATTTTGACTTTAACAGCTTGTTCAAGTGATGACGACAATCAAGTGCCAACACCAGATTCAATAAATCAAACAGAATGGAGTCATGAAGAAGATAATAGAGGGTACTATATTTATTTTTCTGTAGGTAATTCAATGAGAATTAGTCATCCATTTTATGATGTAGGTTCTGGAGAGTTTTACAATGAAAATATAGATGGAACATTTACCTATGATAAGCCTAATGTGAGCATAAGCTTTACTGGACAATGCAATAATAGTGGTTTTGTGTTTTCAAATTGTGATGTTGAAGGTGTTGTTAATGGAAATACATTAACTATTACAGATAATGGCACTAATTACACATTTCAAAATATGTATCCTAATGAATGATTTTCTAGTAAAACAAAATGATGATTTTTGGTGTGGATTTAAAAAACTAAACAAATTAAATAGTCATTGTACAACTTTTTAATAGATTTGTAATAGTTCATTACCATTTTGAAATCATAGACTATTTGCACCAATTAGGGAGCACATTAGGAGTTCCTATAAATTAAGTTTAACAGGAACACTTGAAGTATATATAGTATATTAAGGTAAGAGTTT
>JAWKNA010000002.1:0-2050 GCA_041391925.1 Gelidibacter sp. | reverse complement strand
CTATATTTTTAAAATCCTCAATGTATCTGAAACCAAAATCGAAACTGTAAAATTAGAAGTTAAACAGAAATAAGTTTTTTATCCAAAGTTCAATGCGTGCATTGTATTTTTGTCTATATTAGCACCTATTAATAGCATATTTTATGGCAAATCAATATCCAATTTTATTATCCGAATTAGATTTAGGCTTTACTAAGCTGAAAAACAGAATTATAATGGGTTCAATGCATACCAATTTAGAAGAATCTAAAGATGGATTTCAAAGATTGGCAACATTTTATGCAGAAAGAGCCAAAGGTGGAGTTGGATTAATTGTTACAGGTGGTATCGCTCCAAATTGGGAAGGTTGGTTGAAACCATTTGCAGAAAGAATGACCAATAGAAGTCATGTAAAAAAACATAAAATAGTAACCGATGCTGTACACGCTGCTGGTGGAAAAATTGCTATGCAAATTTTACATGCTGGTCGATATGCTTATCATCCATTAAGTGTTGCACCTTCAAGAATACAAGCACCAATTAATCCTTTTAAACCAAGAGCTTTAACAACTTGGGGCGTAAAGAGAACGATAAATGACTTCGCAGATTCAGCTGCATTAGCAAAAGAAGCTGGTTATGATGGCGTTGAAATTATGGGTAGTGAAGGTTATCTAATCAATCAGTTTTTAGTAAAACATACGAATCAAAGAACTGATGAATTTGGCGGAAGTTATGAAAATAGAATGCGATTTCCAGTAGAAATTGTTAGAAAAGTAAGAGAGAAGGTTGGTCCAAATTTTATTATTATTTACAGACTTTCGATGTTGGATTTGATTGATGATGGAAGTTCTTGGGAAGAAATTGTACAATTGGCAAAAGCCATTGAAAAAGCTGGTGCAACTATTATCAATACTGGAATAGGTTGGCACGAAGCGAGAGTACCAACAATAGCAACCTCTGTTCCACGAGCTGCATTTTCATGGGTAACTCAAAAACTCAAAAGTGAAGTAAAAATTCCTTTGTGTACTTCCAACAGAATCAATATGCCAAGTGTGGCAGAAAAAGTGTTGGCTGATGGTTGTGCAGATATGGTCAGTATGGCACGACCAATGTTGGCTGATGAAAATTGGGTACAAAAAGCTATTGACGGAAAAGAAGAAGAAATCAATACATGTATTGCTTGTAACCAAGCTTGTTTAGACCATACATTTTCTAATAAACTATCTTCATGCTTAGTAAATCCAAGAGCTTGTACAGAAACAGAATTGAATTATACCAAAACCAATAATAAGAAGAAAATTGCGGTGGTTGGAGCTGGACCAGCTGGCTTGACTTTTGCAAAAGTGGCTGCTGAGCGTGGACATCAAGTTACTTTATTTGATAGTGAAAAAGAAATTGGAGGTCAGTTTAATATGGCAAAAACAATTCCTGGTAAAGAGGAATTTTACGAAACCATTCGTTATTACGATGTACATTTGAAAAAATACAAGGTCGATGTCCAATTAGGCAAACGTGTTAATGCAGATGATTTAAAAGACTTTGATGAAATAGCCATTGCAACAGGCATTACGCCACGACATATTAATTTAGAAGGTGCTGATCATCCAAAAGTCCTATCATACATTGATGTCTTGAAAAATAAAGCTAAAGTGGGTAAAAGAGTTGCGGTAATTGGAGCTGGCGGAATTGGATTTGATGTTTCAGAATATCTTACACATCAAGGCGAAAGTTTGACACTCAACCGTGAAGAATGGTTGAAAGAATGGGGCGTAGATAGAACAAATGAAACTCGTGGTGGTATCATTCCACAAGTAATTGCACCACCAGCAAGAGAAGTTGTAATGTTCCAAAGAACTGCTGGGAAAGTTGGTGCAAAATTAGGCAAAACAACAGGTTGGATTCA
Organism: Gelidibacter sp.; assembly: GCA_041391925.1. Classification (GTDB taxonomy): domain Bacteria; phylum Bacteroidota; class Bacteroidia; order Flavobacteriales; family Flavobacteriaceae; genus JBPOFM01. The sequence continues at coordinate 168 of JAWKNA010000002.1, read as the reverse complement.
TAGAGCCACTTTAAAAATGAAGAAAGTAAAAATGATTGCTGGAGTAGAATATACCAAAATTGACGACCAAGGGTTACATTTTATTGATAAAAATAAAACACCGCAAGTTTATGAATGTGATAATGTGGTAGTTTGTGCAGGACAAATTTCTTTGCGAGAATTAGAACA
>JAWKNA010000001.1:0-4564 GCA_041391925.1 Gelidibacter sp. | reverse complement strand
GCCCAACACTTGCTCAAACTACTGGTAAAATCAAAAATGGAGGTTGAAGACTTGACACAACTGGGTTGAAAGGTTGAGCATGTGGTGGTTGAATTGATTGAAGGATTAATAATCAAATTTTACTTCCTTTTTCTGTTAATGAATTTTGAAAAGGGTCTGTCTTCTCTATCATTAATCTCATCCATCAATTCCCTTAATCTAAAATTTTGAGGTTGTAATTTAAGACCTTTGTCTATGAATTCCTTAGCCTTAGTTAAGTCTTTAATGAAGATATAAATTTTGGCCAAATAATGATAGCCAACAGCGTTGCTATTTTCCTCAAAATACGAAGAAGGATTTGCATATAAACTATTGACAAATGCATCCGCACTATTATGATAATTTTTTTTCATTTCAAAATAAGAATTTTTTTTCCAAAGATTTTTCCCGATTTCATAGTAAGATTTTCCCAAAACATGATAAGTCCCTTTATTGTTTTTGTTTAAATTAATTGCTTCGTTTAGTTTTATTGTAGCATCAATGTGTTTCTTTGCGCCATACAGAGCCCTTCCCCATTCAAGTAAAAACATCTCTTTGTCTTTTATCGATTTACTTAATTTTACAGCTTTGTTAAAATAATCATCTTGAAGATTGTTTGAAAAATCTAATTCCGCTTTTGCTAAATAATACCACACATATGGTTCATTATCGTTGTATCCTTTTGCTTTTGCGAAATACTCCTCTGAATTTTTAAAATCACCTTCTTGAGCCCTTTTATAAGCTGCTTTTGCAAACATGATTGAGGTATCTTCTTTCTCGTTTGAAATTTCAAATTCTTCATGACTTTTAAAAGCTTGAATTTTCAAAATGTCAGAATACTCTTTAATTTTTAAACTAAGTTCTTCTTTTGTCTTGTGGTCTTTTTCTAATTTGTCCTCTAAGAAAATTTTAGTTAAAGGTAGTGAGCTGTAGGTTTGTTCGCTATCAATGTTGCCAATATTGATAAAAGATAAATTCTTCAACTTCACTAACACTTCTTCTACTTCAATTTCATCAATGCCACATGTAAAAGCCACATTACTTAACCTTGGGTTATCTATCAAGCTAATTGAGAACAAAACCTTCCTTTCCGTAGGATTCAACAATTCGAATGATTCATTATAAGAGAATTCAAGAATTTCTTCTTTTCTTGCAAATTCTTTATTTTCTATTTTAGCAACAAGTCTTTCAATAGGATTTTTAATTCCTACTTGGCCAAGCAGAAATTCTGTTGCCAGAGGAACTCCTCCAGTAAAGTGAAAAAATTTATCAATTACTTTTGGGGAAATTGGTGTGTTAATCTTAAATTTCTCATTAACCAAATAATTGAAAAACTCAATGTATTCTGATTTTGAAAATTCCTTAATATCGATTATTTTTTCCGAATAACCCAATTGATGCCTTGTAGTTAACACTACTTTTGTTTCATCACAAACGTTTCCAATTTCTTCAAAAAATTCCAAAAATTCATTTGGCTTTGAAATTGTCTCAAAATTGTCAATTATTAGCAGAAAGCTATCAATGCCCAAAACATTTAGACAATATTCTCTTTTTGCCTTAAAATTCAAATTTTTGAACTCATAAAAACCAGTTACATTAAGTATTACATCTAACAACTGATTCAATGTGCTAAAATGCTGCTCTTCTATAATTATACCTTCTGGTCTAAGATAAGTTTTTTTTGCGCTAACCCAAATTATAAAATTGAAAAGTGATTCACTCCCTAAGATTATATTATTTGCTGTTTTGATGGCAATTGCTGACTTACCAACACCACCAATGCCGCTTATAGTAATGATAAAAGTACGTTTATGCTTTATTGCGGCTACAATCTTGTTAACACTTTCAGTTCTTCCGATAAATCTATCATAAGATGGATTAGGGAGGCTTTGTTGCATGAATCGATCAGACATAGCTTCGCTAATTTTCCGCCAACTTAAGCCACTCTTCTTGGTTTAGCAACAGGCATACCTTGGGCTGTCATTATATTGAGCACTTTTATTTTGATATCGTTTTCGGTTTTTTGGCTGCTAAATTTTCGGGAATATAGTCTATCGCCGTGGATGGTTTTATAGCGAAACATTTCCGTCTCTGATAAACTTCGTCGATGATAGCCTGTTTCAACTTTCCATTCCTTTATACCGATTTCATTCATTCGATTTACAGCAACATTTCGTGGATAATCAGGGATGTCATCAGGTACCTCTTCATACCATTCGATAGCATTGCTCCGGGGTGGAATGATGGGATTTATATCTCTATCGATCAAACCATCCCAGCATTCTACGTGATCGTATGCACCATCCAGACAGACATCTGTCACTTCTGCTTCCACCTGGTCAACCAGTTCTTCCAACTGAGACCCGTCATCCACGTCATTCAACGTCAGGGTGTGGCAATGAATGAAACCGGTTTTAGGGTCGACACCAAGGTGAAGTTTTCGCCATGTTCTCCGCTTTGAATACCCGTGTTTCCTGACTTTCCATTCCCCTTCGCCGTAAATTTTCAGACCTGTTGAATCAATAGCTATTACAATCGGGCCGCTACGGGGAATCTGATAAACAGCTATATCCAAGGCTTTTGCACGACGGCAAATTTGCGTGTACGATGGAATTTCCAAATCCTCTATGCCCATTAATTTGAGCAAACTTTGTGAAAAACCTTGTGTCTGTCTGTATGCCAGTTTGAACACAACCTTAAACGTCAAAAGTGTCTCTATGCAAAGGTCGCTGTACACGGGTTGGGCTCCTCTTTGGTTGGGCAGATCACTGTACCATTTGTCTGTCACCTCGTCACCGAAATAGATCGTGATATCTCCTCGGTTGATTAAGGCTTTGTTGTAAGCTGACCAATTGAGAACCTGATATTTTTCTTTCGGCTTGTCGCTTGTATGGTTATCCTTTTTTACCTTTGACATGGGCTGGTGTGTTTGTAGATTTAGTTGTGCAAAAACCAAATATACAAAACCAGCCCGCTTTTCATCCCGCACAATCTAAGCAGGATTCATGCAACAAAGCCGATTAGGGATATTGTGATACACATTATTTTCTCTCTTAAGCTTAATGGAAATTGGCTTTAAATTTAATGAATCAATTTCATCTTGAATTAAATCTTTAAATGAGGATTCATGTTTCTTAGAAGTAAAATGATTCATGCTATTCAAGAAATCGACAAAGTTTGGGATTGATTTATTGTCAATTCCACTATAAAAGCAGAAAGCATTATCTCTATGAATAATGAAAGGTGCGGTTGAAATCATTTTTTTCTCTCCGGCAAAATAAATATATAATGATTTTGATAATAAATTTTCAAAATCTTCTATTTCATTGACTGGAATTTTGACAGTCCTTACAATACTTTCGGAATAATCATGAAACGTAAATTGAGTTAATCCATCATCTAAAATACTTGTGTTTTCTGAAACTAAAATTCTTCCGTTTGTTATTTTTTCAAGGTATTCACACAATTTATAGCAAAATCTACTAAAATTATTTTTTTCAAAAAATTCCGCAGTTTCTTGTGATATTGAAATACCATGAGCAAATGCCTTATTTCTAATGATTGAAAACGAATCTAATACGGTTCTTAAATCAGGATTAGCTAATATTTCTTTTTGAGACGTATTGGGTAGAAATTTTTTTGCAATTACTTGAATTGAATATCCCGTCTCGCTGTCGAAATATTTAGCATCGATATTTAATAAGTCTATACTATGCTTCAGTAGATTTATCCATGATGAAGTTAAGGCATTTTTTTTATAAAAGCTTGTTAGTATTAAATTTACGATATTGTTACTGACTACATTTTTTGCTTTAGTCTCGGAATATAAAATGGTGGCATACAAGTATATTGTGAATTCAATACATTGCGCCGTTTTTAAGATTTTCTCAGTTAAATTTGATGCTTTTTCAAACTGTTCAATCTTTTGGTGTATTAAATAATTCATAAAAATGATTTGAATGGTTAATTATTTCCCCTCACGCCACCCGATAAATCTCCCCCTCCAACTCCCGCACCGCCGCCAAAAACCGCTCCTTCCCGCCAAACTCCCACAGTATTTCAATGGGGGAGCCAAACTGGGTCAAGGGGCGCACTTTCAGCACGTCGAGGGATTCGAGGTTTTCGATGCCTTCGTCAGCGTATTTGTCAAGCAGTGCTTCGAGCACCCGGCGGGCTTGTCCAATATTTCTTGAAACAATCCCGCCTTTGTTGTTGAAATCAGCGCTTATCATTTCTCCGACACCATTTTTTGGGCACGATAAAAGCCGTCCAGCAATTTTTCCAACAGTTGGTCCAACTTCACGTGGTTGGATTCAGCCCATTGTTTGATATCGTCTTTCAGGTTGATTTTTATCGCTGTCTGCGTGACGCTTGGAGGAGTAGCGGTTCTCACCCAGTTCCCTTCAAAATCTTCATCAAGCTGCGTATCGTCATCGTTGTAATAGATGGCCGTTTCCGGTACGGCAATCCCTGCCCTGGTCAATTTCATGACGTCCAAAGCATCTACTTTGATGTGGTTAAAGTCAATCGAATAGCCGCTGACGGG